>NZ_CALMPA010000071.1 GCF_937871615.1 uncultured Sphingomonas sp. | reverse complement strand
GCCAACTATTTCGCTAACGCCGGCTACGATGCAGACTGATCGAAAACCGCTCTAAAGCGCGATCACTACCGCGGCTTCTATCTTGACGGTAAATCCTGCGACCTCGGTCAGCCACTTCTTGAGAGCGAATGGATTCGTGTGGAATGCCCAGCGATTGTTTCCGAGGAGCAGTTTGCCGCGGTCGAGTGCCGGCGTGCTAGTCGTAATCCTCGTAACACTGCTCCACGCGTAGTCACCGGCGTCACTCTTCTGCCGGCGAAGATCGCTCAATGCGGGCAGCCGGGTTGCGGTGGAGGCCTGACGGTCCGCACAGGCAAGGGCGGACGCTACCGATATTATAACTGCCAGCACCGCGTAAATCGTTCAGCTCAAGCCTGTGATCTGCAGCCAATCCGTAGCGAGGCGTTGGATGATATCGTCATGCGCGCGATCGAACGCCGATTGCTTGATCCAGTGCACCTGCGGCAGCTTCTATCTGGATTGATCGAGCGCACTGATGCGGCAGATGAGCGACGGCGCAAAGCTCTCGCACTCGCCCGTCAAGCACGGACCGAGGCGCAAAAGGCGGTCAGCAACTTACTTCTGCTCGTCGAACAAGGCGCTCTCTCGCCGAAGGATCCCGCGATCGTCGAGCGCTTGGCAGCCAATCGCGCTCGCGAACGAGCCGCAGCGACCGAGGTGGATTCCCTCGAGCGTCAGCTCAACATATCAAGGCGGACGATCACACTTGAAATGATCGACGCTTTCGGTGTTGCGCTGCGCGAAAAGCTGCGAGGCGGCAGCCCCGATTTCCGGCGCGCATACGTTTCGCTGATTATAGATAGAGTGACGTTAAGCGGCAGCGAAATCCGGATTTCGGGTTCGAAGGCTGCCTTGGAGCATGCCTTCGTCAAGGATGAAGCTATGCCGGTCGGGGCGGTGCCCATCTTTGACCGGGAGTGGTGCCGCTTACAGGACTCGAACCTGTGACCCCCGCATTACGAATGCGATGCTCTACCAGCTGAGCTAAAGCGGCCCGTGGCACGCCGGTTGGGCGTGTCGAGGCGCGGCGCCTAGCAGGACGCGGCGGCGGTTGCAAGCGGCGTGATGTTTACGCGTCCTTTACCATGAGGGCGCACAATCGCGGGCGATACCGACTTGAGCGTCGAGGGGATTTTATGGACACCGCCCGCGGCTTTGATGATGGCCGACCGTATGACGGCGACCCGGTCGATGGCGGGGTGGGAGAGCCGACGATCGCGATCGGCAACGACGAACGCCGGATGCATGTGCGCGCCTACAATCACTGGGTGTCGTTGCTCAAAGGGCGGGCCTATCCCTCGATCGAGGATCTCGATCCTGCCGGAATCGCGGATTTCGGCGCGCACAGCGTGTTGCTCGATTTCACGCGCGGGATCGAGGATCCGGAGATACAGTTTCTTGGCCGCGCACTGCGTGAGGAATGCGCGCTCGATCACGCCATCACGCGCATCGCGGACGTGCCGGCGCGATCGTTGCTGTCTCGGCTCACCGATCATTACCTGCAGATCATCGCCAATCGTGCGCCGATCGGATTCGAGGCGGAGTTCGTCGGCACGCGGGGTTATCAGACGCTCTATCGCGGCATCCTGATGCCGTTCTCGTCCAGCGACGACCAGATTGATTACATCTATGGTGTCATCAACTGGAAGGAGGTGCTCGGGGCCGAGGAGCAGGCGCAACTCGATGTGCAGCTTGCCGCGGCGATGCGGGCCGCGCCGTCCACGCCGACGGCGGACCAGCAATCCGCCGCTCCCGAGGTGTGGGCGGACGGGCCGAGCCGGCTGGTCGAGGCCGCCGAAGCGATCGAGGCGACGCTGGCGCATTCGCTCGGCGATCGGCTCGCGCTCGCGCGGGAGAGCGCCGCCGCCGCGCGCGCGTCCGATGTGCGCAGCCGCTCGGCATTGTATCGGGCACTGGGCCGGGCGCATGATTTCGCGCTCGCCGCCGCTGACGATGCTGAAGAACTGGCCGAATTGCTTGCCGACGCCGGGCTGACACAGCAGGCGCGCGCGCCGATGACGCCGCTCGTCAAGCTCGTGTTCGGCGCGGATTACGACAAGACGCGCATCACCGAATTCGCCGCCGTGCTGAATTTCGCGGCCCGTGAAGGCGTGCCGATGGGCGGGCTGGTTTCGTTTATCGACGGCTATCCGGCGGGCGTGAAGGGCATTGTCGCCGCCGAGCGCGCATTGCGCCGCCCGGCCCGGCCAGTGCGTTCGGCGCTCGAAACCGATCGCGTGGCGATCGCGCATGTCTCGATCGAGACGGGGGCGTCGGAAGGCGAGATCGTCGTGCTGGTCGCGCGGGCGACCGGAACCGGCGAACTGGATGTGCTGGGCGCGGTTTCGAACGACACGCGGCTCGCGACGCGGGCGCTCGCGGCGCTCGGCTGAGCGATCGGGAGTCGCCAGCGGGCGGCTGATCGGGCGCTTTTTCGGATAGCGATGCAATCGTGCCACATTCGGCACGAGTGCCTGTCGCCCGATGCCGTGGTTGCGGTGGCACGGGCGCGGGTTGCGGAGTTGCCTGAACGACCGCCGCCGCGCACGATCGCTGCCCGCGTGATCGCATTGTCATCCGAAAATTGCCGCAACCACGCATCGAGCCCAAAAAAGGCATTTTCACACGGGCTTATCGCCCCGAACCATATGGAGCCCGGCTCCCCCAGCATCGCAAATTGTCGCAATTGTCACAAGTCTTGAGCGGCGCGGCGGGTGGGCGCATAGCTTCATGCCATGACCAGGTCATCGCTCAAGGCGCTTTCGGAAGCGCTTGCCGCCCGTCTTATCAACCGCGCACTTCCGGGGGAGCTTCACGGCTTCGGCCCGGCCGAACAAGCGGAGGCGGCCGCCTTCCTTGCCGCGACCGCCGAGCGGCGGCCCCCCGGAACGATCGCGATCGCGCTGGAGCAGCTTCCGGGCGATGCCGGCGCGCGGCGGCAGCGGCTGGCGATCGTCAATGATGACATGCCGTTTCTGGTCGATTCGATCGCGGGCGCGATCGGTGCGCACGATATCGCGATTGATCGCATCATCCACCCGGTGATCGCGGTGGCGCGTGGCGCGGATGGCGTGATCCAGGGCGTGTCGGATGCCGAGGGCACGCGCGAATCCATGATCTATATCGAGATGCAGCGCGCCGATGCGCGCGAGCGTCGCGATCTGGTGTCCGATATCGAAGGCGCGCTGGCGGATGTGCGCGCGGCGGTTTCGGATTGGCGGGCGATGCAGGCGACGCTCGCCGCCGACGCCGGCGCGATCGAGGATACCGGCGGATCGAGCGAGGGCGCGACGCTGATGCGCTGGTTCCTCGATCGGCATTTCACGCTGATCGGGCATATGCGCTGGTATGCCGACGGGCGCGTATCCGGCGATGCGCTGGGCATCGCGCGCAACCGGCACAAGGTGCCGCTGCTCGCGGATCGCTCGCTTGAACTGGCGCTCGAATGGCTCGCCAAAGGCGGCGACGCGCCGCTGATGCTCAAATCCACGCTGATCTCCCCGGTCCATCGCCGTGTGCCGATCGACCTCATCATCGTGCCGATCATCGAGGGCGGCAAATATGCGGGCCTGTCGATCCATGCGGGCTTGTGGACCAGCGCCGCGCTCGCCGCGCCGCCGCGCGCCGTGCCGGTGCTGCGCCAGCGGCTCGCGGAGATGGAGGCGAAATTCGGTTTCGATCCCACCGGGCACACCGGCAAGGCGCTGGCGCACGCGATGGGCGCGCTGCCGCACGATCTGGTGATCGCGTTCGATCCGGAATCGCTGGAGCGGCTGGCGCTGATCGCGATGAGCATCGCCGATCGTCCGCGCCCGAAGCTGGTGCTGGTGCGCTCGCCGCTGGGGCGGCAGATGTTCGGCTTCGTCTGGCTGCCGCGCGACGAGCTGACCACCGCGCGCCGCGTCGCGATCGGGGAGATGATCGCGGATTCCGCCGGCGGCACGATCCTCAACTGGACGGTGGCGATGGAGGACGGCAACACCGCGCTGATCCGCTACACGGTCGATCTGCGCGGCGCGAGCGGCCTGCCCGACGAGGAGGCGCTTGACGCGCAGCTTGAAAAGATGGTGCGTGGCTGGGTGCGCGATGTGGAGGTGGCGCTCGCCGAGCGCGTGGCCTCGCAGCGCGCCGCGCGGCTCGCGCTGCGCTGGGCGGCGGCTTTCCCGATGAGCTATCGCACGGTGAGCACGCCGGAGGATGCCGCCGAGGACATCGCCCGGCTGGCCGAGCTGGAAGGTGCTGGCGATCGCCAGGTCAACCTCTATCCGGCGACAGACGCGGGCGAACGCCGGCTCAAGATCTACAAGACCAATGGCGCGCTGGCATTGTCCGATGCGGTGCCGGTGCTGGAGAATTTCGGTTTCCGCGTGATCGGCGAATGGCCGACGCGGCTGCGCGAGGAAGCCGACAGCTACGTCCATGATTTCACGCTGGAGGCCAAGGACGCCGACGACGCCGTGGCGAAGGAGGTGCTGGAAGGCGCGGTCGCGGCGGTGCTGAAGGGCGAGGCGGAGAATGACGAGTTCAACCGCCTGATCCTCGATGTCGGCCTCGCGCCCGATGCCGTGGTGCTGCTGCGCGCGTGGTTCCGCTACATGCGCCAGGCCGGTGTGAGCTATGGCCTCACCACCGTGGTCGATGCGCTGGCGCGCGCGCCGCGGGTGACGCGCGCGCTGATTGATCGGTTCACGCTCAGCCACAAGCCGGGCGCGACGGGTGACGCGGCGGCGATCGAGGCCGCGATCGACGCCGGGCTGGAGGCAGTGGTGGCGATCGACGATGATCGCATCCTGCGTGCTTATCGCGCGGTGATCGGCGCCACCTTGCGCACCAACGCCTTCGCCGACGCGGGCCGCGAGGCGCTGGCGTTCAAGCTGGACAGTTCGCGCATCCCCGGCCTGCCGGCGCCGCTGCCGTGGCGTGAAGTGTGGGTCTATTCGCCGCGTGTCGAGGGCATCCACCTGCGCGCCAGCCCGGTCGCGCGCGGCGGGCTGCGCTGGTCTGATCGGCGCGACGATTTCCGCACCGAGATTCTCGGGCTGATGAAGGCGCAGCGCGTGAAGAACGCGGTGATCGTGCCGAGCGGCGCGAAGGGCGGCTTCTACCCGAAGCAGCTTCCAAGCCCGGCGGTCGATCGCGACGCATGGCTGGCGGAAGGGACGGAGAGCTATCGCATCTTCATCCGCACCCTCCTGTCGATCACCGACAATATCGTCGCCGGCAAGGTGGTGCATCCCAAGGGCGTGGTGATTCACGATGCCGATGATCCCTATTTCGTCGTTGCCGCCGACAAGGGCACCGCGACATTCAGCGACGTTGCCAATGCGATCGCGCTTGAGCACGATTTCTGGCTGGGCGACGCCTTCGCCAGCGGCGGTTCGCAGGGTTATGACCATAAGGCGATGGGCATCACCGCGCGTGGCGCGTGGGTTTCGGTTCAGCGGCATTTCGCGGAACGCGGCGTTGACGTGCAGACCCAGCCGATCCGCGTCGTCGGCTGCGGTGACATGTCTGGCGATGTGTTCGGCAACGGGATGCTGCTCAGCAAGGCGCTGAAGGTCATCGCGGCGTTCGATCATCGCCATATCTTCCTCGATCCCGATCCCGATCCCGCGACGAGCTGGAACGAGCGCGCGCGGCTGTTCGCGCTGCCGCGTTCGAGCTGGGACGATTATGACAAGGCGCTGATCTCCACGGGCGGCGGCGT
This sequence comes from uncultured Sphingomonas sp., assembly GCF_937871615.1. GTDB lineage: Bacteria > Pseudomonadota > Alphaproteobacteria > Sphingomonadales > Sphingomonadaceae > Sphingomonas. The sequence continues at coordinate 158,834 of NZ_CALMPA010000071.1, read as the reverse complement.
GCACCCGCGCAGCGCCAAGTCGATCAGGCTGACGCCCGAGGTGAAGGCCGCGCTCGATATCGCGGCGGACGAGATGGAGCCGGCGGCGCTCATCTCCGCGATCCTGAAAAGCCCGGTCGATCTGATCTGGTTCGGCGGGATCGGCACCTATCTGAAGGCGGCGGGGGAGAATAACGCCACCGTCGGCGATCCGGCCAATGATCGCCTGCGCGTCGATGCGGAGGATCTCCGCGCGGTCGCGGTGGGCGAGGGCGCCAATCTCGGCGTCACGCAGGCGGCGCGCATCGCCTTCGCCTCGCGCGGCGGGCGCATTAACACCGATTTCATCGACAATTCGGCCGGGGTCGATTGCTCGGATAATGAGGTGAACATCAAGATCGCGCTGAACCGCGAGATGATCGAGAAGCGCCTCGCCTTCGAGGATCGCAACGAACTGCTCGTCGCGATGACGGACGATGTCGCGCATCTCGTGCTGGAGGATAATCGCCTTCAGACGCTCGCGCTCTCGATCGCCGAGGTCGACGGCCCGAGCGGGTTGCCGAGCTACGTCCGCGTGATCGAGATGTTCGAGGATGCCGGGCGGCTCGATCGCAAGGTGGAGGGGCTGGCGAGCAACGATGATCTGCTGCGGCGTGGCGTAGAGGGGCGCGGGCTGACCCGGCCCGAACTGGCCGTGCTGCTCGCCACCGCGAAGCTCGCGTTGCAGGACGCCATCGAACACGCGCCGCTCGCCACCGACGCGGCGCTCAAACCCGATCTCCACGCCGCTTTCCCGAAGGCGATGCGCGAGAAGTTCGGCAAGGCGATTGACGAACACCGGCTGCGCGGCGAGATCGTCGCGACCAAGCTCGCCAACCGGATGATTAACCGCATCGGCGTGCTCCACCCGTTCGAGCTGGCGGAGGAGGAGGGCGCCGCGCTTTCCGATATCGCCGCGATGTTCGTTGTGGCGGAGCGGCTGCTCGATCTGCCGGCGCTGTGGCGGGAGATCGAGACGGGCGCGATGCCGGAGGCCGCGCGCATCGCCTTGTTCGACGAAGTGGCCGCAGCAACCCGGTCGCAGATCGCCGACCTGTTGCGCGTTTCCGCGCCGGGCACCGCGCCCGAAGCGGTGCTGAAGCGGATCGGCAAGGGCGTCGCCAATCTCGATGCGCATACCGGCGAGCTGTTGCTTGACGAGGCGCGCGCGCACAGCGCGCGGATTGCGGGGGCGTTGCGCGCGGCGGGCGCGCCCGAGGCGCTGATCGCCAAGGTCGTGCGGCTGTTCGAGCTGGACGGCGCGGTCGGCCTTGCCGATCTGAGCGAGCGGCTGGGGCTGGATGAAACCAGGGTCACGCGCGCCTTCACCAATCTCGGCCAGGCGCTTGGGCTGGATTGGGCGCAGACCAACGCTGCGCGCATCACGTCGAGCGATCCGTGGGAACGGCTGCTGATCGCAGGGCTGGCGCGCGATTTCCAGCAACTGCGGCTCGATTTCCTCGGGCGCGCGGGCAAGAGCGATCCGGGCAAGCTGGTCGACGAATGGCTCACCGCGAACGGTGCGCGCGTCGTCCAGTTCAAGGCGCTGGTCGATCGCGCGCGCCATGCGGCGGCGCCAAATGCGGCGATGCTCGCGCAGATCGCCGGGCAGGCGCGCGTGCTGCTCGGGCGGTAGATAGCCCACAACGAGCCCCCCCTCCCCTTCAAGGGGAGGGGAAAGGGGTGGGGCGATGTCTCATCGAGGCCATCGCCTTTGATTGCTCCCCGCAAGCCCTCGTTCAAAGGGGAAGAACATTGCGGGTGACAGCCGCCGCCCGCCTCGTTAACGCGTCCTCCCATGGCCGCGTTGCGTCGCCTTTTGCGAACCTGCCCCGCGCTCGCCGCGCTGATCGTCGCGGCGGCATTGCTGGTGCGCGTGCTGGTGCCCGCCGGTTATATGCCGACGCTCGATAATGGCCGCATCGTGATCGCGGTCTGTAGTGGGTACGGCCCGGCGATGATGGCGATCACCATTCCCGGCCTCGATCATCACGATGCCCAGGATGGAGATCAGGCGAAAAGCCCATGTGCGTTCGCCGATCTCGCGCTGCCGATGATCGGTGGAGCGGATCCGATCCAGCTCGCGCAGGCGCTGCTGTTCATCCTCGCGATCGCGCTGCTGCTTGCCGAGACGGCGCCGCCGCGCGCGGCGGCCCGGCTGCGCCCTCCTTTACGCGGACCACCCCTGATCGCCTGACCTGACGGGGTACGCGTGCCCGGTGCCGTGCTCGCCCGTTCGATCATCAGCGAACATCCGGCGCGCCAGCGATGCGTGCCGCAAAGGGGATTATCATGTTCCGTACTATTCAGGCGGCGTTGCTCGCCTCGACCGTTATTGCCACGCCCGCATTCGCCGCCGACGTGGAGGGCGGCCAGCCCGACGTTATCGTCACCGCCCAGCCGCAGCAGGGCGATCCGCTGGTCGTCGCGCAAGCGCGTGCCCGGCTCGCACGGACGCCGGGTTCGGTGGCGGTGGTCGCCGCCGAAACCTATGAGGAGCGCAGCGTCACCGGGCTTTATGATCTGTTGCGCGATGTGCCGGGCGTATTGGCGAACAAACGCTATGGCGATGAATCGCGGCTGTCGATCCGTGGCTCCGGGCTCGATCAGAGCTATCACCAGCGCGGCGTGTTGCTGGCGCAGGATGGCGTGCCGTTCGCCGATGCGGATGGCTTTTCCGATTTCCAGAAGATCGACCCGCTCGGCGCGCGCTTCATCGAAGTGTACAAGGGCGGCAACGCGCTGCGCTTCGGCGGTGCGCAGCTTGGCGGCGCGGTGAACCTCATCACCCCCAACGGCAAGACGGCGCAAACCCCGTTCACCTTCCGGGCGGAGGGTGGTTCGTTCGAAACATGGCGCGCGCAGGCGGCGGGCGCCGGGCGGGTTGGCGCGTTCGATTATTATGCGGCGGTCCACAGCTATCGTTCCGATGGCTATCGCCAGCAGGAACGATCCGGCACGACGCGCGGCACGTTGAACCTCGGCTACAGTTTCGGCGAAGACAGTGAAGTCCGGCTGATCGGCTATGCCGCCGATATCCGGCAGCAAGTGCCCGGCGCGCTGACGCTTTCCGGCGCGCTGAACAATCCGCGCTACGCCGGCGATGGCGTCATCGCGCGCAAGCAGGCGCGCGATCAGACGGTCGGGCGCATCACGCTCCAGGCGCGGTTGCGCCTATCCGATAACGTCGTGTTCGAGGGCGGCGCCTATGCGACGCGGACCGACCTGCATCACCCGATCGCGATCGTGATAGATCAGGCGACCGACACGCAGGGGCTGTTCGGTCGCTTCGACGTGACTGGCGAGTTCGCGGGGCACAAGGCCGATCTGTTCGTCGGCGTATATTACCGGCAGGGCGGGACGGGGCAGGAAATCCATCTCAATTTCGCCGGGCAGGATGGCCCGCGCATCGGGGCCGCGCGGCAACTCGCCAGCGGGCTGGACGTGTTCGCGGAAGCGCGATTGTTCGTGCTGCCCGAACTCGCGGTCGTCGCGGGCGGATCATGGGGCCGGGCGACACGCGATTATCGCGATCGGCTTTCGGGCAGGCGCGACGAGCGGAGCTATGACTGGTTCGCGCCGCGCATCGGGCTGTTGTTCGAACATGGCGCGACGCAGGTTTATGCCAATTACACCCGCTCGGTCGAACCGCCGCATTTCGGCGCGCTGACGCAGACCAACACCAGCGGATCATTGTTCGTGCCGCTCGACACCCAACGCGCCCGGACGGCGGAGATCGGCACGCGCGGTCGCGCCGGGGCCTTCACCTGGGACGTGGATTATTATCGCGCGGAGGTGGATGGCGAGTTGCTGAGCTTCCTCCCCGCCGCGAACCTGCCTGCGACGGTGTTCAACGCGGGGCGAACGCGGCATCAGGGGGTGGAGGCGAGCCTCGACTGGCGGTTCGCGCCCGGTTTCCGCCTGCGCCAGACCTACGCATGGTCCGATTTCCGCTTCGTCGGTGATCCGGCCTATCGCAACAATCGCCTGCCGGTGGCGCCCGCGCATCAATATCGCGTCGCGCTGCGTTACGATGGCGCGCATGGACTGTTTCTTGAGCCATTCGTCGATTGGCGGATGAAATCGGTGTGGGTCGATTATGCCAACACGATGAAGGCGCCGGCCTATGCGCTGCTCAACGCGAGTGGCGGCTTCGCGATCGGCGCGGCGACGATCTTCGTCGACGCGCGCAACCTGCTCGACAAGCGCTATACCGCCGAATTCGCCGCTATCACCGATGCGCGCCAGCCCGGCGTGAATCGCGCGGTGTTCTTTCCAGGGGAGGGGCGCTCGATATTCGGCGGGGTTCGCTTCGCCTTCTGATCGGCGGGGGGGAGCGGTGATGCGCGGGCCGGGGCGATGCGATCCCCCGGCCCGCGCTTCGCTTAGGGCCAATCGACATTCAGGTCAGGTCGAGCCGAAAATGGTGGTTTCTCGTGACCCGCAAGCGCAGCGTACTAAAGGTACGTGAGCACCGAAAAGCGCGGGAAACCGCCATTTGCAGGCCGGCATGGGTTGAATGTCGCGTCGGCCCTAGCCCTTGCGGGTGGCTTCGAACAGGAACCAGGCGCGCTCCTCGGCCTGATCGGTCCATTCGTCGACGATGCCGCTGGTGGCATTGTCCTTCGCCTCCTCGGCGGCTTCCTTCACCGTGCGGAAACTTTCGACCAGCTTCAGATTGTCGTCGCGCAATTCGATCAGCATGTCTTCCGGGCCGACGAACGGCTGATCGTTGTCGCTGATCGTCTGATGCCGCGCGACATCGCCGATCGAGCGCAGCGTGGTGTTGCCGGTCTTGCGCACGCGCTCGGCGATCGCATCGGTCACGCCGAGAATCTGCGTCGCCTGATCGTCCATCAGCAGGTGATAGTCGCGGAAATGCGGGCCGGAGACGTGCCAGTGGAAGTTCTTCGTCTTGAGATAGAGTGCAAAGCAATCCGCCAGCGCCGAATTCAGCGCGTCGGCCACCGATCGCGTTTCGTTGCGCGCGAGATCGCTTGGCGTTTTCAGCTTTGGATTGGTGGTCGGCACGAGGATTCCTCCATGGTTGGTTTGTTGCGACAACGGACTGATCCGCGTTTCGCTCCATCGAGAAATCAGATCAGAGCAATCGCCCGTAGCCCGATGAAGATGCCGGCGAGGATCATGCACCCGCCTGTCGCGAGGCTGCACGCGCGGCGCGGCAACGCGATCCAGCGCGCCTCGCCGATCAGTATCGCGGGCATTGTTATGGCAAGCGCGCCAAGCGTTGCGCCCACCGCCGCCAGCCATGGCAGTGTGGAACGGGCCGCGAGTGCCGCGACGATGAACTGCATACGATCGCCGAACACCATGATCCCGAGGCCCAGCGTGCTGGTCAGGATCGCACCCAGCCGCCAGTTGACGAGCCGATCGGGTGCCTTGTCCCGCCACGACGTGCCGATGCCGGCCAGCACCAGCGCGAGTGCCATCAGCATGTCGCGCGCTTCGGGCGCGAGCAGCGGGGCGATCAGGATGCCGCCCAGCGCGCCCAGCGCGTAATTCCCCGCGAGCGCGAGCGCGGCGGCGGCGATCACCGCTCCCGGCGCACGAAAACGATCGCCCAGGATCGCCGCGAGCCATGGCGTGCGGTCGCCAAGCTGGCATAGCGCGCCCAGCACCAGCCCGGCCATCAGCGCGTCCATATGAACTCAGGCGAACCGCACCTGACAGGCGGCGGCAAAGGCATGGCAGGTGGCGTCATCCTGCCGCTCGCTGTGCACCGCTTCGCCCAGCAAGGCGAGCCAGTCACGCACCAAGGCGCCACATTCGCCGCGCGCCAGCGCCGATTCGAGCAGATGCGCGACCGTCACCGTCGGCAACATCCCGTTGCGGTGCGCGATGCGGCGGATCGCGTCGATCTCCTGCGCGATTCCCGCCGTGCCGCGCCGCTGCCCGATCGCGATGATGCGTTGCGTCAGTTGGGTGCGGATTTCCGCGCAATCTTCCTCCGGCATGGCCGTTCCTCCCCTGTGCGCAAAAGGATGCGCCCGGCGGGTAAAGGCCGCGTTAACCGCCCGCGGCGCTTGACATGTCGCGCCGCATGGGTCATTCGCCCAGCCCTGTCAGTGGCGCGCATCTGCACGTCGCTCTTTTTCAGTTTCGCAAACACAGGAATTGGTCATGGCCAAGCCGACCACCGTAAAGATCAAGCTCGTCAGCTCGGCAGACACCGGCTTCTTCTATGTCACGAAGAAGAATCCGCGCACCAAGACCGAGAAGCTGTCGTTCAACAAATATGATCCCGTCGTGCGCAAGCATGTCGAGTTCAAGGAAGCCAAGATCAAGTGACGCTGCCGGCGGCGTGAACGCGCCGCCCGCGTCCCTTTCGGCTTCGGTCGGCATCGGGAGCCGCAGGCACGCGCCCGCGGCTCTTTTCGTGCATCATCAAACCAGCGCGCCCACCGTATCCATGAAGCGCGCAAGGCTGATCGGCTTGGACACATAGGCCGCGGCCCCGGCGGCGCGAATCCGTTCCTCGTCCTCCCGCCCGGCATAAGCGGTGACGGCCATCACCGGAATCTCGCGCAGCCCCGCGTCGGCCTTCAGCTCCACGATCAGCTCATGCCCGGTGACATAGGGCATCTGGATATCCATCACGATCAGGTCCGGCTCGAACGTCCGCGCGCGCTCCAGCGCCTCGCGCCCGTCGCGCACCGGCTCCGCCGCATATTCGTGCGCACGCAACAGATCGCAGAACAGTTTCAGATTGAGTTCGTTGTCCTCGACAACGAGCACCCTTTTTGTCACGCCAGACATCCCCCAATTATTCCGCAAGATAGGCAATGCGAGAGGCAGACACAAACACGGATATTCAGGCGCTTGCGCTCCACGCGCTGGTGTGGACGCTGGAGGAGCCGCGCCGCGCCGAGCGGCTGATCGCGCTGACCGGCCTTTCACCGGAGGATTTGCGCGCGCGAATCGGCGATCCCGTGGTGTTGGGCGCCTGCCTCGCGTTCCTTGAGGGGCATGAGCCGGATCTGATCGCCTGCGCCGCCGCGATCGGCGTCACGCCCGAACGGCTGGTGGCGGTGCGTCGCGCGCTGGAGGCGGCATGACGCGCCCGCTGCTGATCTGTGATTGCGACGAGGTGCTGCTGCATATGGTGCGCCATTTCGGCGTGTGGCTGGGCGAGGCGCACGATATCGAATTCGATCCGCGATCGTGGGAACTGGGCCGCAACATGCGCCATCGCGCCACCGGCGAGCCGCCGAGCCGCGAGGAGATGATGGGCTTCCTCGGCGGCTTCTTCCCGTCGCAGATGCACCGCCAGACGCTCGTGCCCCACGCGCGTGAGGCGCTGGCGGCGCTGGCCGAACAGGCGGATATCGTGATCCTCACCAATCTCGCCGACGATTGCCGTGGCCCGCGGATCGAGCAGCTCGCCGCGTTCGGCATCGCGCATCGCGTCGAATGCAATCAGGGCGGGAAGGGCGGCCCGGTCGCGCGGCTGGTGGCGGAGCATGGTGATCCCGTCACCGTGTTCGTCGACGATCTGCCGCATCATCACGCCTCGGTCGCCGAACACGCGCCGCGCGTCCACCGGTTGCACATGGTATCCGAACCGGCGCTTGCCCCCGGTGTCCCCACCGCGGCACAGGCTCACGCGCGAATCGACGATTGGCGTGAGGCGCAGGGCTGGATCGCGGCGCGTTTCGCCGCTGGCCGTTATGCGGAGGATTGACCGGGGCGGCGCGCGGGTGTTGAAGCTTGGCGCATGACCGAACTTATCGATCGCAAGCTGGCCGAGCTTGGCCTGTCGCTGCCCGAGGCCGCTGCGCCTGTCGCGGCCTATGTCCCCACTGTGCTCGCGGGCAATCTCCTCCACGTTTCCGGGCAGCTTCCGTTCAGGGACGGCAAGCTGATGACCGGGCGGCTGGGCGAGAATGTCAGTGTCGAGGAAGGGCAGGATGCCGCGCGGCGCTGTGCGCTGATGTTGATCGCGCAGGTGAAGGCCGCGCTCGGCGATCTCGCCCGCGTGAAGCGGATCGTGAAGCTTGGCGTGTTCGTCAATTCGCACGGCGATTTCACCGATCAGCCCAAGGTCGCCAATGGCGCGAGCGAACTGATGGTCACGCTGTTCGGCGATGCCGGCAAACATGCCCGCTCGGCGGTTGGCGTGCCGGTGCTGCCGCTCGGCGCGGCGGTGGAGGTCGATGCGATCGTGGAGGTCGGCGAGCCGCTGTGATCGCGGCTTGAGCGGCGGCGCGCGCGCCTTACGTTAGTGTCGATGGCACTTCCCGCGACATTTCGTTGTGTGCCGGGCGCGCGAGGCGCGTTCCGGCATGTCGCCCGAGCGCGGTGCATCGGATGAGCGGCATTTCGGCGCGGATGGTGGAGGGGGTTTGCGCGATCCCCGCCGCCGATTGGGATGCCTGCGCCGGCACGGATAATCCCTTCGTCAGCCACGCGTTTCTTTCCGCGCTGGAGGATTCGGGCAGCGTCGGCGGGCGCAGCGGGTGGCAGCCGCTGCCGGTGATCGTCGACGGCGCCGATGGCCGCCCGGCGGGAATCGCGCCGAGCTATGCCAAGAGCCACAGCCAGGGCGAATATGTCTTCGATCATGCCTGGGCCGATGCGTGGGAGCGGGCGGGGGGCGCTTATTATCCCAAGCTCCAGATCGCCGTGCCGGTCACGCCGGTGCCGGGGCCGCGCCTGTTGCTGCGCGATTCGGTGGTCGCGCCCGCGCTGATCGCGGCGCTGGAGACGGTGACAGACAGGCACCAGCTTTCCTCCGCGCACGCCACGTTCATCGCGCCCGATCAGGTGCCGTTGTTCGAGGCGGCGGGCTGGCTGATCCGGCAGGGCACGCAATATCACTGGCGCAACAACGGCTATCGCACGTTCGACGATTTCCTCGCGCAGCTTTCCAGCCGCAAGCGCAAGGCGATCCGCAAGGAACGCGCGGGCGCCGTGGAGGGGCTGACAATCCGTCATCTCGCGGGCGCCGAGATCGGCCCGCGCGAATGGGATGCGTTCTGGCAATTCTATCAGGATACCGGCAGCCGCAAATGGGGGCGACCGTATCTCACGCATTCCTTCTTCCCACTGCTTGGCGAGCGGATGGGCGACAAGGTGCTGCTGATCCTCGCCGAGCGCGATGGCCGCCCGATCGCGGGCGCGCTCAACCTTATCGGCGGTGATGCGCTCTATGGCCGCTATTGGGGCTGTGTGGAGGCGGTGCCGTTCCTCCATTTCGAGCTATGTTATTATCAGGCGATCGACGCCGCGATCGCGCGTGGCCTGTCTTCGGTGGAAGCGGGAGCGCAGGGAGAGCACAAGCTCGCGCGCGGTTATGTGCCGGTGCCGACATGGTCCGCCCATTATCTGCCCGATGCGGGCTTCCGCCGCGCGGTGGCCGATTTCCTGACGCGGGAGCGTGCCGCGATCGAGGAGGATCGCGCGTTCCTTGAGCAGCTTACCCCGTTCAGGAGGGGTTAGCGGTCGCGTTCGCGGCCTCTGCCGCCGCAGCCGCCGCTTCCGCCGCGCGCTTGCGGCGCAACCGTTCGCGCAGTTCGAGCAGCGGCGCGGGGATCAATTCGCTATCCTCGATCTGCGGCGGCGGCTTGGTGTGATCGACCTTGAGCAGCGCGCTCGTCCCGTCCGGGGATCGCCAGACCGGTACCAGGTCGCTCGCGTAGCGTGGATCGAACTTCGGCGTGCGGATCAGCCAGACGTAATCGAATGCCCCGCGCGGGAAGCGCGCCATCGAAAAGCCGACCGGGCGCCACCATTCGCGCATACACCAGCGCGCGGTGACGATCTGCGACGGATCGTGCGCGAAGCCGCCGGCGGCGAAATAGCGCGCGGTGAGCAATTGCGCCCCTGCCATCGACCATTGATCGTTGGTATAGGCAAGCCGCCGCTCCAGCGCGAGCGCGGGCAGGTGTTCCAGCCGCGACATGGTCCATTTGTTGTCGCAGCTATAGCCGACGAAGCTCACCACCCGCGCGCCGATCGGCAATTTGTCGAGCGCGGCGAGTTCGGTGCGATAATCGCGCGCGAACATCGCATAGCTGATCGTGGTGCCCGTGGTCCGCGCAAGGAAGAAGACAAGCCCCAGCGCGGCCAGCGTGCCGGCATGGCGCATCGTGATGTTCGCGCGCGGGCGGATCGCGATCACCGCGATCGCGATCACGAACGGCGCGAGCCGCATGTCGGCATAGGCCGAGCCGAACACGATCCGCGGCAGCAGCAGATAGACCGCCGCGAGGAACAATGCCGAAAGCCCCAGGTTGCGCGAATATTCGATCGCCGGATCGCGCAATCCCTTGAGCAGGATGATATAGAGTATCGCGACGCCGGTGATATCCCACCATTCCCAGCGATCGCGCAGCACCATCAGCAGCCAGGCCGATTTCGCCTGCCAGTCGAACCAGTCGGTCGTCTGGCCGGTGACGTGATCGCCCGTCCGCCAGAAGATCATCAGCAGCATGGGCAGGGCGAGCGGCACGCAGGCGATGCCGGCGCGGAACCAGCTCGCCACCCAATGGCCCGATCCGGCATCCTTGCGCCGATCGTGCTCGCGAACCATCTCGGCGGAGAAGGCGAGCACGCCCAGCACGCCCCAGCCGAAGGTGTGGCACAGCCACAACAGGCACGATGCCGGCACGAAGATCGCCACGCGCAACCGGAAGCGCCCCAGCCTCGCCAGCCGCAGCCACAGCGCGAACAGGCACAGGGCAAGCGCCATCGACAGCGCGAAATTCACGAAGCCGAACTGGAAAGGGTAACAATAAGCCAGCGGCAGCGCGAACAGCGCGGTGGGCGGGATGCGGCCATGCACCTCGCGCGCGATCCACAACAGCCCCGCGACGGTGAGCGCGGGAATCGTCATCACGATCAGCTTCACGCCAAGCTCCAGCCCGAACAGCTTGGCGAAGGGAATGATGAGCAGATCGATGCCGAGATTGCCGATCAGCGACCATTTGAAATTATACCATTGGCTGAGCCATGGCGCGATTTCGAGCGAGAGCTGGACGCGATAGCGCCCCATATGCCCCGGCAGGTCCACCAGCGGCGGGATCGTCGGCCATAGCAGCGGCACGATCGTCAGCAGCGTCGCCGCGATCACGAACCAGCGCGTCTGCCACCAGCGCAATCTTGCCCCCGGATTTTCCATATCACCGTCTTTACTGGCCGTGACTTCGGCTCGGCAAGGGCGAACGACACGCGTTTTGCGGCGCCACGCGCGGCAGGCGTGCGCCAGAAGTGCCGGAGACAAGGCTGCATTCGCGGGCCCGGTTCGGGGGCGCGGGCGATTATCCGGCTTCCTGTCGAATGGCGGGGGCGATCTGCCCCCTTGCCTCAAGCCCCCGTGCGCCGGCGCGGTGGCCGGGGCACGGGGAAGGGCGGATCAGCCGTCGCGGCGGCCCAGCAGGCGCAGCCGCAGCGCGTTCAATTTGATGAAGCCAGCCGCGTCGCGCTGGTCATAGGCGCCCTGATCGTCCTCGAACGTCACCACCTTCTCGCTGTAGAGCGAGTTGGGCGACTTGCGACCGACGACAATCACCGAGCCCTTGTAGAGCTTCAGCCGCACGGTGCCCGCCACCTTTTCCTGGCTGTAATCGACCGCCGCCTGGAGCATCTCGCGTTCGGGCGAGAACCAGAAGCCGTTATAGACCAGCTCGGCGTAGCGCACCGCCAGCTCGTCCTTCAGGTGCGCCGCGCCGCGATCGAGCGTCAGTTGCTCGATTCCGCGATGCGCGAGGTGATAGATCGTGCCGCCCGGCGTTTCATACATGCCGCGCGACTTCATCCCGACGAAGCGGTTCTCGACCAGATCGAGCCGCCCGATGCCGTGCTTGCGGCCAAGCTCGTTGAGCTTGGTCAGCAGCGTCGCGGGCGAACATGCCTCGCCGTTCAGCGCCACGCCGTCGCCACGCTCGAAATCAATCGTGATATATTCCGGCTGGTCCGGCGCGTCCTCCGGGTTGACGGTGCGCGAATAGACGTAATCCGGCACCTCCTGCCACGGGTCTTCGAGCACCTTGCCTTCGGACGAGGTGTGCAGCAGGTTCGCGTCGGTGGAAAAGGGCGCTTCGCCGCGCTTGTCCTTGGCGACCGCGATCTGGTGCGCTTCGGCGAATTCGATCAGCTTCGTGCGGCTGGTGAGATCCCATTCGCGCCACGGCGCGATCACTTTGATATCGGGCGCGAGCGCGTAATAGCCCAGCTCGAAGCGGACCTGATCGTTGCCCTTGCCGGTGGCGCCATGGCTCACCGCATCGGCGCCGACCGCGCGCGCGATCTCGATCTGGCGCTTGGCGATCAGCGGCCGCGCGATCGAGGTGCCGAGCAGGTACAGCCCCTCGTAGAGCGCGTTGGCGCGCATCATCGGGAAGACATAATCCTTGACGAATTCCTCGCGGAGATCGTCGATGAAGATATGTTCCGGCTTCACCCCGGCGTCCAGCGCCTTGCGGCGCGCCGGCTCCAGTTCCTCGCCCTGGCCGAGATCGGCGGTGAAGGTGACGACTTCGCAATTATAGGTCTGCTGAAGCCATTTCAGGATGACGCTGGTGTCAAGCCCGCCCGAATAGGCCAGCACGACACGGTTGATCCCGGCGTCGCCGGCCGGGGGGGTGATCTTCTCGTTCATAGGGCGCGCCCTATGCCGACTAAGCGGATTCGCGCAAGGTCCGTTCGCCCTCGATCATGTAATCGCGCAGCACCGGGACGGCCAGCCGGCTCTTGGTGAGCTGCACCTGATAATTGCAAAGCCCGCCATGCCGGAACGCCGCGCCCGCGCCCGCGAGGTAGAAGGTCCACATGCGATAGAATCTCTCGTCGTAGAGCGCGACGATCTCATCCTTCGCGGCGACGGTGCGATCATACCAATTGTTGAGCGTCCACGAATAATGCACCCGCAGCACCTCGATATCGGTCGGGAACAGGCGCAATCCCTCGTAAGCGCGGACGATCTCCGACAGCGCCGGGTTATAGCCGCCCGGGAAGATGTATTTCGCCGTCCAATCATCGGTGACGCCCGGCTCCCCCATGCGGCCGATGCAATGCATCAGCATCACCCCGTCGTCGGTCAGCAGATCGCGGCATTTCTTGAAGAAGGTGCGGTATTGCGGCGGGCCGACATGCTCGAACATGCCGACCGAGACGATCCGGTCGAAGCTGCCGGTCACGTGGCGGTAATCGAGCAGTTCGAAGCGCACCTTGTCCGCGACGCCCGCCGCCTCGGCCCGCTCGCGCGCCACCTTGAGCTGTTCCTCGGACAAGGTGACGCCCAGCACCTCCACCCCGAAATGACGGTTGAGATACAGCGCCATCCCGCCCCAGCCGCAGCCGATATCGAGCACGCGCATCCCCGGCCCGAGCGCCAGCTTGGCGGCGATGTGCGCGAGCTTGTCGCTCTGCGCCTGCTCCAGCGAATTGGCCGGATCGGTGAAATAGGCGCAGCTATATTGCTTGTCGCGATCGAGAAACAGATCGTACAGCCGCCCCGACAGATCGTAATGATGCGCGACGTTCTTCTTCGATCGCCGCTCCATGTTGATCCGGTCGAGCCGATGCTTCACCGCGCCGATCGCGCGCGCGAACCGGCTCGGATCGAGAAAATCCTGCCCCGCTTCCCATTTGTCGTTGATCGTCAGCAGTTCGACGAGATCGCGGATGTCGCCCTGTTCGACGATCAGCCGCCCGTCCATGTAGCATTCGCCCGCGCCAAGCGCCGGGTTGCGCGCGATCGCCAGCGCGACGCGCTTGTCGGCGAAGCGGATCGTCACATCGGGGAAGCCCGGCTCAGGGGTGCCGAACGATGCGGGCTTCGTGCCGGGGCGGAGGAGGGTGAGGCGACCGCGCTTCACCGAGCGCGACAGGAACATATCTATGAAGGACATAAGGGCAGACTAACAATCAGATGCCGGCGTACCAGTCGTAATCGACATTATCTTCCCAATAACCGCCGCGCCCGCGCCCGGTTCCGGCCAGATCGGCCACCGCGTTGATCCGCATCAGATATTTCGCGTGCTTATAGCCAAGCTGGCGCTCGACACGCAGCCGGCACGGCGCGCCGTTCATCACCGGCAGCATCCGGTCATTCAGCGCCCAGGCGAGGATCGTCTGCGGGTGGAAGGCGTCGATCAGGTCGATCGACTCGTAATAATGCTCGCCGCCGAAAAGATCCGCGCAGGTGAAGACGATATAGCGCGCCGCATCGCGCAGGCCGGCGGCCTTCAGCACGCTGCCCAGCATCGGCCCCTGCCATTTGGCGATCGCGCTCCACCCTTCCACGCAATCGTGGCGGGTGATCTGCGCGCGATTGGGGAATTGCGTGAGATCGGCGAGAGACAGCGCCAGCGGGCGCGAGACCAGCCCGCCGACCTGCAACCGCCAGTCGGCGAAGCGCCCGGCGGCGAGTGCTGCATATTCCGGCGTCCCCGGATCGCGCGTGCCGTTGGGGCGGAAGAAGGGCGAGCGTTGATCGGGGCGAAATTCGGGCGCGAGCGCGGCGCGATCGGTCAGCGCGCGTTGCAGCCCGCGATGCATGTCCTCGCCCTTGAACAGGATCGCGCGCGCCGCGGGGATTTGCGCCACCCGATCGCATCCCGCGAGCAGCGCGGGCGCGCCAAGGATCAGGCCGCGGCGGGTTATCAGCGTCATTCGGGCACCCGCCACCAGCCACTGAGCATCGAGCGCACCTCGTTCCATGCGCCGGCGAGGATGACGAGCGTGAGGTGTATCACGATGAAGCCCGAGATCGCCGCCATCGTGATGAAGTGCAGCGAGCGGGCCGATTGCCGCCCGCCGAACAGATCGAGCAGCCACGGCCATGCCGTATCCATGCCGGGAGAGAGCGTCAGCCCGGTGAGGACGATAAGCGGCAGCAGGATGAAGATCACCGCGACATAACTAAGCTTTTGCAGCACGTTATACGCGCCCGGTCGCGCGGGATCGTGGAAGCGCAAGGCAAGATGCGCGGCCACGTCCGCACGCAGATGGCGCATCGCGACATCGCCCGCGCGCACCCGCAGGTCACGCTGGAAATGGCGATTGAGCAGGCTTGCGATCATATAGGCCAAGAGGCCGAAGGCGAGCACCAGCGCGAAGAACAGATGCCAGCGCCGCGACATGGCGAGGTTGTAATTCGCCGGGATCGTCAGCCAGGCGGGAAAGTGCGGCAGCGTCGCCCAGGCGTGATCGAAATTCGCGCCATATCGACCCCAGTAAAGCCGGGGATGCGCGTTCGAAATGCCCAGCCCGCTGCCGATCAGGATGAAGACAGCGATCGCGTTGATCCAGTGCCACAGCCGCGTCGCGAGGCGGTGGCGATAGAGGCGCGTGCCGGGCGGGGCAGGATCGGCCATCGCGCGTCACGATACGCCGTCAGTGATAGGCGCGCCAGAAAAACACGATCGTCGTGGCGCCCGTCACCAGCAGCGTCCATGCGCGGATCGCGCCATGGGGCAGCCGTCTGCCGACATGTGCGCCGATCCAGCCGCCGATGATCGAGCCGGCCAGCATCGGCACGCACGCCGCCCAGGCGACCATGCCGGTGCCGATGAACACGATCGCCGCCGCCGCGTTTGCGGTGGCGAGCATCAGCGTGCGCGGTGCGAACATCTCACGCGGCGAATGGCCGGCCAGCAGGCCATAGGTTGCCATCATCATCAGCCCCACGCCGCCGCCGAAATAGCCGCCATAGATGCCGAGCAGCGCCTGCACCGCCATCAGCGTGCGCGGGCCGATCGACGCGCGTGCGTGCAGCCACGCGGCGGCGTTGCCGCCCCAAGCCAGCACGGCGAAGGCATAGAGCAGCAGCCAGGGGATGATGAGATCGAACGCCCGGCTCGGCGTCAGCACCAGCAGCACGCTGCCGGCAAATCCGGCGACGGCCATGATCGCGGCCAATGTGCGGATGCTGACATCGCCGAGCGGCCTTAGTTCATCACGCATCGCCCAGGCGCTGGTCGCCGCGCCGGGCATCAGCGCGACGTTCGACGTGGCGTTGGCGATATTGGCGGGCAGCCCGAGCGCGAGGAGCGCGGGCAGGGTGGCGAAGGTGCCGCCGCCGGCCAGCGCGTTCATCGCCCCGCCGACGAAGCCCGCGCCCGTGGCGAATGCGATCGGCGCCAGATCGACGCCCGCGCTCATTCCATCCCGGCGCGAATCGCGGCACCCGCGATGAACGGTGCGCCCGCAACGAGCAGCAGGCTGGTCGCCGCGAGCAGCTTCAGCCCGCCGGTGCCACCCTCGATCGCGCCCGCGCCGAAGATCAGCAGCGGAATGGCGAGCGGCAGCATGACAAGCCCCGCGATCGCCCCCGCGCCGCGCAGCCCGGCGACCAGCGCGGCGGTTGCCACCGCCAGCGCGGCGAGGCCGGGCGTGCCGAGCGCCAGCCCGATCTCGACGCGCAGCAGATTGTCACCCGACAGGTCGAGCAGCCCGGCGGCGGCAATTGTCGCCATCATCAGCGGCGGCGCGAAGGCGAGCCAGTGCGCGGCGATCTTGGCGGCGGCGATCGTGGCGGGGGATAGCCCGCGCATCGCGAACTGGTCGATCGCCCCCGAATCAAGGTCCGGCCCGATCAGCCGCTCCACCGGCAGCAGCGCCGCTAGCAATGCCGCCGCCCAGATCACCCCGCCGCCGATCCGCGCGAGCAGTTTCTGATCCGGCCCCACCGCGAACGGGAACAGGATCGCCACCAGCAGGAAGAAGGCGACGATCAGTGTCGCGCCGCCCGAGGCATAAGCGCGGCGCAGATCGCGCAGGATGAGCGCGATCACAGCCTCAGCTCCCGCGTGTCCGCCAGTGCGAGCGGCTGGTGGGTCGCGACCAGCGCGATGCCGCCGCGCGCGCGGTGCGCGGCGATCGCGCTTTCCAGCCGGTTGACGGCGGCATGGTCCAGGCCGTTGGCGGGTTCGTCGAGCAGCCAGATCGGGGCCTCGCTCGCCAGCACCCGCGCGAAGCCGACCCGGCGGCGCTGCCCGGTGGAGAGCAGGCGCACCGGCACATCGGCCAGCGCCGCCAGATCGAGCGTGTCGAGCGCGGCGGCAACGCGCGTTTCGGGTGCTGGCCGCTCGTCGAGCCGCGCCCAGAAGGTCAGCGCGGCGGCAACATCGCGCTCCGCATCCAGCGCCGCCGCCTCGGCGAGCAGCGCGCGCGCGCCATCATGGGCAACGGCGCCCGCGGCGGGCGCGAGCAGCCCCGCGGCGACGCGGATCAGGCTCGATTTGCCGACGCCGTTCGCCCCGGTCACGATCAGCGCCTCACCCGCTTCGAGCGCGAACGACAGATTTTCGAACAATGTCCGTCCGCGCCGCGCGCAGGCGACGCCATCGAACGCGAGCCGCGCGCTCAATCCGTCACCGCGTCTTCCAGCGCGTGCATATCATCGTCGGATAGGCCGAAATGATGCCCGATCTCGTGGATCGTCACATGCGCGACCAGATCGTCGAGCCGCACCCCGGTTTCGCACCATTCGGCGAGGATCGCCTGCCGATAGAGGAAGATGCGATCGGGCAACGCGCCCGAATCGAGTGACGATTTCTCGCCCAGCGGGCGGCCATGATAGAGGCCGGTGAGATCGAGCGGGTGCTCGATCCCCATCGCCGCCAGCGTCTCCTCGTCGGCATATTCCTCCACGGCGAGCACGATATCGCCGAGATGCACGCGGAACTGCGCGGGCAGGCGCGCGATCACCGCTCGCGCCTGTGCCTCGATCGCGTCCGCCGATGGCGCCGCGCCCATCACCTCTTGCCCCTTCATCGCGATCGCCATACCCGTGCCGTGCCATGAGCGGCAAGGAGGGCATGATGATCGAGGCGCTGAGCGAGGCGGAGCGGGCGGACGCGCTCGATGGCCTGTCGGACTGGGATTACGACGAGGCGCGCGACGCGATCACCCGCTCGATCGTCTTCACCGATTTCGCCGAGGCGTTCGGCTTCATGACGCAGGTGGCGCTGATCGCGGAGAAGATGGATCACCATCCGGAATGGACCAATGTGTGGAACCGGGTGGAGATATTGCTCACCACGCATGACGCCGGCGGGCTTTCGACGCGCGACGTGGAACTGGCCGAGGCGATCGATTCGATCCTCGACGGCTGAGAGCCCGTTCGCGAATCCGGCACCGGCCCGCTCCCCCGCCCGGCCACCCATCAAGGATATGCTGTGGGAGGCAGGGTGGGGGAGCGGGCCGGTGCCGCGATATACGCTCACGCGCGTTGCCGCGCGGACGCGGGAACTCAGCCACGGCCCAGCGCCCCCGCGCGCATCATCCGGCGCAGCCGCCCCGGCATCCAGCGCGCCGCGAAGGCGAGCCGGTGCCCCGTCTTGCCGATCACGGTGTGAAGGCGATCGCCGTGCACCGCATCCCATGCAGCCTGCGCCACCGTTTCCACCGGCGTGAACTCATAGCCGCCCGCGATCACCGCGTCGCGCGCGGTATGGTTGGTGCCCGCGATCCCGGCATCGAGGATCGCGGTGTCGATGAACGCAGGCATCAGATCGCGCACCCGGATGCCGTCTGCCGCCCATTCGCCGTCCAGCGCCTCGGTCAGCCCGCGCACCGCGAATTTGGTCGCGGAATAGAGCGACAGGCCGGGTGAGCCGTAGATCGCCGAGGCCGAGGCGGTGTTGAGCAGGCACGATCCCGCCGTCGCCTTGAGATAGGGATAAGCGGCGCGCGCGCCATAAGAGACGCCACGGAAATTGATGTCGATCACGCGATCGAGCGCGGCGCGGTCGATGTTTCCGAACGGGCCGCCCTGGCCGATGCCCGCGTTGTTGAACAACACGTCGAGTTTCCCGCCGGTCGTCGCGGTGAAGGCGGCGAGCGCTTCCTCCCACGCCGTCATGTCACGCACGTCGAGGATATGGGTGGAGGTGCGGTCCGCCGGCAGCATCGCGGCGGTGGCGGAAAGCCCGGTCGCGTCGATATCCGCCAGCCCGACCCGCCAGCCGCGCGCGGCGAACAGGATCGCCACCGCGCGGCCGATGCCCGATGCGCCGCCAGTGATGAAAATCGCCTTCATGCCGCCTCCCCGATCTTGTCGGGAGCGAGCATTCCGCATCGGCGCGCGCGATGCAATCGCGCCGGTCATGTGGCGCGGTGCAATCGGGGCCGGCGGCGATTTCCCCGCCGCCGGCCCCGGCCTGCCTTACTGGCCGAGCACCACCGTCACGGCGCGACGGTTCTGCGCCCAGGCCGCCTCGTCGGAGCCGAGCGCGATCGGGCGCTCCTTACCATAGCTGATCGTGGTGATGCGCGAGGCATCGACGCCACGGCTGGCGAGATAGTTCTTCGCCGCATTGGCGCGGCGCTCGCCGAGCGCGAGGTTATATTCGCGGGTGCCGCGCTCGTCGCAATGGCCCTCCACCGTGACGCGCACGTTGGGATAACGGGTGAGCCACTGCACCTGCGTATCGAGGATCGCGCGGGCCTGATCGTCGATATCGGACATGTCGAGCCCGAAATGAACCGTGTCGCTGGTCACCGAACGCTTGAAATCCGCCGACGAGCCGGGGATCACCGTATCGCCGACGGGGCCTTGCGGGCCGGTCGGCTGGGTCTGTTCCGGCGCCGGTCCCGGCGGGGGCGGCAGCGTTTCTGGATGCTTCTTCGAGCAGGCGGCGGTTGCCACCAATGCCGTTGCCATCAGCAATGTGGTCGTCAGTCTAGCCATGATAACATCTCCAGAAAAAAAACCTTGTTCCGCGCCCTTGGCGAAAGTTCAAGGGCGAAGCGGCCCCCATCCCGGATCGGAGCCGTCGAGCGGGGTCGGCACGCGGCGCTCGTTCACGCCGGTCAGATCGACCGACCACAGATCGGCCTTACCGGCATTGCCCCGACCCTGACGGAAGAACATCAGCACGCGCCCGTTGGGCGACCAGCTTGGCCCTTCATCCTGCCATGAATTGGTGAGCAGCTTCTCGCCCGATCCGTTCGGGCTCATGATGCCGATGCGGAACGAGCCGCCGATCTTGGTGAAGGCGATCAGATCGCCGCGCGGGCTCCATGCCGGGGTGGCGTAACGCCCGCCGCCGAAGCTGATCCGTTGCTGGTTCGATCCATCGGCGTTCATCACATAAAGCTGCTGGCTGCCCGAACGATCGCTTTCGAACACGATTTTGGAGCCATCCGGCGAATAGCTGCCGCCGGTGCTGATGCCGGGTGAGTTGGTCAGCCGCTCTGGCGTCCCGCCGCTTGCCGGCACGCGATAGATATTGGTGTTCGCGCCGGTGGACATGGAGAAGATGATCCACCGCCCATCCGGCGAGAAGCGCGGCGCGAAGGTCAGCCGCTCCGCCGAAGTCACCAGATGCTGCGTGCCGGAGCCGAGATTATAGACATAGATCGCGGGCTTGTCGTTGACGAAGCTCATATAAACGATCGATTGCTGGTTCGGCGCGAAGCGCGGCGTCAGCACGATCGACTGGCCGTTGGTGAGGAAGCGGTGGTTGGCACCGTCCTGATCCATGATCGCCAGCCGCTTGATGCGGTGCGCCTTTGGCCCGGTTTCGGAAACATAGACGACGCGGCTGTCGAAATACGGCCCTTCGCCGGTCAGCCGGGTATAGACCATGTCGGCGCATTTATGCCCGGCGCGGCGCCATTCGGACGGCGGCACGACAAAGCCCTGTCGCATCAATTCGGTTTGCGCCGACACGTCGTAAAGATAGCAGCCCACCGTCAGCGTGCCGTCGCCATTGGCGCGGATGAAGCCCTGCACCAGCGCCTGCGCGCCCGATCCGCCCCAGTAAGAGAAAGCGGGCGCGGTCACTTCCGGGAACATCACCGTGCGCAGTTGCGCGGGCGGCAGCGGGGTGAACAGCCCGGAATTCCTGAGATCGTTGGTGACGATATCGGCGAGCTGGCGGCCCAGCGCGTCGGTCATCCCGGCGGGCGTCTGCATCACCTGCGTCGTCGGCATCGCCGGGATGGCGATCGGCATCGGCGCGGAAATGCCGCCGGTTACTGACACTTCCAGCGGCGGCGGGGCCGCGCCCGGCGCCTGCGCGGCGGGTTGCTGCGGCGGCTTCAGCGGGGTGGCGGGCATGTCCTGCGCGGTCGCGGCGGAGGCCAGCAACAGGGCGGAGAGGAGGGCGAGGCTACGCATGACAGGGGCCTTTCCTTTCGTTCTCGCGGCCCCGCTCTCCCGGCGCGGCGCGATCGTGGGGCAATGGCGGGATCACCGGAGCTTCCACTGATAGTTGATGTTGTTCCACCCGCCGTTGGGGGTGGAATAGAATTGCGGCGGCAGCTTCAGCGGGGCGCAGCCCTTGAACGCGGCCACGCCCAGATCAATCACGCGGCGCGCGTAACGCTGGTTTTCCTCGTTGATGCCGGTCTGGCGCACCACGGTGGGGGTCGCGGCGAGCGTGCCGTCCTCGTTGAGCTTCAGGTTGAGCGTGGTGACGATCTCGTTCGCGCCGGGGCCGGGATCGACCTGCCGATCGGCGCAAGGCTGGATCTGCCGCGCGATCGCCTGAACGATCGAGGCGAGCGCGGCGGCGTCGATCTTCGCGGCGCGCGGCACCTGGCTGGTCGATTTGCTCTCGTCGCTGGTCAGCCCTTTGAGGAAATCGGCGCCAAGCCGGCTGCCGCGCGGGCGCGTTGCCGTGGCCTCGGCCGATTTGCCGGTGCCGGGCGCCTTGGCCGGCGGGGTCTTTTCGGCTGCCGCCGCCGCGTGATGCTTGGGCGGGGCGGGCTTGGTGGCGGTCTTTTCAGCCGCCGGCGGCTCCCGCTTCGGCTTGGGTTCCGGTTTCGGCGCGGGCTTTGGCGCGGGCGCGGGTTTCGGCGCCGGCTTTACCGGGGCGGGCTTCGGCTCTGGCTTTGGCGCGGGCTGGGGAACCGGTTGGGGCTTCGGCTCGGGCGCGGCTGGCACGGGGGCGGGCGCGGCGGCTTCCTCCGGCTCGCCCTGATCGGGGGCGACCGATTGCGCGGGCGGGGTCTCCGCCTGCGGTGCGGTCGCTTCCAGCCCGACATCCTTTACCAGGCTTACCTCGACCGGCTGCTGCTTCAGCTTGAGCGGGTTGGGGGTCGCGAGAAAGCCGACCGACAGCAGGCCGAACAGCACGACGTGCCCGGCAATGGCGATTCCAAGCCCGATCTTCTCGGCGCGATCCACCAGGTCAATCCTCGCCGACCGTCACCAGCGCGACGCGATTGAGCCCGGCGCGGTTCAGTTCGCCCATCACGCGCATGACGTGGCCGTAATCGAGCGACTTGTCGGCGCGCAGGAACACCTGCGGCGGCTGCCCGCCCGCCGGCGCGCGCGCGGCGATCGCCTCCAGATGCTGCGGCAGTTGCTGCTCGGGCACTTCCTCCTTGGCGATGAAGATGCGGCCCATCGTGTCGATCGAAATCTCGGTCGGGTGCTGATCCTGATCGAGCGGCTTGGCGCGGCTGTCCGGCAGGTTCACCGGCACGCCCGCCGTCAGCAATGGTGCGGTAACCATGAAGATGATGAGCAACACGAGCATCACGTCCACCAGCGGCGTGACGTTGATATCCGCCATCGGCGCGCGCCGATGGCCGCTCCGCTGCGAGGGGAGTTGCATTGCCATCGGCTCAGCGTTCGCGATCGAGCTGGCGGCTCAGCGTGGCGTGGAAGCCGTCTGCGAAGCGGTTCAGCCGTGCCTCGATCCGGTTGATGCCGTGGCTGAAGCGATTGTACGCGATCACCGCCGGGATCGCCGCGAACAGGCCGATCGCGGTGGCGAACAGCGCCTCCGCGATCCCCGGCGCCACGACGGCAAGGCTGGTGTTCTGCTGGCTGGCGATCGAGGTGAAGCTGCGCATGATGCCCCACACCGTGCCGAACAGACCAACGAACGGCGCGACCGAGCCGACCGTCGCGAGGATGTTGAGCCGATCGGACAGGCGGTCGATCTCGCTTGCGACCGCCGCGCCCATCGTCGTCGCCAGCCGTTCGCGCGTGCCCGAACGGTCGATCGCGACACCCTGCGTTGAGCGGCGCCATTCCGCGACGCCGGCGACGAACACGCGAGCGGCGGGCTGCTCGTTATCCACATGCGTCTTGTAGAAGGCGTCGATATCGTCCGCCTTCCAGAAATCGCGCTCGAACCGCTCGGTCTCGCGCCGCGTGGCGCCGATACGGCGCCAGAACATGAAGACGATCGCCCAGGTCCAGATGCTCGCGGCAAGCAGCCCGAGCATCACCAGTTTCACCACCCAATCGGCCTGGATGAACAGCGCGACCGGCGAAAGCGTGGCGGCATTGGAATTGAAGAACAGGTTCAAGGCGTCTGGTCCTTCTTGGCCAGTAGAGAGTTGAAACGTTCGATCCACGCGGCTGGTTGGCGTCGCGGGCGACCCGTGGGGGCCACCAGTGCCGCGACGACATCGGCCTCGGCAAGCAAGATATCCCCGCGCATGACTCTTTGATGAATGGAAACCGATGCGGTGCGCACTTCGGTCAATTTTGTCTCGACGATCAGCGCATCGTCGAGCCGCGCGGGCGCGGCGTAGCGGATCGCGAGGCTGGCGATGGCATAGGCGCCGCCGCCCGCCTCATGCGTGGCGCGCTGGTCGATACCGGCGAGCCGCAGCATGTCCGATCGGGCGCGCTCCATGTAACGCAGGTAATTGGCGTGATAGACGACGCCCGACAGATCGGTGTCCTCGAAATAGACGCGTAGCGGGAAGCGATGTGTCGTCCCGTCGAAGCGCCCCTCGACGGGCTGGTCGGTCCGTCCAGGCGTCATGCGCAAGGCTGTTAACCCAAGCGCGCGGCTTGTGTAACCCCCGCGCGGTCCGGATCAGCGCCCGGCGAGCGACTGATCCTGCAACGCGCTTATGTCGACGTGAAGGTGAGGGGGCTTGCCCGGTTTCACGGGAACGGCTTTCGTCGCGGCGTGGTTCAGCGCCACCGGCACTGCCGCCGGGCTGGCGTAAGCGATCATCGGGCGCATCGCCTGCCCCGTGCGCCACGCATCATAAGCGCGGAAAAATTCGATGAATGGTTGATCGAGCGCGGGCAATTGCTCGTTCGCGAACGCCTCGAACGATGCTGGTGCCACTGCATCGGCACGCTCAAGCACATGGGCCGCGCTTGCGCAGAAGGCAGCGCGCGCGAAATCCTGCGAGAAATAATTGTAGAGCCGCGTCATCGCGTCATCCTCACGCGATTGCCAGTCGCCGCCGGTCGCCCGATACTCCGCCGCCAGCCTGGCCTGCGCCTGCGCGAAGGCGGCTTTCTGCCGGCTGAGCAGATCATTGTAGCGCGCGACGATCGCCGCCTGCGCCGCCCCCCGGCAGGCGAGCGCGGCGACGTTGAGCGCGGCGCGCAGATGCCACACGGTGGCGGCGGTGCTGAGATTGCGGTTGGGCGTGAGATAGCTGCCGTCTGACAGGCGCGTGGGGATTTTCATCCCGGCATGGCCGCCCGGCGGCATCGGCGCGGCGGGCGCGGATTTATATGCAGGTGGCGGCGGGGCGACCGCGATCTTCTTCGGATGCGAGGCGCAAGCCGTGAGCGATGCCGCAAGCGTGGCGATCGCGATGGATATGGCTGCCCTTTTCATGGCGCTTTCTCCCTATGTGCAAGGGATTCGGCGCCCAAATGGTTAACAAAAGGTTACCGGCGCGGCGAAGCGTTGACGCGCGTGGCGCTCGTCAGCCGCCGCCCGCGCCGGTCGCTCAGGCGGTGCGCTTCTCCAGCGCCTGCGCCGCCTCCTCCATCAGCGTTGCGATGATATCGGTGACCGGCTCCTCCTTGGTCACCATGCCAACCGACTGGCCGGCCATCACGCTGCCATGCTCGATATCGCCGTCGATCACCGCGCGGCGCAGCGCGCCGGCCCAGTAATGCTCGATCTGAAGCTGAGCCTCGGCCATCGCCAACTGCCCCTCGTCGAGCGCCTGAGCCACTTCGCGCTGCTTCTGGGTGAACAATTCGCCGCCCGCGTTCTTCAGCGCGCGCACCGGAATGACCGGCAGGCGCGGATCAATCTGCACCGAGGCGACCGCATCGCGCGCGGAGGCGCGGATAAAGGCTTTCTTGAAATTGGGATGCGCGATGCTCTCCGTCGCGCAGACGAAGCGCGTGCCGAGCTGCACACCCGCCGCGCCCATATCGAGATACCCCGCGATCGCCTGCCCGCGCCCGATGCCACCGGCGATGAACACGGGAACATCATGCGCGATCTCCGGCAGAATCTCCTGCGCGAGCACGCTGGTGGAAACCGGGCCGATGTGGCCGCCGGCCTCCATCCCCTCGATCACCAGCGCATCGACGCCGGATCGGATCAGCTTTTTCGCCAGCGCCAGCGTCGGCGCGAAGCAGACGCATTTCGCGCCGGATGCCTTGATCGCCTCAAGGCTGCCCTTGGGCGGCAGGCCGCCGGCGAGCACGACATGGCTCACCTTGTGCTTCGCGCACACGTCGATCAGCGCCATCAGATCGGGGTGCATGGTGATAAGGTTCACGCCGAACGGCTTGTCGGTCAGCGCCTTCGTCCCCGCGATCTCCGCGTCGAGCAGATCGGTCGACATCGCGCCGCACGCGATCACGCCGAAGCCACCGGCGTTGGAAATCGCCGCGACCAGATTGCGCTCGGACACCCAGGACATGCCGCCGCCGAGAATCGCGACCTCTGATCCGAGAAAGGCGGCGCCGCGCGCCATGCGCCGTTGCAGGCGCTCGGCGCCGGTGGAGTTGATCGTCATGCGTTCGCCCTAGGGCCCAAACTCAATCAGGACAATGTCGCGATCGCCCGCGCCAGCGCGTGGACCTCCGCGATCGGGCTGGCCCAATGGGTGACGAAGCGGACCACACCCTCGCTCCAGTCGTAAAAGCCATAGCCCTGCGCGCGCAGCACGCTCGCCTCCGCCGGCGTCATGCGCAGGAACAGTTCGTTCGCCTCGACCGGGTGGATCAGCCGCCCGTTCGCCGCCGTCGCCAACTCCGCCGCCGCCGCATTCGCCGCGCGCGCATTGGCGAGCCACAGATCGTCCTCCAGCATCGCGTGGAGCTGCGCCGCGAGATAGCGCCCCTTGGACAGCAAATGCCCGCCGCGCTTGCGCCGCCGCCGCGCGTCATCGGCCAGCGCGGGATCGAAGAACACCAGCGCCTCCGCCGACATTCCGCCGTTCTTGACGAAGCCGAAGCTCAGCACGTCCACACCCTCAGTCAGCGCGGCGGGCGAGCAGCCGAGATGCACGATCGCATTGGCGAGCCGCGCGCCATCCATATGCACCCGCCAGCCGCGCGCTTTCGCGAGCGAAGACAACGCCAAGACCTGCGCGGGGGAATAGACAGTGCCAAGCTCGGTCGCGTTGGTGAGCGACAGCGCGTGCGGCTGGACGCGGTGAACGTCGTTGGCGATCGCGTCCGCCACCGCCGCCACCGTTTCGGGCGTCATCCGCGCATCCGCGCCGCCGGCGAGCAGCAGCTTCGCGCCATGGGTGTAGAATTCCGGCGCGCCGCATTCGTCGTTCTGGATATGCGCTTCGCCGTGGCAGATCACGCCGCCATAAGGCTGGCAGATCGTGGCGAGAGCGATGCTGTTGGCGACCGTGCCGGTCGGCACCCACAAGGCCGCCACCTCGCGACCGAACAATGCCGAGAAGCGCGCGTCGAGCGCCTGGCTAAGCCGATCTCCGTCGTAACCGGAATCGACCGTATCGGCGGCCTGCATCGCTGCGAACACCGCCGGATGCACCGGCGCCACGTTATCGGAAAAGAACTGCATGAGCGAAGCCGTAGCGGGAAGTTGACGTTGGGAAAATGGGGCTGGCGGAGCGGGCGTTTCCCGCCCCGCCGGCCCGTGTCAGCGCGCCGCCGCCACCGCGGGGCCGTAGAGGATGCCGTTGAACAGCAGCTTGAACGTCGCATAGGGCTGCGCGCGCTGCGTCACCTCGGTGCCAAGCGCGAACAATTTGCCGCGCCCGATATCGGCGTCCGCGATCGCAACGGTGCCCTTCAACTTCTCCTGCCCGACTGCCCAGCCGCTGCGCAGCGGCGTCGGCGAATCGAACCACGCGATCGAGGTCGCGCCAGCGCCGAGCGCGAAGGGCTGGTTCTTGTCGAAGAACATATCGACCTTGGGCGTCATCCCGAAGGCCAGCGGCCTGGCGGGATCGACGCTCGCTTCGGCCAGCGAACCGGGAATGTAGAAATCCCTGGCGGCGAGCGCGCTCACCGTGCCATCGGCCTTCTTCGTCACCAGCGCGGGCTGGATCGCGGGCGCGATCAGCGAGGCGAGGTAATTCGCGCCGCCGATGGTGATGACCGTGCCGCCCGCCTTCGCGAAGGCATCGACCTGCGGCGCGGTCTTCTCCGCCGTCACCTTGCCGAGCCAGTCGCGATATTGCGCCGGGATCTCCTCCGGCTTCGGCTGCGTGGTGACATAGCCCGCTTTGTACGCGCCGCCGCGCGGGCCGGCGAAGGTGCCGTCGGCGAACAGCAGCACATCATATTTCGCGTTGAGGTTCCCGGCGTCCAGTTCCTTGGGATAGACGACCGTGAACGGGAACTCATATTGTTCGAGCAGCCAGCGGGTCCAGCCCGCCGGGATCACCCCGCCATAATGATCGACCAGCCCGACGCGCACCGGCCTGAGCGCGATCTTCGTTCCGGCGGGGGCCGTCGCCATACGGTATGCGTCGATGCCGAGCGGCGCGGAATCCGCGACGATCTTCGCGGATTCGGGCGAGGCGGGAATCCAGATCGCGCCGGGGGCGAGCGCCTTGCCGTCTACTTTCGTCGCGGCGGTCAGCCACTGCACTTTCACCCCCGCCTTGAGCAGCCGGTTGGTGAGGATGAAGCTGTTGTTCGCTTCATGCCCGACGATCCAGCCCGCCTTGCCGCTGCCGATCTCGCGCCCCGGCGGCGGGGTGAGCAGATCGGCGGTGACGCGCTGGAACGGGCCATCGAACCCGTCGAGCACGCGATCGAACTGCACGCCCATCTGGAATGCCAGCGTATATCCGGTGATGTCATAGGGCGCCTTGGGTGGGCCGCCGGGATATTCGGCATCGTGCGGATGATCCTGCGGCTCGAACATGTCGAGCACATGCGGGCGATAGGCCTGCGCCGTCTTCACCACATAGGAACCCGCCGGATAACGCTTGCCCCCCGCGGTGAACGGCGCGGTGGCGCGCTCGATATCGACGCCGTTCTTGAGCAGCGCGTTGAGGAAGGCGATCGTTGTCGGCATGTCGCGCTGATCGGGTGTCAGGATATAGCCGCGCGGATCGCGCTTCGCCGGATCGTTGAGGATCGTCTTGTACAGGCCGGAATCGACCGCCTTGGCGCCACGGACAAATTCGTCGTCTTGTGTCTTGTCGCCAGCGGCGGTCTTCACCGCGTCGACGTCTTTCGGCGTGATCGTCCAGCTATCGCGGTTGCCGCGCGCGATCGCGGACGTGCCCATCCGCCAGAAATTCATCAGCAGCCGCTCGCGATTGCGCGAGGCGTAATCGAGCACCGCGCGATCGAGCGACCATTGATATTCGAGGCTGTCCTTCAGATGCCAGTCGCGCGGGCCGATCGGCATCGGCTCGTCATTGCGCGCGAGCTGCGTATCGGGGACGAGCGGGATCTTCTCCGGCGTCGGGCCGCCGATGATCTCGGTGAGCAAGCCGATCGAATTGTGGAAATAGGCGACCGATCGTTCCATCCCATTGTGCCAGGTGGAATAAGGTGCTGCGCTGCGCATCCCCGATCCGGCCTTCTGCTCGGAAACGAGCCGGCTGTGCATCGCCGCGCCCACTTCCTGAAGTTCGGTCATCACGATCGGCGAGTAATTGTAGTTGAACGGATCGCGGAACGGGGGGACGAACACCACCATTCCCGCCGGCCCGGTCTGATGCTGGTTGAAGATGATCTGCGGGAACCACTCCCGGAACAATGCGCGGTTGACCGCCACCGTCTCCGGCATCTGCCCCATGAAGCTGTCACGGTTGTTATCGTGGCCGACATATTTCTGGTACAGGCGCGGGATCGACTTGAACTCGCGTTTCGCCGGATCGGCATTGCGCATGTACCAGTCGGCGACGAGTTGCAGCCCATCGGGATTATCGTGGCCGAACAGGATGATCGTATCGTCCAGCAGGCGCTTCGTCTCGGCGTCCTGCCCGGTCAGCATCCGGTAGAGCACGTGGATCTGGCTCTGCGTCGTCACCGTTTCGGTGGCGTGGAGCCCGGCGTCGATCCACACGATCGCCCGGCCCTCCGCCGCGAGCGCCTTCGCCTGAGCCTCATCCACGCCTTCCGCCTTGGCGAGCTTGCGCGCGATCTCGCGATAATGATCGAGCTTCGCCAGATTGGCGGGGGAGGAGACGATCGCGACCCACATCGTGCGCCCCTCGGCGGATTTGCCGATGTCGATCAGCTTCATCCGATCCGATTGCGCGGCGAGCGCCTTCAGATATTTTTCGTAAGCATCGTAATTGGCGAGATAATAATCGCTGCCCGGCTCGATCGGAAACGCTTCGGCGGGCGAGGGGAGCGCCCCCGCCTTCGCCGTGATCGGTTCCGCCAGCGCCACGTTCGCCTGTGGCAGCGCCGTCGCGATCAGCGCCACGCCGATCAGATAGCTCGTCTTCATCCGTACCCCCATTTGCTCTTATTCGTTTGAATAGATGTGCCCTTGGCGTGGGGCCAGCCGTATCTCATCTCGCGGAAAAAATGCCGTGATTATCGGATGAAGGGCGCAATATCGGCGATGTTCGGCGTGCGTGTGGCGCGCGGCGAATACAGTTTGCGGGCGTGGCTGAGCGAAAAGCGCGCGATCCGGGCAGTGGCGCGATCCGGCGTTTTGCGGGATGATTTGCGGCTGGCGCGATCGCTGCCATAGTGCGCGGATGAGCCGATCCGTCGCCACGCTTCCGCCCTATCGCCAGTCGCTTTCCGGGGCGCTGCTTGCCGCGCGCGAAGCGGTGATGGCGCCGATCCGCCCGATGTTGCGCGCGATGGATGTCACCGAGCAGCAATGGCGCGTGCTGCGTGTGCTGAATGATCTCGGCCCGCTCGATCCGAGCGGTTTGTCTCAGGCAGCGCAGCTTCATGCGCCCAGCGTAACGCGTATCCTGAAGGAACTTGTCGATCGCGAACTGGTCGTGCGCGAGCACGATTCGCATGATCGCCGCCGCTCGATCGTGACCCTGTCAGACAAGGGCGCGACGCTGATCCACACTACCGTGGATCATACGATCGCGACGCTCGAAATCTATCGCGCGCGCTTCGGGGCGGAACGGCTGGAGGCGCTGGCCGCCGAACTGCGCGCGCTGGCCGAGGTGATCGGCAACGCCGGATAGGTCGTGGATGCCGTCAGTCGCGCCTGATACACCCGTGGGGACGGCGTTGCGCTGCCTGACGGCATCCATTTTCGTTACCGCCCGCGCGTTTCGAAGCGCGCGGCCTGATCGTTGAGCGAGATCGCCTCGGTCGTCAGGTTGCGGGCTGCGGCGGAGGTTTCTTCCACCATCGCCGCATTCTGCTGCGTCGACTGATCCATGGTCGCCACCGCGACGCTGATCTGGCTGATCGCGGTGGACTGGGCCTGATTGTCCTTGGCCATTTCGCCCAGCAGCATATGCACTTCGCCGACGCCGCCGGAAATCGTCTCGAAGGTGGAGTCCACGCGGCGCACCGCGTCAACGGCGGTAACGATGTCCGACTGGGTGACGGTGAGCTGGTCTCGCGCGCGCTTGGCTTCTTCCTCCGCGCGCATCGCAAGCGCGGTGACGAGATCGGCGACCACCGCGAATCCACGCCCGGCATCGCCCGCCCGGCCCGCTTCGACGGCGGCGTTCATCGCCAGCACGCGCGTCTGGAACGCGATCTTGTCCACGCCCTCGATCACTTCGTCGATGCCCTTGGCGCTTTCGCTTACCCGGTCCATCGCGGCCACCGCCTCGCCCGCGGTCGCGCGGCCGCTCGATACGGTTCGCAGCGCTTCGTCGGCGCGGGAGACGGTCTGCGTGGCCGCGGTTGCCGAGGTCTTCAGGCGCTGGTCGATCTGGGTGAGGGCGGCTGACGCCTCCTCAAGGCTCGCGGCATTGGCTTCGGTGCGCCGTGCGAGATCCTCCGATGCCTGGGCGATCTCGAGCGAGCCGGAGCGGATGCCGCCCGCGCTCGTCGCCACCGCGCCGATCATGCGCCGCAATTCTCCGATCGCCGCGTTGAAGTTGTTCTTGAGCGCGGCATAGGCAGCCGGGAACGGCGTGGTGATTTCGGCGGTGAGATCGCCGCGCGTCAGCGCGTCCAGCCCCGCACCGATGGAGGTGGTGACGACGCGCTGCTCCTCCGCCGCGCGCTGATCCGCCTCGGCGCGGGAGACGGCGGCCTGGCGGAACACGTCGGCGGCGCGCGCCATCGTGCCGATCTCGTCGCGGCGGGCGAGTTGCGGGATCGCGCAATCCTCGCCGCCGGCAAGACGATCGACGGCTTCGCTCAGCCCCGATATCGGGCGGCCGATGATATTGCGTGCCGCGAAGAACAGGCTGGCCAGCACCGCGCCGACGATCACGATGCCGCCGAGCACGAGTTGCCACACGATCGCGCGCGCCGGCGCGCCGACGGTCGCCTCGGGAATGTCGAGGACGAGCGCCCAGGTGGCGTTGAGGTTGTCCAGCGTCAGCGGCTTGATGACGCGGCGGGTCGGCACGCCATTCACGTCGAGATCGGTGAGCACCTTCGTCTTGCCGCTGGCCAACGCGGCCCTGACCTCGTCGAGGCCGGGGCCGGCGTAGAGCTTGCCGAGCTGCGCCGGATCGGGATTGGCTACCCAACTTGCCCCCGACGAAAGCAGCATGACGCGGCCATCGCCGAACGGGTGCAGCGCGCCGAGCCGCTCGGAAATGCTGCCCAGTTCCATGTCCATCCCGGCCACGCCGATCACGCGCTCGCCCGAACGCACCGGATGGGCGATCGAGGTCATCATCAGGCTCTTGCCGTTTACGTCATAGGCATAGGGTTCGACGATCGCGCCCTTGCCGCTGTCATAGGCGCGGCGGAAATACGGCTTTTCATATGCCCCCGGCTCATTGAGCGGCGACTGGGTGACGACTCCGTTCACCTTCACCCAATAAGGCGTGAAATTGCCGTTGGACGTGGAACCCGGAGCCCCGCTTTTCCCGGCATCGGGGCCGTCCCACTGATCGGGCAGGATCATCGTCCAGCTACCCAGCGCGGTCTTCGACTGGAGCAGATCGGTCTTGAGCACCGCCAGCGCGACGCCGCGATCGTGGGTGCCGTTCGCGTGCATCTTGCCGAGCGCGGAGGACATCGCCCGCGCGGTAGCCTCGAACGCGGCGATATCGGTTTTCACCTGATTGCCCTCGGCGTCCGCCTGCGCGATGGCTGCCTCATCGGAGAGCTTGCCCACGGTGGACCGGGTTTCGATCACCACCGATGAGAAACCGAGCAGCAGCAGCAGGGTGATCGCCAGCCCGGCGACCGTCATCAGCTTTCCCGCTATGTGCATCCGATCGAAGATGTTTTTCATGCTCTTGTTCCTGTGGAAGGAATGGGGGGATCAGAAGCCCGCGCTGATCGAGAACAGGGCGCCGCCGGCGGCCTGGTTATTTCGCTTCAGGTCGGTGTCGACATAGGCGACGCTCAGCGTGACCGGCCCGAACGCGGCGTCCGCGCCGAGCGACCAGTCGTAATAACCGCCCGCGCGGGGGCTGAGCGCGCCCTTGCTGCGCCCGGCATGTGCCTTCAGGGTGAGGGGCGTGTGGGGAACCGGCGCCGCCGCCTCGCCGTAGAGATAGAGGCTGTCGCCGCCGAGCACCGCCTGATCCCAGGCGTAGCTGGTGCCCATCGTGGCTTTCAGCGGGCCGAAATCGTGGGTGAGCTTGGCGCTGCTTTCCATGAAGTTGGTGCGCACCGCGCCGCTGTGGCCGGGATAGGCGTAGTAAGCGATCGCGATATCGACGCTGTCGCGCGGCGACACCATCCGCGCCCAGCCGCCGTAGAGATCGACTTCGGTGGGGCCGTGGTGCTGATCGAGGTCGATCGAGGACGCCCAGGTGCCGATATAGAAGCCGCTATCGTGCGAAAGCCCGATCGTCCCCTGGACGGCTGGCGCCTTGTCGGTCTGCGAAATGCCGCGGAAGCGATAATCGCTGATGAGCGTCGCGGTGCCCGAAACCTTGAACGCGGGCGCCGCATCCTCGGCCATCGCGGCGGGGGCAGAAAGCAAAAGAAACGGGGCCAGCCCCGATGGAATGACGAAACGCATACAAGTTTTCTTTCGGCGCGTTGAAGTATATTTCCATTATAGGAGAGGCCGCGGCCTGTTCGCCCGAACCGGGCGATGTTTGGAATCGTCCGGTCAGAACAGACCGTCGTCGAAATCATCCTCGGCCATCGCTTCTACCGTTCCGGCCGGGTCGGTGGCGTCCTCGGCGGCGGCGAACAGGCGATGAACCTCGCGCTCGCGGGTCATGGTGTAGGTGGCGGCGATTCCGCGAAGCAACTCGTCCAGCAACGGCGCGATATCTTCGCGCGCGGGATCGGTCGCCGCGCCGAATGCGCCGATTCCGGTGGCGATCCGCGACAGATCGGCGACAAGCTGTTCGCAATCGACCGCGCGCTCGATCCCGTCGAGAACAAGCGCCACGGTTTCGATATCGCGCCGCAATGCGGCGAGGCTGGCCTGCAACCGATCACTGCCGGTGCGGATAAAGTCGAGCGATCCGGTCAGCGCGCCGGCTGCATCGGGCACGTCCTCCCATGGCGCGCGGATCGCCGCGGCGGCGTCCGCCAGCCGGTCGAACAGGCTGGAAATATCGGATGATATTGTTTCGAGCTGGTTTGCCAGACCACGGATTTCGCCCGCGACGCTGGCAAGCGCGCGGCCCTCGTCCCCCATGCGGTGGCAGCGCAGATCGGTGTTCCACGCCATCTGCTGCACATCGTTGGTGATGCGATGGATATGCCGCGCGCGGCGCGCGAGATCGTTCGCCGTCGCCGATGCGTCGTTGCCCAACCGGCTCGATCGCGCATCGGCCTCATGCAACTGGCTGGTCAGCGTGGTGACCTGGCGGATGTTGCGTTCCACCGTTTCGA
Organism: uncultured Sphingomonas sp.; assembly: GCF_937871615.1. Lineage (GTDB taxonomy): Bacteria > Pseudomonadota > Alphaproteobacteria > Sphingomonadales > Sphingomonadaceae > Sphingomonas. The sequence goes on along the minus strand of NZ_CALMPA010000071.1, from coordinate 124,798 downwards.
ACAAGGCGACGCCCTCGGGCGAAGCGTCCGCGGTGCCGGCGAGTTCGAGCAGCGCCGCGACGCCGGGGCTGATCGCCTGCATACTTTCGGTGAGCACGCGCGAATCCCGCGCCATATCGCGAATGGTATCTTCGGCCTGCGCCGCCAGCATCGCCAGCACATGATCGTGGATCGCGGTTGCGGCGCCGGTGTCGATATCGGGGTGTTCGGCCAGGAACGCGCGCGCCGCGCGAATGCCGTCCGTCACATGCTCAAGCCGTTGCCGCGTGATGTCGCCGATCTGGATCGCGCCGATCGCGGCGGCGACAGGCGCACGCAGCGCACGCGCCACCTCCGCGCTGCGCGTGGCGCGCGCGCTCGAATTCTGCTGGTGAAGGGCGAGCGCGTCGGCATCGGCGTTCAGCTTCTGCGGAACCGCCGGCACGACGCGCCGGCTTTCGGCGGCGAGGCGATGTTCCACATCCTCCACCCCGGCGATGCCCGCGTGCAATCGCTCCGAGGTGCGACCGATCTCACTGATCTCGCGCTCGCCCAGATCAATCCGGGCGAAGATGATCTCGGCGAAATCCGCGAAATCCTGTGCGCCCGCGGCGGCGATCTTGATGTTCAGGCCGCAAATCCTGAGGAAGCTGAGCAGGCGGTTGATCTTCCACATCTGCTGCCCGATCGCGCCGTTCATGGCGCGGATCGTGTCGAACGCGTCCGCGCGCGCCGCCTGCCGCTCGGGAATCCGCATCAGATGACTGGCGGTCGCCTGCATTCGCGCGATCGCGGCGTTGGCGGCATCCTCGTCCAGCGCGTGAATCACGCCGTCGAGGCCGCCGATCAGCCGCTCCACGATGTCATATGCCTCGCCAAGCGTCTGCCCGGCGCGCACGAACCGGCTGTCGAGATTGCTTGTCAGATCGCGCAATTCCGCTTCAAGGCTCTCCAGCGCCGAACATGGTTCGGCGGAGCCCGTTATGTTGTTGGCGAAATACACAATTGCCTCCCGGCTGAACCATCACATGATAGGAAGAAAATCCGCGCCGGGGCACAGGCGGCGGACTGAAATGGGCTAGCGCATGGTCGCCGCGAGCAATTCCCGCGCGATATCGCCAAGCGGCACGATCCGGTCGGCGGCGCCGCGCGCTATCGCTTCCTTGGGCATACCGAACACGACCGAGCTTTCCTCATCCTGCGCGAACGTCCGCGCGCCCGCCTGCTTCATTTCGAGGAGGCCGCGCGCGCCATCGTCGCCCATGCCGGTCATGATGATGCCGATCGCGTTCGATCCCGCCGATCGGGCGGCGGAACGGAACAGCACGTCGACCGACGGGCGATGGCGCGATACCAGAGGCCCGTCGCGCACCACCGCATGATAACGCGCACCCTGCCGCTGGAGCATCAGGTGGCGACCGCCCGGCGCGATCAGCACATGCCCGCGCAGCACCGGATCGCCATCGGCGGCTTCCTTCACGCTCACTTCGCACAGCCCGTCCAGCCGGGAGGCGAAGGCGCGGGTGAAGCGTTCGGGCATATGCTGGACGACAAGGATGCCGGGCGCATTGGCGGGCAGCACCTCCAGCACAGCGCGCAACGCCTCGGTCCCGCCGGTCGACGCGCCGATGCACACCACCATTTCCGTCGTGCGGCTCATCGGCTTGCCATTGGGCGCGGGCAACACCGCGTCGGCGGTCAGCCGCTGCTGCGGGGCGGCGGCGATCGGGCGCGGCTTCGGCCGGTTGCCGACCCGCGCGCGCGCGGCGCCCTTCACCACCTCCCGAATCCGCATATTATGTTCGATCAGATGATCCGCGACGCCGATGCTTGGCTTCAGGATCACATCCACCGCGCCCGCCTCCATCGCCTGAAGCAGGGTTTCCGAGCCGTCTTCGGTCAGCGATGAGCACATCACCACCGGCACCGGGCATTGCTGCATCAGCTTGCGCAGGAAGGTGATGCCGTCCATCCGCGGCATTTCCACATCCAGCGTGATGACGTCGGGCACCTCCTCCTGGATGTGCCGCGCCGCGCTGAACGGATCGGCGGCGGCGGCGATCACCCTGATCTCGGGGTCTTCCTCCAGAACGCGGGTCATCGTCTGGCGGACGCTGGCGGAATCGTCGATCACGAGCACGCGGATCATCGGCTCAGCTCCGGCGGAAGACGGTGTTGGCGACCTGCTCCAGCGGCAGATCAAGCCCGGTGATGGATTCCGAATGGCCGAGGAACAGATGGCCGCCGGGGGCGAGGCAATCGGTAAGGCGGGACACCACGCGGAACTGCGTGGGTTTATCGAAATAGATCAGCACGTTGCGGCAGAATATCAGGTCCATCGGCGCGCCGATCGGATAATGATCGTCCATCAGGTTGAGCCGCGCGAAGCCGATCGCGCTGCGCAAAGCCGGGGCGATGCGCACCTCGCGCCGCGCGGGGTTCCTCGGCGACATGACATATTTGTGCCGCAGCAACGGCGGCACGGGATCGAGCAATTGCGCCGGATAGATGCCGGCTCGGGCGATCGCCAGCACCTCGGTGTCGATATCGGTGGCAAGGATGCCGAACGCGGGGCCGGCGCCGCCTGCGGCGAAATCGTCGAGCACCATGGCGATCGTATAGGCTTCCGGCCCGGTCGAGCAGGCCGCGCTCCAGGCGCGGACCGGCTGGCTGCCGCGCGCGGCGAGCGCGGGAAGCAATGTTTCGCGCAGATAGGTGAAATGCACCGGTTCGCGGAAGAAATCGGTTTTGTTGGTGGTCACCGCGTTGATGAGATGCGGCCTTTCACGATCCGCATTGGTGCCCGCGAATAGGAAATCGCAATATTCGTCGAGCGTCCGCGCGCCGGTCGCGTCGAGCCGGCGGCGAAGCCGGCTCTCCAGCATCGCCTTCTTGTTCGCCGGCATCTTGATGCCCGCCTGATCGTGGATGAAGGCGGCCAGCCGCCGGAAATTGCGCTCGCCGAGTGGCGAGGCGGCGGCATGGGCGAGGCGAGCGGTCGCGGGCAAGGGGGAACTCCGGCAGCGTTCGGGAAGAAGGAGCTGGCGCCGTCTGTCGCGTCGCGCGGCAGACGGCGTGGATCAGGCCGCGTGGATCAGGCGGCGGCCAGCGCCGGGGCGGCGAGCGCCCCGGCATCCGCGGCGGAGAAAATCCGCGCGATATCGAGCAATACGACAAAGCCCTCGGTGCGCCGGATCATGCCGGCGATGAAGTCCGACGGCCATGCCACCCCGATATCCGGCGCCGGCTCGATCGCGCCGCGCTGAAGGCTGCTCACCTCCAGCACGCGATCGACCACCAGCCCGAGCGTCAGCGCCCGATCCTCCAGCGGCACATCCACCACGAGGATGCGGGTGGCAGGGGACGCGACCGTCGCGGGCAGGCCGAGCCGCACCCGGAAGTCGATCGTCGCCACCCCCTGACCGCGCATGTCGGTGAGGCCGAGCAGCCAGGCGGGGCCGTTCGGGATGCGGAAGGTTTCCCGATAATCGAGGATCTCCCGCACATATTCCACCGGCACCGCGAACGTCTCGTCGCCCAGGCCGAAGGTTACCGCCTGGATATCGGCCGCGCCGGTCATGCCGCCTGTCCGAACTCGGCATCCTCCGCATCCGGGCCGCCGTTCGTCAGGTCGAGCGCGAAGCCTTTCGCGCGCGCCTGCTGATCGTGGACCGGGTTGGGCCGCGCGGCGGCCTTCGCAGGGGCCGTCATCGGGCGATGCGTCGCGCGCGGTGCGGCCTGGCGGGGCTTGGCTCCGCCCGCGCGCTGCGCGCCATCGGCGGCGGAAACGCGGAAATAGGAGATGCTGGTCTGCAATTCCTCCGCCTGCGCGGCCAGTTCCTCGGACGTGCTCGAAATCTGCTCCGATGCGCCGGCATTCTGCTGCGTGACCTGATCGAGCTGGCGGATCGCTTCGTTGATCTGGGCCGCCCCGATATCCTGTTCGCGGCAGGCGGCGCTGATCTCGGCGATCAACTCTGCGGTGCGGCGGATATCGGGCACCAGCCGCGTCAGCATCTCGCCCGCCTCGGTGGCGGCGTGAACCGTATCGGACGAGACCGCGCCGATTTCAGCCGCCGCCGTCTGGCTGCGCTCGGCGAGCTTGCGCACTTCGGAGGCGACCACCGCGAAGCCGCGGCCATGCTCACCGGCGCGCGCGGCCTCCACCGCCGCGTTGAGCGCGAGCAGATCGGTCTGGCGCGCGATTTCCTGCACGATGCCGATCTTGTCCGCGATGGTGCGCATCGCGATCACGGCCTTTTCCACCGCGACGCCGCTGGTTTCGGCATCCTTGGAGGACTGGCGCGCGATCTTCTCGGTCTGCGCGGCGTTGTCGGCATTCTGTTTGATGTTGGCGGCCATCTCCTCCATCGAAGCGGAAGCCTGTTCCGCCGCGGCGGCCTGCTCGGTCGCCCCCTGCGATACCTGCTCCGAGCTTGCCGAAAGCTGCTGGCTGCCGGTCGACACATTATTCGCGGCGGCGTTGGCATTGCCCACCACGCCGCGCAGGCGCTCGATCATGCGGACCAGCGCGTGGCCGAGCATGTCCTTCTGCGAAAGCGGGGTATGCTGCATCGTCAGATCGCCATTGGCGATCTTGTCCGCGAGGCCGGCGCTGACGCGCAGGTTGGCGGTCATGCCGTTGACGGTATCGACGAGATCGCGGATTTCGTCGTTCGACGTGACTTTGACCTCCTGTTCGAGATCGCCGATCGCCACCGCGTCCACGGCATGGGCAATGCGCTTCAGGCCGCGCGAAACGATCATCGAAAGCCAGACGGCGCCCGCCAGCGCGACGAGAAAGGCGATGACCGATGCGGTAAACAGGATCGTGCGCGCATCGAGATAGACCTGTTCGGCGTTCTTGCTGGCCTGCTCCATCTCATCGCGCGCCTGATCGACCAGATCCTGCGAATATTTGAAGATCTGATCGTTGGCGCGGCGCCCGTCACCAAGCGAAAGCACCCCGGATTCGGCGTTCTTGTTCGACAGGCCCAGCATACGGATCCTGTCGTCGATCGGCTTGAAGGTTTCGTAGGTCGCCCGGATATTGCGCCAGGTATCCTTGCTCGCCGGGGTGGCGAGATGTTCGCCCTTGTCGAGCAGTTCTTCGAAAATGCCGCGCGACTTGGTGATCTTCGCGTCGAATTCCTTCCCGAGTTCCGTGTCGGTGGTGAGTGCGATATTGCGTTCGTTGCGGGCGATGTCGCTGAAGTTCGCGCGGATCAGTTGCGCGACATCCAGCCGCGCCGACGGGCCGGCGATCAGATCGCCAATGGCCTGATTGAGCGATGCCATCCGCAGCACGGCGGTGGTGCTCACCGCGATCAGCACCGCGATGACAATGCCGAAGGTAATTCCGAGTTTCAGCTTGATTGTAGCGCGCATGGGTTTCCCCCTGGGGTTATTGGTGGACGGTGGAGGCGGGCCGCTGCGCGGAATCGCCACCTTCTCCGGCGAGTGAAGAATGGAAAATGGCCGGCAGGTCCGGCAGGATGACCACGCCATCGGCATGGCGGACGAGATCGCGGACGTAATCGCGCCGCCAGCGCATCCCGATCGCGGGCGGCGGTTCGCTGCTGTCGCGGCGTAGCGTGGCGACCTCGTGAACCTTGTCGGCGCGCAGGCCGATGTGGATCGGCTCGTCTTCGGTGGCGATTTCGATCACCACGATCCGGCTGTCCACGGTGCGATCGCCGCTCGGCATCCCGAACGCGACCCTCAGATCAGCGAGCGGAATGATCCGGCCACGGAAATTGATGACGCTCGCCACGAGCGGCGGCGCGCCGGGCACGACGGTTTCGGGCAGCAGATCGAGGATCTCACGGACGAGCACGGCTTCGAGCGCGAGTGTCTCGCCGCCGATATCGAAGGTCAGCACCTCCAGCGTGCCGGATTCATCCCAGTTGGTGGGTGTTGGTTCGGTCATAGCTCATCCAGCGGCGCGCAGCCGCTCCTCCTGATGCTGGCCAAGGGCGACGAGCTGCGTCACGTCGAGGATCAGCGCGACATCGCCGTCGCCGAGGATCGTGGCGCCCGCGAAGGTCGTCACCTCGCGATGCAGCGGCGACATGGATTTGATGACGGTCTGATGGCTGCCGATGATCTGATCGACCACCAGCCCGACGCGCTCCGCGCCCGTCGCGATCACGACGATCTTCTGGTGCGGATCGGGCCGGGTGCCGGTGTCGAACAATTCGCGCAGCCGGAGGAACGGCACCAGCCGGTCCCGGAGCGAGATCAGGCTGCGTCCGCGCGCGCGCAGATCGTCTTCGAGGCTCAGCTCGATACATTCCTCGACCGCGGCGAGTGGGATGACGTAGCGCCCCTCGCCGACGCGCACGAGCAGCCCGTCGATGATCGCGAGCGTCAGCGGAATCCGCAGCTCGATCACCGATCCTTCGCCGGGCGTACTGGTCACGTCGATCGCGCCGCGCAGGCTTTCGATCGTGCGCTTGACGACATCCATGCCGACGCCGCGCCCGGAAAGGCTGGTGATTTCGGCGGCGGTGGAAAAGCCGGGGTGGAAGATGAGCTGAAGCAGATCATGATCGGCAAGCTGCTGCCCCGGCTGGATCAGCCCGTGCGCTTCGGCCTTCGCGCGCACCCGTGCCCGATCAATGCCGCGCCCGTCGTCGCGGATGGTGATGACCACCTCGCCGCCCGCCTGATGCGCGGTGAGCGCGATGCGCCCGGCCTCGGGCTTGCCGGCGGCGATGCGCTCCGCAGGCGTCTCCAGCCCATGATCGCAGGCGTTGCGGATCAGGTGGATGAGCGGATCGGCGAGACGCTCGATCACCGTCTTGTCGACCTCGGTGCTTTCGCCTTCGGTGTGGAGGTCGATCGCCTTGCCGGTATCGCGCGCCAGATCGTGGACAAGGCGGCGGAAGCGGCTGAACAGCGTGGCCACCGGCACCATCCGCAGCACCATCATCGTGTCGCGCAATTCACCGGCGAGCCGCTCGATCTCCTCCGATATCGAACGCAGCGCGAGACTGCTGCCGACGGCGTTGGCGAGCTGCGACAACCGGCTCTGCACGATCACCAGTTCGCCCACCCGGTTCATCAGCTCGTCGAGCCGCTCAGCCGGAACGCGGACATTCTCGCCCTGCGGTTTGGCGGTGGCGCGCGTCGCCGGGGCGGCGCTGTCGTTGGCGGCGGCGGGCGCGGACGTGGTCGGCGTCGCCGCCGGCTCGCTCGGGGCATCGGGCGCCGCGAGCGGCTCGATGCGCAATTCCATATCGTCCATCACGAAGATGAACACGTCCTCGATATCCTCGCGCGTGATGTCTCCGCGCAATTCCGCTTCCCACGCGATATGGCATTCGCTTGGGATCAGCGCGGGGAGGGGCGGGATCGCGTCGGGATGCGCGACGATGCGGCACTCGCCGAGCGCGCGCAGTTCGTCGAGCAGCGTCAGCGGGTTGGTGCCGTTCGCCATCGCATCGGCGGGGAGGCGGAAAAACAGCCGCCAGCCGCGTTGCGGCGACGGTGCGCCACCAGTCGTGGCGTCGAGCGGCGGCGCCCCGTCGATCGCGGCTTGCAGATCGGTGAGGATGGCGTCGCCCGCGGCCTCCAGCCCGGCGCCGTCGCCTTCCACCAGCGCGCGCATATGGTCTCGTGCCGAAAGGATCACCGCGACCAGTTCGGCGGTGGCGGGGGCCAGCCCCTTGCGGACGCGGTCGAACGCCGTCTCGCAATGATGGGTGAAGCTGGCGAGCGCATCGAAACCGAACATCGCGCCCGATCCCTTGAGCGTGTGCAGCCCGCGAAACACCGCATCGACGAGATCGCGATCGTCGAGCCGGTGGCCGAGGTCGAGCAGCGCCTGTTCGATCTGGTCGAGCAGGTCGCTCGCCTCCAGCCGGAATGCGGCGATCGGATCGGGCGCGCTCACCGGCCAAGCACCTTCTTGGCGACGCGGATCAGTTGTTCGGGGACGAACGGCTTCACCAGCCAGCCGGTCGCCCCGGCGGCTTTGGCCTGCTGCTTCATCGACTCATCGCTTTCGGTGGTGAGAAAGATGATCGGCGTGCCGCAATTGCCGGGATCCTTCCGCAGTTCGCGGATCATCGTCAGCCCATCCATGTTCGGCATGTTGAGATCGGCGATAATCATGTCGAACGACGTGGCCTTCGCGGCGTTCAGCCCCTCCAGCCCGTCGCCGGCTTCGGAAACGGTATAGCCCGCGCCGGTCAGCGCGATGCGGATCGCCATGCGCAGGCTAGGTGAATCGTCGACCGTGAGGATCGAGGCGGTCATTGCGGCAATTCTCCGTGGAACCAGAAATCGAGATCGTCGCGCGTGGGGGCGGCGAGAAAACCCGCGCGATCGAGCAGATCGGCGACATGCGCGGGGGCAGGGACGACGAGGCGCAGCACGCGCCCGGCGTCGGCCACCGCGCGGCGGGCGGCGTGGATCGTTTGCACGAAGCTCAGATCGACCTCGCCGATCGCCGCGAGATCGACCGTCACGTCAATCGCGCCGTCGCAAGCCTGCGTCAGTTGTTGGTGCAATGTCGCGATGTTGCGGATGGTCACCGGCCCGGAAAGTTCGATGGCCATCGTCATGCGCGCCTCGCGAAATTCTTCGCGGTCATATGCGGCGTTCCTCTGTCGATGTGCGTCGATTAGTTATAGACGCAACGAGCGACGTAGGGGCCGGGGCGGCGCTATTTTGTGGGCGATGCGCCGATGCGCCGATGCGCTCGGGGCGGATCGGCGGGGAAATGATGGGCGGCCCGCGCGCCTGGCGCGGGCGGGAAGCTAAACGAAAATCGCGCTGACGATCGCCGCGAGCGTATCCGGCGCGCACGCGTCCAGCACGATTTCCAGCGGCGGGTTCGTGCTGTAGCCGATCATGCGCCCATCCCGATCGGCGCCGACCGAAAGAACGCGCCACCCGTCCTGCTCGCGCAAGGCGGCAAGCCCGCCCGGCGCGGGATAGCGATCCGGGTCGACGATCAGCGTGGCCTGCGCGGGCAGCCCGCCGCCAAGCGTGGCGCGACACATGCGCAGCCCGAAGGCGCGGCGCCCGGCGATGCGCGGGGCCTCGATCATCGTGCCGGTCGGCGCACAGGAAACAAGGCCGTCCGGCTGCGGCGCGCCATGGACGGGCACCAGCCGCGTCGCGACGGCGACCGCGCTGACGCGGGTGGCCGGGGCGGGCGCGGTGGTGGCTGTCGCGGTCGCTGTCGCATCCGCCGATGGCGGTGCGACTGGCGCGCCGGGGCTGGCGGCGAGCAGGTCCGCGATTTCGGCGATGCGCTGGCGGCTGCGCACATGCCGGCTTTCCGGGGTGGCGATCGCCCCGATGAACTGATCCAGTTCTCCTGCTTGATGCTGACGCGTCACTTCCTGGCGGAGTTGGGCTTCATTCGCCACGCCCATTATTCCCAGCACCGCCGCGCGCGTCGCGCCGTTCCACCGGCCGAACGGCTTCAGCGCGTTTTCGAGCCGCGAGAGATTGACCGGCGCGATGCCGAAGTCGCGCTCGATCGCGGCGATGGTGAGATCGCGATCGCGCGCGCGCCGCACCCGTAGCGCCGCTGCGAGCAACATGGCGAAGCGCACTTCGTCCAGATCGTCCTGATTGCCGGCGAACGGCTCCGCCCAGCGCTCGATATCGAAGGCCGGATGGTCGATGTCGATCAGCAGTTCGGATGGCGCGATCCGCAACGCCGCGGCGATGCGCCGCAATTCCTCCGGCCGGGCGAATACCTCACCGCGCTCGATCTTCGACAGGCGAATATAGGGAATGTCGCGAAGTTCGGCGGCGAAATGCAACAGGCGCGCGTGTCCGGCCCGCTGCCTGAATTCGCGCATCCGATTGGGGAATATGAATGCGCGATAGCGGTCGATCACCGGCTTGTTGCCGCCGTTCCGTTCCGCGCCGCTGTCCGTGCCGGACATCTGCCTATTCGTCCTCTTTCCTCGATTCCACCGTGGGGCGGGTTAATCCTCAAACCGCGAATATATCCTGAATGCTTATTCGCAAGGACAAAAATTACTCAATTATCGGTGATATAGGGATGAATTCTTGAGGGTGATCCCTTGACGCCACAATGGCGACCGAACTGGTTTGGAAAATATCAAAAAGGTGGTGCGGATGCCACGCTGTGGCGCGGCGCGGAGCGAGGAAAACCGTCGCTCGCCGGAAATGTTCCCGCCATTGTCGCTCGTGGCTGACCGGCGCGCCTGCTCAGGGGCGGGCGATGCGCGGCGCGCCTGCCGCAGTGGGGGTGAAACCTTCCTATAATTAGTCAGGCCCGGCGCTTCGCCGTGCTCCCCGACAAACCTGCGTCAGCGCCTGACGGATTGGAAAACCATGTTCGCTTTCGTCGATAACTGGCGGCTTGCAAAGAAGATGCTCGCCGCCTTCGCTTTTCTCGCGTTGTTCAGTGGCGCGCTCGCCCTCAACGCCTGTCTTTCGAACCGCTGGCTGACCGCCGCCGGCACAATGCACGTCGAGCGTGGCGTGGCGGGGACGCGTGCGCTGGGGGAGATGCTCGGCGAAATCGCCGATCTGCAATATGCGGTTTCCGGCTTCGCCGACGCGACTGACGCGGCGCGGCAGGGCGAATTACGCACCCGTGCGGCCAAGGGGCGCGAGCGGCTGTCCGCCGGCCTCGCCGACTATCAGAAGATCGCCGGGCCGGAGTTGCAGGGCGAAGCCGCGCAGCTCCAGTCGACGGTGGCGGAAATGCTTGGCGTCGATGAACGCATTTTCGCGCTTGGCGCGGCGGGCGATCGCGCCGGCATGATCGCCTTGGCCAAGGGCGAGTGGGGCGCGCGCTCGACCAAAGCATTGACGGAGACGCGCAACCTGATCGACCAGATGGCCGATCGTTCGCACAAGGCGAATGAGCGCAATGTCGCGGACGCGTATCTCGCGTTCCTGTTCACGATCGGCGCATCGCTCCTTTCGCTGTTCACGCTCGGCTGGATCTGGCTGGCGATCAGCCGCACGGTGGCGCGGCCGATGGCCGATCTCGCCGTGGTGACCACCGCGCTGGCGGAAGGCGAGGCGCGCACCGTGCCGCATCGCGCGCGCGGCGACGAGATCGGGCAGATCGCCAACGCGGTCGAGCAATTCCGCCTTGCCGCCGCGCACCGCGCGCAAGCCGATGCCCAGGCCGCCGCAGAGCGGCAAGGCGTCACCAGTTCGCTTGCCGAGGCGCTCGCCGCGTTGCGCGGGGGCGATCTCACCGCGCGGATCACGACCGAATATCCCGCCGGCTTCGCCGAACTGCGCGACAATTTCAACGACGCGCTGGCGAGCCTGCGCGAGCTGATCGGATCGGCGCTCGGCTCGACCGAGGTGATCCGCGTCGGCTCGGGCGAGATCGCGCAGGCATCCGAGGATCTGGCGCGCCGTACCGAGGCCAATGCCGCGAGCCTTGAGCAGACCTCCGCCGCGCTGGCCGAGATGGATCAACGCCTGAAGGCCGGGGTCACCGCCGCGGCCAGCACCGTCGCGCGCGCCGATGGCGCGATCGCGACCGTCGCCGGTGGGCGCGATATCGCCGACAATGCGGTGCGCGCGATGACCCGCGTTAGCGAAAGCGCGCAAGGCATCGACGGCGTGATCGAGGGGCTGGACAAGATCGCATTCCAGACGCGCGTGCTGGCGATGAACGCCGCCGTCGAGGCCGGGCGCGCGGGCGAAGCCGGGCGCGGGTTCGCGGTGGTGGCCGATCTCGTATCGGCGCTGGCGATGCGCGCGGAGGAAGAAGCCGGGCGCGCGCGCGCGCAGCTCACCACCACCCAGACGGATATCGTGGCCGCGGTGGAAATGGTGCAGAAGGTGGATGCCGCGCTGGCCGATATCCGCGACGACGTGAGCGAGGTCCATTCGCTGCTCGGCAAGATGGCGGAGGATAATCAGGCGCAATCCACCGCCGTCACCCAGATCAGCAGCGCGATCGGCGCGATGGATCAGGCGACGCAGCAGAATGCGGCGATGGTGGAGGAAACCTCGGCGGCGGCGCGGAACCTGACGAGCGAGGTGGCGCTGCTCGCGGGGCAGGCCGGGAAGTTCAACACCGGCCAGGCGGCGCGCGTCGAGATTCGCAAGCCTGCGGTGGCGGCGGACAAGCCCTATGTCTCGCCGGTGGCGCCGCTGCCGATCGCGCCGATCTCGAATGACAATATGGCGGCGCCCGCGTCGCGCGTGATGGTCGACGACTGGGCGACCTTCTGAAAATGCGAACGCCCGGCGGGAGGGGGAGCGGCGATCCGCTGTTCCCCCTCCCGCCGGGCGTTCAACGCGCTCAGGCGGCGGCGAGCGCCGGGCCGCGCAGGCCCTCCATGATCGTGCGGTTGAGGTCGATCAGCTCGCCGATCCGCGCGCGCCCCGCCACCACCTCGCTGGTGAAGCGATCGACCCATAGGGCGAGCGAGATGAGCTGCGCGCGCAGCGCCGGGGGCAGGCCGTTGCCCGTCGTGCCGCAATCAGCCGAGAAGGCCGACCACATTTCGCGGTTGCGGTGCAGCGCGGGCATCAGCCCCGGCCCGCTCAGGCCATTTTCCTCCGCCTCCATCATTTCGCCGGTGATCTGGCCGAGCAGCCGCAATTCTGCGGCGCGGGGCGTCTCGGCCCGCGCACGGGCCGCGTGATAGGCATTCAATGTCATGCTGGCTCCTTTGCTGACGAAATAATTGTAGGATGGATTGCGCCATTTGAGCCGATGGCGGCGCGACATTCGGGCGCGGACACCAATTTGGCGGCGGACGCCCGGCAGGCCGGCGATCATCCTATAATTCCCACATCACCAGAACAAGGACTTCGCTCCCGCCATGCTGAACGGCGCAGGTTTCCTCATCATTCTCGGCTGTGTGTTCGGGAGCTTCATCATTTCCGGCGGCAAGCTGGAGATCATCCTTCATGCGCTGCCGCATGAGATGATGGCGATCGCGGGCGCGGCGCTTGGCGCGTTCATCGTCGGCAATTCGACCGCGACGCTCAAGAAAGCGATGGCCGGCATAAAACGCGCATTCCGCGGGCCGCGCTGGAAGGAACAGGATTATGCCGATCTTCTCACGCTGATGTTCGGGCTGCTTTCCACCTTCAAGAAGGATGGCGCGACCGGGATCGAGGCGCATCTCGACGCGCCGGAGGCGAGCCCGCTGTTCGGGGCCTATCCCCGGCTGCTGGCCGATCGCGGGCTGATGGAATTCGTCTGCGACTATCTGCGGATGATGACGCTGAATTTCGAGGATCCGCATCAGCTCGAAGCGGTGATGGAGGCCGATATCGAACGCCACCATCACGAGGAATCCGGCCCGCAGCACGCCTTGCAGGTGATGGCCGATGGCCTGCCCGCGATCGGCATCGTCGCCGCCGTGCTTGGCGTCATCAAGACGATGGGCTCGATCGACCAGCCGACCGAAATCCTTGGCGCGATGATCGGCGGCGCATTGGTCGGCACCTTCCTTGGCGTGCTGTTAAGCTATTGCGTGGTCGGCCCGATCGCCGGCAAGTTGCAGGAGACGATCGACGCCGATCGCCAGCCCTATGCCGTGGCGAAGGCGGCGATCGTCGCTTATGCCCAGCATCAGCCCGTCACGGTCGCCGTGGAAATCGCGCGCCGCATGACGCCATCGGCACTGGCGCCGAGCTTCCAGCAACTCGAATCCGTTCTTGATGAGGCGCGGGACGGACTGGCGGTGGCCCGTGGCTGAGCCGATGGACTGCCCGCCGCGCCTTTCGCCCAACGCCACCACCGTGAGCGCGCCTGCGCTGCGCGATAGCCTGCTCGCCGCGATGGCGGGGGATGGCGCGATCGCGGTCGATGCGTCGGCGGTGGAGAATATCGGCCAGGCCGTGCTCCAGATTCTCGTCGCCGCCTGCGCCGAGGCGCGCGGCGCGGGGCGCGCCTTCGCCATCATCGACCCAAGCCCCGCGTTCGTGGAGCGGGTCACGCGCTGCCGGCTGGCCGCCGCGGTGGGCCTCGAAACGGGAGATTCCCTGTGACCAAGTTGATTCTGACCGTCGATGATTCGGCGAGTATGCGGATGTTGCTGCGCGCCTCGCTTTCCGCGCAGGGCTTTCGCATCGAAGGCGCGAACGACGGCGTGCACGGCCTGGAGCGGATGCATGAGCTGAAGCCCGATCTGCTCATCACCGATATCAACATGCCGCGCATGGACGGTTTCGAGCTGATCGAGGCGGTGCGCGCCCTATCCGAATTTCGCGGTACGCCGATCCTGGTGCTCTCCACCGAATTTTCGGACGAGAAGAAGGTGCGCGCGCGCGATGCCGGCGCGACCGGCTGGATCACCAAGCCGTTCGACGCGGACAAGCTGGGAGCGGCGATCCGCCGGGTCTGCCCGTGAGCGACGATTTCGACGATATCCAGGCGATCTTCTTCGAGGAATGCGCCGAAGGGCTGGCGACCGCCGAGGCGGGGCTGTCGGCGATGCGGGACGGAGACGTTTCGGCGGAGGTTATCGCCGGCGTGTTCCGCGCGGTCCATTCGATCAAGGGCGGCGCGGGGGCGTTCGGGCATGGCGCGCTGACCGCCTTCGCGCACACGTTCGAGAATGTGCTGGACGAGGTGCGCGCGGGCCGGATCGCGCCGACGCAGGGCGTGGTGGGCGTGATGCTGACCGCGTTCGATGTGTTGAGCGACCATGTGGAGGCGGCGCGCGGCACCGCGCCCAGCCCGGCCGACGCCGCCGCGCTCGCCGCGCTGGAAAAGGTGCTGGAGAATCGCGGCGCGCCAGCCGCGCCCGCTGCCGCGCCCGCCGCGCTGGCGGAGCCGCCGGTCGTGGCCGTCGATGATTTCGGCTTTACCCCGGTCGCGGTGTCGCTCGATGATTTCGATGCGCCGCCCGCGCCGGACACGGCATGGGTGGTTACGTTCCGTCCGTCGCGCGCGGCGCTCGCCAATGCGGGCGAACCGCTGCTGATCGTGCGCGAGCTGGAGCGGCTGGGCGGCGAAATGGTGTCGGTCGATTCGTCGGCGGTGCCGGGCCTTGCCGATCTCGATCCGGAGGACGCGTGCCTTGCATGGACGCTCCGCGTGCCGGGCGAGGTGGCCGAGGTCGATATCCTCGATTGCTTCGATTTCATCGACCCGGATTCGTTCGTCGATGTGGCGCGTGCCGCGCCGGCGGCGGATGCGCCGATCGCGGACGATCCGGGCGCGGAAGCGGGCGCTGACGATATGGGGTTCACGCCGGTCGCGGTGGCGCTCGATGATCTCGTCGCGGAGGTGGCGCCGCCGCCGCCTGTCGTTCCGGAGAGCGCGCCGGTCGCGCCCGTCGCTTCCGCGCCCAAGCCGGCGGCGGACGGCGCGCAGACGATCCGCGTCGATCTGGGCAAGCTCGATATGCTGCTAAACCTCGTCGGCGAACTGGTGATCCGCAATTCCATTCTCGCCGATCGGCTGTCACCGGCTGATCGCCAGCGGGTGGAACTGCCCGAGCTGGCGCGGCTGACCCGGCAGATTCAGGATAATGTGATGTCGTTGCGCGCGCAGCCGATCCGCCAGGCGTTCAGCCGCGTGCCGCGCCTGCTGCGCGATCTTTCGGCGGGGACGGGCAAGGCGATCAGGCTGGAAACCCATGGCGAGACGACCGAGGTGGACAAGGGGGTGATCGAGAAGATCGGCGATCCCCTGACGCATCTGATCCGCAACGCCGCCGATCACGGGCTGGAAAGCGCGGAGGAGCGTGTCGCGGCGGGCAAGCCGGCGGAAGGCATGATCCGCCTTTCCGCCGAACAGCGTGGCGCGCGCATCTTCGTGCGGGTGGAGGATGACGGGCGCGGCATTGATCGCGAACGCGTCCGCGCCAAGGCGATCGAACGCGGGATCATCACCGCCGATGCGCAGCTTTCCAATGAGGAGATCGACCAGCTTATCTGCGCGCCGGGATTCTCGACGGCGGAGAAAGTGTCGAACATCTCCGGGCGCGGCGTGGGGATGGATGTGGTCCGTTCGAACGTCGAGGCGCTTGGCGGGCGGGTCGAAATCCTTTCGGTGCCTGGGCGCGGGACGACCTTCACCATGGCGTTGCCGCTGACGCTTGCGATCCTCGACGGGATGATCGTCCGGCTCGCTGGCCAGCGTTTCGTGCTGCCGCTGGCGCACGTGCTCGAAACCGTCCAGCCCGAGCCGGGGCAGATGAAGCGGCTCTCGCCCACCAACGAGGTGATCGACATGCGCGGCGATTATGTGCCGGTGCGCCGCGTCAGTGATATCTTCGGGATTGACGACGCCCGCGCCGTCGCTGACCCGATCGTCGTCATCGTGGAGAGCGAAAGCTCGGGCAAGGTCGGGCTGGTTGTCGACCTGATCGACGATCGCCGCGAGGTAGTCATCAAGAGCCTCGAACAGAATCTTCACCCCGTGCGCGGGCTGGGCGGCGCCACCATCCTTGGTGACGGCTCGATCGCCCTCATTCTCGACATCGACGCGCTTGTCGCCTCGCCCAACCGATATCTGCCGAAAGGAATGGCCGCATGACCGCCCCCAATGATTCCGCCGCCGCCGATCGCAAGATCGTCACCTTTTCGCTCGGCGAGCGGACATTCGGCATCGACATGGGCGCGGTGATCGAAATCCGCGAATGGGAGGCGCCAACCCCGCTGCCCAACGTGCCGGGCTATATCAAGGGCGTCACCAATCTGCGCGGCAATGTCGTGCCCGTTGTCGGGCTGGCCGAGCGGCTGGGCTGGGCGGCGAGCGAGATACATCCGCGCTCGTGCATCCTGGTGGTGAGCATCGCCGGGCGCCAGGCGGGTTTCCTGGTTGATGAGGTCAACGAGATCGTCGCGATCGCCGCCGCCGACGTGCAGCCCGCGCCCGAGACGGAAACGCTTGAGCCGAGCATGATCGCCGGGCTGGTGCGGATCGCGATCCGCCAGCGCGATGGGTCGCGCGACGAAAAGGGCGAAATGGTGCTGCTGCTCGATCTCGATGCGCTCAGCCTCACCCGGCATCTGGATATCGCGGCATGAGCATCGCGCCGGGCGTGGCGACGCTCGCGGCCCCGGCCGATCCCGCCGATGGCGGCGGGGGCGGTGCGGGCATGGCGATCTCGCCGCGCGATTTCGCCGCCATCGCCGCGATCATGCAGAGAGACGCGCGCATCGCGCTGAGCGAGGCCAAGACCACGTTGGTCGAATCCCGCCTCGCGCGGCGGCTCCGCACCTTCGGGCTGACGCGCTTCAGCGATTATGTCGCGCTCGTCGAACGCGATGCCGATGAGCGGCACGCGATGGTGGTCGCGCTCACCACCAATCACACCCTGTTCTTTCGCGAGCCGCATCACTTCACCCATTTCGAGGAGGTTCTCCTGCCCCGGCTGCGGCAGAAGCAGGGGCCGGTCCGCATCTGGTCCGCCGGCTGCTCGTCGGGTGAGGAAGTATATACGATCGCGATGTGTCTGCTGGGGCGGGATCGCGCGGCGGCGGGCTGGCTGCGCGATCGCGACGTGCGGCTGCTCGCCACCGATATCGCGCCGCCCGTGGTAGAGGCGGTGCGCAACGCCTGTTACGCCGATCATGCGACCAAAGGCGTGCCCGAGCCGTGGCGCAGCCTGTGGATGCAGCCCACCGCGGACGGTGGCGCGATGGTGATGGACGAGCGCGCCCGCGCGCTGGTGACGGCCAATGTGCTCAACCTGTTCGATCCCTGGCCGCTGAAGGCCGCCTATGACGCGATCTTCTGCCGCAACGTGATGATCTATTTCGACGATCAGGCGAAGGAGGAGTTGCAACTGCGGCTCATCGACCAGCTCGTGCCGGGCGGCCTGCTCTATATCGGCCACTCCGAACGCCTGCTCGGCGCGGCGGCGCGCGCGATGGAATCGTGCGGGCACACCATCTATCGCAAGCCCGAGCGCGCGTGATGCAGCCGATCCGAACGCTGATCGTGGATGACAGCGCGGCGATGCGCGCCACGTTGCACCGCATTCTTGTCGCCGATCCCGAAATCGAGGTGGTGGGCATGGCGCCCGATCCCTTCGCCGCGCGCGAGATGATAAAGCAGCTCAATCCCGATGTGCTGACGCTCGATATCGAGATGCCGGGGATGGACGGGCTGTCCTTCCTCGAACGGATCATGCGGCTGCGGCCGATGCCGGTGGTCATGTGCTCGACGCTTACCGCGCGCGGCGCGGAGGTGACGATCGAGGCGCTCAGGCTGGGCGCGGTCGATTATGTCACCAAGCCCGCCGGCGGCCATGACGAGTTCGAGCGCCACGCGCGCCAGTTGCGCGACAAGGTGAAGGCCGCCGCGCGTTCCGGCACGCGCCCGCGCGCCGCCGCCCCTCCCGCGCAGGCGGATATGGGCGCGACGTGCGGGGAACGGTTGATCGCGATCGGCTCGTCAACGGGGGGCGTCGAGGCGCTGTTCTCGCTGTTGCCCGCGCTGCCGGCGGATTGCCCGCCGGTGCTGGTGGTGCAGCATATGCCCGCCGCGTTCACCGGCAGCTTCGCGCAAAGGCTCGACGCCGAATGCCGGGCGCATGTCGTCGAAGCGCGCGATGGTGAGCCGGTGCGACCGGGAACCGTCTATATCGCGCCCGGCGGCGAGACGCATATGGAGCTGACCGGCGGCGTGCGCGGCGCGATCCGCCTGCGCGCGGGCGATCCGGTGAGCGGCCATCGCCCGTCGGTGGATCGCCTGTTCTCGTCGGTCACGGCGATCGGCCCGGCGGCGGTCGGCGCGATCCTCACGGGGATGGGCGCGGATGGCGCTGAAGGGCTGCTCGCGATGCGCCGTGCCGGCGCGCGCACGTTCGGCCAGAGCCGCGAAACCTGCGTCATCTGGGGAATGCCGCGCGTCGCGATGGAACGCGGCGCGGTGGAAAAGGAAATCGCTTTGTCGGCGATGCCGGAGGCGATCCTCCGCGCATGTCGTGAAAATTCCAGGAGTCATTGATGCCCGCTGCTGCTCAGATCAAGGTGATGGTGGTCGACGATCAGGCGAGTATGCGTGCGATGATCCGCCGCGCGCTCCAGGATCTCGGCTTCCGCGACGTGCGCGACAAGCCGACCGCGCCCGAGGCGCTGGAGGCGATCCGCGCCGATCGCGTCCATCTGATTATTTCCGATTTCAACATGCCGGAAATGGACGGCCTGGAATTCCTCCAGGCGGTGCGCGCCGATGCGACGATCGGCAAGACCGTGTTCATCATGCTGACCGGCTCCGCCGACAAGGAAATCGTGCAGAAGGCGGCGGCGCTCGGCGTGAACAATTATGTCGTCAAGCCGTTCGCGCCCGCCGCTCTCAAGGAAAAGATCGAGCGCGTGTTCGGCGAGCTGACCTGATGCGCCGGATCACGATCGTGCAGGGCGAGCATCGTGCCGTCGCCGAACCGGGGGTGATGCTCAGCACACTGCTGGGCAGTTGTGTCGCGGCGTGCCTGCACGATCCGGTCGCGCGCGTCGGCGGGATGAACCACTTCCTGCTGGGCGAGCCGGCGGCAAATCAGCGGCTCTCGATGCCGGAGATGGCGCGCTACGGGGTTCATGCGATGGAATTGCTGATTAACGCGATGATGGCGCTGGGCGCGCAACGCGCGAATTTGCAGGCGCATCTTTATGGCGGCGCGAATATGGTCGCCGGGCTGGCGGAGATCGGCACATCGAACGCGGCTTTCGCGCGCCGCTTCATGGCGGCGGAGGGAATCCAGGTCTCGCACGCCGATCTTGGCGGCAATCGCGCGCGCAAGGTGGAATTCCTCGCGCATGATGGCCGCAGCCGCTGCACGCTCGCGACGGCCATGCCGCCGGAGCCGATCGCGCCGCGCATATCGGTGCCGGTGGCCGCGCGCGTCGGCGAACTGGAGTTGTTCTGATGAGCGTGGTGCCTGTGTTCGATGTCGCATCCGCCGCGGCGCTGCCGCGTGTCGTGGCGACGGAATTGCGCGAGATCCGCGCGCGGCTGGAGAAACTGGCCGAGGTGCTGGCCGGCGATCCGGCGCTGGCATCGCGCTATCTGCTTGAGTTTCAGGATTTCGATTACGTGATCCAGCACGCGGATGAATGCGCGATGTTGCTGGAACGCGTGGCGGATGGCGAGGATGCGCGCGCGGCGGTCTGCGCGATCCGGCTGGACGCGGTGCAGGTCCGTATCCGCGCGGCGCTGGGAGAGGAATGAGATGGCCGCTTCATCCGGTGAGCGCCCGATCATCGTTCGCCGCATCCGGCGTGTCGCCAAGGCCAGCCATGGCGGCGCGTGGAAGGTCGCCTATGCCGATTTCGTGACCGCGATGATGGCGTTCTTCATGCTGCTCTGGCTGGTCGCCAACCCGGACAAGGCCCGGTTGCACGGGCTGGCGCAATATTTCTCCGCGACGGCGGCGGTCGTTCCCCCCTCCACGCCGGTCGAAGGGGTGTCGAACGGCGCGGGCGGGCAATCGCGGCGCTCCGCACCCGATCGGAGCCCGGTCAGCGGCGTGCCGAGCGCCAATGCCGCCACTGCTGGCGTGGCGCGCGGCGGCACCGCCAATGTCGCGGACACGTCGCTTCGCGTGATGGCCGCCGAGTTGCAGGTCGCGCTGGATGCGGTGCCGCAGGATCAGCGCGGGCGTCGCGCGGTCGATATCCAGCAGGATCGCGAAGGATTGCGCATCACGCTGATGGACAGCGATCGCCAGGCGATGTTCCGCACCGGCACGGCCGATCTCAATCCCTATGCGCGCGCGATGCTGGCGAAGGTCGCGGCGCGGCTGGCGCAGGGCGGCGGGCAGCTCGCGATCGAGGGGCATACCGATGGCAGCGGCGGGCAGAGCGATGCCAATTGGGCGCTATCCGGCGCGCGCGCGCTCGCCGCGCGGAGCGCGCTGATCGCCGGTGGTCTCACGCCCGATCGCTTCGCCGAGGTCGTGGCGATGGCGGCGACCCGCCCGGTTTTCCCGGATCAGCCGGATCGCGCCGAGAACCGGCGTATCACGATCGTCATCAAGGCCGAGCCTTCCGCCTTGCCGAGCGACGCCAGTTTCAAATTCTGAAAGACGGAAGGATCCGATGAAGAAGCCACTTCTTGCGCTGCTCCTCACCGTCGCCGGGCTCGGGCTTGGCGGCGGGGCGGGCTATGCCACGCAATTGCTGCTTTCGCCCGCGCGGGAGGCGGAAAATCCGGTGTTCGTGCCGGTCGAGCGGCTGCTCGCGCCGCTGGTCGATCGCGAAGGGCGGCTGACGGGCTATACGCGGTTCGAGATCGCGCTTGAGGTGCCACAGGCGCGCGAGGCGTTCGTTCGCGCGCGCCTGCCGCTGCTGCTCCATGCCGTGAACCTGCGCACGTTTCGTACCCCGCTCGCGTCCGGGCGCGACGGGCAACTTCCCAATATCGACATGATCCGGCGTGTCGTCGCGAGCGCCGCGCCGGAGGCATTCGGGCGTGGCGTGGTGCGCCGCGTGACCATCACGCAGGCGGTGCCGGCCTGATTGCGGCGGCCAGATTGAGCGAATACAAACGGAGGATAATATGGGTGCGGACAGATCATTAAATCCCGGCGAGCGATCCGAACACCGCGATGCGCTGCGGACCTTGCTCGTCGCGCGGCTGGTTCGCGCGGAGGGGCATGAGACGCTCTGCCGCATCCGCAATCTGTCACCGAGCGGGATGATGATCGAGACGCCCGCGCCAGTGCGCAACGGCGAGGATATCGTGATCGAACTGCGCGACGAGCGGTTCGCGGGGCGCGTGATGTGGACCAGCGAGGGGCAGGCGGGGGTTCATTTCGCCGCCCCGATCGACGTCGCCTCGGTGCTGGGCGACGCGCGCCTCGCCATCGCGCGGCAGGATCGCCCGCGCGCGCCGCGCTTCCGCGTGGAATGCCCCGCGCAGGTGAGCCTCTATGGCCGAACGATCGAGGCGACGGTGGACGATCTGTCGCAGAGCGGCGTGCGGCTCAGGATGGAAAACCCGCTGGCGCCGGGCAGCGAATTCGTGCTGACGATCGCCGGATTGCCGACGATGGCGTGCAGCGCGCGCTGGAGCGACGAGGATTTCTGCGGCGCGATCTTCCACGGAATCCTGCCGTATGACAGCCTCGCCGCCTGGCTGGAGGGCTGAGCGCGTCAGCCCGGTCCGAAGCTTTTCACCAGCGATCCGGCGACCAGCGCCCAGCCGTCCACCAGCACGAAGAAGATGATCTTGATCGGTAGCGCGATCGTGGGCGGCGGCAGCATCATCATGCCCATCGCCATCAGCACCGCCGATACCGCCAGATCAATCACCAGGAACGGCAAGAGCAGCAGGAAGCCGATTTCGAACGCGCGGCGCAGCTCCGAAATCATGAATGCGGGCGCGAGCGTCGCCAGCGGGGTTTCCGCGCGGTTCGCGATCTTCTTGCCGCCGAGATCGGCGAACAGCTTCAGATCGGCATCGCGCACCTGGCCCAGCATGAAATGGCGGAACGGGCCGATCGTGCGATCGAACGCGGCCTGTTCGGTGATCCGGCCCTTGGTATAAGGGTCGATACCGTCTTTCCACGATTTCTCGAACGTCGGGGCCATCACCGCGAACGACAGGAACAGCGCGAGGCTTATCATCACCGGATTGGGCGGCACGCCGGGCGCACCGATCCCGGTGCGCAGCAGCGACAGCGCCACCACCATGCGGGTGAAGCTGGTGATCGTCATCAACAGGCCGGGCGCGAGGCTCAGCACCGTCAGCATCAGCACAAGCTGGATCGCGCGTGCGGACATGGCGCCATCGCCGCCGATGGTGATCGTCGCGCCGGCGGCGGCGGCATTTGCCTGGGCGTGCGCGATGGCGGGGAACAGCAACAGCGCGGCGAGAGCGATCGCGGGAATGAGCTTACGCATTGGCGGACTCCGCCATCGGGGCGCCGCCGGGCGAGCGCGGCGTTTTCTGCACACGCGACTTGCGGGCGGACGATCCGCGTTTGGCGACGCGCTTGCGCCGCAGCGCGGGGGTGGACGATTGCCCTCCCGGCACCGGGCGATAGCGTTCGACCAGCGCGGCGAAGCCCGTTCGCAGCATGGACAGGTCGTCGCGAAGCGTCGCCGGCTTTTCCGGGGCGGCGCGCTCGGGTCGGGCGGGGGCGGCAATGCCGGTTTCGACGATCGCATGGCCCTCCGGGCCGATCAGGATCAGATGCTCCACATCGTCGCGCCGGATCAGCGCCACGCTGCGCCTGCCGTCCACCGACAGGCGTTCGACCATTTCGATGCGCC
The DNA here is from genome assembly GCF_937871615.1 of uncultured Sphingomonas sp. Classification (GTDB taxonomy): domain Bacteria; phylum Pseudomonadota; class Alphaproteobacteria; order Sphingomonadales; family Sphingomonadaceae; genus Sphingomonas. The sequence continues at coordinate 101,659 of NZ_CALMPA010000071.1, read as the reverse complement.
GCCCGCCGGTGGTGGAAACACGGTTGGGCAGTTGCAGATCATACCGCCGGACCGCCCATAGCGCGCCCCATAACATGCCGAGCACCAGCCCCAGCGCCCCCAGCGTGCGCAGCAGCGACAGCAGGTCCATCACGGGTTCGGCTTCCTGACGATCTTGACGATTTCGAGCGACATCACCTCTTCGTCGACCAGCACGCGCCCTTCGGCGATCAGCTCGTCATTGGCATAAACCAGCGTCGGATCGTCCTGCCCGCGATCGAGCGGGATCATCGCGCCGCGGCTCATCTGGAGAATCTGACGGATCGGCACTTCCGCCGAACCAAGGACGACCGAGAGGTCGACCATCACGCCTTCAAGCACTGACATTCGCATGTCCTTTCTGGAGGACTTTTTAGGAATATTTTTTGGGGGTTCGGCGGGGAGGCGGCAAAAATTGCCTATGATGGTCGAAATGGCCCCGCGCGGGCCGCCGCTGGAGCATCATTGATGGACCTTAAGACCTCGCTCGGCATTTCGGCATCCGGGTTGCGCGCGCAATCGCTCAGGATGCGGGTGATCGCCGAGAATCTCGCCAATCAGGATTCGGTCGCCGAGGCGCCGGGCGGCACGCCTTATCGCCGCCGCGTGGCGAGCTTCGCCGCCGCCGTTGACCGCGCGAACGGCGGGGCCGGGGTGAAGGTGCGTTCGATCGAGGCGGATCGCAGCGATTTCATTCGGGTCTATCAGCCGGGCCACCCGGCGGCGGACGGCAAGGGCTATGTGCTCAAGCCCAATGTCAACGCACTGGTCGAGACGGCGGACATGAAGGCCGCGCAGCACAGCTATGAAGCCAATCTCAATGCGATCGAGGCCGCGAAGGCCATGACGATGCGCACCATTGATCTTCTGAAGTAACCGAAAAAAAGGACAAGGTTGATGTCGATCGAAGCACTGGACGCTGTTTCGGCTTATGGCCGCAGCAGCGCGATCGCTGGCGGCGCCAAGCGCCCGGCGGCCGCGCTCGCCGATGACAATGGCGAAGGCGGTTTCGGGCAAATGGTGCAGACGCTGGTTTCCAGCACCGCGGATCAGCTTCGCACCGCCGAAAAGGCATCGGCGATGCAGGTCGCCGGCAAGGGCGATCTGATCGACGTGGTCACCGCGATCGGCGCGGCGGAAACCGCGCTCGATACGATGGTGGCGGTGCGCGATCGCGTCGTCGGCGCCTATAGCGACATCATGCGTATGCAGATCTGATGGCGCCGGAACAGGTCTTCGCGCTGGCGCAATCGGCATTGATTCTGGTGCTGACGATCGCGGGGCCGCTTCTGGTCACATCGCTCGTCGTCGGCACCACGATCGGTCTGTTTCAGGCGTTGACGCAGGTGCAGGAAGCGACGTTGACCTTCGTTCCCAAGATCCTCGCCGTTGGTTTCGTGCTGTTGCTGATGTTGCCCACGATCGGGCGTGCGCTTGGCGATTTCATGGCGCGTATCAGCGATCTCATCGTGGCGGGCGGATGATCGTCCCGGTCGACCTGGCGTCGATCGTCGCCGCTTTCTTCATCGTCTTCGCCCGTGTCGGCGCGGTGCTGATGCTGCTGCCGGTGTTCGGGGAGGATGCGGTGCCGGCGCGGCTCAGGCTGATGATCGGCTTCGCGATGTCGGCGGCGCTTTACAATTTGGTGGGCGCGCCGGCGCGCGCGGCGGTGGATGCGGGCGGCGTGCTGCCGGTGCTGCTCGTGGCGGAATTGATGACCGGGCTGGCGATGGGCATGATCGTGCGCATCCTGTTCTTCGCGGTGACCACCGCCGGGGCGATCGTTTCGATGCAGGTCGGCCTTTCGGCGGCGGTGATGTTCGATCCGTCGCAAAGCGGGCAGACGCCGATGCTGTCGCGCTTCGTCGGCATGGCGGCGGCGCTGGCGTGTCTGGGGATGCAGGTGCATCATCTGTGGCTCGGCGCGATCGTGCACAGCTACACCAGCTTTCCGATCGGCGGCCTGCCCCCGGTCGATGATTTCGCGCAACTCGCGGTGGCGGCGGTCGGCGGGTCGATGATGCTGGGCGTAAGCCTCGCGTTGCCGCTGCTTATCTATGGCGTGGTGTTCAACGTCGTGCTCGGGCTGGCCGCGCGGGTGGCGCCAGCGATCCAGATTTTCTTCGTCGCCCAGCCGCTCAATCTGCTGCTGGGGCTGAGCCTTGCCGCCGCGACGATTGGCACGATGCTCAGCGTCTTCGCGCGGACCGCGGGCGATGCGATGCTCGGGAGCTGGTGATGGCGGACGGCGCGTCTGACGACGACAAGACCCAGGAACCAACCGACAAGAAGTTGGAGGATGCCCGGCGCAAGGGCGATGTGCCGATCGCGCCGGAGGTGCGCCACGCGGCGATGTTCGCGGCGATGCTGGTGGTGATCGGTGGCGCCGGTGCGCAGATGATGCACGCGATGGGCGCGCTGTTCGTCCGCCTGTGGGGCAGCGCCGACGATTTCCGCATCACGCCGGAGGGCGGGCAGGAGTTTGCCGCCGGCATGATGGGCGCGGTGGCGAAGGCATTGCTGCCGGTGCTGGCGGTGTTGTTCGTGCTCGCGCTGGTCGGCGGCCTGTTGCAGGGCCGCCCGATGATCGCCTGGTCACGCGTCAAGCCGCGCTGGTCGAAGCTCAATCCGGCGAGCGGCGCGAAGCGCCTGTTCGGCAAGCGCGCGCTGGTCGAATTCCTGAAAACGCTCGCCAAGCTCTGCCTCGTCGGCGGGATCGCGGCGGCGCTCGCCTGGCCCTATGCGTCCGGGATCGAGCGGCTCGTCGGCGCGGACCCGAGCGAGGGCGCTTCCGCGATCCATGGCATCGTGCTCGCCATGTTGCGCCCGGTGGCGGCGCTGGTCGTGGCGCTGGCGCTGTTCGATCTGGTGTGGCAGCGCCGCGCCTTCCTCCAGCGGATGCGGATGAGCCTCAAGGAGGTGCGGGACGAGTTCAAGCAGAACGAGGGCGATCCCAAGATCAAGGCGAAGATCCGCAGCATTCAGGCGCAACGCGCGCGCGGCCGGATGATGGCGAACGTGCCCAAGGCAAGCGTGGTGATTACCAATCCCACGCATTATGCCGTCGCGCTGCATTACAATCATGGCGAAATGGCCGCGCCGGTGGTGGTTGCCAAGGGCGTGGACGCGCTGGCGCTCAGGATTCGCGAGATCGCTGAGGAAAATGGGGTGCCGCTGGTCGAGAACAGGGCGCTGGCGCGCGCGCTCTACGCCAGCGGCGAGATCGACCGGCCGATCCCGGTGGAGCATTATGCCGCCGTGGCGGAGGTTATCAGTTACGTGCTGCGGATCGCGGGCCGCCGGCGCTAGTGGATCGTATCCGACAAAAGCATCCGCTTTTGCCGGAGGTCCGATCCACCAAACCACTAGCGCGATTTCAGGACAGGTGGAATCACCTGCCGGCCCGGAAATCACGGCGAACAAAGGAAAATGGCGCGGTGATCCGATGCAGCGGATCGCGCGATTGAGCTGAGCACGCACGGATCGGGCGCGCAGCGATCAGGCCTCGATATCGAATTTCGCCAGCTCGACGCGCACGCGCAGGTCGATCTGCGCGAGGAGCGCTGCGATCGCGGGTTCTTCCGATGCTTCGTGATCGCGTGACCACGCCGCGATTTCCGCGAGCCGCGCCGGGCTGACCGCGCCCGCGAGCAGTTCGCGGTGCAGCCCCTCGAGCGCGTCGAGCCCGCGTTCCGCCTCCTCCGCGCGGCGGCGGCGGCGCTCCACATCGTCCTGCGTCGCGGCGAGCGTCACCAGCATCGCGACCGATGGCACCACCGGGCCAGCCGGTTGCCCCGCGAGCGGAGCGGGCGGCGCGGGAGGCAATTCCTCGCCCGGCAGAAAGGCCGCGTGTTGCCTTGGCGCGGCGCCGGCCATGCTGCGCAACAGCGCGGCGGGCAGGTTGTCGATACGCATGAATTGCCGTCCCTCAGGCGGTGATGACCGGATTCATCCTATAATGAAGTCATTGCGAAACATCCATTGCCTGAGGATCATGCCGCGCCGCGTTTTGCCCCTTGTCAGCCTTCTAGCCGCGATGGCGATCGCGCCCGCCGCGCTCGCGCAGACGCGGATCAAGGATATCGTCGACGTGGAGAATGTCCGCGAGAACCAGCTCGTCGGCTATGGCCTGGTCGTCGGGCTGGCGGGGACGGGGGATCGCATCCGCAACACCCCCTTCACCGAGGAATCGTTGCAGGCGATGCTGGAACGGATGGGGGTGAACATCCGCGGCACGCAGATGCGCACGCAGAATGTCGCGGCGGTGTCGATCACCGCCGTCATGCCGCCGTTCGCGCGCGCGGGATCGCGGATCGACGTGCAGGTCGCCGCGATGGGCGATGCGACCAGCCTGCAGGGCGGCACGCTGATCGCATCGTCGCTGCGCGCGCTCGACGGGGAGATTTATGCCGTGGCGCAGGGCAATGTCGCGGTTTCCGGCTTCAAGGGGCGGGGGCAGGCGGCGAGCGTCACGCGCGGCGTGACCACATCCGCGCGGATCGCGGCGGGCGCGATCATCGAGCGTGAGGTGCCTTACAAGCTCCGCTCGGCGAGCAGCCTGAAACTGGCGTTGAAAAACCCCGATTTCGTCACCGCCGATCGTATCGCGAACGCGGTGAACAGCCGCTATCCGGGCAGCGCGCAGGTGCTCGATCCAGCGACGGTGGAGGTGGCGCCGGCGGGCGGCTTCGCCGGCAATGTGATTGATCTCGTCACGCGCGTCGGCGATCTGGAGGTTCATGTCGATCAGCCGGCGCGGGTGGTCATCAACGAGGCGTCCGGCACCGTGGTGATGAATGCCGATGTGCGGATCACCCCGGTTGCGATCGCGCAGGGCGGGCTGACGATCAGCGTGTCGGAAACCCCGCAGGTTTCCCAGCCCGCGCCTTTTTCCAGCGGGCAGACCACCGTGGTGCCGCGCACCAGCGTGCAGGTGAACGACGGCAATGGCGCGAGCCTTGCGATGGTCAACGGCGCGACGCTTAAATCGCTCGTCTCGGGCTTGAATACGCTGGGCGTCAGCCCGCGTGACCTGATTACGATCCTGCAGGCGATAAAGAGCGCGGGCGCGCTTCAGGCCGAAATCGAGGTGCAGTGATGAATGATATCTCAGCGCCGCTCACCAGCGGCGCAGCCGTGCCGCAGCGCCCGGCGCCAACGCCGAAGGACATCGCCACCGCGCGCGAGTTCGAGGCGGTGTTCGTCGGCCAGATGGCGCGGCTGATGCTCGACAGCGTCGATCAGGGCGATTTTTCGGGCGGCAATGGCGAGCAGGTGTTTCGCGGCATCCTGGCCGAAAAGATCGGCGGCGAAATCGCGCGCGCGGGCGGCATCGGCATCGCGCCGGCGGTGCTCGATCAGATCCTCAAGCTTCAGGGCTCCAGAAAATGACCACCAGGCTTCTCGATGCGATGACCTCGCTGGCGGCGCTGATGCAGGAGGAAACCGATCAGGTCTCCCGCGCGCCTTATCATCCGGGGCTATCCGAAATCGCGGCGGCCAAGCTGCGGCTGACCGGCCAGATCGAGACGGAGATCGCGCGCATGAAGCGCGAGGCCCCCGATGACTGGCTAGACCGTATCGCGCCCGAAATGCGTGACCAGCTTGCGGAGGCTAGCCTTTCGCTGCGCGATATCTCCACCGTCAACGCGGATATCCTCGCGCGGCAGATTGATCTTTCGGCGGAGATGATGGCAGCGATCGCCGCCGAGGCGCAGCGCCTCTCGGGCCGGCGCAGCACGGTATATGAGGCATCCGGCGGGCTTGGCGGCATGGACGTTTCGGCGCCGATCTCGATCAACGCGCGGCTGTAGCGATCGCGCACGCGCCGCGCGGCGCACCCCATAGAAATTGTTTTCCGGCAGCCGGCGCGCCCCGATTTACCGGCTGCGACGGCAGAAGGGGCGCCGCGATCCCCCCGCGCGGCGCCCCTTTTTTTCTGAATGCCGTCGGCCCGGCGCTATCCGTTGCCGCCCTTGCCCAGCGCGGTTTTCAGCAACTGGATCTGTTTGCGATAGAGATTGGTCATCGCGGTGAAATCCGCCTGCGTCTCGCTCATGCGGAGCAACTGATCCTCAAGCGTGACATTGTTGCCGTCGGGCTTGGTTTCGCTGATGTCGCGATCGAGCATCAGCGAATTGCCGATCGGCTGGCGCGCGCCCAGCCCCTTCATCGCCGTCGTCAGCTCGACGCGCGGCTTCGCCACCGTCACCGATCCGTTGCTGCGCACCAGATCGGAGAAATCCGCATCGGCCACCGCGCGGGATTTGTAACCGGGCGTCTCGCTGTTCGCGATATTCTGGGAGATGGCGCGCTGGCGTTCCGACAGCGTCTGCATCTGGCGGCGGATGCCGTTGAGCAGGGGGGGAAGGTCCATGATAAACGATCCTTACAGGAAGAAGGGGCTGGAGCCGCTCGACGAGAGCCGTTTCAGCGCGGCGGTGTAATTGGCGAGTTGCGCTTCCTCGATCGCGGTGGAGCCCCCGGCAGCGGAGGACTTGCGCGCGCCATCGACCAGCAGCGCCTTGCTGTCGTCCCAGTAGAGCGAGCGATACGCCGTCTGGCTCATCGAAACCGCGCTGGTTAGCGCGGCGAGCGCCGCCTTCGCGCCGCCAAGCGTGCTCAGGGTCAGCGCGTTCGTCAGGTCGAGGCTGAAATTGCCGCCGGGCGACACCTTTGGCGTATTCATCCCTTTGGGCGTGGCGGGCGCGGCGACGATCTGCTGCGGCGCGATGCCGAGTCTGGCGAGCGCGTCGCTCTCCGCGGGGCCGGCGACGAGTTGCAGCGAATGCCCCGGCTTCATCGTGATCGACAGCGACTGGCGGCCATTGAGCGTCATCGCATTGACGGTCGCTTTCGATCCGAGCAGGCGCCCGATCCGGTCCGCGAGCGTGGAGAGCGTGTCGTTGGCGGTGATCTCGATCCGTTGCAGCGTGCCGCTGTCGAGCCGGATCGCGAAGCTGTCGCCGACATTCGCGCCGGTAAGCGTCGTCACGCGGCCCGATACCGGCGGATTGATCGTGCCCCGTGCGAAGCCCAGGGCGGAAACCGCGCTGTTGCCGCCGGCATCCGCCGATACCATCACCGCCTCGGTCCGCGTGCCGGATTGGCCGAACTGGTCGACGCGCGCGATCGCGCCGCTCGCCGCGTCGATCCGCGCGACAAAGCCGTCGGTGGTGCCGCTGCGCGATGCGCCTAGCGTGCCGGTCGTGCGCCCGCCGGCATAGATCGCGCCGCCCAGAAAGGTGACGCTGTCGACCTGATCGTCCTGCCCGGTCGCCAGATAGGTGATGCTCGCCTGCGACAGGCCAGCGTCGATCCGCGCGACGAAGCCGTCACGCCCGCCGCCCGGCGCATTGACCTGCCCGCCGGGGAGCGCGCCGCTGGTCGCGCCGCCGACGGCGATGGTGCCGTCCGCTGCCACCGCGATCGCGCGCGCGTCCGCCGTGCCAAGCGAGATGGTGCCGAGATCGGTGCCGAGCGCCCCGGCCTGAAGCTTGTGAACCTGCGCCTCGCCACCGCTTGATACCAACGCGAGCAGATTGCCGTCCGGTGCGATCGCCAGCGCGGTGAGCGAATCCCGCCCGGCATCGGGGAAGGTGTAGCGATCGGCGACATGCCCGGTGGCGTCGATCCGGGCGACAAAGGCGTCGCCGCCGCCCGCCCCCGCGACCTTGCCGCCGACGAAGATCGAGCCGTCCGCGCCGACCGCCACCGCGCGCGCGGCATCCGCGCCGGCGGAGGGGATGACGGTGGAAAACAGTTCGTCGCCCATCGCATTATAGCGCGCGACGACCATGTCGCCGTCGCTCACATGCTCGTCGAGCCGGCCGGTGATGGTGCCAGCCACCACGATCCCGCCATCGGGCGCGAGGCTGATCGCCGCGCCACTAGATGCGCCCGCCGCGCCAAGGCTGCGCTGCCACAGGATATTGCCGTCCCCGTCCATCTTGGTGAGGAACAGATTGTCGCTGCCGTTCGACAGATTGGTGCCCACGTCGCCGCGGGTTGTGCCGACGATATAGGTGCTGCCCTGCGCATCGGTGATCGCCGCCGCGGTGGTGGTGTCGGCGAAGGCGTCGTAATTCTTCTTCGTCTCGATCTTCGGCTTGCTGCCGGCCTGCGTGGTCACCGTGGTGGTGCTGCTGCTCGGCGTGCCGGCGAGTTTGAGCTGCTCGCTGGCGAGGCTGTCGCGCGCGGTGATGCTCTTGGTGACGGTCCGGTTCGCCGCGCCCGCCGGATCGTTGATGCGAAACACCTGCGATGTCGTGCCGCTGTCGCTCGCGCCCCGCCCTGTGGCGACGACCAGCGCGTCCTTCGCGTCGATCTGGTTGATCGAAATCCGATCGCTGCTGACCGGCAGATCGAGCTTGAAGCCCCATTTGTCGCCGATCTTCGTCGGCACGAAACGGGCGCTCCATTTCGCCAGCGGATTGCCGTTCTTGTCGAGCAGCGGCGAGCCGTCCGTGTTGGTCAGCTTGGTGTTGCCGATCGCGGCGTTGAACGCATCGGCGACAGAATCGAGCGTTGGCGGCTGCGGCCCGGCGGAAAGATCCACCGTGATCGTCTCGCTGCTGTTGTTGCGCGAGAGCGCGATGGAGAATTTCTCCTGTCCGGTGAGGCCGGGGATCGCGTCGGCGCGGTTGGTCACCAGCGCCTTGCCGGTCATCGCATAGACGTTCCCGGTGGCGAGCGACTGACTTTTCACCGCCGACGAAACCTGTGCGAAGGCGATATGCACCAGATCGGATGGCGCGGAGACGAGGAAGGATTGCAGCTCCGCCATCCCCTTCGCGAAGGTTTTCTGAAGCGCGGCGCGCTGCGCATCGGACGTGCCGGACTGGCTTGCCAGCTCGGCCAGCGTGCGCAGCCGGTCCAGCGCCTTGTAGGTGGTAAAGCAACTGCCGATATCGGCGTTGTTGAGCGTGGCGAGCCCGTCCGGCCGATCGATGATCGTCTTCATCGCGGCGATTTGCTTCGCCTGTACCGAGAGTGGCACCGTGCTTGCCGTATCGCGCCATGGCGGCGTGGTTTCTTTCAGCGTGAACAGCGTCTTCGCCGCGCGCACCGCCTTGCTTTCGAACGTGGGCATCGCGGAAAGTCCGCTTGTGAAGCTGTTCGATCCGCTCAGGATGCTCAGCCCGACCAGGCTGTTCGATAAATTGATCGCCACGATGCCTCCGCAGGTTCCTTGATCCTATAATAGAGCGAAGTGCGTCCGAAGGCGGCGGCGGGGCGGCGTTTTCGCCCGAATTTCCCTGCCACCTCCCTTTTCGTACCGTGTTTTCAGCCTGGGAATTGCTGCATGAACCTGATGGCGACGATCGCCGAGCCGCCCGAACTCAAGCGTTTCAGCGGGCCGCAGCGCGCGGCCGCGCTGATGCTGGCGCTGGGCAAGGATCACGGCGCGCCGATCTGGGATCAGTTGACCAACGACGAGATCAAGGAGCTTTCCTCCACGATCGCGGGGCTTGGCCGTGTTCCGGCGGCGGTGGTCGAGCATCTGCTGGTGGTGTTCAGCGGCGAGGTCGCCTCGATGGCGTCGCTCCACGGCAGCTACGAGACGACCGAGCGGCTGCTCGCCGGGATGCTGCCCAACGATCGGGTGAAGGAGATCATGGAGGATATCCGTGGTCCGTCCGGCCGCACGATGTGGGACAAGCTCTCCAATGTCAGCGAGACGCTGCTGGCGGGCGCGTTGCGGCAGGAATATCCGCAGACCGTCGCCGTCATCCTCTCCAAGCTGCGCCCCGATCATGCCGCGCGCGTTGCCGCCGAACTGCCGCGCGATTTCGCGGTCGATGTCATCGTGCGGATGCTGCGGATGGAAACCGTGCAGAAGGATGTCATCAGCCAGGTCGAGGCGACGCTCAAGACCGAGTTCATGACCAACCTGTCGCGCTCGCAGAAGCGCGATCCGCACGAGGCGATGGCGGAATTGTTCAACGCGCTCGATCGCTCGACGGAGGAGACGTTGCTCTCCGCGCTCGATGCGCGCGTGCCCGAAAGCGCCGAGCGCATCCGCGCGCTGATGTTCACCTTCGAGGATCTCGCCGGGCTGTTGCCGGCGGCGATCGGGGTGATTGTGCGCAATGCCGACAAGCGGCAGATGGCGCTGGCGCTCAAGGGCGCGCCGAGCGACATCAAGGAATTGTTCTTCGGCGCGATGACCGCGCGCGCCTCCAAGCTGCTGCGCGAGGAGATGGCCAGTATGGGGCCGGTGCGCGCGCGCGATTGCGAGGAGGCGCAGGGCGGGCTGGTGCGGCTTGCCAAGGAACTCGCCGATCGCGGCGATATCATGCTTGTCGATCCCAAGAGCAACGATGCGATGATCGTTTGAGGAGCAGCCGATGGCGTTTCAGAGGGTAGAGCGTTTCGCGTTCGATCGCGTCTTTTCCACGTCGCTGAAGAAAGAAAGCAGCATCGCGCGGAGCGTTCAGGCCGATCTGGACACGCTTCGCGTCGAGCTTCGCATATTGCAGGCGTCGCGCGCGGAGCAACTTGCCGCCGCGCGGGCCGAAGGGGTGGAGGCCGGGCTGGCGCAGGCGCGCGCGGAATATGATGTTGCGCTGCTCTCCGCCGTCGATTCGCTCCAGGCCGGGATCGAGGCGATCGACGCGCGGTTCGACGAGGTTTCGGCGCGGATCACCGGCGAGGCGGCGGAGGTCGCGCTGGCGGCGGCGGATATGATCGCGGGGCGCGCGCTGGAACATGCGCCGGATGCCGCGATCGACGCGGCGATCGGCCGGGCGCTCGCGCAGGTGGCGCGTGGCACCGAATTGCGCGTGCGCGTCCATCCCGAGCTGGTCGAGGCGATCGAGGCGAAGATCGCACAGCGGCAGGCGCAGGATCGCCGCCGCCTGAACCTCACCGTGCTTTCCGATCCCACGGTCGCGCCGGGCGACGCGCGGATCGTGTGGGAGGAGGGGACGCTGGCGCTCGATGCGGAATCCCGCCGCAGCGCGGTCCTGTCCGAACTGGAATCGCTGCTGCCGCGATAAGCGGCGGGGCCGGGAACGGCGGTCGCTCGATCCCCCTTGTGTCGCGCGTTTTTCGCGCCGGCGGGTGTTTTTCCCCGCCATGAATTGGCCCTAGGCAAGAAATTCCGCCCGGCAGAAACTGCCGCCCTTCACGCCCTCTATAATGAACCCGACCGGGGGAAGCCCCGCGCAGTTCACTTACGGGGCGACCTTGGAAGCGATAAAGAAGTTTGTGGCGCAGCTCGGCCCGAACCGGCTGATGCTGATGGCCGGGGTGGCGGCGGCGCTGCTTGCCGTGCTGGCCTTCGTCGCCACGCGCGGCGGCAATCAGGATATGGGTTTCCTCTATACCGATCTCGATCCGTCCGCCGCGGCGGCGATCGCGGACAAGCTGAAGGCCCAGCAGGTGCCGTTCCAGCTTTCGGCGGACGGCACCTCGATCATGGCGCCGCAGGACAAGTTGCCGGCGCTTCGCATGGAGCTGGCGGGCGATCGGTTGGGCGGCAAGATCGGTTATGAGGTGCTGGATGGCGAGCAGCCGTTCGGCGTCTCCGCCAGCCGCGCCAAGCTCAACGAAACGCGCGCGATCGAGGGCGAACTCGCCAAATCAATCCAGACGATCCAGTCGGTCACCGCGGCGCGGGTGCATATCGTGATGCCCGAGCGCGCGATGTTCGCGACCGAGGTGCGCAAGGCGACCGCGGCGGTGACGGTGCGGACGCGCGGGCGGCTTTCGTCCGAGGCGGTGGCCTCGATCCGCAGCCTTGTCGCCTCGTCGGTGCCGGAGCTTTCGCCAGAGGCGGTGTCGGTGGTCGATCAGGCGGGCACGCTGCTGGCGCGCGCGGGCGATCCGGGCGCGAGCGGCGCGGGCGATGCCGACGAGCGGCAGGCCGCGGTGGAGGCGAAATTGCGCGCCCAGATCGAATCCCTGCTGGTGCCGATCGTCGGCGAGGGAAAGGTGCGCGCCGAGGTTTCCGCCCAGGTCGATCGCGATCAGACGCGGGAGGAAGCCAATGTCTATGATCCCGATAAACAGGTGGTCGCCCATCAGGTGACCGTCGAAACCGGCGATCAGAACCGCGAGAATGAAGCCGCCCCGCGCACCGCGTCGGTGGGCAACCAGCTTCCCGAAGCGCAGGGCATCGCGGCCACCGCGCCGGGCGCCTCGCGCCAGTCGGCCAGCAACCAGAATTCGGAAGATACCACCTACGCCAACAGCGCGACGCATACGGTGACGACGCGCGCGCCGGGCCGGATCACGCGGCTGTCGGTCGCGGTGATGGTCGATGGCGGGGAAAAGCCGCTGCCCCGCCCGCAGATGGATCGCATCCAGCGGATCGTCGAAAATGCGGTCGGCATAGATGCGCAGCGCGGCGACAGCGTGGTGGTGGAGAATATGCGCTTCAGCGCCGATGCCATCGCCGGTGCTGAGGATCATTGGTGGTCTGGCCTGCCGCTCGATCGGCTGTGGGGGCTGCTCCAGCTTGGGGTGATCGGCGGCATTGGCCTCCTGGCGCTCAGGATGCTGAAGCCGAAATTCATGGCCGCCGCGCCGGAGCCTGCCGGGCAGCCGCTGCTTGAGGATCAGTCCCCCGAGGTGCTGGCGCTCGCGGAGCGCGCGGCGGACGGCGACGAGGAGGCCCAGCGCCAGCTTGAGGCGATGAACGAAGGCCCGCTGCTCGATCAGGAGATCGCGCTGGCGCAGGTTGACGGGCGCATCAAGCTTTCCGCGCTGCGCCGCATCGGTGACTCGATCCGCGACAGCCCGCCCGAGGCGGCTTCCGTCATCCGTCAGTGGATGAACTCCTGATCTCAACCAGTCTGGGAAATTTGCCATGGATAAGAACCCCGGCGACATGATGCTTTCCACCACGGCGGACGCGTTCGCCGACGACGGGCCGAGCGGCCCGGTGCTTGAGGATTTCGATCGGCCCGCAGCGGGCGCGGATGCCGGTGACGAGATCGGCGGGCTTGATGCGGTGCACGATGTGCCCGTGAAGGTGCAGGCGGTGCTCGGTCGCGCGCGGATGCCGGTGGGCGATCTGCTGCGGCTGAAGGCGGGCGCCGTCGTCGAGCTGGATCGCCGCGTCGGCGAGCCGGTGGACATTTTCGTGAACGATCGGCTGATCGCGCGTGGCGAGGTGGTGTTGATCGACAATGCGCTGGGCGTGACGCTGACCGAGATCGTGCGGACCGATCGCTGATGCCGGGCGCGGTGCGCATCTTGCTCGTCGGCGTTGAGCATGGCGAACTGTCGATCGCGGCCAATCTGGCGCGTGAGGCGGGTGCTGACGTGGTGACCGCGGCGGGAACGGATGCCGCGCTCGATATGCTGCGCCGGCGCGATGCCGACATGATGATGATTGATGTCGGCATGGATATCGCGGGCATGATGCGCGCGCTGCGTGCGGAACGGTTCGTCCTGCCCGTGTTCGGATGCGGGGTGGACGCGCCCGCCGAACGCGCGGTCGCCGCGATCCGCGCGGGCGCGCGCGATTATCTGCCGCTGCCGGCGGAGCGCGATCTGATCGTTGCCGCGATCGCCTCGATCAGCGGGCGCGATGCCAGCCTGTTCATCGGCGATCATCCCGCGATCCGCCGCGCACAGGCGTTCGCCACGGCGATCGCGGCGGGCGACGCCCCGCTGCTGATCGCCGGGGAGCCGGGCGCGGGCAAGGAAGCGCTGGCGCGCGAGATCCACCGGCAATCGGCGCGCCGCGCGCCGCTTTTGGTCATCGAATGCGCGGGCGTGCCCGCAGAGGTGCTCGAATCCGAAATGTTCGGGCATGAGGCGGGGGCATTCCCCGGCGCGGCGGCGCGGCGCATCGGCAGGATCGAGGGCGCGGCGGGCGGCACCGTGGTGTTGCGCGAAATCGGCGCGCTGGCGCCGGTGACGCAGGCGCGGCTGATGCGGCTGCTTGCCGAGCGGCGCTTCGCGCGGATCGGCGGCGATCAGCCGGTGCCGGTCGAGGCGCGGCTGATCGCCACCACCAGCATCAACCTGCACCATGAGGTGACGGCGGATCGGTTTCGCGCCGATCTGCTGCTGGCGCTGCGGCGCGCGCTGATCGACCTTCCGCCACTGCGCGAGCGCGGCGACGACAGGATCGCGCTCGCCCGCCATTTCGCGCGGACGGCGGCGTCGGGCGGCGTGGAACTGGACGATGGCGCGCTTGAGGCGATCGCCGCCTGTCGCTGGCTCGGCAATGTCCGCGAGTTGAAGGACAGTATCGAGCGCGCCGCGTTGCTGGCCAATGGCCGGGCGATCGGCGCTGATGATCTGACCGGCGCGGACGGCGGCCCGCTCGCCACGCCGCGCCCGACACAGGGCGAGCCGATCCGGCTCGACTGGCTCGTCGGCCACACCGTCGAGGATGTCGAACGCGAACTGATCCTGCGCACGCTGGAGCGGTGTCAGGGCAATCGCACCTCCGCGTCGCACATCCTGGGCATTTCGGTTCGCACGATGCGCAACAAGCTGCGCAGCTTCATCGAGGCGGGGATTCCGGTTTCTCCGGCGCTCTGACGCGCGCCCACGCCTTTTACCGTCATCTGCCCGAGCAAGATCGAAAGAACGGATGCCAGCCAATCTTCCTCCCGCATTGACCCATTTCCTTGAGCGGCTGGGCGCGAACCGCGATCTGGCGCTCGGCATGGGCATCGTCGCGATCATCGCGATGCTGATCCTGCCGCTGCCCGGCTGGTTGCTCGATCTGGGGCTGGCGCTGTCGATCACGCTGTCGGTGATGATCCTGATGACCGCGCTGTTCATCGAAAAGCCGCTCGATCTCAGCGCCTTTCCCACGATCCTGCTGATCGCGACGATGCTGCGGCTTGGGCTGAACCTGGCCAGCACGCGGCTGATCCTGGGGCACGGGCATGAAGGAACGCACGCCGCGGGCGGGGTGATCGGCGCGTTCGGCGAATTCCTGATGGGCGGGGAGACGGCGATCGGCCTCACCATTTTCCTGATCCTCATCGTCATCAATTTCGTCGTCATCACCAAGGGTGCGGGGCGCATCGCGGAGGTGGCGGCGCGCTTCAGCCTCGATGCGATGCCCGGCAAGCAGATGGCGATCGACGCCGATCTCAACGCCGGGATGATTACCGAGGAACAGGCGCGTGAGCGCCGCGCGGAGATCGAGGCCGAAAGCGGCTTTTACGGCGCGATGGACGGTGCATCGAAATTCGTGAAGGGCGATGCCGTCGCCGGGCTGCTCATCACCGCGATCAACATCGTGGTGGGGCTGGCGATCGGCGTCTTTTCGCACGGCGTGTCGCTGGCCGACGGCTTCCATACCTATACCGTGCTGACGGCGGGCGACGGGCTGGTCAGCCAGATTCCGGCGCTGATCGTCTCCACCGCGGCGGGCCTGCTCGTGTCGAAGGGCGGGGTGAAGGGCAATACCGGATCGGCGCTCGGCGCTCAGCTTGGCCGCTATCCCAAGGCGTTCGGCATGGCGGCTTTCCTGATGGGGGCGCTGGCGCTGCTGCCGGGGCTGCCGTTCGTGCCGTTCGCCGCTTTCGCCGCGCTCGCCGGTTTCGCGGGGTGGCGGATGCATCGCCGCGCACAGACACAGTCCGCGCAGGAACGCGCCAGCGCCGCGATCAGGGAAGCGCAGGCCGCGGTCGCCGAACAGCCGATCGCGCAGACGCTGGCGATCGACGCGGTGCGGATCGAGATCGGTTATGCGCTGCTGCCGATGATTAACGATTCCGAGCGCGAGCCGCGTCTCGACGATCAGGTGCGCGCGCTGCGCCGCCAGATGGCCACCGAGTTCGGCTTCGTCCTCCCGTCCGTCCGCATCGTCGACAATATGGCGCTGAAGGCCAACGAATATGTCATCTCGATCAAGGAGACGGAGGCCGCGCGCGGCGAAATCCGGCTCGATCGGTTGCTGCTCATCAATCCCGGCGGTGGCCCGGCGGGGCTGCCGGGCGAGCCGACGCGTGAGCCGGTGTTCGGCCTGCCAGCGCTGTGGATCGACCGCGAACTGCGCGACGAGGCGGGGTTCCGCGGGCTGACGGTGGTGGAATGCGGCACGATCATCACCACGCATTTGACCGAGCTGGTGAAGGAAAATGTCGCCGAGCTGCTTTCCTATACCGAAACGCAGAAGCTGCTGACCGAAGTGCATCGCGACGCGGAGAAGCTGGTGGCCGATCTGGTGCCGGCGAAGGTCTCTATCTCCAGCGTGCAGCGCATCCTGCAAAACCTGCTGGCCGAAGGCGTGTCGATCCGCGACATTCCCTCGATCCTCGAAGGGATCGCGGAAGCAGCGCCGCTCACCGCCAATCTGACGCAGATGACAGAGCATGTGCGCGCGCGGCTGGCGCGGCAGATCAGCGCGGCGCAGGTGCGCGGCGATGCGATCCCCGTGGTCACGCTGTCGCCCGATTGGGATCAGGCTTTCGCCGACAGCATCACCGGGCAGGGCGACGATCGCCAGCTCGCCATGGCGCCGTCCGCGTTGCAGCAGTTCATCGCCGCGGTGCGCGAAACCTATGACCGGCTGGCGCAGAGCGGCGAGATTCCGTGCCTGCTCACCAGCCCGTCGATCCGCCCGTTCGTGCGCTCGATCATCGAGCGTATCCGCCCGAACACCGTGGTCTTGTCGCAGAATGAAATTCATGCTCGCGCGCGCATCCGCGCGCTCGGCACGATCGGATGAGGCGTGCGCGGCCAGTGCGACCGCGCTTCATCCTATAATGTAAACGATCGTCCCGCACGCGGGGCAAGAACAGGGCTGCCAGATGCAGATTACAGATGTGGACGACCCTCCCTTGCTGGGCTCCGAGCAGCAGTTGAGTCGATCGCTTGCTATCAGATGTCCGGCCTGTTTGCGCGGATAAATCCGCTGGCCGAGATGGTGTTCGCTACGCGTGGTCCAAACACATAAGCGGCAGTTTGAAGTGCCAGTGTAATCTTCGGAGTTTCACGCGTCTCGATCCGATCGATCAATCCATCTACTCGTTCCTGCAAGTTCGGTCATCACCCCGCCGTGGCAGCTATACGTCTTCTCGCCAGTTGGGGGTAATCGTCATACGGCCACCTTTGCCGCGGGCCGATTGTACACACCGCCTGACATCATCAAGCGCCAGGCAATTCGCGCAAATTTGTTTGCCAACGCCACCGCTACGAGCTTGGGCGGCTTCCGATTGAGCATAGCCTCAAGCCAGGGAGAAGCTTTGGTTCGCCCTTTTCTGATGTGCCGCAGCAAGGCGGTCGCGCCGACGATCAGCGTTGAGCGGATACTGGGATCACCGGCCTTGGTGATCCCGCCCAAACGGACGCGACCGCCGGTCGAGTGGTCTTTCGGCGTTAATCCCAGCCAGGCTGCAAACTGTCTGCCTGACCTGAAGCTCTGGGCGGGTGGCGCCTTCATACTGAGCAAGGTTGATCCGATTGGACCTACTCCGGGGATCGTGGCGATGCGCCTGCTCACATCGTCAGCGCGATGCCATGCCATCAGCTTGTCCTCGATCTCCTCGAGTCGGGCTTCGACGGCGGCATATTCCTTGGCCTGAAAGCGAAAAAGATCGCGGGCCAGATCTGGCAGGGTTTCATCGTCAAGAATGCGCTCGATCAGAGAATTGACGTTTTGACGCCCGGCGGGTCCAACAATTCCAAACTCTGCCGCATAACTGCGAATGGCATTCGAGAGCTGAGACTTAACACCGACCAATCGCTCACGTACCGTCATCAGCATGCAAGCAGCCTGTTGTTCCCGAGATTTGACAGGAACGAAACGCATGGACGGCCGCGTCACCGCCTCGCACAGTGCTTCGGCATCAGCGGCATCGTTCTTGCCCCGCTTCACATAGGCCTTGACGTACTGAGGTGGGATCAGGCGGACTTCGTGACCAAAGGACTGCAACAGTCGCGCCCAGTGGTGAGAACTGCCACAGGCCTCAATCGCAATAAGAACCGGCGGAAGCTTCTCGAAGAAGGTGACCATTTCGCAGCGACGGAACTGCCTTCGCAAGACGACAGCTTCATTCTCATCGACGCCATGCAACTGAAAAACGTTCTTGGCGGTATCCATGCCAATCCGCGTGATGGTTTTCATCGCTTCCTCCTATCAAATCCTCCGGCATTACTACGCCGCAGGTTGAACCTTGATCGGAGGGTCGTCCACACCAACACCTTTCGTCCTTCCGATCGCTTCCGCACTTGCTTCCTCTCCGCCGCCGGTCGCGGGCTTTATCCCGGATTTCGATCTCGCGCGTGCCGGCGCATCGCTGCCGGATGCGGCGGGCGAAAAGGATGGCGCGGCGCATTTCAACGGCGCGCAGCCGGGGACGCTCGCCCAGTTGCTGATGGCGCAGGGGGCGCCAGACGCGCAGGCCGTGCCTGTGCCCACGCCGGGCGCGGACAAGTCGCTGGCGCCGGGGGCCGGCACAGCGTCGGACGGCGCGGCGGGCGTGGGCAAGCCCGCCGCGCAGCCGCCGCTTCTCGTCGATCCGGCAGGCGGCGAGGAAGCGGGCGCGCGTCCCTCGCCAGACATCGAACACGCAGTCGAGCGCACCCGGCTGCCCGTGACCCTGCGCGTCCGCAAGCCGAACGCGATGCTGGCCGGGCAGCTTGCAAGTGATCCGGCCACGCCGCTTCCGGCGGCGCATGTGCTGCTCGCCGCGATGGCCGGTATGCCGGCTGCTGCTGCGGTGGCGCAGAACCCGGCTCCGCGGGCGCCGGGCGGGCTGAAGCCGGCGGCGATGTTCACGATTGGCGCGGTCGTCCAGCCCACCGGCGCGCGGGGCGCGGCCACCGCCGTCACGGCGGACGCGGCGGCTGGCCCCGATGCGCTCGGTGGCGACGCGGCATCCACCGCGCTCACCTCGCCGAAACCGGGTGCAATCACCGAAGCCGCCGTCGATAGCGCGGCGGCGGGACCGGGGCAGGGGCAGCGCCCGGATACAGGCGCGGGCGCGCTCCCCCAGCCGGCACCGGCGGCTGTCGCGCCCCATGCCACCCCGCGTCATGCCGAAGCTTCGCCCCCCGCGCATGACGGCGCGATCGTCGCGCGCGCCGGGCATTTCGGTGAGGCGCTGGGCGTGGAGATCGCGCGGCGGGTGGAGACGGGCGGCGAATCCTTTCGCGTCCGGCTCAAGCCCGCCGAACTGGGGCATGTCGAGGTGACATTGGCGTTCGACGATCGCGGCAGCCTCCGCGCGACGGTGCGCACCGAAAGCGCCCATGCGCTGGAATTGCTGCGGCAGGATGCGCCCGATCTGGCGCGCACGCTGGAACAGGCCGGCGTCCGCGCCGATGCGCAGAGCCTGCGCTTCGAAAATCGCGGCGGTGGGGCCAGCGGCGGGCACGATCAGCCGCAGCAGCACCGCAACGCAAATCATCCCGATTTCGCAGCCGAGGACGATGCCGTCCCCGGTTCGCCCGCGTGGCGCATGGTGCGCGGCGACGGGCAAGTAGATCTTCTCGCCTAGGAGCTTTCAACCATGACCGTCATCACCTCCGCCGACGCGGCGCAATCGGCTACGGCAACGTCTCCGACGAAGATCAACGCCGATTTCAACATGTTCCTGAAGCTGCTCACCACACAGATGCAGCATCAGGATCCGCTCAGCCCGATGGACACGTCGCAATATACGCAGCAGCTCGTCCAGTTCTCGCAGGTCGAGCAGTCGATCGAACAGACGCAGACGCTGAAATCAATCCTCGGCAGCCTGGGCACGCAAAACCTGACGCAGGCCTCGTCGCTGATCGGGCGGCAGGTGGAGACGAATTCGGCCATGACCGGGCTTGGCGACGCGCCCGCGCAATGGACGTGGAGCGCATCGCGCGATGTCGCCTCGCTCACCGCCAGCGTCGTCGACGCCAAAGGCAAGGTGGTCGATACGTTCCCGCTCAACGGGGGCGCGGCGCGCGGCACGGTCACCTGGGATGGGGTTACCGCCGGGGGCGTGAAGCTTCCGGGCGGCGGCTATGGTCTGACGATCAAGGGGCTCGATTCATCCGGAAACGAGGTGCCGCTCACGGTGAACGGCGCCGGGCGCGTGAGCGACGTGCAGCTCAGCAAGGGCAGCGTGCTGGTCACGGTGAACGGCGCGCGCTTCGGCATCGACGAGTTGACGCGGATCGGCGAATAGCCCCGCCGCACGATCGCGTCGCGCGCCCTTGTTGGCGGGCGACGCGATCGGCTCAGAGCGATTTCAAGGCAGGTGGAATCACCTGCCGGCTCGGAAATCGCGGCAAACAAAGGAAATCAGAGCGATTTCAAGGCAGGTGGAATCACCTGCCGGCTCGGAAATCGCGGCATCAAATGAAAACTAGGCGGCGATCCGATGCGGTCGGATCGCAAATCCGCTTCAGATCGTGCCGGCGAGCACCCGATCGCTCGCCACCTGATGCGCAGGCGCCGGCTCGACAGCCAGGTTCAGGTGCGTGATGGTGCACCCGGCCAGATCGCTCGGCGGGATGAGCATCGCGATGCAATCAGCGATCGACGGGGCTTCGCGCGGGCCGATCGTGTCCTCCACATCGGCGGGTGTCAGTCCGATCGCGGAAGACAGCGCGCGCCGCGCGGCGGCTTGCCACAGCGCCTCCGCATTGCTCACATTCAATTCGATATTGATCGTGCAGACCGTCCCCACGCCCCCCAACGCCGTCATTCCCTTTTCCCGCCCCCCCTCTGTTCAGGTGTAAGATTACGAATTGTTAATCCATCATATGCTTAGACGATGAATCTTTAAAGGCCATCCTTCCCCAAAATGCGCATTTCAGTGTGGCCGGTTGTTCGCGCGGCGATCGAGTTCGCGCATATGCGCGGTGGCGAGGCATAATTCGGCGTAGAGCCGGTCCCAGAAGGGTGTCGGAATCTCCAGCGCGATCGCGCGTTGCTGCGTCAGCCGCAGCGCGGCGCAAGGCTCCATCTCCATTTCGAAGCGCGTCGGATAGGCGCCATCGGCTATTTCCTCCGGCAATGGATGGGGAACGGCGAGGCGGGCGGACATGATGTAGCCGGCCAGTACCTCCGCGGCATAGCCATCCAGCGTCGCGCGCGGGCGGCCCGCCATATCCGGTCGCTCGATCACGAGCAGCGCCCCCGTCGGCGTCTCCTCGACGCGGACCTGAAGCCGCGCTCCGAAAGCATCGGCTATCTCTCTGATCCGGGGGAATGATCGCATGTCGGGCCTTGTTCTATCTGGTTTCATTGTAGCGTGTCGGGCGCCGGGCGGGCGCGGTACTCGCGAAAAAAAACGGCCGGGACGGTTGCCCGTCCCGGCCGCGTGCCCCTGGGCGGACGCCCAAGGACCGTTCCGGATTAACGGAACAGCGACATGATCGCCTGCGGCGCCTGGTTGGCGATCGACAGAGCCTGCACGCCAAGCTGCTGCTTGACCTGCAACGCCTGCAGACGCGCCGATTCCTTCGCCAGATCGGCATCGACGAGGTTGCCGATGCCGCCCTCGATCACGTCGGACAGCTTGCTGTTGAAAGCGAGCTGGCCGTCGATCTTGCGCGAAGCCGAACCAAGCGTGCTGAGCGACTTCTTGACCGCGTCAGCCGCCGTGTCGACCAGGCCCTTGAACGTCGCCGCCGTGGCGGCGTCGGTGACCGTGCTCGTGTCGAGCGGGGTCGCGATGGCTTCGAAGTTCTGGTTCGCGACATCGAGCGTCGCGGTCAGATCCTTGGCCGAGGTCAGCGCCTTCACCTGGCTCGCCCCGGTTGCGGACAGCAGGTTGCTGCCGTTGAAGCTGCTCGACTTGATGACCGAGTCGACCGTTTCCTTCAGCGAGGTCAGATCCTGCTTGATCTGGTCGCGGCTGCCCGTGTCCAGACCTTCATCGGAAGCCTCGGTGGCCTTCGACTTCATCTGGTTGAGCAGATCGGAGATCTGCTCCGCGCCGGCAACCGCCACGTCGACCGTGCTCTTGGCGCGGTTGAGCGAGGAGGTGACCGCCTTCAGGCCGCCGACATCGCCACGGAGCGTCTGGGCGATCGTATAGGCCGCCGAGTCGTCCTTGGTCGAGTTCACGTTGAGGCCGGTGTTGATCCGGCTCTGCGTGGTCGCCATGTTCTTCGAGGTTTCGTTGAGGCTCTGGAGAGCCGCCATCGCACCGACATTGGTGTTGACCGAAAATGCCATTGTTCTTGTCCTTCGTGGAATGGAGCCGCTTCTGCGGCCCGGACCGGAGAGCGCCGGCCCACGATGGTCACGTTGCTGTGTCCATAATTCATTCTGGGAATATTTATTGGGCGGCCAAAGTTCCCGGCGCATTTTCATGGTTAACGCGCGAATTTGCGGCGATACCGGGCGGCCATAACAAGAAACGGCCCCGCATTGGCGGAGCCGTCTTCATGCGCTCATGCGGGCGAAGGACTCAGAACGGGAAAAGCGCGTCGTAGATCTGCTGCCCCCAGCGCGCCTGTTGCGCATCGGTAAGCTGGCCGCGCCCACCGTAGATCACGCGCGCCTCGGCGATCTGCGAATGCTGGATCGAATTGTCGCGGCCGATATCCTCGGGCCGGATCAGCCCGGTGATGATGAGTTCGCGCATCTCGAAATTGACGCGCACTTCCTGCCGCCCGCGGATCATCAGATTGCCGTTGGGCAGCACCTGGGTGACGATCGCGGCCATCGTCATGTTGATCGTCTCCGATCGCGCCGTGGTGCCGCCGCCGCCATATTTCGAGCTGGAGCTGGTTTCGGCCACCCGCGCCGCATCCGCGCCGAGCAGCTTCTTCACCGGGGCGATATCGAGCAACTGGCCGACGCCGCCGGCCTCGCTGCCGCCGCGCGTGCGGGAGGTGTTGTTGCCGATATCGGCCTTGTCGGCGATGTTGATGCGGATGGTGAGGATGTCGCCCATCCGCGCCGCGCGCTGCCCGCGAAACAGCGCGCCCGCGCCGTTGCGGAACAGCGATGCGGTGGCGGCGGGGGTGGCTTCGCCGGTCGCCGCGTCACGCGTCGCGCGGTCGGGCGGGGTGGCGAGCGACGGCTCGATCTCGGGAACCGCCACCGGCTCCATCTGCGAGAGCTTCGGCGCCTTGCCGACCTGTTGCAGCCGCCCGACCGCGCCGCAGCCTGACAAGGTGAGCGCGATCGTGGCGCACATTAACAACTGACGCATGGCGCGGCCTTTCACGGATTGAGGATGCGAACGGTGCCGGCGGATTCGATCTGGCCGTCGAGCGTGCGGCTGGTGGCGTTGGTGACGACGCGCACGGTGTCGCCCTTCGCGCCGCCGCCCAGCGCGCGGCCCGCCGTCGTGATCGCCAGCGGCCCGTTAAGAATGCGGATGACAACCGCCTCTCCGCGCCGCACGAGCTGCGCCGGGGCGAGATCGCTTGCCCGCACGATCGCGCCGGCGGGGATGGCACGAGTGGCCTCCATGCCGGAGGCGGCCTCCCGCGTCACCGCGCCGCGCGCCGCGATCGCGGGTTTTTGCTCGATGCGAAAATCCTGCGCATCGAGCCGGTCGCCCTTGCGCACCGCGTGATCGAGCACGGCGGCATCGACCATCGCGCCCGTGCCCGCGGGCGCGGCGGCGAGCAGCAGCGCGATGAGCGATTGCATCAGCGCAACTGGCTGGTCGTCGCCAGCATTTCGTCGGCGGTCTTCACCACCCGGCTGTTCATCTCATAGGCGCGCTGCGCGGTGATGAGCGCGGTGATCTCGGATACCGGATTGACGTTCGCGCCCTCGATGAAATTCTGGGTGAGCAGCCCGAACCCCGGCTCGCCGGGCTGCGCCGTCACCGGCTGGCCCGAGGCGGAGGTTTCGAGGAACAGGTTGCCGCCCTTCGCCTCCAGCCCGGATTCGTTCATGAACGTGGCGAGTTGGAGCTGGCCCAGCGTCTGCGGCTGCGGATCGCCCGCCATCACCGCCTGCACCAGCCCGGTCTTGGAGATGGCGACGGAGGTTGCGCCCTGCGGAATGGTGATGCCCGGTTGCAGCGGATAGCCGTCCTGCGTCACCAGTTCGCCCTGATCGGAAAGCTGGAAAGCGCCGTCGCGGGTATAGGCGGTTTCGCCGCCGGGCAGCGTGACCTGGAAATAGCCGCGCCCTTCGATCGCCACGTCATAGGGATTGCCGGTCTGCTGCAACGCGCCCTGTTCGTTGATGCGATAGACGCCGCCGGTGCGCACGCCCGCGCCGAGCTGGATGCCGGCGGGGGAGGCGGTCTGGTCGCTGGTGGACGAGCCGGGGCGCGTGACCTGCTGATAGAGCAGATCCTGAAATTCGGCGCGCTGCCGCTTGAACGCGGTGGTGTTCATGTTGGCGATGTTGTTCGAAATGACATCGACGTTGGTTTGCTGCGCCAGCATTCCGGTGCTGGCGATCGACAGGGAGCGCATTGAGATCGTCCTTTCGTGAAATTCAGCCGACGCGGCCCAGGCGGTCGATCGCCTGCTTGCGCATGTCGGACATGGTCTGGGTGATGTTCTGGCTGGTCTGATAGGCGCGCAGGATCGCGATCATGTCGGTCGTCTCGACGATCGCGTTGACGTTCGATCCCTCGACCCCGCCGCTGCGAAGCCGTGTCTCGCCCGCCGCCAGTTCGCGCCCGCCCGCGCCGCTCATCAGCCCGTCGCCGCGCGGATCGACATTGGCTTCGTCGAACACCGTCACGGCAAGCCGCCCCAGCGGCCCGTTCACGCCCGAAACCGTGCCATCCGCCGAGACCGATAGATGCGCTGCGTCTTCCGCCGGGATGACGATCGGGCGACCGCCTTCGCCGAGGATGCGCTGCCCGCCGCTCGCCGCCAGTTCGCCGTTCTCCAGCACCTTGACGAAGCCCGCGCGCGTATAGGCGATCGTACCGTCCCCGGCCTCCACCGACAGATAACCGTCGCCCTCGATCATCACGTCGAGCGGGTTGCCGGTGGGCTGGAACGCGCCCGCCGCGCTGTCATGCACCGCGCCGTAATCGAGCACGAACGAGGTTTGCCGCGCGGGCGTGACCGCGGAATCGGTCTGTTCGACATATTCGTGGAACACCGGGCGCTCGCGCTTGAAGCCCACCGTGCTCATGTTGGCGAGATTGTTCGCCGCCACGTCCATGCGGCGGCGGAGCGCCTGTTCCTGGCTCAGCAGAACATAAGAGGCGATGTCCACCGGGTCGTTCCTCAAAAAAAACCGGCCAGGCAAAAATTGCCGGGCGACGTTCCTATAATAGGATGAAATGCGCCGGTGCGGTCGCGGGGCGTGCAATTCGAAAGGTCGAGTGCGGATGGCGGATGCCGAAATCGTCGAGATGGATGCGGAAGGGGCGGAGCCGATCGGGGCAACGCGGCCAAACGCGCGGCGCAAATGGATGCTGATCGCCGGGGCGGTGGCGGCGGCGCTGTTGCTCGTTGCCGGCGTGACGACGTTCCTGATGACCCGATCGGACGGCGGCGAGGGAGGCGCGAAGGCGGCGGCGGGCAAGGCCGAATATGTCGACGTGCCGGAGATGATCGTGAACCTGCGCTCGCCGGATGGCGCGGCGCATTTCCTGAAGGTCCATCTGATGCTCGTCCCCGGCGCGAGCGGCTCTACGGATACGCTCACCAGCCACATTCCGGCGCTGCTTGATGCCTATCAGCCGTTCCTGCGCGAATTGCGCCCGGAGGATTTGGCCGGATCGGCGGCGGTGTTCCGCATCAAGGAGGAGTTGCTGCGCCGCAGCGCCGCCGTGCTGGGCGATGGCGCGGTGAAGGATGTTCTCGTTCAGGATCTGGTGCAGCAATGATCGAGCTTGAGGATTTCGACCTTCCCGAACCGCCCGTGGCGCCGCTGGGCGAGATGGGCGACGCGAAGTTCGATCAGGCGGATATCGACGCCTTGTTCGGGGATGTCGGCCCGCTCGTCCGCAAGGCGGGGATGCGCGCGGTGGTGGAATCGCGCGTCATCAGCCACGAACGGATGCCGATGCTGGAGGTGGTGTGCGATCGCGTCGTCCGCGCCTTCGCCAGTTCGATGCGCAACCTTACCTCCGACGCGATCGAGGTGAGCCTGGAGGAAGTGACCTCCGCGCGCTTCGGCGAATTCATGAATCGTGTCGCGCTGCCGGCGATGGTCGGCGTGTTCAAGGTGCGGGAATGGGAAAGCTACGGCATCGTCACGGTCGAATCCGGGCTGATCTACGCCGTGGTGGATGCGCTGCTCGGCGGGCGCGGCGGCGGGCCGCCGACGATGATCGACGGGCGCGCCTTCACCACGATCGAAACGCGACTGGTGTCGCGGATGCTGGAACTGGCGCTCAACGATTTCGCTGACGCCTTCGCCCCGATCGAGCCGATCACGATCGAGCTGGAGCGGGTGGAGACCAACCCGCGTTTCGCCGCGATCGCCGGATCGTCGAACATCTGCGCCACCTCCACCTTCCGCGTGGATATGGACGGGCGCGGCGGCCATTTCTCGCTCGTCTTTCCCTATGCGACGCTGGAGCCGGTGCGCGACAAGCTGCTCCAGCGTTTCATGGGCGAAAAGAGCGGGCGCGACAGCATCTGGGAGGCGCATATGGCGTCCGAAATCCGCAAGACCAGCGTGGCGGTCGGCGTGCTGCTCGGCGAGCGTGCGATGCCGATCGCCGATTTGAACGCGCTGGCGGTGGGGCAGACGATCGCGCTCAATCGCGATCCCGATGATCCGCTCGATATCGCGTGCGGCGGCGTGGTGCTGGCGCAGGCGCAGATCGGCCAGCGCAGCGGGCGCATCGCGGTGCGGCTGGTCAACAATGTTTCCGGGGAAAAAAGGGGTAAGGCATGACGATCGCGCTGGTGGCGAATTTGCTGACGAGCATCCTGTGCGCTGCCGTGCTGGTGCAGAGCGTGCGGATGGCGCGCAGCCTGAACCAGGTGAAGGATGGCGATCTGCCGCTGATGGTCGCCGCGCTGGACAAGGCGACCGGGGAAGCGCGCGGTGTGTTGTCCGAGATGAAGCGCACGCTGGGCGCCGATTGCGCGCAACATGCGCGGCAGGTGGAGCGCGCGCGCGAATTGCGTGACGAGCTGGAACTCATCACCGGGATCGGCAATGCCGCCGCCGAACGCATCCTTGGCGCGGTGAAGCTCGCCAATGCGGATCGGGATGAGGGTGGTGCCGACGCCGTTGATGGCGGCGGCGTGGCGGCGATCCTCGCGGCGGTTGGCGATACCGGGACCGACGACGCGGCGGCGGATGACGCGCCCGTCGTTCGGGCGGAGGCGGCGTGATGGCGCTGCCGCGTCTTACCCTGCTGTCGCTGACGGCGGCTGCCGCCGCCATGGGGGTGGTGGCGAACACCGTCTCTTTCGCCGCCGGAAGTTCAGCGGATGCGGGCAAGAGCCGGCTGGGATCGGCGATCGAGCGCGACATGAGCGATCGCGATGCCGCGCAGGCCAGCCGCTCGCGCGGGCTGGATCTGCGCGAACAGGCGGCGCGCGCTGCGGAAGCGCGGCTTCAGGCGGAGATGGATCAGCGTCGCCCCGGCACTGGCCCGACCCCCGCCGACGCGCCGTTCGACGAACTGGCGCGCATCTATCAGGCGATGAAGCCGGCGCGCGCGGCGGCGGTGTTCGAGCAACTCGATCTGGAGGTGCAGATGAAGGTCGCGCAGCGGATGCGCGAACGCTCCACCGCGCTGATTATGGGGGCGATGACCCCGCGCGGCGCGGCGGCGCTGACCATGGCGCTGGCGCGGCGCAATGCGGCGAGGCCGCCGGTGGAACAGGCGGCAGCCGCTTCGCCTTCGCCGGCGAATCCCCCCGCGCGCCCGGAGCGGCGGCGCGCCGGGCTTTAAGGCCGGGCGCCCGCTCGCTCGCTCAGGCCGGCTCGGCGGCCAGTTCCACGATCAGCACGCGTGCCAGCGACGGGTCCACGGCGGATAATGCCGTCGAGAGCCGCTCGCTGAAGCTGATCGCGTCGACCGGGCGCAGCCCCGATACGTCGAGGCGGGCGAACTCCAGCCCCGCGGCGATCCCGGCGGCGCGCAGCTCGGGCATCTGGCGGCGCAACACGACCGATCCGTCGCTGTCGCGCGCCGCCAGCACCAGCTTGAACCGCAGCGCGCCGTTGACGCGATCGGATTCGATGATCGGCACCGTGATTTCTTCCATCGGCACCAGATACAGGCCCTGCTGCGCGGCATCCTCGCTGCCGCCCTCGGCGGCGAGCGCGACCCCGGCGGGCAGGGGGCAAACCGCCGCCGCCAGCGCAAGTGCCGCCGTCGTCGGCCTCAATCCCGATGCCCGCTTTGATCGCGGCGATCTGCCCTGCAACTCATATCTCCCGAACAGGCGATGGCGCACCGCTCCGGCGGCCTCCTCTCCTATAATAGAATCAAATAACCAAGCAGGTGAACAAGTGAGCCACGACCAGCGCCCGGCAAGGATGCGTCTCGTCTCCGATGGCAGCGGCAATGCCAGGCGGCGCGCCACCCCGGTTACGATCGAGGGTGACGCGCGCGTAGTGGCGCAGACGGCCACGTCCGGCGCGGCCCCGGCCAGCGCGGGTGCTTTGCCGATGCTGGCAATAATATTGTTCCTGCTCGCCTGCGTAGCCGGTGGCGCGTGTGCGGCATATTTCACGCTGCGGAGCGCCGGATGATGCGGATCGCACTGGCGCTGCTCGCCGCCGGCACCGCGCTTGGCGCGGCGCGACCCGCCCCCTTCGCACCCGGCGCGGCGCAGAACGCGGCGGTTTCGGGGGCGCTGCCCGGTTTCGCCGCGCAACTCGCGCAGATGCCGCCGATTGCCGGCCCCGGTGCGTGGCGCGATACTGGCGCTACCGGCTGGGCCGCGATCGCGCGGACGGGCGAGGGGGATCGGCAGGCGGCGCGCTGGGCCTATGCCCGCCGGATGATCGGTGAAGGGCTGGGCGCGGAAGCGATCGGCGTGCTGGATATGATGCGCCGTGACGACGGCGATCTTGATCTCGTGCCCGCGTTCCGGCTGGCGTGCGGGGCGGCGCAGACGCTGGCGGGGCATGACCGCGAGGCGGTGGCCGCGCTCGCCTTGCCGGAGCTGGGCGGCAATATCGAGGCATGTGCCTGGCGGATGCGCGCACTGGCGCAATCCGGCGACGCGGCGGGGGCATTGGCGCAGGCGCGCTGCGCCAGCCGCGCGGTCAATGTCCGGTCGCAGGGGGAGCGCGCGCCATTCCTGCTCCCAGCCGCCGCCGCCGCGCTGGAGATGCAGCGCCCCGCGCTCGCGCGGTCGTGGCTGCGGGCACTGCCGGACCGCGACGAGGCCGCCAATGTGCTGCGCGGCCGGGCGTTGCTGGCGGAGGGGTATCTCGCGCCGGGCCGCTTGCGGCTTGGGCGCTCCGCGTTGAGCGCGGACCCCGCAATTCGCGCCGATGCGCTGCTGGCGGCGATCGAGACGGACCTTGCCGCCCGAACGATCGGCGCGGCGGAAGCGCTGCGGCGGATCGAGGCGATGCGCTATGGCTGGCGCGGCGGCCCGGTCGAGGCGCGCGCGCTGCGCGTTTCGCTGGCGCTGGGCGCCGAGGCGGGCGATGTGCCCGCGCAGCTTCGGGCGGGCGCGGCGTTGCTGCGTTATTTCCGGCCCGGCGCGGCGGCGGGGCCGATGCTGATCGAGCTTCAGGACCGGCTCGCCGGGCTGCTCGCGCCGGATAGCCGCGTGCCGCTGCCCCAGGCCGCCGGCCTGTATTGGGATTATCGCGAACTGGCGCCGATCGGCGCGGAGGGTGATCTGCTGGCGCTGCGCTTCGCCGATCGCCTGCAGGGGGCGGGGCTATACGCGCGCGCGGCGGAATTGCTGCAATATCAGCTCACCCGGCGCGCGCGCGACGTGGCGCAGGGGCCGCTTTCAGTCCGCGTCGCATCGCTCCACATCCTGGCGGGCCGACCCGATCTGGCGTTGACCGCGCTGCGAACCACCGATCAGCGCGATTACACCGACGAGATGCGCGCGAACCGCAAGCGCATCGAGGCGGTGGCGCTCTATCGGCTGGGGCGCGGTTCGGCGGCGCTCGCGGCGCTCGACGGGGTGCCCGATGCGATGATGATCCGTGCGGAGATGAACTGGCGCGCGCGCAAATGGGACGCGTTCGTCGCCGATGCGGGGAGCGGCCTGCCGCGCGCCGATGCGCTCGATGCGCCGCAACAGGCGCAGGTGCTGCGTCTCGCGGTCGCGCTGGCGATGCTCGGGCGGGAGGATCGGTTGCAGGCGCTGCGAACGCGTTATGCCGCCGCGTTCAGGGGGCTGAAGACCGAGCACGCCTTTGACGCGCTTACGGCCAGCGCGTCCGCTGTCGCGCCGGAGCGGCTGGCGGCGGCGATGAGCGCGATCCCCGGCGCCAGCCCGGCGGGGCCGATCGCCGATCTGCTCGACGCGGGCGACTGAGCCGCTCGTTCAAATCCGCGCAAAAAGGAAACGCCCCGCATCCACAAGGGAAGCGGGGCGCGGGGGGAAGCCGGCTACCGGCTGAAGCGTCAGCGCAGGAATGAAACCAGGCTGAGGCCGCCAAGCTTGGAAAAGGCGGAATAGCTCGCCTGCAGCACGGTCATCTGATTGGCGAGGTCGATCGCCACCTGCCCGAGATCGGCATCCTCGTGATGCTGGATCACGCCCTGGAACAGCAATTCGCGCTGCTCGCCACGCTCGATGAGCGTTTCGAGCTGGCCCTGGCGCCGCCCGTTCGCGGCATTGACGGTGCGCAGGTCGGACAGGCCGGTGCCGATCTGGCCGAGCGCCTGCTTCATGATGTCGACCTGAGCGTCGGTCGGCTTTTCGCCGAGCGTGCCGAGCTGGGCGAGCGTGCGAAACGCCTCGTAGATGCCCTTGCCCATCTCGGATGCGCCGATGCCGTATTTCATGTCCACGCCATCGGCGACGCGCGCGCTGACGCGCACGCCATCGTCCAGAAAGGCGCTGTCGGCGTCGATCGTCAGCGCATCCGCCAGCGAGCCGACCGCGAAGGGCGGTTTGTCCACCTGACCACCGCCGAACAGCGGAGCGCCGCCGTCCGATGCGTTGAGGGCATGGCTGAACAGATCGAAGGCGGTTGAGATGGCGGCGGAAAGCGCGCTGCTGTCGCCGGTGCCGATCGCGGTCAACAGATCAGTCTGAAGGCCGCCGATCGTGGTGTCGATCGATTCGAGATTGCCCTGATAGAGCGACAGCGTGGTGCCGACGCGCTTGGCGACCGTCGATTGCGCATCCTGCCGCGCCAACATGCTGTGCACGGAAAGATTGCGGACGGTCTCGGTGCCGAGATCGGCGTAGGTCGTGGCGCTCTTGCCGGTATCAAGCCGGGATTGGGTGGCGGCAAGATCGGCCTGCGCGCGTTGCATCGCGCCGGACATGACCCGTTGCAGGGGGAGAGTGGCAACACGCGGCATCGTTAATTCCCTTTCTTATCGCACCATGCCGAGCAGGGCGTCGTACATGTCCTGCGCCGAGGTCAGCACGCGCGCTGCGGCGGAATAGCTGTTCTGAAGCACCACCATCTGCGACAGTTCCTCGTCGATGTTGACGCCGGAGAAGCTGTCGCGACGGTTGATCGCGTCATCGCGCCGGGCGGTGGCATCTTCCAGCCGCCCGCGCGCCTGGCTGGCCTCGAGACCGGCGCGGCCAAGCACCTTGGCCGCATAGTTTTCCATCGTCGAGACGCCCTCGCGGCCGAGATCGACCACGCCTGCCAACCGGGAAACGAACGCGGTCGCGCCGCGCGTATCACCCGCGCCGAGCGCCTTTTCGCCGGGCGCGACCTGGTTGAGGATGGCGAGCGGCAATCGCGACGATTCCGCAAGCATCGCCGGGGAAACCTCCGCCGTGGCCAGCCCGCTCGCCCCGCCGGAAACCCCCATCATCGAGGAGAAGGACCGGCCCAGACCGTTGCGATCGGTGGAATCGGACGGCGCCGAGAGGCTCGCGCCGATCAGATTGGCGTGCGGATCGAAACGCAGCCGACCGCGATCGTCGAGCGAGAAGGTGCCGAAATCGCCGACCGCACCGGCGTTTAGATCATCGACGAGATCGCCGATCGTGCCGCCGGGCGCGGGCGAAAGCGTGTAATTGGCGATCGTCCGTCCGCTTGCATCGCGCAGCACGAATTGCGTGGTCTGCCCGGCGGCGAAGCCATGCGGATCGCTGGTGGTGAAGCCCGATGGAACGAGCGAGCCGCTGTCGCTGCGGACGAGATCGTTCAGCCCGAAGAATTGCGACACGCCGATTCCGGCGCGCGCGCTGGGCTTCGCGGCATCCTGCCCGATGGCGACGCCCGTGCCCGGCGTGCTCGCGGTGATCGAAAGCTTGCCCCCGGCGAAGGTGGCGGTGCCGGCGCCGCCCAGCCCGGCGTTGATCGCGGCGACCATGTCGTCGATCGTTGCGCCTGCGCCGAGCGCGTCGAAATCAACACGGGTGGAGGCGAGCATGGTGCCGTCCTTCTTCACCACCGCGAAGGTCGCGGCGCCGGTGAAGCCGAGCCGGTCGCCGCCGCTCATCCCGGTCTGCCGCCCGGTGAGCATATCGGGTGGCGGCACGGACGAGCCGGCGTTGGACACGCTGTTCAGCGCCTCCGCCAGCCCGCCGAACAATATGCCCAGCTTGTCATCGAAATCGGGCAGCGCGCGATCGCGCAGATCGAGCAGCCCGCCAAGCTTCCCGCCGACAGCCGCGGTATCGAGTTTCTCGCCCGTGGACGGCCCCATCGCGCCATTCGCCTCTGCGAAACGGATTTCGATCGTGGGGTAAACCGGCTGCGCGCTGCCTTGCCCGGCGGTGGGATAGGATAGCTGCCTCAGCCGCTTGTCGAGCAATACCGCGCCCGAGGTGGTTTCGATCGAGACGCGGCCATCGGGCTGATCGCGCACGTTGATGCCGATCAGCCCGCTCAGTTCCTCGATCGCGTTCATCCGCTGGTCCGCCGCGCCGCTCGCGCTGCGCCCGAGGCCGGTCTGCTGCGCTACGGTGGCGTTCAGTTCGTTGATGCGCTGGAGCAGCGTGTTGACCTTGGCGACGGTGTAGCCGACCTCGGATTCGACATCGGTACGCAAGCTGGCGACATCGCTTTCGAGCTGGCGCATCGAATCGATCGCGTCGGCGACGTTCGCGGTGAATTGCGCGGCGGTCTGCTGTGTGCCGAGCGCGCCGGTCATCGCGACGGCGGAGGCGCTTATCGCATCCAGCCGCGATGACAGGCCGACATTGCTGCCGGGCCGGCCGAGCAGCGCCTGAAGCCGATCGAGATAGGCGGCGGCAACGTCGGTACGGCCATAATCGCCCGCGCGGCGATAGACCGTCCCCTCCAGGAAACGATCCGCCACCCGCGTCGGCTCGCCGACGACCACACCGGACACCTGCCCGGTGACAACGCCGGTCGATAGATTGACCCGCTCGCGCGCATAGCCCGAGACGCCGACATTGGCGATGTTGTTCGAAACCGTCCGAAGGCCGGCCTGCGCGGCGGCAAGCCCGGAAACGGCGGAGCCGAGAATGTCGTTCAGCGACATGATCCGATTCCGCTTAGCGCTTCAGATCACTGACTTCGCGCAGCATGTCGTCCACCGTCGTGATGATCTTGGACGAGGCGCTATAGGCGCGTTGAAAGCGGATCATGTTGGTGAACTCGGTCGCGAGATCGACGGTCGAGGCTTCGAGCGAGTTGGCCGAGAGCCGCCCCGCACCGAGCGTGCCGGGCGTGTTGAGCGTATAGCCGCCCGAGGCGCGGCTGGCGGCATAAGTGTTGCCGGACTGGCGGGTGAGGCCGTTGACATTCTCGAACGTGGCGATCGGAAGCTGGAACACCGCACGCGTCGTCCCGTCGTCGAAGATCGCGCTGACCACGCCGGTCTTGCTGATCTCGATCGAGGAGATGTTGCCGAGCATCCCGCCATCGACGTTCGAGGAGATGAGCGAGCTTACCCCGCCGAACTGGGTGATGCCGTCCAGCCCGCCGTTGCTGCCGAGCTTGAGGCGGATCGGCTCCGAGCCGGCGTTGTTCGTCCAGTTGACGGTGAGCGGCGAGAAGAAGGACGCGTCCGATCCGGCGAGGTCAAGGCTGCCGTCCGGGTTGAAGCGGATCGCCCCGCTGGCGAGCAGCCCGCCGGGCGCGGTCACGGCGTTTGCCGGATCGGAATAGATCTCGCCCTGCCATGCGTTCGGGCCGGTCTTCAGAAAGCCCATCGTGACGCGGTGCGCGCCGCCCTGCGAATCATACACGTCGAACGAGCGGGTGAACGCGGGGTCGACCGCGCCCGATGCCAGATCGCCCGCGGCATAGGGGCCGGTGTAATCAGGCGTGGTGGACTGAAGGTTCATCCGCGCGTCGATATGGGTGGTGGGCGCGGCGGTGCCGATCAGATCGTTGAGCCGTATCGGCTCCAGCCCGTTGACGTTGCCGGAGTTGACGAAATTGCCCGTCGCGTCGAGCCGCCAGCCATAGAGATACAGCCCCGAAGCGTTGCGCAGATAGCCGCCCTCGTCGGAGCGGAACGAGCCGGCGCGGGTGAAGGCGACCTCGCCGCCCGCATTGGGGCTGGTGCGGGTGACGAAGAAGCCGTCGCCGTCGATCGCCAGATCGGTGGCGTTGCCGGATGCCTGGATCATCCCCTGTTTGGAAATGGTGGAAACCGATACCGAGGAGACGCCACCGGCACTGTAGCTCGATTTGCCGCTTCCGTCCGTCACCATCGTGCTGAACTGCGTGTCGACACCCTTGTAGCCGACGGTGTTGATGTTCGAGATGTTGTCCGCGACCGCCGCCATCGCATTGGCATGTGCGCCGAGGCCGGAAACGCCGGCGTAAAGGGCAGAATAGAGGCTCAAGGGGAATACTCCGGTTAGGCCCGGCGGTCACAGCGGGCGGGCGATAGTCCTAATTGTAGGATGAGCGCGGGGCAGGCCCAATAATGGGCAAAAATTGCCGGGTGCCGCACGCAAGCCGCCATGTTGATCCTATAATTATGATGAAATCTGGCTGGGGGTTCGGAACATGCTGCGCATCACGCTTCGCGACGGCGAAAAGGCGATCGTCAACGGTGCGGTTATCTGTGCGTCCGGGCGTGTCCAGCTCGCGATCGAGAACCGCGTGACGGTGCTACGCGGGCGCGAGATCATGAAGCCCGAAGACGCGGTGACACCGGCGAGGAAACTCTATTTCGCGACGATGCTCGCATACATAGATCCGGACGGTCGCGAGGCGCATCAGAATGTCGTGATCGACCTGATTTCATACCTTGTCGCCACGCTTTCCGGCGCACAGGCCCATGCCGCGTGCGTTCGTTACGCCAATGATATCGGTCGAGGGGATTTCTATCGCGCGCTAAGCGCCGCGCGTGAGCTGATCGCGCTCGAAGACGGCGCGTGCGCCGAGGCGGCCTGAGGAACATATCGTGCAGACGCTAGCCAGCGCGGCGCGCGCGATCCGCGATATGGCGCCGGATCGCCGCTTCGGCAGGGTCGTCGCGGTGCGCGGCGCGCTGATCGAGGTGGAGGGGCTGGCCGGCGCGGCGCAGATCGGCAGCCGGCTTTCGATCACCTCGCCCGGCGGGATGGTTCAGGCGGAGGTGACGGCGCTCGATCGCGATGTCGCCTTGTGCCTGCCGTTCACCGATCCGCAGGGGGTGGGGCTTGGCACGCGCGTCGAGCTTGCGGCGGGGCAGTTCAGCATTCGCCCGTCCGACGGCTGGCTCGGGCGGATGATCGACGGGCTCGGGCGCCCGGTGGACGGGCTGGGCGCATTGCCGCTTGGCGGGGAGCCGCGCGCGATCAAGGCGCAGGCGCCAGCGGCGGCGCATCGCGGGCGTGTCGCCGAACGGCTCGTTACCGGGGTTCGCGCGCTCGATCTGTTCGCGCCTTTGTGTCGCGGGCAGCGCCTGGGGCTGTTCGCGGGGTCGGGGGTCGGCAAATCGGTGCTGCTGTCGATGCTGGCGCGCTGGACCAATTGCGACGTGGCGGTGATCGGATTGATCGGCGAGCGTGGCCGCGAGGTGCAGGAGTTCGTCGAGGATGATCTCGGGCCGGAGGGGCTGGCGCGTTCCGTGGTGGTGGTCGCCACCTCCGACGAACCGGCGCTGATGCGGCGGCAGGCGGCGTGGACCACGCTCGCGGTGGCGGAGCATTTCCGCGATCAGGGGCTCAACGTGTTGTGTCTCATGGATTCGGTGACGCGCTTCGCCATGGCCCAGCGCGAGATCGGGCTGGCGAGCGGCGAGCCGCCGGCGACCAAGGGCTATACCCCCACCGTCTTCGCCGAGCTGCCGCGCCTGCTGGAGCGCGCCGGGCCGGGCACTGCGGGAGCGGGGATGATAACCGGCGTCTTCACCGTGCTGGTCGATGGCGACGATCATAACGAGCCGGTGGCGGATGCGGTGCGCGGTATCCTGGACGGGCACGTGGTGATGCGGCGCGCGATCGCCGAACGCGGGCGTTATCCGGCGATCGACGTGCTCAAATCGGTATCGCGCACCCTGCCGCATTGTCTGGATCAGGGGCAGAACGAGGTGCGCCTCGCCGCGCGTGCCGTGCTGTCGACCTATGCCGACATGGAGGAAATGGTGCGGCTCGGCGCGTATCGTGCAGGCGCCTCGCCCGACGTGGATCGCGCGATCGCGCTTTCGCCGCGCATCGAAACATTGCTCGGGCAGGGCAAAAGCGATCGTGCCCATGCCGATGGCGCGTTCGCCGCGCTGGCGGAAATTCTTGCCGACGGTCCGCCCGAGTCTGACGGAATCGAGGCCGGCGCGGTTGAGGCCGGAGCGAGCGAATGACACCTTTTGATACCGCGCTGCGGCTCTATCGGCGCCAGATCGACGCGATCAAGGTGTCGATAACCGTGGAGATGGAGCGGATTTCCACCCTCACCGCCCGCACAGAGGCGCATGAGGTGGTTTGGCGCGAAGAACAAGCCGCCGCGCGCGCGCTGCCGTTTGCTTCCGACGCATGGGCGGCGCGGATGCGGCAGGAGCGCAGCCGGATCGACGCGGCGCGGAGCGAGGCGCAGACCCGGCTGGAGCAACTGCGCCGCGACGCATCCGCCGCTTATGGCACGATGCGCTCGATCGAGACCGCCGCCGAACGCTGGCAGGATGACGCGACGCGGACGGCGGCGCTGGCCGAACAGGCGGGGATCGACGATCTTTCCGCTGCGCGCGCCGCGCGCTACGAACCGCGCGGCAGGCTGGCGTGACGATGCGGGCGGAACTTGCAGCACTCGCCCCGGCACAACGCGCAGCGCTGATCTACGCCGAGGCGAGATCGGAGCTTTCGACGCGGCTGTGGCGCGCCGCGCTGGGCGATGCGGACACGAAAAGCGACAGGGCATCGTGGACCGGGCGGGGCGGGCTTTCCGGCGACGCGCTGCTGGAATTGCTGGGGACCGGCACGCCGCCTTCGCCGGGCAAAATGCTCCGACAGGACATTCCCGTCGCGCCACACGGGCACGGGCGCGGGGACCAGGGCAAGGGATATGTCGCCGCGATCGACACCAGCGTCGGCAGTGGCCGCCGGGGCACGAGTTACACGCCCGGACTGGGGACGGCGAATCCGGAAACGCCGCCGCTGGCGGGCAATACGCAATATGCCGCCTATTTCAGCGCGGCGGCGGCGCGATCGGGCGTGCCGGCGCGCGTGGTCGCCGCGATCGTCGATGCCGAGGCGGCAAAGGGCGCGGACGGCACCTGGAATCCCTATTCACGCAATCCGCGCTCCAGCGCGGCGGGGCTGGGGCAGTTCCTGGCGGGCACATGGCAGCGGCTCGCGACCATGCCGGGGACATGGCTCAACGAACAGGCGGCGGAGCGCGGCTGGCTGGACAATAGCGGCGGCATACGCCCGGAGGCGCGCCCGGTGCTGCTCGCGCTGCGCTATGAGCCGGAAGCCTCGATCAGCGGCGTGGCCGATCTGGTAAGCCACAATCTGGGGCAGTTGCGATCGGCGGGGTTCCGCGTCGACGGCGATGCGGAGAGCCAGATGAAGGTCGCCTATCTCGGGCACCATCTGGGGCTGGCCGATGCGAAACGGTTTCTTTCCGGCGGGCTGGGCGAGGATCGCGCCCGTTCGCTGCTGATCGCGCAGGTCGGCGCGCGCGCGGCGGGGCAGCGAATCGCGGAGGCTGGCGACGCGGTGCAGGCGCATCGCCGCTGGCTGCTCGGCTTCATAGATCGCCGGCTGCTCGGATAGCGGAAAAATTTACGGATATTTTTTCGATCCGTTTGCGACGTTGCCCAATATAATTGCTATAAAACAGCAATATGGTGCTGCTCACCTCCGGTGTGCGACCTTAAGCGCAATCCCATATAAAGAAATTTTTAAAGGATATGGTTGATGTCCCGTTCAGGACGAGCGGCGTGAGGCACGTCGCCGCCCGGCAATTGGGGGGTAATCATGTCAAAGACCACGCGCGCGCTGGAAAGCGCGGTCGCTGTCGTGTTGAGCAACAAACCGGCTGACGGATGCCAGACCGCGCGCCAGCGCGCCGCGGTGGACCGCGCATTCGTCCAGATCCTGAAGCTGATCGCGCCGCGCATCCGGCACTTCATTCGCCAATATGGTCTTACCGCGCATTGGGACGATGCCGAACAATGCTGCGCGATCGCGGTTCACCGCGCGATCGAGGCCTATGAGCCGGAGAAGGCGCAGTTCACGACATTCGTGAACTGGCAGATCCGTGGCGAATTGCAGAGCCTGCGCTTCCGCCTGATGACCGATCAGCGGCCATCGGCGAAGAAGGTCGCGGCGACCACGGTTTCGCTGCACGCGCTGACCGCGTCGCAGGACGGCGAGGAAATGTCGCCCGAGCTGCTGGTGGAGGATGACGGCGCGCTATCCCGCGTCGAATGCGGGGCATCCGATTATCTGGCGCAGCGGGCGATGGGGACGCTGATCGACGCCTATATCGAGCAATTGCGCACCGTGGGCATCGAGGCGCTGCGCCGCCGCCCGCGCCCGAAGCGGCAGGAAGCCGCGCTGCGCCGGCAGGGCCTGCCGCTGTACAACGCGACCGGCGGGATCGACCCGGTTGAGTTCGACCGGCTTGAGGCGAAGCTCGCGCGGGATCGCGAAATCGTCGAACAGCGCCTGTTTCAGACCACGCGGCTGGACGACATGGCGCTCGAACCCGGCGTGACCAAGGAGCGCGTCCGCCAGATCACCAAACGCGCGGCAAAGGCGATCGCGGAAATCGCCGCCAGCGATCCGCGTTTCGCGGTGATGGGTGCGCGCGGCGTGAAGGCGCAGCCGGCGCCAGTGACGCCGCCATCGCTGCTGCCCGATCCGAACAGCCTGCATAACCAGCTTTCCAGCATCCGCGCCGTCGCGGCGGATGAGGATGCGCTCCGCGCCGAACAGGTCGCGCGCGCTGGGCGGGAATTGCAATTGCTGGCGGCGCAACTGGCCGATCCGGCAAATGATTCCCGGCACTGATCGCCCGCGCTCATCCAATCCTGTCTTACGGAGAAATCGCCATGCCCGGCCGATTTGCTGACCTTGCCGGCGCGGAGCGCGGGCGCGGGACGCTGCCGCGCCCCAATCGCACGCTGACCGCGCTTGCCATGCAACTCGCTGAGGCGGCGCGGCCATTGCTGCCCGAAGGCGCCGGGCTGTTCATGGGGATCGAGCAATGCGCGCAGCGCGGGTTTCGCCTGTTGTGGTGGCGTGGTCGCGATCTGCGGCCAGTGGCGGAGATCACCATGCCGCCCGGCGGCTCATGGCCCGAGGATTGCGCGGAAAGCGCGCTGCATGACGCGGGGGCGGCGCTGCTCGATTATCTTGCCGGGCGCTGGCCGGCGCCACCGGCGGCGCTTGGGGTGATAACCGATGGCGCCGGCGTCGCCTTTGTGCCCGATCACCCGGCCCCGTCGGCGCCGGGTTGGCTCGATCGGGTCGCCGCGGGCGTGGCCGTGCCGACGATGATCGTGCCCTTTTCGGCGGTGGGGCCGTGCGCCCTGTTCATCGCGGAATCGGCGGCGCAACGCGCGCTTCACTGAACGCAGGCGGCGGGCGAGGGCACCGATCAGGAAGCCGCGATCCCTCGCAATACCGGGAGCGGGAGCCGGCGGATCACCGCCGCCGGCGTCGCGACCGGGCGCATCGGCCGCCACATATCGCGCAGGGAAGCGACCAGATCGACAAACCTGTCCGCCGCGCACGCCTTGCCGAAATGCCAGCCTTGCAGCATGTCGCATCCCATGTGCGAAAGCGTGCGCGCCTGTTCGGCGGTTTCCACGCCCTCCGCCGTCACCGTCTTGCCCAGGCTGTGCGCGATTTCGATGATGCCGCGAACGATCGCCTGATCCTCCGCCGAGGTGGTGATATTCGCAACGAAGCTGCGGTCGATCTTCAAACGGTCTATCGGCAGGCGCTGCAAATGGGTGAGCGAGGCATATCCCGTCCCGAAATCATCCAGCGCGACCTCCGCCCCGGCGGCGTGCAGGCGGCGCAGCCCATGTTCTACGCGCTTCTGATCGGTGCCGAGGAAGCTCCCTTCGGTAACCTCGATGCAGAAATGTTCCGGCCCCGTCCCGGTTTCGTCGACCAGATCGAAGAAGCGATCGACGAACACGTCCGAGCGGAAATCCGAATTGGTCAGGTTGATGCCGACGCGCCCGAGCGGAATCCCCATCTCGCGAAAACGGGTCAGATCGCGGAACACGCGATCGAGCATGAACAGCCCGAGCGCGGCGAGCATCGAGGAATCGGTGAAGGCGGCCTGAAATTTCGAGGGGGAGAGGATGCCGCGTTGCGGATGCTGCCATCTGAGCAGCGCCTCCAGCGCGATCGGCCGGTTCGGATCGAGCGGCACGATCGGCTGATAGTGCATCTCGAACGCATCGAGTTGCAGCCCTTTCTCGATCTCCGCCAGCATTTCCGCCTTGCGATCGGCAAGCTCCTTCAGCCGCGGCTCGAACATTTCGGCGCGATCGCGGCCAAGCGCCTTTGCCTGATAAAGCGCGAGATCGGCCGCCTTGAACAGGCTTTCCCAATCGGTGCCGTCACGCCGGAAAACAGCGATCCCCAGGCTCGCCGAACAGCGCCGCAACGTGCCGCCGATGCGGATCGGTGAGCGGACGCGTTCGAGAACCCGCTCGAACAGCGCCTTGACCTCGCTCGCCGGGCCGACGTGGATCAAGCCGAATTCGTCCCCGCCGAGACGCGCGAGGAACAGCCGGTCTTCCCCGGCGGAATGGAGGCG
Source organism: uncultured Sphingomonas sp. (assembly GCF_937871615.1). Taxonomy (GTDB): domain Bacteria; phylum Pseudomonadota; class Alphaproteobacteria; order Sphingomonadales; family Sphingomonadaceae; genus Sphingomonas. Next base: position 60,579 of record NZ_CALMPA010000071.1, on the reverse strand, counting down.
CAGCGCCAGTTCGCGCAGGAATGCGTCTCCCGCCGGATGGCCGAAGGAATCGTTGATCTCCTTGAACGCATCCACATCGAGGAGCGCCAGCGAGAATTCCTGCTCGGGTTGTCGACACGCCGCGATGCACGATTCGATATATTCCTGCAGCCCGCAGCGGTTCGGCAGATTGGTGAGCGGATCGAGATTGGCGATGCGCCGCTGCTGATGCCTGCTCTCGCGCAATTCCTTTTCAAGCCGCTTGCGCTCGGTGATGTCGAAACAGATCGCGATGCAGCGATCGACCGTGTGGCGCGCCGACATATGCGGAACGATCGTCGCATCGACCCAATAGGGCGAGCCATCGGCGCGGTGGTTGCAGATTTCGCCGTGCCAGGTGCGCCCGCGGCGGATATCCCGATATATGGTGCGAAGGAAGGCCGCGTCGTGCGCGCCGGTGCCGAGCTTGCGATGGCTCTTGCCGATCAGGTCCGTCGCGGCATGGCCGGTCAATTCGCAGAATTTGCGATTGATCTCGGTGATCGTCCCGCTGGCGTCGGTCACGATGACGATCGCGGCGCTATCCAGCGCACGGCTGATGAAATCGTCGTGCGGGTCGCGTTGTGGCGCCAGATGCTGCGGCCCGGACATATTGTTTCAGCGCGCGATCGACCGGCTGCCGGAACCGGCATCGTCGAGGATATTCATGTTGCCGCGCGCTGATATTCGCGCTGTGGGATGTCGCATCTCAATCCGTGTGTAGCCGCACCATGTTACAGTCTATCATAGACGAATTTGCGCGCAGGGCGCCGCTGGGCACGCAAAGGATCGGAATCTCGTCATCGCGATCACCGCGCCGTGCGGGGGAATATAGCTCACCGTGCGGTCGATCGGCTGGCGCTCCATCGCGGTGCGTATCGCGGCGATCGGCCCGCCATGCGCCACGACAAGAATGTCGCCGCCGGGGGGCAGATCGCGCCACGCGGCCTCCACCCGATCGGCCAGTTCGCGCCCGGTTTCGCCGCCGCCGGGGCGAAAGCTTTCCGGATCGGTCATCATCCGGTTCATCAGATCGCCGCTCTCGCGCCAGATCGCGTTCCAGCGCCGGCCTTCCCAGCTTCCGAAGTCCCGCTCCAGCCAGCGCGGGTCGCATCGCGCCGTCAGCCCCGCGATTTCCGCGACCATTTCCGCGAGCCGCCGGGTTCGGACCACGCCCGAATGGACGATGCCGGCAAGATCATTGGCCGCCAGTTGCGGGGCGAGCAGGCGCGCCATTGTCGCGCCTTCGCGGCTCCACCCCATGTCCGACCGGCCATAGCATCTTCCCGCCCATGCCCTGGCAACGGGCGGATGACGGACGAGGAGCACGCGGGCGCTCACGCCGCCGCCGCCGCGAGCAATAGCGACAACTGGCCCATATAGGCCGCAAAGCCGAGGCAATCCCCGGTGCTCCCCCCGATCCGCGCGCGGAGAAAACGCGCGAGCCACCACAGGAACGGCACCGCCAGCAGGGCGCTGGCGACAAGCGCGGACGGCTGGAGCAACGCCAGCGGCATCACGCCCGCCAAGCTCGAAAGCACGGCCCCTCCCGTCCGGGTCAATGGCATACCGCTCCCCATGCGCTTCGCGATGCCGACACCTTCGGCGGGGGGTGGCAACAAAGTGGCGAGCAGAACCGCCCATAGCCGGCCCGTCGTCGCGGCGGCGATGATAGCGGCGGGCGCGATCTCCACCGGCAGGGCGACCATCGCCGCCAGCCTGAGCGCCATCGAGAGGCTGAGGCCGACGGTGCCGTAGCTGCCGATGCGGCTATCGCGCATGATCCGAAGCGCGGCCTCGCCTTGCGCGGTGCCGCCGAACGCATCGAAGAAATCGGCAACGGCATCCTCGTGAAAGAAGCCGGTGAGCAGCGCCTCGACCGCCAGCGCGAGCAGCGCCGCGATCACCGGCGGCCACAGATGGCTCGCGATCACGAATGTGCTCGCCGTAACGCACCCGATGAAGGTGCCGACAAGTGGCAGCCACGCCATGGCGCGCGCCAGCCCGGCGCCGGCCTGCTCCGGCGAGAGCCGCGCGAGCATCGGCACGGGAATCCGCGTGAGGAACTGGAGCGCCAGAAGCGGCGGCGCCCAAAACGGCGCCCGATCCTGCGGTTGCACCTCAATCATTGCGGACGGCGCCAATCGCATCGAGCCGCGCGACATCCCCGAGCAGCGCGGCGGCGGCATCGAGCAACGGTAGCGCGACGAGCGCACCGCTTCCTTCACCCAGCCGCATACCCCAATCGAGAATGGCTTCCAGCCCGAGATGCGCGAGCGATGCGGCATGGCCCGGCTCGGCGGAGCGATGCCCGGCGATCATCGACTGAACGGTGCCGGGGGCGAGCCGCTCGGCGATCAGCGCGGCGGCGGTTGCGACATATCCGTCGAGCAGCAAGGTGGCGCCGCGCCGTGCGCCCTGCGCGTAGAAACCCGCCATGGCGGCGATCTCATATCCCGCGACGGACGCGATCGCGGCGCGGGGGGCATCGCCCGGCAGCGCGCGCGCGCGCTCCACGGCACGGGCGACGATCCGCTGCTTGATCGTGACGGTATTGGCGTCGGCGCCCGCGCCGCTCCCCACCGCGTCGACTGGGGAAATGCCCGTCAGCAACGCGGTCAGCGCGGCGGCGGGCGTGGTGTTGCCTATGCCCATTTCACCCGCGAGCAACACCACCGCGCCCATATCCGCCGCACGATCTGCCTCCTCCTCGCCGACCTTCCACGCCGCGTCGAACTGTGTGACCTCCATCGCAGCGCCGTGCGCGAGACTTGCCGTACCATCGGCGATGCGCGCATCGCGAAAGAATGCGGGCGCCTCGGCGGGGCGGGGCGCCGCCACGCCGACATCGACGAGCCGGAGCGCGCAATCATTGGTGGCGGCCAGCGCGTTGCTGGTCGCGCTGCCGTTCAGGATGGCCGATACCATCAGGCCGGTGACTGATGACGGCCAGGCCGATACGCCATCGGCCACGCAGCCATGATCGCCGGCGAACAGCACGATCTCCCTCGGCCGCGTGCGAGGCGCGATCCGCCCCTGCGTCTGCGCCAGCCGCACCGCGATCGTTTCGAGCCGACCGAGGCTGCGTCGGGGCTTGGCGAGCGCGTCGAGGTGCATCCAGATGCGGTCTTCGTCGATCATGCGGCCTTCGTTCCAAGTGCGATCAATGCGTCTATGTCGAGCACGCGTTCCAGCGTAGCGGCGATTTCATCGAGCGCGGCGTCTATCACGTCGTGGCGATCGAGCCCGTCCGACGCCGCGCCCAACCGGCGCAGCAGGTGCGCGCGCGCGGTGGGGCGATCGAAGATGCCGTGGACATAGCAGCCGGCGATCTGCCCGTTGCGGGCGATCGCGCCATCATGCGTTCCATCGGCGAAGCGCAGGAACGGCGTGGCGCCGGGATCGACCCGCGTTTGCCCGGCATGGATTTCGTAGCCGGAAAAGGCGGCGTCCGTGCCGACGAACGTGCCGGAGATGCCGCGTGTCCGCTTTTCGGAGGCGATGATCGTGTCGATCGGCAAAAACCCCATGCCTGCCACCGTGCCGGCAAAACCTTCCACGCCATCTGGATCGGCCACCGTGCACCCAAGTATCTGATATCCGCCGCAAATACCCAGCACCTGCCCGCCGCGACGCACATGCGCGGCGATATCCACATCCCACCCCTGCGCCCGGCAGAAGGCGAGATCGGCGATCGTCGCCTTCGTTCCGGGCAGGACGATCAGCGCGGCGTCGCCCGGCAGCGCGCGGCCCGGCGGGATCAGCGCCAGTCGGACGCCGGGTTCATGCGCCAGCGCGTCGAAATCGTCGAAATTGGCGATGCGCGAGAGCATCGGAACGACGATCAGCGGGCCGGTTCCGGCATCCGTATCACGCCCCAGCGCCACCGCATCCTCCGCCGGCAGCCGCGCCGCCGCCGGCAGCCAGGGAACCACGCCGATCGTCGCCCAGCCGGTGGCCGCCGCGATCGCGCGCAAGCCATCGTCGAACAGCTTAGGGTCTCCGCGGAACTTGTTGACGATGAACCCGTGGATCATCGCCGCATCGGCGGGGTCAATCACCGTTTGCGTGCCGACCAGCGATGCGATCACCCCGCCGCGGTCTATATCGCCCACCAGCACCACCGGCACGCCCGCCGCGCGGGCAAAGCCCATATTGGCGATGTCGCGGCTGCGCAGGTTGATTTCCGCTGGCGAACCGGCGCCTTCCACGACGACGAAATCCGCCGTCGCGGCGAGCCGGTGATAGGCGGCAAGCACCTCGCCCAGCAGATTGGTGTTCCGCCCCCAATAGTCGCTTGCGCTGGTCGTGCCACGTACCCGTCCGTTGACCACGAGTTGCGCATCGCGATCACTCTGCGGCTTGAGCAATACCGGATTCATGTCGGCGACGGGCGCGGCGCGGCAGGCGATCGCCTGAAGCGCCTGGGCACGGCCGATCTCTCCACCCTCAGCCGTGACGGCGGCGTTGTTCGACATATTCTGCGGCTTGAACGGGCGAACGATCATCCCGCGATTGGCGAGCGCCCGGCACAGTCCGGCGACCAGCACCGATTTGCCCACGTCGGACCCTGTGCCCTGCAACATCAAAGCGCCCATGCGAGCGCCCCCACAGCGAACCACAACAGCGCACAGGCGACACGATAGATCGCGATCGCGCGCGCCAGATCCGCCATCGTCGGCGCCGGCCCCGCGCCGAGCGTGGCGCGCATCGCAGGCTCGCCATCATAGCACACCGGGCCGCCGAGCTGGCGATGGAGCGCACCGGCCATTGCCGCTTCCGGCCAGCCGCCGTTCGGCGATGCGTGGCGCGGCGCGTCTCGCCACATCGTCCGCCATCCGCCGTTCCCGGCAATGCAGATCAGCACGCCGGCCAGTCGCGCCGGTATCCAGTTGACGGCATCGTCGGCGCGGGCCGATGCCCAGCCGAATGCGCGCAACGCATCGGTGCGATGGCCAACCATCGAATCCGCCGTATTGATCGCCTTCGCCGCGAACAGCCCCGGCAGCCCGGCGAACAGGAACCAGAAGGCGGGGGCGATCACCCCGTCGCAGAAGCTTTCCGCGAGACTCTCTATCGCCGCCGTGGCGACGCCGGCTTCGTCGAGCGTGGCGGTATCGCGTCCGACGATCATCGCCACCGCCGCGCGGGCGCCGGGCAGGTCCGCATCGCTGAGGCGCGCATGCACTGCGGCGACATGATCGTAAAGGCTGCGCTGGGCCAGCCCGGTCGTGCCGATTGCGACGATAACAAATGCACCCCAGAAATCCCGCACGACCCATTCGATCGCGCCGCCAAGCGCAGCGGAAGCCGCGATCAGCAGGAGGAGAAGCATGGCGCCGCCGCCGCGCCGTCGCAACCCGCCGCCGCGATTCCAGCGCCGCTCGCACGCGGCGATCATCGCGCCCGCCGCCATCACCGGGTGCGGCCAGCGTCTGGGATATCCAAAAGCCGCCTCGCCGAGCAGGATCGCGGCCAGCAACGCAGCGTTGTTCATCGCGATATCGGCAGGATGAAGTGCTGGCCGCCGGGGGTCATGCCTACCTCCACCTCGACGCCATAGGCTTTGGCGATCAGCGGGGCGGTGAGCACGTCCCGGGCCGGCCCCGCCGCCACGACACCGCCGCGCCGCAGCAGCACCACATCGTCGGCGATCCGCGCCGCGAGATGCAGATCGTGCAGCACGAGGATCACCCCGCGCCCTTCGTTCGCAACGCTTCGCAAGCGATCGAGCACGTCGAGCTGGTGCGCTGGATCGAGGCTGGCGAGCGGTTCGTCGGCGAGCAGCCAGTCCGGCTCGCCAGCCAGCACCCGCGCCAGCAGCGCACGGCTGCGCTCGCCGCCCGACAGACGCTCCACGCCGCGCCGGGCAAGGGCGGTCATGTCGGTGGCGGCGAGCGCCCGTTGTACGGCTTCGCGATCGGTGGCGGTCAGGCCCCAGCGGTCACAATGCGGCAGCCGGCCAAGTTCGACCAGCGTGGTGACATCAATATCCCAATGAACGTCGGCGGCTTGCGGCAACAGCCCGATCGCCCGCGCGCGTTCCCGCCTGTGGATCGCCCGCACGTCGATCCCGTCCAGCCTCGCTGCGCCGTCATCCGGGGTGCGCAGTGCGGCGAGGCAGGCGAGCAAGGTGCTCTTGCCAGCGCCGTTCGCGCCCAGCAGCGCCGTGACGCGACCGGAGCGGAAGCGGAAGCTGACATCGTCGAGCACCCGATTGCCACCGAGGCTCAGGCCGATATTTTCTGCGGTCAAAATGCTCATGCGAGCCTCCGGCGGAGGCGAATTAGGAGGTGGAAGAAGAAGGGGCCGCCGAGCATCGACATCGCGATGCCGAGCCGCAACTCGCTCACCGTCGGCGCGATCCGGACCAGAATGTCCGCGAGCGTCAGCAACAGCGCGCCGCCAAGCGCGGAGGGCAGCAGGATCGCCGAGGGCCGGTTGCCCGCGAGCGGGCGCACGAGATGCGGCACCATCAGCCCGACGAACCCGATCACGCCTGCTGATGCGACCGCCGCGCCCACCATGAGCGCGATTCCGATAATCACCTTCGCCTGCAACCGGCCCGGCGCGACGCCCATGGATCGCGCGGCCTGCTCCCCCAGCGTAAGCGCATCGAGCGCCCGCCCGGTCGACGCCAGCACCGCCGCGCCAAGCACGATCAGCGGCAGCGCGACCCTGACATCATCCCAGCTACGATCGGTCAACGCCCCCATCAGCCAGGTGACGATCTGCGACGAGACGAACGGCGTTGGCGCAAGGCTGATCGCGAGCGCGGTCATCGACCCGGCGATGCTGGTCAATATCATCCCCGCCAGCGTAAACAGGATCAGGCTGCCGGATCGCCCGGCGATCAGCGCGAGCAGCGCGGTGGTTCCCGCCGCCCCCGCCAGCGCGAAGGCGGGGAGCAGCCATAATTGGGCGGCAAACCCGAAATAGAGCGAGAGCACCGCGCCAAGCGCCGCGCCGGACGAGACGCCGAACAGCCCCGGATCGGCCAGCGGATTGCGCAGATAACCCTGCATCACGGCGCCTGACAGGCCGAGCGCCGCGCCGACCAGAACGGCGAGGATCGTTCGCGGCACGCGCAGTTCGACGATGATGATGGATCGCGGGTCCGCCGATGACCACGCATCCCACGGCACCAGCACCTTGCCCGCCATGACCGACAGGCAGCAGGCGATCGCGAGCGCGGCGAGCAACAGCGCGTTGAGACGGGTCATCCGCCTACACTCCGCCGCACCTGGCGCAATCGCGCCATCGCCGCGATGATCGTCGGCCCGCCGCAGTTCATCAGGCGGGTTTCATATGGCGCGACCGCGATGCGCCGCGCCAGTCGCCGCACCGCCGGATGCGAGGTCAGCCGATCGTCGCTTATCGCCGTCGCCCCGACCGAAAGGAGCACGCGGGGAGGGTTGGCGATGAGATATTCCAGCGGCAGCACATCCCATTTCTTCAGGCCATAGACTGCGCTCATGTTGCGAAACCCCGCGCGGCGCAGCAGATCGTCGGTCAGCGTTTCCGCGCCCGGCACCAGCCCGCCCGATTGCCACACCAGCGCGGGGACCGGCGCCAGCGCATCGGGATGCGCCGCCGCCGCGATGCGCGCCGCGAGCGCCGCGCCACGCGCCGGATGCCCCGCGATCCGGGCGATATCGCGAACCTGCGCCTCACTCTCGGCGACCGATTCGGCCACCGGATACTGGACCAGCGCGATCCGCATCCGTTTCAGCGCGGCGATCGTCGCGGGCGCGACATGCGGCCCGCTGATGACGATATCGGGCGCGAGCGCGACCACTTCCTCCGCCGTGCCCGAGGTGGCCTTGAAACGCCGGGCCTGCGCCAGCGGGATCGAGGTGGCGCGCGGATCGTGCGAATAATGGCTGACGGCGACGATCTGCGCCGGATCGGCGACCTGCATCAGCACGGCATCCACGCACGGATTGATCGACACGATACGCGGGGGGCGCGGCACGCGCTGCGCTGGTGAGGCCGCCGTCGCCGCCAGCGCGAGCAGCGCGAGGGCGGCGCGGCCAAGGCGGAAGGCGATCAATATTCGACGCCCTTCTGCGCCTTGAACCCGGCATGATAGGGATGCTTCACTTCGCTGAAATCGGTGACGAGATCGGCGATCTCCAGAAGCTCTGGCTTGGCATTCCGCCCGGTGATGCAGATATGCTTGGTGAGCGGACGTTCCTTCAGGAAGGCGACGATCTCGGCAATCGGCAACGTATCGTCGCGCAGCACGATGTTCAGTTCATCGAGGATGACGAAATCTATCGCCGGATCGAGGATCATCGCCTTAGACCGTTCCCACGCCGCGCGCGCCGCCGCGATATCGAGCGCGCGATCCTGCGTGTCCCAGGTGAAGCCTTCGCCCATCACCTCGAACGTCGCGAGATCGGGATGCGCGTCGAAGAAGTTGCGCTCCCCGGTTTCCCACTTGCCCTTCACATATTGCAGGATCGCCACCTTCAGCCCCCAGCCGATGCTGCGGATCGCCATGCCGAAGGCGGAGGAGGATTTTCCCTTGCCGTTGCCGGTGTGGACGATCAGCAGGCCGCGCTCCAGCGTGCGGCGCGCCTGCATCTTCGCGCGCGCCGTGGCGATCCGCGCCATGCGCGCGTTGTGGCGGGCGTGATCTTCCGGGCTGTCGGTCATGGTCTGAACTCCTGAAGGGCGTTGGCGAGGCGGAGGCGGGCGGGCGCATCGGCGGGCAGCCCGATGCGCAGGCGATGGGGCTGGCCGGCAAATGGCCGGACGAGGATCGCGCGGCGCGCCAGCGTTTCGAACAGGCGGTGCGCATCGGTGCAGCCGATCAGGCGAAAGAGCGGGGCGGTGCCGAGGATCGGCAGGCTGGCGCGGGCAAGCAGCGCATCGAGCAAGGCGCCTTCCCGCACGATGCGGGCGTGCTGCGCGCGCCGCCACGCACCATCCAGATATGCCGCCGTGCCGATCGCGATCGCGGGCGAGGAAACCGGCCAGTCGCCGAGCATCGCGCGCAGTTGCGCCGTCACGCGCGGCCCGGCGATGACGAAGCCGAGCCTGAGGCCGGGCAGGCCATAGAATTTCCCGAAGGAGCGCAGGACGATCAGCCGGTCCGACGCGTGCGGGGCCAATCCGGGTGCGGGATCGGCATAGGCTTCGTCGACCACGACGGTGAGATTTTCGGCAAGCGCGCGAAGCCTTGCCGGATCGGTGAGGCGACCATCGGGATTGGCCGGACTGGCGATCACCAGCAGATCGCGGCCTGTCAGATTTTCCGTCGAGATATCGTCCACGGATCGGGCTTCCGGCCAGGCGGCATGATGGCCGGCGTATCCCGATCGCAATGCGGGCGAACGCGCGCCGATCAGCGGCGCCAGCAATCGTATCGCGAGGTCAGTTCCCGGCACGGCGACGACGCGGGCCGGGTCCACGCCGCCGAATGCGGCTGCGGCGGCGGCCTCCAGCGCCTGTATCTCGCCCGGCTCGGGCAGGCGGGCGAGGCCCGGCAGCGCCGTGCCGGCGGGCCATGCCCAGGGGGCGATGCCGGTCGACAGATCAATCCAGCCATCGCCCCCGAACAAGGCGCGCGCCGCCGCCACCCGCCCGCCATGGGCGCAGAAGGTGGCAAAGGCGCGCGGCGCAAGCATTGGTCAGTAGGTCAGCCGGATGCCGCCGAATGCGCCGCGGCCCGGCTGCCCATATTGGTAGATCGTCTGATACCGCTCGTTGAACAGATTCTCGACGCGGCCATAGATTTCGATCTGGCGGCTGATCGGGAAGGAGGCGCGCAGATCGGTGAGTACATAGCCGGCGAGGCGGCGCGCATTCGAGGCGTTATCGAAACTGTTCCCGATCGAGGTGACGGTGGCGCCGGTCGTCAGCCCGAACGGCCAGCGATAATCGGCGTTCACCGTCACGCTGCTGCCTGGCCGGCGTGGCAGATCGCGCCCGAAGTTCGCTGTCCCGCGCGAGCGGTTCGTGGCATCGAGATAGGTGTAGCTCGCGCCCACCGTCAGCGCGTCCACCGGATGCAGCAGCAGCGCCAGTTCGACTCCCTGCGACAGCGCCTTTGCGATATTGTCATATGTTCCGCCGGGCCGCCCGGCGCAGATCCCGGCCAGCGGCGCGGTGCACGAAACGAAGGCGATCAGATCGCGTGAGGTGCGGCGGAAATAGGTCGCGCTCGCTTCGATCGCGCCATCCAGCGCGCGTTGCGTCACGCCCGCATCCCAGCCGCGCGACCGTTCCGGGCCGAGGTGCGCGTTGCCGTATTCGCTCTGGAGCTGATACAGTGTCGGCGCCTTGAAGCCTTCGGAATAGCTTGCGCGGAATGTCGTCGCGCCGCCGTTGGGCGAATAGACGCCGCTGCCGGAGAAGGTGGTTTCGCCGTCGAAGATATTGTGATCGTCGTGCCGCACGCCCGCCGTCGCGGTCAGCCCGGCGATCGGCGTCACCGCCATCTGGCCGTAAACGCTGAAACTGCGCGCGCGCCCGCGCGTGACCGGGCCGCCATAGCTCGATGTCGAGAAGCGCGAGACTTCGCGTTCGGCGCCGAAGGTGGCGAACACGGCGGAGTTCAGATCGACGACGCCCTGATATTCCAGCCGGTCGTTGCGCCCGATGCCGCGGAACGTCTCGGTCGGCGTGCCATCGGGGTCGATATTGCGCCGGTTGGTGTCTGTATGGGCGTAGCCGATGCGGTTGCGCAAGCGCCCGTCGAACAGCGCGAAGTTCAGCCCGGTATAGCCGGTCCACTGCTTGCTATCGCTATATTCGCGGGTGTCGCCGAAGACGAAGCGCGGCGGTGGGAAACCGTCGATATCGGTGCGGCCACTGGAATAGAAGCCGCGCACGTCGATGGAAATGCGCGAGGTCAGGTCGATCTTGAGGCTGCCGTTCGCGGCGTGGGTGCGAAAGCCGTCACGCTCGGCGCCATCGGCAAAGGCCGAAATCCCGTCGGTCCTGTAATAGCCGCCGCCGAGACTCGCGGAGACCGGGCCGGCCTTGCCCGAGACGTTGGCAAAGGCTTGCCCCGTATTGTGCCAGCCGCCTTCGACGCGCGCGTTCACGGCGAGCGCCTCGGTCGGCTGGCGGGTAATCAGGTTCACCACGCCGCCGATCGCCTGGCTGCCCCACAAAACGGATTGCGCGCCGCGCAGCACCTCGATCCGCGCGATATTGCCGATCAGCAGCGTGCCGAAGTTGAACCCGCCGCCCGGCGACGAGGGATCGTTGAGCTTGATGCCGTCGATCAGCGCGACGGTCTGGTCGCTATCGGCGCCGCGGATGTTGACCGAGGTGGAGGTGCCGGGGCCGCCGTTGCGGGTGACGGTGACGCCCGGCACCTGGCGCAGCAGATCGGAGACGATGACGGCCTGGCGCCGGGTGATGGTTTCGGCATCGAGCACCGTAACCGATTGCCCGATGGTGGATGCCGCCCGCGCCTCGCGGTTGGCGGCGACGATGACATCCGGGCCGGCGGCGGCGTCGCTCTGGAGGGAGGATGTGCTCTGGGCGAAAGCGGAGGTCGCCGCCACGGCATAAGGCAGCAGAATCAGGCAGGCGTATTTCTTCACGGTGGTTTCCCCTCGTATCCAAGGGGGCGCGCACCACGGTTCGCCGGAACAGGTGTTCCGTCGCGCACGACCCCGACAACGTCGTCACGCGAGGAAAACCTCGATCGCCCGGAACACCCCGTCCGCACGAAGGACAACCGCGACAGGCAGGTCTCCTGGCTTCCGGGTCATCGTCCTGCTCGGCCTTCCCAGATCGAGAACGATCCAGTGGCACACGGATGGAGCAAGGCTCGCCGGTCACAGTTGCGGGGGCAGCTTCGGATCACAGGCTTGACGCCTGCTTCCGAATTCCCTTTTGATTCCATCTCTGGAAACCTGTCGCGTCGGCGCCTCTACGGACCAGCGGAGCAGAACGCAAGATGACCGCAAAAACCATGTTCGTGGGCGGCGCGCGCTCCGGCAAGAGCCGCCTCGCGCTGGAATCCGCCGAGCGCCATGCCGGCCCGCTCCACTATCTCGCCACCGCAGAGGCGGGCGATGGCGAGATGGCGGCGCGGATCGCAAGGCATCGCGCCGAACGCGGCGCGCGGTGGCGCACGATCGAATGCCCGCTCGATCTGCCAGAGGCGATCGCGGCGATCCCGTCGGGCGCGATCCTGGTCGACTGCCTTACGCTCTGGCTGTCCAACCTGATGCTGGGCGGCCACCCGATCGAGCGCCGCGCCGACGAGTTGATCGCCGCGATCGCGGCAACGCCGCTGCCGATCGCCATCGTGACGAACGAGGTGGGGCTGGGCATCGTCCCCGCGCACCCGCTGGGCCGCGAATTCCGCGATGCCGCCGGGCGGCTGAACCAGAAGGTGGCGGCGGGAATGGGCGCGGCCTATTTCGTCGTTTCGGGGCTTGTGCTGCCGCTGCGGCAATTCGGATAGGAGCGCCGGTTGCCCGCCCGGACGGTTCAGGCGGGGAGGCCCGCCTCCTGCAACTCGATAACGCGCAGATAGTTTGCGAGGCGGTTCCGTTCGAGCGTGGCGAGCAGCGGATTTTGGTGAAACGGCAGCAGATGCTGCCCCAGCGCCTCGCTCCACGGCGCGTCTTCGCTGAACAGGACGCCTAGCCCGAAGACCGCGTTGATCTCGGCAAAGGCAAGGGTGCGGCCATTGCCGAGCAGATCCGCGATGAAATCCTCCACCGCGCAAAGCACGCCGTTGCGCGGCCCGCCTTCATGGCAGGCAAAGGCGAACTGGCCGTTTCCACGAAACCCGCCGCGCGGCAGCAGCGCGTTCGATTCCGGAACCGCGCCGCCGCCATAATCATAAGCGTGGCGATAATCCGTCGGGATCGCATCCGGCGCGTAATACATGTCCCGCCGGCCGGACGGCCAGCCGATATCGTGCAGGAAGACCAGCAACGGCCTGCCATGCTCGCGGCAGATCGCGTCGATCCGATGCAGTTCGTGATAGACCGTGAACCAGTTGTGATCGCCATCGACCAGCCATGCGTCCGCCGGCCCGACATGATCGAGTGCGACAAGGCTCGGCTGGGCGATATGGCGCGTCGCCGGATTGGCCGCCGCCCAGGCGGCGAACTCCGGCTTGACGGACGGATCAATGCTGGTGAGCGATCCATCCACCGCTGAGGCATGATCGGCGAGCAATTTCGACATGCCACCAAACTCCGCGCCGATCTCCACGATCTCCCGCGCGTCGGTGATGGCGAGGCCGGTCAGGATGAGATCGGAGAATTCGGCCATGGAATGGATAAGCAGGTCCGGCATCTGAAGGGCCTTTCGATTTCGCACCCTCGTCGCAGGCCGGACTTAGCATTTGGTTAACCACAAGAATTAAGCGCGCGGGCCGACCGCTAATGCGGCATTGCGCGCGGTTGGCTAACAAAAGAGGTTAACTCTTTGGCAATCGGATTGCCCCTATTCCGCCCGGCACAAGATCAGCGCCACGCCCGAGAGATGAGAAGATGCGCAAGACCGTTACTCCACGAGACGTAGCGACGTTGCTGGAAGACGCGCCCGAAGGCGTTCGCGTCCTTTCGCTCGATTGCTTCGATACGCTGATCTGGCGTGCGACTAATCTGCCGCAGGACGTGTTCGCGGAATTCGATTATCCCGGCGGCGGGATCGAGCCGCGCGTTCAGGCGGAGCAGGAAGCGCGCCGGTTGCGGCTGCGCAGGGACGGGCTTTCAGAGGTTTCGATCGAGGAAATCCACGCGCATTTGCCCGGCGATTCCGATGCCGGGGTGGCGCGGGAACTGGCGCTGGAGGCGCGGCATTGTTTCGCGTTCGCGCCCACCGTGGCGCTGATCGCGGACGCAAAAGCGCGCGGGCTGAAGATCATCATCGTCAGCGACACCTATCTGTCGCGATCGCAACTGCATGGCCTGATCGCGGCGGTCGGCGGAGAGGAACTGGTCGGCATGATCGACCGGATATTCTGCTCGTCGGAATATGGCCGCTCGAAGGGCGGGGGGCTGTTCGCCGATGTGCTGCGTGAAATCGGGGAACCGGCGAAGGCGATCCTGCATGTCGGCGACAATCCCGATGCGGATGGAGTGGCGGCGGAAGCGGCGGGGCTGAATGCCGTCCACATCCGGCAATTCGACGAGGCGACCGCGAATATCCTGCGGCTTGAGGCCAATGCGGCGGTGATGCTCGATCCGATGACGCGCGTTAGCCAGCCGGTGATCCAGTTGCACCGCGCGCCGCTTGCCATGCAGGAACGCAGCGATCCGGCATGGCACCTGGGGCATGATATCGTCGGGCCGGTGCTGGATGCGTTTTCGCGCTGGTTGAAAGCCGAGGTGGCGGCGCTTGCTGCCGAAACCGGGCGCCCGGTGAAGCCGCTGTTCCTGTTGCGTGATGGCTTCCTGCCCCATGCGATGTACGAAGCGATCGGCGGCAAGTGCGCCTGCGTGGCGATCAGCCGCTTCGCCGCGCGGCAGGCATCGTTCGCCGATCGGGGCGCGGTGGAACGCTATCTGGACGAGGAAAGCACCGAGCGCGTCGATGCGCTTGCGGCGCAACTCGGCCTCACTCCAGCCGAAGCCGCGAAAATCGGCGGGACGAATGCCGCTTTCCGGCGCAACATATTCGCGCCCGACGCGCTGAGCCGCATTTTCAGGCGCAGCGCCGCTTATGCGAAGCGCCTGATCGCGCATCTGCGGCGGGAGGCGAGGATCGCCGATGGCGACATCGTCATGCTGGTGGACCTGGGGTATCGCGGGACGGTGCAGGATCTTGCGGCACCTGTTCTGGAAGACCGCCTCGGCGTCACCGTCACAGGGCGCTATCTGCTGCTTTCGAACAGTAACGTCGATCCCGATCGCAAGCGCGGCCTGTTCGATTCCCGCCACTACGATCACCGGCTGCTGCGGGCGCTGTGCAGCCAGATCGCGATTATCGAGCAGGTCTGCACATCGAGCGCGGGATCGGTGCTCGATTATGCCGATAACGGGCGCGCCAAATATCGCGCCACGCGCGTCGACAAGGCGCAATCGGAAACGCGCGCCAGGATTCAGGCCGGTGCGATCGCTTTCGCCCGATCGGGCGATGCGGCTTTCCATCGCCCTCCGGCTGCCGATCAGTCGGATGCGCGGCGACGCATGGCGCTCGCCATTCTCGGGCGCTTGCTGTTCATGCCACAGCCGGATGAGGTGGCGATCTTCAGCCGGTTCGAGCATGACGTGAATCTTGGCACCGACGATCTCGTCGGGATGGTCGATCAGGAAGGCGCGCGCCGGGAATTGCGGCGCCACGGCATGGCCTATGTGCGCCGCGTCGATCGCATGTTTCTATCGGGCGAGTTGCAGGCGCATGGCCTGCCGGTCTCCCTGTCGTGGCTTTCGGCCAATCGCTTCGGGCTGGATCTGCGGCTGGCCGATTTCGCGGTCGAAAAGCTGCCCGTCGCGGTTCTTCTTGCGGCGGGGGGCGAACAGATCGTGCAAAGCCTGACGGCATCGCCCACGCATGACGGCTTCTATGTGCTCAATATCCCGGTGGGCGCGGCGAAATTCGATGCCGGGGTTCAGATCGGGGCGTTCGGGCAAGTCGTCCAGATCGACGAGATCGCGTTCCATCGCATCAGCGTGTTCGGCGCCGACAAGCCCGATATCGCGGCGTCGCCGATCGCGGCCAGCCCGGTGTTCGATTCGATGATGCCGCTCGCTGAGGGCCTGTGGCGGTGCGATGAAAACAGCCTGTTGTTCGTCCCGCCGCCGCGCGCGGCGGTGGATGAGCCGCTGGTCCTGTCGATCGTCTTCCGCCCGATCGTGAAGCAGGCACAGAGCGCCGCTCCTCGCGGCGACGCCGACGCGCGGTCGGTCGCTCCCCGCGATGAGGCACACGCAGCGCTGCTGGTGAATTAGGGCGCGCTGGCCGGATGAGCAACGCGCCCGGAGCCCGGCGAGGTCGTGCCGGAAATTGTCGATCCGCGACGTGCCGCTGGTGAGGGTCATGGCAGGCCAGCATGACCCTGATGTATCTGGATGCCTAGCGGCCGCTGAACGCCGCCGTCCGCCTTTCCTTCGCTGCCGACAATCCTTCCCTGAAATCGTCGCTGCCCAGCAGCACCGCCTGCGTCGGCAGATTCGCCGCCCATTCGATCTCCATGCTCGTTTCGAGGCCGCGATGCAGCGCGCGCTTGACCGCGGAATAGGCAAGCGGCGCCGATGCGGCCAGTTCACGCGCCAGTTCGTCGCCGCGCGTCGCAAGGGCATCGCGGGCTACCACTTCACCGACCAGCCCGATCGCGAGCGCCTCCTGTGCCCGCACGGCACGCCCGCGCAGGCACATTTTCGCCGCCCGGCCCGCGCCGATGATGCGCGGGAGCAGGAAGGTGCCGCCCAGCGGCGGCATGATGCCCAGCCTGATCCAGCTTTCCTGGAACATCGCATCCTCTGAAGCGATGCGGAAATCCGCCGCCAGCGCCAGTTCGCAGCCGACCGTCACCGCCGCGCCCTGCACGAGCGCGATCGTCGGCTTCGCGCAGGCATAGAAGCGCCGGACCGCGCCCTGAAAATGCGTATAGACCTGCGCCTGCACGTCGACCGCGGGGGTTTCAACTAACGCGTCCAGAAAAGTGAAGTCGGCGCCTGCCGAAAAGTGTTTGCCCTCGGCGCGCAGGACGAGGCAGCGGATCGCCTGATCGGCCTCCAGTTCATCGACCGCGGCGCCGATCTCGCGCATCGTCTGCGGTCGGATTGTGTTGCCGCTGCCACGCGCCACAACGATGTGCCCGACAGCGCCGTCGCGTTCGAGCCGAATGTCTTCCATCATTGCTGGGCGCCCTCATTGGCGGTGGATGCCGTGGTGCGATAATCGCCGAACATGCCATCGCGCGCATCGAGCGCCCGCGTCACGTTCTCGCGGAATCTGGCGAAGGTCGCGCGGCTGGTCTCGGTCGTCATGGCGAGCGCCTGTATTTCGGTGCCGGCGCGAATGGCGGCGCGCAGGCCCATGATTTCCATCGCGCGATGCACCGATCGCTTGTTCATCGCCTGAACATCCGTGGGAATGCGCGCGATCCGCCCGGCGCGTTCGACCACCGCTGCGTCCAGTTCGGCGGCGGGAAGGGCGCGGTTGGCGAAGCCGAGGCGAACCGCCTCCAGCCCGTCGATCGCGTCGCCGGTCAGCATCATTTCCATCGCCGCGCGCATCCCGCACAGCCAGGCGTGGAACTGGTTGTCGGGCGGGCTCATCATCCGCACCGGCGGGTAGCCGATCTGCGCGTCCTCGGCGACGTAGACAAGATCACATGCGGTCGCCAATTCCGATCCGCCCGCCAGGCACCAGCCGTGAACCTGTGCGATCACAGGCTTTGCGAGATCCCAGATGCGGAACGCGCCCTCGACGACATGGCGCGGCCAGTGACCGGCGCCCGGCGCGGTGTGATAGGGAAACGGTGGCGCCGTTCCCCCGCCGAGATCATAGCCTGCCGAAAAACAGGTGCCGGCGCCACGGATGATCGTGACGCGGGCCTCCGGATCGCGATCCGTCTCCTCCAGCAGCGTGAAAAGCCGCTGCCTCATGCCATTTGACAGCGCATTGCGCTTTTCTGGCCGGTTGAGCGTGAGCCGCAGCACCGCTTCCGCCGGGCGATCGACCAATATCAGATCGTGGTCATCCTGTTCCATCGACTCCCTCCTTGCCCCAAGGCTTGCAGAGCGGGAGGGGGCGGTCAATACTGACACGCGTAATTGATTCGGGGGAGCATTGCCCGTTGTGCACCTTCGCGGCGGAAGAAGTGGATGGATGGATCACCGTCGTGGTGCCGGACAAGGCGCCCGGACCCGACGAACAGCCGGTCGCGCGATAGGGGGAGAGGGTATGGAATTGCAGGGCAAGGTAGCGCTGGTCACGGGCGCGGCGGCAGGGCTGGGCGAAGCGGCGGCGCGCAAGCTGGCCGAAGCGGGCGCGACTGTGGTTGTGACCGATATCGAAACCGCGACCGGAGAGGCTGTGGCCGGTTCGATCGGCGGGATGTTCGTTCGCCACGATGTTACCAGCGAGGCCGACTGGGCCGCCGCCTTAGCGGCGGTGGAGCAACGCTACGGGCGGCTTGATGTGCTGGTGAACAACGCGGGCATCACGCTGATGGGATCAATCGACGAGATGGATCTGGCGGGTTTTCGGCGCACGCTCGACGTTGATCTGGTGGGCACCTTTATCGGGTGCAAGCTGGCGATTCCATTGATGTCGCGATCGGGTGGCGGATCAATCGTGAACATCGCTTCGATCGCCGGGCTTCAGGCGTCGGCGAACCTCGTCGCGTATAACGCCGCCAAGGCAGGCGTAACGCTGATGACGAAATCCATCGCGTTGCATTGCGCGACCACGGGCACCCGGATTCGCGTCAATTCCGTCCACCCCGGCGTCATCCGTACCGCGATGCTCGACAAGGTGATGGCGCAGGTGCCGAATCCGCAGGAACTGATGGAGGGTTTCGTCGCCGTGCATCCGATCGGCCATATCGGCGAGCCGGACGATATCGCGGAAATGGTGCTCTACCTCGCCTCCGCGCGATCCCGTTTCGTCACGGGGGCGGCGATGGTGGTGGATGGTGGTGCTACGAGCTGAATTGACGCGACATTGATGACGAAGATATAACGCTTGCTACATTTATAGGAGAGGGCCGCTCGATGAGAGCCATGGCGAATGCCGCGATCGCGGCAATGATGCGGCACAGCGTGAAGCACGCACGCGAGAACACGTTCGAACTGGTCGACGACGTGCTCGCGGTGCCGGCGAAGAATTACACTGACGCGGGGCGCTTCAAGCTGGAGGTGGATCGCATCTTCAAGCGGCTGCCGCTGATGCTCGCGCCGTCGTGCGAAATCCCCAACCCGAACGATTTCAAGACGATGGAGGTGGCGGGCATCCCGCTGTTGCTCGTGCGCGGGCAGGATGGAATAGTGCGCCTGTTCGTCAACAGTTGCACCCATCGCGGCACCAATGTCGCGGTCGATCCCACTGGCAACGCCAAGCGTTTCGTGTGCCCCTATCACGGCTGGAGCTTCGGACAGAAAGGCGAACTCATCGCGGTCGCGGCGGCGGGTGATTTCGGCAAGGTGGACAAATCATGCCTCGGCCTCACCGCGCTGCCAGTGGCCGAACGTGCCGGGCTGATCTTCGGCAGCGTCGATCCGAAGCTGAAGCTGGATATCGACGATTTCCTGTCCGGCTATGATGCGCTGCTGGAGGCGTTCAACTTCAAGGACTGGTTCTTCTTCTCCAGCCGCGTGCTGCGCGGGCCGAACTGGAAGATCGCCTATGACGGCTATCTGGATTTCTATCACCTGCCAGTGCTCCACAAGGATACGCTGAACGCCAACAACATGCTCGGCAACCGCGCGCATTATCATGCCTGGGGGCCGCATCAGCGACTGGTCGCGCCTGATCGTGCGGCGCGCGAACTCGCCGATCTGCCGGAGGAGCAATGGTCCGACGATCTGGTGCTCAACGGGGTGTGGACGATCTTCCCGTGCATCTCGATCGCCAGCTTCAATGGCGGCGGTCGCGGGGTGATGATCTCACAGCTTCTGCCGGGCGATCAGGTCGGCGAATCCTGGACGCGCCAGATGTATCTGATGGAACGCCGCCCCACCGAGGAGCAGGAGGAGGCGGCACATGCGCAGTTCGCCTTCCTGGAAACGGTGGTGAAGGACGAGGATTACGCGACCGGCCTGCGCCAGCAGCGCGCGCTCGATCACGGCACGCTCGAAAAGGTGTTGTTCGGCCGCAATGAGGGCGGCGCACAGGCTTTCCATAAGTGGACCGATCGCATCATCGCCGCGGATGATGATGAACTCGTCGGCCTGTTCGCCGGGCCGCAATTGCAGGCGGCAGAGTAACCGGGGAGCAGAACGATGGATCAGGCGACGGTCGATCAATTGCGCGCGCTGATGGAATATGAGGCAGCGCGCGCCGCGCCGCCGCCGGCATTCCCCAAGCTCCCCGACGTGCCGGGAGGGCGCTATACCGATCCGCGTTTCGCGGAACTCGAGCGCGATCAGTTATGGCGGAAGAGCTGGTTGTTCGCGGGGCATATGGACGAGATTCCGCAGCACGGTTGCTTCAAGCTGTGGGAAACCGCCGGCCAGCCGATCGTGCTCGTCCACGCCCGCTCGGGCGAGGTGAACGCCTTCTACAATACGTGCAGCCATCGCGGCGCGCCGGTCGTGACCCAGGAGAAGGGCCGGCGCGCGCGGCTCACCTGCAAATATCACGGCTGGGTTTATGACGACGAGGGCAAGCTCGTATCGGTTCGTGATCCCGAGGATTTCGCCGATCTCGATTTCTCCTGCCGGTCGCTGCGTCAGGTGCGGTGCGAGCGATATGGCAAGCTGATCTTCGTAAATTTCAGCGCCGACGCGCCACCGCTCAGCGAATGGCTCGGCCCGATCGCGGAGGAATGGGAGGAATTCCGCTTCGACGCGACGCGGCTGGTGGACCACTATATCTGGGATCTGGATTGCAACTGGAAGATCGCGATGGAGGCGAACATGGAAGTGTACCATGTTCCCAATATCCACCCTTCCACCGTGGCGCTCGGGCTGGATCATCGCCGCAACGTGAACAGCCTCTATCCCTATGGCCATGGGCGGATGATCGCGCCCGGCTGGGAGAAGAAGGAAGGCGAGAATTATCGCGCCGCCAACGTCGGTGATTTTCAGCGGCCCGAGATCGAGAGCGTGGGGGAGATCGGGCGGACCTGCACGCAATCGTACAATCTCTTTCCGAACTGGGTCTCTCCGCTTGGGCCGACCGGGTATTTCGTGCTGAATTTCTGGCCGAACGGGCCGACTCGATCGAAAATGGAGGTCTGGTGGTTCGGCCCGGATTGGGGCGAGGGCGTGCGCCCTGGCTTTTGGGACGCCACGATCACCTATCTCAACAGTGTGCTTGAGGAAGATACCGAGTTCGGCAAGTGGATACAGAAAAGCCAGGAAAGCTACGGCTTCCAAGGCGTGCCGCTGAGCTATCAGGAGGCGCGCATCTATCACTGGCATCAGCAGGCGGATGCGATGATCGGCCACGATCGGATACCGGCGGACTTGCGCGTGGCGCCGGTGATCGGAGCCGACTGGATCGTGCCGAACGACCCGCGGCTGGACGAACTGAGCCTTCAGGCCGCCGCCGAATAGTCGTTTCGGCTATCGCGTCCGGTATGGCGGAGCGGTCAGCTTTCCTGCCGCAGAAACTGGCGCGTGGCGGCTAGAACGGCGCGCGCGCGTGCGACGGGATCGGGGTGCCTGTCGCGCAGCGCTTTCGAGCGTAATTCGATACTTAGCGGGATGTCGCGCGGGAGCGCGGTCGCGAGTTCGCGCAGCGGCAGCACACCGTCGCCGATGTGGCGCCGCCGATCGACCGCCTCCGCGATGATCGCGGCGCGATCGGACGTGTCGAAGGTCAGCGGCTCCGCATCGCAGAATTGAGCATAAGGAAGCCATGCCGGGGGGAGCGCGGCGACGTCCGCCGGGGTGCCACCCGAACGCGCGAGGTGGAGCGGGTCGATCAGCATTGCCATGGCGGGATCGCCCACCGCGCGCAGGATCGAACTCGCCTGCCCGATCGTTTTCACCTCGGTGAACAGCGCGAATTCCAGCGCGATCCGGATGTCTCCGGCGGCGTGTTCGCATAGTGCGGCCAATTTCGCGGCGGTCGCGCCGTCATCCGGGTCGGAACTGACGCACAGCACGTTCGCCGCGCCAATCTCCCGCCCGATATCAATGATGCGGCGGTGTTTGTCGTCGAACGGGCCGGGCATCAGCCAGACGACCTCGATATCAAGCGCGGCGAGCGCGTTCTCGGCGAGGATCGTCTTCAATTCGCGGGTTGTCCCGGCCGTCCAGTTATCGAGATCGACCCAGACGCCGGTTGCGTCATAGCCGGCCGCGGCGGCGGCGCGGGCAGTCGTTTGGGGCGTGTGATCGGGCAGCACACCGGCGGCGAGCGATAGGGTTTGCATCGGCTTATTATGCCGCGCGTGTTAAAGTTGTCGACCTTTTCTCGAAAGCGCGGCATTAGGGTAGCAAGAGGAGGGTGCATTGAGTCGAATCAACCGCCGCTGGACGATCGCGGGGCGGCCCACGGCGCGCGACGTGAACGAGAGCGACTTCGCAATGACCGAAGGCGAGGTTCGTTCGCCGGGCGCGGGCGAGGTGCTGGTTCAGGTCGACATGCTCGCGTTCGAGCCGGCGATGAAGGGCTGGATGGAGAATATCGGCGGCTATGTCGCGCGCACCGAGATCGGCGACATGATGCGCGGATCGGGCATCGGCACCGTTCTGGAGAGCCGGGCGCCGCATCTGAAGGTTGGCGAGAAGGTGCTGGGGCCGTTCGGCTGGCAGGAATATGCCACGTTGCCCGGCGATCAGTTCCAGTCGCTGGAGGGCGAGGCGCACCCTTCCGCGCAACTCGACGTGCTCGGCGTGGTCGGGCTTACCGCCTATTTCGGGATGAAGCATGTCGGCAGGCCGTTCCCCGGCGATACCGTGGTGGTGACGGGCGCGGCGGGCGGGGTTGGCGCGATCGTCGTTCAGTTGGCGAAGATCGCGGGCTGCCGCGTGATCGGCATTGCGGGCGGGGCGGAGAAATGCGCGTGGCTCACTGGCGAACTGGGCGCCGACGCGGCGATCGACTATAAATCGCGGGATATCGGGGCGGAACTGGCGCGGCTGGCGCCCGATGGCGCAGATGTCGTCTGGGACAATGTCGGTGGCGTGATCCTAAACGATATTCTCGCGCATCTGGCGCTACATGCGCGCGTGGTGATCTGTGGCGGGATATCGCGTTCCAAGACCGGCGGGATGCCGATCGGCCCGGCGAACTACTTCAATCTCGTGTTCAAACGCGCGACGATGCAGGGGATTCTGCTCAACGATCACGAGGCGGAGTTTCCCGTTGCCCGTAAACGCCTGTCGCAGTGGCTGACCGAAGGCCGGCTGATCGCCCGGCAGGATATTCAGGAGGGGTTCGAGAACGCCCCGCGCACACTGATGCGCCTGTTCTCCGGCGCGAACACCGGCAAGCAACTGCTCAGGCTGAGAGGGGAGGGGCAATGACGATCTACATGCAGTCCACGCTCGAACTGCGCGCGGCGGACCTCACGCGATTCCGCACGACCATGATCGAGCTTGTCGCGATCGTGGAGGCGCAAGGGTGGCACCTCGTCGCCGCGATCGAGCAGATCACCGGGCGCCTCCACACCGCGATCGACGTGTGGCGGCTGCCGGATGTCGACGCATACCAGCGCGGACTTGCCGCGCTGCGCGGGCATGACCGTTTCGCGGATATGGCCGCCGCGCTGGGCGCGGCGATCGAGCGCGAGACGGTGGTGCTCGGCACGCGCGCTTCGTGGGTGCCGGAGGGGCGATAAGACTTGGCAAGATTGCAGATTGTGTTAGTTTCTAGCGAGAGAGGATGACGCTACAGCGTCAGAGGTGATCCATGAACGTCCAGGCCAAAGAATTCCGCCCAGACCGTCACCCGGCCGAAACCTACGAGGAGATCCTCGAACGGGATACGCGCCCGATTCCTGAGCATCTCCGCGAAGGCCCGGTTCCCGATCTCGGCACCGACGCGGTCCCGGTCGATCGCTACATCGACCCCGCGTTCGCCCGGCTGGAAGAAAAATATCTGTGGCCGCGCATCTGGCAGATGGCGTGCCGCGAGGAGGAAATCCCCAATCCCGGCGACACGATCGTGTACGAGATCGCGGGCAAATCGCTGCTGATCGTGCGCCAGAAGGATGGCGCAATCCGCGCGTTCTATAATTCGTGCCTGCATCGCGGGCGCAAGCTCGCGACGCTGGGCGGCTGCAAGAACGAGTTCCGCTGCCCGTATCACGGAATCGCCTGGAACACCGACGGCAGCTTCAAGGACAATCCGATTTCCTGGGATTTCCCGCAATGGGAAGGGACGGACCTGTCGCTGCCGGAGGCGCTGGTCGGCACATGGGCGGGTTTCGTGTTCGTCAACATGGATCGCAATGCCGTCCCGCTCGATGAAGTACTCGGGCCGATCAAGGAGCATTTCGCACGCTACGAGAACGAGGATCGCTACATCCATTTTCATGTGCAGAAGATCGTGCCGTGCAACTGGAAGACCGCGGCGGAGGCGTTCATGGAGAGCCACCACGCGATCACCACGCATCCCCAGCTTCTGCCCTATCTGGCCGACGTCAACAGCCAGTATGACATCCTGTCGGACTATATAACGCGGCAATTCTCCGCGCAGATGGTGCCGAGTCCGTTCAATCAGCGCGATTACAGCGAGGACGAGATCGTCGAGGCGCTGCTAGGCGTCGGCTCGCGATCGGCGGCAGGGGCCGGCGCCAAGCCCGGTGAAATGAAGGTGCCCGATGGCGAGACGGCGCGCACCTTCATGGCGGAAGTGACCCGCAAGACGCTCTCCGCCGAGGATGGGCATGATTATAGCGCAGCATCCGATGCCGAGATGGTTGATGCGCTGCTCTACAATATCTTTCCGCACATGAGCTTCTGGGCCGGGTTCATGCCGAACCTCACCTATCGCTGGCGCCCGAACGGGCACGATCACACCACGTCGATCATGGATATCTACATGCTCAAGCGCGTGCCCAAAGGGAAGCCCCGGCCCAAGCCGGCGCCGGTGTTTGAGATTGGCGTCGACGAGAGCATCGTGGAGCTTGCGCCGAACAGCGGAATGTCTGCCGGCCTTGCGGCTGTGTTCGAACAGGACATGAGCAATCTCCCGCACGTGCAAAGCGGCATGGAGGCGTCGGCGACCGGCGTGCTGCACTTGGGCAGATATGCCGAGATGCGCATCCGCAAGATGCATCAGATGCTCGATCGGGTGATGACCGAGGGCATGGAGCAGGCGACCGGCACTGCCCGTTGAGGCGGGCACATATCGGCATAACTGACGGTGGCGACGCGCATAGCGTGTCGCCGGATGGGCGGACGTAATCTGAGGGAGAGGAGGGCGTGAGTACGTGACCATCTGCGCGCCTTCCCCCATGAGCACGGTATAGAAATGTCGGTGACGGTCGCCTTGCTCCCGAACGACGCCGATGTTTCGGCGATATCGGCGCATGGCTCGCAGGGAACCGTCTTTCACCGCTGGTATGTCGTCGGCTTTCTGACGCTGGCTTCAACCGTGTCGGTCATTGATCGCCAGATCCTGGCGGTGATGATCGGGCCGATGAAGCGCGATCTTGGCATCAGCGACACGATGATGGGGCTGCTGGGCGGCCTGGCCTTCACCTGTTTCTACACGATCCTGACGATTCCGATGGCGTGGCTGGCGGATCGGGCGAACCGCCGCCGGATCATCGGGCTGGGCATCTTCTTCTGGAGCCTGGCCACGATGGCGTGCGGGTTCGCGACGAAGTTCACGCATCTGTTCCTGGCGCGCGCGACGGTTGGCGTCGGCGAGGCCACGTTGTCACCGGCGGCGATATCAATGCTGTCCGATTATTTCGATCGTTCGCGGCTGCCGCTGGCGATGGGGATATTCGGCGTCGCGCCGTTCATCGGCCTTGGCCTTGCCAATCTGCTCGGCGGCGCGATCGTGAGCCATCTGGAGGCGTTGCCGCATATCGCGCTGCCGGTGTTCGGCGAGATGCGATCGTGGCAGGCGATGTTCGTCATTGTCGGGGCGCCGGGCTTGCTGCTCTCCGTCGCCACCCTGACGATCAAGTCGCCGCTGCGCATCGGGCGCCTCAACGCGAATGCTGCCGGGATGACGCTTGGCGAGGCGGCGCGGTTCTTCGCCGGGCGCCGCAGGTTTCTTGTCTATCACTTCATCGGCTTCACCGCGCTGGCGATGCAGGGATGGGCGCTATTCTACTGGGTGGTGGAGTTCTTCCTGCGCGAACATGGCGCGAGCCGTGCGCAGGTGGGCTTCACCTTCGGCCTCATTGCGCTGCTGCTGGGGAGCGGCGGTGGAATTTTCGCCGGCGAGGTTGCGGCGAGAATGATGCGCCTCGGGCGGACGGACGCGACGCTGCGGCTGGTGCTCGGCGCGACGCTCGTGCTCGTCACGCTGGGTGTCACCGCGTTTCTGGTGCCTGGCTACGCGCTTGCGATGACGCTGGTCGCGGCTGCGGTGTTCTTCATGGGTTGGCCGAACGGGCTGGGCGCGGCGGCGTTGCAGTTGATCGTGCCGAACGAACTGCGCGGGCAGGTGATGGCGCTCTATTTCGTGGTCGTGAATTTCCTCAGTTATTCGTTCGGGCCGCTGCTGGGCGGGCTCGTCAGCGACCAGTTGTTCCACGGCGAATCGCTGGGCGGCACGCTCGCGTTGATGGCCGCTGTGAATTACCCGATCGGCGCCTTCTGCATCTGGCGCTGCCTTTCGCATTTCCGCACCGCGCTCGGCCAGGCCGAGGCGTGGCGCGCCGCCTGACAGGAGAGAAGATGTCGCTTGCCGCCGCCAACCGCGCAAAGACCACGGGCGATGCGATGGCCGTAACCGATGGCCGGATGACGTTGACCTGGGCCGCGCTCGACCCAATCATGAACCGAGCGACCAATGCGCTGCTGGGCGAGGATTTCGGCGCAGGGGCACCACGCGCGGCGGTGTTCGCACATAATTCGACGGAAATGGCGCTGGCCTATCTCGCGCTGCTCCATGCGGGCGTTTCGGGTGTGCCCGCGAACTTCCACCTCACTGCCGAGGAACTGGCTTATATCCTGAAGGATAGCGGCGCGCGGCTGCTGTTCGTCGGGCCGGAGACAGCGGAGGCGGGGCTTGCCGCGGCGAAAGCGGTTGGCATCGAACGCGTGATCGGCTGGCGCTGCACCGGCATCGCCGGCGTGCAGCCGTGGGATGACTGGCTTGCCGCGGCAAGCGACGTGGAACCGCCCACGCATATGCGCCCGCTGCCCTATATGCACTATACCTCCGGCACGACCGGCCGGCCCAAGGGCACCGAGACGCCCCCCAATATGTTCCCGCGCGAGGATGATATCGCGGGCCTGTTCGCGGTGCTGGCGCAGCAGGTTGCAGCGGGCGCGCAGGGGCCGGGGATTCTCGTCGGGCCGAACTATCACACCGGCCCGCTCGGCTCGATGCGGCAGCTAGGTGGCGGACGACCGCTCGTCGTGATGCCGAAGTTCGATGCGGAGCAGATCCTGGTCAATATCGAGAGATACGGCGTCGCCACTTCCGTGATGGTGCCGACGCACTTCCAACGCTTGCTGGCGCTGCCGCCGGAGGTGCGCCGCCGATATGACGTTTCCAGCCTGAAGCTGGTTTCGCACACCGGGGCGGCGTGCCCGATCGATGTGAAGCGCGCGATGATCGCATGGTGGGGGCCAGTCCTGCTCGAAGCCTATGGCGCGACGGAGGCGGGTTCGACCAACATGATCTCGTCGGAGGAATGGCTGCGCAAGCCGGGCTCGGTGGGCAAGGCGATGCCGCCGTTCGAGATGGTGGTGATCGGCGAAAATGGCGAGCGGCTCGGCGCGAACCAGATCGGCCAGCTTTATTTCCGCGATCCCACCGGGCGCGGCATCGTCTATCACAACGATCCCGAAAAGACCGCGGCGGCGCATATCGAACCGGGCGTCTTCACGCTGGGCGAGATCGGCTATGTCGATGACGAAGGCTATGTTTTCATAACGGATCGCTCGTCCGACATGATCGTCTCGGGCGGCGTCAACATCTATCCCGCCGAGATCGAACAGGTGCTGATCGCGCATCCCGGCGTCGAGGACGTCGCGGTGGTGGGCGTGCCGAGCGCGGACATGGG
Source organism: uncultured Sphingomonas sp. (assembly GCF_937871615.1). Classification (GTDB taxonomy): domain Bacteria; phylum Pseudomonadota; class Alphaproteobacteria; order Sphingomonadales; family Sphingomonadaceae; genus Sphingomonas. The sequence continues at coordinate 32,810 of NZ_CALMPA010000071.1, read as the reverse complement.
CGAGGAGGTGAAGGCGCTGGTCGTCGTAAAGCCGGGCCGCGCGGTTACGAGCGACGAGTTGTTCGCTTTCGTGCGCGAGAAACTGGCCGGTTACAAGCGCCCGCGCAGCATTGATCTGGTGGAGACAGTCGGGCGCAACGCGATGGGCAAGGTCAACAAGCGCGAGTTACGCCGGCCGTTCTGGCCGTCCGATCGCACCATCGGATGATATCGAGAGGAGAGGAAGAATGAGGCTTCAGGGCAAGCGCGCGATCGTGCTCGGCGCCGCCGGCAAGGACAATATGGGGCAGGTGATCGGCCATCGCCTGATCGCGGAAGGGGCCAGCGTGCTGGTCGCCGGGCGCAGGACGGAGTTTCTCGAACAGTTTGTCGCCGCGCATCCGGGCAAGGCGTTCATGGCGACGTGCGACATCACCAGCAAGGCCGATAATGATGCGTTGGCGAAATCTGCCGTCGAGCAGATGGGCGGCATTGACATCGCGATCAACGCCTCTGGCTGGGGCCTGCTCAAGCCGTTTCTGGAGACGACGGCGGAGGAATTGCAGCAGATCGGCGATCTCCAGTTCAAAGGACCGTTCCTGTTCTTCCAGTCTATGATCGAGGCGATGAAGAACGGCGGCTCGCTGATCCAGATTTCGTCGGCCACCGCAACGATCATGCTCAACGATCACGCCGCCTATATGGGCACGAAGGCGGGAACCGATCATGTCATCCGCTGCATCGCGAACGAGTTCGGCGATCGCGGGATCAAGGCGAACTCGATCTCGCCGGGACTGACCGAAACGCCAATGACGGCGGCGAACGGCAAGACGCCCGGCCTGTGGGAAGCGTTCGTGCCAAGCTATCCGCTGGGGCGCGTCGGCACCTCCGACGATATCGCCGCCGCCGCCGTGTGGCTGTCCTCCGACGAATGCTTCATGACCGGGCAGAATCTGCAGGTGAATGGCGGGCTCACGCTCCGCCGCAACCCGTGGAAGCACGAGATTCAGGCGTCGGTGGTGGCCGCGATGCAGGTGGCACAATGAGTGACTTGCGCGAAGGGCCGGGTGCGGGCGACAGCGTCGCCGCGCTAGGGCCGGTGATGCAGCTATCCTATTGCCCGGCGAATTACGATGCCGCGCTGGCGCATTGGGTGTCGCTGGGCGCGGGGCCGTTCTTCGAGAACCATCATGTGAAACTGGAGAATGTGAAGTTTCGCGGCCAGCCGAGCGACATAGATTTCTCGATGGCGCTCGGTTACCTGGGGGACATTCAGATCGAGTTGATCCGGCAGCACAATGATGCGCCGTCGATGTACACGGAATGGCGTGCGCAGGGCCGTGAGGGCGTGCAGCATATGTGCGTGCTGGTCGACGATATCGGCGAAGCGCGCCGCCGCGTGGTGCGGCAGGGCGGCATCGTGGTGCAGGAGGGAACCCTTCCCGGCGGGATGGGCGCGGTGATCTATGTCGATACTGGCGGCGGGCCAGGCACGGTCATGGAATACCTCCAGATCGGCGAGGCCGGGCGACAGGGTTTCGCCATGATGCGCGAGGCGCATCGCACCTGGGATGGCACCGATCCGGTGAGGGGACGATAATGGCTGAGGAACGGAAAGCGGATCAGCGGCCCATCAATTGCGTGCTGATCGCGGGCGGCAGGTATCACGACATAGATTTCGCCCGGCTCGAACTGCTCAAGCTGCTGGCCGAGGACGAACGGGTGCGCACGCGCGTGTTCGAGGATTTCGAATGCGTCGAGGCGATCGCTGCCTGCGACCTGCTCGTAAGCTATACCTGCGACGTGATGCCGAGCCTGAAGGCGCAGGAAGCGATCCGCGCCTTCGTTGCGGGGGGCGGGCGATATTACGCCCTGCACGGCACCAATTCGATCCTGCGCTTCCTTGAGAACGGGTTGGTCGACACGCCGGACTGGGCGCCACATTTCATGGAGACGCTCGGGTCCGCCTTCGCCTCGCATCCTCCGATCGAGCCGATCCGCATCGAGGTGGCGGACGCGAAGCATCCGATTTCCGCCGGAATCGAGCCGTTCGAGACAACGGACGAACTGTATCTCAGCCGTCCGCGCGCCGATCTGCACGTCCTGCTCGATACCGAATTCGGCGGGGAAACGCCCGGCTTCGTGGATGCGACATGGGAAAAGGCGCGGCACCCGGTCGTTTATCTGCGACCGCTTGGTGAGGGCGCGGTGCTCTATAACGCGCTAGGCCATTGCCGGGGGCATTACGATCTTCAGCCGCTGCGCGACTGGTGGCCGACCGTCGATCGCTGCTCATGGGAACTCGACGTTTATTACGAATTACTGCGGCGCGGGCTCGATTGGGCGAAGGCGCCCGCCATCCAACGCATGAAGGGAGAGTAAGCATGGACCTCGCGCTTAAGGGCAAGAAGGTGATCTTGTCCGGCGGTAGCCGGGGGCTGGGCCGTGCCGCACTGGAAATCTTTGCGGCGGAGGGCGCCGACATTGCCTTCTTCTCGCGCGATGCGAGGCAGGTGGCGGAGGCGAAGGCGTCGCTCGCGAAACATGGCGGCAAGGTGATCGGCGACAGCCTCGACATGAGCGATGGCGGCTATCTCGACTGGCTGAAAAAGGCTGCTGATGCGTTGGGCGGGGTGGATATCTTCATTCACAACGTCAGTTCGTCGGGGGCCGGCGGAACGGGCGACTGGGACATGACGTTCCAGTATGACTTGAAGGGCGCGGTCGAGGGCTGCCAGACGCTGGAGCCGTATCTCGAAAAATCGGGCGCCGGATCGGTCATCCTGATGTCGAGCACCGCCGCGTTCGAGACGTTCATCCAGCCGCAGGCGTTCAACGCGCTCAAGGCCGCGCTCATCACTTATGGTAAGCAGTTGAGCCAGGCGTGGGGGCCGAAGGGCATTCGCGTGAACATGGTATCGCCCGGCCCGATCCGGTTCGATGGCGGCAACTGGTCGAAGATCGAGGCGGGTATGCCGGACTTTTACAAGTCGACCGAAGCGCAGATGGCGCTTGGCCGTTTCGGCAGCGCCGAGGAGGTGGCGCGAACGGTGGTATTCCTCGCCAGCCCGGCATCGTCTTATACCACGGGGACGAACGTGGTGATCGACGGCGGCTATACTAAGCGCGTGCAGTTCTGAAGTTTCGCTCCCCGCGCGCTGTGCGCGGGGGGCGAAACCCTGCGGGTCAATCTATCGCGGGCACCTGCACGACCAGCCCGTCGAACGCCTGCTTCAACTTCACCTGGCAGCCGAGGCGAGATGCTGCTTGCCGGGTATCGAGCATTTCGAGCAATTGCTCCTCCATCGTGTTCGGTGGCCCAACGGTTTCCACCCAATCGGGGTCCACGATCACATGGCATGTCGCGCAGGCGCATGAGCCCCCGCACTCGGCCAATATGCCGGCAACGCCGCTGCGGACCGCGGCCTCCATCAACGTATATCCCTCGCGGGTGAATATCTTTTCCCGCGTGCCGTCCGGCTGGACGAAATCTATTGCGATCATCTGCTTACGATGGCTCCGCCACGTGAATGAGCAACTTGCCCAGATTGTCGCCCGCAAACAATCGCATCAGCGTTTCGGGCGCCTTTTCCAGCCCGTTCACAACCTCGTCGCGCTGGATGATCCGTCCTTCCGCCAGCCAGCGGCGCAGCCGGTCGCGCCCGATGTCCAGATCGCCCTGGAAGTCGGAGAGCAGGAACCCCTCCATGCGCGCGCTCTTGAAGACGATGTTGAAATAGTTGCTCGGGCCGGGCGGTCGTCCTTCCTGCTGATAGCGCGCGATGCCGCCACAGATCACGATGCGCGCGCGTCGCGCGATCCGCGCCATCAGATCGTCGAGCATTGGGCCGCCGACATTGTCCCACAACACATCAATGCCATCCGGCGCCAGCTCCCTGACGCGATGCTTCACCTTTTCGGCCTTGTAGTCGATCGCGTGATCGAATCCGAGTTCCTCGGTGAGCCAGCGGCATTTGTTCGGCCCGCCGGCGATTCCGATCACGCGGCAGCCCGCGATCTTGCCCAATTGCCCGACGATCGAGCCGACGGCGCCGGCGGCACCCGTTATCACGAGTGTATCGCCCGCACGTGGTTCACCGATGCGCGTCAGCCCGAAATAGGCGGTGAGGCCGCTCGACCCCAGCAGCCCGAGATTGAGGCGCGGCGCGTCCGGCTCGCGCGGGACCACGCGTATTCCTTTTGACGGCACGATCATCTCGTCGGACCATCCGAGCGAGCTCTGCACCAGGTCGCCAGGCGCGTAACCTTCGGCCGCGCTTTCGATCACCTGGCCGATTCCGCCGGCCGGCATGATGTCGCCGATTTCGGTCGGTGCGGCATAGCCGCCGGCATTCTCCATCCAGCCCTTCTGCGCAGGGTCGCAGGAAAGCATGAGCACGCGGACCTTCAATTCGCCCGGCGCGGGTTCCCGATCGAGTGGGGTTTCGTCGCGCTCAAAGTCGTCAGGGCGCAGCGCCCGGCCGGTCGGTCGGGCGGCAATTCTCCAGCGCATGGGGACTCCGAAAAAAGTTGATGCGTTATGCAAAATGTTGTGTAGCAAGAGCCATGGCGACGCAAGCACCGATCTCGATTCCGCCGCAGGCCGATCCCATAGCGGAGGCGCTGGAACTTCTTGGCATCGCGCGTGGGCGCTACGACCTGACGCCGCTCGATGGCGTGCGCCGCGTGGTGGCAAGGCGCCTGGCCGAGGCGGCGCGCGACATTCCGCACTTTCCGCTGGTCGCGCATATCGCGGCGCAGCCGCTGATCGACGCGCGGGCCGCTTATGATCCGGGTGAGGCGGGCAAGGTTTCCGTCAACGACATGCTTGTCTCGGCGGTCGCGCAGGCGCTGATCGCGGTGCCGGAGGTGAATGCCAGCTTCACCGAGCATGGCGTCGTTCGTCATCATCACGCTGACGTTGCGGTGGCGGTCTCCATTCCGGGCGGGCTGATTACGCCGATCGTGCGCGATGCGGAAGTCAAGGCGGCGCGCGAAATCGCGATCGAGGTACGCGATCTGGCCGATCGAGCGCGACGCAAGCGGTTGAAGCCGGACGAATATAACGGCGGCAGCTTCTGCATCTCGAACCTGGGCATGTATGGCGTGTCAAGCTTCGGATCGATCCTGAATCCGCCGCATGGCGCGATCTTGTCGGTCGGCGCGGTCGAGGATCGTGTGGTGCCGGTGAACGGCGCACCCGGTGTCGCAAAGATGATGACCGTGACGCTTACCTGCGACCACCGCGTTATTGATGGCGCGACCGGCGCGCGCTGGCTGCAGGCGTTCGCCGCGCTGATCGCCGATGCCGGCAACCTCAAGTGAGGATGTAGCGATGGATACCACGCCAACCCAGGAAGACCTATTTTTCGAAACTGAGGTACGCCAATTCCTCGCCGAGAAGTTCACGCCGGCGCTGCGCGCGGCGGCGGCGAAGCAGGCCGGCGTTTTTGCCGAAGGTGCGCTGGCGCGCGAATGGCATCGCATCCTGTTCGAAAAGGGCTGGATCGCGCCGAGCTGGCCGAAGGAATATGGCGGCCCCGGCTGGACGGCGATGCAGCGCTATATCTTTGATCGCGAATGCGGCTTGGCGGGTACGCCTACGCTGCCCGCGATGGGGCTGGCGCTGTGCGGGCCGGTCATCATGGAATTCGGCACGCGGGAACAGAAGGACTTCTTCCTGCCGAAGATGCTCTCTGGTGAACATTATTGGTGCCAGGGCTATTCGGAACCTGGCGCCGGCTCCGATCTCGCCTCGCTCAAGACGCGGGCCGAGCGCGACGGCGACGATTACGTCATCAACGGCACCAAAATCTGGACGACGCACGCGCACGAGGCGAACTGGATTTTCCTGCTGGTGCGCACGGGGCGGGAAGGGCCGCGACAGACAGGGATCAGCTTCCTGCTCGCGCCGATCGATTCGCCCGGCCTGACCGTCACGCCGATCGTCTCGATGTCGGGCGAACATGAGGTCAATCAGGTGTTCCTCGATAACGTCCGCGTACCCATCGACAACCGGATCGGCGAGGAGGGCGAAGGCTGGACGATCGCCAAATACCTGCTGACTTTCGAACGCGGCGGTGGATCGGCGGCGGGTCGGCTCAATGCGCAGCTTGCCAATCTCAAGCGGATCGCGCGTAGCGAGCCGGGCGACGACGGCGGTAATTTGTGGGACATCGCCGATTTCCGGCATCGCATCATGCAGCTTGAGACCGAGATACTCGCGATCGACTGGACCGAACGCCGCCAGATCGCCAGTCGCGGTACGGGCGAGATCACGAGCAACGTCACCGCGTCGATCCTGAAGCTGACGGTCAGCGAGGCGACGCAACGGCTGGCGCAACTCACGTCGGAGGCGCTCGGATTATATGCCGCGGTCGATCAGCGCCATGCGCTCGGTATGGGCGCGAACGAGGATGTCGTCGGCCTCGCCCATGCGCTGACGCCGACAGCCCGTTACCTCAACACCAGGGCGACGACGATCTTCGGCGGATCGAGCGAGGTGCAACGCAACATCATCGCGAAAGCGGGCCTCGGGCTCTGAGCGTTAGGGAGAGAGACAATGGCACGGGCAGTGGCTGAGGGGCTGTTTATCGGGGAAGGGGCAGCGACGCGGCTGCTCGCGGGCAAATCGCGGCAGACCGGACGGTTGCGTTTTCCATTGCCCGCAGGTGCCGGCGCGGACGATTACGAGACGGTGGAATTGGCGCCGGAGGGCAGGCTCTGGTCCTATACGATCCAGCGCTTCCGCCCGAAGACGCCGTTCAACGGCGACGGCGACGAGCAGAATTTCAAGCCATATGGCGTCGGCTATGTCGAGTTGCCGGGGCAGTTGATCGTCGAATCCCGCCTTGTCGCAAACGACCTTGAAAGCCTCAGGATCGGCGAACCGATGCGTATCACCACCGAAGCCTATCGTACCGACGAGAGCGGCGAGCCCGTGCTCACTTATGCTTTCGCGCCCGTCAGGGAAGGAGAAGCGGCATGACCGACGTACATATAATCGGCGCAGGCATTCACCCGTTCGGGCGGACGGACGGTCGCAGCGGGCGTGAACAGGGCATCTTCGCGATCCGCCAGGCACTCGCCGATGTTGGCCTGGATTGGGAGGACATGCAGTTCGCCTATGGCGGTTCCTCCGCAGCCGGATCGGCCGATGCGGTGCTGCCGCAACTCGGGCTCACCGGCATCCCGTTCATCAACGTCAACAATGGCTGCGCGACCGGCGGATCGGCGCTGCTCTCCGGCTATTCGACGATCAAGTCGGGCGAGTTCGACATCGGCATCGTCGTGGGCTTCGACAAGCATCCACGCGGCGCGTTCAACGCCGATCCCGAGGCGTCCGGTCTGCCGCGCTGGTATGGCGAGACCGGAATGATGCTGACGACGCAATTCTTCGCGAACAAGATCACGCGCTATATGGCGCTCCACGGTATCAGCGGCACGACGCTCGGTCGGGTTGCGGAAAAGGCGTTCGAGAATGGCGCCAGGACCCCTCATGCATGGCGCCGGTCCCCGGTCGATCTCGATACGATCATGAACGCGCCGATGATCTCCGATCCGCTCACCAAATATATGTTCTGCTCGCCGGCGGAAGGGGGCACCGCGCTGATCCTCGCGTCCGACAGGAAGATGCGCGAGCTTGGACTGAGCGGACCGAAGGTGCGCGGCGCGGCGATCCGCACGCGCCCGCTCGGCAGCTTCGAGGTGTTCGCCCCGTCGCTGGAGATCGAGCGCGGAAAGTCCGCGGTGGAACTGGCCTCCGCCGCGACATGGGCGATGGCGGGGCTGGGGCCGGAGGACGTGGACGTCGCCCAGCTTCAGGATACCGAAAGCGGCGCCGAGATCATGCACATGGCCGAGAACGGCTTCTGCAAGGACGGCGAGCAGGAGCGCCTGATCGCCGACGGCGAAACGCGGATTGGCGGTCGACTGCCGATCAACACCGATGGCGGATGCCTAGCGTGCGGCGAGCCGATCGGTGCGTCTGGACTTCGACAAGTCTATGAAAACGTAGAGCAATTGAGGGGGCGCGGCGGCGAGCGACAAGTGGAGGGCGCGCGGATCGGGTATAGCCAGGTATATGGCGCGCCCGGTCTATCGGGTTGTGTGCTGCTCGAAGCCTAGTCCGCGGATCACGAGCAACCGAAGAACAGAAGCACTGTCCTCAAGGAGGGGAAGAATGACCGATACGACATCGGCCCCGAGCCGCGAAAAGCTGCTCGATATCTATCGCCGCGCGATGCTGATCCATCGCAGCGACGAGCGCTTTCGCGCGCTGCTGACGCAGGGCAAGCTCGCGATCGTCTATTATCCGGTGCGCGGGCAGGAGGTCGTCTCGGCGGGCATGATGGCCGCGCTCAATCAGGACGATTATCTCATCACCACCTATCGCGGCGTCGCCGACCAGCTCAGCAAGGGCATTCCCTCCAAGCTGCTATGGGCCGAGTTCACTGGGCGGGCGACGGGCACATGCAAGGGCAAAGGCGGCCCGATGCACATCACCCACCCGGAAACGGGCGTGATGGTGACAACGGGTGTCGTCGGTTCCGGACTGCCGATCGCCAATGGCCTCGCGATCTCGTCGCAGAACCGGGGCGATGGCAAGGTTACCGTGGTGTGTTTCGGCGACGGCGCGTCGAATATCGGCGCATTCCATGAAGCGATGAACATGGCGCAGCTCTATAAGTTGCCGGTCATCTTCCTGTGTTCCAACAATAAATATGGCGAGCATACAGCGTTCGCGGCGCATACCGACAGTGAGTCGATCGTCAGCCGCGCCGCCGGCTACGGGATGCGCGGCGTGCAGTGCGACGGCAACGATCCGGTCGATATGTATAACACCGCGAAGGAAGCGGTAGATCGTGCGCGGCGTGGCGAAGGCCCGACGCTGATCGAGGCGATGACGTTCCGTATGCTCGGGCACCTGTTCGGCGCGGATTTCAGCTATGTGCCGAAGGAACTCGCGGAGCAGGGCGCGAGGGAAGACCCGATTCCCCGCTTCCGCCAGTTGCTGCTGGATATGCAGGTGCCGGAGAGCGAACTCGACGCGATCGTCGCGGCGATCGAGAAGGAGATCGACGAGGCGGTCGAATTCGCGCTCGCAAGCCCCTTCCCCGAGGTGGACGAACTGCGCTTCGACGTGGTCAAGCAGGAGATCGCGGCATGAACGCGGAAACGGCCGTGAAGGCGAGCAAGATCAATTTCATCCAGGGCCTGCACCAGGCGCTCGACGAGGCGATGGCCGCCGACGCGAACGTCATCGCGCTGGGCGAGGATATCGGCGACGCGCAGGGCGGCGGCATCTTCAAGGTGACGAAGGGGCTTACCGAGAAATACGGCAGGAACCGCATCCGCTCCACGCCGATTTCGGAACAGGCGATCATCGGCGCCGCCGTCGGCGCGGCGATCGTGGGCATGCGCCCGGTCGCCGAGATCATGCTGATGAACTTCGTGACGGTGGCGATGGATCAGATCGTCAACCACGCCGCGAAGTTGCGCTTCATGTCCGGTGGGCAGACCAATGTGCCGCTCGTCATCCGCACCACGACGGGCGCTGGCGTCGGCTTCGGCGGGCAGCATTCGGACATGCTGGAAGCGTGGTTCGCGCATGTGCCGGGCCTGAAGATCGTGATGGCGTCCAATCCGGCGGATGCGAAGGGCCTGCTCGCTTCCGCGATCGAGGATGATGATCCGGTCATCATGATCGAGAATATCATGGCTTATGGTCAGATGGGGCCAGCGCCGGAGCCGGGATATCGCGTGCCGCTGGGCAAGGCGGCGGTCGCGCGCGAGGGCGGCGATGTCACGATCATCGCTTATGGTCGCGCGGTGCTCGATGCGCTGGCGGTGGCCGAGAAGCTGGCGGGCGAGGGCATCTCGGCGGAGGTGATCGACCTGCGCACCATCGCGCCATTCGACGAGGCGACCGTGTTCGCCTCGGTCGGCAAGACGCGCCGCGCGGTTGTCGTTCATGAGGCGGTGAAGGCTTATGGCACGGGTGCGGAGATCGCGTCGCGGATCACCGAGGAATTGTGGGATACGCTGAAGGCACCCGTCGCGCGGGTCGGCTCGACCTATTCGCCGGTGCCCTTCTCGCCCCCACTGGAGAAGGCGTGGATCTACAGCCAGGATCAGATCGCGGGCGCGGTGCGCAGCACGATCGACCGCCGCGCGCGCGGCTGACCCGAGGAGCAAAAGTGGCAGATATCTCGATTCCGAAGCTCGGCATGAGCATGACCGATGCGACGTTGGTGGAGTGGCTTGTCGAGGATGGCGGGGAGGTTGCCGAAGGGCAGGATCTCTACGCGATCGAAACCGACAAAAGCGTGCAGGAAGTACAGTCGCCGGTATCCGGCAAGCTCCGCATCATCGCAGCGGCGGGAGAAGTATATGAGGTCGGCCACCTGATCGCGACGGTGGGCTGATCGCGCTACCTGGTGGCGGTGCGGGATCGCGCCGCCGCCGATAGGGCGCAGTCAGTCCGCCGCGCGCGGTCGGCGGCGGCGCGGCTTGGCCGCCACGACTTCCTCGGGGTTCGCGGGGTGCCGGCGTTTCGGCGGGTCGGCGATCGGGCTGGCGAAACTGGTCACCTCCCCGGTCCGCTTTATCTCGTCGAGATAATGCGCGGCTTCATCCGCGAGCGCGCCACGTACCGCGCCGATGATGAGCACCAGCATGTTCTCCGCAAGACGCGGAAGATATTCCTCATCGGTAAGGCGGCCCCGGCACCAGTCGTTGATCGTCGAATATTCGACGTTGGCGAGGCTGTGGTTGAAATGGTCGATTTCGATCCACGGATTGATGCTGACCGCATTGTGCGACAGCCAGTCGCCGTTGCCGCGCAGCGCCATGTCCTGCAGCGTCTGCCATACGTCGCGCGGCGTGGTGGGCGCGAAATAGATCGCGCAGACCGCCTTGGTATAGTTGCGCACGCGAAAATTGCGACGGTTGATCGCGATCGTGCGGCTCAGCAGACCGGACAGCGACGCCGGGTCCGAACCGGACCGCACATAGGCGCTGAATTCGTCGAACGCCTCGCGAATGGCGAAGGCGATCAGCCGGTCCTTGTTCTGGAAGGCGTTGTAGAGCGTGCGCTGCGCCACGCCCGCGCGCTGGCACAGCTTGCGGATCGAAAAGCCCTCCAGCCCGTCTTCCGCGATCATGTGGCGCGCCTCTTTGAGCAGCCGCCGCCGCCGCGCGATAATCATCGGGCTGAAATAGAGCAGGGGCTTGTCAGGATGGGGCGCCAGTTCGCCCCGTCCGAATTCCGCAGCCATCCCTCGCAATGCCTCCTGAGTTCCCCGTTCGGGAGAGTGGCGCAGCAATGGCCGCCACGCAACCTGCAATCATCTCCTCTTGATTGCGGACGGTGTTTACGTAAAAGTAGCGCGCAAATTACTTTTGGGGTGACATGGATTTTTCTCTCTCCGACGAGCAGCGGCTGCTGCGCGAATCGCTCGCCGGTTATCTTGCACGCGGCTATGATTTCGATGCGCGTCGCGCAGCGGCGCGAAACGGCGGCTGGCGTGCGGATGTGTGGCGAAAGTTCGCCGACGAACTCGGGCTGTTCGGCGCGGGGCTGAGCGAGGAGGCCGGCGGCATCGGCGGCGGCCCGGTCGAAACCATGGTGATCGCGGAGGAACTGGGCCGCGCGCTGGTGATCGAGCCATATATCGAAGGGGTTGTCGTGGCGACCGCATTGCTGCGCGATGCGCAGGGTGCGGCCGAGCAGCTACGCGCGGCGATCGTGGCCGGCGACGCTATCGTCGCGCCGGCTCTTTATGAGGCGAAGGGCAGATCAAGCCCCGTCGTAGCGGACACCACCGCATCCGCATCCGGCGATGCGGTGGCGCTGCACGGCGCCAAGGCGGTGGTGGCAGCGGCGCCGATCGCCACGCACTTCCTGGTATCGGCGAAGGAGGAGGGGGGCGTCTCGCTGTTCCTGGCCGATGCGAATGCCGAGGGCATCCAGCGGCGCGACTATCAGTTGATCGACGGGCGCCCCGCATCCGACCTTACATTCGCCGCGACCCCCGCCACCCGGATCGGCACGGCGGGCGACGCCATGCCGCGCATCGAGCAGGCGATCGACGAAGGCATCGCCGCGCTGGCCGCCGAGAGCGTTGGCGTGATCGATGCGATGATTACGCGGACGGTGGATTATACCAAGCAGCGCGAGCAATTCGGCGTGGCGATCAGCAGCTTCCAGGCGCTCCAGCATCGCATGGCTGATATGCTGACCTTGCTGGAACGGTCACGCTCGATGGCGATCATGGCGACGCTGGCGCTTGCCCTCCCACCCCGCGAGCGGCGGCGCGCGGCATCGGCGGCGAAGGCGTTCATCAGCCAGGCGCTGAAAACCGTCGGTGAAGGCGCGATCCAGCTGCACGGCGGCATCGGCACGACGGAGGAGATCGCGGTCTCCCATTATTTCAAGCGCGCGACGACGATGCAGAGCCAGTTCGGCACGGCGGCGTGGCATCTCGAGCGGATGGCGCGGGACGACAAGTAAGAACGACGAAGAAAATCGAGGAGAGCGTGATGCGAACAGTGGCGGTGATCGGCGCAAGCGGCCGGCAAGGTGGCGCGCAAGTGCGGCAATTGAGCAAGGCCGGCTTTGCCGTGAAGGCGCTCTCCCGGCGTGATAACCCGTTCTATGACGAGGAAAAGCCAGCGAACGTCGAGGTGATTCCGGCCGACCTCTACGATCACGATTCGCTGGTGAAGGCGTTCGATGGCGCGGAGGCAGTGTTTCACACGCATCCGTTGCGCGCGCGCGCTGATCGTGCGGCGATCGCTGGTGCCGTCGGCCGGGCGGCCAGGGAAGCGGGCGTGAAGCGCGTTGTGTGGAACACGTCGAGTTGGATCCCGGATCGCCCCGGCGACGCCTTCACCTATGCCGGCAATACCGCCGGGATCAACGCGCTGTGGCGCTCGGGCGTCGGCGCGACGGTGTTCGGATCGGTGCTGTTCATGGACAATCTGCTGACCAACTGGGCGCGCCCGTTCATCATCAACGAGGGGCGCTTCGTGTACGCGCACAAGCCCACGACCGAGGCCAACTGGATCAGCCTCGACGATGTCGCCCGCATCATGATCCACTCGCTCGACCGCCCGGACATGGAAGGCGCGTGGATGAACATCGGCGGGCCGGAGCGACTGCGCCCCGGACAACTCGCGGACTCGCTGTCGAGCGTGCTCGGGCGCGAAATTCGTTATGACGCCTGCTCGCCGGCGGAATTCGGCCGACATCTCGTCCATGCCTATGGCGACGAGATGGGCCGGGAGGAGGGCGAGGCGATGGCGAAGGGCATCGGCGACTTCTACGAATATAACGTCAATTCGCCGACCCGCCCGTTCGAGGTCGATACCGATGAGATGCTGCGCCGCATCCCGATCGAACTGGAAACCTTCGCCGATTGGGCGAAGCGCCAGGATTGGCGCAACACCAACGCCAAACGCCCGCCGGCGGGTTGAGGGGCGATGCTGCTACCCGGTTATTGGTGGGTCACTCTGGTCAGCGGCCTGGCGCTGCTGACCTATTATTTCACGCTGCTGATCGCGGGCGTCGCGCGGGTGCGCTTCAAGGTGCCCGCGCCATCGCACGACGGGCCGGAGGATTATGTCCGCCGCGTCCGCGCGCACCAGAATACGCTGGAGCATCTGGTGTTGTTCCTGCCGGGCATGTGGCTGTTCGCGCTGACCGTCTCGCCCATCTGGGCGGCGGCGATCGGCGCGATCTGGCCGCCGGCGCGCCTTGCTTATGCGATGGGATATCACCGGGCGGCGGAGAAGCGGCGCATCGGCATCTACCTGAGTATGCCGCCGATCTACATCTTCGTACTGGGCACGATCATCGCGTCGATCGTGCACCTGCTGCGACATTAGGAGAGAGACATGATCCTGTACGAATCGATCGGGCCGAACCCGCGCGTGGTGTCGATGTTCCTCGCGGAGAAGGGGATGGAGGTCGAGCGCCGCGCGATCGACATCATGAGCGGCGAGAATCGGCAGGATGCGTACAAGCGTATCCACCCCGGCGGGACCACGCCGGCGCTGGTGCTCGACGACGGCACGACCCTGTCTGAGACCGTGGCGATCTGCGAATATCTTGAGGAGAAACAGCCGCAGCCGCCGCTGATCGGCACCACACCTGAGGAGCGAGCGCGCACGCGGATGTGGGCGCGGCGCATCGACCTGACGGTGGCGGAGCCGATGACGACCGGGTTTCGCGGCGCGGAAGGCCGACCGATGTTCGAGCCGCGGATGCGCGTCGTCTCGGCGACCACCGCGCCTGATCTGAAAGAAATCGCGGCGGATGGTCTCGCCTGGATCGACGGACAATTGGGCGGACGCGAGTGGATCGCGGGCGATCGCTTCACGCTGGCCGACATCCTGCTTTTCTCGTTCGTGGAGTTCGGTGCGCTGGTCGGCCAGCCGCTGCGCGACGATCTGCACAAGCTTGCGGCGTGGCGCGCGCGGGTCGCGTCACGACCGAGCGCGCAAGGTTGAGCCGAGCGAACATTTCAGGGGAGGGGCAAATGACGACGATGGGCGAAACGCTGCCGGAATTCTTCGATCCCGAAGTGCTGGAGGAACCATTCGTCTGGTATCAGGAGGCTTTGGCGCGCGGCCCGGTCGCCACGGCAGGCGGCGGCGCGGTTCATCTCGTCCTTTCGCACAAGATGGTGTCGGAAGCCGCGGGGCGACCGGACGATCTGTCCAGCGATTTTGGCGCGATGATGCGCGGTGCGCGCGCCGATGATGCGGAGATCGCCAGGGTCGAGGCGGATGGCTGGCCACAGGTCGATACGATGCTCACCGCCGATCCGCCGGTGCATACGCGTTTTCGCAAGCTGGTGAATCTGGCGTTCTCGATGCCCCGCGTGAATGCGATGGATGATGAAATCCGCGCCATCGTACGCGGCCTGCTCGATTCACTGGTGGCGCGCGAGTCGATCGAGATGGTCCACGATTTCGCGGTCCCGCTGCCGGTCGCGGTGATCGCGGCGCAGATCGGGATGAGCCCTGACGACGCCGCGAATGTGAAGCGCTGGTCGGACGCGTTCGCGGATCGGCTGGGCGGCATGGCGACACGCGAACGCGAGATCGAATGCGCGCATCTCGTCGTGGAATTCCAACAGCAGGTGAAACGGCTGATCGACGCGCGGCGCGGTGGCAACGGGCCGAACGACCTGCTCGGCGCGATCGTCAATGCGACGATCGAGGGCGAACGTCCGCTCGATGACGCAGAGATTCTCTCCATCGTCCAGCAACTGATGGTCGCCGGCAACGAGACGACGACGTCAACGATCGCCGGCGGTCTTCTGCTGCTGATCCAGAACCCCGACCAGGCGGCGAAGGTTCGCGCGGATCGCTCGCTCATCCCGAATATGGTGGAGGAGATGTTGCGCCTCCTGTCACCGACCGCCGGCCTGTGGCGGGTCGCCGCGAAGGATATGATGTTGGGCGATGTCGCGATCGAGCGCGGCCAGATTGTGATGCTGCGCTTTGCGGCGGCCAATCGCGATCCGGCGGTGTTCCCCGAGCCGGACCGTTTCGATGTGGAGCGGAAGAACGCGCGCAGTCATCTCGCATTCGGGCGGGGCATCCACATGTGCGTGGGCAACATGCTCGCGCGCAAGGAACTGGCGGTGACGTTCGAGGAATTGTTTGCCCGCTACGCCCGGTTCGAACTGACCGAGGGGGCGAACGATTTCCGCCATGTGCCGAACCGGCTGCTGCGCGGGTTAGCGGCGCTGCATGTGCGGCTGAGTTGACGCGCGCGGCGCTGCCGCTGCGTCTATTTCGCCGCAACCTCGGCTTGCGCAGCCGGTTCCGCCGCCACGGGTTGAGGCACCCAAACCACGTTGGGGAACTTCGGCACCTCGCCGGAGCGGCGGATGTCGATCAGGAACGCTTCCGCCTCCTCGCGCACCGCGCCCTGGACTGCGCCGATCAGCAGCAGCAACATGCTCTCCGCCAACCGCGGGAGATATTCCTCGTCCGACAGGCGCCCGAGGCACCAGTCGTTGATGACCGAATATTGCACATTGGCCATTGTCGTCGCGAAGTGATTGATATCGACCCACTGTCGCAATTCGCCGCGCGCCTGCATCGCCACCAGCCATTCGTGGATCGCATGGACGGACATGTCGCGCAGCGTTTCCCACACATCGCGCGGCGTGGTGGGCGCGAAATAGATTGCGACGACCGCCTTGGTGTAGTTGCGGACGCGGAAGTTGCGGCGGTTTATTGCGGTCGTGCGGTCGAGCACGCCGGGCAGGGTATTCAGGTCGGTGCGGTAGCGGACGTTGAGGTTGAACTCGTCATATGCCTCGCGGATGGCGAGCGCGATCACGCGATCCTTGTTGTGGAACGCATTATATAGGGTGCGCTGGGCAACCTCGGCGCGCTGGCACAGGCGGCGCACGCTGAAATTCTCGACGCCGCCTTCCGCGATCATCTTCCGCGCCTCGCGCAGCAGCCGCCGTCGCCGCTCCAGGATGAGCGGGCTCGAATAGAGCAATGGCTTGTCGGGGTGCGCGTCGAGCGCGCCGCGGGTTTCCGTTTGCGGCATGTATCATATCTGCCCTGCGCGAACGGATTTGTCCACTGAGCACAAAAAGGAATGCGCAATGCAAAATAATTGCGCATTCCCTCAAATTTGAGGCGCGTGTTTCCGCGCGCGAAAACGTGGCTGCCCATGAGGCGATTGTCGGAGAGGAGATGGGGTGACGGCGTTTGCTCGGTCGCGGAGCTGCCAGCTCGCTGGATCCATGTTCACCTGCCTGATGATGCCGGCGAGCGCATAAGAAGCCGCGCCGCCTGCGAGTGCGACTGCCAGCACGATCGCACGCGCGCCGTAGGTCGGCGGCCTTGAGGATGTCGTCGTTACAGCGCGGCGCCGGGCCGAGAGCGTGCAGCACATTCCTGTTTCCGTGCAGGCGATCAGCGGCGAACAGATCCAGAAGCGCGACCTGACCAGCCTGGAGAAGATCGCCGCTTCCACTCCGCAATTCACCGTCGCGCGCGCCTCGAATGGCGCCGGCGCGCAGTTTACGATGCGCGGCATCGGCTGTCGGCCACCTCGATCGGCATATCTGGCGTGGCAGGAGCGGCGGGTGCGCTATTTTCACGAAAATCTGGAAAAGTGGATGAACGACTGAAGAGGCGGACGTTGCCGCGCCGATCGACGTGATCGGCGCGACTGTGCCCATCATCGCGCGGGTCAGGGCTCGCCGATCTGGAGGATCATCTTTCCCTCATTCGTGCCGTCGAACAGGCGCAGGAACGCGGGCAGCGCATTCTCGATGCCGTGATCTATATGCTCGTCGAAGCGGAGCTTGCCTTCCTGCATCCACGCCGCCATCTGCGCACCACCTTCCTCGAACCGCGCGAGATAATCGGACACGAGGAAACCGCGGATCGACGCGCGGTGGACGATCAACTGCCATAATTGGCGCGCGCCGATCTTCTCCGGCGAATTATACTCGCTGATGAGGCCGCACAGCGCGATCGTTGCATGGGGAGACAGGCAGGAGAGGGTGGCATCCAGGATGTCGCCTCCGACATTCTCGAACACCAGATCGACGCCGTCCGGCGCGGCGGCGCGGATTTCCCGCTCCAGCGTCACGCGATCCTTGCCGCGATAGTCGATGCCGACATCGTATTTGTAGTCGCGCGTCAGCCGCGCGATCTTCTCCGGCCCACCGGCGATCCCGATCGTGCGGCAACCCAGGATCTTGCCGATCTGCCCGACCAGCGAGCCGACCGCGCCCGCAGCACCCGACACCAGCAGCGTCTGCCCCGCTTTCGCCGCCAGCACATCCACAACGCCGAAATAGGCCGTCATGCCAACAGCGCCGAGCACCGAGAGATAATTGGAAGGGGAGGGGACCGCATCGGGATCGACGCGCCGCATGAAGCCGCCAGCCTGCGCCAAGGAATATTCCTCGATCGCGCCGAGCCCGCTGACCCATGCTCCGTCGGGAAAATCCGCGTTCCGTGAGGCGGCCACGCGCCCAACGGTGCTGGCGCGAACCGCGTCACCCAGCGGGATCGGCGGCATGTAAGACGGCGCATCGTCCAGCCACCCGCGCATCGCCGGATCGAGCGAGGCATAGATGGTACGGACCACGAACTCGCCGTCCCCCGGCACCGGGACGGGTGCTTCCGCCAAGCGGAAGTCCGCGAGGGCCGGCACGCCGTTCGGGCGGCGTTCGAGCAGGAAGCGGCGGTTTGTCGGCATCATCTTCTCCTTGTGTTGTTCGGCAAAATATATAACGCTGTGCATGTTATCGCGTATCAGGCGCGAACGATAGCGGGAGGAGGCGATGGAGGCGAGCGACGCCCGACACCACCGGCGCGTGATCGCGTTGATGGCGCTGACGAAGCTGATCCTGACGGCGGATTTCGCCATTGTCAGCCTCGCGCTGCCCTCGATCGGGCGCGATCTGGGCGTATCGCCCGCTGTGCTGGGCTGGGTCGTCACCGCGAACACGCTGGCGCTGGCCGGCACGCTGATCGTGGGCGGCAAGCTGGTTGATCGCTACGGACATCGCCGCGCGCTTGCCGTTGGGCTGGCGCTGTTCGGGGCGGCGTCGCTGGCGGCGGGCCTCGCGCCGGGTTTCGCACTGGTTCTCGCCGCGCGTGTTGCACAGGGGCTGGCGGTGGCGCTGCTATCGCCCGGCGCGTTCGCGCTTATCACGGCTTTCCTGCCGGATGGGCCGATCCGGCATCGCGCGCTTGGCATTTTCGGGATTACGCAGGGCCTGTCGCTCATCATCGGGCTGCTCGTCGGTGGCTGGATCGTCTCGACATTCGGCTGGCGCGGTGCGTTCTTCGTCAATGTCCCGCTCATGGGCATCGCCTTGTCCATGGCGCTGGCCTGGCTGCCCAAGGTTGCGACGACGCGCGGCGAGGCGATCGACGGCGCGGGCGCGATTGCCGCGACGATCGCGATGACGTTGCTGGTCGGCGGGATCGCGCTGCTCGGGCGGATCGGGGTGTCGCCTGCGACGCTTGGGATGCTGGCCGGCGCGGGGGTGATGATCGCGATGTTCGTCGCGATCGAGCGTCGCGTCGCCGCGCCGCTGGTGCCCGGCGCGCTGATCCGGAGGCCGATGTTCGCGCTTTCCGCTTTTACGCTTACCCTTTTCATGTCGGCGGTCGGCGGGCTGCTCGTTCTTTCGCAGCTATACATGCAGCGTGTGCTAGGTTTTGCCCCCGCGCTGGCGGGGTTGGCGGCGATGCCTTACGCGCTCGCCGTGATCGCGGCGGGGCAGCTCGCCCCGACCTTGCTGGCGCGAGCCCCGGCGCGGGCGGCGGTGCTGGGGGCGGGGCTGATTAACCTGGCCGGGCTCACCTGGCTCGCGATGTCGATGGGGCAGCCTTATGCCACCAGCATTGCGCCCGGCATGGTGATCTGCGCGCTGGGCAGCGTCACCGCCTTCATCGTCATGATGCAGGCGGCGACCGCACCGCTCGCCCCGCGCGAGCAAGGGGTGGGCACCGCGCTGCTTTTCACCGCCCAGCAGGTTGGCACCGGCCTTGGCGCCACGGTGACGATGGTGCTGCTCGATCCCGGCGCGAAGGTGCTGGCTGCCGACGATTTCACGATACCTTTCCTGGCGCTCGCGGGCGGCATCGTCGTCGCGCTGGCCGCCGTACTCATCACCCGCCCCACGATCGCGGCGGGCGGGCAACTCAAACGAACCTGACGAGGAGGAATCCGTGCCGGTCATCATCAATGCCGTCATTGATCTGGAGCCTGCCGGCGCACGGCAGGCGCTGCTTGACGCGCAACCGCTGATCGAGGCTTCGCGCGCGGAAAAGGGTTGCATCGCCTACGACTGGTCGCTCGACCCAGCCAGACCGGGGCGCGTCAACGTCTATGAGGAATGGGAGAGCGAGGATGCGCTCGCCGGCCATTTCCGCGATCCGAGCTATGCCGCGATGCGCGATCATGTCGACAAATCCGGGCTGATCCGGGCGCGCTCGCAGAAGTATCGCTGCGACGCGGTGGAGCAGGTTTATGACGCAGCCGGCACGCCGCAGGCGCATTTCGCGGTGGTGATCTGATGCGCGGGTTCACCGGCAGCGTCGCCGATCGTCTCGCCATTCGCGAGCGGATCGAAGCCTATAACGACGCGGTGTTCAGGCATGATCTGGCGGATTACGCCGAATGCTGGGCCGCCGACGCGCACTGGGAGGTTGGCGAACATCGCGCCGAGGGGCGGCAGGCGATATCCGATCTGTGGGTGAAGCTGATGGCCGGCTTTGAGCGCGCGGGCATGTATGTGGCGCATGGCGCGGTCTCGATCGACGGCGATACGGCGACCGCGCGCAGCTACATGCTGGAAATGCTCAAGCAGACCGACGGGGCGGAACGGTTTGTCTCGGGGCGCTACGACGATGATCTGCGCCGCGATGACGATGGCGAATGGCGCTTCGTGTCGCGCGGCTACACCGTGCTTCAGGTGCGCTGATGGAGCGTTATCGCGGCAAGGTCGCGCTCATCACGGGCGGCACAAGCGGCATCGGTGAGGCCACGGTGGCGCGGCTGCGGCGCGAGGGCGCGCGCGTCGTGTTCACCGGGCGCAACGAGGGCGCAGGCGCGCGAGTGGCGGCTGAAACTGGCGCGACGTTCGTGCGCCACGCGGTGGAGGATCGCGATGGCTGGGCCGAGGTGGAGGCGGCCATTCGCGCGCTCGGCCGGCTCGATCTCGCATTCGCCAACGCCGGGGGCGAAGGGGGCGATACCAATGTCGAAGATGTCACGCTGGAGGCGTGGAACGACATCATCGCGATCAACCTGACCGGCCCGATGCTAACGGCGCAGGCCGCGATCCGCATCATGCGCGACAATCCCCACGGACCGGGCGGGGCGATCGTGCTCAACAGTTCGATCAGCGGGATGCTCGGGCTGGCGGGCAATGTCGGCTATACCGCCACCAAGGGCGGCGTCCGCCTGCTCGCCAAATCTATCGCGATGCATTGCGCGGCGCGCGGCTATCGCATCCGCTGCAACGCGATCCTGCCCGGCGTGGTCGCGACCGCGCTGATCGAGGGCGCGATCGCCGGCGCGCCCGATCCGGTCGCGGCGCGCGCAGTATTGGAGGGCGTATCGCCGATGAAACGGATGGCGACGCTTGAGGAGATCGCCGGGCTGGTCGCGTATCTCGGATCGGATGACGCCGCGTTCGTGACGGGAGCGGATTATGTGATCGACGGCGGGGCGACCGCCGGCATGTCAGGCGTCTGAAGCAGCGCGCCGAACCAACGATCCACGCAACATATTGAGGAGAGAGACATGGACCTGAAACTCAAGGGCCTGAAAGTGGTGTTGACCGGCGGCAGCCGCGGGACGGGGCGTGCCACGCTGGAATTGCTCGCGGCGGAGGGCTGCGATGTCGGCTTCTTTTCCCGCAATCAGGAACAGATCGACGACGCGGCGGCGACTTACGCGCGCCACGGCGGCAAGGTGGTGGCGAAGCGGGGCGATCTGGCCGATCTCGATCGCTATCCCGCATTGCTGGCCGAAATCGCCGATGAGCTTGGCGGCTGCGATATCTTTATTCCATCGGCCAGCGCCTCCGGCTCGAAGCTCGCGCAGGATTGGGACGCCTGCTACAAGATGGACATGCTCGGCACCGTGCGCGGGTGCGAGGCGATGCTGCCGTATCTCGAAAAATCAAGGGCGGCCGCGATCGTGATCCTCGCCAGCATCGCAGCGACCGAAACCTTCTTCGCGCCCAATGCCTTCAACGCGATCAAGGGCGCGCTGCTGACCTATTCGGGGCAGCTAAGCCAAGCGTGGGGGCCGAAGGGCATTCGCGTCAACGCGGTGTCGCCGGGGCCGGTGTGGTTCGAAGGCGGCAATTGGGACGACATCAGGAAGGGCGCGCCTGAAATGTACAAGTCGTTCGAGGATGCGACCGCCGTGAAGCGGCTCGGTGAGACGACGGACGTGGCGAACGCGATCGCCTTCCTTGCCAGCCCGGCGGCAGCCTGGATCACCGGCACCAACCTGATCGTAGATGGCGGATACACCAAGCGCGTCCAGTTCTGACGCGAGTTACGGCTACGGTGCGGCCATCGCCGCACCGTCCACCATGATCCCGCAGCCGCTGACGAAGCGCGCATCGTCGGACATCAGGAACGCGATCACGTCGGCGATATCTTCCGGTTTGCCGAGCCGCTTCAGCGCCGCCTTCTGCTCCCAGAACGCGGCATAGGTGGGGTTGGCGGTGAAGGCCGGCGCGGTCATCGGCGTGTCGATAGCGCCGGGCTGGATGCAGGTGACATTGATCCCGTCCGGCCCGAGTTCGGCGGCCAGCGCGCGCGTGAGCCCCAGAACGGCGTGCTTGGACGCGGCATAAGCGACAAGGCCGGGCGCGCCGTAGCTCGACATCACCGAGCCGATCGTCACGATCCGCCCCTTGCCCGACGCCTTCAGCGGCGCGAGCGCGGCGCGGATGGTGCGGAACACCGCCGTCACGTTGACGGCCATTACCGCGTCCCACCAATCGTCGCTGTGCCCGTCGATACTCTCCGCGCCTGAAACGCCCGCGCAAAGCGCCAGCCCGTCCAGTGCTCCCATCGCTTTGACCGCCGCAGCGACGATCCGCTCGGTCGCCCCGGCCTGGGTGACGTCGAGTGAAAGATCGACCGCGCCGGCCCGATCCACGCCGAACACGCGGGCACCGTCCGCCTCAAGTCGCGCGACCGTCGCCGCGCCGATCCCCGAGGCGGCGCCGGTGACGAGGATATGGCGCCCGCCGAGCCGCGCGCTCATTTCGCCCAATCCCGCGCTGCCTGCGACGCGACCCAGCGGATCGCATTCTCGACAAGTCGTCGATAGACGGGATTGTCATACGTCACCTGGTCGTCTCCCGGCTGAAGATACACCAGCGGGCTGTTCCCCGCGCGCTTGGCCCAGCCGATCAGGTTCGAGCCTTCGGGATGCGCCCATCCCTCGTTCGAGAACATCCGGCCCTCGATCGCGGCGGTCGCGGAGTAGAAATTTTCCTGCGTAAAGGCGTGCCGCGCACGCAACAGCGGAATCACATCGTCTTCGAACATCTCGGCGAGATAAAGTTCGTCAACCATGGGAAAGGTCGGCGGGATATCGGCCATGATCGGGTGATCCGGCGCGGCGACCTCCGCCGTATAGGCAACCTGATGGCGATAGCCGGAATCGGGCCGGTTCCGGCCTCGCAATGTGCCGGGCCGGTAGAGGAAAGTGCCGCCTAGCAATTCCGCATATCCGGGCCATGCCGGCCAGCCCGCCAGCGCGTGATGAAGTGCCACCACCCCGATGCCGCGATCGAGCATCGCGGTGAAATTCGCGGTAAATCCCGCGGGCGGGGGAACGGGCGCGGCGCGCTGTTTCGCCGCGAAGTCGAGGCCGGGCATATCATACAGCACCAGCGCATCGAACGTGTCGATCAAGTCCGGGCGCATCATATGCGCCGCCGCCGGTTGATCGACGAAGGTGGCCGTGATCCCCGGCATATCGTTGAACAAGGCGGCAAAGGCGTTGCGATCGAATGGATGTCCGCGCACCGCGACCAGCAGACGGATCTTCGCGTGATAGTCGATCGTGGTCATCTCGGTTTTCGACTCCGCTCGTCGCTATCACTCTTAGTGGTTCCAAGGAGTGATCAATTCCTGTCCGTTCCATTTCTTCGGAGCCTTCCGCGCGATGCGATACATGGCGCGGATGGTCTCGTTTTCCGGGTACAACTCGATCATGTGACCATGCGTCGCGCGCGCATCGTCGTTCGCCTTATATCGAACGACCGGCGGACGGTCGGCGCCCCCTTCTTTCGCGCCGCCTGTCCGCCGATCACTCCCCGATCAGCCTCGTTAGAAGTTGAAGCCGAGTTCGATGCCATAGGTCCGTGGTTCGCGCGCGCTGGGGGACTTGAAAAGCCCCGGCACGATCGTGTTCGCCGCCATCGCGCGCTTGTCGAGGATATTGCGCATGTACAGGTTGATCCGCGGCTTGAAATTGCCCGTGCCGAGATCGGGCTCCAATGCAACGCTCATGTCCCACTGATCCAGCGGTCGCGTCTGGCTGGCGAGGATGTTGAGTGTCGGTGCGGCCGGGTTCGGGTTCGACGGATCAGGCGTGATCGCGGTGAAGTAGGTCGAGATATGACGGTAGTTGGTTGACAGCGTGATCGCCCCGATCGCTGTTGGCGCGGTATAGGAGCCGCCGACTGATCCGGTGAAGCTTGGGTTGAAGGTCAGGCTGAGGCCCGAAAGGTCCACCGGGGTGAGTGTAAGCGGGTTAAGCGTTTTGAAATCGTTGTAGTTCGATTTCAGAAAGCCGACCGAGCCATTCAGCGACAGGCCCCGGATCGGACGCGCCGTGAAATCCGCCTCGATGCCCTTGATTGATGCGGCGGCGACGTTCGCCACGACTGTTTCGCTCGCGGTCGGCGATCCCGGCGGCGTGCGACGGATGATCGATTCCTGCTTGTTGTCATATTTGGTCTTGAATGCGGCGATGTTGAACGAAAGCTTGCGATCGAAGAACTGCGTCTTGATGCCGCCCTCGTAGCTGTCCACCGTTTCCGGATCATATGATTGCTGCGACGTGACGATAGACGTGGCGCGTCCGTTGAACCCGCCGGCGCGATAACCACGCGAGTAAGACGCATAGAGCATCACCTGCTCGTTCGGGCGATAATCGACCGAGATCTTCGGGGTGAATTTGTTCCAATCCTTGCTGGCGGATACGTCGAACGCGCCGGGGAAGCGGTTGCGGAAAGTCTTGGAGTCCCGCGTGTAACGGCCGCCGACGGTCACACGGAAGTGGTCCGCAAACGCCCAGTTGGCGTCGAGATAGGCCGCGTATGATTTCGAATTCTGCTCGGCGAACTGATTGGCCGTGGTGCCGCCCAGGATCGGGCCGAGAAACGTCGTCTGGTGATTGGTATAGCGATTATCGAAATAATAGAGTCCAGAAACGAAATCGAACGTATCGCTGATTTTCGCCGACAGTCTAAGTTCTTGTGATAGTTGCCGATAAAATTGATCGCGGATCGTTTCGTATAGATGCGCCGATGTGCCGTCAAAATCCTGATAGAAAAGCTCATTGCTCTTGCGCCATCCGGTGATGGACGTGAGCTTCACATTGTCGCTTACGTTCCAGTTCATTTCGAGAGTTGCCGCCGGCGACGAATAGGTTGCGGGGTTATCGAACTCGGTGAAGGTGGTGTACAGATCGGTCGTCAGGTTGCGATTGCACTGATTGGCGGGCGCTACCAGGCAGACCAGATCGCCGGTCGTGCTTCCTGACGAATTGACCGTATGTCCGCGCTGGGTCTGTTTCTCGATCGTCAGCAGCGCGTCAAAATTCGGCGCCGGCGTGAGGAGGAATGCGGCGCCGAAATTGTCGGCGGTGATGCCTGGCTCGCTGCGCTTGAAGGTGACGTTGTAATAATAGCCATCGCTGTGCGTGTGCTGCTCGAACAGCTTCACCGCCAGCACATCGTTGATGATCGGCAGGTTCAGGATGCCCCGCGCCTGGAAAAGACCGTAGTTGCCGAAGGCGACTTCGCCCTTGCCGCCGAACTCGCCGGTCGGGCGCGTGCGGCGGATGTTGATGACACCGCCGATCGTGTTGCGGCCAAAGAGGGTGCCCTGCGGACCGCGCAGCACTTCGATGCTGCCGATATCGAAGAAGTCTAGCAATTGTCCGGTGTTAGTGCCGATGAAGACGCCGTCGACCAACACGCCGACGGCGGGATCGAAGGACTTTTCGATATCGGCAAACACGACCCCGCGGATCGCGATCGCGGCGGCGGAGGGGCCGGCGCCGACCTGCTGGATCACGAGATTCGGAATCGCGCCGCTGACATCCTGGATCGTCAGCGCGTTGGTATTTTCCAATTGCGCTGGCGCGATTGCCGTCACGGATAGCGGGGTGGTTGCGAGTGTTTCGGAGCGCTGCCGCGCCGTGACGATTACGTCGCCGGGCTCATTTGCAACGGGCGGCGTTTGAGCTGCCGCGACGCTGTCGACGGGCGCGGCGGTCGTTATTTGCGCGATTGCGCCCGGTGTCAGCGCCAGAGTGGCGAGCGGCGCTGCTGCACAGAGCAGCAATCCGCGCGCCGAACAGGCGGAAAAATCTTTGGATTTCGACGGGCAAAGCGCAGCCCAATCCATACGCAGCATGGCTATGGTCCCCTCCCTAAAGCAGATCTTCTAGTCTGGCCGGGATGGGGTAACTTTTTTATCGCACGCATGTCAATTTCTATTTGAGCCGAGCGCCGGCAGGCAAATTTCACTCGCGCAAAACCTGCCATTGTGCGGATGTTCGGGAAATTTATGATGTTCGTGATAGAATCATGATTCATTCGCCTTATCGCGACCGCGGATCGGATGGGGAGGGGCGACGCATGTTCGCGGTGCCCCCTCATCTCGTTCGGCAGACGCTTTTTACATTTTTCACACAGGAGGTTGACGATGACAGGACGAGTCGAGGGCAAAGTGGCGCTGGTAACCGGCGCGGGGTCGGTCGGTGGGATCGGTCAGGCCATCGCTCGCCGGCTTTCGGAAGAAGGGGCGACGGTCTACCTCGGCGATGTCGATGCGGCGGGCGCGGATGCGCGCGCGACCGAGATCGGCGGGAATGCGATCGGCCTGGCGCATGACGCTACCTCCGAAGCGGGATGGGCGGATGTGCTGTGTCGTATAGTCGCCGATCGTGGTCGGCTGGACATTCTGGTGAACAACGCGGGTGTGGCGATCCTCTATCCGATCGAGGAGATGACGCTGGAGCGTTTTTCCCGACAGATTGACGTCAACATGACGAGCGCTTTCCTCGGGATGCGCGCTGCGGTCGCGACGATGCGCGAGGCGGGCAATGGCGGGTCGATCGTCAACATTTCCTCGGTCGGCGGCATCGTCGGCCTGGCGCGTACCCATGCCTATGGCGCGAGTAAGGCGGGGGTGCGCGTGTTCGGCAAGGCGCTGGCGATGGAGACCGCGCGGGATGGCATCCGCGTCAATAGCGTTCATCCCGGCATGATCGAAACCGGGATGACCGCGCCGCTTGCCGCGCCCGATCCCGAGGAGCAGCGTCAGCGCATCGCCGCGATGGTCCCGATGGCGCGCATGGGCAAGCCGGAGGAGATTGCGAATTGCGTTCTTTTTCTCGCCTCGGACGAAGCGAGCTACATCACCGGCGCCGAATTCGTCGTCGATGGCGGCATGACCGCGCAGTGACGCGAGCGGTTGCCGCCGTCGGATTGGGCGCCTTGACGCGCTGCTGGGCGGCGATGCAACTCGTCACGCTCAGGACCGCCGGCATGAATGCGCCGGCCTCCAGGCCGGTCGGCCAGCACTGTTCCCAGAGAAAACCATAGAGCAGTGCGAACAGGTTTTCGAACAGGATCATCCGCCAGACCAGGGTGCGCGGCAGCAGCCAGCTCATACGGTTTCACAGCGCGTTGCCAGCAATCGACGTGAGCACCGCTATGCCGAGCGAAGTGCCGGCGAAATGAAGCCATGCGGTCTCCGTGTGGCGATGCGGCTTGAACAGGGCGCCAACCTCGTCCTGTTCGGCCCATCCGGCGGAGGAAAGAGCCATCTGGCGGCAGCGATCGGCCTGGCGCTCATCGAAAATGGCTGGCGTGTGCTGTTCACGCGAACCTCCGATCTCGTTCGGGCTGGCATCGCAGCGCGTATCAACTAACTATGCCAACGGACCAGTAATCGCGGGCTGTCCAGCCGCGAAGGATCCGCGGGACACGCCGCCTTATTACCCAAGCCCAAATTTCCCAGCCGCAGCCCGCGATCCGGCGAAGTTATTCGACGAACAAGTCAAATAGACGGCTTCGGTGAATGGAGCGCCTGATATAACCGATAGGACTTGCTTTTCAGGCGGGGCCATGCGCCCAAGGCCGAATGGTCAACCGTGGCAGCGCTGGTCGGTTCGAAAAGGTGCGTCACCGCGAGAGAGTTCGTGCCAGGATGCGGGTATTGGTGGAACGGATCATCAAACGGTTTGTCTGCCGATCTGACCTTGCAGGCGATATCGTGCGGATAATGCCAGCACAGGCCGAAGTGCTGCTGCGGAAGGTTGCGCCATGACAGGCATTCGCTTTTCGACGACAGGGCTCGATGTCCAAGGCGCGGGCTTGTCGCGGCATCTGCTGATCTTCTTCGACTGCGTATAGCGCGGGCTCGGTCAGGTGATGTTCCAGAACAACAGTTATACCGGCTTGCTGTTCCTGATCGGTATCGCCTGTAATTCCTGGTTGTTCGCCCTTGCCGCACTTGTCGGCACGATGGTCAGCACATTGACCGCGATGGTATTGAGGACGGATCGAGCATTGCTGCGTGATGGCCTGTTCGGCTTCAACGGCGGACTGGTCGGCATAGGCCTCCTCTATTTTCTGCAACCGGAGCCGCTGACTTGGGCCTGCGTTGTCCTTGCCGCTGCCTGTTCCACGTTGGTGATGGCCGCCATGCTGACAGCCTTCAATCGCAGCGGAATGCCGGTGCTGACGGCGCCGTTCGTCCTTGTTTCGCTGTGCTTCTTTCTGGCGACCGCGCGCTTCGGCCGCATGGAGCCCACGGGGCTGTTGCCCACCGCCGGATTACCGAAATCGGCAACGGTCGAAGGTGTGGTGAGCATATCCACAATTGCGCACGGGGTGGCGTCCGGTATCGGGCAGGTGTTCTTTCAGGAAAATGTCGTCACCGGCTTGCTTTTCCTTGCGGGGCTGCTGGTGGCTTCCCGGAAGGCTTTTGCAATGGCTCTTGCTGGTTCGTCGGGTGGCCTCATTGTCGCATGGGCTATGGGGGCCGCCGAAAGCGCGATCCGTGCCGGTGCGTTCGGTTTCAACAGCGTGCTGGTCGCCATTGCGCTGACCAGCATGTTCCTCGCGCCAACCCGATCCGCAATTTTTTATGCCTTGTTCGGGGCCATCGTCACCCCGTTTGTTGCCGCTGCCATCGCTGCCGCATTTGAGCCTTTCGGTATGCCTGCGCTGACGTTGCCGTTCGTCCTCGTTACATGGACGTTCCTGCTGGCCAGCCGAGCGTTTGCGATATTTCCACCGACAGCTGCGTCTCCAAAAGAAAAGCTGGTGATGGAATCAAATGTGGGAAAGCGCGGCGCGTAACGGAAGAAGCAGGCCCTCCTGCGTGGGGCGGGGTGACGAAACCAGCCGCTGGCGCGCCGGCATATTGCCGGGCGCCGGTCGGCACGAATAATCCATCAAATTCAACGATCAGCGAGGGGCCGAAAAAGGGTTCCTATTCACAGGGCGGATCAAATCCGCCGTTCCTATAATCGAATTGCCATAGAGAGGATCGCAGAGAGGTATTTTCTTCCATGCCGCCCAACCGCTAGCCGTGATCGGTACATAACGCGCAGGAGGTGGGATGAGCGGCGAGACGGTTGCGCACAGGGTGGTGCGGAAACTGCGCGACATGGGGGTGCGGCATGTCTTCGGTGTGCCGAGTGGCGGCTGGGTTGATTATATGGAGGCGCTGCGCGAAACCGACGGGATTGATTTCGTGCTGACCAGCCATGAGGGCGGGGCGGGCTTCATGGCCGATGTGTGCGGCCGGCTGACCGGCGTGCCCGGCGTGTGCTTCGGCACCTTCGGCCCCGGCGCGACCAATCTTTCGACCGGGGTGGGCGGGGCGTTGCTCGATCGTTCGCCGATGATCGCGTTCACCGACGAAATGCCCGAGGCGATGCGCGGCCGGGTGACGCAGATGGGTATCGACCATCAGGCGCTGTTCGCGCCGATCACCAAGAAGACGGTGCGGCTCGACGCGGCGAACGTGGATGCGGTCCTTGCCGATGCGGCGGCGGTGGCGATGGAGGGGCGGCGCGGCCCGGTGCATATCGGCCTGCCGGTCGGCTTGAGCGCGGAGCCGGCGGGTGCGGAAGGGGAGGCGGTGGCCCGCCCCGCGCAGCCCGCGCCCGATGCGGCGCAACTCGATGCGCTGGTCGCCGCCTTTCGCGCGGCGCGCAAGCCGGTGCTGGCGATCGGCCTGGGCGCGACCCGGCTGGGGATCGAGGGGCGGATTGCTGCGCTGGCGGAGCGGTTCGCGTTGCCGGTGGTGCTCACCCCGATGGCCAAGGGGATGCTGCCGGAAAGCCATCCCAATTACGCCGGGGTGCTGTTCCACGCGCTGAGCGACGAGGTGGGGAAGACTCATGCCGAGGCCGATCTCGTGATCGCGATCGGCTATGACCCCGTGGAGTTCAATTACGAATCGTGGATGCGCGACGGGCTGCCGCTTGCCAGCATTGATATCGCGCCGGTGGATGTGGATCGCGAACGACATCCGGTGGTGGCGGAGGTGGTAGGCGATATCGCCGCCGGCCTCGCGGCGCTGGAGGCGGTGCAGGCGCCGCGCAAGGAATGGTCGCTTGCCGAGCTTGAAGCGCGCAAGGCGGCGATGTTCCAGCGGATGCGCCCGCAAACCGGGGCGATGGGGCCGTGCGCCGCGCTGGAAGTGCTGCGCGAGGTTTTGCCGCAGGACGGCATCATGACCTGCGATGTCGGCGCACATACCCATCTGATCGGGCAGAAATGGCCGACCCCTGCGCCGGGGCTTCAGATCATGACCAATGGCTGGTCGGCGATGGGCTTCGGCCTGCCCGCCGCGATCGCCGCGAAACTGTGCCGACCGGAAAAGAAGGTCTGCGCGGTTGTCGGCGACGGCGGCTTCCTGATGACGGTGGGCGAACTCGCGACGGCGGTGCGTGAGAAACTGCCGATCGTCGTGCTGGTGTTGACCGACAATGATCTCGCGCTGATCCGCATCAAGCAGCAGCGCAAGCAGAACCCGATCTACGGCACCCCGGTGCGCGAGGAGGGGACGATCGGCGGCCCATCGCTGTTCGGCGTGCCCGTCACGACCGTCTCGACGCCCGAGGCGTTGCGCGCGGCGCTTGACGAGGCATTCGCGGCGGACGGGCCGCGCATCGTCGAGGCGTTGGTGGACAGCCGCGAATATGACGGGTTGGTGTTACGCAAGGACAAGCAGTGATCGCGGCTGCTCCGCGCTCGCCGGAGACCAATGTGGCGGCGCGCACCCTGCTGATCGGCGGGGAATGGCGGTCGGCGGCGAAAACGATGGCGGTCGTCAACCCCTTCACCGGCGCGGTGATCGGCTTTGCCGCCTGCGCCGACGTGCCCGATGCGCTGGAGGCGGTGAGGAGCGCGACGCGCGGCGCGGCGGCGATGCGGGCGCTGAGCAGCGGCGCGCGTTCCGCGATCCTCCATCGCGCCGCCGATGCGCTCGCGCGGGATGTCGCGCGGTTCGCGCGGGCGATCACGGCGGAAAGCGGCAAGCCGATCGCCCATGCCACGCGCGAGGTGGCGCGCGCGGTCAACACCCTGCGCCTCTCCGCCGAGGAAGCGGTGCGACTGGCGGGCGAGACGCTCGCTTTTGACAGCGTGCCCGGTGGTGAAGCGCGCAGCGGCTTCTATCTCTACGAGCCGGTTGGGGTGATCGTGGCGATCACGCCGTTCAACGATCCGCTCAATCTCATTTGCCACAAGCTCGGCCCGGCCTTCGCGGCGGGCAATGCGGTGATCCTCAAGCCGGCGGAACAGGCGCCGTTCGTTGGCGTGATGCTCGCCGAACTGCTGCTGGCGGCGGGTTTGCCGGCGGAGGCGCTCAACCTGCTCACGGGGCGGGGCGAGGTGTTCGGCGATGTGCTGGTGGCGCATCCCGGCGTCGCGATGGTGTCCTTCACCGGCGGCGCGCGCACCGGCGAGCGGATCGCGACCGCCGCCGGTGCGAAGCGGCTGGCGATGGAACTGGGGGCCAATTCCCCGGTGATCGTCGCCGCCGACGCCGATCTCGACAAGGCTGTCGATGCGTGCGTTTCCGGCGCGTTTTCGGCGGCGGGGCAGAATTGCGTCGGCGTGCAGCGCATCTATGTCCATGTCGATTGTTATGACGATTTCCGCGCGCGCTTCGTCGCCGCGACCGAGGGGCTGGTGGTTGGCGATCCGGCGCTGCCCGAAACGCGGATCGGCCCGATGATCGGCGTGGCCGAGGCCGAGCGGCTCGAACATCGCATCGAGGAAGCGCGCGCGATGGGCGCGCGGGTACTGACGGGGGGCACCCGCGACGGCGCATTGTTCGCGCCCACCGTGATCGAGAACGCCCCCGACACCGCCGCGCTGGTGTGCGAGGAAGCGTTCGGGCCGGTCGTCAGCCTGTTCCCGTTCACCGAACTTGATGAAGCGATCGACCGGGCCAACGCGCCGCATCATGCGATCCACGCGGCGATCTTCACCGAAAGCCTGCGCGATGCGCTCCACGCGGCGCGACGGCTGGAGGCGGCGGGGGTGATGGTCAACGATTCGACCGATTATCGGCTCGATGCGATGCCCTTTGGCGGGGCGAAGGGCGGGAATATAGGGCGCGAGGGCGTGCGTTTCGCGATCCGCGAAATGTCTCAGACAAAAACGGTGTGTTTCAATGCTGCTTGAAGAACAGGGAAAACTCACGCGCGATTGGTGCGTGGCGCGCGATCAGGCGGACCCGCTGGCGGGCTTCCGCGATGCGTTCCTGATCCCCGATGGTGTGATCTACCTCGACGGCAATTCGCTCGGCGCGATGGCCGATGCCGCGCCGGCCCATGCCGCGCGCGTCATCGAGCGCGAATGGGGCGGCGATCTGATCCGGAGCTGGAACAGTGCCGGCTGGTTCGATCTGCCCGTGACGCTGGGCGACCGGCTCGCCCCGCTGATCGGGGCCGATGCGGGCGAAATGGTGGTGACCGACAACACCAGCACAAACCTGTTCAAATTGTTGTGGGCGGCGAG
>NZ_CALMPA010000070.1 GCF_937871615.1 uncultured Sphingomonas sp. | reverse complement strand
GCCAACTATTTCGCTAACGCCGGCTACGATGCAGACTGATCGAAAACCGCTCTAATCCATAGCTTAGCGGATCGGACCTCCGCAAAAGCGGGTGCCTTTGTCGGATACGATCCACTAGCGTCTTCGCTACTGAGTCCCCGTCAATCTCTCGCGATTGCCAATGCGGCACGAATTTGGTCGACGGGGTTGCTGATTAACCCTAGCCTCCGGTCGGCCAGCCTTTCGTCCACCCAGTGCGCAACGGCATCGACATCATGCCTGCCGCTCCGCGCCATGTCTGCTGGACGCATGGCAAGGAACGACCGCACAATTCGCGATAGCCGGCGCGGCGCGGCGCGGAGGGGAAAGGGGCCTGCTCCGCCGACTGCTTCGCGCAAGATATTCGCATCGCCATCAAGAAGGCCCTTTGCCTTACGTGCATTGACCTCCTCCCCCAATGCCGCCTCAATATCCTCGCTCGCGAAGATGTCATAAATCCGATGGCCGCTAGCTGCAGAATAACGCAACGCGGATTCGATGATAAGCGCCTTTACTGTTACCCAATTTTGGAAAGCAGGTAAAAACCCAATGTCATCCTCAATTTTCCAAAGATCCCTCTCTTGCTCGGTCCCGCCCTTGAAATGAGAAGCCCCATTGCTTCTGGCTGACCCACCATTGATAAAATATGGAGATAGACTGAAATTATAATCTATATCTTCCATTGACAAGGCAATTGATGAAAACATATCGACCTGACTCGATAAAAAGAAGCGACGTTGTCTAATTTTTATCTTGTCGATCAAAGATTTTCGTACAAATCCATGGTATACACACGGAAGATTGTAATAATTCCCGTTCTTCAGAAGGTTGCGCAGCTCGCCGCGGCTCTTCAAAGTTCGCATCCCTTCGTGGCGTGGCACCAAAACGCTGTTCCGCCGCCCGCCTTTGATATCCGGCCATGCATAATGAACACGGTCCGCCGATAACGCCTGAATCTTCGGATCGTCGAAAACCGCCAGCGCATCGGTCAATCGTGAGGCGATGATGGCATCATCGTCACCGATCGAGCAGATGATCTGCCCGCGCGAAAGTTCCAGCCCACGCTCGAAATTGTCGCGCATGCTTAATCGCTGTTCCGATCGTTCGTACCGGATGCGATCATCACCGATGGCCTGGACTATATCGCGTGTCCCGTCAGCGCTTGCATTGTCGAGAATCAGAACCTCCATGTCCGCGACCGGTGCGCGCAGGCACGCCCGGATGGAATGGCCGAGATAGCTCGCGCGCTCCCGCGTGGGGATCATGATCGTTAGCCGAGGGGCGTTGCCGGGCTTGCTGGAGTGAGTCAATCTTCACCTATAAAAGCGCCCCAGACGCCTGATCGCGTTGAAGGCGGTGGAAATGCTGGGATTCGGTCGACCAATCTTCCGTAATTGGCGACCGGAGGTTTCCCGGTTAACTGGTACATGCAGCTTAGACCATGTATTGAGTGCATCCATGCATCAGCAAGCGGAATCCGACGCGTGAGCGTGCGCAACAACATCATCGCCAATTATGTCGGCCAGGGCTGGTCGGCGGCGATGAATCTGGTGTTCGTGCCAGTTTACGTCTCGGCGCTGGGCATCGAGAGCTATGCCTTGGTCGGCATCTTTGCCGCGCTCCAGGCATGGCTTGCGCTGCTCGACCTGGGCATGACCCCCACCTTGCAGCGCGAGATGGCCCGCTTTTCCGGCGGATTAGTGTCGCCGACGCGAATCAGGGATCTGCTGCGCTCGGTCGAGATGATCTGTGCGGCGATCGGCATGCTAGCGGCGCTTGCCTTGTTGCTGGGGGCGGATTTCATCGCGACGCGCTGGCTCAGGACCAACCTGCCGCCGACCGAGGTACGGACCGCGCTTCAGTGCATGGGGGTGGTGATCGGTCTGCGCTTCTGGGAGGCAATCTATCGCAGCGCGCTCTACGGGCTGGAACGACAGGTCTGGTTCAACGGCTTCAACGTGATTGCCACCACCGCGCGTTTTGGCGGAGCAGCGTTGGTTGTCCTGCTGTGGCGGCCATCGATCGTCGCATTTTTCAGCTGGCATCTGCTGGTGTCGGCCATCTCGGTCATTCTGCTTCGCGCGAAGCTGGGCGTGGCGATCCCCTCTGATGGGCGAGCGGCGCGTTTTTCGCCTTCCGCGCTCGCTGAAATCAAGGCGTTTGCCTTGGGCATGATCGGGATTAACCTGACCGCGCTGATCCTGACGCAGGCCGACAAGGTGATCCTCACCCGCATTCTGCCGATGACGGAATTCGGTTTCTATACCCTAGCCTTCACCATGTGCAGTGTGCTGGTGGCGGTGACCGCACCGATCGTGCAGGGGGCTTATCCGCGGCTGGTACGCAGCGTCGCGGCCGGCGACCGTGCCGCGTTCGAGGCGACCTATCATCGGGGAGCCCAACTCGTGGCGATCGTCGCGAGCAGCGGCGCGGCGGTGCTGTGCGTATTTTCCGGTCTCGTCGTCCGGGTGTGGACGAATGACCCGGCGATCGCCGCGAAAACAGGCTCTTTGCTGGCAGCATTGGCGGGGGGCACGTTTCTCAATGCACTGATGCAGATTCCCTATTTCGGGATGCTCGCGGAGGGTGAGACACGCTTTACGTTGCGGATGAACATCGTCGCGGCGGTAATTCTGATCATCGTATTGCTCATAGCAGTCCCGCGTTATGGCGCGTTGGCGGCGGCCGAAACATGGCTCGCGATCAACTCCGGGTTCGTGACGGTTGGATTGGCGCTGTTGCACCGCAGACACCTCAAGGGCCTGCTGCATAAATGGTATGTACGGGATACCTTGCCGGCGGTTACGGCTGCGTTCATGATATGCGTCGTGCTGCGCCTTATCGCGCCGGGTGCCGACATGGATCGGATCGGCGGATTTGCGCTGCTTACCCTCGCCGGAGCGCTGGCGCTTGCCGCCGCGACGATCTCGACGCGCGATGCATTCGATCGGCTGCGGACGTTTGCGGGACGTGGCCGGGAACGACTTTTCTCGGCGATGGTGGGTGAATGATCGATCCGGTCGGCCAGCGGCGGCATTTCCTGATCGGGATGGGCGCCGGCGCGGTGGGAAGCAGCCTCGCGTTCCACGCATCGGCTGCGACTTCAGCCGGACGCGCCGTGCCGGAAGTCAATGTGCGTGACATGGGCGCGATGGGCGACGGCACGACCGACGACACCGCCGCTTTCAATCGTGCGACGGATGCGGCTGTGTCGTGGTCGCCGGCGCTGGAGCGGCGGATTATCGTGCCGCCGGGCCGGTATCGGATCGCTGGCACGGTTCATATCCGTAAAGGGCAGGATTTTGCCGGATCAGGCTATGCGACGCAGATAGATGCTCAGCGCGCATCAGGCTCGACGTTCGTGCTAGGCCGCGCGCAGGGCGTAAACGAAAATGATCCGGGCGGCGCGCCCGTCAGGATCAGTGGATTCCGCGCACTTGGCTCGGCACCGCGCGCGCCGTTCATAGCTGTCCGTGCTGAAGGATTTTCGATCGAGAATCTGTTTTTGTCGGCGGTCGGAACGGGGATCCATATTCAGGGCGCCGACGGGATCGTCCGTGACGTCATCATCGACCAGGCGCTCAACGGCATCGTGTTCGATCATGCGCAAAATGTGCTGGTCGGCGGATTTTATACCTATCTCGCCAATTACGCCGTGACCGCGATCGCGGCATGCGCCGATATTGCGATCGCCAACAGCGTCTTTTGCTACAGCCGCTATGCGGCGATCCTTTTTGCCGAAGACGGCAGGTCGCTGCGCGGCCTGACATTCACCGGCTGCTCATTCCTTCAGAACGAGCAATTCGACAGCTTCTCCGGCCATGTCCAAAGCCGTGCGTCGGATGTGGATGCGTTGTTCACCGGCTGCCAGTTCCGCAACTGGCCACGTCTAGCGATCGAACAGGGGGCGGGGCGCAATGTCGCGCTCACCTTCAGCGGCTGCGTGTTCGATGCATTGGCGACCAACCCTGTCTATACCCAGGCGTCAACCTCGAGCGGCCTTGCCACCGGGCTGGAAGGGCGCTTCCGGTTCAACGCATGCGAGTTCCGCAATCTCCGCGGGGCCGTGGCGAAGGTTGGTCCGGGTGCACGGTTGGCGATTGCGGGCGGTCTCGTCGAGAATTGCCAGACGCCTTTGCTCGTCGTCGATCGGGCAGCGGGCAATGTGCGGGTGCGCGATGTTGCCGGCTTCGCGAAGGAACGGGATGGCGGCTGGCTGGCACCATCCTGGCCGGGAGCCGCGTGGCGCGTTGTCGCGCGGCTGCGGGATTCGAGGGGCCGGCCTGTCGTCGAGGAGATGATCGTCAGCGACGATGGCGCTCAGGCGCCGGTGACGCAGCACATTTTCAGGCCTCAGATGTCCGCCCTCGAGGTTACGCTTCGTCTGATACCCGATCGCGCGATTGTGGTGACGGCGGCGATGGGGTGGCGCTTGATCGGGGTGGAGACATCGACTGTCGCCTAATCAAGCGGACATTGTGTTTTCGTGAGCGAGAGACTAACCGGGCCGTCAATTTCACGGGGCGCGTCGCTTTGGATTCCCAGAAAGTTGCTATCGTTGGCCTAGGCTATGTCGGGTTGACCCTCGCTGTCGCCATGGCACAGCGCGGAATGACCGTTTTTGGCATCGAGCGGCGTGAAAATGTCGTCGCTCTCACCAATGCGGGCACCCCGCATTTTTCGGAAGAAGGGCTCGGCGACGTACTGGCGGCGGTCGTCGCGCGTGGCCAGTTGCGAGCGGCTACATCGTTCGCCGATATCCCGGCCTGCGATAGCTACATCATTACCGTCGGCACTCCGCTGGATGCGAATGGCGTGCCGCGGCTCGATATGGTCCGCCATGCCGCTGCCGAGGTCGCAGGGCATATACAGGGCGATGCGCTGGTCGTTTTGCGTTCAACCGTTCAGATCGGCACAACGCGAGACGTGGTCGCGAAAGTCCTGGAGGATGCCGGGAGACGCGCGCTTGTGGCCATGTGTCCTGAGCGCACGCTGGAAGGCGATGCGTTGCGGGAGATTGGCGCGTTACCCCAGATCGTCGGCGGACTGAACGAGGAAGCCACCATACGTGCGAGCGCGCTGTTCGGCGCGCTGACCAGTTCGGTGGTGCGTGTTTCGGCACCGGAAACCGCCGAGATGATCAAGCTCATCGACAATACATTTCGCGATGTCCGCTTCGCCTTCGCCAACGAGGTCGCGCGCGCCTGCGACGCGATCGGCATCAACGCCGTCGAGGTGATCGAATCGGGGAAGCTGGGATATGCGCGAACCAATGTCGCGCTTCCCGGCCTGGTCGGAGGGCCGTGCCTGGAGAAGGATCCCCATATCCTGCGCCATTCGCTCGGCCTGCGGGGGATCGATCTCGAGATCGCCGGTGCATCGCGTCGGGTCAACGAACGTCAGCCCCAGGAAACGGTACGTCAGGCCTTCGCGCTGTTCGAACGCCGCGCCGGGCGGCGACCCATTCGAGTGGCGCTGGCCGGACTGGCTTTCAAGGGCGTGCCCGAGACCGATGATCTGCGCGGATCCATGGCGCTGGCCGTCATAAGCGCGATTCGCGCCGAAGGTTATTCGGCACCGCTGGCAGTATTTGATGCAGTCGTGTCAGACGCGAATGTGCGGGCGCTCGACCTTCACCTTTCCCCCGCTGGTTCGCTGGTCGAGGCCGCCGACGATGCCGACATCCTGTTTGTCGCCAACAATCATCCAGCCTATCGCCGTACAATGTTCGAGCATATCGCCGATCGATTGGCTCCGGACGGCTTCATCTATGATTACTGGAACCATTTCGGCCATGAGGGACCAACTGTGTTGAAGCAGCGCTATTTCACGGTCGGCGGTCTTGCGGGGTGGAAAGCGTGAAAGTAGCGGTTACCGGCGCGGCCGGATTCATCGGCGCATATCTCAGTCGTCGGCTGGCCGACGACGGCCATGATGTTGTCGCGATCGACAATTTCCTGCGTGGCGAACCAGCGCGTATCGCGGGGCACGCCGGCATACGTGGTGAGCGCTGCGACGTGCGCGACACAGATGCGCTGGCCAGCGCGCTTGACGACGTGGAGACGGTGTTCCACCTTGCCGCGATCAACGGCACCGAGAATTTCTATAACAGACCGGAATTAGTGCTCGATGTCGGAGTGCGGGGTGTGCTCGCGGTGATGGACGCGGCGCGGCGCGCCGGAGTGCCGGACATCGTTGTCGCCTCATCCGCCGAAGTCTATCAGACGCCCGCCGTGGTGCCGACCGACGAAACCACGGCGATGGTGATCCCCGATCCGCTCAACCCTCGTTATTCCTATGGCGGGTCGAAGCTGATCAGTGAGCTGATCGCTTTCAACTACGGCAAGGACGTGTTCCGGCAGGTGCAGGTTTTTCGTCCGCATAATGTCTATGGTCCGGATATGGGGTGGAAACACGTCATCCCGCAACTGATCGGCAAGGCGCAGGCCGCTGCGGCCGCCGGGGAAAGCGCGATTGAGATCCAGGGCGATGGAAGCGAGACGCGCGCCTTCTGCTATGTCGACGATATCGTCGACGGCATCATAAGGATGCACGCGGCGGGCGGCCACCGCGAGGTCTATCACATCGGTTCCATGGAAGAGGTGTCGATCCGCGATCTCGTCGGACGTATCGTCACAGGGCTGGGGCTGGCACTCGACGTACGGCCAGGACCGGCGATGGAAGGTGGCACGCCGCGCCGCTGCCCGGATATCGGGAAGATGGGCGCGATTGGCTATGTGCCACGGATAACGCTTGACGAAGGCCTGCTACGCACGATCGCGTGGTATGTGGACCATGGACCGATGGAAAGGAATGCGCTGTTATGACCGGCGCGGCCCGCATCTTCGTGGCCGGGCATCGCGGCATGGTGGGCGGTGCGATCGTCCGCGCGCTTGGGCGCGCTGGCCTTCCCCGCCCGATCGTTCGCACGCGCGCCGAATGCGATTTGAGCGATCGCGTGCAGGTTCGCGCCTTTTTCGAGGCAGAGCGACCGGAATGGGTGTTTCTGGCAGCCGCAAAGGTGGGCGGCATCGTCGCCAACCAGACCTATGGCGCAGATTTCATTCGTGAAAATCTCGAAATCGAGGTGAACGTCATCGATGCGGCGTACCGGGCGGGTACGCGGAAGCTGCTGTTCCTTGGATCGAGTTGCATCTACCCGCGCGCGGCGGAGCAGCCGATCCGGGAGGATTCCCTGCTGACCGGCCCGCTCGAACCGACCAACCTGCCCTATGCCGTGGCAAAGATCGCTGGCGTGGCGATGTGTGACGCCTATCGCGCGCAATATGGTTTCGATGCTTTCTCGGTGATGCCAAGCAATGTTTACGGCATCGGCGACAATTTCGATCCGGTAACGAGCCATCTCGTCGCGGGGATGATGCGCCGGATGCACGAGGCGCGCGAGGCAAAGGCCGAAGAGGTGGTGGTCTGGGGAACCGGTACGCCGCTGCGAGAACTGGTGTTCGCAGACGACCTGGGGGATGCTTGCGTCCATCTGATGCGGCACTGGGATCGTGGCGGGCTGATCAATGCCGGATCGTCCCAGGAAACGAGCGTGGCCGAACTGGCGCGGTTGATTGCCGAAGTGGTCGGATTCCATGGGAACCTGCGTTTTGACACCGGCAAGCCTGACGGCGCACCGCGCAAGTTAATGGACAATGCGCGGCTCGCGGAAGGCGGCTTCGATCGCTTCACCCCGCTGCGCGCCGGGCTGGAGGCGATGTATCGCGCATGGCTGCGCGACGGGCGTTAAGGCCAAGCCGGTGGCGATCGAATTCTGGATCCTGCTGGCGATAGCACTTGGCTTGACCGCCCGGTCGATGCGAAACCTGCTTACCGCCCGGTTCCCGTCGCTTATCGACTTCGCGACGCTGTCGACCGTTTACTATTCCGTGCCGCTGGCCGCGCTCGGTTTCCTGTCGATCAATCCGCGGGGGTTAGCGTTCCTGCACCCAGCCGCGGCCGATCCGGGGCTGGCATTGATGTCGATGCGCTATGCCGTACTTGCCCTGCTCGGCATGGAGGGCGGGCGCATAATCGCCGGATTGCGGCGAACCCCGCTTTTTGTGCTCAGCTTTCGTCTCAATACGGGTACGGAAACCCGGGCCATGCTATGGTTCATGGTGCTTTTCGCGTTGTTTCCACTGGGCGTCTATTTCTTCGGCGTCGCGGAATTCTTCAGCGGCTATGCGTCGGAATATTATTCGCCAATCGCGACGCTGGGCAATGCAATCATCTATTCATCGATCGAGGCGTTCGGTTTCGCCATCCTTCTGGCGTTGATTCTTGGCGAACGATCGGGGCGTGTGCCGTTAAAGATGTTCATTGCGGTGGCGCTGACGATTCTGGTTTTTGCCCTCGCGGTGCGCGCCAAGCGACTAGAGGTGGTAAGCGCATTGCTTCCGGCGGGGGTGCTGTTGGCCGCGTCGCGCGATTGGCTGCGGAAACCGGCATCGCGCGCTGCGCTGGTTGGCGGCGGTATGCTTGTTCTGATCCTGGTCTCGGTGCTGCGCGTCTCGGACAGCTTCTCGTGGTTCAACCTCCTGTATTACACCTTCACCGAAGGCATCTACGCCGGCCATTCGCTTCCAGGAATCGAGGAACGGCTCCAGACATTGACTATCGGCCATGAATATGGCGCGCGCTTCCTCACCGCCGGCCTGGCGTTCGTGCCGCGCTTCTTATGGGAGGGGAAGGACGCGCTGGTCTATCAAGGAAATCTGGCGCTTCAGGGGGTTTCGCCACTCGGAGCGACCTCGTTCCTGGCCGAAGTCGTCCTGCAAGGCGGAATGGTGGCGGTTGTCATCGTATACGGCCTGCTCGGTTTTCTCTTCCAGAGGATGATGAGCTTCGAACCGGCTTGGGACAGGGGGGTGAAGGCGGGGATCGTGCCGTTGCGCTTCGGCGCTTACATCGTGGCGCTCGTCATCTTCATCCCCCACTGGCGGGACGGAATTATTCCGGCCGTCAAACTGTCGGCGCAGTCGATTGTCGCATTCCTGCTCATCACCGGTTTCCATTATCAGGCCGGTTATCGTCGCAAGATTGAGTCCGGCACCGGAAGCGCCTTGCCGTGAATGATGCACGCTACGGGTTGCAGTTCCTTTCCGTGAAGGCGTTCGGTGATTTCGTGATCGCCGCGACTTCGCTTGAACGAGCCGCGCCCGAAGACCGGGCACGGCTGTCGATTCTGGCGGGCGACCACCTGCGACCGCTGGCGGAAGCCGTGTCTCCAGCCTGCGGCCTTACCTTCCTTGGTAGCGGGATAAGCGGGGTGCCGGCGATCTTCGATACGCGCCGGGCCGGTGCGCGCGCCGCGATCCGAAGCGCGACCATGCTGCGCCGCGCCGTTCGTCAGGCGCGGGATCGGAGTACCACGCTGGTGCTGGACAAGAATGGCTGGCGCGAACGCTGGCTGGCTACGCCGCAAGGCGCGCTGGCGTTGCCAACGGCACGCAATATCTACGCGGCCTATGACGCTTTCCTCGCCGCTGCGGGGATCGTTTTTGAGGGATCTGTGTCCGCCAAGGGGGGGGCAATGGTGGATGCTGTCGTTGGCTTGTTCCCCGGCAGTCGCGTCGCGGCGAAGAACCTGCCCTTTCATGTGGTGCGCGCGGCGCTCGCCGCCATCGCACGGAGCGGCAAGCATGCGCGGCTGTTTCTGCTCGAAGGCGAGCGTCCCGACCTTGAGCATTCGGACCTTCCCTTCGAAATGGTGCCGCGGCGCTTCGAGGCATTGATCGCGGCGGTCGATTCGGTGGGGTCGGTGATTGGGGCGGACAGCCTGCCGGCACATCTGGCGGAGCGCGCGGGTCGCCCGGTTTTCGTGCTGTCGCCGCGACCGAATATTTTCTGGCTACCGCGATCAAGCCTTGCGCATGATCATTGGGCGGTATTCGACGCCGATCTCGATCTGTCGCTTGCTCGCTTTCTGGATGTGAAATGACCCGCTTGCCATTCCAAGCTCCCGACCGCGACCGGTTCGCCAACGCCAGCGCACTCGTCGTCGGTGACATCATGCTCGATCGATACTGGTTCGGCGACGTCGAGCGCATCTCGCCGGAAGCGCCGGTTCCAGTGGTGCATGTCCGCCGCGAGGAATATCGGCTGGGCGGCGCGGCCAATGTCGCTCTCA
Source organism: uncultured Sphingomonas sp. (assembly GCF_937871615.1). Taxonomy (GTDB): domain Bacteria; phylum Pseudomonadota; class Alphaproteobacteria; order Sphingomonadales; family Sphingomonadaceae; genus Sphingomonas. Next base: position 166,860 of record NZ_CALMPA010000070.1, on the reverse strand, counting down.
ACATCAATGCCTTCGGTGCGCAGCCGTGTTTGCTGAGCGTCACAGGCGATGACGCCGACGCGCATCGGGTGCGCGCGCTGCTCGACGACGCGGGGATCGATTACGCGCTGCAATGCGACCAGCGACTGGCGACCACCGTCAAACTGCGTGTGTCCGGTCGGGGCCAGCAGTTGATCCGGATTGATTTCGAAGAAACGCCGGTCGATGAGCAACTTGCCAATCTGTTCCTTGAGTTCGAGCGACGCGCGCCCGAGCAGGGAGCGGTGATCTTCTCCGATTATGGCAAGGGTGGGCTGGCCCATGTCGCGCGGATGATCGCGGTCGCGAAGGCGCATGGTGTGCCGACTCTGGTCGATCCGAAGGGGAGCGACTTCACCCCTTATCGCGGCGCGACGATCGTAACGCCGAACCGCCAGGAATTGGCGCGTGTCGTTGGGACATGGTGCGACGAAGCGCAGTTCGAGGAACGCGCGCAGGCGTTGCGCGCCGCGCTGGCGTTCGATGCCTTGCTCGTCACCCGGTCGGAAGAGGGCATGTCGCTGTTCGACGATCGGGGTCACCTGCGGATCGAAACCGAGGCGCGCGAGGTGTTCGATGTCACTGGGGCGGGCGACACGGTAATCGCGGTCGTCGGCGCGATGCTGGCTGCGGGGCAGGATTTGCGCGACGCGGTGATCACCGCCAATCGCGCGGCTGCCGTGGTCGTCGCCAAATTCGGCACATCAACCGTTTCATATGAGGAGGTCTTCGGATGAGGATCGTGGTTACCGGCGCCGCCGGCTTCATCGGTTCCAATATTGTCGCGGGCCTGAACGATCGCGGCATTACCGATGTCATCGCGGTCGACGATCTCACCGACAGTCGGAAATTCCTCAACCTCAGCGGATTGAAGATCAGCGATTATCTCGATCATTCGGATTTCTACACCCGCTTTGCCACCGGGGCGTTCGATCCAGTTGATGCGGTGTTCCACGAAGGTGCCTGCTCTGACACGATGGAGCAGGACGGCCGCTATATGATGGAAACCAATTATCGTTGTTCGGTCGAATTGCTCGATGCCTGCATCCGTCGCGGCACGCGGCTGCTCTACGCCTCATCCGCAGCGGTTTATGGCTCTTCGCGCGTTTTCCGCGAGGAGCCTCCGTTCGAGGCGCCGCTGAACGTTTATGGTTATTCCAAGCTGCTGTTCGACAATGTTGTCCGGCAGCGCGCGGCGGGCTTTCCGATGCAGGTTGCAGGGTTCCGCTATTTCAATGTTTACGGTCCTGGTGAGGCGCACAAGGATCGAATGGCTTCGGTCGCCTTTCATAACGTCAATCAGTTTCGTGCCGAGGGGAAGGTCCGACTGTTCGGCGATTATGACGGCTGGAAGGCTGGCGGGCAAAGCCGGGATTTCATCCACGTCGCGGATCTCGTCAAAGCGAAACTGTGGTTTCTCGATCATGCCGATGTTGCGGGTGTCTTCAACCTCGGCACTGGGCGGGCGCAGCCGTTCAACGATATCGCCCATGCCGTGGTGAACGGCATCCGCGCCCATGGGGGGAAAGCGGCGTTGTCGCTGGAGGAGCAAGTGGCGCAGGGGCTTGTCGAATATGTCGACTTTCCCGAGGCGCTGAAGGGAAAATATCAGAACTACACGCAGGCGGACATAACCAGCCTTCGCGCCATTGGTTATCGCGAGCCGTTCATGACGGTCGAGCAGGGGGTCGCGGATTATGTCGAGCGGCTGCTTGGATCCTGAGGCAGCAGGTCGAGCGCTTCCTCTGCCATTCCGCACAGGCTGTGGCCGATCAGTATGTGCGCCTCCTGAATGCGCGCGGTGACCGAACTCGGCACGATGATCGGAATGTCGGATAGGGGGGCCAGTGCTCCGCCGTTACGGCCCAGCAGCCCGATCGTCGCGATGCCGGCCGAACGCGCGTAGCCGAAGGCGTTGACGACGTTCGGCGAATTGCCCGAGGTTGAAATGCCGATCAGGCAATCGCCAGCTTTTCCCAGCCCCTGCACCTGCCGGGTGAAGACATGTTCGAAACCGTAATCGTTCGAGATGCAAGTCAGCGCGGAACTGTCCGTGCTGAGCGCCAGTCCGGCGAGCGGACGGCGGTCGGAGACGAAACGCCCGGTGAATTCGGCCGCGAGATGCTGGCTGTCGGCCGCGGAGCCGCCGTTGCCGCAGAACATGAGCTTGCCACCAGCCGCCAGGGCTTCGCTAATCGCGCGGCCGGCGCGAGCGATGGCGGTTTCAAGCGTGTTGAGCGTTGAAAACAATGCCAGATGTTCGGCGAGATTTCGTTCAAAGACCGACATATATTGTTCCATGGTAAGGAGGCGCGCTTGGAAGGTAAAATCCTGGACTTGTCAACGCAGGCGATTGCCGCCCTGCCACGCCCTCTGGTGTTCACCAATGGCGTCTTCGATGTGCTGCATCGCGGGCATGTCACCTATCTCACCACCGCTCGCGCGCTTGGAGCGGGGCTGTTCGTGGCGTTGAACTCAGATGATTCGGTCCGGATGCTTGGCAAGGGGCCGGATCGCCCGATCAACCGCGCGGAGGATCGGGCCATCGTGCTGGCCGCACTGGAGAGCGTGACGGCGGTCGGCGTGTTTCATGAACGCACGCCGGTCGAACTTTTGAAACGAATACGCCCCGACATTTATGTGAAGGGCGGCGATTATACGGTCGATCGTTTGCCCGAAGCCGAAGTGATGCGTGAATGGGGTGGGCGGACAGTCATTATGCCGTTCGTCGACGGTTTTTCCACGAGCGAAATGCTTCGCCGGGTGCGCGACATATGATCAAGGCCGCATTCCTCGATCGAGACGGGGTCATCAACCACGACCTCTCCTATATCGGGCGACCGGAAGATTTCCTGCTGATCGCTGGCGTGCCGGAAGCGTTGCGCATGCTTCGCGATGCAGGTTACGCGCTGATTGTCGTCACCAACCAGTCCGGTATCGGGCGCGGCTATTACAGCGAAAGCGATTATTGGCGCGTCACAGATCGGATGCGCGCACTTCTGTCCGATGAAGGGATAGAATTCGCCGCGATACTCCATTGCCCTCATGCGCCGGACGACGGGTGTGAGTGCAGAAAGCCGATGCCCGGCATGTTGCTGGATGGTGCCGCGCATGTTGGCGCTGCGCCGGACGAATCCGTCCTGTTCGGTGACAAACCGTCGGATATTGCCGCCGGCCGTTCCGCTGGCGTGACGCGATGCTTTCTTATTGGCGAACCAGGTAGCGCGGCCCTCTGCGGAGCGGATGGAGATGGCGCTGACCTGCTCTCATGCGTTCGGCAGGTGTTGGCCGCGCGCTAAGTAAGCTGTGGTGATTCCGTGGGTATGTTTATATGATAATGCCTTCTATGATATGATCCGTTGGCCGCTGCCCGAAAGACATACGGATCGCTGTCCCGCCGCGTGGCCGCCGCTCCGACGAGATGACGTTGAGACAAGATTGGAGCGCGCCCTGATCTGATATTTCGAAGGGTCGACAGGTCGGATCAGGGCCGTCCCTTCTCGCCGGCTATTTCACAGCGTCCGGTTTCTTGGTTAGGGCTCCTGCCTGATTGGAGAGCACTTATGACGGAAACACTTGCCATTGTTCCCGTGATCCTGTCCGGCGGGTCAGGTACGCGACTGTGGCCCATGTCGCGACCGGAGCGACCCAAACAACTGCTGGCATTGACCGCCAAGGAAACGATGCTTCAGCTTACCGCGCAGCGCGCGCTGAGCGCTGAATTCACGGCGCCAATCGTCGTCGGCAATGCCACCCATGCCGGAGAGATCCAGGCGCAACTTGACGCTATCGGTACGCATCCACAGGCGCTGATCCTCGAACCGGTGGGACGCAACACCGCGCCAGCGATCGCGCTGGCCGCACTTGTGGTGAATCCAGCCGCCCCGCTGCTGGTCATGCCGTCGGACCATATCATTTCCGATGTGAAGGCTTTCCACGCCGCGATCCGCGCCGCGTTGCCGCTGGTCGCGGATGGCTGGCTCGTCACCTTCGGTATCGAGCCGGACGCGCCTGAAACAGGCTATGGCTATATCCAGATTGGTGAGCCGATCGCGCCCGGCGTGCATCGAGTCGCGCGTTTCGTTGAGAAACCTCAGCGCGAGGTCGCGGAAGCGATGATCCGTTCCGGCGATCATGCGTGGAACGGCGGAATCTTCCTGTTTCGCGCGGACAGCTTCCTGAACGCATTGGCGACCCACGGACCGGAGATGACCGACGCGGCGAAGGCAGCGATGGCCGAGGCGCGCCACGAAGGCTGTCGCATCTTTCCCGACGCATCGGCCTTTGCCGCCAGTCCGGCGGATTCGATCGACTATGCCGTGATGGAAAAGGCGGATCGCGTCGCGGTGGTGCCGGTGACAATGGGCTGGAGCGACGTGGGATCATGGGATGCGCTCCATGCGATCAGCGCGGCGGATGATGACGGCAATGTCCATCACGGCAGCGTAGTCGCGCTCGATAGTGAGCGCTGCCAAGTCCGCACCGATGGCGCGCGGATCGCCATGGTGGGGGTGAGCGACCTGACCATTATCGCGTCGGGTAACGATATCCTGATCCTGCCACGAGGCCGCAGCCAAGAAGTGAAGCGGCTGCTCGAAGCGATGGAGGCGTGAGATAGTCCTTTATGTCGATATGTATGAGTATCGTAATGTCGAAACGGCTTCGCGAGGTCTCGTTGTTCTTCTGAACGAATGTGCTATATTCCGTTCATAAGGAGCGAGCAATGGTTGTCGCAGCCTGTACCGTCCATACCCCCGATGCATCGCGCGTGTTGAGCGAGGCGGTCTCACGGATCGCGGAATTTTGGCATTTGTCGAATGCGCGGCTTGGCGCGGTGCTCGGCCTGTCCGCGCCGCCCGTCTCGCGCTTGCGCAGCGGGGCCTACCGGCTCGAGCCGGGGAGCAAGCCGTTCGAGCTGGCGCAGCATCTGCTGCGGCTATTCCGTTCGCTCGATAGCTGGCTGGGGCAGGATGATGTCGCGGCGCGATCATGGCTTGAAACGCGCAACACCGATCTCGGCGCCGCGCCGATCGAGTTGATCGCGACGGTGCGTGGGCTGCTGCGCACCGGCGATTATGTTGATACTCTGCGCGCGCGGGTTTGATGCGATAGTCAGCGACGCCCTCCCCTGCCCGGCATGACCGTTGCTTCGCCGGACGCCGCCACACTCGCGGCTGAGGCGCGCACCTATCGCGGTCGCGTGATCCGCATCGTCGAGGCGCAGCATCGCATCTCGACCAACCGCCTCGCTGCCAATGCGGCCGACCAGGCCCTACTCGAGACGCTCGCCGATGAGGTGAAGCCTGCCCTCCCTTATGCTGCGCGCAAGCTGCCATGGTTGCTTGCCTCGCCGTTCCGCTATGGACTGGGGCGGCCGTCGCGGTTCCGCGCGGGCGATGTGTTGCCGGGGATCTTCTACGCGGCGGAGGATGTGGCGACGGCGGTGGCCGAGACGGCCTATTGGCGGCTGATCGGCTTCTCTCGCTCGCCGGGGTTCGTGCGGCCGCGCACGCCAACGCCGATGTCTGCCTTTGCGGTGCTGGTAAAGACGGCGCGCGCGATAGACTTGACCGCCCTCCCCTTTGCCGATCCGCCCGGCCGCTGGACCGATCCGCACGATTATGCCGCGACCCAGGCGTTGGCGGCCGAGGCGCATCGCGCCGGCGTGGCCGCGATCCGCGCGCCTTCCGCGCGGCACAGCGGCGGTATCAACGTGATAGTGCTCGATGCGGGCGCGTTGATCCCCCGCCCCGCCCGCATTCGAGCTGGGCGTTTCTCGTCACCAGTGACGGCCTGCTCGCCACGCGCGAAATGAGCGACGAAGCATGGCGCTTCGCGCCGGCGGGCTTCGGAATCGCGGCCGATATATGAGTGTCGACATGAAGACATGTTGGCGATTGGGCACCGTGCTGGAATTCATACTCGAAAGCACGAACTTTTGGCATCTCGCCGCCATTCGCCGGGGGAAAGAGCTTTTCGGCCCGTATAGTTCGTGCTTTCGAGTATGAATTCGGAAGGCGTGGCCCCCAAGGCCGTTCGCGCGATCCGCCCCCTCGTGAAGCTCTCATGACCGGCTGTGCGTAGACCGTATGATCGTTCTCTCGAGGTGACCTGCCCCGCGCTAAGCTGAAGACGGAGGTTGCCCCTGATAGGCCGGAGCCGAGCCCCAAGCTTGTGGATAGGCGCCCAAATCGCAACCCCCTGTAAACTTGTCGATAAGCGACTGAGCAGCCGGGAGAAAGGCGCTACAAGGCTTGGTCTTAAGCGACGCCGATTTCATAATCGCTGATATTGTTAAATTGTACAAAATCAAAGTTATAGTTAAATCTGATAGAGTCCCGCTTTGGATGTCGATCCACAGTCTTGGTGCGCTCCTTCATCGAAAAGCCCTGGCGCTTGCCGCGCTGGATGAAGCAGCCTTCCAGATGGCGGTTATATAACTTCCAATCAGAGCATCGTTGACTTCCAATTGGCCGACCACCATAGTCCCGATCTGCTGGAGGGACCGAGAAGCCATGTTCGAGCGACTTGTAGAGCGACGGGCCAGGGAAGTTCTTGCGGATACCCCCGTGGTGCTGATCGTAGGACCACGACGGGCGGGCAAGACAACGCTCGTCCGAAAAATGGGTAATGCCGACCGTTCCTACATTACGCTTGACGATCAGACCGCGCTTGAGGCGGCTCAGGCGGATCCGGTAGGATTCATCCGGGGCCTCGATCGAGCGATCATCGACGAAATTCAGCGAGCGCCGGATTTGCTACTAGCGATCAAGAAGTCGGTCGACGAGGACTATCGATCCGGGCGATTCCTGCTCACCGGATCGGCGAACGTGCTGACACTGCCACGGGTCACCGACAGTTTGGCAGGTCGAATGGAAACTATTTCGATGCTCCCCTTGGCGCGCGCCGAGATCGCGCAACGCGCGCCTCGTTTTCTCGAAATGATGTTCGATGGGCAACCGCTTAAACCAACCGATGCTGTCGTCGGGGACGATCTGGCACAACTCGTCTTGCATGGCGGCTTCCCTGAGGCAATTAGCCGCGAAAGTGAGCGTCGGCGGCAGGATTAGTTACGGTCGTATCTGACCTCGATCCTGACTCGTGACCTGCGGGATATCGCCGATATCGAGAAGCTGACGGAACTGCCAAAATTCGTGCGATTGCTGGCCGAGCATTCGGGTCAACTGGTCAATTACTCCCAACTCGGCAGCGGGATTAACGTGAGCCACAAGACGGGCCAGCGCTATGTCGGCCTGCTCGAGCAGGTGTTCCTGATCGCCATGGTGCAGCCGTGGTTCACCAATGCGCTTAAGCGCATGGTGAAGACGCCCAAACTTCATTTTCTGGATTCCGGTCTGCTTGCAACGGCACGTGGGCTGACCTTCGATCGGGTAAAGGCCGATCGCACGACGTTCGGTGCGCTGCTGGAAAGCTTCGTCTTCTCAGAAATCCTGAAGCTGATGAGCGCGACCGACCTGCGACTATCGCCCTATCATTTCCGGGATCGAGATGGGCGTGAGGTGGACCTGGTGCTGGAGCGCGACGATGGCATGATCGTCGGCATTGAGGTGAAGGCGAGCGCGACGGTCAAGCCCAGCGACTTTGGGGGGCTGCGGGCACTGACCGAGGCATGCGGCGATCGCTTCGCCTGCGGCGTCGTCCTTTACGACAGCGCGGATGTGGTACCCTTCGGCGAAAAGCTATTTGCGGCACCGCTGTCGAGCTTGTGGGGCTAAGGCGCGTCCGTGGACCGATCTCAACGCGCGGTTTACGCCCCCCGACAAGGCCCGGTGGCAATACGCGTTTTCATCCTGATCGCCGCGCCCCACTTGGGGATAGCCGCAGCTGCGGGATGAGGGCGATCAGAAGTCATCTTTCACCTCCGAGCGCGGACGCCGCGCTGGCTGCGGAAGGAGCGACAGTTTGTCGTTGACCCTGGAAATCGCGGGAGCAAGCCGCGAAGGTTCGTCAACGAAGAGCGGTACACCCATCAGCGTCGCGGCTTCGAAGACCAGCCCAATTTCTACCTTGAGGTGCCCCTTTTCGATCAGTCGCAGCGTGCTGCGCGCGATACCGACCTCGGCCGATAGGTGTCAGCCTCCGACATCTTGCGCTGTTTGCGCGCAAGGCGAATGAGCCCCTTGACGATGATGTTTGCGCCCTCCTCGGCGAATAGGATGGTGGTGGCCAACGCCATCCGCTCGATCGAGAGCTGATTGTCACGAGGCAAACAGCTTCAGCAAGGCGCATAGCCGGTCAGCATCCTGATTGTCGTTCGCGAGAACCTTGGCGACTTCGGTAAGCAGTTCCTCATCGCTGGCTGCGTGTTCGCGTTCCGCATCGGTAACGATGGCCGCCACCCCCGCCAAAGCGGCCGCGATCCGTTCGCTGATACGATCCGCCACCAGCTTTGCCGGATCAAACTGGACATGCGCGTAAATGGCTGTGGAGCGGGGATTCGAATGACCAAGGATCGCGCCGGCGAACGCCATGGCCTCACCGGACGAAATCGTCATCGACCCCATCGTGTGACGAAGCGTATGCGGCGATACGCCAACAAGTTCGGCCTTTTTCACCGCATGTTTCCACGGCGTCTTGTAGCCCTGGAAATGATTCTCACCTGTGCCGGCGGGAAAAACGAAATCCGTTTCGTCCGAGCGCGCGACACCTTCCAGGATTGCAATCGCAGCGACGCCGAGCGGCCGCACTGACTTGCCCGTCTTGCTGTCTTCCAGACGCAGGCAGCCGCGCTCGAGATCGACCTCACTCCACTTAAGGGCGGCAATCTCTTCCCGTCGACAGCCGGTAAGCGCCCACAGCCGCATGATCGCAAGCGCCTTGGGGTTGGTTCCTTCCTCGGCCAATTCGTCAATCGCCTTGCCGAGCCGCGTCACTTCGTCGAGCGTCAAATACCGCTCCTTGTGATTGTCCGTCTTGCGGACCGCGGCCTTTTCGCAAGGGTTGCGATCGATGATTTCGCGGCGGGCCGCAAAGCTGAGAATCGCCGACAGGTCGCGGAACACTTTGCGCGCCGCGCCTTCGCCGCCGCGCACGTTCACGAACCGGCGCGGCCCGAGCTTCTCTTGCCGGGCGGTCTTTCCTTCCTCGACGTCACGGAAGAAACGCTCGATTTCACCAGCGCCGAGTTCGGCGACCGTCCGCCGGCCGAGCAGCGGTATGACGTGATGGCGCAGGCGCGCCATCGTATAGGTCTTGGTCCGCTCCTTCATCGGAAAACCCTGGCGCTTGCCGCGCTGGATAAAGCAGCCTTCCTCCTCATAGAGATCGACGAGTTCGGCCACTTTCATCAGTCGCCGCCGCGCCTTGATCTCGGCGGCAGGGTCGCTGCCACCGACCGCTTCGGCGAGGATTACCTTGGCCTTCTTCCGTGCCTGCTCCGGTGTGAGGATACCCAGACGACCGATCGTGACAAGCTTCTGAGCCGCACGCCGACCCCCGCCATGAACACGATAGCGCGCGAAGAAGGTCTTGGTGCCGCCCGGTTCCACACGCATGCCGAAGCCCGGCAGATCGCGGTCCCAGACGCAATAGCGATTCTTTCGCGGCTACACTGCCAGGACGCCGCGATTGGTGAGAGGAATTGCGACTCGCTGCACCATCACATCCACCACTTTCTTGGCCGTTTTCGGTCAACACATGGTCAACACCGAGACCGGAAAAACACGGATATGAAGGTGCTATTGCTTTCGGCGACTTTCAAGTATGCATTTGAATTATCGTAATTAATCGTAGAGCCGAATACGTTCGGAATGGCTATGGTTAGCTTTGCCAAGGTTGGGGTCGAGGGTTCGAATCCCTTCGCCCGCTCAAGTTTTTCCAAGAAAATCAGATGGTTGAAAGCTGATCGCCGCGGCGAGGCCGCTAGCGGGAACGGTCGGCCCGCGCGAGCCCGCGCACCGGATGCGGGCGCGCGCTGGAGCGCCGGAAGCGCGCCTTTTCCTGCGCTGATCGACAGGGTGAGCCGTGAAGTGAGGTCAACTGCGCGCGCCTGAATTAATTCGGCATCGCGCTCATGCCATGCGATCCGCGATCGCCACGGTCAAACCCCGGCCGCACGAAACGCGGCGGAAACATGGGAGGGCGAAGAATGAAGACCCGGATCACCGAATTGTTCGGCATCGAGCATCCGATCGTTCAGGGCGGGATGCACTTCGTCGGGCTGGCCGAGCTGGCGAGCGCCGTCGCCAATGCCGGCGGGCTCGGCATGATAACCGCGCTGACGCTGCCCGACGCGGAAGCGTTGCGCGCCGAAATCCGCCGCTGCCGCGAGATGACCGATCGTCCGTTCGGCGTGAACGTCACCTTCCTGCCGATCACCCGGCCGCCCGATTATGCCGCGATCATGCGGGTGATCGTGGAGGAAGGCATCCGCGCGGTGGAGACCGCGGGCAACAATCCGCAGAAGTGGATCGCCCCGCTGCACGAGGCGGGGGTAAGGATCATACACAAATGCGCCGCCGTCCGCCACGCGCTCAAGGCACAGGCGATCGGCTGCGACGCGGTGAGCGTCGACGGCTTCGAATGCGGCGGCCATCCCGGCGAGGATGATGTGCCGAACTTCATCCTGCTGCCACGCGCCGCCGATGAGCTGAAAATCCCGTTCGTCGCATCCGGCGGCATGGCGGATGGCCGTTCGCTGGTCGCCGCGCTCGCGCTCGGCGCGGACGGGATGAACATGGGCACCCGCCTGCTCTGCACGCGTGAGGCGCCGGTGCATCCCAGCGTCAAGGAAGCGATCATCGCGGCGAGCGAACTCGATACGCGCCTCGTCATGCGCCCGCTGCGCAATACCGAGCGCGTCCTCAACAACGCCGCCGTCGAGCGGCTGCTGGAAAAGGAGCGCACGCTCGGCGCCGCATTGTCCTTCGCGGATATCGCCGGGGAGGTGGCCGGCATCTATCCGCGGGTGATGAAGGATGGCGAGGTCGAGGCCGGGGCGTGGAGTTGCGGGATGGTCGCGGGGCTGATCGACGACGCGCCGCCGGTCGCCGAACTGATCGGGCGGATCATGCAGCAGGCCGATCGGATCATCGGCGATCGGCTCGCCGCATTCGCCCGGTGCGCCGCCTGATGCCCCCCTATTCGGAAGGTGGCGCCATGCATCCGTTCCCGGTGAGCCAGCGCATCGACACGCTCGCCGATCTGATCGGCCAGACCCCGCTGCTGGCGATCCACCTGCGCTGGAAGGGCGCGCGCCGCGTCGTTCATGCCAAGGCGGAACATTATAATCTCACCGGCAGCATCAAGGATCGGATGGCGCTCAACGTGCTGCGCCAGGCCTATGCCTGCGATGCGCTGAAGCCCGGCGATACGATCGTCGAGGCGACGAGCGGCAACACCGGCATTTCGTTCGCCTCGCTCGGGCGGATGCTCGGCCACCCGGTGCGCATCCATATGCCGGACTGGATGAGCGACGAGCGCAAGGCGCTGATGCGCTCGATGGGCGCGGAACTGCGCCTGTTCAGCCGCGCGGAGGATGGCTTTCTCGGCTCGATCGCGGCGGCGCAGGAAATGGCGCGCGCGCGTGACGACGTGTTTCTGCCCGATCAGTTCGGCAATCCGCACAATTGCGAGGCGCATGAGCAATCGACCGGCCCCGAACTGATCCGGCAACTCGCGAGCCGTGGCCTCTGCCCAGACGCCTTTGTCGCGGGCGTGGGCACCGGCGGCACGGTGATGGGCGTCGGCCGCGCGCTGCGGCGGATCGCGCCCGGCGTGCAGGTCCACCCGGTCGAGCCGCTCGAATCGCCGACGCTGTCGACCGGCTACAAGACCGGCGCGCATCGCATCCAGGGCGTTTCGGATGATTTCATCCCGCCGGTGGTCGATCTTGGCGAACTGGGCGCGGTGCTCAGCGTCTCGGATGGGGATGCGATCATCATGGCGCAGCGGCTGGCATGCGAACTGGGGCTTGCCGTCGGCATCTCATCCGGCGCGAACCTTGTCGCCGCCCTGCTGGCGCAGGATCGGCTTTCCCCGGACGCGGTGGTCGCGACGGTGTTCAGCGACGATAACAAGAAATATCTGTCGACCGACCTCGCCCGCGTCGAGCCGGTGAAGCCGGGCTATATCGCGCCCGAGGTGGAATTGATCGGCTATGAAGCGATCGCCTGCCCACCGGCGGCAGGCGCGCCGCCCGCCGGCTGAGCGGTTTCGGTCAGCGCCCCGTGAACCGCGCGGGGCGCCGATCGCGCAGCGCGGCGATGCCTTCGCGGAAATCGTCGCTGACGCGCATCGCCTCGACCATGCGCGCGGCGGCGAAGGCCTGTTCGACCGGCCCCTTGGGCAGCGTCTGCAACGCGATCGCCTTCATCGAGCGCACCGCGAGCGGCGCATTGCCCGCGATCCGCCGCGCCACCGCCATCGCGCGATCGAACGCCGCGCCCTCCTCGGTCACCTCATTGACGAAGCCGATCTCCCGCGCGCGCGCCGCCGGCATCGCCTCGCCGGTCAAAATCCATTGCAGACCGGGCTTGTAGAGCATCCGCCCGGCAAAGCCCGCCATCAGCCCGCCGTGGAACCCCATCGTCGCTTCGAGATAGGCGAAGCTCGCGCCGGGGCCGGCGATCACGATATCGCTCATCAGCACCAGCGAACAGGCCATGCCAAGACACGCGCCCTCCACCGCGACGATGATCGGCTTGTCGCACGGCACATTCGTGTTGGGCAGCGCACCATCGTCGTTCGCGGGCGGATCCCGGAAATCGAGCCCGGCGGAGAAAACCGGGCCGGCGGCGCGCACCACGCAGACGCTCGCATCGTCGCGCGCGGCGAAGTCGATCCAGACGCGGCGGAACGCCTCCACCATCGCGCCGTTCCACGCATTGCGCTTTTCCGGCCGATTCAGCGTCACGATCATGATCGGCCCATCCATCTCGACCGTTACGCATTCCATGTCGGCTCTCTCCTTCTTGATCGCGCGGCTTCGCGGCCTTTGAGGGTCCAAACCCAATCGGCGCCGCTGCTCAAGCGAAATTGCGCCGCCGCCTGTGAAATCATTTCAACCGCATGGCCCGGCGGCGATTGAGCCGAACGCCCTCCCGAGCTAATCCGGGCCGCGCTTCACGCAGCGGCGCCTTCATTTGTTGCTGTGTCGCTCGCAAGGGTTGCCACTTGAGACCGTCGATGCCGCCACTGATCCTGTTGCAGACGCTGGAGGCGGTCACCCGCCTTGGCAGCCTGAAACGCGCGGCTGAGGAAATGCACCTCACCCCTTCCGCGATCAGCCATCGCATCCGGCTGCTGGAGGAGCAATTCGGCCAGCGGCTGTTCGAACGCGATGGCCAGGGCATTCGCCCGGCCGACAACGCCCGCCAGCTTTCGGCAACGATCGCGCAGGCGATCGCCACGATCGACGATCACTGGCGCGAACTTACCGACCGCCCGGAAACCCGGCGCGTCAGGCTCTGTTCGATGGCGGCGTTCGCCGAACAGTTCATCCTTTCCAACCTCGATGAGTTCCGCCGCCGCTTCCCCGATTTTCAGGTCGATTCCACCAGCCTCACCATCAGCGAAGGCGGGATGCGGGGGGATTTCGATATCCTGATCGGCATCGGGCCATATCCCGGCGAAGGCTGGGAATATGAGGATCTGATGCCGTTCACGCTGAAGGCGGTCTATTCCGCGCAATCCGAAACGCCGATCGTTTCGGGCGATATCGTGCTTGGCCCGATCCTGAACGCCAGCACCAATTCGATGCCGTGGGAAAATGCGCTCAGATCGCTGGGCTATACGATGGCGCCCACCGCGCGGCAGGTGCGCTTCGATTCGGTGCTCACCGCCTGCCACGCCGCCGCACGGGGCAAGGGCATCGCGCTGGCGCCCACGTGGTTCGCGGACAAGCTGGTCGCGCAGGGCGAGGTTCTGCCGCTCGGCGATGGCGTGATCCGGTCAGACCTGTCCTATTGGATCGCGGTGCGCAAATCGCGCAAGCTCCAGTCCACCTATGGCCGCTTCCGGCGCTGGCTCAACAGCGCGATCGAGCGCACCGGCTGAGAATATCGTTTTTGAAATGCGCTTGCGCGCGCATTTCGCGGCGCCAGCCCAAGGTTGGTGAACCACAATCACCTATCACGGCCTCAAATCGTTTGCTCGCGAACCCGCGCTGGGGGAACCATCATCGCAATCACGCCGATCGAGCGCGTGACGCCCGTGAAGGAGACCCGCGTTGACCGTTCCCGCCCAGTTTCGTGACCATCTGAGGCTTCCGGTGATCGGCGCGCCGATGTTCATCGCATCGGGGATCGAAATGGTCGTCGCGCAATGCGCCAGCGGCATCATCGGCACCTTTCCCGCGCTCAACGCGCGTCCGCAGGCCGCGCTGACCGACTGGATTCGGGAAATCCGCGAGCGGCTGGCCGCGATCCAGGCGGCGGAGCCGGGGCGCAAGGTGGCGCCGTTCGGGGTCAATCAGGTAATGTCGGAACGCAACGATCGGTGGGAGCAGGATCTCATCACCATCGTGCGCGAACAGGTGCCGCTGATTATCACCAGCCTGCGCGCGCCGCCGCGCGAAATCCTCGATGAGGTGCATCGCTACGGCGGGCTGGTCTTTCACGATGTCACCAACCTGCGCCATGCGCGCAAGGCGGCATCAATGGGGGTGGACGGGCTGATCCTCGTCGCCGCCGGTGCCGGTGGTCAGGGAGGTGACAAGAGCCCGTTCGCGCTGGTCAATCAGGTGAAGGAATTCTTCGACGGCACGATCATCCTGTCCGGCGCGATGAGCACCGGGCGCGATGTCTATGCCGCGCAGGCGATGGGCGCCGATTTCGCATATCTCGGCACGCGGTTCCTCGCGGCGGCGGAATCGAATGCGTCGGAAGCGCACAAGGAGGACGTGATCGCCTCCGGCGCCGATGACATCATCTATACCAACATGTTCACCGGCATTTACGGCAATTATATCAAGCAAACCATAGCCGCCGCCGGCTTCGACCTCGACAATCTGCCGAAATACAGCCCCGAAACCGCGAAATACCGCAAGGGCGACGATGGCGAGATCAAGGTCTGGAAGGACATTCGCGGCTGTGGGCACGGCTGCGGCTCGATCAGCGGCGCGGAGCCTGTCGCCGGGATCGTTGATGACCTGGCGCGTCAGTATCGCGCCGCCGCCGAGGACATGAACCGGCTCGTCGCCGCCTGAACCCCGCGAGACAGGACAGGACGAAAACCGGCCCGCTTATGCCCAGCTTCATCGACCATGCCGCCGCCACCCCTGATCGCCCGGTCGCGATCTTCCCGTCGAGCGGGATCACGCTTACCCGTGGCGAGCTTGATGCCGCCGCCAATCGCGCGGCGCACGCCTTCCGCTCGCTCGGGCTGAAGCGCGGCGATTGCGTCGCGCTGTCGATCACCAACCGGCCCGAATTCCTGTCGGCGATGCTCGCCGCGCAGCGCAGCGGGTTGTTCTACGTCCTCCTCTCCACCAAGCTGTCGGTCGAGGATGCGGCCTATATCCTCGCCGATTCCGGCGCGCGGGCCGCGATTTTCGCCAACGGCAGCTTCGCGGCTGAGGATATGGCCGCGCTGCGCGCGATCCATGACACGATCCTCGGCATAGACCTGGGCGAAGGCATCCCCGATTGGCACGCGCTGACCGCGCGGATGCCCGATACGCTGCCCGACGATTGCTCGCCCGGCGCGGTGATGCTCTACAGTTCGGGCACGACCGGCCGACCGAAGGGCATCCGCAAGGAATTGCCCGATGGCCCGATGGGGATATCCGACCCTGCGAACACCGGCCTCGTCAGGGGCTATGGCGTGGATCATGAGGCGGTATTCTACTGCCCCTGCCCGCTCTATCACGCTGCCCCGCACCGTTTCCTCACCGCCGCGCTCTCGGCGGGTGCCGTGGTCGTCATTCCCGAACGCTTCGATGCGGGGGAGGCGCTCGGCCAGCTTGCGCGATATGGTTGCACGCACAGCCTGTGGGTGCCCACCATGTTCCATCGCCTGCTCCGCCTCCCGCCGGCGGAGCGCGCGGCGCATGATCTGTCGCGTCATCGCCACGCGGTGCACGGCGCGGCGCCATGCCCGGTGCATGTGAAGCGCGCGATGATCGAATGGTGGGGGCCGATCATCGACGAATATTATTCGGGCAGCGAAGGGATCGGATCGGCGTCGATCAACTCGATCGACTGGCTGAACCATCCCGGATCGGTCGGGCGGCCATCGGGCTGCACGGTGCATATCCTCGATGCCGAGGGTAACGATCTGCCGCCCGGCGAAACCGGCGACATCTATTTCGAATCCGCCGCGCGGTTCGCCTATTGGAACGATGACGAGAAGACCCGGCGAGCGACCAACGATCGCGGCTGGCGCACCTTCGGCGATGTCGGCCATGTCGATGCGGATGGTTTCCTCTATCTCACCGACCGGCGCCATTTCACGATCATCTCCGGCGGCGTGAATATCTATCCGCAGGAAATCGAAGCGATGTTCCTGGAACATGATGAGGTGCGCGACGCGGCGGTGATCGGGATTCCGCACGAGGATCTCGGCCAGGTCGCGGTGGCGGTGATCCAGCCGGTCGAGGGCGTGGCGGACACCGACAGATTGCGCGAGGCGCTGCTGCAATATGCCCGTCTCCGGCTCGGCCCGGTCAAGGCGCCCAAACGGATCGAACTCGCCGACAGCCTGCCCCGCCACGACACGGGCAAGCTCTACAAGAGCGAGCTGCTCGCGCGCTTCATCGACTGACACGAAAACAAGCCAGAGAGGATCGGGGATGGCTCGGGAAAACCGGATCGAGGATTGGAACGCCACGCCGGCCCCCGCCATTGTGGCGCGCGGCATTTGGCGGCAGAGCGCGGCATGACCGCACCTGCCGACCGGCCGCTCTCGCGCGGGCAATTGCTCGCTTATTGCATCTACGCCATCCCGCTCATCGCCACCACGGCGGCGATCGGCAGCTTCATTCCGCCATTCTACAGCCAGGCGCTGGGGATGCCGCTGGCGCTCGTCGCCTCGGCGCTGATGCTGATCCGGGTGATCGACGCGATCTGCGATCCCTTCATCGGCATCGCCATAGACCGCGCCCCCTTCCGTCAGAAGCACCGCCCATGGCTGCTGATCGCGCTACCGCTCTATCTGATCGCGGTGCTGCTGATCTTCATGCCGATCAAGTCGCTCGTCGGGCCGGTCTATCTGATCGCGGGCGGCGGCGCGATCTACATCGCCTTCACCATCGGGATGATCGTGCATCAGGCCTGGGCGGCGGCGATGACCGACGATCCGCGCACGCTTTCCCGCCTGTTCGGCTATCGCGAAGTCGGCGTTATCGCGGGCATTCTCGGGGTCTTCGGGCTGGTGGCGACCGCCAGCCACTTTTACGGCAGCGACATCGCCGCGCAGGCGCGCACCGCCGGGCTGTTCATCCTCGTCTCGATCACATTGTGCACGATCATAACCTATTGCTTCACGCCCGATCGGGAAGGGCGGATCAGCGCGCACGCCGTGGCGGACTGGTCGATCCTCCGCCCCTTCCTGCTCAGCCGCGATTTCGTGCTGCTCTCGCTCGCCATCCTGATCTACAACAGCGCCTGGACGGCGATGGCGACGATGGGCTTTTTCGTCGCCGAGCACCTTTATCACGCGCCGAAATATTTCGCGCTGAGCATGGCATTCACCTTCGCGATCGCCCCGCTCGGCATGGTCGGCTGGATGAAGATCGCCAACCGGCTGGGTGACAGGAAGACGCTGCTCGCGGCCTGTTTGTTTCTTTGCGCCGCCGTCCTGCTACTGCCGTTCGCAACGCGCATGGGCGCGGCTGGGCTGTTCGCCATGCAGGCGCTGATGGGCCTCGGCTTCGGCGCCGGCCCGTATCTGCTGCGCTCGATCACCGGGGTGCTCGCCAACGCCTATATCGCGCGTACCGGCTGCGAAGTTCGTGGCGCGGCATTCGCGATGACCAATTTCTTCGACAAGCTGGGCAGCGGGCTTGGCGCGTCGGCGCTATTGCCGCTTGCGCTGCTCGGGTTCGATCCGAAGGCGGGCGCGAGTGACGGCGCGGCGCATCTGCTGCTGATCGTCGCCACGGCGGCCCCGCTGCTCGGCTTCGTGCTGACCGCTATCTTCGTTCGTGCGCTGCGCACGGACGGAGCACCGGGGCACGGCTAAAGCGATTTCAAGGCGGGTGAAACCACCCGCCGGCTCGCAAAAGCGCGCCAGATCAGGCGTGGCTGCAACAGGAGCCGCGACAGCCTTCCACGAACGCCGCCTGATGCCACCAATAAGGCGAGCGCGGCAGAATTGATGCGGTGACCGGCGATGGCATCCCCGCGCTCCCCGCGCGGAACGGCGTGAGCAGCGAGGGGATGTCATGCCGCACGCCGCCCGCGATTACCTGACGGACATTCGCCGCATCCTCGATCCGCTCAAGCGGATTTCCGCTGACGATCGCGAGGTCCGCGCGCGCGCCGCGGGCGATCTCGCCAATGCGCTGGTTGAGCATTCGCCCGGCGTTGCGCGTCGCGGTGAACAGCGCATCGACCGGCGTGACACCGAAACGCACCATGCCGCGCAAATTCATGTGCAGGCTCGCCCCCGCAAGATCGAGCGGCGCATCGGTGCCAGACACGATCAGCCCGCCAAGCGCCATCAGCCGCCGGACATGCGCGACATTATGTTCGAGGATGCCCAGTTGCGCCGCCCGCGAGGCGGGATCGGTGGCACGCACAAGATCCTTCAGACGCGCATATTCCCATGGCGGCAACAGCGTGCGCAGGCGCTCATCCTCGACCAGCGCGGGATCGTCGCGATACAGCACCGATGCCTGAAACAGGGTCGGCACATGCGCCGCCCCGGTATGGGCCAGCGCGGCCTCGACATCGCCATAGACCCGGCCGGTCTGCGAAACGGTGTGCGAATAGCCGAGCTTGTTGGTGGCGCCCATATGCTCCAGCCCGTCCATGCCGAAGAAGGCGCCGGGATAGAGATAATGGGAGGTCGCCGGCAGGCCGTGGCGATGCCCCCAGCGCACCACCTCACGCTGCGTCTCGGCCGGCAGCCGGACATAGCATTTCATCACATCATAAGAGAGCGCCCGCGCGCGCTCCAGTTCGCGGGCGAGTTGTCCCGGCTCGGTCACCGGGCGCATCATGTGATAGAAAATGCGCGGCCCGTCGATCGCCTCCCCCGTCGCGATCACATGCGGGCCGACGCGCCGCCCGCTCGCGATCGCCTCGCGATATTCGACCATGTGATAGGCCGGGCCAGCCAGCGAGCGGATCGTGGTGATCCCCATGGAGAGCCACAACCGCCCCTCGCGATCGCCATAGCCATGGCCCGCCATCTGGAGGTGGGTATGCACGTCAACCAGACCGGGCATGACCATCAGCGACGACGCGTCGACGAACTCGACATCGCCGCCCGGCTTCTCGCCCGACGCGGGTGAGACCGAGGTGATCGTGCCGTTGACGATGCCGATATCGGTCATTTCCTGTGCGATGCGGCGCTGCCCGTCCCACATCTTCCCCGCGCGCACCAGCATCCGGCGATCGCGCTTCGGTCGCGCCCACTGAAACCGCATCGGGATCGTTACCGGTGCGGCGCCCGACGGATCGGTCAGGCGCAGTTTCCCCGCCGACAGATAGAGCAATTTGCGTCCGTCCGCGCTCCACGACGGGCAATCGGCGATCTCGTCGCCGATCGCGCGCGGGTCGCCCGTCGGTGTGCCGTCCGGCCCGATCGGCCACACCCACAGGCGCGAGGCGACGACGAAGGCGATATGGCTCCCGTCTGGCGACCAGACCGGCCCGTCATCCCCGCGCGTCGCGATCGAGGCTTCGCCGGGCAGCGAGAGGTAGCGCGATTTGCCGCTGTCGACATCGACCAGCAATATCTGGTTCTTGCCTTCGCGGAATCGCGCCGACGACGGCACCAGCGCGGCGAGCGCCAGCGTCTTGCCGTCCCGCCCCCAACTCGGCTTGCCGGGCAGGAACAGCGGCCCTTGCACCTTGCGCACCTCGCCGCCGTCCACCGTGCAGACGAACAGCGCGCCCTTCTGGTCGAGGAACGAGACGCGCTTGCCATCGGGCGACCAGGCCGGGCCACTCGCCGCGCCGTCATGATGCGTAAGCTGGCGCAACGCGCCGCTCGCATTGTCGCGCAGCCAGATGTCGAACGTGCCGCCGCGATCGCTGGCGAAGGCGAGTTGTCTGCCATCGGGCGACCAGGCCGGATCGACGATGCAATAGCCGTCCGCCAGAATCTCGCGAGGCGGCTGGCCGATCAGCATGATCCACAGCGCGTTCAATGCACGGAAAGCGATCTGCCCCCCGTCCGGCGAAAGCGCCGGGGAACCGATCCCGCGCACCGGCTGTGGCTTGCCGGGGGCATCAGCGGCACGCGGTTTGCGCGGCTGATTGCGCGGCAGCGCCAGCGCCAGTTCGAACGGAACGTCCGCGGCTTTGGCAGCGCCGGGCGCCCGGCGGCGGATCGCGCCGTCGGCGGAATAGAAAAATCTGCCGTCCGCCTGCCAGCGCGGACGGAAAGGAAACACATCTTCCCCGGAAACCAGGTCCGCGCCACCGCCCGTTCGCAGCCGCGCGGCCACGCCGATCACCTCGACATAGGCCACGCCTTTGCCGTCGAACGTGAAGGCCGGGCCGGCGACAAGGCTGCGGTCGAGCGGATTGCGCCCGCGCGGAACCGCCGCGATCTCGCGCACCGGGCCTGCCTGCGACGCGGCGACGATCCGGTGGCCATCCACGACGCAGACGATCTCCCGACCGTCCGGCGACCAGCTCGGCTGCGCCGCCTCTCCGGGGAAATCGTTCCACGCGGTGCTTTGGAGCGTCGCGAGATCGAGAATATGGACACGACACCGTCGCCCGCGATCGGACACATAAGCGATGCGCTTGCCATCTGGCGATACCGCAGGTTCGCGGCTGTCGGCTGTGCCGGTGGTCAGTTGCTGCAACTCGCCGCTCGTCGCATCGACGCGCCAGAGCTGGAAATAGCCATGGGTATAAGCCTGAAAGACAAGGCCCTTGCCATCACCCAGCCAATCCGGCTGGCTCGCCTCAAGCATCGGATCGGTCAGGCGATGCGCCTTGCCGCCCGCGACGGGCAGCAGCCAGATCATGCCGCCGAGATCAATCGCCAGCGTCGATCCGTCAGGGGCTGGCGCGACGACGAAGTTGGTGCCGGCGGTGACGGTAATCAGATCGCGCGCGCTGCCGCGTGTGACGATCGGCTCCGGGCCGGAGACCGCCGCGACACCCATTCCTTCGAGCATCGCACCCGCGCCGGCGGCGCCCGCGATGCCGATCGCCATCGTCTGCCGCCGGTTGACCTTCCAGTCCAAAGCCCCGCCTCCCTTGCCTCGCCCCACGCGCCTGGCCGCGATCGGCTGGTGGCCGGGGTTACATATGCTTCCCGCCCGACCGGCGCCACCGCGCCGGCCGGTTCAGGTTGTGGATCAGAAGCGAAGTGTTCCGCGGATTTCCACCGTCCGCGGCTCGTTGATTGATGCGCTCTTTGTGCCGCTGAAGAACGGGCTGTTCACGACATAGGTTTTCGCGCGAACATCGCCGAGATTCTTGCCGACCAGCGAGATGGTGAACGTATCGCTTGGCGAGATCAACTCGATGCTGCCGTCGATCGTCGCATAGCCCTTCTGCAATCCGATCGGATCGAGATCGGGCGCGACATAGGCCGAACTGCGGATATTGGTCCCCGCGTTGAGCTGCATCCGCCAGTCGTTCGCCAGGCCCTGCTCGAAATTGGCGTTGAGGCTTGCCGTCCAGCGCGACGCATCCGTCAACGGACGCCCGCTCAGATCCTGGGTGCACGAGCCCGCCGCGCCGGACGCGGCGAATGCCGCTGCCTGCCCGGTGGTGCAAGCAGCACCGCGATAATCGTCGTAATGCGCGTCGAGATAAGCCGCCGAGCCGGAGAGCGTGAGCGGCTTGATCGGGCGCCACCGCGTTTCGAACTCCACCCCACGCGCACTCGCCCGCGCGGCGTTGGTGGTGATGAACGCGATCCCGTTATACACCTGCGACTGAAGATTGTTGAAGCGCGAGTAGAAGCCGGTGAGGTTCATGTTGAGACGGCGGCTCGCATCCCATTTGACGCCCGCCTCATATGCCGAGACGTTTTCGCTCAGATAAGGATTGGCCGTCCCCATCCCGTCCGATGCGTCGAACCCGCCGCTCTTGAAGCCGCGCGAGAACTTCGCATAGGTCATCAGCCCTTCGTAAGGCTTGTACTGCAACGTCACCGCCGGGGTGAACTGGCGCTCGTTCAGCTTCTGATCGAGCGCGAAGTTGCGCGTCCCGAACAGGCGCTGGGTCAGCGCAAGAACGGTCGGGTCCGTCGCGGGCAGCCCGGTCAGCGGGTTGATGACCGAAAGATCGCGCGCGACGCGCTTGTTTTCCGCGACGTAGCGACCACCACCGATCACCCGCAGGCCCGGCGCCAACTGAACGCTCAGTTCGCCGAACGCGCTGTACGTGTCGGCGCGCTGGTTGAAATGGCGCGCGCTGTTCACGTCGAACAGCCCGACGGCGCTCGCGGTGATGAAATAGACCGGCGCGTTCAGATAATGCTGGTTCTGATAGAATGCGCCGATCGTATAGGCGATCGTGTCATCCGCCGGCGAAGCGTAGCGCAATTCCTGGCTGAACTGGGTGAACTTCTCGCGGTTGCTGAACTCGATCAGTTGCACCGGCGTGAAATCCGCATCCTCACGCTCGGATTTCACCTTATAGGTCGAATAGCCCGTGTCCGAGGTCAGATGGCCGCGCCCGATCGGCACGTCGATGCGCAGCGCCGCATTGTGCGCGGCGATCGAATTGAGATCGGAATTCGGCTTGCCGATGCTGTTGCGCAGATCGAGGTTGGTCTCGAACTGCGGGTCGACGCTCTTAAACAAGGCATCGCGCCCGCCCGAAGCGATGACCTGGAACAGGCTGCCGTTGCGAACCTGATCCGAATATTCGTACTTCGCGTTCACCTCGACCGCGCCGGGCTGCCACGCGAGCGAGACACGCGCCACATCGTTCTCGCGCGATGGCTCGTGGGCCTTCATCAACGAGTTGTAGAGCACGCCGTGCAGCCGCTGCTCGCGGCGCACCGCGATCCGCATCTGCAGATTGTCGGTCAGCGGCTCGTTCGCCACGGCGGAGACATTGTAGCCGCCGAAGCGCGTCTCATAGCCCGCGCTCATCAGCAGCGAGGCCTCCTTCGTCGGACGCGCGGTGATGATGCTGACGGCGCCCGCCACCGTGTTCTTCCCGAACAGGATGCTCTGCGGCCCCTTCAGCACCTCGATCCGCTCGACATCGAAGAAGGGCGAGGAGAATTGCGCCGCGCGGCCCGCATAGATGCCATCGACGAACAGCCCGACCGACTGCTCGAATCCGCGATTGGTGCCCGAGCTGATCCCGCGCAAGGTGATGCGATTGCCGCTCGCGGTTTCGGACACGTTGAACGTCGGCACATAGCGCGACATCTGTTCGAAATTCGAAAGGTTCAGGCGCTGGAGGCTCTCGCCCTGGACGACATCGACCGAGATCGGAACGTCCCCGAGCTTTTCCTGCCGCTTCTGCGCGACGACGAGAATATCGTTGAGCGCGCCGCTGTCCTCCGCCGCCGTATCGCGCTCGGCGACCGGGGCGACCTGCGCCAGCGCGGTTGTCGCGTTCAGCATCGTTGCGAATGCCACCGCAGCGGCAGCGTGCTTGAAATTGACCATTGCTCTCCCTGTCCAGAAACGGATTCGTTTATTGCGGAACCGCAGCCTTCGGCGATGAAGCGAACGGTGTCGGAGGGACAGGGTAACGACTTCCCTTTTTCGTCTTCAAACGAATAGCGCCTGATAAAGATGAATGTAGCTCACCTCCCCTTGCGGCCTTGCGGCGATCATGTCCACAGCGACATCCCCCCGTCACGATGCCATAAGCGGCAGCGTGACGAGGGGATCGCGCTTGGCGGCCACGCGATCCCGCGCGGCCTTCATTCACGAAATCAGAAGCGGATCGAGGTGCGCACCCCCAGTTCGCGCCCGCTCGGGTTCGAAACCGTGATCCGGGGCGCATAGACGATCGGCTGACCGTTCAGCACGTTGCTGAGATATACGTCGCGGAAGGCGAAGGTCGGTCGCCGGTTGTCGAACAGATTGGTGACGAAGAATTCCACCCGCAGCCGGCCATCCTCGACGCCGGTGCGCAGATTCATCTGCGTCTGGCTCGGGATGACCGTGAGGTTGGTCGAATCCATATATTCCTTCGCGCGATACGACGCATCGACGTGCAGGAAGCCGGCAACATCATCCACGATCGGCTGGCGATAATCGAGCGAGCCGGTGAACTGCCACTGCGGCGCGGCCTGAAGCCGGTTGCCGGTGACATCGCCATTGGGCGCGAACGACGGGAAGCTGGCGAAGCCCGCGTTTACCGCCTTGGTATAGCGCGCGTCGGTATATGATCCGCCAAGGCCGATGCTGAAGTTGCGCGTGGGATAGATGTTGAACTGGGCCTCGACGCCCTTCGAATGCGCGTCGCCGAGGTTGCGCGTCACCGTGACCGGGGGCGCCTGCGTCAGATCGAGCACCGGAATCTGGATCTGGGTCCAGTTGATATAGAATGCGTCGATATCGAAGGTGACATGGCCGTTGAACAGGCTGCCCTTGGTGCCCAGTTCATAGGTCCAGTTATATTCCGGATTGTAATGCTCGGTCGGGGCATTGAGATCGAAGCCGCCCGGCTTCGCGCCGCGCGCCGCGGACGAATAGAACATCAGTTCGCGGCTGACCTTATATTGCAGGCTCGCGCGCGGGGTCCAGGTGGTGAAGCTGAGCTTCTTGTTGATCGCCGCCGTCGGCTGCCCGATATTGGAAGCCTGGCGCAGCGTATGCTGGTTCTCGTAGCTGTAACGAAGCTCGCCGCGCAGCGTGAGCTTCGAGGTGATGTCCCCTTCGAGCGAGCCGAAAGCCGCCGCATTCTCGGTGTGCCGCGTCACCGTCTTGTCGAAGTGCACCCCGTCGAAGAAGGTGTTCCACGGCCCCGGCACGGGGAACGTCATCAGGAAATTGGCGGGCAACGGCGCAGTGATGACGCCGTCGAAATTCGGCCGCGTCTGATCGCCCGAGAAGAAATAAGCGCCGATGCTGCCGCGGATCGGCGCTTGCTGCGGCGAGGTCAGGCGGATTTCCTGGCTCAGTTCACGGAAGCGGGGCGTGCCCTCGTCACGCAGCAGATAGGTGTTGAAGCTGCTGATGCCCCCCGTTTTCGTGCGATAGGCAAAGGTCGCCAGATCGCCACGCGTCGCATCGGTCAGCGCGGTGAGCTTGACGTTGTTATACCCGGTCAGCCAGCTGAACTGCCAGTCGCCGATGTTGAATTTGGCGTCGAGGAAGGCGCGCAGCGTCTTGCGCGTCTGCCCATAGGCGTCCGGGTGGGAGCCCAGTTCCATCTTGCCAAGCGTCGGAAGCTCCCCGCACCATGTCTGGTTGACCCCGCGCGACGGCTGGCAATTGGGCTGAAGCGCCGAAACGGCGGGCGGGCTGATCTTGTCGTCCGAATAATAGACCCCGCCGACAATCTCCATGTCCGGGATCGGGGTGAAGCGCGCGGTACCCTGGAAGGTATTGTAATCATACCCGCCGAGGCGCGGGCCGCCCAGCGTGTTCCGGTAGGCGCCGTCATATTCGCTGTGGGAGGCGGTGACTTTCACCGCGAGCACATCGGGGACGACCGGAACCGAAATCGAGCCGACCGCCGCGAAGCGCCCGTTGGTGCCATAGGTGAATTCGCCGCGCCCCGAGAAATCCTTGGTCGGGCGCTTCGAGATGATGTTGATCGCGCCGGCAAAGGCGTTGCGGCCATAAAGCGCGCTCTGTGGCCCCTTGACGACCTCGATCCGCTCGATATCCGCCTGCGCGAAGTTGAGCGCCTCGCGCGCGCCGGTGTAAACGCCGTCGACGAAGATGGCGACATTGGGGTCCGAGCCGAACAGATCGGTCTGCGCCACGCCGCGGATGATCGGCGTGGGCATGAATTCGCCGATCACCGAGGTGAAGTTCAGCCCCGGCGTAAGCCGCGCGACATCGTTCAGATCCTGGATCCCCGCGCGGTCTATCCGGCTGGAATCGAACGCGGTGATCGCCAGCGGCACATCCGACAGCGCTTCCGCCTTCTTCCGCGCGGTGACGACGACATCGCCCTCCGCGAACGGATTGTCGCTGGCGGCGGCTGGCTGATGACCGGCCTGCGCGACCTCCTCGGCGAAGGCGGGGATCGGCAGCAGCGCCATCGCGGCGACCGACAGTTTCAAAGCAACAACATATTTCACGAGAGTGTCTCCTCCAATCAGCGATCTTGGTCGCCTTGAACCAAATTCCGGTGGGTCGCGGCCGGTCGCCGCCTAAAGCTTCGCGATGATCTCCCGCGCGGCGCGCTCGCCAGATTCGAGCGCGCCTTCCATTCCCGACGCCTCCTGCGCCAGATGCTCGCCGGCAAAGTGCAGCCGCTTGCCCGCGGCCACCACCGCGCGCGCGAGCAGCGCCTGCTGGCCGGTGCCGATATGGTGATAGACGCCGCGCGCCATCGGCTCCCGCTGCCAGCTGAACATGCGTTCCAGCCGCAGCTTGCCCTTCGCCGACGGGCGCGCCGCCTCCAGCCGCGCGATGATCGTCGCGCCTGCTTCACGCGGATCGGCGCGGTCGATCGCATCGGCGTCGGCGCCGCTGAGCCACACCTTGAGCATCGCCGGATCGTCGCCAAGCACGAAGACGCGCCCGATCAGCGGATCATCGCTCCAGATCATCCGCGGCAGGCCGTCGCTGTTCCAGAACGGCTCGGTCGCCGAAATATAGGCGAAGCTCGCATGGGTATAGGGCAGCGCGGCGATTGCCGGCTTCATCGCCGCCGCCGATGGCCCGTCGAGCGCGATGCCGCGCATCGCGGCGAACGGGATCGTGCAGATCACATGCCGGGCGAAAAGCGAGCCGCCGCCCGCGATCGCGATCCGCACGCCCGTCGCGCCCTCGCTGATGCCGGTAACGATCTGGCCGAGCCGTGGCGGATTGCTGAGCGATGCGGCGGCGGCCTCCACCAGGCGCTGCGACCCGCCCGCAATCACCCGCAGCGAACCCGGTTGCGACAAGGCGAAGAACGCCGCCGACCGCGCGGGATTGAGCGCCGAATAATGCGCGAGATTGCCGCGATCCATATTGCTCGCGATCAGGCGGATCGCCTCGTCACTCGCGCCAGCCGCCCGGAGCGCCGTGTCATAGGCGGTATCGAGCGCGTGGCCCTTGCCGCCGCGCCAGGCGCTGGTATTCGCCAGATGCGGCATCCGCCGGGCGAAGACCATCCCCAGCGCCGCCGGCGGCACCGCGCGTTCGGCCCCGGTCAACAGATTGGCCGTCGCGGTCGGCCATTGCGCGTCGGTCAACGTCTCTCCACGAATGTGGTAGAGCGCCGTCCGATCGAACTCCCCGCCTGGCACCAGCGGGATATCGTGACGCTTCGCCAGCGCGATCAGCCGCGCATAATTGCTACCGATCTGTATGCCGCCCGCTTCGGGCTTCCCCGGAAGATCGGTGAGCGTGTACGCGCGCCCCCCGACGCGCCGCGCACCCTCCAGCACGACGACGCGCGCGCCGGCCTCCTCCAGCAACGCCGCCGCCATCAGGCCGCTCAACCCGGCACCGACGATGGCAACGTCAGCCTCCACCGCGCCCTTCGCGCGCGCCGGCCCGGCGCCTGCCACGGCGATCACGCCCGCGCCCCCGGCAGCGAGCAATTCCCTGCGAGATACATCGGTCTTCACCGCCCTACTTCGCCCCACCCATATGTTCAGCATAATAAGCATCGAGGAATTTCATCTCCCCGGCCTTGAAATCGCTGATGACGCGCGGCGCCTGATCGAGCACGTTGATCGCGTAGCTCGCCGGATCGCGCGCGATCAGTTGCGGCAGCCCGGCGCCATTGGGATTTCCGCTCCTCGCGAAATTGGTCCAGTAAGCGGTCATCAGCGCGGAGACCTTGCGATCCTCCGGCGTGATCTGCGCCTCAGATAAGTTGCGCACCTTGGCGGGAAGCGTGCCAAAAATGAACGGCACCTCGTCGCCATGCGCCGCGCCGGGCACGGTGCCGCGAAGCGCGGTGGGCACATAATCGAAATAGTAGAGATAGGATGGCTCGCCGATCCGCGCGCTCGCCCGCGTCAGATAATGCGCGGTGCCGAGAAACACCGAATCCGCGAACCACGCGCTGGCGAGCGCTGCGTCGTCCAGCCCGCCGAACGCCGCGCGCGCCGCCTCGACATCAGCGATGCCACTGAGCACCATACGCGGCGGGAGCGGGCGCGGCACATAATGGATCAGGCTCGCTTCCCAACTGGTCGATCCGGCCATGTAGGGCACCCGCGCCTGCTTCCCTTCGCTGAAAGCACGCCCGATATCGTCCGGAATCAGGATTCCGTCGACCACCGGGTTGAGCGATCCCATCGCGTGCTTTTCCTGATAGGCGATCAGATCGGCGGCGGGCACGGTGCGCAGCCGCGCGAGCGAGGCGGGCGCGCCATCAGCCCCGAAATTCTTCGCCAGCGCCTCGCCCTGCTCCTCCAGCGGTGCCCCCAGCGGGCCGGGGCGCCGTTCCGAAATATGCTGCGTGGTGTCGATCTGGATGCCGCCGCTTTCGGCGATCGCTTTCGCGAACAGGCCACGCGCGCCGGGCGCCGTCATCAGATAATTGACCGAAACGCCGCCTGCCGAATAGCCGAAGATCGTCACATTGGCGGGATCGCCCCCGAATGCGCCGATATTGCGCTTCACCCATTTGAGCGCGGCGATCTGATCCATCAGGCCGTAATCGGCGCGCGGCTGGCCTGCCTGCTCCTTCGACAGTTCCGGCAAGGCGAACCGCCCCAGCACGCCGAGCCGGTAGTTGATCGACACCAGGATGACGTTTCTGGAGACGAGCGCCTGACCATCATAGAGCGGCGACGAGCCACTGCCGACGCGGAAGCTGCCGCCGTGAATCCAGAACATCACCGGCAGCGGCTTCGCGTGGTGGCCGCTGGGCACCCAGACGTTGAGGTTCAGGCAATCCTCGCTCTGCGGCATCGCGGCGAGCGGGCCTTCGGCGCGCTGCGGGCAGATCGGCCCCGGACGCGCGCCGTTGCGCACGCCTTGCCAGCGCGCCGCAGCCTTCGGCGCTTCCCATCGCGCCGCGACGGCATATGGGATATTGTGATACACGGTCGCGCTGCCGAGTTGCTTTCCGGCGATCCGGCCCGCCGCGGTCGTCACGATCGGATCGGCGGTCGCCGGAAGTGCCACGCTCGCGCATACGCCGAATGCAAGCATCCCGGACAATGCGGCCACCAGCCGCGGACGCGCGCCGCCGTTCAGACCATTCATTCGCTGCCCCCTCCAACGCCGGCCCCGATCACCTCTCAGGCGGGATCGGAGCGTCCGATATTTGACTGGACAAATTTACGAGGCGCGACGAAAGTTGGCAGCGTCATTTACGCAACGAGCCAAATGGGGGTGGCATGTTATTCGGGAATAGCCATGATGCTGCGCGAAATGCCACGGCATTGGCATTTCGCGAATGCCCCGCGAGCCAGCGTCTGCCCGTTTCTGGCGCCAAATCGGCCACCCTCCTGAGGCGCCGGCGGACATGAGCAACTCGCTGGTTCTGCGCTGGGCCGAGCCCGGCAAGGCAGGCCCCCTGCCGTTCTCGCCAGGGGCGTTGCTGTACGGCGTCGTGCCGCTCGCGCTGCTCGCGCTGCCGCTCGCGTTGCTCAGGATCACCGTCGGCGCAGAAGCGAGCTTCGTCGTCGCGTTCTATCTGTGGAGCGCGACGGTGATGATCGGCTGGCTGGCCGGCGCGCTTGGCAGCGCGATCATATTCCGGCTGGGCGCGCGATTTCGGCCTCCCATGTGGGTGATAACCCTGCTCGGCCCGCTGCTTACCGGGCTGGTGCTGCGCGAGCCGATCGTCGAGATTCTCGCGCTCATCAGTTCGCTCCATTCGGGCGGGCCGATCGGCGGCACGCCGGAGCCGATGCGATTGAGCTGGGGCTTTTTCGGCCAGTTCCTGCTCAAGCTGTCGCCGGGAACGATCGCATGGATCGGCACCAATTACGTATTCGATCGCCTGCTCGGCGTGCCGCGCTATCGCTATCCCGCGAAGGAGCCGACACAATCCGCGCCCGCCGCCAAGGCAGCGTCGCGCCCCGCGCTGCCACGGCTGATAGAGCGAATCCCGCCCGCCCAGCGCGCCGCGATCATCGCGCTGCGCGCTGAGGATCATTATGTACGCATCTACACCGATGCGGGCGAGGCGCTGACGCTCCTGCGGCTGGGCGATGCGATCAGGATGGCCGCGCCGACCGCCGGAATCCGCGTTCATCGCTCGAACTGGATCGCCGATCGCGCCGTCAGCGGGTTCCGGCGCACGGGCCACACCGGCATCGTCACGCTCTCGAACGGACTGGAAGTGCCGGTCAGCCGGTCATATCGCGCGGAGGTCGAAGCCCGCTTCCGCCATCTCGATCCGGCGCATCGGTAATCAAGGCTTGGCAAGGCCGAGATAGGCTGTCGCAAGCAGCAACAGATAGACCACCCACACCCAGATGCGCGTGCGGTTCATCGTTCTCAGCAATGGCAGTTCGGTCGCGTCGCTCGATCCCTCGCTGATGAGGCGGCCAAGTTGCGCCCCGACCGGCTTGAAGGCGACATCAATCATGATCGCCGCGACGAAGATCACGCCGAACAGCAACGCCTTGGTGGCAAGCCATTGCGGCGAGAGCGGCGCGCGGGTCGCAAGCGATATCGCGCCGAGCGCGAGATAGAACAGCGCCAGCCCCGTTTTCAGCACCAATTCGATCCGCCGGTCGCGCGCGGCGCGCGGGGTCTGATCGTGCAGATGCGCATCCCAGACAAGCCAGACCCAGCAGCCGCCCACCAGCCACGCCGCCACGAGCAACCACGCCGGCATCGCCCAATAACCGGCGATGGCGACCACGGAGAGCGATACGGGAACCATCAGCGCCCAGGCGGTCCGCGGCACCATGTCGACTTCGACCAGCAGGGTCAGCAACGCCAGCCGCTGCTCCAGCGTATAGCGGTGCCGCTTGCGAAAATGCTGGCCGAGGATGAACACGCCAACATCGCCGCCAAGCCACAGCACGAACAGCAACAGGTGCGCGAATACGAGCACCGGATAGGCCAGATCCGTCATTACGCCCTCCCCTGCCAAATCCGCCCGCGCAAGCCGCCGCCGCTATGCGATCGCCACCGCGCCGCCCGCGATCAACTGGTCTAGCGCCGCGCGATCGAAGCCCAGTTCCGCCAGGATCGCTTCGGTATCCGCCCCCGCGCGCGCCAGCGTGGCGCGCCCGCCGGGCCGCTGCCCCGCCATCTCGATCGGCAGGACGGGAAGGCGCGTTTCGGCGCCATCGGGAAGCGTCACCGGCTCCAGCCCGCCGCTCGCGGCGAGGTGCGGATCGTCGAACATATCCTCCGGTCGGCCGATCGGGGCGAAAGGCAGCCCGCTGCCTTCGAGCTTCGCGACGAGTTCGTCACGGGTGAAGCCGCGCAGCAGATCGCGGATCGGCGGCAGGATGCGATCGCGCGCGAGGACGCGGGCGTTGTTTTCGCGGATGCTCTCGTCGCGCCACAGATCGTCGAGCGCGAACAGGCGACAGAATTTTTCCCACAAGGGATCGCTGACGACACCAATGAAGATTCCGGCATCGTCCTTCGTTTCGAACACGTCGTAGATCGCCCAGGCGGAAATACGCGCTGGCATCGGGCTGGCCGCTTTGCCGGTCACCGCCTTTTGCGCCATATGCTGGCCGATCAGATAGACGGTGGTTTCGAACAGCGAGCTTTGCACCTTCTGCCCCCGTCCGGTGCGGTGCCGCTCCTCGATCGCGGCAAGGATCGCGATCACGCCGAACATGCCGCCGGTCACGTCGATCACGCTCGATCCGGCGCGCAGCGGGCGGCCGGGCGGCCCGGTCATATAAGCGAGGCCGCCCATCATCTGCGCCACTTCGTCGAGCGCGGTGCGCTCCTCATAGGGGCCGGGAAGGAAGCCTTTTTCCGAACAGTAAACGAGCCGCGGATTGCGCGCCGCCAGCGCCTCATAGCCAAGGCCGAGCCGATCCATCGCGCCGGGGCGATAATTCTCGATCAACACGTCCGCCCCTTCCGCGAGCCGCCGCGCGATCCCGACGCCATCGGGATGCTTGAGATCGAGACAGATGCTCGCCTTGTCGCGGTTGTACATCGGGAAATAGCCGGCGCCCGATCCGAGCAGCCGGCGCGTGCGATCGCCGCCGATCGGCTCGACGCGGATCACCTCCGCCCCCAGCCCGGCGAGGATCGCGCCGACCGCCGGCCCCATCACCATATGCGTGAATTCGACGACCTTGATCCCGGCCAGCGGCTGCGGCGCGCTCATGCCCGGTTCCCCCGGAAGCCGAGCGGCAGCCCCGCGTCAGGCGTGAATCCGTAAAGCGGCTCGCCCGGCAGCGCCTCGGCGAGGATCGCGCGCACGCCGAGCAGCTTGTCGAGGTCCACGCCGGTATCAATTCCCATCGCTTCGAGCATGAAGACCAGATCCTCGGTGACGATATTGCCCGACGCCCCCGGCGCGAAGGGGCATCCGCCAAGCCCGCCCAGTGAACTGTCCAGCGTGGTGATCCCTTCCTCCAGCCCGGCGAGCGCATTGGCGAGGCCAAGCCCACGCGTGTTGTGGAGGTGAAGCGTATTGAGCCGCTCGGCCCCGATCGCCGCCTTCACCCGCCGCACCAGCCGCCTGACCTGCGCCGGATTGGCGTAGCCCGTGGTATCGCTCAGCCCCACTTCGGCCGCGCCGGCCGCGATCGCGGATTCAGCAAGGCGGACGACCTGATCCTCGGCCACCGGCCCTTCGATCGTACAGCCGAACGCGGTCGCCAGCCCCACCTCGAAATGCGGGCGCGTGGCTGCCGGCTCGGCAGCGACGCGCGCGGCGATCGCGCCGATCTCGGCGATCATCGCGGCGTGACCTTTGCGGACGTTCTTCAGGCTGTGCGTTTCAGACATCGAAAAGGGGATCGAGAGCTTGCCCGCACCCGCCGCGATCGCGTCCTCCGCGCCCTTCAGATTGGGCACCAGCGTGGCGACCGCCAGGCCGGGAATGGTGTTCGCGAAGGCGACCAGCGCGGCGGTGTCCGCCATCTGGGGCAGCAGGCTAGCGGGCACGAAACTGCCCACCTCGATCTCGCGCACGCCGGCGGCGGCCTCGGCGGCGATCCACGCCTTCTTGGCCTCCAGCGGCATCACCCGCGCAATGCTTTGCAGGCCGTCGCGCGGGCCGACCTCGCTGATGAGAACACTGGTCATTTCTGTCCTTCGAGATAGATCCACGGTCGCGTTTCGCGATCGCGCGCGTGAAAGGCGGCGATCGCG
The DNA here is from genome assembly GCF_937871615.1 of uncultured Sphingomonas sp. GTDB lineage: Bacteria > Pseudomonadota > Alphaproteobacteria > Sphingomonadales > Sphingomonadaceae > Sphingomonas. The sequence goes on along the minus strand of NZ_CALMPA010000070.1, from coordinate 133,397 downwards.
CCGTCGAGCTTGAGGGTGAGGTCGATCGCGTCCAGCCCCTCGACCAGCATCGCCTGCGCCTCCTCCTCCAGCGGGAAGGCCCAGACGCGCCCGTCGCGCAGCGCGATCGTTCTCGCGGGCACGTCGATATGGATGCGGTTGGCTTCGGGGTCGACCGCCACCGCAGCCGCGATATCCGCCACCGCGCCGGGATCGAGCACCACGGGCACGATCCCGTTGCGAATGCAATTGCCGAAGAAGATCGGCGCGAAGCCCGTGGCGATCACCGCGCGGATGCCATATTCGGCCAGCGCCCAGACGGCGTGTTCGCGGCTCGAACCGCAACCGAAATTCGCGCCGCCGATCAGGATCGTCGCATCGGCGAAGCGCGGCTGATTGAGCACGAAATCGCGGTTTGGTTCGCGGCTCCCGGCGCTCGCGTAGCGCCAGCCAGCGAACAGCCCGGCGGCAAGCCCGGTCTTGCCGGTCGTCTTCATCTCGCGCGAGGGGATGATCGCGTCGGTGTCGATATTGTCGCGCAGGAGCGGCGCGGCAATGCCGTCATGGGTGACGAGCGGGGTCATCGCATCAACTCCCGCGGATCGGCGATACACCCGGCGATCGCGCTCGCCGCGACCATTTCTGGGCTGGCGATATGGGTGCGGATGCCCGGCCCCTGCCGCCCCTCGAAATTGCGATTGGTGGAGGAGATGACGCGCGATCCCGGCGCGAAACTCTCCCCGCCCGCGTAAAAGCACATCGAGCAGCCGCTCTCGCGCCATTCGAAACCGGCCTCGACGAAAATCCGGTCGAGCCCCTCGGCTTCCGCGGCGCGCTTCACCGCGGACGATCCGGGGACGCACAGCGCCTTGATCCCGTGCGCGACGCGCCGCCTCTCAAGCAGCGCCGCCGCGCGGCGCAGATCGGACAGGCGGCTGTTGGTGCAACTGCCGATGAAGGCGGCGTCGATCGGCAGGCCGGCGAGCGGCTGGCCGCGTTCCAGCCCCATATAGGCGCACGGGCGTTCGGGGGCGTCGGCAGGCACCGCGCCGGAAATGCCGATGCTGTGCTCGGGCGAGGTGCCCCAGCTTATCATCGGCTCGATCGTGGCGGCGTCGATCGTGATCTCGGCGTCGAACGCCGCGCCGGGATCGCCGGCAAGCGCGCGCCAGTGCGTGACCGCCGCATCCCATTGCGCCCCGTTCGGCGCGTAACGCCGCCCCTTGAGCCAGGCGAAGACTGTTTCGTCGGGCGCGATCATGCCGATCATCGCGGCGAATTCGGTCGCCATGTTGCACAGCGTCATCCGTGCTTCCATGTCCAGCGCGGTGACGGCCTCCCCCGCGAACTCGATCGCGTGCCCCTTGCCGCCACCGGCGCCGTGCCGCGCGATAAGCGTCAGGATCATGTCCTTGGGGGTGACGCCGGGGACGAGCGCGCCCGCGAAGGTCACCCGCATCGTGCCGGGATGGGCGACGCGCAGCGTGCCCGTCGCCATCGCGTGCTCGGCTTCCGACGAGCCGATCCCCCAGGCCAGCGCGCCAAGCGCGCCCTGCGTACAGGTGTGGCTGTCGGGCGCGATCAGCGTCGCGCCGGGCAGGACAATCCCGAGTTCGGGCGAAACGACATGGACGATGCCCTGATCCGGATCGGTCACGTCGAACAAGGTCAGCCCCGCCGCCTTCGCCGCCGCGCGTGTTTCGGTGATGAAGGCCTGGCCGCCGGGCATCAGCGTGCGATCATCGCGGCCCGGCCTTGTATCGACGATATGATCCATCACGCAGAATATGCGCGCGGGATCGCGCACCGCCCGCCCGGCGGCGGCGAGGCTGTTGAGCGCCGCCGCGCCGGTGCGCTCGTGCAGGAAAATGCGGTCGATCGCGATCAGCGCCGCGCCGCCGGGCAAATCGGCGATGCGGTGCTGATCCCAGATCTTCGCGAACAGGGTGCGCGGCTCAGCCAGCGGCTGCCTCCATTTCCTTTTCGAGCGCGCGCCAGTCCGCGGTCACGAAGGTTTCCTGAATCGCGGTGCGGGTTTCGAGCTTGCCGGAGCGGATCCAGTGCCAGGTGCGGCACCGGCTCTTGCCGTCGTCCGAAAGCTGGATCATCTCGTAGAGATACAGTTCGGGATCCCCCTGGCGCTGCCAGTAGAGCATCATCGTGCGCTTGTTCTCATCGAGCGGCACCTCCGCGGCCCAGCCCTTGATGAGATCATTGTCCCACCAGATGCGGCCATCGCGATAGGCCGCCGGGAAGTCACGCGTCTCGGTGCGGCCATCGGCCCAGGTGTAGTAATTGGTCTGGTGATAGGGATAATCACCGCCATCGGGCAGGCGGCAGAACAGGCGCGACTTGTGTTCGTCGACCTTCTCGCCGGCGGCGTTGTAATAGGTATAGACGCCGTCCCAGACGCCCTCGTGCCGCCCGAGCAGCGGCATGTCTTCACGAATTCCCATCAATTCTCTCCTGCTTGTGGTGTCCAGATTTCGGGATGATCGTTTGCCCAGTCGGCGCACTGCCAGTTGGTGATCGGCGGCGCGGCGGCGACCAGCGCGGCGCGGTCGGCCCCGAGCAGCGCCGCGAGCAGCGGCCCGGCGGCGCGGCCACGGATCAGACTGCGATGCGCGAGCGCGAGCCGTTCGGGCGCGAGATCGCCCGGCTCGAATGGAATGGCATGGGCAGCGTCGGCGCGAAACCACGGCCAGAACAGCCGCGACGCGCGCGCCATCCCCCATGCCCGCGTGAGGTGGCCGCCGAAGCGGTCGGGCGCCGGATCGGGCTGGCTGGCGAGCCACGCCGCGCCATCTCGCGCGAACGGGATATGCGCATCAAAGGCCTCGACCGTGGCCGCGCCAACCCGCCGCGCCACCGCCAGCGCGAGCAGCGCCGACACACCCTCGCCAACGATCGAGCGCGCCGACGCGGTGGAAATCGCGGTGACGGCGGCGGCGACCGCCGCCTCCCACGCCGCAAGATCGCCCGCACCGTGAAAATCATCGGACAGGCCGTGCCCCGGCAGGTCGATCAGCAGCACGCCCGCCGCATCGAGCAGTTCGGTCGATCCGCCCGGCGCGTGGAGCAGGATGCGGCGCGCGGCGCGATCGCCGCGCCAATGGATCAGGCCGTCGAATCCCCCGCCCGTCACACGAACGAAGCCTTCGTCCAGCATCTGCCCCGGCGCAGCCGAAGCCCGCGCGGGATGACCGCGCAGAAACGCAAGGCTCGCGGCCCGATGATCGCCCATCGTCGCCACCGCCCGCGCCTCCCATCGCGCGGGCAGCGCGCCCAGTCGCGCAAGATGCGCCTGAAGCGGATCGCCGTCATAAGCGGTGATGAGCACCGGCGGCGTTTGCGCATCCGCATCGGGAATGTCGCGCGGCGCGCGCAACACCGCGCCATAGCCGGCGCGATAGGCATCGCCGCTGTCGAGCAACTCGCGCGCCGCGGCATCCACCCGAACCGGATCCGCATGGGCCAGCGGCAGGCGCGCGGGCGGACGGACATCGAACCACGGGAAGAACCAGCTCTGTTCGAGCAGCCGGTTCCACAGCCAGGCCAGATGCTCACCATATGCCGACGGGCGGAACGGCGGGAGATACGCCTGATCGAACAGCGCCTGTTCCGCCTCGGTCCACACCGCATAACCGCCAACCGCGAGCGCGGCGAAACGCTCCGGATGCCGGCGCAGCGCCGAAACGAGAATGATCCCGCCCGAGTGAAACCCATAGGCCGCCACCTTCCCCAGCCCGGCGGCGTCGAGGAAGGCGATGATCGCCTCCGCGAAATCGCCGATATCGGGCGCGCCGGCAAGCGGATCGGATTGCCCGAATCCGGGCGTATCGGGGGCGATACAGGTGAAATGCGCCCCCCATTCACGCATCAGCCCTTCATATTCAGCCGACGAGCGCGGGCTTTGATGCACCATCAGCAACGGCGGCCCGCTGCCCGCCTTGCGGTAGTGGACGCGCCGGCTGGCGACATCGAGAAAGTGGCGGGTGATGTTCACACCCCCTAACTTGTCCGGACAAATTCTTCTCGACAAGCCCTAATTTTCCGACCATGTTTTTTTCGTCGGTTTCAGGAGGTGAAGATGGAGATCGTGGGCACGAAAATGGTGTCGGACGGCAAGACCGCCCGGCAGATTTTCGATGAGGTGATGGCGAATCCCGCACGGCGCAAGTTCGGCTTCGGATCACGACTCGCGATTCTGAACGTCGATTTCCAGCAGGCCTATACCCGCATCGACATGTTCAAGACCGCCTATGAAACCGATCCGCGCCAGATCGAATACGTCAATCAGATCTCCCGGCTGGCGCGCGCAAAGGGAATGCCCATCATCTGGAGCCATGTCGCCTACAAAGCCGACGCGGGCGACGCGGGCGTGTGGGGCACGCGCACCGACACGCCCGATTCGCTCCAGAACATCAAGTGCGCCAGCGACCGCCACGCCTTCGATCCGCGCTGCGAGATCGCGGACGATGATCTTCAGTTCACCAAGCGGATGCCCTCGGCCTTCTTCGAAACGCCGCTGGCGAGCTATCTCGTGTGGCACAAGGTCGATACCGTCATCGTCACCGGCGGCAGCACATCGGGCTGCGTGCGCGCGACGGCGGTGGACGCGCTCAGCCACGGCTATCGCACGATCGTTCCGATCGAAACCTGCGCCGACAAGCATGAGAGCTATCACTTCGCCAATCTCACCGATCTTCAGCTGAAATATGCCGATGTCGAGCCGGTGCAGGCGGTGATCGACTGGCTGGAGGCGGCGCGATGAGCGAGGCGCAGAAGGCCGATCCCGGCCTCTACGATTTCCAGCGGTATCGCGATCGGCCAAAGCTCGTCTGGCCCGAGGGCAAGACCTGCGCGGTGTGGATCGCCCCGAACCTTGAATTCTACGAGATCGACCCGCCCGCCAATCCGCACCGCAAGAGCTGGACGAAGCCGCATCCCGATGTGGTCGGCTATGCCCATCGCGATCACGCCAACCGTGTCGGCCATTGGCGGATGGCCGATATGATGAGCAAATACGGCTTTCCCGGCTCGGTCAGCCTGTCGGTCGCGCTGTGCGATCATATCCCCGAAGTGGTCGAGGATGCCGCCGCGCGCGGCTGGGAATTCTTCAGCCACGGCATCTACAACACGCGCTACAGCTACGGCATGGACGAACGCCAGGAGCGCGCGATCATCGAGGATTCGATCCGCACGGTCGAAGCCGCGACCGGGCAGCGCATTCGCGGCTGGCTGGCGCCCGCGCTGACCCACACGCCACGCACGCTCGATCTGATCGCCGAATACGGCCTCGATTACACCTGCGATCTCTATCACGACGATCAGCCGACCGACATCAAGGTGGCGAAGGGCCGGCTGACCGCGATCCCCTATAGCCTTGAGGTCAACGACCATTATGGCTTCTTCATCTACAATATGAGCCCGCGCGAATATGCGCAGACGCTGATCCGCCAGTTCGATCGGCTGGCGGAGGAAGGCGCGCGATCCGGCACCGTGATGTGCATTCCGCTCCATTCCTATCTGATCGGGCAGCCCCATCGCATCGGTGCGTTCGAGGAAGTGCTCCGCCACATCGCCGATGATGGCCGCGCCTGGATCGCGCGCGCGGGCGAGATCGTCGATGCCTATGTCGCGCAAACCGGGGAGGCTGTGCGATGAGCCTCGATCCCGCCTATCTCGAATATCGCGCGCGGCGCCGGGGGATGGATCACGCGCTTTATCCCTATTCGAAGCTGCCAGAGCGCGCGCCGGTTGTGTGGCCCGATGGCGCGAAGGTGGCGATCGCCTGCGTCGTCAGCCTCGAATGGTTTCCGATGACGCCCAGCGACGCGCCGTTCCGCGCGCCGGGGCACATGCAGACCGCCTATCCCGATTACCGCCATTATACCGCGCGCGAATATGGCACGCGGATCGGCTTCTATCGGCTGCTCGACGCGTTCGCCAAGGCAGGCGTGCGCGCCTCGATCGCCACCAACGCGGTGATCGCCGAACGCTATCCCGAGATCATCGCCGATATCGTCGCGGGCGGGCATGAGATCATCGCGCATTCGACCGACATGAACGGCACGATCGCCACCGGCCTTGCCGAGGAAGACGAACGCGCGCTGATCGCGACATCGCTCGACACGCTCACCCGCGTTTCGGGCACGCGCCCGCGCGGCTGGCTTTCGATCGCGCGCTCGGAAAGCTGGAATACGCCGCGCCTGCTCGCCGAGGCGGGGTTCGATTATCTGTGCGACTGGCCCAATGACGAACTGCCCTACCGCATGGCGACAACGGCGGGCGGCATCGTCAGCCTGCCGCTCAACCACGAATTGTCGGATCGCCAGATCCTCACCGTGCAACAGCAATCGGTCGACAGTTACGCCGAACAGATCAGGGACGCTTACGGCTGGCTCGCGGCGGAGGCGGCGAGCGGCGGCGGCGGACGGATGCTGCCACTGCACCTGACGCCCTATATCATCGGCCTGCCCTATCGCATCGCCGCGTTCGAGGAATTGCTCGGCTGGATCGGCGCGCAGCCGGGCGCCTGGTTCGCCACAGGCAGCGCGATCGTCGCTAGCTGGAACGAGCAAGAAGCATGACCATCGCGGTCCGCAATCCGCGCACTGGCGCGAACGATTATACGATCGACCCCGCCAGCCCCGCAGATCTCGCCGCGCTGGCGCGCAGGCTGCGCGCGGCGCAACCCGCCTGGGCGGCGCGCACGCCCGACGAGCGCGGCGCGATCCTCAGGCGCTGGGCCGAGGCGATCGAGCGCCATGCGACCACGATCGCGGCGGCGCTGACCGACGACACCGGGCGACAGACCATCTCGCGGATCGAGGTGGCGGGCGTCGCCCAGCTCGTCCGCCGCTGGGCCGATCGCGCGCCGGCGCTGATCGCAGGCCATGCCCGGCGCGACCAGCCGACTTCGCAGCCCACGATCACCACCACGACGGCGCTGATCCCCTATCCGCTCGTCGGCGTCATCAGCCCGTGGAATTTCCCGCTCACCCTCTCGCTGATCGACGCGGTGCCGGCGCTCGCCGCCGGCTGCGCGGTGCTGGTCAAGCCGTCCGAGGTGACCCCGCGCTTCGTCGCGCCATTCACGGCGGCCACCGCCGAAGTGCCCGAAATTGCGGAGGTGCTCGCCTTCGCGCTTGGCGATGGCGCAACGGGCGCGGCGCTGATCGAACAGGTCGATTTCGTCTGCTTCACCGGATCGGTGCCCACCGGGCGCAAGGTGGGCGAGGCGGCGGCGCGGGCCTTCATCCCCGCCAGCCTCGAACTCGGCGGCAAGGATCCGATGATCGTGCTGGCGAGCGCCGATCCGGAGCGCGCCGCGGGGATCGCGCTCAGGGCCAGCGTGGTCAACACCGGGCAGGCGTGCCAGTCGATCGAGCGCGTCTATGTCGCGCGCGCGATCGCCGCGCCGTTCCTCGATGCGCTGGTGCGGCAGGCGCGCGCGGTCAGGCTCAATCATCCCGATATCGCGGAGGGCGATATCGGCCCGTTCATCTTCGATCGCCAGGCAAATATCGTCGCGGCGCAGATCGAGGATGCGCGAAGCAAGGGCGCGCGGGTGCTGAGCGGCGGCGAGATCGAGGAGCATGGCGGCGGGCTGTACCTGCGCCCCACGGTGATCGCCGACGCTACGCCCGAGATGGCGGTAATGGCCGACGAGACGTTCGGCCCGGTCATCCCCGTGGCGATATTCGATGATGTCGATCAGGCGGTCGCCCTCGCCAACAGCGGCGTTTACGGCCTTTCCGCCGCCGTCGTCGCCGGTTCGATTGAGGAGGCGGAAACGGTCGGCGCGCGGCTGGAAGTCGGCGCGGTGTCGATCAACGACGGCAGCCTTACCGCGATGGTGTGGGAGGCGGAAAAATCGAGCTTCCGCCAGTCGGGCCTCGGCCCATCGCGGATGGGCGATAGCGGCCTCACCCGATTTTTCCGCCGGCGCGTGCTGATCCGCCAGGCGGGCGATGCGCTCCCGCTCGCCGCTTATGCCGAGCGCGCGGGATAGCGAAAGCTGGTTCGGGGGTGCTCCGGGTGATGCCCGGAGCGCCCTCCATCAGCTATGGAGCAGGCTTTGCCGCACGTCCTCGACGGACGGCTCATCCGCCTGCATCGTCTCGATATTCTGCTGCATCCCGCGCATGATGCGCGCGACATATTCGCGCGTCAGGCTGCCGCGCTCGAACGCCGCATCGCGATCGGGCGCATAGCTTTCGATATCGGCGCGGCTGATCGTGCCCTTCGCGTCCAGCAGCCGCTCGACGGTATCGAGCCGCTCGCGCACCACCGATACCTCGCCGACCAGCGCCATCACCATCGACAGCATCGTATCAAGCGCGGGATCATCGAAATATTGCGGGCGCAGGCCCTTCGCCTTGGCGTTGGCGCGCAGCATCCAGTCGATCGGTTCGTCGCTCATTTCGCATTGTCCTTCTTCCACGCACCATAAGCGTGCCATGATGCCGCGCGGCCATGATCCTCCGCGCCGCCGAGCTTCGCCTTGGGGAAAACCGTCTCATCGACCACCGCGGTGACGCCGGTGGTGAACAGATCATCCGCGCCGAACCCGCTGTCGATCAACTCCTGCCGCACATCGAGCGCGTGCATCGCCGACCAGAACGGCTCGTTGTTGTTGAACGCATCCCAATCGCGGATGAACTGTTCGTAAACCGGCATGTCCGCGCTATATTCGGGCTGTTCGAGGTGGAGCATCAGGCCGCCCGGCGCGAGCACGCGATACAATTCGCCGAGAATGCGCGGGAACGCCTTGATCGACAGTTCGTGCAGGAACATCGTCGTCTGCACCCAGTCGAAATGCCCGTCGGGCCAGCGCGACAAATCCTCGGCGTTCGCCTGCACGAAACGGATATTGCGGACGCCAAGCGCCTGCGCGCGCGCATGGCCGTAGCGCAGCGACGGCGCCGCGGTGTCGATCGCGATCACCTCCGCATCGGGAAAGGCCTGTGCCAGCGGCACGGCATTGTGCCCGATCGTGCAGCCGATATCGAGGATGCGGCGCGGCTGCCACCCCGGTCGCTCGCGCTTCACCCACTCGGCCAGCGCCACCCCGCCGCCATCGTTCAGCGCCCCCATGGCGCCGCCGACGGTCGCGAAGAAGCCGCAATCGTAATTCGCCCCCGCCGAGACATCGCCGGGCCGTTCCTCGCCATGGTAGCTGCCGGGCATACAATGGATATCGACCGCCGCCTGATAATGCGGGATCGCGATAGCGGGATCGAGTTCGAGCGTATCGCGGCCCTCATTATACTGGCGCGCCTGCGCATCAAGTTGATCGAGCTGGCGCAGCGCCATCGCGCGCCCGGCCTGCTGGCGCATCTCCATCGTGTTGCGTTTGAGCGCCGACCAGAAGCGATGATACGGCACCCGGTTCATCGCCTCGCGCACCTCGAAGCGGTCCTTCGGCTCGCGCCCATGCTCGGCGACGAAGGCGGGCAGTGCACGCCGCTCGTAAGCGACGACATTGCCGGGGCCTAGCGTGCGCGAGAGATGGCGGTTGAGGTGCGTGATGAGATTGAACCGCGCCGCCTCATCGTGGCTCGCGGTGGGAAACATGCCGTGCCGGGCCAGCGCGGTATAGGGCGGTGGAATTTCGTCGCGGTTCATATCAGTCCATCCTTGCAAAGCCGATCCAGCACGCTTTGTTGCGCTTCAACGAAGTGGTTGCGATCGGGAAGCTCTATCGCGCCGTCGCGGATCAGCCCGTCGGCGGGCTGCACCGTCGTTGTGGCATAGACGGGCGCGAACAATTCGGTTCGCTGGCGCGCGAGATAGTTGGTCATGCCCGGCTTGCGCCGCGCGCGCCGCAATGCGCCAAGGTCGATCTCGGCGAAGGCGGTGAAGGTCTCGCCCGCATTGGATTCGGCGAGCACCATGCCCTTGTAATCCACCACCATCGAATTGCCGTCGGCCGAGGCATGGGGCATCATCGTTCCCGCGATCCCCGCGGTATTGGCCGAGACGACATAAGCCAGATTCTCGAAGGCGCGCGCGCGTTTCGCGATCGCCTTGTGCGTCGCCATCGGCGAGCCGATCTCGGACGAGGAATGAACGAACACCTCTGCCCCCCGCAGCGCGTGGGCGCGCGCGATCTCGGGATAGAGGATTTCTTCCGAGGCGATCGCGGCGAGATTGCCGATCTCCGTCCGCGCCACCGGAAACACCCCGTCGATCCCATAGATGTCGAGATATTTCGATAGCACGTCATGCGGCGTCGGCGCGAACATCGAGTTCAGCCGGCGATAGCGCAACACAACCTCGCCCGAGGGCGCGACGACGAAGCTCGTCTGAAAATACAGGCCCGGAAAATGATCGTCGATCTCATAGGCATTGCCCGCGATGAACACATTGCGGCGCTGGGCGATCCGCCCGAACGCCTCATATTCCGGGCCATCGGGTTCAAGCGCGGCCTTGTGCGCGAACTCGGGGATCGAGATGCGCCCTGGATAGCTGGTCAGCAGATATTCGGGCAGCACGGCCAATCGCACCGGCGCGCCCCCATATTGCTCAACAAAGATCATCGAGGCGGTGAGCTTCGCGCCGACTTCCTCGATCTGTGCGAGCATCTGCGCGCGCGCGGCGGCGCGATCGGGGGCGCCCTCCACCGATCGCGCGGCAAGCTGCAGGGCGATCGCGGCATAGGTGGCGGCGTTTTCGGTCACAGGCCAAGGCTCCCCGGATTCATCAGGCTTTTGGGATCGACCGCCGCCTTCAGCGCGCGCAGGATTTCCCAGGCGACGGGATCGCTCGATTGTTTGAGCGGATAGGTCCGCGCGATCTGAAGGTGGGTGGCGTCAAGCCCGTGAAACAAGTCGATCACCGCCTGGCGCAACCGCGCGACCAACGCGCGCGCTTCGGCATTGGCCGGGAAGCATTCAAGCCGAGCAAGGTGCGCCGGCTCGATCGAGCGACGGTGAATCTCGCCGAGCGCATCCGGCCAGTAGAACACCGGCTCGATCAGGCAGGCGGAGCGGCTGACCGCCGCGAGCATCGCGCCGGCGCCGACGCCCAGCCGATCCATCTCGGCGCGGTGCGCGGCGAACAGCGCCTGCAGCCTCTCCCACCCCTCGATCAGGCGGCTGTGCGGCAGGAAGCCATGAACCGGCACCCAGCGCTCGCCCGCCGGGCCGACCATCGAATTGACCGGGGGAAACGGATTGGAGCGCAGTATCTTGGGGATCGTGTTTTCAACCGCGCGCCCACCCGCTTCGGCAACGATCCGCTCGATCGCGGCCATGTCCGCGGCAACCGCGGCTTCGCTGCGCCCTTCGGCGATCAGGTGGAGCGAGAAACTGGCGCCTTCGAGGAACGAGCGCCCCGCCGCGACCACCTTCGCCCCTTCCCTGATCCCCTTCCAGAGCGAGCCCTGCCCCCTCATCATCGCAACCAGCGATCTGGCATCGCTCGCCAGGCTGTCGCGCTTCATCCGCTGTTCCTGAAGGAACGGATCGAAGCCGAAGCTCTCGGCGGCCAGCCCCTCCCGCGCCACCGCGCTCATCGCAGTGAAGAAGCCGCCCGCATCGTCGAACGCATAGGAGCCATAGCCGAACGCCATCGCCTCGCGCACGAGTTGCAGCGTGACGGTCGCCTTGATCCCGAACGCGCCGGTATCGGCGGCGAACAGCCCGGTCACGTCCGGGCCGAACGGGCGGAAAAACGCGGAGCCGGTATCAACGATCCGGCCATCCGCCAGCACCACCTCGAAACGCAGCGCGGCATCGACGATCGTGCCGTCGCGCGCGCCCCAGAACACGCCGTTCTGGCTCATGCCCCCGCCGATGCTCGCCCTGAGGCCCGAGAGCGTACCCCAGGCAAGGGCACGCAATCCATGCGGCCTGAGTGCGACGCGCAATTCCTCCCACGTGCACCCCGCCTCGACCGTCGCGGTCATGTCGATCGGGTTGATCGCCAGAACCCGGCGCATCCGCCCCAGATCGACGATCAGCGCGCCGGCTTCCGGGGCGACATATCCACCCGTATAGCTCATCCCGCCACCGCGCGGGACCAGGGCGACGCCCGCCGCCGTCGCCAGCCCCACCGCGCGCGCAAGCGCCTCCTTATTGGCGGGGCGAAGCACCGCGAGCAGGGCGGGGCCTGCGGAATAGATGTCCTGCGCGTAAAAGGCGCATTCGGCGGGGTCGGTAATCAACCCCTCGTCGCCGACCGCCGCCGCCAGATCGGACAGGATACCGGCTTTTTGCAACACGCGCTCCACCATCACGCCGCCTCGGCAACGGCATCGAAGGCGGGATCGGTGGCGGGCCTCGACAGATCGGGATAGCGCCCGAGCGCGAGCAGCATCGCCCCGCCCGCCGCGAACAGCCCCATCGCGGCGATCAGCATCGCATCGTAATTGCCGGTCGCATCGCGCACCATGCCGTAAACGATCGGCGAGACGCCGGACATGATCCCGAACGGCATGTAGAGCAGGCCGTAAATCCGACCGTAATGCGCGATCCCGAAATAGCGCGCGGCGAGAAAGGCGATCACGTCGGATTCGGTTCCCGCCGCGAAACCCAGCATGAACGCGCCGGCAATCACCATCGGCAGCGAACCCGTCGTCCCCATCAGGAGGAAGCAGCCGAGCGTCGGCAGGAGCAGCGCGGGGAAGGCGACGCCCGGCGCCCAGAAGCGATCGAACAGAACCCCGATAATCAGCCGCCCGGCCAGAATGCCAAGCGCGACCACGCCCATCACCGTGGCCGCGACGCCGGCGCCGAAGCCGTGAAGCTGGACCAGCTGCGCCATGTGGATGTGTGCGCCGCCATAAGCGAGCGCGATGATCGCGATCGCGGCGAACAGCAGCCAGAAACGATAGCCGCGCACAGCCTGGCCAAGCGACAGCCCGACCACCTGCCCCGAAGCGTCGGACACCCCCGCCGGCCGCTCCTCCGGCCCCGGCTCGCGAAACCAGCGGAGCCCGACGGGCAAGGCGAGGAACAGCGGCAATATCGCCAGTGCGGGGAAAACCAGCCTCCAGCCGCCGGCGCGGATCGCCGCTTCCGCGATCTGCGGCACCACCATGCCAGCGATGCTCGTTCCGATCAGCATCAGAGCCAGCGCGAGCCCACGATTGCGGACGAACCACATGCTGACCGCGCGGCTCCATGTCACCGGGGTGGAGCCAATGCCGACAATGCCAAGCGCCGCCCAGAACAGAAAATAGCCCATCGGCGACGAGGGCATGAACCAGAAGGCGCCAAACACCACGCCAAAAGCGAAGGTTGACCATAAGGCGACGGGGCGCACGCCATAACGATCGGCCATCGCGCCGAAAACGGGCGCCAACAGCGCGGCGAGCACCCCGAAAATCGTCACGCCCGCGCTGATTACCGCGAAATCCCAGCCGAATTCCTGGTGGATCGGCCCCATCACCAGCGGCAACGCGTTGAACGGCAACGGCGACGCGCCGCAGGTCACCCCGATCACGGCGGCGAACAATGGCTTGCCGCCAAGGCTGAATTCGGATCGAGCCGCCCGCGGATGCGTCATACGAATTTCCCCATTATTTTCAGCATGGTCGCATCTGCCCACACCGACTCTTCCGCCGTCAGCCGGAGCGATCCCGGCCCGCCCGCCCCGATCAAACCCGCAACCGTCTGTTCCCGCCGATCCGGCGATCCCGTCGCGCCGACACCATTGGCGCCGGCACATCCGAAAAACGCCGGATCCGCCATGTCAGAAATTGATCCGCGCCTTGACCAGCCAGGTCATCGGCGGGTTGATATAGGTGTAGCCGGCCAGATAGGTCTGCACGAACGATTTGTTGAAACAATTCATGCAGTCGGCACTGAGCTGCCATTTGCCGCCCGGCCCGTTCAGCGCCAGTGCCGCGTTGAACAGCCACGCCGGGTCGCTGTGCGATCCGGTGATGAAGCCGCCGCCGAACGGATTGGCCGGGAAGGTGCCGTTGGTTCCCGTGATCGCGCCGGTATAGAGATTGTCGTTGGCGGTCGCCACTTCGGAATCCGAACGATAGCTGGCGTTTACCGAGGGCACGAGGGTCATCCCGTTCGCGCCGATCGGCGCCTCATAGCTGCCGCCCAGCGCGAGCGACCATTTCGGGGTCCGCACCGGGCGAGCGATGCTGCCATTGGCGGTGATGATCCCGGCGAGACAGGATGACGCCCCCGCAGCGCCCGGAATATTGCCCGCCGCAAGCTCGGCAAGGCATTGCCGCTGCTGCGCCGCGACCGACTGGATGCCATATTCATCGAAATCGGGCGCGTTGCGATTGATGCGGTATTTCGCGTCCTGATAACCGAAATTGGCGTAGAGATTGAGGCCGTTCACCGGCACGACGGTGAACTCGCCCTCAATGCCCTTGTTGCGCAGATCCGCGAAATTGCGCGTCAGGAACGTCGCCGAACCGTTGGGCGCGATCAGCGCGGAGGGGGTCTGGAGATCGCTGACATTCATCAGATACGCGGTGAGATTCACGCGGACATGATGATTGAGGAATTCCGATTTGACCCCGGCTTCATAGCTCCACACCTTTTCGGGGCCGAACGGCAGCACCTGGCGCGGGCTGGTCGACCGTGCATTCCAGCCGCCGGATTTGAAGCCGCGCGTTGCCGAGGCGAACAACAGCACATCGCTGGCGACCTTGTAGTTGATCGCGAAACGCGGGGTCCACATCTTGCTGTTGAGTTTCGTCGGAATCGCCTTGCCCGAAGGCGCGATCAGATTGGCGTTATCCATGCAACTGGCCGGCAGCGCCCCGCCGAGCCCCGCGCACTGCGGTCGATTGTCGTTCAGGCGCAGCGTCTTCGTCTCGTCCGTATAACGGATGCCCGCCGTCAGCTTGAGCTGTTCGGTGACGTTGAAATCCGCCTGGGCATAAGCCGCACCGGCCTCGGTCTTGTTGCGCACGATATCGTCGTTCAGCAGCAGCGGGATGTTCTGCGTGATCGAAAGGATGCCCGCCAAATCGGTCTTATTGCTCTCATTGATATAATAGAGCCCCGCGACATAATCGACGAACCCGTTGAACAGATGCCCGCTGGCCTTGATTTCCTGGGTGAATTGCGTGCTGCGCGCGTCGTTCAGATAAGTGAAGCCGCCGCGCGTGAAGCCCATGACGGGCGGATAGGGGCGGCTGATCGAGGGGCCGCCGCGACCGTCGAAAAAGTCCAGCGCATATTGCTGACTCACATCGACGAAGCCGGTGATGAGGTTGAGCTGCGCATTCGGCCCCAGATCGAAGCCGAGGTTCGAGGTGACGAGTTCCGTATTGGTGCGGTTGCCGAGCGGATAATATGCCTTGCGCCCCGCGATGACGAGCGGCGCATAGGGCGAGGTCGCGCTTTGCGTCTGGCTCATCCCGGTCGTCGCATAGCGCCCGTCGCATTCGGTGGGCTTGGCCGGATTGCACTTGAAATTGACGATATTCTCGCCGTTCGAGACTATATGGGCATAAGATGCGTTCCACGTCGCCGCTGAACCCAGCTCGCCACGCAGCCCCACGCGCACGCCCCAGCCGTCATCGTCGTTGAGCCGCTGGCCGGTGGTCACATCCTTCACATAGCCATCGTCATTCTGCCAATAACCGCTGACCTTGGCGAAGAACGTCGGCGCCAGCGGGATATCGACCGAGCCGCGCACCACGCGCTTGTTGTAGCTGCCATAGCCGACCTCGCCATAGCCGCCGAAAGTATCGGATGGCTTGCGCATGATGACGCTGATCGCGCCGCCGGTGGTGTTCCGGCCAAACAACGTGCCCTGCGGGCCGCGCAACACCTCGACGCGCTCCACATCGAACATACTGAGATTGTTCGCATTCTGCCGAGACATATACACATCGTCGACATAGGTGCCGACCGGCGGATCGAAGGTGGCGATCGATTCGGTATTGCCCAGCCCGCGCAGATAATATGCGTTCGCCGAGCCGATGCCGGTATTGTTCATCGCAACGAAGTTCGGAACATATTCCGCGAGCGCCAGCGTGTTCGAGATGCCACGCGACTGCAACTGTTCCGACGAGAACGCCGAAATCGCGATCGGCACGTTCTGAACATTCTCGCTGCGCCGCTGCGCGGTGACGACGATATCCTGTATCGCCCCCGCCCCCTGCGCCGCCCGCGATGGCTGCGCCGCTTCGGAATCGCCATCGCGCGCCTGGGCGAAAGCGGGCGCCGCCGCGATCACCGCGAGCGCCGCCGTCGTCAGAAGCATCGTGTTGCGCATCATAATCCTGCTCCCTGAAATTGCCGATTCGTCCGGTCAGTTTTCCAGTTGTCCGGACAAATTTCGGCAAATACGCGGAATATGTCAAGCCGCTCGTTCGCCGCACGCATGGAGCGTCGCGTTTTCCGGGTTGAACCACGAGGCCGCAAATTCAGGCGCGGAAAAAATGCGGTTGACTTTATATTTGTCCGGACAAATTGTAAGCCGATGAACGCCAGCGCCCATCAAGACGAAAACGCCGCCCGGCTGCAGAGCCTTTTGTTCGTTCCAGGCAGCCGCCCCGATCGCTTCGCCAAGGCGCTGGCGAGCGGGGCCGACATCGTTTGCATCGATCTGGAAGACGCGGTGCCGGCGGAGGGCAAGGATGCGGCGCGCGCCGCCGCGATCGCCGCCGTTGCCGCGGATCGCACGGGCCGGCTCGCGCTGCGGATCAATGGCGTTGCGACGCGCGCCGGGCTTGCCGACCTGCTCGCGCTCGCCGAATCCGGCACCACGCCTCCGCTGCTGCTGCCCAAGGTGGAAAGTGCTGCGGAAGTGGTGATCGTCCGCGCGGCGCTCGGTCGCGCGGGGCGCTATCTCGTCCCCCTGATCGAAACGCCGCGCGGGCTGCGCGCGACTCATGCCATCGCCGCGGCGGACGGCGTTGCCGCGATGATGTTCGGCGGCGGCGACCTTTCAGCCGAGCTGGGCGTGGAACTCGCGTGGGAGCCGCTCGCGGCGGCGCGCGGCCAGTTCCTGATCGGATGCGCCGAAGCGGGCGTTCGCACGATAGACGTGCCCTTCGTCCACCTCGCCGACGAACCGGGGCTGGAGGACGAAACGCGGCGCGCAAAGGCTGCCGGGTTCACCGCCAAGGCCGCGATCCACCCGGATCAGATAACGACCATCCACCGCGTGATGCGCCCGACCGCGCAGGAAATCGAGGACGCGCGCGGCGCGATCGAGGCGTTCGCCGCCGCCGGCGGCGGCGCGGTGCGCTTCAAGGGCCGGCTGCTCGAGGCGCCCGTGATGCGCCGCTATCATCAAATCCTGACCAATGGGGAAAATCAGTAATGCGTGAAGGAAGCATCAAGGTCGGCCCGAATCGCTATCGCGAATCGTTCGGGCGCTATTTCGAGGATTTCGTCGAGGGCGACGTCTATGAACATCGCCCCGGACGGACGATCACCGACGCCGACAACGTGTGGTTCACGCTGCTGACGATGAACACGCATCCGGCGCATTTCGATTACGAATTCGCGCGGAAGACCGAATTCGGCAAGCCGCTGGTCTGCTCGCCACTCACCGTTGCGCTGATGGTGGGGATGAGCGTCAGCGATCTGAGCCAGAAGTCGATCGCCAATCTCGGCTGGGACAATATCCGGCTCACCCACCCGCTGTTTCCCGGTGACACGCTCTACGCCGAAAGCGAAGTGCTGGAGAAGCGCGAGTCCAAATCGCGCCCCGAACAGGGGATCGTGACGGTGAAGACCACCGGCAAGAATCAGAATGGCGATATCGTGTGCACGTTCAATCGCACGATGTTGATCTGGAAACGCGGCTTCGGCCCGATGGATAGCTGAGGCGCGCAATGACCAGCCATGCCGAAAGCGCGATCCGGACGATTGATCCGGACGAGGAAGCAGCCCTGCTCGCCACGATTGATCGCTGGATCGAGCGCGAGGTGCAGCCGATCGTGATGAAGCACGATCATGACGATATCTACCCGACCGAACTGGTCGAGCAGATGAAAGAGCTTGGGCTGTTCGGCGCGACGATCGGGCAGGAATATGGCGGCCTTGGCCTGCCCGCCACGACCTATGCCAATATCGTCGCGAAGATCGCGTCGCACTGGATGGCGCTGAGCGGGATCATCAATTCGCACCTTATCATGGCGGCGGCGGTCGAACGGTTCGGCACGCCGGAACAAAAGGCGCTGTGGCTGCCCAAATTCGCCAGTGGCGAGATTCGCGGCGGCCTCGCGCTGACCGAGCCTGACGCCGGGACCGATCTTCAGGGAATCCGCACCACCGCGGTGCGCGACGGGGACGATTACGTCATCAACGGCACCAAGACGTGGATCTCGAACGGCGTGAACGGGAGTTGCTTCGCGCTGCTCGTCAAGACCGATCCGAAGGCCGAACCGCGCTACAAGGGGATGAGCTTCTTCATCGCGCCAAAGCTCGAAGGCTTCTCGGTCGGCAAGAAGTTCGACAAGCTCGGCTACAAATGCATCGATTCCGCCGAACTGGTGTTCGACAATTATCGTATCCCGAAGGAAAATCTGATCGGCGGCGTCGAGGGCGAGGGATTTTTCCAGGCGACCGGCGGCCTCGAACTGGGGCGGATCAACGTCGCGGCGCGCGGGGTCGGGCTGGCGGAGGGCGCGCTGCGGCTGTCGACCGCCTACGCCCAGACCCGCAAGACGATGGGCAAGCCGATTTGCGAGCATCAGGCGATCCAGCTGAAGCTCGGCGAAATGGTGACGCGCGCGCGCGCCGCGCGGCTGCTGGTGGAGGATGCGGCCCGCGCCTATGATCGTGGCGAGCGCTGCGATCTGCAGGCGGGAATCGCGAAGTATTTCGCTTCCGAAGCCGCGGTGAAGAACGCCGATGAAGGGATGCGAATCCACGGCGGCTACAGCTATTCGAAGGAATATGAGATCGAACGCTTCTATCGCGACGCGATGCTGATGTGCATCGGCGAGGGCACCAACGAAATGCAGCGGATCATCATTTCGCGGCAATGGGTGAAGCGGAACCCGGCATGAACAGGCTTCCGCTTTCCGGCTATCGCGTTCTATCGTCGGAACAATATGGCGCCGGCCCCTATAGCACGATGTTCCTCGCGCAGATGGGGGCGGAGGTTATCAAGATCGAGCCGCCCGGTGCCGGCGATACGGCGCGCGCGGTGGGGCCGCATTTCCTGCGCGAGGGCGAAAGCGTCTATTTCCAGGCGTTCAATCTCAACAAGCGTTCGCTGACCCTCGATCTGCGCACCGAGCGCGGCCAGGAAATCCTGCGCCGGCTGGCGCGCGACGTTCACGTCGTCGCCAACAATCTGCGCGGCGATCTGCCCGCGAAGCTCGGGCTGACCTATGACGCGCTCAAGGATATCAATCCGGCGATCGTCTGCGCGCATCTGTCAGCTTATGGGCGCGACAACGAACGCGCGCGGTGGCCGGGCTATGATTATCTGATGCAGGCCGAAGCGGGGTTCATGCACCTGACCGGCGAACCGGATGGGCTGCCGACGCGCTTCGGGTTGTCGATGGTCGATTTCATCACCGGCACGATCATGGCGATCGGGCTGCTTTCCGCGCTGGTCGATGCCGAACGGACCGGCACGGGGCGCGACGTTGATGTCGATCTGCTCGCCGCCGCGCTGCATCAAATGAGCTATCCGGCCCTGTGGTATCTGAACGAAGGCGATGTCACCGGGCGCACGCCGCGTTCGGCGCACCCCTCCGTCACGCCGAGCCAGATGTTCCGCACCGCCGATGGCTGGGTGTTCGTGATGGCGCAGCTCCCGAAATTCTGGGGCGTGCTGACCGATCGGATCGGGCGGGGCGATCTGGCGCAGGACGCGCGCTTCGCGACGCCCGCGAACCGGCTCGCCAACCGCGCGGCGCTGACGATCGAACTCGACGCGATCTTTTCAACCCAGCCGACCGCGCATTGGCTCGGCCTGCTCGAAGGGCATATGCCGGTCGCCGCGGTCAACGATCTGCCCGCCGCGCTCGACAGCGATTATGTGCGCCGCATCGGCATGATCGCCGAGGTGGAACACCCCGATCGCGACGATCTGCGCGTGCTCGCCAGCCCGATCAAGCTCGATGGCGAGCGCCCGCCGCTCCGCGCGGCGCCGCTGCTCGGTGCCGATACCGACGCGATTCTCGGCGACCTCGGCTATGACGAGGATGCGATCGCCGGGATGAAGCGCGACGGGATCGTCTGAACACCATGGGCAAGCTTTCCGGAATCAAGGTTGTCGATCTGTCCCTGTTCCTGCCGGGGCCGATGATGACGATGATGATGGCGGATCAGGGCGCCGAGGTCATCAAGATCGAGCCGCCCGCGGGCGATCCGGCCCGCGCGATGGCGCCGGTGGAGGCGGGGCAATCGGTATGGTTCCGCAACCTCAACCGCGGCAAGGCGAGCCTCGCGCTCGATCTGAAGCAGGAAGCCGGGCGGGCGGCGTTGTGGCGGTTGATCGACGAGGCCGATGTGTTCGTCGAGGGCTTCCGCCCCGGCGCGATCGAGCGGCTTGGCTTTGGCTATGTCGCGGTTTCCGCGCGCAACCCGCGACTGATCTACTGCTCGATCTCGGCGTTCGGGCAAAGCGGCGAACTGGCGCATCACCCCGCGCATGATCTGGCGGTGCAGGCGTTGAGCGGCTTTCTGTCGGTCAACGATGGCGTGACGGGCGGCCCCGTGGTTCCCGGCGCGCCATCGGCCGATATGGCGGCCGGGCTGACCGCGCTTTCAGCCGTGCTGATGGCGCTGATCGGGCGCGAGAAAACCGGGCGCGGCGATCATATCGACTGCGCGATGTTCGACGCGCTGCTGCCATGGTGTGCCCATATCGCGGGCGATGCGATCGCGGGCGGCGCGGGGACGCGATCGGCGGAACAGCGTTCGCTTGGCGGCGCGGCATTTTACAACGTCTATCGCACCCGCGACGCGCGCCACATCGCGCTGGGCGGGCGGGAGGCGAAGTTCGTCGCCAACCTGCTGACCGCGCTGGACGCCGCCCACCTGATCCCGTTGGGCGACGCGCCCGCCGGCCCCGCGCAGGCGCCGCTCGGCGACTTCCTCTCAGCAGCTTTCGCACAGCGCACGCGCGACGAATGGATCGCGTGGTTCGCGGACAAGGATGTGGCCTTCGCCCCCGTGCTCGATTTCCGCGAGGCGCTCGATCAGCCGCACATCGCCGAACGCGGGCTGCTGGTCGAAGCCGATGGCGCGCACCAGATCGCCCCCGCGATCCGCTTCGCCGGCGAGCCGGAGTGGGCGCCCCGCCCCGCCCCCGATCTGGGCGCCGGGGGCTGAGCGATGTCAGCCCTCCACGTCGATATGCATCGAATAGGCGAAGCGGGTGCCGGGATGGTGGCTCACCGAAATCTCGAACACGCGACCGTTGCCGTCGATATAGCAGCGCAGGATGCGCAGGCACGGGCTACGGCGCGGGATCAGCAACTGATCGGCAAGCGTGCCCCCCGCCGCTACCGCCTGGATATCCTGCGTCACCCGCGCGATCGAAATCCCGGCATGTTCCTCGATCTGCTGGAAGATCGTGGTCTTCGCGTTTTCGATCTTGCGCGCGACATCGGCGAGATCGCGGTGAACATAAGCGTCGGTAACGGCGATCGGCGTGCCATCGTCGATCTGATAGCGAACGCCGGTGAAATGGATCCAGGTTCCGCTCGGGTCGATCCCGATCTGCTCGGCATAACGGCGCGGCAGGCGGGTGCGCCCGGCGGGCGTGAACATATAGCGCGTGTCGCGCGCATATTGCAGAATCTCGCCGACGTTCGACAGCGGCTGATGGAGCGCGCCCGCGCGTGCCGCCGCCGGCTGGATCACCGTGCCCGATCCGCGCCGCCGCTGGATAAAGCCTTCGGACTGAAGCTTGCGCAGCGCCTCGCGGACGGTGAACCGGCTTACCCCATGCAGCTCGCACAGCACGGCCTCGGTCGGAAAGCTCGTATCGCCATTGTAGCGGCCAGCCAGAATGTCCGCGCGAAGCTGATCCGCGAGTTCGAGGTAACGCGGCTTGCGTTCGGTCTTTTCGGCGGCGGCCATGAAGCGGCATTCTCCCTTTCGGCCAGCAGCGCGAGTAAGCGCGATGGGTGAACCAAATCCTAGCCTGACGAACGAACTTGCAAAGCATCTTTGTCGTTTAGTCCAGACAAATGTTCGTATCCGCGCGCGGCTGCATCTGCTCGACTGGCTCGGCTGCGTCGCGGGGGCGCGGCGCACGGCGGTGGCCGACGCCGCGCGCGCCGGGGAGCCGGACAGGCTGCTTCGCGCCGCGCTGCTCGGCAACGTGCTTGAGATGGACGATGTCCACCGCTCAGCGATCCTGCACCCCGGCCCGACGGTGTGGCCCGCCGCGCTGATCGTGGCGCGCGAAACCGGCGCGACAATGGATGCACTGCTCGACGCGGCGGTCGCCGGATATGAAGCGGCGATCGCGATCGGCAGCACGTTCGATGCGCGCCATTATGCGCATTGGCACAATACGGCGACCGCCGGCGGTTTCGCCGCAGCCGGGGCGGCGGCGCGTCTCCGCGGCCTTGATGCCACGCGCACCGCCTGGGCATTGGGCAATGCCGGATCGGTCGCGGGCGGATTGTGGCACATGCGCCACGCGCCGGCGATGACGAAGCAGTTCCATGTCGGCCATGCCGTGCGCACCGGGCTGTGGGCGACGCAACTGGCGGACGGCGGGTTGACCGGCCCCGACGCGGTGCTCGAAGGACCGCAGGGGCTTTATGAAGCCACCACCGACGCGCCAAATCCGATGCTGCTCGGCGAAGGCTGGCGAATCGGCGAGGTGAGCTTCAAGCCATGGGCCGCGTGCCGCCACAGCCACCCCGCGATCGACGCGGCGCTGGCGCTGAAAGCCGAAGGCGCGCTCATCCCGCCCTTCCGGCTGGAAACCTATGCCGACGCCATCGCCTTTTGCGACCGGCCAGAGCCCGAGACGCCGGCGCAGGCGAAATTCTCGCTCCAGCATGCGATCGCTGTGGTCGCCGCGCGCGGCGCGCCGCGGCCCGAGGATTTCGAGCCAACCGCGATCGCCGATCCGAAGATCGCCGAACTGCGCGCGGCGGTCCATGTCATCGAAGCGACCGACATGACCGCGCGCTATCCGCACCATTTCGGCGCACGGCTGATGAGCGGAGGGGCTTCGATCGAACTGATCGACACATTGGGCGATCCCGAGCGCCCACTCGCGCCCGAAGGGATAATCGCCAAGGCGCGCACGCTGATCGCCTGGGGCGGGCTGCCAGAAGCCGAGGCAGATCGCGCGGTTGCACTGGCGCTGGATGGTGACGCGTCGCCCGCCGGCATTGTCGCGCTGATCGAGGACTGGATATGACCCCAACCCGAAAATTGCTGGATTTCGCGCGCGCCGACCATCGGCTGACGCCCGAGGCGCGCGCCGCGACCGAGCATCTGCTGGGCGATACGCTTGCCGTCGGCGCGGCGGGCGTTTCCTTTTCCGAGACAACCGGCCTTGCGCCCGCCGTCCGCCGCTGGGGCAGCGGAACCGACGCGCGGGCAATCGGATCGGCGGAGCGCCTGCCCGCTTCCTCCGCCGCCTTTCTCAACGGCTTTCGCATTCACTGCCTTGAATGGGATTCGGTGCATGTCGAGGGCGTGGTCCACGCGCTGTCGACGATCACCGCCGCGCTCGGCGCGGTGATCGACAGGCGCGGCGGGTGCGATCGCGAAGCCGCGCTCACCGCGCTCGCGGTCGGCGTCGATATCGCCGCCGGGATCGGGATCGGCTCCACCGGCGCGATGCGCTTTTTCCGCCCCGCCACCGCCGGGCTGCTTGGTGCGACGATGGCGGTGGCGCGGATCGAGGGGATCGGGAATTTCGATGACGCGCTCGGGCTTGCCTACAGCCAGGCCGCGGGCACGATGCAGGCGCATGTCGAGGGATCGGTGACGCTGCCCGTCCAGATCGCGGTGGCGGCGCGCGCGGCGGTCTGCTCGGTCGATCTTGCCGCCGCGGGAATCGGCGGCCCGCACGATCCGCTCGAAGGGCCGTTCGGCTTCTACAAGATCGTCGAGGAGGGCGATCCCCGCCGCTACACCGACACGATCGGAGAGAAGTGGCGGATCGCCGAAGTCGCGATCAAGCCGTTTCCCTCGGGCCGCGCGAGCCACGCAGTGCTCGGCACGCTGGATGAAATGCTGCGCGCCAGCGAGATCGACGCCGGATCGGTCGCGCGGATCGAAGCCTTTGTGCCGCCGTTGATCCACCGATTGATGACGCGCCCGGTGCATGACGGGATGACCGCATCCTATGCGCGGCTGTGCCTGCCCTTCCTCACCGCGCTGATGCTGACCGACGGCCGCATCGACCCGCGCCGGTTCGGGGCGGCGACATTCGCCGATCCGGCGATCCGCGCGCTTGCAGACAGATTCTCCATGGTGCTCGACGACAATGGCGATCCCAATGCGCTCGAGCCGCAACGTCTCGTGGTGACGCTGACCGACGGGCGCCGGATCGAGCGCCACGTCGCGCATACATTGGGCGGCGCCGACGCGCCGATGAGCGAGGCGCAGACCCGCGCCAAGCGCGCGCTCGCGCGTGAGCTTGCCCCGCCAGACGCGGATGCGCGCCTGTTCGATGATCCCCTCGGCTATTTCACGGAACCGAAATGAGCTTTCCCACCTATTTCGAAGCCCTCGACCATCGCCAGATGCTGGAGGATTATCCGGTCGGCGATGCGTTCGTCAGCCGCTATACGGCGATGAGCCGCGACGAATTGCGCGCGGTTCAGGAGCGTCAGTTCATCAAATTGATGAAGCGCGGCTGGGAAATCCCTTTCTATCAGCGGCTGTGGGGCGCCAAGGGGATCGAACCCGGCGACATTCGCGGGCTTGACGACATCACCAAGCTGCCGGTGTACGACAAGGCCGATCTGATGGCGTCGATCGCCGATCATCCGCCCTATGGCGATTATGCCGGCCTCGGCGGCAACGATCGCGCGCCCGCGATCTTCCACACCACCTCGGGCACGACCGGGCGGCCACAGGCGCTGCTGTTCGGGCCGAAGGGGCGCGAGGTGTGCAACCTGATGGTCGGGCGGATGTATCGCTGGCAGGGGCTGAAGCCGTCGGACGTGGTGCAGTCGGTCTATGGCCACGGCATGATAAACGGCGGGCATTATATCCGCGAGGCGGTGACGCATTTCACCAACTCGATCTTCCTTTCCGCAGGCACGGGGATCGAGACGCGCTCGATCAACCAGGTCAATCTGATGGCCGATTTCGGCGTGTCGGTGCTGGTCGGCTTCGTCGATTATCTCCGCAAGCTCGCCAATGTGGCGGCGGCCGAAGGGCTGCTCGACAGGATCAATATCCGGATGATCTGCGGGCATCTCGGCACCGAGGATCGCGCCAGCGTCGAAAAAGCGTGGGGCGGGGCGAAAGCCTATGACTGGTATGGCGTTGGCGACACCGGCACGATCGCGGGCGAAGGGCCGGAACGCGACGGCCTCTATGTGTGGGAAGACGCGCAATATCTGGAGCTGCTCGACGTGGATAGCGGCGCGGCGGTCGCGCCTGGCGACACCGGCGACATGGTCGTCACCTGCCTGTTCAAGGACGATATCGCGCCGTGCATCCGTTTCAACACGCATGATATCACGCATGAACTGACCGGCGCCAATCAGACAGGGATGGTGTTCCGCCGCATCGCCGGATTCAAGGGGCGCAGCGACAATATGATAAAGCTGCGCGGGATCAACGTCTTCCCACACGCGATCGGCGCGCTGATCGAAAATCGCCCCGATCTTACGGGCGAATATGTCTGCCGCGTCTCGCGCGACGGCGGCGGGCGCGACGATCTGCTGGTGGTGCTCGAAAGCCGTGGCGGCACCGACGAAGCGCAACTCGGCGCGCTGCTCAAACAGGGGCTGGGCGTCGAGGTGACGACGCGGCTCGTGCCGCCGGGCGGAACCGCCGCCGACACCCAGATCGACGTGCGGCAAAAGCCGATCCGGCTGATCGACGAGCGGAAATCGTGACGGCGAGCGACCATATCGACGAACTGCTTGCCCGCATCCGTGCCCGCGATCCCGGCCTATGCGCCTTCATCGAGGTGGATGCGCAGCGCGCACGCGATGCGGCGGCGGAATCCGCGCGCCGCATCGCCGCGGGCGCCGCTCGCCCGCTCGAAGCCATGGGCGTGGCGATCAAGGCCAATATCGACGTGGCCGGGCTGGAAACCAGCGCGGGCATGGCGGCGCGGCGCGGGATGATCGCGTCCGCCGATGCCGATGCTGTGGCGCGGTTGCGCGCGGCGGGCGCCGTGATCCTCGGCACGCTCAACATGCAGGAAGCGGCACTCGGCGCCGATACGGACAATCCATGGTTCGGGCGTGCCTTCAACCCGCATGGCGCGGGCCGCACCCCCGGCGGCTCATCCGGCGGCAGCGGCGCGGCGGTTGCGGCGGGATTGTGCGACGCGGCACTTGGCACCGACACGCTCGGCTCGGTCCGCATCCCGGCGGCCTATTGCGGGGTTTACGGCCTCAAGCCGACGCATGGCGCGATCCCGCAGCACGGGCTTGAACTCGCCGCCGCCGGGCTGGACACGATCGGCCCGCTCGCACGCGATCTTGATACCATCGCCGCGCTGTTCCACGCGATGGCCTCCCCCGCGCCGGCGCAGCCGATCAGCGGCATCGGCCTGCTCGCCGGATTGGGCGGCGTTACGTGCGAACCGGGCGTGCTGGCGGGGTATCAGCGCACGCTTGCCGCCCTTCGCGCCGAAGGCTTCGCGCCGGAAGACCGGCTGACGCTGGAGGCAAAGGCGGTGCGCCATGCCGGCTTCGTCCACGTCTCCCGCGAACTTGGCGACCGCCTCGCCTCGCTGCTCGCGGCGTGTCCGGAGGGCTTTTCGGACAGCCTCAAATTCCTGCTCGATTATGGGCGGAAATGCTCGCCCGACGAGGTCGCCCGCAGCGAGGTAGTGCTTGCCGAGACACGTACCGCGGTGATCGCGGCGGTCGGCGATGGCGCGCTGCTGCTGCCGACCGCGCCGCAGGCCGCCTTCACGCAAGGCGGCCGGGCGCCGTCGAACCAGGCTGACTTCACCTCTCTCGCCAGCGTCGCCGGATTGCCCGCGCTCGCCATCCCCGCCGGAACCGACGGCGACGGAATGCCCGTCGGCGTCCAGTTGATCGGCGCGGCGGGCAATGAAGCCGGGCTGATCGCGCTTGCCCACCGGCTCGAACCCCATCTCGGCGGCGCCATCGCCCCGCCCACCAACTGAAGGAGAGGCACGATGCGGATCATCGTCTTGTTCAATCTGAAACCGGGCGTCGACCCGGCAGTCTATGAGGCATGGGCGCGCGCGACCGATATTCCCGGCGTCCGCAAGCTGAAATCGGTCGATGATTTCCAGGTGCTGCGCGCAACCGGCCTTTTCGGCTCCGATGCCAAGCCGCCTTATGCCTATTTCGAGGTGATCGACACCAACGACACCGACGCGTTCGTCGCCGACGTGTCCAGCGAGGCAGTGCAGAAGGTCGCCGCCGAATTCCAGCAATTCGCGGATAATCCGCTGTTCGTCACCACCGAGGCGCTGTGATGCGGCGGTTCGAGGGCAAAACCATTATCGTCACCGGATCGGGCCGGGCGAAGGGGCTGGGCCAGGCGATCCTCCAGCGCTTCGCGGACGAGGGCGCGAATTGCGTCGTCTCCGATCTCGGCAAGCCCGCCGAGCATATGGGCGCGAGCGACATCGGCACGACCGACGAGATGGAGGCGATCGCCGAGGAACTGCGCGGGCGCGGCGCGAAGGTCGCCACGATCGCGTGCGACGTGCGCGATGGCGCGGCGTGCGACCGGCTGATCGCGGAAGCCACCGGCGCGTTCGGCGGGGTCGACATCCTCGTCAACAACGCGGGCATCGGCTACATCATGAAGCCGCTGCTCGACACCAGTGATTCCGAATGGGACGCGGTGATCGGCGTCAACCTGACCGGCGCGTTCCACTGTACCCGCGCCGCCGCGCGGGCGATGATCGAACGCGGCAAGGGCGGGCGGATCATCAATATCGCCAGCCAGGCCGCCAAATCGGGCTTCCCGCACATGGCGCCTTACACCAGCTCGAAACACGGCATGATCGGCCTCACCCGATCGAACGCGATCGAACTGGGCGCGCACGGCATCACCGTCAACGCGGTATGCCCCAATCATGTCACCACCGGATTGGGCGCGAAGCAGAACGATTATTTCTCGAAGCTGCTCGGGTTCGACAGCGTCGAGGCGTATCTCGACAATATGAAGCGCAAGAACCCGATGGGGCGCCCCGGCCTCGGCAGCGATACCGCCGCCGCCTGCGCCTGGCTCGCGTCCGACGACGCCTTTTACGTTACCGGCGAGGCATTGAACGTCTCGGGCGGGGAGGAAATGCATTGATGAAGGAAGAACGGATCGACTGGCCGAACGGCGCGAAGATCGCGCTGTCGATCGTGGTCAATGTCGAGGAAGGATCGGAGATGACGGTCGCGCGCGGCGACCGGGGGATGGAGCCGGTCGACGAGCTTGGCATCCACATCAAATCGCCGATCCGCAATTACAGCAACGAATCCAATTATCTCTACGGCATCAAGGCGGGCGCACCGCGCGTCGTGAAGCTGCTTGAACGCTATGGCGCGATGGCAAGCTGGACGGTCGCCGCGCTCAGCCTTGAGAACCATCCCGAAATCGCGCGCGCGATCGCCGATCTGGGGCACGAGCCGGTCAGCCATGGCTGGCGCTGGGTCCATCAGTTCAAGATGGATGAGGCTGAGGAGACCGAGTTCATCCGCAAGGCGGTCGAGTCGATCGAGCGGACCGTCGGCGTGCGCCCTTATGGCTGGCTCAGCCGCTATTTCCATACCGGCAACACCCGCCGGCTGCTGATCGAGCAGGGTTTCGAATATCATATGGACGATTATTCGGGCGACGTGCCCTTCTGGGATCGCGAGACGGTGCCCGGCAAGCCGATCGTCATCGTGCCCTATCAGCTCGATTCGAACGACATGAAGATGTGGACCGACCCGGCGATGACCCCGGTGCAGTGGCTCGAATATGCCAAAAACTGCTTCGATCAGCTTTATCGCGAAGGCGAGGAGGGCAATCCGAAGATGATGTCGCTGGGGCTGCATCTGCGCATCATCGGGCGACCGGGGCGGATCTGGGCGTTCGAGGAGTTTCTGCGCCACGTCACCGCGAAACCGGGCGTGTGGATCGCCAGCCGCCGCCAGATCGCGCAGCATTTCGCCACCGGGTCGCGGGCATGAGCGCGGCGCTACGCCTTCAGCGCGATGGCGCCATCGCGCGCCTGCTGATCGACCGCGCGGACAAGCGCAACGCCTTCGATCAGGGGATGTGGGAGGCATTTCCCGATCTGCTGGCCGAGGCGATGGCCGATCCGTCGGTGCGCGTGCTGGTGCTTCAGTCCGCCGCGCCCGGCGCCTTCTCGGCTGGCGCGGATATCGCCGAATTTTCCGCCGGCGCGCGCGATGCCGACTGGCGCGCGAAGAATCAGACCGCGATCCGCCGCGCGCAGCACGATCTGGCCCGCGCCCCCAAGCCGACGATCGCGCTGATCGAAGGCGTGTGCGTCGGCGGCGGTTGTGGCCTTGCCATCGCGTGCGATCTGCGTGTCGCCACGCCCGCCGCGCGATTGGGGATAACGCCCGCCAAGCTCGGCCTCGTCTATTCGCTGCACGATACCAAGCTGCTGGTCGATCTGGTCGGCCCGGCGCAGGCGAAGCGCATCCTGTTCACCGGCGCATTGATCGAAGCGGCGGAAGCGGTGCGGATCGGCCTTGTCGACATCCTTGCCGACGACGCGGCGGCGGCGGCGGGCGAGATCGCCGCGACGATCATCGCGTCATCGCCGCACAGCATCGGCGCGACCAAGCGGATCATCCGCCGCATCCTCGACGGCCAGGCAGAGGACGACGCCGATACGCTTGCGCAATTCGACGCGGCGTTCACCGGCGAGGATTTCGACGAGGGCGTCAGCGCCTTCCTCGCCAAGCGCAAACCCAGTTTCCGCGCGCGCTGAAGGAAATTCCCCATGAGCTTCGACATTCACGGCCGCATCAAATGCGGCACGGTCTCCACCCCGGATCTAGACGCGGCGCTTGGCGATTACCGCGATCTGCTCGGCCTTCGCCTGGTCGAGCAGGGCACGCTGCCCGCCGATCTCGCGGCAAGCTGGGCCGCGCCGAACGCCGCCGGGCAGCGTTATGCCCTGCTCCAGCCGCGAAGCGGCGCCGCCGGGTTCATCCGCCTCGTCGAAGCGCCGTCGCATCCCGATTTCGCGCCGACGCGCACCTTCGGCTGGGCGGCGTTCGAAATCACGGTGAAGGACGTGTACGCCCTCGCCGAGCGCGTGAAGGGCAGCGGCTTCGAAACGATCGGGCCGCCGAAGGAAATCCCAGGAATGCCGCAGTTCGTGCCGATGCAGGCGCTCGGGCGCGGGCGCGAGATGCTCTATTTCAATCAGGTGCTGAGCGACATGCCGACATCCGATCTGCCGCGCGCGGGATCCGATGTCGATCATATCTTCATCACCATCCTCGCCACGCCGGATCGCGCGGCGACGATGGCCGCGCTCGAAGCGCAGTTCGGATTTGACGAGGGCGGCACCTACACCATTCCCTATACGATGATTAACAAGGCCTTTTCGCTACCCGACGGTCACCAGACCACGATTTCTATGGTGCAGGCCAAACGGATGCCGATCGTCGAGGTGGATGATTATCCCGCGATCGCGACGCCGCGCGCGCGCCACGCCGGCATGCTGCCGCCGGGCAATGCGATGGTGACGCTCGCGATCGACGATCTCGATGCGCCGGGCATTGATTTCATCACCCCGCCGGCCCGCCGCGCGGGGCCGCTCTACGCCGATCGCCGCACCGCGACGCATATCGGCACCGCCGGCGAGTTAATCGAACTGATCGAAATCGGCTGAGGCCGCTCAGGGCAGCAGGATCGTCGCCCCCACGGTCTCGCGCGTCTCCAGCGCGGCGTGCGCCGCCGCCGCGTCCTCCAGCGAGAACCGCTGGCCGATATAAGGGCGGATCGCGCCCGTCCGGAGCATCGCGAACATGCGCGCGGCGCCCGCCGCCGCCTCGCCCGGATCGGCATAATAGTCCCACAGGGTGGGCCGGCTGTTGGTGAGCGAACCCTTGAGCGCGAGCACGCCGGGGTTGATCCCGGTCACGGGCGCATCGGCATTGCCGAAACTGACGATCAGCCCGCGCCGCGCGCACGAATCGAGCGAGGCATCCCAGGTCGCCATCCCCACGCCATCGAACACCACGTGCACGCCCGCCCTGCCGGTGAGCGCGCGAACGCGGGCGGCGGTGTCTTCCTCGCGATAGAGAATGACATGATCCGCCCCAGCCGCGCGCGCCACTTCGGCCTTGGCCGCCGTGCCGACCGTTCCGATCACGCTTGCGCCGATCGCCTTCAACCACTGAACGAGCAGCAACCCGGTCGCCCCCGCCGCCGCATGGACCAGCACCACCCAGCCCGGCTCGACCTTCGCACAGCGCTCGATCAGGAATTCCGCGGTACAGCCCTTGACCAGCATCGCCGCCGCCGTCTCGTCATCGACATCATCGGGCAGGCGCACCAGATCGACCGCGCGCATCAGCCTTGCGGTGGCATAAGCGCCGAGCGGCGGCTTCATCGCGCCGACGCGATCCCCCGGCACCAGCGCCGAAACGCCCTCGCCCACCGCCTCTACAATTCCCGCGGCCTCGATCCCAAGCCCGCCCGGCAACGCCATCGGATAGATGCCCGCGCGATAATAACAGTCGATGAAATTCACGCCGATCGCGCCATGCCGGATCAGTACCTCTCCCGCGCCGGGCGCGGGAAGATCGCGATCAATCCATTCGATCGCCGCCGGCCCGCCGTGCCGCCGCACGATCGCGGTGCGCGCCTTCATACCGCTTACCTTTCCCGATCATGCCGAACGCTGTTGCATTCCGCGAGGAACGAGATAATTTGTCCGGACAACTCATGCAAGAGTCGCGATACGGCGATCAATCAGGAGACCGCGATGCGGCACGAGACGATCAGCGGAACGATCGCCTACACATCGAACAAGCCCGGCCGCGAGGGCGCCGCGCGGGGGCGCGAGCAATTCCGGATCACGCGCCATCACGACGGCGCCGTCACGATCCGGGCGCATTGCGAGATCGAGGAACCGGATCCCGCCGTATTGCGCGATATCGTTTATTCGCTCGATCCCGCCGGGCGCCCGGCAGATTGCTTCGTGCGGCTGACGGTTGGCGATGCCTTCATGGGATCGGGCTGGTTTCGCATGACCCCCGACGCGATCGAATGTGAAAGCCATGGCCCGTCGATCGGTCGACTATCCCAGACGGTGCCGACCAACGGCGCCTATGACGGTTTCGGCACCCATCCGATCATCTGCGACGCTTATCTGACACGCTGCATGGCCGATGCCGCGCCGGGGACAAGGCGGCCGTTGCGCGTTTTCCTCCCCTCGCTCGATCATCGCGGCGCGACGCCACCGCAGATTGCCGAGGGGCGCCTGTTCCTCGCATATGTCGGCGAAGAAGAAATCACCGTCGCCGCCGGCACCTTCGCCTGTCGCCATTTTCGCTTCACCGACGAGGAAGGCGGGATGGTGAGCAAGGACGGCGCACACCCGCCATATGACGTTTGGACCACCGCCGACGATGCCGCGCTGTTCATTCAGGGCGGCGTCGGCGGCTATATGCAGACCTGGTACGAGCTGGTGGCGCTCGACCGATGACCAAATTTCCCCTTCCAGAAAAGGACTCCGGATGCACCTATCCACTATCGCCCTTGCGGGGGCGGCGATGATGGCCGCCACCACCGCCGAGGCCCGCACACTGGACCTCGCCACGCCGGCGGACGCGCTCACCATATCGCGCAAGATGGCGTGCAGCGTGCGCGATAACGCGCCCGTCGTATTCCACTGGACCGGCCGCGCCTATTCCCGCGTGCCCGGCGAGGCGGATCGGCACATCTTCGATGTCGAGGGCATGAACATCCGCCAATGCGTGACGGTGAACGATCCGAAGCAGGGCGCGGGCTACCGGCTCGTCAGCCGCGAACTGATGTTCTACCTCGATCCGAAAACCGGCGCGGTGCTCGATCGGTGGACAAATCCGTGGACGGGCGAGGCGGTGCCGGTGCTGGCGGTCGCCAACGATCCGGTGAACCAGCGCCCGGTGTTCGAGCGCGATCTGAAGGGCGAACCTTTCCGCATCGCCAATGCCCGCGTATCGGGCGAATGGTTCATGATGCCGCTTGAGGTGCCGCTATTCTATCCGGACCCGCTGGGCGGCGCATATCAGGATTATGTCGGCGGCAAATATCACGCGATGGAGATTTTCGATTTCGCCGCACGCCGCTCGACCGTGCTCGACAGCCGCACCGATACCGCTGACGCCGTGGTCGGCTGGGTGCGGATCGCGGACTGGCTGCCGTGGATGAAAATGGGCGGACGCGCGGGCACGATGGTCATCAACGCGACGGGCAACATGCTGCCCGGTTTCGATTCGCTGCCCGATGCGATGAAGCAGCGCATCCGGGCCGATTTCCCCGCGTACATGACCGCGCCGCCCGGCGACGATAGCCGCCCCAACGAAACGAGTTGGACGGTCTTCAAGAAGCAGGTCGACGCGGAACGCGCCGCCGCCAAGCGATAACAGGTGACGGGGGCCGGGCGACAAACGCGCCGGCCCCGTTCCTTTCACGCAAGCCCGTTCGAGCGTCCAAACCCGATCGGGCGATTTGCCGCACCGCCCCGGATCACCCCAGTTTCTCCGCCACGAGCGCACTATCGACAGGATCGGGCCGCCACCGCGAGGCCAGCAGGCCCGCCGGGCCGAACAACGCATTCAGCACCGAATGGCGATCGCACCGCGTCGCGACCTCCGCGAGCCGCGCGGCCCAGGGATCGCTGACTTCCCCCGCATCACCGCCGATGTGCCGGATCCACGCCGCCAGCCCGTTCAGGATCGCCGGGCAATACGCACCGCGCGCCTGATGCCACGCAAGTGTTTCGAGCCAGCGCGGCGGGATTTTCTGGCTGCCGTCCATCGCGATCTGCGCCAGCCGATGATTGAGCGAAGGGTTCGCGAACCGCGCCAGCAGATCATCGGCATAACGATCGAGATCCTGCCCCGGTGCCGCCGCGATCGTGGGAGCCGCCTCGGCGCGCATCAGCCGTTCGATGATCGGGCGGATCGCGGGATCAGCCACCGCTTGATGCACGAACGCGTGGCCGCGCCCAAGCCCGATATAGGCAAGCGCGGAATGCGCGCCGTTGAGCATCCGGAGCTTAGCCGTTTCATATGGCTCCACGCTATCAACCAGCGTCGCGCCCACCGCCTCCCAGCGCGGGCGCGGGCCGGCGAAGCGATCCTCGATCACCCATTGACTGAACGGCTCGGTCACCACCGCCCCGCGGTCTTCCATCCCCAGCCGGGCGGCGACAGCGGCGCGATCCGCATCGTCCACCGCCGGGGCGATCCGATCCACCATCGTCGACGGGCACGCGCATTCCGCCGCGAACCATGAAACGAGCGCAGGATCATGCCGATCGAGATAGTCACGCAGCAACCGATCGAGCTGGCGCCCGTTGCCCGAAAGATTGTCGCAGCACAGCAGCGTCACGCCGGGCAGCCCCGCGTCGCGGCGCCGGCGCAGCCCTTCGGCGATCAGGGGATAGATCGTCCCCCGCCCAGCCAGTTGCGCGTCAAGCGAGCCGTCGGCGGCCCGGCAATAGCCCTTCTCTGTCACCGTCAGGCTCGCGATCCGTGTGGCCGGCGCGGCAAAAGCGGCAACCACCCGTTCCGATGCCGTATTCGCCACGATCACCGAGCGCACCGCGCCGATCACGCGAAGGTGCTCCTCATCCGCCGAACGCTCGACCACCGAATAGAGACCGTCCTGCGGATTGAGCTGCTCGGCCACATCGGGCGAGCGCAGCGAGACGCCGGCGATCCCCCAGTCGCGATCGCCCGCGTCCATCGCGCGATCGGTGTACCACGCCTGATGCGCGCGATGGAAAGCGCCGATCCCGAAATGAACGATGCCCACCGCCTGCGCCGCGCGATCATAAGCGAAACGCGCTATCCCGCCGGGCAGCCGGTCGAGCGTCGCCGCCGACAGCCTCACAGGCGATAAGCCTGCCTGGCGAGATCGCCCGCGAGCAGCCGGGCGAGTTCCGCCGCTTCCCAATCCTCGATCTGATGCTCGGCGACCAGCTCCGCCAGCACGCCGCAGTCAATCCGGCGCGCAAGATCGTGGCGCGCGGGAATCGACAGGAAGGCGCGTGTATCGTCGTTGAAGCCGACGGTGTTGTAGAATCCCGCCGTCTCGGTGGCCGCGCGGCGGAAGCGGCGCATCCCTTCCGGGCTGTCATGAAACCACCAGGCCGGGCCGAGGCGAAGGCACGGATAATGCCCGGCAAGCGGCGCCAGTTCGCGGGCATAGGTGCTTTCGTCGAGCGTGAAAAGGATGATCGACAGGCGCGGTTCGTTGCCGAAACGATCGAGCAGCGGCTTGAGCGCGCGGGCATATTCGGTGCGCGCGGGAATATCCGCGCCCTTGTCGCGCCCGAAACGGGCGAACACGGCGGCATTGTGGTTGCGGAAGGCGCCGGGATGAATCTGCATGACAAGGCCATCCTCGATGCTCATCGCCGCCATTTCGGTGAGCATCTGCGCGCGGAACAACTCGGCCTCGTCCGGCGTGAAGCGACCGCTCGCGATCTTCCCGAACAGCGCCGCCGCCTCGCCCGGCGCGAGATCAGCGGTCAGCGCGCTTGGGTGGCCGTGATCGGTGCTGGTCGCCCCCATGCCAGCGAAGAAGGCGCGGCGCTTGCGATGCGCCGCGAGATAGCCCGGCCACGAGAAGCAATCCTCGCCGGTCAGCGCCGAAAAACGCGCGAGATTGCCGTGAAATCCGTCGAACTCGGGATCGACGACCGGATCGGGACGGTAGGCCGTGATGACCCTGCCCCGCCAGCCCGACGCGCGGATCGCGGCATGGTGCTCCAGCGTGTCGAGCGGGCTTTCGGTGGTGGCGAGCACCTCGATATTATACCGCTCGAACAGCGCGCGCGGGCGGAACGCATCGGTCGCCAGCGCATCGGTGATGGTGTCGAAATAGAAATCGGCGGTGTCCGCGCCAAGCCGCACAGCGATGCCGAACGCCTCCGCGAAAACCCAGTCGAGCCAGATGCGCGAAGGCGTGCCGCGAAACAGATGATAATGTTGCGCGAACAGGCGCCATGCCGCGCGCGGATCGGCGCCGGGGTTCCCCACCCCCAGATCCTCCAGCCGCACCCCTTGCGAATAGAGCATCCGGAAGACGTAATGATCGGGCGTCAGCAACAGATCGGTCGCGTTGCCGAAGCTTTCGTTATCGGCGAACCAGCGCGGATCGGTGTGCCCGTGCGGGCTGACGATCGGCAAGCCCTTCACGTCCGCATAGAGCGTGCGCGCGATCGCGCGGATCGCGGGATCGGCCGGCAACAGGCGATCGGGATGCAAAGCGAGCGGGCGGGTCATCGCATCCAGCCGGTGAGGCGGCCGAAGGCTAAAAGTTGATCGGGCCAGTCCGCGCCCGGCGTTCCCGCTTTCAGCCGCAGGCCGAAGCCGTGCCCCCCCGTCGGCAGCAGATGCGTTTCGACCGTGCGCTTCTTCGCCACCAGCGCCGCGCGCATCGCAAGCGTGTGCTCCGGGCTGACCAGTGGATCATCCTCGGCATGAAGCAGGAAATGCGGCGGCGTGTTGTCGGATACGTTGCGATACGGCGATTGCGACGCCAGTTCGGCGGGAGACATCGCCTTGCCGAACAGCGCCTGCCCCGCCGGCGCCATGCCCGCGAGGCGATCCATCATGATCGCGGGATAGGCTGCCGCGACGAGATCGGGGCGTGCCGACAATCTGTCCGCCGCATCCCGCGCGGGATAGACTTCCCGCGCGAACGCCGCGCCGAGCTTGGTGACCAGATGCCCGCCGGCGGAAAAGCCGACGACGGCGATTCGCGCCGGATCGACGCCAAGGCCGGGCGCCATCGCGCGCACCATCCGCACCGCGCGCTGCGCGTCGGCGAGCGGCGTATCGAGCCCGCCCGCCCATCCATCGCGCGGGAGACGATAGCCGAGCGCCAGCGCGGTAACGCCAAGCCCGGCAAACCGCCGGGCGATCTCCAGCCCTTCCTTGTCCCACGCCAGATGTTCATAGCCGCCGCCCGGAACCGCGATGATCGCCGCGCCGTTCGGCTGTGAAGGGCGGAACAGATCGAGCCATGGCGCGACAACCCCCTTGATCGCCCGATCGGGTGCCGCGCCCGCCGGCGCGCGCTCGCTTATCGTTTCACTCAAC
Organism: uncultured Sphingomonas sp.; assembly: GCF_937871615.1. GTDB lineage: Bacteria > Pseudomonadota > Alphaproteobacteria > Sphingomonadales > Sphingomonadaceae > Sphingomonas. The sequence goes on along the minus strand of NZ_CALMPA010000070.1, from coordinate 96,070 downwards.
CCGCGCGGCGTGGATTCCGCTGGGCCGCCGGGCCAGAGCAGGAGCCTTTCGCCCCCGCCATCCACGGCGCCCTCACCCGCCGCCAGCGCCTCGCCGCTCACGGCGAGCAATCCCACGGCGGCGCCATGGCCGATGAGCGTGCGGCGCGTGAGCATCACGCGGTCGCCCGCGTATAGCGTTCGCGCTTCGCGCGCGCTGCCTGCCGGGCCTCCTCGATCTGGCGCTCCTCGGTGGCAAAGAGCAGGCTTTCGATCACATGCGTCAGATGGTTGCGCATCGCGGCGCGCGCGGCTGCAGGATCGCGCGCGCGCAGCCCGTTCAGAATGGCGGTATGCTCCTCCACCACCGGCTTCACATTCGCGGTGCGCGCTTTTTCATGCAGCAGCGCGGCTTCGGGTGATGCCGCGCGCAATTCCCACAATCGCTCGATCGCGTCGCGGATCGCGCCGTTTCGCGTCGCTTTGGCGATTGCCAGATGAAAGGCGCGATCGGCCTTCTCCGTGCCGCGCGGATCATTGTTCTCCTGCGCGATCTCGTCCACCAGCCGCTCGATCTCGGCCACTTCCTCGTCGGTTATCTGCGTCGCCGCCAGCGCCGCGGCCTCGCCTTCGAACATCAGCCGCGCCTCGGTCAATTCGAACGCGCTGACGTTGAACCCCGGCAAATCCTCCTGCCCCGGCAGGCGGCGAACGAACGCGCCCGAACCGATCCGCACTTCGACCAGCCCCTGCACCTCCAGCGCGATGATCGCCTCGCGCACCGTTGGCCGGCTGACGCCATATTTTATCGCAAGCTCGCGCTCCGCCGGCAGCCGCGCACCGATCGGATGAATGCCGGCGGCCAGCTCATCCAGCAGATCGCGGGCCAGATCCTGATAGAGGCGATCCCGCCCCTTCTCCGCGTCAGTCATTGCACGTCCTTTTGGTCTTACCAATTAAATTGACAGGCCGAACCGATCCGGTCAAGCTGTGTAATATACCGGACGCCCGGCTAACGCACAGGGATTCGAATGAAGATCACCGCCGCCAAAGTTATCGTGACCTGCCCCGGCCGCAATTTCGTGACGCTCAGGATCGAAACCGACCAGGGCGTCCACGGCATCGGCGACGCGACGCTGAACGGTCGCGAGAAGGCGGCGGTCGCCTATCTTGAGGATCACCTCATCCCCTGCCTGATCGGGATGGACCCGCGGCGCATCGAGGATATCTGGCAATATCTCTATCGCGGCGCATATTGGCGGCGCGGCCCGGTGACCATGCGCGCGATCGCCGCCGTCGATATGGCGCTGTGGGATATCAAGGCGAAGATGGCGGGAATGCCGCTCTACCAGTTGCTCGGCGGCAGGAGCCGTGACGGGGTGATGGTCTATGGTCACGCGAACGGCGCGGACATCGCCGAAACGGTCGCGGCGGTGGGCCATTATATCGACATGGGCTATAAGGCGATCCGCGCGCAGACGGGGGTGCCCGGCATCAAGGACGCCTATGGGGTCGGGCGCGGCAAGCTCTATTACGAACCCGCCGACGCCGCGCTCCCCTCGGTCACCGGCTGGGATACGCGCAAGGCGCTGAACCATGTGCCGAAATTGTTCGAGGAATTGCGCAAGACCTACGGCTTCGATCACCACCTGCTGCACGACGGCCATCATCGCTACACACCGCAGGAGGCCGCGAACCTTGGCCGGATGCTGGAGCCGTATCAGCTTTTCTGGCTGGAGGATTGCACCCCGGCGGAAAATCAGGAGGCGTTCCGCCTGGTGCGCCAGCATACGATCACGCCGCTTGCCGTGGGTGAGGTCTTCAACACGATCTGGGATGCCAAGGATCTGATCCAGAACCAGTTGATCGACTATATCCGCTGCACCGTCGTCGGCGCGGGCGGGATCACCCATCTGCGCCGCATCGCCGATTTCGCCAGCCTCTATCAGGTGCGCACCGGCTGCCACGGCGCGACCGACCTGTCGCCGGTAACGATGGGCTGTGCGCTGCATTTCGACACCTGGGTGCCCAATTTCGGCATCCAGGAATATATGCGCCACACCGAGGAGACGGATGCGGTATTCCCGCATGACTATCGTTTCGAGAATGGCGAACTTTTCGTGGGCGACACCCCCGGCCACGGCGTCGACATAGATGAGCGGCTGGCCGCCAAATATCCATACAAACCCGCCTATCTCCCGGTCGCCCGGCTGGAGGACGGCACCATGTGGAACTGGTGAGGAGACGAATTCCATGCGGACCAAGCTGTTGTCGGCCACTGTCGCCGGGTTCGCGCTGATGGGCGCGGCAAATCTTCCCCATGGCGGATTGAACCTGAAGGCGCTGCCGAAGGTCGCCGAGGTGAGCGATCGTTACCAGTCCTACAATATCGAGATGGTCGAGGTGACGGGCGGGCGCTTCTGGGCGCCTTATGGCGGCCCGGCGGGCGAGGTCTATCGCCAGCGCCCGCCGCTCGATCTGAACGATGCGCGATTGCGCAATCTCGCGCGGCATCTCGGCCCGGCCTATATGCGGGTCAGCGGCACCTGGTCGAACAATACCTATCTCGCCGCCGAAGATGAGCATCTCACCGCCCCGCCGCCCGGCTTCGTGCAGGTGCTCACCCCCGCGCAACTGCGCAGCGTCATCGCCTTCTCCAAGGCGGCGGATGCCCCGATCGTGACCAGTTTCGCGGTGAGCATTGGAACGCGCGGGCCGGATGGCCGGTGGACGACCGCCCAGGCCCAGCGTTTTGTCGATCAGGTCCGTGCGGATGGCGGAACGATCGCGGCGGCGGAATTCTTCAACGAACCGAACATGCCAACCGCGGCCCCGGCGATGCCGAAAAGCTATACCGCCGCGGATTACGGCGCCGATTTCCGCATCTTCCGGGATTGGGCGCGCAAGGCGGCGCCCGACATGAAGATCCTCGGGCCAGGTGGCGTCGGCGAAGGCCATCTCATGAAGAGCGCGCCGGTCAACGCACTGGGTCGCCCGGTGCGCAGCGCGGACATGATGGCGGAGAATCCCGGCAGCCTCGACGCGGTTTCCTATCACTTCTACGGCTCGGTTTCGCAGCGTTGCGCAGCCCTTGGCATCGGCACGGCGATCAAGGACGAGGCGCTCAGCCCCGGTTGGCTCGATCGCACTGTCGAGGATTATGATTTCTACGCGTCGCTGCGCGACAAATACGAACCGGGCAAGCCGATCTGGAACACCGAAACGGCGCAGGCGGCCTGCGGCGGCAGCCCCTGGGCCTCCACCTTCCTCGATACCTTCCGTTACCTGAACCAGCTCGGCGTTCTGGCGCAAAAGGGCGTTCAGGTGGTGATGCACAACACGCTCGCCACATCCGATTACGCGCTGATCGACCGTGATACGATGACGCCGCGCCCGAATTACTGGGCGGCGGTGCTGTGGCGCAAGCTGATGGGCCAGGTGGTGCTCGCCTCGCCCGCGTCGCCCTCTCCCGCGCTTCGGCTCTATGCGCAATGTCTGCGCGGATCGCCCGGCGGCGTCGCGCTCCTCGCGCTCAATACTGGCGATACGCCGCAAAAGCTGCAACCGGGCGCGAAGGGCACCGCATGGGTGATGACCGGGCAGCCGATCGACACGCGCGCGATCCGCGTCAACGGCGTGGAGCCGCGCGTCGATCCGCAGGGCGCGATCGCCGGGCTTGACGGTCGCGCGATCGGGGGCGAGCTTTCGATCCCCGCGAAAGCGATCGCCTTTGTCGCGGTGCCCGGCGCCGGCAACGCCGCCTGCCGCTGAGCGGAGATGCGCGCGGTCCTCGTCGGCGAGGGAATGCTCGAACTGTCGGGCGGCAACGGGCAGTGGAAACTGGGTTATGGCGGCGACACGCTCAATACGGCGATTCACCTCGCCCGCGCGGGCGTGCCGACCGCCTATCTCACCGCGCTGGGCGACGATCCGTTCAGCGCCGATCTGCGCCGCCAATGGGCGGATGAAGGGCTGGACTGCTCGCTGATCCTCACCGACCACAGGCGCGCGCCCGGCCTTTACGCGATCACGACAGACACCGCCGGGGAGCGCGCCTTCACCTATTGGCGCGACGACAGCGCCGCGCGCCAGCTCATGTCCTGCGACGGGATCGGGGAAGCGTTGAGCGTCGCCGCGCGCGCCGATCTGCTCGCCTTCTCGCTCATCACGCTTGCGATCCTGCCCCCCGCCTCGCGCGATGCGCTGCTGGCGCTCGCGCGGCAGGTGCGCGCGCGTGGCGGCAAGGTGGCGTTCGACGGCAATTATCGCGCGCGCCTGTGGCACGATGCCCACGAAGCCCGCCGCGCCGCCGAAGCGGCGATCGCGTGCTGCGACATCGGGCTGCCGACGCTCGATGACGAGATCGCGATGGGGCACGCCGAGGGCGCGGCGGAGGTCGCCGCGCGCTGGCGGGCGCTCGGCTGCGCCGAAACCGTCGTCAAGCTTGGCGCAGGCGGCTGCCTGCTTCCCGATGGCCGGCTGATCGCGCCGACCGAGCGGCTCCGCCCGGTCGATACCAGCGGCGCGGGGGACGCGTTCAACGCGGGCTATCTCGCGGCGCGATTGCGCGGCGCAAGCCTCCACGCCGCCGCGACCGCCGGGCACAGGCTCGCGGGGTGGACGATCATGCGCCCCGGCGCGATCCCCGCGCGCCGCGCCTAGGGCCAACGCGACATTCAGGTCAGGTCGAGCCGAAAATGGTGGTTTCTCGTGACCCGCAAGCGCAGCGTACTAAAGGTACGTGAGCACCGAAAAGCGCGGGAAACCGCCATTTGCAGGCCGGCATGGGTTGAATGTCGCGTCGGCCCTAACCGCGCCGCGCGCGCAGCAGCCACCACAGCACAATCGCGCCAACGATATCCAGCGCGGCGAGCGCGACGAACAGCGGATTGTAGCCATAAGCATCCGCGCTCTTGCCGATCAGGAAGGTGAAGGCCATCCCCCCGGTCCAGGCGATCGTGCCGGCAAGGCCGCTCGCCGTGCCGACCGCCCTGCTGTCGAATATGTCCGCGCACAGGGTGATGAGCGCACCATTCAGCATCTGATGCGCGAAGCCGCCGATGCAGAACAGCGCGATCGCCAGCCCCGGCGAGCCGGCAAGACCGATGCACGCGGGGCCGATCATGCACAATGCGCCGAGCGTCATCGTGATCTTGCGCGAAGCGATCAATCCCGCGCCGCGACGGATGAGCCATGATGGCAACAACCCCGCCGCCAGCGAGCCGAAATCAGCCGCGAGGAACGGCAACCACGCCCACAAGGCGATGTTCTTGAGATCGAGCTTCCACACCGCGACGAGATAAAGCGGGATGAAAAAGTTGAAGGTCTGCCACGCCGGCTCGGCGAGGAAGCGCGGAATCGCGATCGCCCAGAAACCACGGCTTTTCAACACCTCGGCGCGCGTCGCGGGCTTTACCGTGATTTCATCCGCCGATTGCCCGGCGGCGATTTCGGCGCGTTCGGCATCGGAGAGCCTCGGGTGATCCTGTGGCCTGCGATAGCCGAACCACCATAATATCGCCCAGCACAGGCTGAGCGCGCCGGTGACGACGAACGCCGATTGCCAGCCCCAGAACAGGATGCACCACGCGACGAGCGGCGGCGCTATCATGTTGCCGGCGCTGGTGCCCATCTGGAACAGGCTGCTCGCCAACGGGCGCTCGCGCGGCGGGAACCATTCCGCCACCGTCTTGCTGCCCGCCGGAATCGCCGCCGCCTCGCTCGCCCCCAGCAGGCCGCGAAAGAAAGCGAGGCTGAACGTGCCGGTGGCGAAGGCATGGGCCATGTTCGCCAGTGCCCAGCCCAGCGCGAACAGGAAGAAGCCGAGCCGCGTGCCAAGCGCATCGAGCACCGCGCCGGCCACCGTCTGCATCACCGTGTAGCTCGCCTGAAAGGCAAGCACGACCCAGCTATATTGCTCGGTCGTCATACCGAACTCGGCCGTCAGCGTCGGCGCCGCGACCGACAGCGTGGAACGCGCGAGATAGTTGAGCACGGTCCCCAGCGTGAGCAGGCTGATGATCCACCATCTGAGCGGCAGAAACGGCCTGGAATGCCGCATATGACTATCGCTCCCCCGTGGCGGACCAGCCCTCATCCTCCCGCCTTGCCCGGATCGCCGCGACGATCCGGGCAGGGCGGGCGGCAAATCAGAATGTGACACTCAGCTTCACCCCGCCATAACGCTGCGAATCCCGTGGCAGGAACTGATAGATCACATGCGTGTCGTTCGCAGCGCTTCCGCCAAGGACGCCAAAGCCATCGCCAAGGCTGGCGGCATAATGCTGATCGAAGATATTGTTGACGAAGGCGGTGAGCTTGAACCGGCCCAGTTCCGCGCCCAGGCTGGCGTTGAGGATGCCATAGGCTTTCTGGGTATCCAGCGGATTGCCGAGCAGATCGAAGTTGACCGCGCTCTGATGCTGATAGGCCAGAATGGCCGTGCCCTTGGCCTCCGCGCCGAGCGGGAATTGCGCGGTGGCGCCGATATTCCACTTGAACTTGGGCGAGTTCGGCAGGCGGGCGCCGGAACGATCCTGCAAGGTGCAGGTCGTTCGCGGGTTCGCGGCGGTTGCCGCGGGCGCCGAAGTGCACGGCCCGACAAGGCTGGAGGCGCTGCCGTTCCAGAGCTGGCCGGTCTGCCCGTTATAGCCTTGCGCGCCGGGGAAACTGCGCATGATCGCATCGGTATAGGATGCGCCGCCGTCGAAGCGCAGCCAGTCGGCCGGCTTGGCCGACAATTCGACCTCAATGCCCTTGGTCCGCAACTTGCCGACATTGTTGAGCACGAATTGCGGCGCCGGGGGCGAGCCGACGAGGATCGCGGATTGCGCCTGGAAATTGTTATAATCGGTAAGGAAGCCGGTGACGTTCAACTGAACGTGATTGTCGAGGAAGCGGCTCTTGATGCCGATTTCCCAGGCGGTTGATGTCTCCGGCTTGACCGGCCCTACCCCCAGCAATCCCGGCCCGGTGCCGCTCAATGCGGCATTGATCCGCGCCGGATTGAAATTGCTGGAGATATCGTAAGCATAGCCTTTGTAGCCGCGCGCCACGCTGCCATAGACCATCACCTGCGGCGCCAGTTCCTGCGCGATCGAGCCTTTCCACGTCACCACCCCGTCGCTGTTCGAGCCGCGACACAACGGGTTGCCTGTGGCGCATTGGTTGGCGGTCGCGCCGGCGACCTGATTGTCGAACGCGACATCGATCTTCTCATGATTGTAGCGCACGCCGCCGCTCAGCGTGGTGTTGGTCGGCAGCGTATAATCGACCTGCGCGAACAACCCCAGGCTTTCGCTCGTATTGCGGGCGGACCATTGCGCGACCAGCAGCACCGGCCCGCGCAGGAAGGCGCGATCGGTGCGCGCATTCGAATAGAACGCCCCCGCCACATATTTGAGCGCGCTATGCCCCCCCGAAACAAGGCGCAGTTCCTGCGTGAAATTGCGTGAATGATATGGGCCGCCCTGCGCCAAGCCGCCATGCGCCGCGCCGCCGGTGAACGCGCCCAGCAGATCGATATCCGTGCCATCCACGTCATTCTGGAAGCGGTATTTCCAATCCTGATAGGCGGTGACCGAAATCAGATTGGCGAAGCCGAGATCGACATCGAACTTTCCGGCAACGCTTGCGGTTTCGTTCCGCGTTCCGCCCAGCGCATCGACGCGCGCTACATAATTGCCCTCGCCCGGCGTGATTCCGGTCAGGCTGGGGATCAGCGGCAATGCCGGGCTGCCGAAGACGCGCGGCGTGCCGGTGCCGGTGATCTGACGGATCGAGGTGGCGGTGCCATCCTGTGTCGCCTTGGAATAGGCCCCGGTCAGCGTGAAGCTGACCGCGCTTCCGATCTGCGCCTTCAGCTTTGCGCGAATCCCGTAGTTTTCCTGATCGTTCAATTTGGTGCCGCTGGTCAGGTTGCGGATATTGCCGGGATAATTGTGATAAAAGCCGGTTACGCGCAATCCGACACCTTCGGCGAGCGGCGTCGAGATCATCGCCTCGGTCCGCACGTCGCCATCGGTCGCGGCGGTAACGCTCGCATTGGCCTCGAAATCCGGCCCCGGATCCTTGGTGACGATATTGACCACGCCGGCGGAGGAATTCTTGCCAAACAGCGTGCCCTGCGGCCCCTTCAGCACCTCGATCCGCTCAAGATCGGACATATTGTCGAATGCCTGCGCCTGCTGCACCACCGGCATGTCGTCGATGATGACAGCGACGCTCGGCTCGACGCCGATCGAGAAGGCGAATGTGCCGATGCCGCGCAGGATGATCGAGTTGTTGGGAGACGAGGTGGTCTGCGTGATCGTCATCGACGGGGCGGCGCGCGTCAGATCCGAGAAATCGGCGAGGCGATTGTTGGCGATCGCCTCGCTCGACAGCGCGGTGACGGAGACGGGGACGGTCTGGAGATTCTGTTCGCGCTTCTGCGCGGTGACGACGATATCCTCCAGCCCCTGGCCGTCATCGCGGCTTGCGTTCTGACTGGATGAATTTTGCGCCATCGCGGGTGCGGCGACAACGGCGGCGCTCGCCAGCAGGAAAAATGTGCGGATCATTTCCACCCTCCCCTATTATCGCTGGCCTGTTCGTTCGCGCGTGTCGGCCTAGCCATTGTGGTCTTACCAATTACCGCCATATGGTCATAACCGTCAAGCGTCATCGGTGCCCGGCCACGCAACCGATGGTGAGGCCGCGCGCGTCGCCGGGCGTGGAAAGCTCGATGCTCTGGAAAAAGACAGTGGCGCGATGCAGGTTCAGGCAACCGGTGCATTATACAAGCAGTATTGACCGCATGTTTATGCCGCCGCACATATCATGCCGGGAATGCACACAAAGGAGGATCCATGAAGCGCCGTGAATTTCTGCTGTCGGCCGCGGCCGTCGGCGTGGCCGTGCGCGCCGAGCAGGCGATCGCGGCCCCGCGCGCCGCGGCCCGCCCCCCCAAAGGTTTTCTGTGGGGAACCGCCGGCGCGGCCTATCAGATCGAAGGCGGCAATTACGCCAGCGACCTGTGGGTGGTGGAGCATCTGAAGCCGAGCATCTTCACCGAGCCGTCGGGCGATGCGTGCAACACCTATCATTATGTCGCGGACGATATCGCGCTCGCCGCCTCACTCGGCTTCAACAGTCACCGCTTCTCGATCGAATGGTCCCGGATCGAGCCGGAGCGCGGGCAGATATCGAACGCCGGGCTCGATTATTATCGTCGCGTGCTGGAGACGTGCCGCAAACACGGGCTGGCGCCCGTCGTCACCTTCAGCCATTTCACCGTGCCGCGCTGGGTGGCGGCGAGCGGCGGCTTCAACGATCCGGCGAACGTGGCGGCCTTTGCCGCGCACTGCCGCCGCGTGACCGAGGCTATGGGCGAGATGATCCATCTCGCCGCGACGTTCAACGAACCGAACCTGTCGACCGTCGTGCGCTGGGGCGGCCTGGCGGAGAAATACCGCCCGTTCATCGCGGCGATGCAAAAGGGCGCGGGCGCCGCGACGGGATCGCCGAACTGGGCAAGCCCGATGCTGGCCGGCGAGGCGCAATTCGACGGGATACTCGCCGCCCATGCCGCCGCGATCGAGGCGATCCGCGCTGGCGGCGGCAAGTTCCCCGTCGGGCTGACGCTCGCGATAACCGCCGATCACGCCGCCAATGGCGACGATAGCGGATTGAAGCGCAAGCAAAGCGAGATGATCGATCGCTGGCTCGCCGCGCCGGGCGATTTCATCGGGGTGCAGACCTATTCGGGCGCCGCCGTGGGAAAGGACGCGGATTTGCCGCCGCCGCCGGGCATCGAACTGACGCAGATGGATTATGCGTTCATGCCCGATGCGGTCGAACAGACCGTCCGGCTCGTCGCCGCGCGGACGAAAAAGGCGATCTACATCACCGAAAACGGCGTCGCGACCGAGGACGATACGCGGCGCATCGCCTATATCCGGGGCGCGATCGCCGGGGTGCAGCGGTGCGTGGCCGACGGGATCGACCTGCGCGGCTATTTCCACTGGTCGCTGCTCGACAATTGGGAATGGATGTCCGGATACCGCCCGAAATTCGGGCTGGTGTCAGTCGATCGCAAGACCTTCCGCCGCACGCCCAAGCCATCGGCGCACCTGCTTGGCGAGATCGCGCGGCGCGGCGGGCTGGCCTGATCCGGGGCGGTCGGCGGGTGGGCTTTACCGCCGCTCGCCGGCCGCCTCGATCAGCGTGCGAATGCCCGGCCCGATCTTGACGATCATATCAGCGGGCGGCTGCGGCTTCAGCAGCGATTCGATCGGGCGCCAGGAGGCTTTCTCCTGCTGATCGAGCGTATCGAGCAGCCCGCGCGCGCGCGCCACCGCCGCCGGATCGAGCGACTTCCCGGCTTCGATCGCGGCAACCGCCTCCAGCCCGCACGCCGCCAGCGCCGCGATCTGCGCCGAGGCCGGGCGCGCCGCCTCCAGCATGGGTCGCCCGGCGGAGATCGCGACGAAGCCCGCGTCATTGTCACGCCACCGCGTCAGTTCGGCGGTGAGCAGCGGCGCAAGCGTGCGATCGCCCTCGGCGTAACGCTTTGCCGCCGCGGCGAAGCGACGCGCCGCCATGCTGTCGACCGGCGCGGCGTCCGCCAGCGCGTTGAGCGGCTGCTCGATCATCTTGCCGGCGAGCATTGCCTTGATGCGATGATCGTGCGCCATGTTGCGCACCGGCCCGACGATCGAGAGCAGGGTGAGCACCGGCTCCGGCGCGGTCGGCGACAATCGCGTCGCCATCCGCGCCATGCTCGCCTGATCGTTCGTGCCGGAGACGCTCAGCAGCGCGCCGACCTCGCCCAGCCGTCGATACATATCGGCGGGATCGCGCACGCTCCGCGCGGACCAGAAGCGTTCGGCGAGCGCCGCCGCGCGCGGCCACAGCCGCTGATCGACCAGTTCGTCGGTCACGATTTCACCCCATAGCGGCGCCTCCCCGCCAAGGATGAGTTTCTCCTGCGCCGCCGTCAGCGGCGGGCGCGGGAAAGCGATCAGCGCATCGGAGACGAAGCCTTCGAGAAACGGGCTGAGCTTGCGCAGGCCATTGGCGAATTCGGGCGTCATCCCGGCGGATGCGCTGTCTGCCGGGTCGATCGCATAGTGAAATTCCGCCGGCATCAGCAGATCGAGATAGTATCCAGCCGATACGACGGTGCGATATCCCCTGGCGGTGACATCCGCCGTCGCATTTGAGGTCTGCCACGATTGCACGATCGCATCGCTTTCGACACCTAGGCCGGTCGCGATCTCCTCCCAGCCAAGCATCGTCTTGCCCGCTCGACGCAGGATCTGTTGCACGCGGCGATGAAAATAATGCTCCACCGCGCGCGTATCCTTCAGCCCCTCGCGCGCCATCAGCGCCTTCACGCTTTCGTCGCCGTCCCACACACCCCTGGGCACTTCATCCCCACCGGCGTGGAACACGGGATCGGGAAACAGCGCCGCCATCTCGCCGATCAGCGCGGTGAGGAAGCGATAGGTCTCCGGAGACGCGGGATTGAGCGCGGTATCCGCAATGCCGAGTGCGCCGGGCTTTCCGCGCACGCCGATGGCCGGATAGGCGTTGACGATCGCGCGGGTATGCGCGGGGATGTCGATTTCGGGGACGACGCGGATGCCGCGATCGGCGGCGTAGGCGACAATCTCGCGGATCTGCGCCTGCGTATAGAATTCGCCCCCATTCGCGGCGGTGAGCAGCGGAAAGCGGCGGCTCTCCACGCGAAATCCCTGATCGTCGCTCAGATGAAGATGGAGGACGTTGAGCTTCACCCGCTCCATCGCGTCGATCTGGCGTTTGATGGTGTCGACGGTCAGGAAATGCCGCACGGTATCGAGCATCACGCCGCGCCACGCGAAACGCGGCGCATCGTCGATCGTCATCGCCGCCAGCGTGGCGCCGCCCGGCGACAGGCCGACCAACTGACGCAAGGTGGCGAATGCGCGCAACACGCCGCTTTGCCCTTGCGCATCAATGCGAATGCCATCGGTCGCCACCGTCAGGCGATAGCCCTCGCCCTTGTCCGCCGCGTCGGATGTGGTGGCGCAGGCGATGGTGACGGGCACCGCCTTGCCCGCGAACGTCCGTCCGGTCTGACGGTCGATATCGGCCCGCAGCCGCCCCGCCGCATCGCGCAGCCGCCGCGCATCGCCGCACCCGGACCAGACCGGCGCCAACGGTCCGTCGAGCGGCAAGACGCCCTCCCCGCGCGTGACTGATGTGGGGAGCGGCATCAGCGCCGGGCTGGCGATCGCGCCAGACGCCAGCAGCGCGCCCGCCAGCGCACCGGAAATCCGCCATTTCATCGCTCGCCCCACCGCTCGCTCCACTTCACATCGCAATAAATATTGACGGGCGCGCGCACGCGCGGGGTCATCGTCCCGGCGCGGCGCCCGCCGTCAGGTCGAGCCGCGTCTTCCACGGGTCGGCGCCCGCGCTGGCGGTGGCATCCTTGCGAAACACCATCAGCGGATCGCCAGCGCCGCCAGCGCGCGGCCAGTGCGGCAAGCCAGCGCCATTGGGATCGCCGGTTTTCACGAATTGCGCGAAATAGCCATGAAACAGCCGTTGCGCCTCGGCATCCTGTGGTGTCAGGCCGGAAGGGTAAGCCCGGTCGATCGTGCCGAACGCATAGGCCACGTCGCTCGCATGTTCCGCGCCCGGCACCGGCTTGCCCCGGATCGGCGTCGCGACATAGCCGAAGCGGAAACGCCACGCCGGCACACCACGCCCGGCGGTAATCCGCGCGATGCGCCGCGCGGGCTCGGTCATCGTCCGATCCGCGCCGATCAGCGTGTTGACCGCCGCCAGTTGCGCTTGGGCCTCGGGATCATAAGCGCCGCGCGCGGCGGCGGGATCGCCGAAGGCGGCGAAGGCCTCGTCCTTCGTGCGCGCCCGGCCCAGGCCGAGATCGGCATCCGTCGTGCCGATCAGCAGCGGGATCGCGCCGCGCCGCGCGCGCAGGGCGCGATCGGGTTGCGCCGTGACCAGCCGGCCATCCTCGACAGGGCCGGTAAAGCGCGCGAGGCCGCCGAACACCAGCGACACCATGCTCAGCCCGTCATTGATCCGCGCCGCCGGCAGCGCCCGCAACCGCGCCAGCGCCGCCGCATCCTCGCCCTCGATCCCCGTCGACCGGGCGAAGGCCAGCCCGGCTTTCTCGGCGGAGACGCCACCCGCCGCATCCTCGCGCAACAGGCGCCGCCCGAGCAATGGCGCCGCGCCGCCGCCCGATTGCACGATCGCGCGCGCGAACAGCCCGTGCGCCATCGGCGATCCCGCGAGCATCAGCACGGATTCGCCACCGGCGGATTCGCCCATCACCGTCACGCGGCGGGGATCGCCGCCGAACGATGCGATGTTGCGCTTCACCCATTGCAGCGCGGCGATCTGATCGAGCAGGCCGTAATTGCCCTTGGCTTCGCGCGGATATTCCGCCGACAGCGCGGGAAAGCCGAAGAACCCCAGCCGCCCCAGCCGATAGTTGAACGTCACGGCGATAATGCCGTCGCGCGCGAATGCCGCGCCATCCGTCTGCGGGTCAGAACTGCCGCCCGCGACATAGCCGCCGCCATGGATCCACACCACCACCGCCAACGCCCCAGCGCGACGCGATGCCGGGCGCCACACGTTGATGCTCAGGCAGTCCTCGGCCATCGCGTGCGGGTTGCCCGCGTCGCGCGCCTGCACGCAATCGGGGCCGATCGCCCCCGCGTCACGCACCCCACTCCAGCGCGCGGCGCGCTGCGGCGGACGCCAACGCAAGGCGCCGACCGGCGGGGCGGCATAGGGAATAGCAAGGAATGCCTCGGTTCGCTCGGATGCGATGCCACGCACCCGCCCGGTGTCGGTCGCCACGACCGGGCCGGGGCCGTCGGGTGCCGCGGCAGCGACAAGCGCGAGCGCGGCGGGGAGCAGCCAATAAGCTTTCATGCCGGTTCCCCCGCGCAGCGCCTCAGCGACGTTTGCTTTCGGTTGCGGCGGTGAGTCGCGCGATGCCGGTCAGTTCCGGTTCGCCGGCGGATTTGCCGACGAAGAAACGGTAATCGCCCGCCGGGCGCGTCCATTGCCCGGCCTTCTCGTCATAGGAAAGCAGCAGCCACGGATCGGCGGTGATCGTCACCTCGCGCGTTTCGCCGGGCTTGAGCGATACCTTCGCCCAGCCGGCGAGCCGATGCGTGCGCCCCGGCGGCGCGACATAGAGTTGCGCGACTTCGGTGCCCGCGCGCTTGCCGGTGTTGGTGATCCGCGCGGTGACGGTCAGCGCCCTTCCGGCGGCCTGCTGCAATCCGTCATAGCCAAAGCTGGTATAGGTCAGGCCATAGCCGAACGGGAACAACGGCTTCGCGCCAGTCCGCTCGAACCAGCGATAGCCGATATCGCTGCCTTCCTTATAGTCGATCGTGAACGGATCATATTTCACCCCGATCCCCAGCGCACGCTGTTTCGCGGGATCATATCCCACCTCCTGCGGGTGCGGGAGCTGCGCGGTGGACGCCGGGAAAGTGAGCGGCAGCCGGCCCGACGGCGCGGAGGCGCCCGAAAGGATCGCCGCGATCGCCTCGCCACCGCGCTGGCCGGGGAACCATGCCGCGAGCACCGCGCCCACCTTGCCCAGCCACGGCATCGTCACCGGATTGCCGGTTTCGAGCACCACGCCGGTGCGCGGATTGGCCGCCGCCACCGCCGCGATCATCGCATCCTGCCCGTAAGGCAGCGACAGATCCGCGCTGTCGATCCCCTCCATCTCCGGCTTCACCGCGAAGACGAAGGCCATATCCGCTTTGGCGGCGACGGCGGCGGCGCGCGCCGGATCGGCGCCGTCATCGAACACGATCGTCGCGTTCGGCAACGCCGCCTGCAACGCCCTGAGCGGCGAGGACAGGCCGTAGGACGGCGCCATCAGCGCGAGCAGCGCATGGGTGCCTTCGGGCGCGTCGCGATAGACGCCGCCATAGGGGATCACCTGCGACGATCCGCCGCCCGCGAGCACACCCTTGTCCGCATGGCGGCCGATCACCGCGATCGTCTTCGCGGTGGCGGCGATCGGCAGCAGGCCATCGTTCTTGAGCAGCACCATGCCGGCCTCGGCCATCGCCTGCGCGCGCGCCGCATGGCCGGCCTGGTCGATCGCGCCGCCGGGCCGCGCGATATTGTCGAGCGCGCCGACCGCGATCATCGAGCGCACGATGCGCAGCGCCATCTGACGCACCTCGCCGCGCGTGATCTCGCCCTTTTCGATCGCGGCGGGGATGCGGCCGAAATAATCCTCGTCCTGCGGCGATTGCTGATCCAGCCCCGCGTCGATCGACGGCTTGAGACTCATCACCGCGCCCCAATCGGACATTACCCAGCCCTGATAATTCCAGTCGCCGCGCAGCACGTCCTTCAGCAGATAATCGCTCTCGCAGGCGTATTTGCCGCGCACGCGGTTATAGGCGCACATCACCGATGCCGGCTTGCCGCGCTTGATGCCGATCTCGAACGCCAGCAGATCGGATTCGCGCAAGGCCGCGTCGGAGGCTTCAACGTCATAGACGAAGCGCCCGCTTTCCTGGCTGTTCGCCGCGAAATGCTTGATCGTGGAGGCGACGTTGTGCGCCTGAATCCCTGCGATCTGCTCCGCCACCAGCGTGCCGGCGAGCAACGGATCTTCGCCGAGATATTCGAAATTGCGCCCATTACGCGGCTCGCGCGCCAGATTCACGCCCCCGGCAAGCTGGACGTTGATGCCCTTGGCGAACGCCTCCGCCCCGATGATATCACCCCCCGCGCGCGCCATCGCCGGATCGAAGCTCGCCGCGAGCGACAGCGTGGACGGGAGCGCGGTGGCATGATCGCCGGGGCGCAGATAGCCGATATCCGCGATACCCAGGCTGGCGTCCGCCAGTTGCAGCGCGGGGAAGCCGAGCCGTTCGATGCCGGCAACGAACCCGGCGGTGCCGATCGCGCCCTTTGGCTTTTCCGTCCGCATCGCCGCTGGAATGAACGGCGGCAGCGGCACGCCGAGATCGAGCAGGCTGCCGCCCGATTTCGATTTGAGCAGCGAAAGCTGTTCCTCCAGCGTCATCGCGTCGACAAGCTTTTCCGCGCGGGCGGTGGCGGCGGCAGGCGTAATGTTGATGGCTCGCTCCTTGGCGCTTGCGAGGCCGGGCGTGGCAATGACGAGCGCCGCCAGCGCGACGGACGACAAACGGATCACGGCTTCGTTCCTTTTGATTGGGCGGCGCGGTCGCTCGCGGCAGGCGGAGCGTCCTCATCACCGATTGGCAGCATCCCGGTCTTGATCCCGGCCTTGATAAGCCCGCGCAACATGCGGACGGATTCCTGAATCTGGCCCGGCTCGGGGGTGAGCACGCTGGCGATCGACAGCCCGCGCACCGACCATACGATCAGCCGCATGAACGCCAACGACGTGCTGGAAACGCCGGTTGTGTTGCGCACGTAAGCCAGCGCGTCATTCTCGATCCGCGCCTGGATCGGCCCGAGCTTTTCGGCCAGCACCGGATCGCTGCGCGAGCCTTGCAGGATTTCGAGCACCGCGACGCCCGACGGGCGGCTCAGCACTTCCCACACCACTTCGGGATAGGCGAGGATGATCTCGCGCGGGCCGCTCATCGCGCGGAGCCGCTCGGCATAACGCTCCAGCTCCTCGGCATAGACCGCCTCGACCACGAAGGTCATCAGGTCCGCCTTGGTTCGGAATTGATGCAGCATCGCGCCACGGCTGACGCCGGCCTGCTCGGCGACCAGCATCGTGGTGGTCGCGCCATAGCCGTGCTCATGCAGCACGCGGATCGCCGCGGCAAGCAACGCCGATCGCGTGCCGGCACTGCGCTCCGCCTGCGTCCGCCGCGCTCGAACTTCCGTCATCCCACCCTCCGAGTCAGCGCCAGCATGGCCACCAGCTAGCCCGCATAGCGCATAGCGCATCGCGCAGGCCCAGCTAGCGCGATTGATCGCACGCGGTCAATTAAACAAACGGGCTTGACTGACTGTAAATTGTAGCCCTATTGCCTCCCGTTGGGATAGCGGCCTGTGGCCGCCCGCTTTTCGACGCGGAGGATAAAGGGGAAAAATGGAAATGCGCATGATGAGGATCGCCTTGCTCGCCACGGCGGCGGCGTTGGTGACGACGGCCTCGCCGGCTCTGGCCAACCCGGCGATCGCCGCCGATCAGCCTGAGGCCGGCACAGCGCAGAACCCCGACGACATCATCGTCACCGCGACCCGCCGCGAGGAGCGCCTTCAGGATGTGCCGGTCGCGGTTTCGGCGGTGTCCGGGCAGGAACTCGCCAAATCGGCATATCGCGAAGTATCCGACATCCAGTATCTCGCGCCCAACATCACCTTCTCGTCGACCAATCCGGTTTCGAATGGCGGCGGCTATCAGATCCGCGGCATCGGCACGCAGACCTATGACAGCGGCGTCGAGCAGACCGTCGGCCTGGTCGTCGATGGCGTGGTGATCGGGCTGTCGCGCGATCCGGGCGCCACGGGCTTTGCCGATATCGAGCGCGTCGAGGTGCTGCGCGGCCCGCAGGGAACCTTGTTCGGCAAGAATTCCTCCGCTGGCGTGATCCAGATCATCACCAGAAAGCCGCAGCTCGGCGTCCGTTCGCTCGATCTCGATCTCTCGTTCGGCGAGCGCAACGATCAGCTCCAGCGCGCCACCGCCAATCTTCCGCTCGGCAGCAATGTCGCACTGCGCGTCTCCGCGTTCCACAACGGGCAGGACGGCGCGATCCCCAATGTCGTCAACGGCACCCATGTCGGCGATCGCGACAATTACGGCATCCGCGGCAAATTGCTGTGGGAGCCGACCGAGAACCTCTCGCTGCTGCTGACCGGCGAATATCAGACCGGCTTCGCCCGCGATAGCCAGTTGATCGAATCGCTCGGCACCAGCGCGCTCTACAATTCGACCTTCAACCGCTTCCCGGTGAAGCCGGGCCACAACGTCTATATCGCGTATAACGATGGCGACTGGAAGGCGAACACGCGCCTGTGGGGCAGTTCGCTCCAGGCCGATTACCGGCTCGGCGATTTCACGCTGACTTCGATCACAGCCTATCGCGCGGTGAAGACGACGCAACTCACCGATATCGACGGATCGCCGGCCGATATCTTCAACCACAGCGACGGCGGCATCGACAGCAATCAGTTCACCCAGGAACTGCGCCTCACCTCGCCAGCGGGCAAGCCGCTCGAATATACCGCTGGCCTCTATTATTATCACACCTCGAACGGCGGCTGGGCCGCGCAATACGGCAATTTCTACGGCGTCTATGGCGTGCCGGTGGTGCTCGGCGGCGGGCGTCGCGACGCGGTTAATAATGTCCGCAGCCTCGCCGCCTACGGCCAGGCGACCTACAAGCTGGTCGAAGGCGTCAAGCTGATCGGTGGCCTGCGCTACACCAACGATCGCAACCACGGCGAAATGACCGTGCACAAGCTGCCCTTCCCCGCGATCGTCTCAGGCCTGCTCCCCAATTATTCGGGCACGGTCCGCGCCGACAACGTCTCTGGCAAGCTCGGCCTGCAAGTGCAGCCGACCCGCGACGTGATGCTCTACGCCACCTGGTCGACCGGCTATAAGGGCCCCGCGATCGACGGCACCACCGGCAAGATCCACGAAGTGAAGCCGGAAACGGTCAAAAGCTATGAGATCGGCCTGAAATCGACGCTGCTTGGCGGCACGCTGACCTTCAACACCTCGCTCTACTGGTCCGATTTCACCAATTTCCAGGCGCAGACGTTCGATACCAGCGTCACCCCGCCGGCATTCTACCTGTCTAACGCCGGGGGAATGCGCGCGCGCGGCGTGGAAGTGGAAACCAGCCTGCGCGTGTCCCCGCGCCTGCGGCTGTCGGCGAACGGCTCGTATAGCGATGCCACGTTCCGCGAATATCTCGGCGCCTGCTATCCCGGCCAGCCCGCATCCGCCGTCGTTGGCACCGGCTGCTACGTCGATCCGGTGACCAGCGCGAAGGTGGCGAATTATGCCGGCTATCGCCTGCCCAACGCGCCCAAATGGTCCTACACCTTGCGCGCCGATTTCAATCAGCCGCTTGCCAACGATCTGGCGCTCGATGCCAACGCCAATTGGGCCTGGCGCGACAAGACGCAGGCGGTGCTCGGCGATCCGAAATCCGAAATCGCCGCTTATGGCCTGCTCAACGGCACGATCGGCCTTGGCGCAAGCGACGGGGCGTGGCGCGTCGGCATCTATGCCCGCAATCTGCTCAACAAGCATTTCTACGCGGCTTATGCGGCGCCCGCGGTCATCAACCCCGGCGGCTATTCGAAGATCGTCGGCCCGGATGCGTTCCGCACGATCGGCGGAACGGTCAGCTTCCGCTTCTGAACCTCCTTTTGCCGGGCCGGATGAAAATCCGGCCCGTTCTTTTGGGGGCAGCGGCATTCCCGAAACAGCGCGAGGGAGAGACGCGTGATGATCGAACGGCGCGATATCCTGCGGATCGCGGGCGCGGCGGCTGTTGCAGGGGCAGCAGGATCAGCGGGAGGCGTGATTGCCGCGCACCGCACCGCGCGCCCGGCGATCGGCGTCCAGCTCTATATGCTGCGCGAGCTTCTGGCGAAGGATGTCGAAGCCACGCTCGCCGCGATCGCCCGGATCGGTATCCGGCATGTAGAATTCGCCGGCTATCACGATCGCACGCCGGCGCAGTGGCGCGCGCTGCTCAAGGCGAACGATCTCACCGCGATCGGCGCGCACGGCCTATATCCCGACATGCGCGACGAGCAGATCGCCGCCGCGATTGATTTCGGCGCGGCGATCGGGCTGGAATGGCTCGTCGCGGCGGTGCCGCGCCTACCGGGGCTGACCTTGCCCGTCACCGAGGAAAGCTTCCGCGCCGCGACCCACCGCATCACCGCCGATGATCTCAAGGCAACGGCGGAGCGCTTCAACCGGATCGGCGAGCGCGTGAAGGCGGCGGGAATACGCTTCGCCTATCATAGCCACGGCTTCGATTTCCGCCGGTACGATGGCCGCTATGGACTGGATATCATTCTCGACCGGACCGATCCCGCGCTGGTCGCGCTGGAGCTTGATATCGGCAATACGATCGCGGCGGGCATTGATCCCGCGCCCTATCTCGCGCCGGGCGGACGGACGCGGCTGGCGCATGTGAAGGACTGGCACGCACCCTACACGCCGTCGCTCGACGACATGCCGGCGTCCGCTCCGGCTGGCGAGGGATCAATCGCGTGGCGCCCGATCCTCGCCGCGCTCGAACGCGCGCGCGTGCCTTACGTTTTTATCGAGCAGGAGGGCATAGATCCGGCGAACGCGCTGAATCTCCTCGCGCGCAACTATCGCTATCTGCAGAGGGAAATGAAATGATCGGCACGTTGATCGCGGCGCTGGCGCTTGGCGCGCAGGAGGCGCCGGTCGCGCCCGCTCCGCCGCGGCCCGTGGTGGGCGTGCTCGCCGATCCATGCGCCGCGCTGCCGCCCATGCCGGCGGTCGTCGCGGCCTATATGGCGCGCTACGCCAGCGCGAAGGCCGCGAACCAACCACCGCCACCGGTCAGCGCAGAGGGCATGGCGATCTATCAACACTGGCAGGATGAATTGCGCGCGAACGACTTCGCCGGCCTGTGCCGCTATCGCGCGGCGAATGCCGCGCTGCCGCCTGCCGGCAAGAACCGCATCGTGTTCTTCGGCGATTCGATCACCGAATTGTGGCTGCGCGAAGCTCCGGGCTTCTTCACCGCCGATCGCATCAATCGCGGGATCAGCGGGCAGACCACGCTCCAGATGAGCGCGCGCTTCCGCGCCGATGTCATCAATCTGAAGCCGGCGATGGTACACATCATCGCGGGCACCAACGACATCGCGGGCAATACCGGCCCCACCTCCTTGGCGGCGATCGAGGACAATATCCGTTCGATGGTCGAGCTGGCGCGGGCGCACAATATCCGCGTCGTGCTGGGCGCGGTGCCGCCGGCGGCGCGGTTTGGCTGGCGCCCCAGCATCGATCCGGTGGAGAGCATCGACACGCTCAATTGCTGGCTGGCCGATTATGCCCGCCGCGAAAAGCTGACCTTTGTGGACTATAATGCGATCCTGAAAGACCGGAATCGCGCTTTCCGTGCCGAATGGTCCGAAGATGGCGTCCACCCCAACAAGGCGGGCTATGCGATAATGAGCGGCATCGCCGAAAAGGCATTGGGCGTCGCCCGCAACGCGGACAGCGTGTCGCCGCCGCGGCGATAGCGCGATATCCGGCCATTGATGATGGAGCATCCCGAGCGGCGATGCTAGCGGTGCATCGTGAAGCCGAATCACACCGACATGCGCCGGCTGGCAGGCGGTGAGTTCACCATGGGCTCGGCCCGGCACTATCCGGAAGAAGCACCGGCGCGCGCGGTGCGCATCGACCCGTTCTGGATCGACGAAACACCCGTCACCAATGCGCAATTCGCGCGCTTCGTGGCGGAAACCGGCCACGTCACGCTGGCCGAGCTTCCCCCCGATCCGCGCGACTATCCCGGCATGGACCCGGCGATGGCGCGCGCGGGATCACTGGTTTTCGCGCGCACCGCCGGGCCGGTCGACCTCGGCGATCCCAGCGCATGGTGGGATTTCCGTTTCGATGCGAACTGGCGGCGGCCACTGGGGCCGGAAAGCTCGATCGAGGGGCTGGAGGATCACCCCGTCGTCCACGTCGCTTACGCCGATGCACTTGCTTATGCCGATTGGGCGGGAAAGGCGCTGCCGACCGAGGCGGAATGGGAATATGCCGCGCGTGGCGGCCTTGATGGCGCGGATTATGCGTGGGGCGACGAACTGGCGCCGGGCGGGGCGATGATGGCGAATTACTGGCAAGGGCTGTTCCCCTTCGCCAATCAGTTGCTCGACGGTTACGAGCGCACCTCGCCGGTCCGCGCTTTTCCCGCCAACGGCCATGGCCTGTGGGATATGATCGGCAATGTCTGGGAATGGACCGCAGACTGGTATGCCGCGCCCGCGCTCAAGGGCAAGGCGCGCGGGAAGCCCGGCTGCTGCGATCTGCCGCGCAATCCGCGCGGCGCGCGCGAACGCGAAAGCTATGATCCCGCCTCCCCCGAAAGCAGGATCGGGCGCAAGGTATTGAAAGGCGGATCGCATTTGTGCGCGGCAAATTATTGCCAGCGCTATCGCCCGGCGGCGCGCCATCCCCAGCCGATCGATTCCGCCACGAGCCATATCGGCTTTCGCTGCGTCTCTCGCGCCGCCTGACGCCGCCGCTCACCCGCCGCGCGCGATATCCTCCACCGCCTCGGCGATCCCGGCATAGAGCCGGTCGAGGTCCGCCTCGTCGATGCAATAGGGCGGCATGACATATATCGTATTGCCGAGCGGACGGAGCAGCAGATCGCGCGCGCGGAACGCCGCGAGCAGGCGCGGGCCGAGCTGCGAAAGATAGCCGGTGCCGCCCGCATCCATCACCTCGATCGCGGTGACCGTGCCGATCGCGCGCGCGTTCGCCACCCCCTTGCGCGCGCGCAGCAACGCCAGCAGCGCCGCCTGTCGCGCGGTGAGATCCGCGATCCGCGCGCCGACCGGCTCCTCGCGCCAGATCGTCAGATTGGCGTTCGCCGCGGCACAGGCGATCGGGTTCGCGGTATAGCTTGATGAGTGGAAGAACATCTTCGCGCGATCGTCGGAATAGTGCGCGTCGAAGATCGCCTCGCGCGCCATCGTCACCGCAAGCGGGATCGCTCCGCCGGTCAGCCCCTTGGACAGGCACAATATATCCGGCACGACATCGGCCTGCTCGCACGCCAGCAAGGTGCCGGTGCGGCCCCAGCCGGTCATCACCTCATCGGCGATGAACAGCACGTCGTGCCGGGCGCAGATCGCGCGCATCTCGGCGAGCACCCATGGCGGATAGATCAGCATCCCGCCCGCGCCGAGCAGCAGCGGCTCGACAATGAACGCCGCGGCACCGTCGCGGCAGGCCGCCTCCAGCGTATCGAGCGTCGCCTGTTCCGCGCCGGCCAGGGGAAAGGGCACGGTGCCGACATCGAACAGCAGCGGCGAATAGGCCGCGTTATACACCCCGCGCTCACCGACCGACATCGCGCCGATCGTGTCGCCGTGATAGCTGTGCTGCATCACGAGGATGCGATGGCGCGGTTCGCCACGGCTGGCCCAAAAGCCGAGCGCCATCTTGAGCGCCACCTCAACGCTGGTCGATCCGGAATCGGAATAGAAGACGCGGGTGAGTTCGCGCGGCATGATCGCGGTCAGCCCGCGCGCGAGCGTTTCCGCCGGCTCATGCGTCCAGCCCGCGAAGATGATCTGATCGAGCTTCGCCGTCTGCGCCGCGATCGCCGCCATGATGCGCGGATGGCAATGGCCGTGCGTCGTCACCCACCAGGATGAGATGCCGTCGATGATCCGGCGCCCGTCGGCGGTATATAGCGCCGCGCCTTCCCCATGGGTGACGAGCGGTATCGGCTCGCGCAACCCGTGCTGCGTGAAGGGGTGCCAGATCGGAGAGCCGCTCACCGGAAATCCTCCACGTCGAAATTGTCCGTAAAGGCGCGCGCCAGCATGTGCCGATCGAGCGGATCGACGCGCGGCAACCGCCCGAGCCGCTTCACGCCGCCGATCGCGGCGATCACCGCCTCGCTATCCGGCTGGGGATCGCCGATGAAGGCGATGCCGAGGATCGGCACCCCGCGATGGCGCAGCGCCTCGACAGACAACAGGCTGTGGTTGATCGTGCCCAGCGCGGTGCGCGCGACCAGCACCACCGGGCAACCCCAGCGCGCGAACAGATCGGCGAACAGCAGATCGGGTGAAAGCGGCACCAGCACGCCGCCCGCGCCCTCCACCACCAGCGGCCCCGCCACGTCGGGAAGCGCCAGCCGCGCGGGGTCGATCACAACGCCGTCGATCTCCGCTGCGCGATGCGGCGAGCATGGCGTGGTCAGGCGATAGGCTTCGGGGAGGATGTTCGCCGCCGGAACGCCGGCCAGCGCGGCCACGCTCTCACGATCCCCGCGCGGCTCGACCCCGGCCTGCACCGGCTTCCAGTAATGCGCGCCCAGCGCCCCGGTCAAAGCCGCGGAAAAGACGGTTTTGCCGACATCGGTGTCGGTGCCGGTAACGACGATCCGTGGTCCATTCATCCCCGCAGCCTTTCGATCGTATCGGCGAGCGCGGCGATACCCGCCTCGTCCACGTTGAGCGTGATCGAGATGCGCAGCCGCGCCGTGCCCGCCGGCACGGTGGGTGGGCGAATGCCGCGCACGTCGAAGCCGGCGGCTTGCACCCCGGCGGCAAGCGCCATCGCGGCCGCATCCTCCCCGATCACCAGCGGCAGGATCTGCGAACCCGCGGGCGAAATGCCGCACGGCGCGAGCGCGCGTTCGGCGAAGGCGATGAGCGCCATCAGCCGCGCGCGCCGCTCAGGCTCGTCGGCAAGAATGCGCAGGCTTTCGCGCACCGCGCTCGCCATCAGCGGCGACGGCGCGGTCGAAAAGATGAACCCGCGCCCGCGATTGACCAGGAAATCGCGCACGATGCGCGGGCCGCACACCAGCGCGCCCTCGCACCCCATCGCCTTGCCGCAGGTATGCAGGCTGACGACATTCTCGCGCCCCTCCAGCGCGGCGGCGAAACCACGCCCGTTATCGCCGAACACGCCGGTTGCGTGCGCCTCGTCGATCAGCAGCATCGCCTCATGCCGGTCAGCCACCGCGAGCAGCGCGTTGAGCGGCGCGGCATCGCCATCCATGCTGTAGAGGCTCTCCACCGCGATCCATGGGCGCCCGGTGCCCCCGTCACGGCGCCAGCGCGTGATCGCGTCGTCGAACGCATCGGCGTCGTTATGCGTCGCGCCGACGCAGGCCGCGCGGCCCAGCCGCATTCCCTCATGCGCGCTGGCGTGGATCAGGTCGTCATACACCACCAGATCGCCGCGCTGCGGCAGCGTGGAAAGCAACGCGGCATTGGCGGTATAGCCGCTGGAGAAGAACAGCGCCGTTTCGCTGCCGAAGAAGGCCGCCGCCTCCGTCTCCAGCGCCTCATGCTCGGCATCGTTGCCGCGCAACAGCCGCGAGCCGCCCGAGCCGACCGGCACGTCCCGCGCCAGCGCCGCCGCCACCGCCGCGCGCAGCCGGGGCGAAGACGCCAGGCCGAGATAATCGTTGGAGGAAAAATCCATCCCGATGCGCGGTTGCAGATGACGCAGCCGCGCGCGCGCGGCGAGATCGTTCAGGTCGCGGATCTGGGCGGTCAGCAGGCTCATGCGCGCCGCTATAACGAATAGCGCGCGCGGCGCGAGGGATGTGCGCCATTCGGATCACGTCACGCCGACCGTAGGGCTGATCGACATTCGGGTCAGGTCGAGCCGAAAATGGCGGTTTCCCGCGACCCGCAAACGCAGCGTACTAAAGGTACGTGAGCACCGGAAAGCGCGGGAAACCGCCATTTGCAGGCCGGCATGGCCTGAATGGCGGTCGGCCCTAGCGGCGACGGCGGTTGCGCCCCCATATCCGGGCATGTTCGCGCTCGCGATGGCGGAGGAACAACACAGCCCCCGCGATCGCCGCGAGCAGAAGCAAAACCAGCAAAATATAGCCAACGTCCTGGCGCATCGCGAAAACTCGTAATCGAAACCGGGTTCTGCAGATCAACGCGCCGGGCGGCCAGCGGCTCCGTCCCGCTCCTTCCGTTCGCCGCGCCTGTGGCGCTTACCGTCGCTCCAGCGCAAGCAGCGTCTCTTTCGCCGCCAGCCCGCCCGCGAACCCGGTGATCGCGCCGTTCGCGCCGATGACGCGATGGCATGGCGCGACGATCGAGATCGGGTTGCGCCCGTTCGCCGCCCCCACCGCGCGCGCCGCGCCGGGGCGGCCAAGCGCACGGGCGATCGCGCCATAGCTCGATGTCTCCCCGAACGGGATCGCTAGCAGCTTGGCCCATACCGCGCGCTGAAACTCGGTGCCGCGAAAGCGCAGCGGCAGATCGAATGCGCGGCGGCGCCCGACGAAATATTCGCCAAGCTGCCGGCCGGCCTCCACCAGCACCGGATGCGCTGCCGCCGTCACTGTCGGCGGCAACGGCACGCGGGCGGGATCGTCATTCTCCCACAGGATCGCGACGAGCGAATCGCCATCGGCGACCAAAGTGAGCACGCCGACCGGGGACGCGATCTTCATCATTGGCAAAGGCTGGGTCATGTTCGTCTCCATGCCCTTTTCCTGCCGGATTCGCGGGGCGCCCGCTTCCCGATGCTTGCGATCAATGCCGGCCGCTCAGCTCGCCTCGTCGAGCAATTTGCGCGTCGCGGGCGCGGTCCAGTCCATCGCCCCGGAAACGCGCCAGACCTCGCGCCCCTTCGCGTCGAACAGGATCGTCGTGGGGAGATTGACCCGATAGCCAAGGCTCAGCCGCATATCGGCATCGGTATAAGGCGCGATCCGGTGAAGGCGGCGCGCGGCGACGAAGGGCGCCACCTTCTCCGGCTGCATATCCTGGCTCACCGCCAGCACCTGCACGCGATCGCCGAGTTGCGTTGCCAGCGCGTCGAGGCTGGGAAGCTCCTTCACGCATGGCGCGCACCACGTCGCCCACAGGTTCAGCAGCACCGGCTTGCCGCGAAAATCCTCCAGCTTCACGCGTTCGCCAGCGGGGGTGTAGAATGCGGCATCAATCGCCCGTTCGCCGCGCTGCGTGCGATCGACCTTGCCGCTTTCGCCCGGCGCTGGCTTCGATGCGATCATTTCATCCGGCGCAATCGCATTGTCCGCCGCCACGGTCGCTTGCCCGCCGGCGGCCCTTTGCCTATCGCAGCCGCTGGCTGCCAGCGCCAGCCCGAGGAGACAGACAATAGCCGAACGCGATGCCATGAGCAGTTCCAATCAGATGTGGGGCGGGCGCTTCGCCGAAGGCCCCGCCGCCGTCATGCGTGAGATTAACGCCTCGATTCCGTTCGACAAGCGGATGTGGCGGCAGGATGTCACCGCGTCGAAAGCGCATGTCGCGATGCTGGCTGCACAAGGCGTGGTCAGCGCGGACGATGCGGCGACGATCAGCGCGGGGCTGGACACGGTCGCCGCCGATTATGCCGCAAACGGCGTGCCGGATGATCTGACGCTCGAAGACATTCACATGCTGACCGAGGCGAAGCTCGCCGAGGCGATCGGCCCGGTCGCGGGGCGGCTGCATACCGCGCGCAGCCGCAACGATCAGGTGGCGACCGATTTTCGCCTGTGGGTGCGCGACGCGATCGACCAGACGCTCGCCGCGCTCGATGCGCTCGACGCCGCGCTGCTGGCGCGCGCGGAGCAGCACGCCGGTGACGTGATGCCCGGCTTCACCCACCTCCAGTCCGCCCAGCCGGTGACGCTTGGCCATCACCTGATGGCCTATCACGAGATGATCGCGCGCGACGCGGCGCGCTTCCGCGACGCGCGGGCGCGGATGAACCTGTGCCCGCTTGGTTCGGCCGCGCTCGCGGGCACCGGCTTCCCGCTCGATCGCCAGGCGACCGCCGCGGCGCTCGGCTTCGACGGGCCGACGCGCAATTCGCTCGACGCGGTTTCCGATCGTGATTTCGCGATCGAATATCTTACCTCAGCCGCGCAATGCTCCCTGCATCTGTCGCGGCTCGCCGAGGAATTCGTGTTGTGGGCCTCGCAGCCGTTCGGCTTCGTCAGCTTGAGCGACCAATGGTCCACCGGCAGCTCGATCATGCCGCAGAAGCGCAACCCCGACGCCGCCGAGCTGGTGCGCGGCCATGCCGGGCGGATCACCGGCTGCCTCGTCAGCCTGATGGTGACGATGAAGGGGCTGCCGCTGGCTTATTCCAAGGACATGCAGGACGATAAGCCCCCGGTGTTCGAATGCCACGATCTGCTGGGCCTGAGCATCGCGGCGATGACCGGGATGATCGCAAGCGCCACCTTCCGCACCGATCGGATGCGCGGGCTGGCGGAAAGCGGCTATGCCACCGCCACCGACCTTGCCGACTGGCTGGTACGCGAGGCGAATGTGCCGTTCCGCGAGGCGCATCATATCACCGGGCGTGCGGTGGCGCGGGCCGAGGCGCTGGCCGTGACGCTGGACAAGGTGCCGCTCGCCGATCTGCAGGCGATCGACGCGCGGATCGATGATCGCGTCTATTCGGTGCTCTCGGTCGATGCCTCGGTCGCTAGCCGGACGAGCTTCGGCGGCACCGCGCCCGATAATGTGCGCGCGGCGATCCGCGCCGCGCGGGGAGAATGACGATGAAGCGCCTATCAGTGAAGCAAGGGGCGATGCTCGCCTCGCTCCTGCTGCTCGCCGCCTGTGGCCGCGCGCACGGATTGCAGCCGGCAAAGGGGGATAGCCTGCCGCCAGCGTCTTATGGCGCGGATGCGCGGCCCACCGCCAACCAGCTCATCCGCCCGTCGGTTCAGGCCCGTCCGGGGCGCGGCGACGAATTGCTCACCAACTCCATGGATCGCCGGTCGGATCAATTCGACCTGCCGCCGCGCTGATGGACCATTTCACGCAGATCGACGGCGCGCTTCATTGCGAGGGCGTGCCGCTGGCGAAGATCGCTGCCGAGGTGGGCACGCCGGTCTATGTCTATTCCGCCGCGACGCTCAGGCGCCACGCGCAGGTGTTTCGTGACGGCCTGAAGCCCGCCGGGCGGGTGCACCTCGCTTATGCGATCAAGGCCAATCCCAATATCGGCGTGCTGCGCGTGCTGGCCGACGAAGGCTATGGCGCGGACGTGGTGTCCGGCGGCGAGATGGCGCGTGCGCTGGCCGCCGGGATGCCGGCGCAAGACATCGTGTTCTCCGGCGTCGGCAAGACCGATCGCGAACTGATCCGCGGGCTTGAGGCCGGGATCGGCCAGTTCAATCTTGAGCTGGAGGAAGAAGGCGTGGTGCTGGCCGCGCTGGCCGCCGCGCGTGGGCTTTCCGCGCCCGCCGTGCTGCGGGTCAACCCCGATGTCGATGCCGGCACCCATGCCAAGATCTCCACCGGCAAGAAGGACAACAAGTTCGGCGTGCCGATCGACCTCGCGCCCGCGATCTTCGACCGGCTCGCGCCGCTTGACGGGCTGAATCTGCGCGGCGTGGCGATTCATATCGGCAGCCAGTTGTTCGATCTCGCCCCGCTTGAAGCGGCCTATCGCCGCGTCGGCGAACTGGTCGCGGCGCTGCGCGCGCGCGGCCACGCGATCACCCATGTCGATCTCGGCGGCGGGCTGGGCGTGCCGTACAAGCCGCTCGATCTGCCGCCCTCGCCGGCGGATTACGGCGCGATGGTCGCTCGGGCGACGGCGGGCTGGGATGTCGAGCTGATGTTCGAGCCGGGGCGCGTCATCGCGGGCAATGCCGGCGTGCTGCTCACCGAGGTGATCTGGGTGAAGCCCGGCGTGGTGCATCCCTATGTCATCGTCGATGCGGCGATGAACGATCTCGCGCGCCCGGCGATGTATGACGCATGGCATGATTTCTCCGCCGTGCGCCCGAACGGGGAGACGATGATCGCCAATATCGCCGGCCCGGTGTGCGAAACCGGCGACACCTTCGCGATGGGGCGCGAGATCGACCAGGTGAAGCGCGGCGATCTCGGCATTTTCCGCACCGCGGGCGCTTATGGCGCGACCATGGCCTCCACCTATAACAGCCGCCCGCTGGTGCCCGAGGTTCTGGTGGATGGCGATCGCTATGTCGTGGTCGCCGATCGCATCGCCGCCGAGACGATCCTCGATGCGGAACGGGTGCCCGACTGGCTGTGACGCTCCCGGCTTTTCCCCTGTTCGTCCGGCTGGAGGGGCGGCCGGTGATTCTGGTGGGGAAAGGCGACGCCGCCGACGCGAAGCGCCGGCTGCTGGAGCGCGCGGGCGCGATCGTGGTGGGCGAGGCGGATGATGCCGCGCTCGCCATCGTCGTCGATGACGAGGCGGCGGTGGCGCGGCTCCGCGCGCGCGGCGTGCTGGTCAATGCGGTCGACCGGCCCGATCTGTGCGATTTCACGCTGCCGGCGATCGTCGATCGCGCACCCGTGATCGTCGCGATCGGCACCGGCGGCGCCTCGGCGGGGCTGGCTGCGGCGCTGCGGCAGCGGCTGGAGGCGCTATTGCCGGCGCGACTCGGCGCGCTGGCGAACGCGCTCCGTGCCGCGCGCCCGGCGTGGCGCGCGGTTTATCCGCAGGCGGGCGAACGGCGCCGCGCGATCGGCGACGCGCTGGCGGCGGGTGGCGCGCTCGATCCGCTGCGCGACCAGGGCGATGCGCCCGATGCGCGACCGCCAGAACCAGCGGCGACCGGCAGCGCATCCGTCACGCTCCGCCTGCGCTCCGCCGACCCCGACGATCTCACGCTGCGCGAGGCGCGCGCGCTCGCCAATGCCGATCGCGTCACGCATCGCGCGAACGTGCCGCGCGCCATCCTCG
The DNA here is from genome assembly GCF_937871615.1 of uncultured Sphingomonas sp. Classification (GTDB taxonomy): domain Bacteria; phylum Pseudomonadota; class Alphaproteobacteria; order Sphingomonadales; family Sphingomonadaceae; genus Sphingomonas. The sequence continues at coordinate 65,668 of NZ_CALMPA010000070.1, read as the reverse complement.
ACCGCGCCCGCGCCGACGCGATACGGATCGAATGCGCCGCCGCGCCGCCCGGCGCCGCGCCTGGATTGACCGTGGACGTGGAGATGCTGTGAGCGGATTCGGCTATCGCATCGCCGACGGCAAGGCTGAGCGCGTCTCCGTGAAGGACGCGCTCGACGGCTCCGCCCGGCTGGCGTGGATTCACCTGTCCGCCACCAATGCCGAGGCCGCGGCATGGCTGCGCGATCAGGCGCAACTGCCGGAATATCTCGTCGAGGCGCTGATCGCGCAGGAAACGCGCCCGCGCTGCGATGGCTTCGCGGCGGGGGCCTTTCTCAACCTGCGCGGGCGGACGCAGGAGGATATCGATTCATCCGATCTCCTCGCCTCGGTGCGGATCTGGGCAACCAGGGGGCGTGTGATATCGGTCACGCGCAAGCATCTGATCGCGACCGATACCGTCGAACAGGCGGTGCGGGACGGAACGGTCAGCGATCCCGGCGATCTCATCACCGCTTTCGCCACCGCCATCACCAATGATCTCGATCCCGTCGTCGCGGATCTCGGCGACCAGATCGACGATTGCGAGCAGCAGCTCGATGCCGATCGCGTGTTCGAGCTGCGCCGCCGCGTCACGCATGTCCGGATCGCGGCGATCGGCTATCGCCGTTTCCTCAATCCGCAACGCGCCGCGCTGGAAAAGATGGCCCAATTGCCGGGCGACTGGCTCGCCACGGATGATCGCGCGCATGTCGCCGCAGCCGCCGATCGCGCCGCGCGCATGGCCGAGGAACTGGAGGCGATCCGCGAACGATCGAGCCTGATCCACGAAACGCTGACCGACCTGCGCGCCGAACTGATCGACACGCGCAGCCTCATCATCGCGATCGCCGCGATGGTGTTCCTGCCGCTCACCTTCATCACCGGGCTCTATGGGATGAACGTGGAGGGGCTGCCCTATGCGCAAAAACCATGGGCGTTCGATGCGATCATAATCGCCTGCGTGGCGATCTCGACGGGGATCGTGATCTATTTCCTGCGCAAGCACTGGCTCCGTCGCTAGGCTCCAACCATATGACAAACTAACGTTTTTCGTACTGGACTTGAGCCCCCTCCTGCCGATAGCGTCATGACCGTCTCGGGAGGATATTCATGAAGCTCGCGGCAAAGCTCGCCCTGCTCGCGCTGGCGATCACCCCCGTCGCGGCGCTCAGCGACAATGCGCCGCGCGTGATCCTCGCCCAGCCCGGCATCGGCGATGGCGCGATCGAGCGTTTCACGATGCGCTTCAGCCAGCCGATGGCGCCGCTGGGCGATCCGCGCGCCGCCGCGCCCGCGACAACGCAGTGCCCGGTCGCGGGGCAAGGCCGCTGGGTCGATCAGCAGACCTGGGTTTATGAATTCGCCCGCCCGCTTCCCGGCGGCACGAGTTGCGCGTTCAAAACGGTCGAGGGGCTGAAAAGCGTCGCGGGCTATGCGCTCGCCGGATCGCAGAGCTTCACCGTCGATGCCGGCGGCCCCGTCGCGCGCGCGGTGCTGCCGTCGGGCGGCGGCGACGAGATCGAGGAGGATCAGGCCTTCCTCGTCGCGGCGAATATGGCGCCGGACCCACGCTCGGTCGCGGCCAACGCCTATTGCGCGGTCGATGGCATCGGCGAGAAGATTCCGGTCGACGTGCTTCCCGCCGATCTGCCCGGCAAGTTGCTCGGCGCGATGGGAACGGATCGCTGGGAGGTCAGGCATTTTCTCGAAAGTGCCGGCATCGCGCAGGATCTGCCCGCCGCCGCGGCCGATCGGCAGCGCGCGCTCAGCAGCGTCGTCGCGCTGAAATGCCGCCGAAACCTGCCGCCGGGGCGCGACATGGCGCTGGTGTGGGGTGCGAACATCGCCGCCACCGGCGGCAAGCGCGCCGGCAGCGACCAGCGTTTCGATTACACCGTGCGCAAGCCGTTCGCCGCGCGTTTCGAATGTTCGCGCGTCAATCCTCAGGCCGGATGCAGCCCGGTCGAAAAGGCGTGGGTGCGCTTCTCCGCCCCGGTGCCGATGTCGGTCGCGCAGGCGATCCGCATCACGCTCGCTGACGGCAAGACGATCGCGCCGACGTTCAGCGATGACGATCGGAAAAAGGCGACGATCGCCGACATCTCCTTCCCCACGCCGCTGCCGTTCGACACCGCCGCGAAGCTGGTATTGCCGCCGGGCGTGAAGGACGAAAGCGGCCGCGCGCTTTCCAATGCGGAGCGTTTCCCGCTCGATATCCGCTTCGATCGTGCCCCGCCGCTGGTGAAATTCGCCGCGCCATTCGGCATCCTTGAGGCGAAGGAAGGCGGCGTGCTGCCGGTCACGGTGCGAAACGTCGAGCCCGCGCTTCAGGGCCGCAACCTTTCGGTCGGCGGACAGGCGCTGCGCGTCGCGAACAGCGATCGCGATGTCGCCGAATGGCTGCGCCGCGTCGGATCAGCCGGCGACAACAGGTATGAAACCGTTACGCACGGCAAGGAAACGGTGGAGGTCAACCACACCGGCGACACCGCGATTCTCGGCGGCAAGGGCGCACCGCTCACGGTCGCGCTCCCCGGCAAGGGGCGCGATTTCGAGGTAATCGGCGTGCCGCTCGGCAAGCCCGGCTTCTATGTCGTCGAACTTGCCAGCCCCGTGCTGGGGCGCGCGCTGCTGGGCCGCGATGCCACGCGCTATGTCGCCGCGTCCGCGCTCGTCACCAACATGGCGGTGCATTTCAAATGGGGCCGCGAGCGCAGCCTTGCCTGGGTAACCGCGCTCGACAGCGGCAAGCCCGTCGCCAACGCCGCGATCGCGATCACCGACAGTTGCACGGGCAAATCGCTGGCGCGCGGCGCGACCGACCGTTCCGGCGCGCTGATGGTGGCCGGCGGGCTGCCCGAACCGGAGACCTATGGCGGCTGCGGCGAGAATTCCTCCGCGCATCCGCTGATGATCTCCGCCCGCGCGGGCGGCGATTTCAGCTTCACCCTCACCGAATGGGGCGACGGCATCCGCCCGTATGATTTCGATCTGCCCTATGGCTATTCGAAGCCCGACGACATTTTCCACACCGTCTTCGATCGCGCGCTGGTCCGTGCCGGCGAAACGATCCACATGAAGCATATCGTGCGCCACCCCGTCGGCGCGGGCTTCACCATTCCCGCCGGTTTCACGGGCACGTTGCGGCTGTCGCATCGCGGATCGGATACCGAATTCGATCTGCCGCTGACGATCGACGCGAACGGCACGGGCGAGACGAGTTGGACCGCGCCAAAGGGCGCGCCGATGGGCGACTATGATCTGCGCGTGATCGCAGGCGCCGGCAAGAACGAGCGCACGATCTACACCAGCCAGTCGTTCCGGCTCGACGAATATCGCCTGCCGACGATGCGCGCGACGGTGGGCGGGCCGAAGGGCGCGCTGGTGCGCCCCAAGGCGGTGCCGCTCGATCTGTTCGTCGGCTATCTCTCGGGCGGGGGCGCATCGAACCTGCCGGTCGATCTGCGCGTCGGCTGGTTCGCGCGCCGGGCCAACCCGGATGGTTATGACGCCTATACCTTCGGCGGTCGCGCCGTGCAGGAGGGCGTAAAGCCGCTGAACGGTGATGGCGAGGAGGATACGCCCAGCCTGCCGCCGACGCAGACGCTCCCCGCCAGGCTGGGCGCGGACGGCACCGGGCGCCAGACGATCGACGTGCCGCAGGGCCTTGACGGCACGACCGACATGACGGTCGAGATGGATTATCAGGATGCCAACGGCCAGACGCTGACCGCGTCGCGCACCATCCCGGTGTTCGCGTCGCGCGTGCAACTCGGCGTCAAGACCGACGGCTGGCTGATGAAGCAGGACGATCTGCGCCTGCGCTTCGTCGCGCTCGATTCCGATGGCAAGCCGATCAAGGGCCAGAAGATCGCGGTCGCCCTCTACAGCCGCCAGATACTCACCGCGCGGCGCCGGCTGATCGGCGGCTTCTACGCTTATGACAATCAGATGCGGACGACGAAGCTCTCCGCCTCCTGTTCCGCCACCACCGACGCGCAGGGGCTGGCGCAATGCGCGGCCAGCCCCGGTGTTTCGGGCGAAGTCTATGCGGTGGCGACTACCACCGACGCGGACGGCAATGTCGCGCGCGCGGTGCGCTCGGTGTGGCTGGCGGGCGACGACGATTGGTGGTTCGGCGGCGACAATGGCGATCGCATGGACGTGGTGCCCGAACAGCCCGCCTATAAGGCGGGCGAAACCGCGCGCTTCCAGGTGCGGATGCCGTTCCGCGAGGCGACCGCGCTGGTGACGGTGGAGCGCGAGGGCGTGCTTTCCAGCTTCGTCACGCAATTGTCCGGGAAAGACCCGGTGGTCGAGGTGAAGATGCCGGGCAGCTATGCGCCCGATGTCTATGTCTCGGTGCTGGCGGTGCGCGGGCGCGTGACGCAAAGCTGGTGGGGCTGGTTCAAGAGCCTGTTCGGCGCGCGCAACGAAGCGCCCGCCCCTACCGCGCTCGTCGATCTATCCAAGCCGGCCTATCGCCTGGGCATCGCGAAGGTGAAGGTCGGGTGGGAAGCGCATAGGCTGGGCGTGACGGTGAAGGCCGATCGCGAGCGTTATGCCGCGCGCGATACGGCGCAGGTCGCCATTCAGGTGCGCGGGCCGGATGGCAGGCCGGTGCGCACCGCCGATGTCGCCTTCGCGGCGGTCGATCAGGCGTTGCTCCAGCTTGCCCCCAATGAATCATGGGACGTGCTGAGCGCGATGATGGGCGAACGCCCGCTCTCCGTCCTCACCGCCACCGCGCAGATGCAGGTGGTGGGCAAGCGGCATTATGGGCGCAAAGCGGTGGAGGCGGGCGGCGGCGGCGGCGGCGATGCAACCGCGCTCAACCGCGAGAATTTCCAGCCGGTGCTGCTGTGGACGGGCCGCGTCGCGCTCGATACCAATGGCCGCGCGGTGGTCCCGGTGCCGCTCAATGACGCATTGACCTCGTTCCGGCTGGTCGCGATTGCCACCGACGGGGCGGATCGCTTCGGCACCGGCGCGATCAGCATCCGCACCGCACAGGATCTGTCGGTTTACGCCGGGCTGCCCCCGGCGGTGCGCACCGGCGATTTTTATGCCGCCGGCTTCACGCTCAGGAACGGTTCGGACAAGCCGATGACCGTAACGGCGGAGGTGTCGCTCACCCCGCGCATCGCGACGGGCAGGCCGCTTACCGTGACGATCCCCGCCGGCGGCGCCGCGCCGATCGCGTGGAACCTCACCGCGCCAGCGCAGGCGGGCAATCTGCGCTGGCAGGTCAGCGCGAAGACGAGCGACGGGCGCGCGGCGGACAAGGTGACGGTGACGCAGGAGGTGCTGCCCGCGGTGCCGGTCGAGGTTTGGGCATCGACGCTGGCGCGGGTGGGCGCGGATACGGTGATCCCGATCCGGGCGCCCGCCGGCGCGATCCGCGGGATGGGTTCGGTCGATATCCGGCTCGACGATACGCTCGCGCCGCCGATGGCCGGGGTGCGCGCGTTCATGGCGGCTTATCCCTATACCTGCTTCGAACAACAGATGAGCCGCATCGTCGCACTCGGCGACACACCGGGCTGGGCACGGCTGGCGGCGGACATCCCAGCCTATCAGGCGCCAGACGGGCTGTTGCGTTACTGGCCGAGCGATAGCCTCAAGGGCTCGGAGGCGCTGACCGCCTATGTCCTGTCGATGGCGGGCGAGGCCGGGCTGCCGATCCCCGAGGCGAGCAAGGCCAGGATGATCGAGGGGCTGCGCGCCGTGCTCGACGGGCGCTTGCGCAATGAGGAATATGGCGACGTGCGGCTCCAGCGGCTCGCCGCCTTCGCCGCGCTGGCGCGGGCGGGCGCCGCGACACCCGCCATGCTCGGCCAGATCGGGCTGACCCCGGCGGAAATGCCAACCGGGAGCCTCGCCGATTATCTGCTCGCGCTCGATCGCGTGCCTGGCCTCGCCAATGCGCGGGCTATGCGCGGGGCGGGCGAGAATGCGCTGCGCAGCCGGCTGGTGTATGAGGGAACGCGGCTCGATCTTTCCGATGCGTCGAACGCGCCGTGGTGGCTGATGTCGTCCGCCGACGAAGGCTCGATCAAGGCATTGCTGGCGATGCTCGGGCGCCCCGGCTGGCAGGATGAAGGGCCGAAGATGATGGTCGGCATCGCCGCGCGCCAGCAGCGCGGGCGCTGGGACACCACCACCGCCAACGCCTGGGGGGCGCTCGCCGTGCGGCGTTTCGCCGGGCTTTACCCCGCGAGCGCGATCGCGGGCACGACCACCGCGACATTGGGCGGGCGTAGCGCCAGCTTCGCCTGGCCGCTGGCGGCGGACCGGCGGCAGGCGTCGCTGCCGCTGCCCGCCGGGCCGGCGCCGCTGGTGCTGCGCCAGTCGGGCGGCGAGGGGCCGTGGGCGAGTGTTTCGGTGAAGGCCGCCGTGCCGCTCGCCCAGCCGCTCTCCGCCGGTTATCGGCTGACGCGGAAGGTGGAGGTGGTGCAGCGCCGCGTCGCGGGGCAATTGACGCGCGGCGACGTGCTGCGGATCACGCTGACCGTCGACGCGACCGCCGAGCGCAACTGGGTGGTGATCGACGATCCGATCCCGGCGGGGGCGACGATCATCGGCGATCTCGGCGGGCAATCGAAAATGCTCGCCGATCAGGCCAGCGCCGGCGACGGCGTGAAATTCGGCGCGGTGGATGGCGGCGGCAAATTGTGGGAGGTGCAGGCGGGCGTCGTCCCCGCCTATGTCGAGCGCGGCAATACCGCGTGGCGCGGCTTCTACGCATGGGTGCCGCGCGGGCGCTTCCAGGCGTCTTATATGTTGCGGCTGAACGGCGCGGGCCGCTTCCAGCTTCCGCCGACGCGCGTTGAGGCGATGTATTCGCCCGCGATCCACGCGGCGGTGCCCAATGCGCCGGTGGTGGTCGTGCAACGGTGAGCGACGGGCGCGCGCCTGCCCGCCCGGCGCGGCGCGCGTGGCCGGTCGCGGCGATCCTGCTGGCGGCGGCGCTGTTCGCCCTCGCCGACTGGTTCACCCGCCCGCCCCCGTTGCCGGGCTATGCGCAGGTGCGTGCGGCGTGGCGGCCATCGGAGGCGTGGCTTTACGACCGTAACGGCGTGCTGCTCGATTCCTCGCGCGTCGATTTCGCCACGCGGCGGCTGGCATGGACCCCGCTCGACCGGATCGCGCCGATCGCCCGCACCACGATCGTCACGGCGGAGGACCGGCGCTTCGCCGATCATGCCGGGGTCGACTGGCTCGCGCTGGGCGGCGCGCTGCGCGATCGGATCACCGGCAAGCGCCCGCGCGGCGCGAGTACGCTCGCGATGCAACTCGCCGGTTTCCTCGCGCCCGATCTCGCCCGGCCCGGCGCGCGCGGCTGGCGCGACAAGTTGCGCCAGATCAGGGCGGCGCGAACGATCGGCGAGACATGGAGCCGCGACCAGATCCTCGAAGCCTATCTCAATCTCGCGGGCTTTCGCGGGGAGGCGCAGGGGATCGGCGCCGCCGCGCTCGGGCTGTTCGGGAAGACGCCCGCCGCGCTGACCCGCGACGACGCGCTGCTGCTGGCGGCGTTGCTCCCCAATCCGCAGGCGCCAGCGAATCGCGTCGCACGCCGCGCCTGCGCGCTGGCGCGGGACAAGAATTGCGCGCGCTATTCCGCGCTAGCCGCCTCGATGCTCGGCCCGGCGCGCAGCCTCGCGCTCGATCCGGGGCTGGCGCCGCATCTTGCCGACCGGCTGCTCCAGAAGCCTGGGATGCGCGTTGCCACCACGCTCGATATCAATGTCCAGCGCATCGCGATCGCCGCGTTGCGCCGCCAGCTTCTGGGGCTTGGCGCGACCCGCGCGCGCGATGGCGCGGTGATCGTGGTCGACAATGCGAGCGGCGACGTGCTCGCCTATGTCGGCGGGATCGGCGGCAATTCCACCGCCCCGGCGGTGGACGCGGCCAACGCCTATCGCCAGGCGGGATCGACGCTGAAGCCGTTCCTTTATGCCGAGGCGATCGAGAAGGGCTATCTCACGCCTGCCTCGATCCTCGACGATTCGCCGGTGCAGCTCGACACCGCGTCCGGGCTGTACGTGCCGCAGAATTACGATCGCGCGTTCAAGGGGCCGGTTTCCGCGCGCGCGGCGCTGGCGGGATCGCTCAACGTGCCGGCGGTGCGCACGCTGCTGCTGGTCGGCGTCGAGCCATTCCGCGACCGGCTGTGGGACACGGGCTATCGCGGGCTGGTGGAGGATGGCGCTTATTACGGCTTCAGCCTCGCGCTCGGTTCGGCGGAGGTGACGCTGGCGGAGCAGGCGGCGGCGTATCGCAGCCTCGCGCGGGGCGGGCGCTGGTCCCCACTGCGGCTGACGGCGGCGGACCCGCATCAGCCCGCGCGCGCGATCACCACCCCGGCGGCGGCGTGGATCGTCGGCGACATGCTGTCGGACCCGGTGGCGCGCGCGGGCACGTTCGGGCTCGATTCGGCGCTCAGGCTGCCGTTCTGGGCGGCGGTGAAGACCGGCACGTCAAAGGCGATGCGCGACAATTGGTGCGTCGGCTTTTCCGATCGCTTCACGGTGGCGGTGTGGGTCGGCAATGTCGAGGGTGATGCGATGCGCGCCGTTTCGGGGACGAGCGGCGCGGCGCCGGTATGGCGCGATGTGATGCTCGCGCTGAACGGCGCGCGCGCCGGCCACGCCCCGCCCCCGCCCCCGCCCGCCGGAATCGAGGCGCGACAGGTGACGTTCGCGGGCACGCGTGAGCAGCCCCGCCGCGAATGGTTCCTCGCCGGCACCTCCTTCGCGCGCGCCGATGCGGCGCCAGCGGAAGCGCGCCGCCCGCGCATCGCCACGCCCGTTTCGGGCAGCGTCTATGCGCTCGATCCCGATATCCCGCGCGATCGGCAACGGCTGTCCGTGGCGGTGACAGGGGCGGCGGCGGCGCACCGGCTGCGGCTCGATGCGCGCGATCTGGGCGCCGCCGACACGATCGCCCCGATCTTCCCCGCACCGGGCAAGCATCAACTGGCGCTGGTCGATCTTGCCGGGCGCATCGTCGACCGTGTGACTTTTACGGTACGCTGAACGGATTTCTCGTCGCCCGCGAACCCCAGCGGGAATCGCGCGTTGACGACCCGGCCCCTATCCCTTTGGGGGCCGGTGTTGCGCAAACGGCACCGGCCGCGTCGATGCGTATCACGCGACGCGGCCAACGCCCGCGCCGCATTTTCCTGCTATGCTAGGGTCAAAACTCGATCAGCACAGCGCCGTGACGGAGCGGATTTTGGCGTCAGGCAAGGAGCAAGGAGGGAGCGATGGGGTTCCATCGTGACCGACGCGCGACGCCGCATGACACCAAAATCCGCCCGCCCCGAAGGGGTCGCCCGGAGAAGTCCGCTGGACGGCGTCGCTTGCTTGCGCGTAGCATCAGCTACGCGGCTGCGCTACGCTCCTTGCCAGCGGACTTCTCCGGGCGATCACGACGCTGCGCTGATCGAGTTTGGACCCTAGGCAATGAGCACAGGCAGGATTCGCATCGGCATCGGCGGCTGGACCTATGAGCCATGGCGTGACAGCTTCTATCCGGCGAAATGGCCCGCGAAGCGCGAGTTGGAATATGCCGCCGGCAAGCTGACCGCGATCGAGATCAACGGCACCTATTACAGCGGCTTCAAACCCGCGACCTTCGCCAACTGGGCAAACGCGGTGCCCGACGGCTTCGTCTTCACGCTCAAGGCATCGCGCTTCTGCACCAATCGCAAGGTGCTGGCGGAGGCCGGCGAATCGGTCGCCCGCTTCGTCGGGCAGGGGATCGTGGAGCTGGGGGCCAAGCTCGGGCCGATCCTGTGGCAATTCATGGCGACCAAGAAGTTCGACGCCGATGATTTCGCGGCATTCCTGAAATTGCTGCCGCCAGATCATGCCGGCGTCTCGCTGCGCCATGCGGTGCAGGTGCGGCACGAATCCTTTGCCGATCCCGCCTTTATCGCGATGTGCCGCGCGGCGGGCGTGGCGATCGTCTATGCCGATTCAGCCGGTTATCCCGCGATCGCCGATGTGACGGGCGATTTCACTTATGCCCGGCTGGAAAATGCCGTGGAGGAGGAGCCGGCGGGCTATACCCCCGCCGCGCTCGATCGCTGGGCTGGCGCGGCGCACCAATGGGCGGCGGGCGACGCGCCTAAAAACCTGCCTTATGTCGATCCATCGAAAATGACGCGCGCGCCACGCGATGCGTTCATATTCTTCATCAACGGCGCCAAGATCCGTGCTCCGCATGGCGCGATGGCGCTGATCGAGCGCGTCAGATAACGTCCGGCGGCGGTGGCGCGATCTGCGCGAGCGCAGGCACAGGCGCCGGGGCGGCATCAGCCTCATCCTGCTTCACCGGCACAGGCGGCGGCAGCATCAGCGCCGCCGCCTCGATCACATCGAGCGCGCGATGCGCATCGACATAGCGCCGCGCGGCGACCGCCCAATTGCCCGAATCCGCCGCGCCGGGCAGCCGCGACACCTCCCCCAGCGCCGCCTGCACCTGCCCGGATTCGAGCAGCCGCCGCGCACGCGCCAGCCGCTCGCCGGGAAGCTGCGACGGGGTGTTGGCATCGTGCAGGATGACGAGCTTGCCAAGCTGAAGCCTCAGCCCCTCCAGCCAGCCGTCATCGCCGTTGATGAGCACATCGGCGCTATTGTCCAGCGCCTGGCGTAGCGCCGCGATCGTCACCGGCTGGCGCGCCGCCTGGATGACGGTGGCCACCGGGCCGGGCGCGATCTTGCCGAAGCGTTCGCGCAACTGCACCTCAAGGTAACCAAGCGGCAGCCCGCGATCTATCGCGCGGCGCGTGGCGAAGGCGACCATCATCGCCTCCGCGCGGCTGGCTTGCGTGGCGGCGGCGGCGGAGGTGCTGCCGATCTCCGCCGCGCGCGCCTCCAGCGCGGCGAGTTGCGCGGCAAGCGCAGTTTCGCGCGTCGCCAGCCCGTCGAGATCGGGCGGCGGGGCGGGTGAGGATGGGGATGGCGCCGCGACCGGCTGTGGCTCGGCAGGGGCGGCGGCAGGGGCCGGCGGGTTGGCTGCGGGGGTGTGGATGAACCATCCCCCCGAATTGCGCATCGCGAAAAACATCAGCGCGATGCCGATGGCAAAGGCCAGCACGATAAAAATCGTCACCAGCCCGACCCGCGGCCGGCGCGCGGCGGTTTCGCTCGGCATAGGATCGTTCATGCGCGCACTATCCCCGCGCCGGGCTCACGGGTCAATCGCGAGCTTTGCGGCGAGCGCGACAAGCAGCGCGTCGTCGGGGCGCGGCGCGATCAGCGTTTCGCCCCAGCCCCGCCCCGCGGCGCACGCCACCGCCTCGCTCAGCGCGGCGAGGCGGATCGTGTCGCGTGCCACGCCATCGCGATCGACCAGCGCCGCGAAACGGCGCGCGGCGCGCGGCGAATGGAGCAACACGACCTGCCCGCTTGCCGCCGCAAGCGCACCGGGCGCGGGGTCGAGCGCGCGGCTGCGATAGACGGTGATCGCCGTCACCCCCGTCAAGCCGATCCGATCATGCCCGACAAGATGGAGCAGCCGCGTGAAGCCCGCCGCGCGCGCCGCCGCGATCGCCGCTGCGCCATCGCTCGCCCCGGTTATCGCGACGCGCAAACCCGCTTCCCGCGCGGCGGCGGCGCTCGCCTCGCCCACCGCGATAACCGGCAGCGCGCGCACCGCCGCCAGCCCGGCGCCTGCATGGCGCATCGCATTGGCGCTGGTGACGAGCAGCGCGTCGAAATCCCCGTCCGGCAACGACCATGCGACCGGCTCGATCGCGAACAGCGGCAGCGCGCGGGCGGGAATGCCGCGCGCCGCGAGCCGGGCGATCGTCTGCGCATCGCCGGGCGCGGGGCGCAGCACGATCGCGGTGCGCGTCATCCGCCGAACAGCCGCTTCACCGCCGCCGGCGCGCGCGCCAGCAGATCGCGCGCGAGCGCCCCGGCGATATCCTCGCCGGGCGCGCCGGACAGTTCACCCGCGATCGTCTCCGCGCCATCCTCGGACAGCAATTGCGCGCGCAGCACGACGCGTCCGTCCACGATCCGCGCCAACGCACCGACCGGCGAATGGCACCCCGCGTGGAACGCGGCGAGCAGGGCGCGTTCGGCCCGCACCGCCATGCTGGTCGGCGCATCGTCGATCACCGCGACGATCCCCGCCGCCGGGGAGCCGGCGCGCACTTCGATCGCCACCGCCGCCTGCGATGGCGCGGGCAGCATCTCGTCGATCGAAATCGCGCTTCCCAGATCGTGCCGCCCGAGCCGATCGAGCCCGGCGGCGGCGAGCAATGTCGCATCCGCCTCCCCCGCCTCCAGTCTGGCGAGCCGGGTGGCGACATTACCCCGGAACAGCACGGTCCTGAGATCGGGGCGCAGATGGAGCAATTGCGCGCGCCGACGCGGCGAGCTGGTGCCGACCACCGCGCCCGCCGCCAGCGCGGCGATCGACGGCGCCCCGATCAGCCGATCGCGCACATCGGCGCGCGGCAGCATCGCCGCGATGGCGATCTCCGCCGGGCGGATCGTCTCGACATCCTTGCCCGAATGGACGCAGGCATCGACCTCGCCCGCGAGCAGCGCGCGATCCAGCTCCTTGGTCCACAGCCCCTTGCCGCCGATCTCGGCCAGCGCGCGATCCTGCACCCTGTCGCCGGTGGTGCGCATCGGCACCAGCTCAACCGCGATGCCGGGATGCGCGGCGACAAGCGCGTCGCGCACCATCTCCGCCTGGGTGAGCGCAAGGGGCGAAGCACGGGTGCCGAGGCGAAAGGTCATGCCGCCCCCGATGGCCCAAGCCGCGCCCTTCGACAAGTTCGCAGCGAGCGGATAAGGAACGAGCCATGCTGATCCTTGGGCTGGAATCCTCCTGTGACGAGACCGCCGCCGCGCTGGTCGATGGCGAACGGCGCGTGCTGGCGCATCGCCTTGCCGGGCAGGAAGCCGCGCATCGCCCTTATGGCGGGGTGGTGCCGGAAATCGCCGCGCGCGCGCATGTCGAGGCGCTGGAGCCGCTGATCGAGGCCGCGCTCGCCGATGCGGGCGTGTCGCTGGCGGATGTGGATGCCATCGCCGCCACCGCCGGGCCGGGGCTGATCGGCGGCGTGATGGTCGGGCTGGTCACCGGCAAGGCGATCGCCCACGCGGTGGGCAAGCCGCTGATCGCGGTCAATCATCTGGAGGGCCATGCGCTCAGCCCGCGCCTGTCCGATCCCGATCTCGAATTTCCCTATCTGCTGCTGCTCGTCTCGGGCGGGCATTGCCAGTTGCTGCGGGTAGAGGGTGTCGACCGATATCGCCGGCTCGCCACCACGATAGACGATGCCGCGGGCGAAGCATTCGACAAGACCGCGAAGCTGCTTGGCCTCGGCTTTCCCGGCGGCCCGGCGGTGGAGCGCGCGGCGACGCTTGGCGATGCGCGGGCCGTGCCGTTGCCGCGCCCGCTGCTCGGATCGGGCGAACCGCATTTCTCCTTCGCGGGGCTCAAGAGCGCGGTCGCGCGCGCGGTGGGGCATCACGCGCCGGAGGATATCGCCGCGTCGTTCCAGCAGGCGGTGGTCGATTGCCTGATCGACCGCACCCGCCGCGCGCTTACCCGCGCCGATAGCGCCACCGCGCTGGTCGTGGCGGGCGGGGTCGCCGCCAACACCGCCGTGCGCGGCGCGCTTCAGCGGCTGGCGATCGAAAGCGGGCTGCGCTTCGTCGCGCCGCCCTTGTGGCTGTGCACCGATAACGCCGCGATGATCGCCTGGGCGGGGGTGGAGCGGTTCACCGCCGGCCTCACCGACGCGCTCGACGTGCCGGCGCGCGCGCGCTGGCCGCTCGATCCCCTGGCGGAGGCGGTGCGTGGCGCGGGGGTGAAGGCATGAGGATCGGGGTGATCGGCGGCGGGGCCTGGGGCACCGCGCTGGCGCAGGTGGCGGCGCGTGGCGGCGAGGTGCTGCTATGGGCGCGCGAGCCGGAGGTGGTGGCCTCGGTCAACGCCGATCACACGAATCCCTTGTTCCTGCCCGGCGTCCCGCTCTCGCCCGCGATCCGCGCGACCGGCGCGCTTGGCGATCTTTCGGGCGTGGACGCGCTGCTGGTCGTCGCCCCCGCCCAGCATGTCGGGCGCGTGCTCGCTGATACGCCGGTCGGCGCGACGCCGCTGGTGATGTGCGCCAAGGGGATCGAGGCGGGATCGCGCCGGCTGGTCGGCGAGGTGGCGCACGCCGCGCACCCTGAGGCGCCGATCGCGGTGCTTTCCGGCCCCACCTTCGCGCATGAGGTCGCCGCCGGCCTGCCCACCGCCGTCACGCTCGCGTGCGAGGATCATGCGCTTCAGGCGCGGCTCGCGGCGCGACTCGCCGGCCCTGCCTTCCGCCCCTATGCCTCGACAGACGTGGTGGGGGCGGAGATCGGCGGCGCGGTGAAGAACGTGCTGGCGATCGCCTGTGGCGTGGTTGAGGGCGCCGGCCTCGGCCAGAACGCCCGCGCCGCGCTGATCGCGCGCGGTTTCGCGGAAATGACGCGCTTCGGCCTTGCGCGCGGCGCGCGGGCGGAGACGTTGGCGGGGCTTTCGGGGCTGGGCGATCTCGTCCTCACCTGTTCCTCGACCAGTTCGCGCAACTTCTCGCTCGGCCTTGGCCTCGGGCGCGGTGAGCAGGCCACGGCGCTGCTCGCCGATCGCCGCACCGTGGCCGAAGGCGCGTTCACCGCCCCGGTGCTGGCCGAAGCGGCGCGCGAGGCGGGGGTCGATATGCCGATCGTCGATGCGGTGTGCCGGTTGCTCGATGGCGCGGACGTGCGCGCGGTGACGCGCGACCTGCTCGCCCGCCCGCTGCGCGACGAAAGCTGACGATGCGCTGGGCGGCGCTGCTCAGAAGCATCAACGCCGGCAAGAGCCTCGCGATGGCCGATCTGCGCGCGTTTCTGGCGGCGGAGGGGATGCGCGATGTCTCCACCCTGCTCGCCTCGGGCAACGCCCTGTTCGACGCCGACGAAACCGATGCCGCCGCGCTGGAGCGGCACTTGCAGGCGGCGGCTCGCGACAGGCTCGGGCTGGATACAGACTGGTTCCTGCGCGATCATCGCGCGCTGGCCGCGATCATCGCCGCCAATCCCTTCCCGCGTGAGGCGGAAATCCGGCCCAGCCATGTGGTGGTGTTCTTCCTCCATGCGCCCGTCGCCCCGGCGGCGCTTGCCGCGCTCGCGGACAATTATCACGGGCCGGAACAGGTGCGCGCGATCGGGCGCGAATTGTTCATCGACTATCCCGACGGCATCGGCCGATCGAAGCTGACCCCGGCGATGGCGCGCGCGAAATTCCCGAAAGCCGCCACCGCGCGCAACTGGAACACACTGGTCAAGCTGGCCGAACAGATCGCCTAAGGAGGATTGCCCTAGAAATCGACCGCGATCCCCTTCAGCTCCCAATCCCCATAGCGGGTCGGATCGCGATCGGCAGGCCCCGGCTTCGCGGGCGCCGGTTTCGGCACCGGCGGGTTCGGCGAAAGATAGGCCGGCGCTTTCACGTGCGGGGGGCGTTTCGACATTGCTCTTCCGATCTTGCTGGTTAACCGCCACATGGGCGCGATGACGACCCACGCCAAGCCCCGCAATTCGCGCGCCCGCCCCGTCGAGCCGCTCGGCACGAAAACGAGGCGCGCCGCGCTGCGCCTGCTCGATGCGGTATTGCGGCGCGGCGAGGCGCTGGAGCAGGCGTTGCCGGCGGCAACGCGCGATCTGATCTCGCCGCCCGATCGCGGGCTTGCCCATGCGATCGCGGCGGAAACGCTGCGCCGCCTGCCCGATCTCGATGCGCTGATCGATTCGGCGACCAGCCAGCGCCTGCCCGATGATGCCAAGGCGCGGATGGCGCTGCGCATCGCGCTCGCCCAGACATTGGGGCTGGGCACCCCACCGCACGCCGCGATCGCCACGGTTCTGCCACTCGTCGATGGCGGCCCGCGCCGGCTGGTCCATGGCGTGTTCGGCACGCTCTCCCGCCGCAACGCGACGCTGCCCGAGACGCCGACGCTGCCCGAGGAAGTCGCCACGCGCTGGCGCGATGCGTGGGGCGATGCGGTGGTGGCCGCCGCCGCGCGCGCGATCGCCGCCCCGCCCGCGCTCGATCTCTCGCTGCGCGATCCGTCATGGGCCGGGCTTGAGGGGGAGAGCCTCGCCCCCGGCCATCTGCGCCTTGCCGATGCAGCACCTGTGCCCGAACTCCCCGGCTATGGCGAAGGCGCATGGTGGGTGCAGGATCTCGCCGCCTCGATCCCCGCGCGGCTGATCGGCGCGGGCAATGGCCACGCGCTCGATCTGTGCGCGGCGCCGGGCGGCAAGACGCTCCAGCTCGCCGCGGCCGGTTGGCGGGTGACGGCGGTGGACGCCTCGAAAAGTCGCGCCGCGCGACTTGACGAAAATCTCGCGCGCATCGGGCTTGCGGCGGAAACGGTGGTGGCGAACGTCCTGCAATGGTCCCCGAGCGCGCCCGCGGACGCCGTGCTGGTCGATGCGCCGTGCAGCGCCACCGGCATTTTCCGCCGCCACCCGGACGTGCTGCATCGCGCGCATCCCGGCGTGATCGCCGAGATGGCCGATCTGCAACAGCGCATCCTTTCCCGCGCGGCGGATTGGGTGAAGCCGGGCGGCGCGCTCGTCTATGCCACCTGCTCGCTCGAACCGGCGGAGGGCGAGGCGCAACTGGCGCGGTTTCTCGGCACGCGCGGCGATTATGCGATCGCGCCGCCGATCGCGGGCGAATTGCCGGAAGGCATCACCGCGCACGCCGACGGCCATGTCCGCACCTTGCCCGGAACGGTTGAGGTGAAGGGTGGCTGCGACGGCTTTTTCATCGCACGGCTGCGACGCGCTTCCGCCTGAGCGAATCGCGCGTTAAGGCATCTTCGCGCCCACCAGCCCGGCGGGCCTCAGTTGCAGCAGCGGAGCACCATGACCAAGCCAGTCCGTATCGCGCCATCCATATTGTCCGCCGATTTCGCGAAGCTCGGCGAGGAGGTGCGCGCGATCGACGCGGCGGGGGCGGACTGGATTCATGTCGATGTGATGGACGGGCATTTCGTGCCCAACATCTCGATCGGCCCGGCGGTGGTGAAGGCATTGCGCGCCCACACCGCCAAGCCGTTCGACGTTCATCTGATGATCTCGCCGGTCGACGCCTATCTCGATGCCTTCGCGGCGGCTGGCGCGGACACGATCACCGTTCACCCGGAAGCCGGCCCGCATATCCATCGCTCGCTCCAGCACATCAAGGGCCTCGGCAAGCGCGCCGGCGTGGTGCTCAACCCCGCGACCCCGGTGGAAACCCTCGATTATCTGCTCGACATGGTCGATCTGGTGCTGGTGATGAGCGTCAATCCCGGCTTCGGCGGGCAGTCCTTCATCGACAGCCAGTTGCGCAAGATCGCCGCGATCCGCGCGATGATCGACGCGTCCGGGCGCGATATTGATTTGGAGGTCGATGGCGGGATCGACCAGCGTACCGCGCGGCTGGCGGTGGATGCCGGCGCCGACGCCTTGGTCGCCGGCACCGCCACCTTCCGCGGCGGGCCGGATGCCTATGCCGCCAATATCCGGGCGCTGCGGGGCGAATGAACGCGCCGGGCGGCGATCCCGGCGCCGACGGGATCGAGCAGGGCAAGCGGCTGGTAAGATCGGGCGGCGATCGCGGCCTGTCGCTCACCGAACGCCTCTCGCAAACCCTCGATCGGCTCACCTGGCGTACCCCGATCCACAGCTTCCGCCTCAAGGGGCGCTATCCGCTGAAGCTGATCGCCGTGCCCGAAGATCCGTTGTTCGGCGATGCGAAGCGCGGGCAGGCGCTGCTTGACGGGCGCGCCGAATGGCGTGGCGACGTGCGGGAAATCGCCGGTCTCGATTTCCGCGCGCTCGATGTCGCGCCGGGCTTCGCCGAATATCTCCAGTCCTTCGCCTGGCTACGCGATCTCTCCTCGGTCGCGACCCGTGCGCAGGGCGCGCCGATCGCCGAGGGGCTCATGGCGCGCTGGTTGCTCGCCCATGCCGACAAGGTTTCCGGCATCGCATGGCGCCCGGATATCTGGGGCCGGCGGATGCTGTTCTGGACCGCGCACGCCCCGCTGATCCTCTCCTCGACCGATCTCGTCTATCGCTCGAAAGTGCTGAACACGCTGGCGCGTGGCGCGCGGCATCTCGATCGCGGCGCGGACAAGACGCCGCCTGGGCCGAAGCGTATCGCCGCCTGGTGCGGCCTCGTCGCAGCGGGGCTGCTCATTCCCGGCGGCGATCCGCGCCGCGTGTTCGGTGAAGCGGGGCTGGCGCGCGCGCTTTCCACCGCCTTGTTCGAGGATGGCGGCGCGGTGAGCCGCGCGCCCGACGCGTTGCTCGATATCGCGATGCTGCTGGCGAGCCTGCGCGAATGCTATGCCGCGCGCCGGCTGGAGCTGCCCGAGCCGGCGGAAGCGGCGCTGGCGCGGCTGATCCCGGCGCTGCTCGGCACCTGCCACGCCGATCGCGGGCTGGCGAGCTGGCAGGGCGGCGGCCCCGTCTCCGCCGAGCGCGTCGCGCAGATCATCGAGGCGACCGGGGTGCGCGCGCGCCCGCTCAAACAGGCCCGCGAATGGGGCTATCAGCGGCTCACCGGGGGCAATGCCGTGCTCATCATGGATGCAGCACCTCCCCCGGTCGCGCGGGTGGTCGAGGGTGGCAGCGCCTCGACGCTGGCGTTCGAATTTTCCGATGGCGCGACGCGGCTGATCGTCAATTGCGGTGGCGCGCGCGCTGCCTCCTCTCGCCTCCCGCGCGAGCTGGTCGAGGCGTTGCGCACCACCGCCGCCCATTCCACGCTGACGCTGGCGGATTCCAATTCCACCGCGATCCTCGCCGATGGCACGCTCGGCAAGGGCGTGGCGGAGGTGGAGCTGTCGCGCCAGGAATCCGATGGCGCCAACCGGATCGAGGCCAGCCACGACGGCTATGTCCGCCGTTTCGGTTTCGCCCACCGCCGCCAGCTCGTCCTCACCGGCGACGGGCGCGAACTGCGTGGCGAGGATTCGCTCCTGCCCAAGGGGCGGCGGCGGCGTTCCGGCCCAACGCCATTCGCGATCCGCTTCCATCTCGGGCGCGGGGTGGAGGCATCGCCCACCGCCGACGGCCTTGCCGCCGTGCTGCGCGTGCCCGGCGGCGCGCTGTGGCAATTTCGCGTGCGCGGCGATTCGCTTTCGATCGAGGATAGCCTGTGGATCGACGCGGACGGTCGCCCGGTCGCGGCGCAGCAGCTCGTCGTCACCGGCATGGCCGAAGCGGGCGGCGCGAGCGTGAGCTGGGCGCTGAAACGCGCGCGTTGAGGTAGGCCGCGGGGTAGCGCCCCCCGGAAAGCGGTTCTAAGAGGCGCGGCGAACCTTCCCCAGCTTCGCAAGGCCGACATGACCACGATCCCGATCAAGCGCGCGCTCCTTTCCGTTTCCGACAAGACGGGGGTGGTCGATCTGGCGCGCACGCTCGCCGGGCGCGGCGTGGAGCTGGTATCGACCGGCGGCACCGCCAAAGCGTTGCGCGACGCGGGGCTTGCGGTGCGCGATGTGTCCGATCTCACCGGCTTTCCGGAAATGATGGATGGCCGGGTCAAGACGCTGCACCCGATGGTGCATGGCGGGCTGCTCGCGGTGCGGGACGATCCGGCACACGCCGCCGCGATGGCCGAACACGCGATCGGCGCGATCGACCTGGTGGTGGTGAACCTCTATCCCTTCGCCCAGACGGTGGCGCGCGGCGCGGATCGCGACGAGATCATCGAAAATATTGATATCGGCGGCCCCTCGATGGTGCGCTCCGCCGCGAAGAACCACGCCTATGTCGCGATCGTCACCGATCCGGCGGATTATGCCATCGTGGCGAAGGGCGAGACCGATCTCGCCGAACGCAAGCGGCTGGCGGCCAAGGCCTTCGCCGCGACCGCGACCTATGACGCCATGATCGCAAGCTGGTTCGGCTTCGCCGATCAGCAGCAGCAATTCCCCGCGACCCTGCCCTTCGTGCTCGAATCGCCGACGGTGCTGCGTTACGGCGAGAATCCGCATCAGCAGGCCGCGTTCTACAGCCACGCCGGCCCCTCCACCCCCGGCATCGGCCAGGCGCGACAGGTGCAGGGCAAGGAACTGAGCTACAACAATTTGAACGATGCCGATGCCGCGCTGGAGCTGGTGAGCGAATTCCGCGATGCCGCGCCGACCTGCGTGATCGTCAAGCACGCCAATCCATGCGGCGTGGCGAGCGCGGCGACGCTGGCCGAGGCTTATGAGGCGGCATTCGCGTGCGACACCGTGTCCGCGTTCGGCGGGATAATCGCCTTGAACCGCACGCTCGATGCGGTGACGGCGAAGGCGATCACCGGCATCTTCACCGAAGTGGTGGTCGCCCCCGATGCCGATGAGGAGGCGATCGCCTTGTTCGCGGCGAAGAAGAACCTGCGGCTGCTGCTCACCGGCCAGCTTCCCGATCCGGCACGCACCGGCATGGCGGCGAAGGCGATCACCGGCGGCTGGCTCGTCCAGTCCCGCGATAACGGCCGCCTCACCGACGACATGCTCAAGGTGGTGACGAAGCGTCAGCCGACCGCGCAGGAACTGGCCGATTGCCGCTTCGCCTGGACGGTCGCCAAGCACGTCAAGTCGAACGCGATCGTCTATGCCAAGGACGGCGGCACGGCGGGCGTCGGCGCGGGGCAGATGAACCGGCTCGAAAGCGCGCGGATCGCCGCGTGGAAGGCGAAGGACGCGGCGGACAAGGCGGGCTGGGCCACGCCGCGCACAATCGGTTCGGCGGTGGCGTCGGATGCGTTCTTCCCGTTCGCCGACGGCTTGCTCGCCGCGGTCGAGGCCGGGGCGACGGCGGTGATCCAGCCGGGCGGCTCGATCCGCGACGCCGAAGTGATCGCCGCCGCCGACGAGGCGGGGCTGGCGATGATCTTCACCGGGATGCGCCACTTCCGGCATTGATTTCATATCGGGAGAGGATTCCCATCCCCGTTCGGGCTGAGCTTGTCGAAGCCCTGCACTTTCTTCCAGGGAAGAAGGGCAACCCTTCGACAAGCTCAGGGCGAACGGGAAACCGGGCGTGCTTACCGCGTGATCGCGCCGACATTGGGCAGTGTCGCCTCATCGGCGCGCGGCATCTTGCCGAACAGCGCGCGGTCAGCCGGGCCGAATGCCCAGCGCCACAGCACGAACAGATAGACCGCCGCGATCGCCGGGATGCCGAGGATCACCTCGGCCCATTCGAGGCTGTGCGGCAGCATCGCGAAGCATCCCCCAACGACGACCGCCGCCAGCGCCGCCCACAATAACGCCCAGCGCAATGGCGATACCGGCGCGTGCAGCAACCGACCAAGCACCCGCGCTTTCACCACAGAGGTCAGCGCGACGCTCAGCATCAGCGCCACCGCCGGCCCCGCCGCCTGAAACGCGATCGGCCAGCCAAGCGCGCGCATCGCGAGGATCAGCGCGAAGCTCAACACCACCTGAAAAGTCAGCATCGCGGCGGAAATCATCAGATTGCGATGCCGCGCCAGATAGACGAGCGCGGATTCGCATACCGCCCCGGTCGACGCGAGCACCTCCGCGGTGAGCAGGAAGGCGAGCGCCGCCGTCCCCGCGACGAATTGCGGCCCCACGATCCCCATCACCGCCTCGCCGGGGATCGACCCCATCAGCGCAAGGCCCACCTGCGCGGCGATGATCCAGAACGCCACCTGCCGCACCTGCGCCGCGATCGCCGCGCGATTGCCGCTCGCGAGATTGCGGGTGATTACCGGCCCGAGGATCGGATCGAACGAGGTTTTCAGCTTCTGCGGCAGCGAGGCGACCTGCTGCGCCATATAATAGATGCCGACGATCTTCGGCTCGAACATCACGCCGAGGATGAAACGATCGACGTTGCGCGTCCCCCATTCCAGCGCGTCGGCGCCGGCGAGCGGCACGTTGCGCCGCGCCAGCGCGAACAATTCGCTGAGATGCGGGGACCAGCCGCGCGGCAGCCCGTAGCTGCGGATGAACGGAACGAGGCTCGCGGTCAGCGCCGCGATCATCGACGAGACATAGGCGAGCACCAGCCCGTCGCGCGTCGTGAAGAACGAGAAAACCCATGCCGCGATCGAGATCGTCCACGGCTCCACCACCGCGCGCGCCGTCACGGTCGCGCGCACGTTCAGCCGATAGGCGAGCGCGGCAAGGCTGATATCCGACCAAGCGATCGCCAGGATGATAAGCGGCAGATAGCGATCGAGCCCGGTGACGAAGCTGTTGGGATACATCACCTCGGGAAACACCCACAGCACCGCGCTCGCCGCGAGGCTGAGGATGCCGCCAAGCACCATCGCATCCCATACGACATGGACATGCGGGCGATCGGTCGTCGCCAGCGCCTGCGCCAGCCCGCGTTTCAGCCCCAGCGTAGAAACCAGCGCCGCCAGTTCCACCACCACGACGGCAATGGCGAAACGCCCGACGAGATCGGGGCCATAGAGCCGCCCGGCGATGAACAGGAAGGGAATGCGCGCCAGCAGCCGCAGGATGAAGCCCGCGACATTGGTTCGCCCGCCCTTGGCAAGCGTGGCGAGGTCTTCCGACGATTCACTCATTGCCGGCGCTCCCGGCGCCTGCGATCGGTCAATGCGCAGTCCCCCAGCTTTCACCGACACCGATCTCCACCGCGAGCGGCACGTCGAGCGTCACCACCGGCTCGGCGGCGGTCGCCATCACGCGCTCGATCACCGGGCGCGCGGCATCCACCTCGCCCGCGGGAAGCTCGAACACCAGTTCGTCATGCACCTGAAGCAGCATCCGCGTGCCGGTCAGCCCCGCCGCCGCCAGCGCCGGCTCCATCCGCGCCATCGCGCGCTTGATGATGTCCGCCGACGTTCCTTGAATCGGCGCGTTGATCGCCGCGCGCTCGGCGCCCTGTCGTTCGTGCTGCACCTTGGATTTGATGCGCGGGAAATGCGTCTTGCGGCCAAACAGCGTTTCGGTGAAGCCGCGTTCGCGCACATGGGTCAGCGTTTCGGCGATATAACGGTTGATGCCGGGAAAGCGCTCGAAATAGCGATCAATCATCGCCTGCGCTTCATCCGGCGTCACATCGAGCCGCCCGGCAAGGCCCCAGCGGCTGATGCCATAGAGGATCGCGAAGTTGATCGTCTTGGCGCGCGCGCGGGTGTCGCGGTTCAGCTCGCCGAACAATTCCTGCGCGGTCATCGCGTGAATGTCGTCACCGCGCGCGAACGCCGCCTTGAGCGCGGGCACATCGGCCATGTGCGCGGCGAGGCGCAATTCGATCTGCGAATAGTCCGCCGCGAGGATGACATTGCCCGGTTCGGCGACAAAGGCGTCGCGGATCTGGCGCCCCGTTTCGGTGCGGATCGGGATATTCTGAAGGTTGGGATCGGTGGACGAGAGCCGCCCGGTCTGCGCGCCGGTCAGGCTGTAGCTGGTGTGGACACGGCCCGTCCCGGCGTGAATCTGCTCCTGCAACGTATCGGTATAGGTGTTCTTGAGCTTGGTGAGCTGCCGCCAGTCGAGCACGCGCGCCGCGATCTCGGCGCCGGGCGATTCCTTGTCGGCGGCGATCCGCTCCATCTCGTTCACATCGGTGGAATAAACGCCGGACTTGCCCTTGCGCCCGCCCTTGATCCCCATCCGCTCGAACAGCACATCGCCAAGCTGCTTGGGGCTGCCGATCGTAAAGCTCCCGCCGGCGAGGCCATGGATCGTCGTTTCAAGCTCCGCGATCCCGGTATCGAAGCCACGGCTCAATTGCGCCAGCCGCTCGCGATCGACCTTGATGCCATGCCGCTCCATCCGCGCGATCACCGGAATGAGCGGGCGATCGACCATCTCATAGATGCGCGTCGCGCCTTCCATGGGCAGCCGGGCGCGGAATCGCCGCCACAGCCTTAACGTCACATCGGCATCCTCCGCCGCGTAGCGCGTGGCGGTCTTGAGGTCGATCTCGTTGAAGCCGAGCTGCTTTTTCCCCGTGCCGACCACATCCTTGTACGCGATGCAGGTGTGCGACAGATGCGTCACCGCCAGTTCGTCCATGCCGTGCCCGTGCAGCCCGGCATCGAGATCGAAGCTCATCACGATCGAATCGTCATAAGGCGCAACATAAATGCCCAGCCGCGCCAGCACGGTCAGATCATATTTCAGATTGTGCCCGATCTTGAGCACGCCGGCATCCTCGAACAACGGCCCCAGCTTCGCCAGTGCCGCCGCGCGCGCGATCTGCACCGGCTTTTCGGCGAACATGTCGCTGCCGCCATGCGCGAGCGGGATATAACAGGCGCGATTGGGGGCTAGCGCCATGCTGATGCCGACCAGTTCGGCGAGCATCGGGTCTTTCGCGGTCGTCTCGGTGTCGATCGCGACATAGCCCTGATGCCGCGCCTCGGCGATCCAGCGATCGAGAACCGCTTCGTCCGTCACCGTTTCATAGGCGTCGTGATCGCATGGCGGCTCGGCTTCGAGCGGGATCGCGGCAGGCGTCGCGGGCGCGGGCGCATCGGCCTTCTGGCCGAGCTTGCCGAGCAGCGTCTTGAACCCGTGATGTTCGAGAAACGCGCGCAGCGGCGCTTCGGGGATGCCGTTCAGCGCCAGATCGTCGAGCGGCTCGGGCAGCGGCACATCGCTCGCCAGCTCGACCAATTGGCGGCTCAGCCGCGCCATATCGGCATGTTCGATCAGATTGTCGCGCAGCTTGCCCGGCTTCATCCCCGGCGCGGCAGCGAGCACGGCTTCGACATCGCCATATTCGTTGATGAGCTTGGCGGCGGTCTTGGGGCCGACACCGGGAACCCCCGGCACGTTATCCACGCTGTCGCCCATCAGCGCCAGCACCTCGCCGAGCTTGTCCGGGCCGACGCCGAATTTCTCGATCACCGCCTCCGGCCCGATCCGGCGATCCTTCATCGTATCGAGCATGTCGATGCCCGGTTCGGTCAGCAATTGCATCAGATCCTTGTCGGAGCTGATTACCGTCACCTGCCAGCCCTGCGCCAGCGCGGCCTTGGCATAAGAGGCGATCAGATCGTCCGCCTCCCACCCCTGCTCCTCGATGCACGGCAGCGAGAAGGCGCGCGTCGCATCGCGGATCATCGGGAATTGCGGCACAAGGTCTTCCGGCGCGGGCGGGCGCTGCGCCTTGTATTTATCGTACATCTCGTTGCGGAAAGTGTGCCCCGATTTGTCGAGGATCACCGCCAGATGGGTCGGGCCATCGGCCTGATGCAGCTCGTTGGCGAGCTTCCACAGCATCGTCGTATAGCCATAGACCGCGCCGGCAGGTTCGCCATGCCGGTTGGTGAGCTTTGGCAGGACGTGATAAGCGCGGAAGATATAGCCCGAGCCATCGACGAGATAGAGGTGCGGCATCGGCGCGGGATAGCCCGGATCGCGCGGCGGACCAATCCCGCATGTCACATCGGCGGGTTGGGCGGCGACAAAAAGTTCGGGCTGGCTAACCCTCAGCTTCCCGGCGCGTCGTCGTCGGTCGAGGCGAGCGCGCGATTATCGGTGCGATAGCCGGTCAGCGCGCTCGCCGCCGCCTGGATCAGCAATTGCCGTTCGTGCATCGGGCGCGTCGTGTCACCGATCATCACCGCGATCGCGTAGCGCCGGCCATCGGGCGCGGTGAGCAGGCCGACATCGTTGAAGCCGGCGTTGCGGCGGCCAAGCTCCTGCCCCGTCCCCGTCTTGTGCTGGATCGACCAGCCCGGCGGCAGCGCCGCGCGAAGCCGCGCCCGCCCGGTGACGGATGCCCCCATCGTGCTCAGCAGATAGCGCGTCGATGTTTCGGACAGCAGTTCGCCGCGCGCCAGCCGGGCCAGCGCATCGGCGATGGCGAGCGGCGCCGCGCCATCGGGCGGATCGGCGATATAGGCTTCAAGCGCCGCCGCGCGCACATCGGGCGAAAGCCGCGAACGGGCGATTTCGAAACTGTTGCCGAGCGAATAACTCTGCTGCCAGGTCAGCCCCGCCGTTTTCGACTGGAGCAGCCGCTCGCCAGGGCCGAAACGGATATCGCCAAGCTGCTTGCGCTCGACGAAGGCGCGCACCGCGCTCGGGCCGCCGACCAGCGACAGCAGGCGATCGTTGGCGGTATTGTCGCTCTGCGTCAGCGCGCGGGCCAGCAAGGCGCCAACCGTGGTCTGATAGCCAGACGGCTTCACCAGCGAGGCGATCGGCTGATGGAACAGCGTGAGATCAGCCGGGTAGAGCGTCACCGGATCATCGAGCTTCAACCGCCCGGAATCGCGCTGATCGAGCACGGTCATCGCGACCCACAATTTGCTCACGCT
Source organism: uncultured Sphingomonas sp. (assembly GCF_937871615.1). Lineage (GTDB taxonomy): Bacteria > Pseudomonadota > Alphaproteobacteria > Sphingomonadales > Sphingomonadaceae > Sphingomonas. The sequence goes on along the minus strand of NZ_CALMPA010000070.1, from coordinate 39,325 downwards.
CTGCTGCGGCATCCGGCGGCGGCCACCCGCCTCCACCGTCCATCCTTCATCCACCGCGCGGATCGCGACGCCGGCAATGCCGGGGAAGCCCCGCACCAGCGCATCGACGCGCTCGACCAGCGCGCGCGGCGGATCGTTGCGGCGCGGCGTCATCACGCGCGGCACGGGGAGCGACACGACATAGGCGGGGGCGGCGACATAGGATGGCGCCATCGCGACGCCGCTCGCGCCGGGCCGCGTGCCCGAGCCGCAGGCGGCCAGCGCCAGCGCCAGCGTCCCCAGCCCTGCCATCAACCACCGTACCGACGAACCCGTCATGCCGAAAATATGCCCACCCGACCCGAAGATCAGGTTAAACCCGATCCCGGCATCGAAAGAAAACATGGGCTTGCCACAATCGCGATGAACCGCGCCTGATGCGCGACGGATTCCCGCATTCCCGCTGAAATCCCGGCGCTGGCCCACGCACCTTTCCCTTCGGTCCATCCCTGACGGGCGGCGGGGCGAGTAAACCGGATCAACCGCCCCGTGCCGCGGGCGCCATCATGGCACGAGAATCGTGTCGCGCGCCGCGGGCAAGGTTTCGGGCCAGTCGATCGTATAATGCAGCCCGCGGCTTTCGCGCCGCTGCAACGCGGAACGCACGATCAGATCGGCGGTCTGGAGCAGGTTGCGCAGCTCGATCAGATCGGGCGTGACGCGGAAATGCCCGTAATAATCGCCCACCTCGTCGGTCAGCAGCTTGATGCGGTGCGCGGCGCGCTCCAGCCGCTTGGTGCTGCGCACGATGCCGACGTAATTCCACATGAAGCGGCGGATCTCGGTCCAGTTCTGCTTGATGACGACTTCCTCGTCGGAATCGGTGACGCGGCTTTCATCCCATGGGCGGATCGCGGGCACAGGCGCGAAGCCATCCCAATTGGCCGCGATATGCTTCGCCGCCGCTTCGCCGAACACGAAGCATTCGAGCAGTGAATTGGACGCGAGCCGGTTCGCGCCGTGCAGGCCGGATTGGGTGCACTCGCCCGCCGCGTAAAGGCCGGGCAGATCGGTGCGCCCGTCACGGTCGATCACGATCCCGCCGCAGGTGTAATGCTGCGCGGGCACCACCGGGATCGGCTGCGTCGTCATGTCGATGCCGAGGCCAAGCAGCTTTTCGTAGATATTGGGGAAATGCCCGCGCACGAAATCAGCGGGCTGGTGGCTGATATCGAGATGGACGTAATCGAGCCCCAGCCGCTTGATCTCATGGTCGATCGCGCGCGCCACCACGTCGCGCGGGGCAAGCTCCGCGCGGGAATCGAAATCGGGCATGAAGCGATAACCCGTCTCGGGAATCCGCAGTTGCCCGCCCTCGCCGCGCACTGCCTCGGTGATGAGGAAGTTCTTGACCTCCAGATTGTAGAGGCAGGTCGGGTGGAATTGCATGAATTCCATGTTCGATATGCGGCACCCCGCGCGCCACGCCATCGCGATCCCGTCGCCGGTCGCGCCGCGCGGCGCGGTGGAGAACAGATAGGTGCGCCCCGCGCCGCCGGTGGCGAGGATCGTCGCGCGCGCGGTATAGAGGTTGACGCGGCCCGTGCCGCGATCGGCGGCATAGACGCCCCACACATTGCCCGCGCCGGAATAACGCTCCTCATGCCGGCTGGTGGCGAGATCAATCGCCACCTGATCGGGAACGAGCGTGATATTGGGATGCTTTTCCGCCGCGCGCTGCAACGCTTCCTGCACCGCCCAGCCGGTCGCGTCGTCGACATGGACGATGCGGCGGTGCGAATGGCCGCCCTCGCGCGTCAGGTGCAGCGCATCGCCCTCGGTCGCGAAGGGGACGCCCAATGCCTGCAAGCGCTGGATCGCGGCGGGAGCATTCTCCACCACAAACTCGACGGTGGCGCGATCGTTGAGGCCGGCGCCCGCGATCATCGTGTCCTCGATATGGCTTTCGAACGTGTCGCCCGGCTCCAGCACCGCCGCGATCCCGCCCTGCGCCCAGGCGGTAGAGCCTTCGTTGAGCGCGCCCTTCGCCAGCACCGTCACCCTGAAGCGATCGGCGAGGTTGAGCGCGGCGGTAAGCCCCGCGGCGCCGGAACCGACGATGAGGATGTCGCTGGTTGCGTGAACAGGCTGGGTCATGCGCGCCCTGTTGCACGAAAGTTGCGCCGCGCGACAAGAGCCACCCCGTCATTCCCGCGAAGGCGGGAATCCATTCGCGCCGACACGGGTTATGGATTCCCGCCTTCGCGGGAATGACGACGGGGGAGGCAGGTGACGTCGCCGCGCAAACCCGATACCCCTGCCCCCGCATGATCGAAGCCGAATTCATCGCCGCGCTGCGCCGCCTGCCGCTCCACCCCGGCGCGCTCGGGCTGGCCGATGATACCGCGCGGCTCGGCGGGTTCATCCTCACCACCGATACATTGGTGGAGGGCGTGCATTTCCTCCCCGGCGATCCGGCGGAGGATGTCGCGTGGAAGCTGCTCGCGACCAACCTCTCCGATTTGGCCGCCAAGGGCGCGCGCCCCGAAGCCGTGCTGCTCAACCATCCGCTCGGCGACGATCGCTGGGATCGCGCGTTCCTCGCCGGGCTGGGGGCGGCGCTCGCGGCATTCGATTGCGCGCTGCTCGGCGGCGACACGGTATCGCTGCCGCCCGGCGCGCCGCGCGTGCTGACGCTCACCGCGATCGGCGCTGACGCCATTGCGCCGGCGCGAAGCGGCGCGCGGCCGGGCGACGATCTGTGGGTCACCGGCACGATCGGCGATGCGGGCGCCGGGCTTGCCATCGCGCGCGGCGCGGACGGCCCCGCCGCGCTGCTCGCCGCCTATCGCCGCCCGCGCCCGCACCTCAGCGAAGGGCGGCTGCTCGCGCCCCATGTCCATGCGATGATGGACGTGTCCGACGGCCTTCTGATCGACGCGTGGCGGATGGCGGCGGCAAGCGGCTGCGCGGTGACGATCGACCTCGCGCAAGTGCCGCTATCGCCCGATTATCGCGTGTTCGGGGGCGACGCCCTCGCCGCCGCGACTGCGGGCGACGATTATCAATTGCTGTTCGCCGCGGCGCCCGGCGCGCCGATCCCCGCGCCCGCGACGCGCATCGGGCGGTTCGCGGAAGGGGCCGGCCTCGCGCTCACCGACGGCGATCGCGCGGTGCCGCTTCCCCCGCGTCTCGGCTTCGAACACCGCGCCTGACGCGGGGCGGCTTGCGCGCGCGCCGGGCGCTCTATACGCCTTCGCCCTAACCGCGCTTTTTCAAGGGCAAAAGCCTTCGGCGCGGGAGAACAGAATAGGGGAAGGAATGCGATGACGACCGTCACTATCGCCATCCTCTGCGGCGTTCTGGCCGTAGTCTATGGCTTCGTCACCAGCAGGCAGGTGCTCAGCGCCTCGCCGGGCAACGAACGAATGCAGGATATCGCGGCCGCCATTCAGGAAGGCGCGAAAGCCTATCTGGCGCGGCAATATACCACCATCGCCATCGTCGGCGTGATCGTCGCGGTGATCCTCGCGGCAACGCTTGGCCTCACCTCCACCACCGGATTCGTCATCGGTGCGATCCTGTCGGGCGTGGCGGGCTTCGTCGGCATGAACATCTCGGTGCGCGCCAACGTCCGCACGGCGGAGGCCGCGCGCGGCTCGTTGCAGGGCGCGCTCACGCTCGCGTTCCGCTCCGGCGCCGTCACCGGGCTGCTCGTCGCGGGGCTGGGGCTGCTCGCGATCGCATCCTTCTTCTGGTATCTCACCGGCCCGGCGGGCCATGCGCCGAACGATCGCGTGCTCGTCGAATCGCTCACCGCGCTCGCCTTTGGCGCCTCGCTGATCTCGATCTTCGCGCGCCTGGGCGGCGGCATCTTCACCAAGGCGGCGGATGTTGGCGCCGATCTCGTCGGCAAGGTGGAAGCCGGCATCCCGGAAGACGATCCCCGCAACCCGGCGGTGATCGCCGATAACGTCGGCGACAATGTCGGCGATTGCGCAGGGATGGCCGCCGATCTGTTCGAAACCTATGTCGTGACGCTGGGCGTGACGATGGTGTCGATCGCGCTGCTGATCCATGCCGACACGGCTGAACTGACGCAGCTGATGACGCTGCCGCTGATGGTAGGCGGCGTGTGCATCATCACCTCGATCATCGGCACCTATATGGTGCGGCTCGGCAGCGGCGGCTCGATCATGGGCGCGCTGTACAAGGGCTTCGGCACCTCGGCGCTCTTGTCGATCCCGGCAATCTGGTTCGCCACCAAATACACGTTGGGCGACATGAACGCGCCGATCGGCGCCTCGGCCTTCCTCGATCGCTCGGGCGACGCGCTGGGCGGCGATCTCACCGCGCCGGTCGCCCCGGTGGCGGCGGGTGCCGGCTTCACCGGCATGGACCTGTTCTGGTGCATGATGATCGGCCTTACGGTGACCGCGCTGATCGTGTGGATCACCGAATATTACACCGGCACCAATTATCGCCCGGTGAAGGCGATCGCCAGGGCATCGGAGACGGGGCACGGCACCAACGTGATCCAGGGCCTCGCCGTCAGCCTTGAGGCGACCGCGCTGCCCACGCTGGTGATCGTGATCGCGGTTATCGCGGCCTATAAGTTCGCCGGGATCATCGGCATCGCCTTTGGCGCCACCTCGATGCTGGCGCTCGCCGGGATGGTCGTGGCGCTCGACGCTTACGGCCCGGTCACCGACAATGCCGGCGGCATCGCGGAAATGGCCGGCCTGCCCGATGATGTGCGCCGCAAGACCGACGCGCTCGATGCGGTGGGCAACACCACCAAGGCCGTCACCAAGGGTTATGCGATCGGCTCGGCGGGGCTTGCCGCCTTGGTGCTGTTCGGCGCCTATACCACCGATCTGCAAACCTATTTCCCGGATACGCAGGTCGATTTCGATCTGTCCAACCCCTATGTCATCGTCGGGCTGTTGCTCGGCGCGCTGCTGCCCTATCTGTTCGGCGCGTTCGGGATGACGGCGGTGGGCCGCGCGGCGGGCAGCGTGGTGGAGGAAGTGCGCGGTCAGTTCCGCGACAATCCCGGCATCATGGAAGGGACAAGCCGGCCCAATTACGGCCGCACCGTCGATCTCGTCACCCGTGCGGCGATCCGTGAGATGATCGTGCCGTCGCTGCTGCCGGTGCTGTCGCCGATCGTGCTCTATTTCGTCGTCACCGGCGTGGAGAATCAGGCGGCGGGCTTCGCGGCGCTGGGCGCGATGCTGCTCGGCGTGATCGTCTCCGGGCTGTTCGTCGCGCTTTCGATGACGAGCGGCGGCGGCGCATGGGATAATGCCAAGAAATATATCGAAGACGGGCATTACGGCGGCAAGGGATCGGAAGCGCACAAGGCCGCCGTCACCGGCGATACCGTGGGCGATCCGTACAAGGACACCGCCGGCCCGGCGGTGAACCCGATGATTAAGATCACCAATATCGTGGCGCTGCTGCTGCTCGCCGCGCTGGCTGGTCACGTCGCGGGCTGAATCCGGCTTTGTCCGGAGATGTCCCTTGCGGGATATCTCCGGATGCGGCACCAGCCCACTGCCCCGCCCGGCCTCCCATCAGCATCATGTTCGGGAGGCCGGGCGGGGGAGCGGCTGGCGCCACACTTCCCATAGCAGCGCCTTTCCGCTAAGGGCGCGCGCGCCCTCCATTCCCGAAAGACAGTTGTTTGGCCAAAGAAGAACTCCTCGAAATGCGCGGCCAGGTGGTCGAGCTGCTGCCCAACGCGATGTTCCGCGTCCGGCTTGAGAACGATCACGAAATCCTCGGCCACACCGCCGGCAAGATGCGCAAGAACCGCATCCGCGTGCTGGTGGGCGATGAAGTGCTGGTCGAGCTGACCCCTTATGACCTGACCAAGGGGCGCATCACCTATCGCTTCATGCCCGGTCGCGGCGGCCCCGGCCCGCAATAAGGCGCGGACGGGCCTATGCCCTCCGATCAGGCTCCGGTCCTCGTTCTCGCATCCGCGTCGCCCCGGCGGCGCGATCTGCTGGCGCGCATCGGCGTGGTGCCGGCGCGCATCGTCGCGCCCGATGTCGACGAGACGCCGCTCAAGGGCGAGCGCCCGCGCGATTATGTCCGCCGCGTCGCCGCCGCCAAGGCCAATGCGGTCGAGCGAACGCCGGGCGAGGTGATCCTCGCCGCCGACACGACGATCGCGGTCGGGCGGCGGATACTCGGCAAGCCCGCCGATGCGGGCGAACTGCGCTGGATGCTCGGGCTGCTGGCGGGGCGCCGCCACCATTGCCTGTCGTCGGTCGCGGTGATCGACGCCGCGGGCCGGCTGCGCGAGCAGCTTTCCGATACGTTGGTGGTGTTCAAGCCGCTCTCCACCGCCGAGATCGACGCTTATGTCGCCGGCGGCGAGGGGATGGGCAAGGCGGGCGGCTATGCCATCCAGGGCCATGCCGAAACCTGGGTGCGCCGCCTCGACGGCTCGCATTCCGGCGTCGTCGGCCTGCCGCTTTACGAAACCGCCGCGCTGCTGCGCACGGCGGGCATCCGCCTTGGCTGAATGGCTGTTTGAAGACGGCATTGGCGAGGCGCGCGCCGCGCTGATCGCGGATGATCGCATCCTGCGCGCCCGGATCGAGCGCGACGATACCGGCCCACGGCTGGGCGCGGTCTATACCGCGCAACTGTTCGAGCCGGGCCTCGTGCGCTTCCCCGACGGCACCACCGCGACGCTCACGCGCACGCCGCCCGGCCTGACGCTCGGCGCGCGGCTGAATGTCGAGGTAACGCGTGAGGCGCTGCCCGAGACGGGCCGCCTCAAGCCTCCCCGCGTCATCGCCACCGATGCCGCCCCGCGCGAAGCCCCCGCGCTGCGCGACACCCTCGAAGGCCCCGTGCGGGTGCTCCGCGCGCACGAGCCGGACGCGCTGGAGGCGGCGGGCTGGTCCGAACTGCTCGATGAGGCACTGACCGGCGACATCGCCTTCCCCGGCGGCGCGCTGCGCATGTCGCCAACCCCGGCGATGACCCTGTTCGACGTTGACGGCGATGGCCCGCTCGACGCGCTCGCCGAACGCGCGGCGGCTGCGGTGGCGTCGGCGATCGTGCGCCACGGGGTGGGCGGCTCGATCGGCATCGACTTCCCCACCATCCAGGGCAAGGAGGCACGCCAACGGGTCGCCGCCGCGATCGACGCGGGGCTGCCCCAGCCGTTCGAGCGCACCGCGATGAACGGCTTCGGCTTCCTGCAGATCGTGCGCCCGCGCCCGCGCGCGTCACTCCCCGAACTGCTCCGCGCCGATCCGATCGGCAGCGCCGCGCGCGCCGCGCTGCGCCAGATCGAGCGGACGCCGCCCGGCGCGCCCAACAGCCACCGCCTCCCGCCCGCCGTCACCGCGCGAATCGAATCACGCGCGGATTGGCTCGCCGAACTGGTGCGCCGCACCGGGCGCACCCCCATATTGCAATGATGACGAAAGCCACCTGCCCCATCTGCCGCCGCCCCACCGCGCCCGGATATGCCCCGTTTTGCAGCCGTGGCTGCAAGGATCGCGATCTGCTGCAATGGCTGGGTGAAGGATATCGCCTGCCCGGTTCGACGATCGCGCCGAACGGGCTGGACAGCGGCAAAGACCCCGACTAGAGAGCGCGGCTCCGGCGTTCGTCGGTTATGCCCAGGTAGCTCAGTTGGTAGAGCATGCGACTGAAAATCGCAGTGTCGGCGGTTCGATCCCGTCCCTGGGCACCACCCCTTTTCCCGGATGATGCCTCCCCATCGGCGCGCAGCGAATTGCACGCCTGGGGCTGACGCATTCCGGTCAGGTCGAGCCGAAAATGGTGGTTTCTCATGACCCGCAAGCGCAGCGTACCAAAGGTACGTGAGCACCGGCAAAGCGCGGGAAACCGCCATTTGCAGGCCGGCATGGGCTGAATGTCGCGCCGGCCCCAGGCGCTCAGCCGCGCTTCGCTTTCGCCCCCGCCAGCGCAGACAGCACGCCGCGCAGCGTGCGCACTTCCTGGCTCGACCAGCCGGGCTTGGTCAGCAGGGTGCGCAGCGTCCGCCGGGTCGCAGGCGTGCGATCGGGCGGGAAATAGAAATTCGCGTCCTCCAGCATCCGATCGAGCTGGCCGATCATCCCTTCCAGTTCCTCGTGCGGCGCGGGCGGCGCCAGATCGGTGGTCGGCGGGCTCGCCAGCGCCTCTCCCTTCGACCATTCATAGGCGACGAGAATCACCGCCTGCGCGAGGTTGAGGCTGCCGAATTCGGGATTGATCGGCACGGTCACAATCTTGCGCGCCAGCGCCACGTCATCGGTTTCAAGGCCCGAACGCTCCGGCCCGAACAGGATGGCGGAACGCTCGCGCGCGCCGTGCATTTCCCGCGCGGCGATCTCGGGCGTCACCACCGGCTTGGTCACGCCGCGCTTGCGCACCGTGGTGGCATAGACATGCGCGCAATCCGCCACCGCATCGGCCACGCTGTCGAACAATTGCGCGCGCTCCAGCACGATATCCGCGCCCGAAGCGGCGGGACCGGCCAGCGGATTGGGCCAGCCGTCGCGCGGGGAGACGAGCCGCATCTCGGCCAGCCCGAAATTGAGCATCGCGCGCGCCGCCTTGCCGATATTCTGGGCAAGTTGCGGGCGAACCAGAACGATCACCGGCGGCTGCGACATGGTCACTCGCGCCCCGCTTCCTCGACGTTGCCGGCGAACTCCTCGAAATCGCGTGCTTCGTTGAAATCGCGATAGACCGAGGCGAAGCGGATATAGGCGACCGAATCGAGCACCTTCAGCCCCTCCATCACCATTTCGCCGATCCGCTTCGAGGTGACTTCGCCGTCGCCGCTGGTTTCAAGCTGGCGCTGGATGCCCGAAACGAGCCGCTCGATCGCGACACTATCCACCGGGCGCTTGCGCGCGGCGACGCCGATCGAGCGGACCAGCTTCTCGCGCTCGAACGGCTCGCGGCGATCCTGGCTCTTGATGACGACAAGCTCGCGCAACTGGATGCGTTCGAACGTGGTGAAGCGCGCGGCGCACCCCTCGCACTGGCGCCGCCGGCGGATCGCCGCGCCGTCATCGGTGGGGCGGCTGTCCTTCACCTGGCTCGCGTCATGGCCGCAGAACGGGCAGCGCATCGGGCTTGATTCCTCACGATGAAACGGGAACGGCCCGCTCTCCCGCCGGCTTTCCCACAGCTTGCGCCGAATGGGAAGTCAGGCAGGAGCTGGATGCGGCGCCGGCCCGTTCCCCCACCCCGCCTCCCATTCAAGATACTGACGTGGGAGGCGGGGCAGGGAAGCAGGCCGGCACCGGCTGCGGATTCAGCGACGACAGAATCCGGAAACTATTTCTTGTCGCGCCTCGCATAAGCGACGCCCGCGCCGACGATCGCGCCAAGCACCGGGCCGACGAAAGGCAGGGGGATCGCCAGCACCGCGCCGACCGCGCCGTATTTCGCCATCTTCTTGCCCAGACCCGGCGTGTTCTTCACATTGGCCTGCACTTCGTCGATCTTCGACATGTCATCCCTCACTGATAGATGGGGAAACGAGCGCATAGCGCGCGAACTCGTTCCCTGACATGCGCCTCCACCTGTGCATCGCCCGCTTCGCCGTTCTTCGCGAGGCCATCGAGCACGTCGGCCACCATGTTGCCGATCTCGCGGAATTCCGCCGTGCCGAAGCCGCGCGTCGTGCCCGCGGGGGAGCCGACGCGGATGCCGCTGGTCTTCACCGGGGGCAGCGGATCGTTGGGGATGCCGTTCTTGTTGCAGGTGATGCCGGCGCGCTCCAGCGCCTCGTCGGCATCCTTGCCGGTCACGCCGAGCGGGGTGAGGTCGATCAGCGCGAGATGCGTGTCGGTGCCGCCGGAAACCACCGCGGCGCCGCGCTCCGCCAGCGTCGCCGCCAGCACCTTGGCATTCTCGATGATCGCGGCGGCATAGGTGCGGAATTCGGGGCGCAGCGCCTCGCCGAACGCCACCGCCTTGGCCGCGATCACATGCATCAGCGGGCCGCCCTGAAGCCCTGGGAACACCGCCGAATTGATCTTCTTCGCGATGCCCTCGTCATTGGTGAACACCGCGCCGCCACGCGGGCCGCGCAACGTCTTGTGGGTGGTGGTGGTGACGACATGCGCATGGGCGAAGGGGCTCGGGTGAACCCCGCCCGCCACCAGCCCGGCGAAATGCGCCATATCGACCATGAAGAACGCGCCGACCTCATCGGCGATCGCGCGGAATTTCGCGAAGTCGATCTGGCGCGGATAGGCCGATCCGCCGGCGATGATGAGCTTGGGCTTGTGCTCGCGCGCCTTGGCGGCAACCTCGTCGAAGTCGATCAGATGCGTTTTGGCATCGACGCCGTAATGCACCGCGTTGAACCATTTGCCCGACATCGCGGCGCGCGCGCCGTGCGTCAGGTGGCCGCCCGCATCGAGCGACAGGCCCATGATCGTGTCGCCGGGCTTGGCGAGCGCGAGCATCACCGCGCCATTGGCCTGCGCGCCCGAATGCGGCTGGACGTTGGCGAACGCGCAGCCGAACAATTCCTTCGCGCGGTCGATCGCGAGCTGCTCCACCTCGTCGGACGGGTGGCAGCCCTGATAATAACGCTTGCCCGGATAGCCTTCGGCATATTTGTTGGTGAAGACGCTGCCCTGCGCCTCCAGCACCGCGCGCGAGACGATATTCTCGCTGGCGATCAGTTCGATCTGGGTCTGCTCGCGGGTGAGTTCGTGCGTGACGCCGGCGAACACCGCCGGATCAGCGTCCGCAAGATTGCGGGTGAAGAAGCCATCGGGCTGCACGTCGTGGAGAGAGGCGGGGTTCGTGCTCATGCTGGCTCCTTCGGGTTGGGGGCGGCACCGGCACCGCCAGTAACACTAAGCATATCGACGCGGTGCTGGTGGCGCCCACCGGCGAATTCGGTCGAGAGAAACGCATCGAGGCAGGCCTTGGCCATTTCCGGCCCCACCAGCCGCGCGCCCATCGCGATCGCATTGGCATCATTATGGGTACGCGCGAGGCTCGCGGAAAGCGGCTCGCTGACGAGCGCGCAGCGGCACGCCGGATTGCGGTTCGCCGCGATCGCGATGCCGATGCCCGATCCGCACAGCGCGACGCCGCGATCCGCGCGCCCATCCGCCAGCGCGGCGCCGATGGCATAGCCATAATCGGGATAATCGACGCTCGCGCCGCCATCGGTGCCGAGATCGAGCACGTCGTGCCCGCCCTCGCGCAGCCACGCCGCGAGCGCGGTCTTCAACTCGACGGCGGCGTGATCGGACGCGATGGCGATGCGCATCGTGGGCGCTTCCTTCAAAGGCGATGGACGAATGCCCGCGCCTTTAGCCGCGCCGCCGCGCGATTGCCACCGTTGAAGAAAGGAAACCGCGCGCGCTGCCCGATCACCCCCGCCGCCACGCCATCAATTCGCCCCCGGCGACCACCGCGCCGCTCGCGCCGACCGGCTCGATCGCGCCATCGGTGAGGAAGGCGATCGTCGCGGCATCTTCGCCCGGCACATGCGCCAGCGTGCGATTCCCATCGGGCAGCCGCGCCACCACGACGCCCGATTTCGGCTGCCCGTCGCGCGCATAGAACACGGTATAGGTCTCGATCTGCGCCGGCCCGGCATAGTCCTTCATCAGTTCGGGCACGCGCCCGCGCGCCGCATCGGCTTCGGCCTGACAATCGAAATCATGCGCCTCGCCCGCGCCGGGCAGTGGCGCGGTGCCGAGCACGATCGCGTGATTGTGCGTGGCATAGCCGCCATTGGCGAACAGCAGGCCCTTGCCCCCCGCGCGCCCACGCAGCGCATCGACCATCGCCGCCACCGCATGGCTCATATAATTGCCGATCGGGCCGCCGCCGAAGGTCAGCCCGCCGAACACCGTGGCGGGCCTGCCCAGCGGCCAGCCGATCACGCGCCGCGCCATTTTGGGTACGCACGGGAAACAGGAATATAGCTCGGCGAGATCGAGATCGGCGCCCGCCACCCCGTTCCATTCCAGCGTGCGCCTGAGGCACACTTCCATGCTCGGCGATTTGTCATAGCGATCACGCGCCATGAAATCCTCCGCCTCATGCGCCGCCGCACCCCGCCCGACATAGATGATCCGCGCCTCGGGCACCCCGCGCCGCCGCGCCTCGGCAAGGCTGGTGACGAGAAACCCCGCACCCTGATTGACGCTGGAATTGGCGACCATCAGCTTGGTGTAGGGGAAGGCGATCCGCCGGTTGTCGGCGGTCGGCTCGATCACCTCGTCCGGGGTTTTCGGCGCGTGAATCCACGCCGCCGGGGTGGCCGCCGCGATCTGGCTGAAGCGCGACCAGATTTCCCCGGATTCGTGCTGCCCCTGCGCCAGCGTCTGCCCGTAAGCCGCGCGACCGGCATTTTCATAAAGCGGATAGACGTCGACCGGCGCGGACAGGCCGTGGAGCTGGCGATATCCCGGCGCGCGGCCCTTGGCGAGATTGCGGATCGGGTTCTGATCCGCCACCGCCGTCTTCGCCGCCAGCGCGGCGCGCTGACTGGCGGTGCGCAATGCCTCCCCGCCCGTCACCGCGGCGATCCTGATTTCGCCCCGCGCGATCCGGTTCGCCGCCTCGTTCAGCAACAGGATCGGGCTGTCGCCGTTGGGGCCAGCCGATTCATAGACGATGCCCGCGCGCGATCCGATCCGGTCGGCGACCTTTTGCGCCAGTGGATTATCGCGGGCGAAGCTGATCTGCATCACCACCGCGACCGATTCGACATCCGCCAGCCAGCCCCCGCCCGCGTCGCGATCCGCCGCCTCCAGCGCGGCGACCATCAGGCCGAGCGAATCGAGCCCCTGCATCGGGTCCGCCGGGCGGTCGTTGACCTGCCCGACGCCCACGATCACCGCGACGCGCTCGGGATCCATCGCCACCTCAGCGCGCCTTCCACACCGGCGCGCGCTTCTCGGCGAACGCCTTTGGCCCCTCACGCGAATCCTCGCTGGTGAACACCACCATCGTCTCCTTGCGGTTCTGCGCCCAGGCGCCCTCCTCGCGCGCCACCTTGCCCTCGACGATGCCCTGCGCCATCCGCTTCGATGCCTGCACCGAAAGCGGCGCGTTGACCGCGATCCGCTCCGCCAGCGCAAAGGCGGTATCGAGCAACGCCTCGCGCGGGGCGATCGCGTTGACCAGGCCAAGCTCAAGCGCGCGCTGGGCGGAAATCGGCTCGCCGGTCAGGATCATTTCCATCGCGATCTTCTTGGGCAGTTGTTCGGGCAGGCGAAACACGCCGCCCGCCGCCGCGAACAGCCCGCGCTTCGGCTCGGGCAACCCGAATTGCGCGCTGTCCACCGCCACCGCCAGATCGCAGGCGAGCGTGATCTCCAGCCCGCCGCCCAGCGCGGTGCCATTGACGCAGGCGATCACCGGCTTGGAAATCGCATGGCTCACGATCCCGCCAAAGCCCCATGATTGCTTGGCCTTGTCGGCGGGCACCAGGCTTTCGCCGCGCGACAGCGCCACCAAATCCGCCCCCGCGCAAAAGGATTTGTCGCCGGCGCCGGTGACGATCACGCAGCGGATTTCGGGATCGCGATCCGCCGCCGCCAGCGCATCGCCAACGCCTTCGTGCACCTGCGCGTTGACCGCGTTGCGCGCCTCCGGCCGGTTGATCGTGACCAGCATCACATTGCCGCGCGTTTCGACTGCTACCGCGTCATTCCCAAGAGCGCTCATATCTTCTCCTTCAAGCTGCCTGTTCGATGATTGTATCGGTGATGAGCGCGGCGATCGCCGCCGTGTCCAGCCCCAGCCAGTCGGCCACCACCGCCGCGCTGTCCTCGCCGATGCGCGGGGCCGGGCGCTGATCGGGATCGGGCAGATGCGCCGAACGTGTCGGTCGGCCTTCCACCACGAACGGGGCGTCGATCAGCGGATGCCGCGCCTCGCGGAACGTGCCGAGCGCCTGATATTGCGGGCTGGCGGGCAGATCGGCGACACGCACCATCGCGCCCGCCGCGATTCCCGCCGCCTGCAACAACGCCATCGCCTCGTCGGGCGGGCGCGTCGCCGCCCATCGCGCCGCCGTCGCGCGATCGGCGCCGCCGGTCACCCTTGCTAACGCGGCGCGATCGGCATCGTCGCGGATCGTCGCCACGCACCATTCGTCGTCCCCCGCGCAAGGGAGCAGCCAGTTCTCCGCCGCCGCGCCGCGCGTGAGCGCCGGGCCGCTTGCGAGCGCCGCGATCTCCGCGCCCTTGTGCCCCAGCATCACTTCCGCCTGGGCGATGCTGGCGCTGCCGCCGCGCCCGGTGCGCATCCGCCGGATCAGCAGGGCAAGCGCCGCACCCGCCCCGATCCGCGCCGCGACATGATCGGGATAGACGGTGATCGCGTCCGAAAAGCTCTCCGGCTCACCGGGATAGACCCATTGCCGCGCCAGCCCCGCCGATGCGCGCACGAGCGGGCCATAGCCGAGCCGCCCGGACCACGGCCCCGTCGGCCCGAATGCCGAGCTGTCGATCATCACCAGCCGCGGGTTGGCGCGCTCCAATGTCTCCCGGTCGAAGCCGAGTGCCGCGAGCGTGCCGGGCTTGAAGTTCGAGCACAGCACATCGGCCTGCCGCACCAGATCGAGGAACAGCGCCTTGCCGCGCGCCGAGCGCAGGTCGATCGCCAGCCCGCGCTTGTTGCGATGCCCGGCGGCGAAGGTCAGCGAAACGGCGGCATCGTCGCGGGATTGGCGCTGCCCGTCGGGGAAGGCGGCATTCTCCACCTTGACCACCTCCGCGCCGAGATCGGCGAGCAGCCGCCCGGTTTCCCCGCCGACGACGATCACGCCCATGTCGAGCACCTTGATGCCGTCAAGCGGACCCGTGGCGCTGGCACCGGCGGGCGCTGCGTCGAACGCCGCGCGCGCGCCGGTGAAGGTCGCATCGCCGCCCGGCGCCGGGGCGGAGCCACGGATGCCCGCACGCGCGCCGTCTATCTCCACCGCGCCATTGGGGAAGGGCAGGCGCACGCCCGGCGCGATCTCCACCGGCGCGAAGGCGTTGCGCGCGATCATCTGCGGCGTCGCGATCGCCTCGCCTATATCGAGCAGCGCGGCGGCGGGCACGCCATGCGCCTGCGCGCCGGCCTCGATCTCGGCGCGGGTCTGCGGCGCGAGGAAGCGGGTAAAGGCATCGCGCAGCGGCACCGAGCGATAGCGCGTCGTCAGCTTCTCCCATTCCCGCCCGGCGAAGTCGGCCGGCTCGCCCATCCATTTGAACATGCCGTGCCATTGCCGTGGCGCGAGCACGCACAAGCGAACGAACCCATCGGCGCAACGAAAGATCGGATAACGATGCCGTTCGTCGCTCCGCCCCCGCGGCATTTTCCACAAAGGCACCCCCGATTGCGCACTCCCCGACAACCCATATCCCGGATCGAGCGCCTGCATCGCGGCCTCCAGCAGCGCCACGTCGAGCCGGTCGCCTTTCCCGGTCCGCAATCGTCCGATGAACGCGGCGAGCGCGAGGCAGGCGATCTGGGGCGCGGCGGTCTGCAAGGTCAGTTCGCCCGGCGGCAGTAGCGGCGGCCGCCCCGGCAACCCCGATCGCGAGAGGCCGCCGGTTAGCGCATGGAGCACCGCATCGCTCGCGCGCCAGCCCTGCCACGGCCCGGATTCGCCGAAATCGCTGATCGAGACGATGACCAGCGCCGGATTGGCGGCGCGCACCGCGCCCAGATCCAGCCCCGGCAGCCGCGCCTCAAGCAGGATATCCGCTGTCCGCGCCAGTTCCATGAACCGCGCGGCATCATGCGGCAGATCAATCGCCGCGACGCGCTTGCCGAGATTGGCCGCGACGAAGCCCAGCCCGATCCCCGCCGCCTTATCACCCGCGGCGCGATCCGCCCCGCCGCCGCTTGGCTCGACCCGGATCACCTCCGCGCCAAGCTCGCCAAGGAAGCGCGCGATCGCGCCCAATGCACCGGGCACCGCATCGAGCACACGCACCCCGGCGAGCGGCAGGTCCGCCGTGTTCACGCCGGCCATGCCAGTTCTCGCCGCGCCGCGCTCGCGAGATAGAAGTCGACGAACGCGCGCTCATCGCCCCCCGCCGCCGCGACACGATCATGTTCGGCGATCAGCGCACGCGCCAGCCCCGCCCAACGCGCGTCGAGCGCCGGCAGAGTCATCTCCCCGCCCGCCGACGTGTCGCCGAGCAACGCGCGCATCTCCGCGATATCGGTGATGCGCCATGCCGCGGCCTTCTCCGCTTCCTGCGCGGCGAGCAGCGCCATCAGCCCGGTGCCCGCGAGCATCGCGCCGCCGAAAGCGTCGACGGCGGCTGCGGCCTGCCCCGCGCCGCTTGCGATCATCCCGGCGCCGGTCAGGATATGGCCGAGCTGGCTCTGCGTCGCACCCGGCGGCTCGGGCGCGGTGGGGCGGCCCGCCAGCATCGCCGCGATCACCGCATCCTGCCGCCGCCCGACATACCAGCCCGACAGCCCGAGGATCGGATCGGTGCGCCCGCCATCGACGAATTCGCGGAAGGCGGAAATCCAGATCGCCGCGCCCTTCACCGCGTTGAACAGCAGCCACCAGTCGAGCGCCGCCGGATCGACCGCCAGCCCGCTCGCCTCGCGCCATATCGCCAGCGCGCGTTCGCGTGACGTCATGCCGCACGCGCGGCCCGGCTGGAAATGATCCCAGATCGGATTGAGCGCCCAGCCGAGATCCTCCAACGGATCGCCGAGGTGCGCCATCTCCCAATCGAACATCGCGAGCATCCGCCCCGCGCCGTCGTGCATCATGTTGCCCGAACGATAATCGCCATGAACGATCGAGATGCGCTGCGCCGGTGGCGGCGGATCGGCGC
The DNA here is from genome assembly GCF_937871615.1 of uncultured Sphingomonas sp. Classification (GTDB taxonomy): domain Bacteria; phylum Pseudomonadota; class Alphaproteobacteria; order Sphingomonadales; family Sphingomonadaceae; genus Sphingomonas. The sequence goes on along the minus strand of NZ_CALMPA010000070.1, from coordinate 22,517 downwards.
GCAGCCGCCGGATCGCGGCGCGCGCGATCGGCTGCGGCGCGAAGGCATCCGCCTCGATCACGCTTTCCCAATAATCGAGCGCGATGCGCCAGCATTGATCGGGCGCGGGCGTCTCGACATGGCGAGCGAGCGGAGAACCGGCCGGATCATGCGCGGCCAGCCGGCCAAGGCTTGCGAAGAATTGCTCGCCCAGCGCCTCCGCATGATCGCCAAAGCCCGCGCGATCGAACGGGCTGGCGACCAGCCCGTCGTCGATCCGCTCCATCAGGAAGAACGGGCGCTCAAGCTCCGCCCCGCCCGGCTCCAGCACGATAGCGCCGGGAACGGGGACGATGCCCGCCGCGCTCTGATAGGCGCGAAACTCGGTCTCGCTTTCGGTGTCGATCAGCCCGGCCTCCGGTTCGCGCCGCAGGATCAGCCGCCGCCGCTCCCCGTCGACGAACGCGTCGAAGCGATAGGTTTCGCGGCTCGCGCCACCGGGGATGCGCGCCAGATCGCGGATCACCACCGGCGTGTTCCAGATGCGCGTCAGATAGGCTTCGATCGCCGCGCCGATCATTGCGCCGGATCCAGCACATTGCGGAAACCGGACGGGAGGTGCGGCCCCATCACCAATTGCTCCAGCACGCCCCTGCCCCTGCGCACCGAGCCATCGGGCGCGGTCATCGTCACGCCGATCAGCGCCTGAATATGCAGATGGTGCGGCATCATCGGATCAAGTTCCGCGGGCACGAAATCCTCGCGCTCCACCGTCACCGCCTCGCCATGATTGCGGCCATGCGCCCATTTCGGGTGGCCATAGCCCAGCCCGATCATCTGGAAGGTCGCGCCGATATCGAACGCCACCTTCGTCTCGCCGGCTGCATCGTGCAGCGATACGGATGCGCGCTCGGCGTGGCGCGTGCCCTTGCGCCACGCGATCGCATAATCCGCCGCTTCATAATGGCGCTCGTCCGCCGCGCCGCCGCCTTCGGGGCGCCATGTCGCGCGCCGGTTCCAGAAGCGGCCATGCGCGTCGTCGTTGGTGTGGCAGTAAAGATCACCGCCCTCGATCACGCACGGGCTCCACAGCCAGAAGAATTGCGGCGCGATCGGCGGACTGGCGGGCTGCGCATCGGGCGCGCCGATCGGTCGCACACCCCATGAGCGATCGCGCGTGCCGACCCAGCCGTTCACGTCGATGCGTTCTCCGTCCACCTCGATCCAGCCGGCATAGCGCCCGTTCTGCGTCAGCCGCGTCACGTCCATCATCACGCGCGGGCCGTTGCGGCGCGTGAAACGCGGCTCCTCCAGCGGGAAGGAGCGGCCGGTGAAGGTGATGTCGGCGCGGATCTTCTCGTCCGGCGCGTCGACCTTGAGGCGCAGCACCTGAAGCGGCTCCACCACCTCGATCGCGATCGGCCCGACATGGGTGTCCATCCGCTCCATCCCGAGGCCACGGCTGGCATGAAGATTGACCTGCCGCCCGCCGATCAGCACGCAGAACGCCGCGTCGATCACGTTCAGATGCGGATAAACGCCCAGCGCGGCGGCGAAGAAACCGTCGTCATCGGTGCCTTGCGGATAGCCGTTGAAGAAATAGCGATCGTAGAAATTGCGATCGGTTCCCGCATAGGCGATCGGCTCCGCCGTCTGGTGGATCGGATAGTCGTCGCCCTTGGTCAGCACCATGCCAGCTCTCCTTCGGGGGTCGCGTTCTATCGCCGCGATGCCCCAGCGTGGACGAGCGGCGGTGATCCTGTCAACGCTACAATAACAGAAGTTATGCCGCGAAACGTCGCGCCGCCGGCGTGCCGCGCGCGCCGCGCACCAGCCGACCCGGCAAGGCGCCGGTCGGCTCGCCATCGCGATAGGTGATCTGCCCGGCAACGATCGTCGCGACATAGCCGCGCGCGCGCTGCATCAGCCGCCGCCCGCCCGCCGGCAGGTCATGGATCACCTCCGGCGCGAGCAGGGTGAGATTGTCATAGTCGATCACGTTGAGATCGGCGCGCAGCCCCGGCAGGATCATGCCCCGGTCGCCCAGCCCAACCAGCGCGGCGGTATCAGCGGCCTGCTGCTTAACCACGAACGGCAGCGACAACTTCGGCCCGCGCGTGCGATCGCGCGTCCAATGGGTGAGCAGCGAGGTGGGAAAGCTGCCGTCGCAGATCATCCCGACATGCGCGCCGCCATCGGACAGGCCGGGCACGGTATCACGGTGCAGCATCATCTCATGCGATGCGTCGAGCGAGCCATAGCCATAGCTCAGGAACGGCAGATACAGGATGCCGCGCCCGTCGTTAGACAGCAGGTGATCGAGCGCCACTTCCTGCGGCTCCCGCCCCTGCGCGGCGGCGATCGCGGCGACCGTGCGGTCCGGCGTCGGCTCATAATCGGGGCTTTCCGGCCCGAGCGGGTACATGCCTGCCCAGGCGGTTAGATTGGCGCTCGCGAATGGCCCGCGCGGATCAGGCGTTTCGGCGAGCAGCCGTGCGCGGAAGGCGGGATCGCGGAGCCGGGCGAGCTGCGCGGCAACCGGCAAGGCGGCAATCTCGCGATAGGCTTCGTGCCCGCTGAACGGATTGGCCGTCAGATCGAGCCCGAACAGCACCCCCACCGCGCGGGCGCTGACCTGCGCCTTCATCGGCAGCCCGGCATCCACCGCTTGCCCCAGCCAATCCAGGATCATGCGATACGAATCGGGCGCCTGATGGCTCTGCGCGAGGCTGAAGCTCAATGGCCGGCCAGATTTCTCGACGATGCGGCGAAACATCGCGAATTCGCCCGCCGCATCGGGATGAAAATCGCTGACGAGCTGCAACACCCCCGCGCCGCGCCCGCCATTGGCGGCGGCGAGCCCCATGGCGATGCCGGTCAGTTCATCCTCCTCCGCCGTCAGCGTCGGGGTCGGCTCGCCCGCTTTGGTGCGATGGTTCAGCGTGCGGCTGGTGGAGAAGCCGAGCGCGCCGGCCTCCACGCCCGCGCGCGCGATCGCCGCCATCTGCGCGATATCGTCCGCCGTCGCCGGCTCGCGCGCCACGCCGCGTTCACGCATCACATGCACGCGCACCGCCGCATGGGGCAGTTGCGTCGCGACATCGAGATCGAAGCGGCGCTGCCCCAACGCATCGAGATAATCGGGGAAACTCCGCCAGTTCCACGGCAGCCCGGCGGTTAGCACCGGATAGGGCAGATCCTCCACCCCCTCCATCAGATAGACCAGCCGATCGCGATCGTCCGGACGGCACGGCGCGAAGCCGACGCCGCAATTGCCCTGCACCACGGTGGTAACGCCATGCCATGATGAGGGCTGGAGCCGCTCGTCCCAGGTCGCCTGCCCGTCATAATGGGTGTGGACATCGACGAAACCGGGGGTGATGATCTTCCCGCGCGCGTCAATCTCCTCGCGTCCGCGCCCGGCGATCCTGCCGATCGCCGCGATCGTGCCATCGGCCACCGCGACATCCGCCTCGAACGGCTCTCCGCCCGATCCGTCGACGATCGTTCCGCCGCGAATCACCAGATCCCAGGCTGCATCGGCCACGCGCACCTCTCCTCGGAAATTTTCCCGAAGGGTGCGTCGTCCGATTTGCTAAGTCAAATGTATTAGAAGGTTAGGGTTGAGTCAGCGGGGCGAACCGCGCCACTTGCCGCCCGATCAGGCGCAATTGCTCCACCACCGCCGGATCGCTCGCGCCGCCGGCATCGTCGAACTTGGTGATCTGGCTGTTGATCGCGGCGGCGAACGGCGTCGGCCAGCCGCGCAGCGCGTGGACGATCGAGCGCAGCGCGGCGATCGTCGATCCGGTCGCCTGCCAGCCGTAAGCGGTGGCGATCAGTCCGACGGGCATGTCCGCGAGATACGGGCGATTCGCATCGCGCGCGGTTTCCTCGAGCAGATCGAGCGCGTTCTTGACGAGACCGGAGATACTACCGTGATAGCCGGGGCTGGCGATGATGACCGCCGAGGCGCTCCGCACCGTTTCGACGAACTCGCGCTCCTCGGGCGTGCGTTCGGGCGCGCGCGGATCATAAAGCGGCAGCTTCGCCATATCGGCGCCGCCGAACATCCGGGTGCGAAAACCCGCCTCGCACGCCGCATCGAGCGCGATCCGCAAGGCGCGCTCGGTCGAGGACACGCCCCCGGTCGTGCCGCCGATCCCCACTACCAGCGGCTTGTTTTCGCCGCTTCCCGCTTTCGCTTCATTCGTCATCGGGCTAAGCCCTTCGCATGGCCCGGCCCCTTGCGGCAACTGTCTTGTTAAAGTAACGCACCCATGGCCGAGCGCTCACACGACGATATGCACCCCGATCCCCACGAAACTGGCCGCTTGCGCTACAACCATGCCCCGGCGGACGCGCGCGCGCCGCTGTCGGGGTTCAACGCATGGCATGAGGGCGACGCGCCCCCGCCGCCCGAGCCGCCGCATCATCCGCGCCCGAATCGCGCCCGGCGCATCTGGCGCTGGGCGGCGCGCGCGGCCGCGGCGTTCATCGTCCTCATCGTCATCGCGGTGGCGTGGCTCGCCGTCACCGCGCCATTGTCGCGCTCGCTGAAGCCGCCGACGCCGCCGTCGATCACGCTCACCGCGTCGGACGGCACGCCGATCGCGCGGCGCGGCGCGATCATCGGCGCGCCGGTCGACGCCGCGAAACTGCCGCCGTATGTGCGCGAGGCATTCATCGCGATCGAGGACCGGCGCTTCTATTCGCACTGGGGGATTGATCCGCGCGGCATCCTGCGCGCCGCCTGGGCCAATGTCGGCCATGGCGGGGTGCGCCAGGGCGGCAGCACCATCACGCAGCAGCTCGCGAAAAACGCCTTTCTCGATTCGGATCGCACCGCCGGGCGCAAGCTGCGCGAGATGCTGATCGCCTTCTGGCTGGAGGCGTGGCTGACAAAGGACGAAATCCTCTCGCGTTATCTGTCGAACGTCTATTTCGGCGACAATGTCTATGGGCTGCGCGCCGCGGCGAACCATTATTTCGGGCGCGCGCCGGAGAAGCTCAGCGTCGGGCAGGCGGCGATGCTGGCCGGGCTAGTGAAGGCGCCGTCACGGCTCGCGCCGACCGGCAATCTGGAGGGTGCGCAGGCGCGCGAGATGGTGGTGGTCGGCGCGATGGTCGATGCCGGCTTCCTCACCAAGGCCGAGGGCGACGCGGTGCAGCCGCAACGCGTGCTCGCCAGACAGGCCGAGCAGCTTCCCAATGGCACCTATTTCGCGGATTGGGTGCTGCCCGATGCGCGCGATCAGGCGGGCGAGATTCGCAACGAGGCGGTGGTCCGCACCACGCTTGACCGCGATCTCCAGCGCACCGCGGAGCGCGTGATCCGGCAGGCCGGGCTGCGACAGGCGCAGGCCGCGCTGGTGGCGATGACGCGCAGCGGCGAGGTCGTCGCGATGGTCGGCGGGCGCGATTATGCGCAAAGCTCGTTCAACCGCGCAACGCAGGCACGGCGCCAGCCCGGCTCGACCTTCAAGCTGTTCGTCTATCTCGCGGCGATGCGCGCCGGGATGACCCCGGAAACGATCGTCGACGATTCGCCGGTCGAAATCGCGGGGTGGAAGCCGAAGAACGACGGCAACGATTATCTCGGCAAGATCCCGCTGCGCCGCGCCTTCCAGCGCTCGTCAAACGTCGTCGCCGCGCGCGTGACCGAGGAAGTGGGGGTCAAGAACGTGATCCGCGCCGCGCGCGATCTGGGCATTTCCACCCCGATCGCGAACGAGGCGACAATCTCGCTCGGCACGTCGGAAGTGTCGCTGCTCGAACTCACCGCCGCCTTCGCCGGGGTGGCCGACGGGCGTTATCCGGTCCACCCGCGCGGGCTGAAGGATGCCGGCGACAAGCCATGGTATAGCGCGCTGACCGGCGGCCAGAAGACCATGCCCGCGACGATCCATGACGAGATGCTGGAGCTGCTCGCCGCCTCGATGCGCGGCACCGGGCGCGCCGCCGCGCTCTCCGTCCCCGCTTATGGCAAGACCGGCACGTCGCAAAGCGGACGCGATGCGTGGTTCATCGGCTTCGCGGGCGATCTGGTGGTCGGCGTGTGGGTCGGCAATGACGACAACACGCCCAATCCGGGGCTGCACGGCGGCGGCGTGCCCGCGCAAATCTGGCGCAACTTCATGGTTTCCGCGCTTGATCTGAAGCCCGTGGTGAAAGCGCCCGAACCGGAGGAACTCGATCCCGAAGCGGCGATCGGGGACATTGCGGATAATGTGCTCGCCCCCGTCACCGGGCAGTTGCAGGGGCAGCTCCAGAGCCAGCTTCAGGGAATCGGGCTTGATCTCAAGATCGGGCAGGATGGGTCAATCTCGGTCAACCGCCCCCGTGAGGCCGGCGGCCTGCCACCACCGCCGTCAGCGCCGCCATCCCGCCGCGAGGATCGGGCGCCGCCGCCGGATGCAACGCCGCCGCGCGACTGACCTATCAGCCAGGCTTGTGATCCAGGCGTGGTTTTCAGGTCGACAGCGTCGCGCGGGCGGCTAGAGCGGGGGCGCCTGTCGCCGTCCGGTGCGCGGGGAGGAACAAAGCCGATGAGCGACGCGCCCCGCCCCAATTCCACCCGCGCCGCGATTCTGATCCCGTTCGCGATCGTGACGCTGATCTGGGGCTCGACCTGGCTTGTCATCCGCGATCAGTTGCATGTCGTGCCGGCGAGCTGGTCGGTCAGCTATCGCTTCCTCACCGCCGGCGTGGCGATGCTGGTCTGGTCGCTGGTCAGGCGCGAGCGATTCGGGCTGGATGCGCGCGGCTGGGCGTTCGCGGGCGCGCTGGGTGCGGCGCAGTTCGTGTTCAATTTCAACTTCGTCTATCGCGCGGAACAGCACATCACCTCCGGATTGGTCGCGGTGGTATTCGCGTTGCTGCTCGTGCCCAATGCGTTGTTCGGGCGCATCTTCCTCGGCCAGAAGCTCGGGCGGCAATTGATCGCGGGTTCGACGGTGGCGATGGCGGGCGTGGTGCTGCTGTTCATCAACGAGGCACGCAGCGATCCGCACGGATCGGATGCGGCGCTGCTCGGCATCGCGCTCACCTGTTGCGCGATCCTCTCCGCCTCCAGCGCCAATGTGATGCAAGCGACCGAAACGGCGCGGCGCTATCCGATGATCCCGACGCTCGCGGTGGCGATGCTGATCGGCGCGGGGCTCGATGCGATCTGGGCGTGGTCGACGGTCGGCCCGCCGGTGTTCGAATGGCGCGCGGGCTATATCGCCGGCATCCTCTATCTCGGGCTGGCCGCCTCCGCCTTGTGCTTCCCGCTCTATTTCAACGTGATTCGCGTGATCGGCCCGGCCAAGGCGGCCTATTCCAGCGTGATCGTGCCGGTGATCGCGATGCTGCTGTCGACATTGTTCGAAGGCTATCGCTGGTCGCCGCTGGCGATCGGCGGCGCGGCGCTGGCCGGGGCCGGCCTCGTCATCGCGCTCACCGCGCGCAGGCCGGCGCGATAATCGGGATAAAGCGGCGCCCAGCCGAGCACGCGCTTCGCCTTGCCCGTCGCGACGCGGCGGTTCTCCGCATAAAAGCCGCGCGCCGCGGGCGAGAGCGTATCAAGCGCAACCAGCGGCGGCGGCGGCAGCCCGAGCAATGCGGCGGCATAGGCCACCACCTCATTCTGGCTCGCGGGCAGATCGTCGGCGAGATTGTACGCTCCCGCCGGCGCATTGAACCCGGCGATCACCCCGCTAGCGATATCGGCGACATGGATGCGGCTGAATATCTGCCCTGTGATATCGACACGGTGCGCGGTGCCGGCGCGGACCCGATCGAGCGGGGAGCGCCCCGGCCCGTAAATTCCCGGCAGGCGAAACACCCGCGCGCCATGCGCCAGCCAGGCGGCATCCGCCGCCGCGCGCGCGCCGCGCCGCCCGCCGCCGATCGGCGTGCACTCATCCACCCACGCGCCGCGCGTATCGCCATAGACGCCGGTTGACGAAAGATAGCCGAGCCTACGCCCGCCGAGCAGCGCGCCATAACGCGCCAGCACCGGATCGCCCGCCGCATCCGGCGGCACGCTCGACAACACATGCGTCGCAGCAGCCAGCCCGGCGCGCACCGCATCCGCGTCATCGAAACGGATCGTGCCGTCGCGGCCGTCTCGCGTTGTCCCCAGCGCGGGCCAGCCGCTCGCCGCGACGATCGCGCGCGCGGCATAGCCCAGCCCGAAGACGAACAGCCGGGTCATCGTATGTGCCGCGGCGCCGTCACACGTATCACCGCGCCATCGGCCCACCGAACAGCGCGCCGAAATAATCGCCCTTGTTCCACACCGGCCGCGCATCGGCATCGGCGATCTCGCGCGCGATACGATAATTGGCATCGACGAAGCGCACCGCCTGATCCCACATGATCGGCTGGGTCAGATCGTCCGACGGGCGGTGATAATGTTTCGACATGAACGTCGAGGTCGCGTCCTTCCCCGGCCCCTTCTCGCCCGGCCACAGAAAGACGGAGGGGATGCCGCGCCGCACGAAGTTGAAATGATCGGATCGCACGAAGATCGCCTCGTCCGGCATCGGATCGGGCGACATGGTAACGCCGATCGCGGCGGTGGCTCGTGCGATCACCGGCCCAAGCGTCGAGCGGTCCCCGCCGAACGCCACCATATCCTCAAACCTGTAGGTGAGGATCGGCATGTCGAGGTTCACATCCGCCACGATTTCGCCAATCGGCACGGTCGGGTGCGCGGTGAACCAGGCACTGCCGATCAGCCCCTTTTCCTCGGCGGTGAAGGCGACGAACAGGATCGTGCGGCGCGGCGGCTGCGCCTTGAAGCGTTTCGCCTCCTCGATCAGGCTGGCGATGCCGATCGCATCGTCGAGCGCGCCGTTGTTGATCGCATCGCCATTCTCATCGGGCGCGGTGACGCCGATGTGATCGAGGTGCGCGGAGAGCACCAGCACCTCTTTCGCCAGCGCCGGATCGCGCCCCGGAATCACGCCGATCACATTGGATGACGCCGCCTTGCCATAGCTGCTCGCGCTCTCAAGCTCCACCACGCCGGGCAGCGCCTCGGCGGTATAGCGCGGCAGTTTCTTCTTCGCTTCCTTCACCAGCGCGGCCCAGGGCGTGCGCGCGCCCGCGAACAGCTTTGCCGCGCCCGCCTCGCTGAACGTCGCGACCGTCGGGATCGGCGCGTCGCCATGCCCCGTCCCGTCCGCTTCGGCATAGGTCATGCGCGGTTTGGCGGTGCGCTCGGCGGTGCGCTCGAACGGCGCCTTTTCAGCACTGCCGGGCGTCGCGAGCAGGATCACGCCGATCGCGCCATGCGCCGCCGCCGCCTTCGCCTTGGCATCGCCGCCGCCGAGATAGGCGCGCTCCTCGGCGTTCATATCGCGTGGCGCGCCGGGGAGGACCGCGACGATCTTCCCTTTCACATCCACGCCCGCATAATCATCCCGCCCGCGATCGGGCGCGGAGACGCCGAAGCCGACGAAGACGATTTCCCCGCTTAGCGACACTTTCGCGCGATGCGGATCGGCGAGCGCGGCATAATCCGTTCCCGCCACCAGCGTTTCCGCTTTCCCGCCCATGGTCCGCACCACGCGCCCGCCGCCATCGGGGCGATAGCTGACCAGCGGCACCGCCTGAAGATAGCCCCCCGCGTCGCCACCGGGCCGCAACCCCGCAGCATAGAAGCGCGACGCGACATATTGCGCGGCGATGTCATATTCGCCGCTCCCCGCCTCGCGCCCCTTCATCGCGTCGGATGCGAGGAACATGACATGCGCCTTGAGCGCGGCCTGATCGGCAGGCAGCGGCGCGTTGACCAGCGCGTTCACCTCGGCAGGCGTCTTTTCCTGCGCGAAAAGCGGCATGGCGAGCGGGAAAAGCGCGATCAGGCCCGCGCGGGCCAGCAGGTGAATGGCTTTCATATCGGGCGATTGCCTATCACCCCGCGCCCCGCGCGCAAGGTTTCGATGGAACCACCGCGCGCGCGAAGTATATTTCCCCCATGATCGACGTTCAGACCGCCGCCGCGCTTCCCGCCATCACCCGGCGCGAGGATTATCGCCCGCCCGCATGGCTGGTGCCCGAGGTGGCGCTCGATTTCGATCTCGCGCCCGAACGCACATCGGTGAAGGCGCGCTTCCGCGTTGCCCGCAATGGCGCGCATTCCGCGCCGCTCAGGCTCGATGGCGCGGGGCAGGCCCCGCTCGCCGTGCTGGTCGACGGGGTGGCGGTGAACAACTGGCGGCAGGACGGCGACGATCTGATTATCCCGCTGGCCGGCGCCACGCATGAAATCGAAACCGAAGTGGCGATCGCGCCCGATCGCAACACGCAACTGATGGGGCTTTACGCGTCGGGCGGAAATCTGTGCACGCAGTGCGAGGCGCAAGGCTTTCGCCGCATCACCTATTTCCCCGACCGGCCCGACGTGCTCGCCACCTATCGCGTGCGGATGACCGCGGAGAAGGCGCGCTTCCCGGTGCTGCTGGCGAACGGTGATCCCGTCGCCTCGGGCGATCTGCCGGATGGGCGGCACTGGGCGGAATGGCACGATCCCTTCCCCAAACCCACCTATCTGTTCGCGCTGGTGGCGGGCGATCTCGCGGTCAATCGCGATACCTTCATCACGCAATCGGGGCGCGAGGTGACGCTCGGCATCTGGGTGCGCGCGGCCGATCTGCCGCGCACCGATCATGCGCTCGACGCGCTCAGGACGGCGATGGCCTGGGACGAGCGCGTCTATGGCCGCGAATATGATCTCGATGTGTTCAACATCGTCGCGGTGGACGATTTCAATTTCGGCGCGATGGAGAACAAGGGGCTGAACATCTTCAACAGCCGCTACATCCTCGCCGATGCCGATACCGCGACCGATTATGATTATGATGCCATCGCCGCCGTGGTGGCGCACGAATATTTCCACAACTGGTCCGGCAACCGCGTCACCTGCCGGGACTGGTTTCAGCTCTCGCTGAAAGAGGGCTTCACCGTCTATCGCGATCAAAGCTTCTCCGCCGATCAGGGCTCTGCCGCCGTCAAGCGGATCGAGGATGTGCGCGGGCTGCGCGCCAGCCAGTTCCCGGAGGATGCCGGGCCGCTCGCGCATCCGGTGCGCCCGGAAAGCTATATCGAGATTTCGAACTTCTACACCGCGACGATCTACAACAAGGGCGCCGAGCTGATCCGCATGATGGCGACGATCCTCGGCCCGGCGCGGTTCCGCGTCGCGACCGATCTGTATTTCGATCGTTTCGACGGCACCGCGGCGACGTGCGAGGATTTCGTGGCGTGCATGGAAGAAGCGAGCGAGGTCGATCTCTCGCGCTTCCGCTTGTGGTATTCGCAGGCCGGCACGCCGCGCGTTTCGGCGAGCGTCACGCATGATGGTGGCCGCGCGACCTTGCGGCTCGCCCAGCATGTCCAGCCGACACCGGGCCAGGCGGAAAAGCTGCCGATGGTCCTCCCGCTCAAGCTGCGTCTGTTCGGCACGGAAACCGGGCGCCCGCTGACCGAGGAACAACTCGTGCTGTTCGATTCGACGGTGGAGACGATCGTGTTCGATGGCATCGCCGAACGCCCCGCGCTCTCGATCAATCGTGGTTTCTCGGCCCCCGTGGTGATCGAAAGCGATCGCAGCGCGGCCGATCTCGCCTTCCTCTCGGCGCATGATGACGATCCCTTCGCGCGATATGAGGCGATGCAGCAATTGATGCTCGATACGCTCGTCGCCGCCACGGTGGAGGGGCGCGCCGATCATCAGGCGGTGATCCGCGCGGTCGCCAATACGCTCGCCAACGGATCGCTCGACCGGGCATTCATCGCGGAGGCGGTGCTGCTGCCGTCCGAAGGCTTTATCGGCGATCAGCTCGCGACGGTCGATCCCGACGCGATCTTCGCCGCGCGTGAGGCATTGCGCCGCGATCTCGGCACGGCGCTCGCCGGGCAGTGGCGCGCGGCCTATGATGCAAACGGCACCACGCCCTATCAATATAATCCCCATGCCAAAGGGTTGCGGCGGCTGCGCAATGTGGCGCTCAGCTATATCGCGGCGAGCGGGGCGAGCGATGTCGCGCAGATCGCGTTCGGCCAGTTCGAGGCGGCCGACAACATGACCGATCGGCAGGCGGCGCTCACCACCTTGGTCAACGGCGACTGGGACGAGCGCGAGGCCGCGCTCGACATCTTCTACAATCGTTATGCCGATAATCCGCTGGTGCTGGACAAATGGTTTCAGACGCAGGCGCTATCAACCCGTGCCGACACGCCGGCGGCGGTGGCGCAACTGGCCGAACACCCCGATTTCACGCTCGCCAACCCCAATCGCGCGCGCAGCCTGATCGGCGCGTTCAGCGTCAACCAGCGCACGTTCAACGCCGCCGACGGGCGGGGGTATCGCTTCGTCGCCGATCAGTTGATCGCGCTGGACCGGCTCAACCCGCAAACAGCGGCCAAGCTGCTGCCGCCGCTTGGCCGCTGGCGCCGCTTCGATGCTGGCCGCGCCGCGCTGATGAAGGCCGAGCTTGAGCGGATCGTCGCGACGCCGGGGCTGTCGAAGGATCTGTTCGAACAGGCATCGAAAAGCCTGGAGGGGTAAAGAAGCTCACCCCTCCCCTTCAGGGGAGGGGATGGGGGTGGGGGATGTCTCACCGAGACCGACCGCCTGCCGCTTCTCACTGCCCCACCCCAACCCCTCCCCTAAAGGGCAGGGGCTTTTCCGGGTCAGAACAATCGTCCCCCGTCCGGCACCGGCGCGCTCGGCCCGATCAGCACGACCTTGCCATCCGCATCAGGGAAGCCGAGCGTCAGCACCTCGCTCATCATCGGCCCGATCTGGCGCGGCGGGAAGTTGACCACCGCCGCCACCTGCCGCCCGACGAGCTGATCCGGGGTATAATGTTCGGTGATCTGCGCCGACGATTTCTTCACGCCCAGCGTCGGCCCGAAATCTATCGTCAGCTTGAACGCGGGCTTGCGCGCCTCGGGAAAGGGATCGACGGCAGTGATCGTGCCGATACGAATATCGACCTTCAGGAAATCGTCGAAACCGATTGGATCGGCGGCCTGGGCCGCCGGATCATGCTTCATGTGCATCAGAAATCCGGATTCTCGTAATAGGATGGCGGCTCGATCCCGCGCATCCGTTCGGCGAGCAGCGGGCGGAAGCTGCGGCGGCTCTTGAACGCGGAATACCACGCCTTGGCATGGGTGTGCCCGCTCCAGTCGATCCCGCCGAGATAATCCGCAACCGATATCTGCGCGGCGGCGGCGAGATCGGCGAGGCTGATCGTGGCGCCTGCCATCCATTTGCGGTGATCGAGCAGGAAATCAATGTAATCGAGATGGCCGATCGCGGACTTCATCGCCTCGCGCAGCCGCGAGGCATCGGGCGAGGCGCGGTGGACGATCCGCTTTATCATCCGCTCCTGCAGCAGCGGGCCGGTAACATCCCGATAGAAATGGCCGTCGAACCACGTCACCAGCCGGCGAATCTCGGCGCGGTTCGCGGCGGTGCCGTTTATCATCTGCACCTTGTCGACCGTTTCCTCGAAATATTCGCAGATCGCCACCGAATCGAGCAGCAGGATATTGCGCGTCGGATCGGCCATCACCGGGGTCTGCCCGGCGGGGTTCATATCGACGAATTCGTCGCGGCGCGCCCATGGCTCCTCGGACACCAGCTCATAGCCGACGTCCTTTTCATTGAGCAGCGCGCGAACCTTGCGGGTGAAGGGGCACAAGGCGAATTGGTAAAGCTGCCACATGCCGCCACCCATAAGCCGAGCGACGGCGGCGCGGCAACGCCGCTCGACGCGGAAATTCAGCCGATGGCCTCGGCGGCTCCCCTCGGGCGAACGGCGCCCGGCCATTTAGCCTGTGTCCATCGACACCGGCGCAAACAGCCGGGGGCCATTCACTCCGCCGCTTCGAGCACCTCGCTGTCATCGAGCGGGTGCGACAACCGCGTCAGCATTTCCCTCGGCACCACCTGCCAGAAATCGCCGGCGGCGCGATCCCAATCCTCAAGGATGCTGCGCGACCATTTGCTGTCGGTCGCATCGGCATGTTCGCGGATCAGATTGTGGAGCACGCTCGTCCAGTGGAGCGAGGCGAGCCGCTGCCACATGATGTTCTCCGGGTTGGCGCGCCGCGCGAACGTGCCATCGGGATCGTAGACGAACGCCATTCCGCCCGTCATGCCCGCGCCGAAGTTCGCGCCGACCGCGCCCAGCACCACCGCGGTGCCGCCGGTCATATATTCGCAGCCGTTCGCGCCACAGCCCTCGACCACGACGGTCGCGCCCGAATTGCGCACCGCGAACCGCTCGCCCGCCTGGCCCGCAGCGTAAAGGCGGCCGGCGGTCGCGCCATAAAGCACGGTATTGCCGATGATCGTATTGTCCTGGCTGGCGAGCGGCGACGACACCGCCGGGCGCACCACGATCACCCCGCCCGAAAGCCCCTTGCCGACATAATCATTGGCGTCGCCGAACACTTCCAGCGTCACGCCCTTGACGAGGAACGCGCCGAGGCTCTGCCCCGCCGAGCCGCGCAGCCGGATCGTGACGTGATTGTCGTTGAGCGTATCCATCCCGAAACGCGCGGTGATCTCGCTCGACAGCCGCGTGCCGACCGCGCGATGCGTGTTGCGCACCGAATAGGTGAGCTGCATCTTCTCGCCGCGCGAGAACACCGCCGCCGCATCCTTGATGATCTGCGCATCAAGGCTGTCGGGCACTTCGTTGCGGAAGGTCTTGAGGCTGAAGCGGCGCTCGTCATCCGCCGCATCGACCTTGGCGAGGATCGGATTGAGATCGAGATCGTCGAGGTGCTCGGCACCCCGGTTCACCTGCCGCAGCAATTCGGTGCGCCCGATCACCTCGTCGAGGCTGCGCACGCCCAGGCGGGCGAGGATGTCGCGCACCTCCTCGGCGATGAAGGTCATCAGGTTGATGACCTTTTCCGGCGTGCCGACGAACTTGCCGCGCAGCTTCTCGTCCTGCGTGCAGACGCCGACCGGGCAGGTGTTCGAATGGCATTGCCGCACCATGATGCAGCCCATCGCGACGAGGCTGAGCGTGCCGATCCCGAACTCCTCCGCGCCGAGGATCGCGGCGATCACGATATCGCGCCCGGTCTTCAGCCCGCCATCGGTGCGCAGCTTCACGCGACCGCGCAGGCCATTCAGGGTAAGCACCTGATTGACCTCGGAAAGCCCCATCTCCCACGGCGTCCCGGCATATTTGATGCTGGTCTGCGGGGACGCGCCCGTGCCGCCGACATGGCCGGAGACGAGGATCACGTCCGCGTGCGCCTTGGCGACGCCCGCCGCGACCGTGCCGATCCCGGCGGAGGAAACGAGCTTCACGCACACCCGCGCGCGCGGATTGATCTGCTTCAGATCGTAGATGAGCTGCGCCAGATCCTCGATCGAATAGATATCGTGGTGCGGCGGCGGGGAGATCAGCGTCACGCCCGGAGTTGCGTGGCGCAACTTCGCGATGAACTCGGTCACCTTGAAACCGGGAAGCTGGCCGCCCTCGCCGGGCTTGGCGCCCTGCGCCACCTTGATCTCTATCTCCTCGCAGGCGTTGAGATACTCCGCCGTCACGCCGAACCGCCCGCTCGCGATCTGCTTGATCGTGGAGTTCGCGTTATCGCCATTGGCATATGGCTTGTAACGCGCCTTGTCCTCGCCGCCCTCGCCCGACACCGCCTTGGCGCCGATGCGGTTCATCGCGATCGCCAGCGTCTCATGCGCTTCGGGGCTGAGCGCGCCGAGCGACATGCCGGGCGTTACGAAACGCTTGCGGATTTCGGTGATCGGCTCGACCTGATCGACCGGCAGCCCTTCCGACGGAAAGTTGAACTGCAACAGATCGCGCAGGTAGATCGCGGGCAGATCGGAAACCCCGCGCGAGAATTGCAGATAGGTCGAATAGCTGTCGGTCGCCACCGCCGTCTGCAACAGGTGCATGAGTTGCGCCGAATAAGCATGCGGCTCGCCGGTGTTGCGGTGACGATAGAAGCCGCCGATCGGCAGATGGACCACCGCGCTGTCGAACGCCGCCTCGTGTCGCTCGGTCGCGTTCACATGTAGCGAGGCATAGCCTTCGCCCGAGATTTTCGCCGGCATACCGGGAAACAGATCGTTGACGAGCGCGCGGCTTAGGCCCACCGCCTCGAAATTATAGCCGCCGCGATAGCTGGAGATCACCGCGATCCCCATCTTCGACAGGATCTTGAGCAACCCCTCCTCGATCGCGACGCGATGCCGCTCCAGGCATTGCTCCAGCGCCATTTCGCCGAACAGCCCGCGCGCATGGCGATCGGCGATCGCCGCTTCCGCGAGATAGGCGTTCACCGTCGTCGCGCCGACACCGATCAGCACCGCATAATAATGCGTGTCGAGGCATTCGGCGGTACGGATGTTGATCGACGCATAAGAGCGAAGGCCCCGCCGCACGAGATGCGTGTGCACCGCCGCCGCCGCCAGAACGCCGGGGATGGCGACATGATCGGGGCCGATATGCTCGTCGGTCAGGAAGATTTCGCTGCGCCCCTCGCGCACCGCCTGCTCGGCCTGATTGCGGATGCGCTGGATCGCGGCGCGCAGCCGATCCGTTCCGCCATTCGCCTCGAACGTGCAGTCGATTTCCGCCGCCGCGCCGCCGAAATAGGCCTTGAGCCGGCCCCACATGGCGGAGGTCAACACCGGCGAATCCATCACCAGCACGCGCTCGCGCCGATCCTCGGTATCGAGGATGTTGGCGAGATTGCCGAACCGCGTCTTGAGCGACATCACATAGCGTTCGCGCAAGCTGTCGATCGGCGGGTTCGTCACCTGCGAGAAATTCTGCCGGAAGAAATGACTGATGAGGCGCGGCTTGTCCGAGATCACCGCGAGCGGCGTATCATCGCCCATCGAGCCGATCGCTTCCTTCCCCGTCTCCACCATCGGCGCGAGGATCAGTTCCATATCCTCCAGCGTCTGCCCGGCGGCGATCTGGCGGCGCGCAAGTTCGGCGCGATCATAACGCGGCACGCTATCCGCCGGCGCGGGCGGCAGATCGTCAAGCGTCGCGAAATTGCCGATCATCGCGGCATAATCCTGCTCGCCCGAGATGCGATCCTTGATCTCGCGATCGTTGAACACGCGCCCCTCGGCCAGGTCGACCGCGATCATCTGCCCCGGCCCGAGCCGGCCCTTGGCGACCACGGTGGATTCAGGAACCACCACCATCCCGCTTTCCGAACCGACGATCAGCAACCCGTCGACCGTCTGCGTATAGCGCAGCGGGCGCAGCGCGTTGCGGTCCATGCCCGCCACCGCCCAGCGGCCATCGGTCATCGCCAGCGCGGCGGGGCCGTCCCACGGCTCCATCACGCTCGCGAGATATTGATACATCGCGGCATGGGCGGCGGGCACATCCTCATCGCCGCTGCCACGCCACGCCTCGGGCACGAGCATCAACTTGGCAGTCGGCGCGTCGCGCCCGGAGCGACAGATCGCCTCGAACGTCGCATCGAGCGCGGCGGTATCGCTCGCACCCGCCGGGATCACCGGCTTGATATCCTCCGAATGCTCGCCGAACGCGATCGAGGCCATGCGGATCTCATGGCTGAGCATCCAGTTCTTGTTGCCGCGGATCGTGTTGATCTCGCCATTGTGCGCAAGGCAGCGGAACGGCTGCGCCAGCCACCATTGCGGGAAGGTGTTGGTGGAATAACGCTGGTGGAAGATCGCGACCCGGCTCTCGAACCGCTGATCGGTGAGGTCCGGATAGAAAACCGACAGGCTCTCGGCGAGAAACAGGCCCTTGTAGATGATCGAACGGCACGACAGCGAGCAGATATAGAAGCCCTGGATCTGCGCCGCGATCACGCGCTTCTCGATCCGGCGGCGGACGAGATAGAGGTTCTTCTCGAATTCGGCGGCGTCCACCTCATCCGGCATCGGGCCGGCGATCATGATCTGCTCGATCTCGGGGCGCGTCGCCTGCGCCTTCTGGCCGATCACCGACACATCGACCGGCACCTGCCGCCAGCCATAGATCGTATAGCCCGCCTCGATGATCGCGCTTTCGACGATCGTGCGGCACGTTTCCTGCGCGCCAAGATCGGTGCGCGGCAGGAAGATCATGCCCACCGCCAGCCGGTTCGGCTGCACGCGATGCCCGCCGGCTGCGATCGCATCGTCGAAGAAGCGGATCGGCAGATCGACATGCACGCCCGCGCCATCGCCGGTCTTGCCATCGGCATCGACCGCGCCGCGATGCCACACCGCCTTCAGCGCATCGACCGCGCACTGGACGACGCGGCGCGACGGCTTGCCATCGGTCGCCGCGACAAGGCCGACGCCACAGGCGTCGCCCTCGAATTCGGGGCGATACATGCCGTGGGTGGCGAGATGGTTGCGCTGAGCGTCGAAGGTATCGGTCATGATTTCCTGCTCCCGTTCTCGGGCAACATTTCCTGTATGATGCGCTCGAAGGCGCGGATGCCGGCTTCCCTGCCGGCGACACTGCCAAGTTCGCGGCCGTCGGCGCTCATCTTCGCCTGAAGCTCCGGCAGCAGCCTGAGCGCCTTGGCGCCGGGGCCGGTCGTATAGAAACCCGCGATTGCATTGAGTTCGTCGGCGGTGAAGGCAGCGGCATATTGGGCCGCCACCTGCTTCAGATAAGCCGGATACTGGCGCTTGATCGCGGTCATGAATTCCTGCGACAGGATCGCGACCATCCGGTCGTGATTTTCGGGCGCCCTGGCGTTGATCGTGTCGATCATCGCCTTGGTCTTGGGTTCGCTCCCCAATTGACCGAGAACCGCCTGCGCGAACACCGGGGAAAGCTGCACGAAAACGCGATCGAGTGTCGCCGTCACGTTCATCTGCGCGATCAATCGCTCCGCCGCCGCGATAGTCGCCGCATCGGCGACGGGCTGCGCCGGGGGCGTTTGTGCGGCCTGTGCGAGTGCGGGAAATGGCGCTCCCGCCAGCAACAGCGCGAGAAAAGCGCGCCGCATCACGCCGCCTCCCTCTCGCGCACCTTCGCCTTCGCCTTCAGCCACTTGTGCATATGCCCCGCGACATCGGTGCCATCGCGGATCGCCCAAACGACGAGGCTCGCGCCGCGCACGATATCACCGGCGGCGAACACCCCGTCGAGGCTGGTCATCAGCGTCTTGCCATCGACCAGCAATGTGCCCCAGCGCGTCACGCCAAGCTCGGGCGCGCCCCACAGGCGCGGCAGTTCCTCCGCATCGAAGCCCAATGCCTTGATTACCATATCCGCCGGGAACGACATCTCATTGCCCGGATCGACCTCCGGCGCGCGCCGTCCGCTGGCATCCGCCGCGCCGAGCCGCATCCGGCTTGCGCGGACGCTCGACACCTTCTCGCCATCGAACGCGAGCGGGGCGGAGAGCCAGACGAACTCGACGCCTTCTTCTTCCGCATTGGCCACTTCGCGCTGGCTGCCGGGCATATTGGCGCGATCCCGGCGATAGAGGCACTTCACGCTTTTCGCGCCCTGCCGGATCGCGGTGCGCACGCAATCCATCGCGGTGTCGCCGCCGCCGACCACCACGACGTGCTTGCCAGCCGCGTTCAGGCTGCCGTCGTCGAATGCCGGCACCGCATCACCGAAGCTCTTGCGGTTCGATGCGGTGAGATAATCCAGCGCCTCGATCACGCCGCTTGCCGCATTGCCCGGCACGTCGATCGCGCGCGCGCGGTACACGCCGGTCGCAATCAGGATCGAATCATGCCGGCGGCGCAGCTCATCGAGCGTGGCGTCGCGACCGACCTCGAACCCTTCGTGGAAAACGATGCCGCCCTCGCGCAGCCGCTCGACGCGGCGCATCACCACCGGCTTCTCCAGCTTGAAACCGGGGATGCCATAGGTCAGCAGCCCGCCCGCACGATCGTGGCGGTCGTAGACGTGCACCTCATAGCCGTGGCCGCGCAGATATTCCGCCGCCGCCAGCCCCGCCGGCCCCGCGCCGATCACGCCGATCGACTGGCCACGCGCCGGGCCGGGCTTGAGCGGTTCGACCCAGCCTTCCTCCCACGCCGTATCGGTGATGAATTTCTCGACCGAGCCGATCGTCACCGCGCCGTGGCCGGAGAATTCGATCACGCAATTGCCCTCGCACAGCCGGTCCTGCGGGCAGATGCGGCCGCAGATCTCGGGCATGGTCGAGGTGCTGTTGCTCAGCTCAAAGGCTTCCTTGAGCCGGCCTTCGGCGGTCAGCCGCAGCCAGTCCGGGATGTGATTGTGGAGCGGGCAATGCACCGAGCAATAGGGCACGCCGCATTGCGAGCAGCGCGAGGACTGTTCCTCGGCCACCGGCATCGCATAACGATCGGCGATCTCGCGAAAGTCCTGCGCGCGCTGCGCCGCGTCGCGCTTGTCCGGGTAGGATTGCGCCTTCGCGACGAATCGAAGCATCTTTTCCACAGCCATAAGCCCTCCGCCGCCCGCGTTCTCACAGGCGGCGCGGAACAACAAGTCAGCTATACTGACCTATATGGCTTGGTTCGGGCTTATCCAGTCGGCGCGGGCGGTATATTACTCATATTTAATGGCCGATTCGGACTTATCTGAACGACAGCGCCACCAGCGCGACGATTCCGGCGATGATCCGATACCAGGCGAACGGCTGAAACCCGTGTTTGGTGACGAACGACAGGAACCAGCGGACCACGACAAGCGCGACGACGAAGGAAATGACGAACCCGATCGCGATCGAATTGAGATGCGCGGCGCTCAATTCATGCCGCGCTTTCCACAGGGTCAGCACCGTCGCGCCCAGCATCGTCGGGATCGCGAGGAAGAAGCTGTATTCCGCCGCCGTCTCGCGGCTGATGCCCATCGCGCGCGCGCCCATGATCGTCGCGCCCGAGCGGCTGACCCCCGGAATCATCGCAAGGCACTGGAGCGCGCCGATGCCAAGCGCCGTGCGCCATGAAATCCCCTCCACCCGATCAGCATGTTCGGGCGGCGCAACGCGCTCGATGAACAGGATCGCGATGCCGCCAACGATCAGCGCGATCGCCACCACCACCGGCGCGATCACCGGCGCCTCCAGCACCGCCTTGATCGCCTTATAGGCCACCGCGCCGACGAGTGCCGCCGGCAGGAACCCCAGCAGGACGTTGCGGGTAAAGGCGATCGCCTCCGGATCGCGCCGCATCAACCCATGCCCGACGTTGACGAAGCGGCGCCAGAACAGCACCACCACCGCGAGAATCGCGCCAAGCTGGATCACGATATCGAACGTCGCATCCGCCTCCGGCAGCCCGAGCAGCGCACCGGCAAGGATCAGATGCCCGGTAGAGGAGACGGGCAGAAACTCGGTTACACCCTCGACGATCCCAAGCAGGATCACGATCAGCAGGTCGGTCATGAAATACCTCGTTTGGCGCCCATGCGGGCGCGCGGGGATCAGCCTTTGACGGCAACGGCGAAGCGACCGGCGCGCCGATAGCGCACCAGCCAGCCGGGCGCGACCGCCGCGAGCGGCGTCGGCGTGACGCCAAGCGCGGCCAGCCCCTCGGCGCCCGGCGCTACGACCGTATCGCGCTGGAGCAGCTTCCATTGATCCGCGGTGATCGGCGCGCCCGGCAGGAAGCCCAGCGCGGCGATCGCCCGCCCCGCGATATCGGGCAGCGCGGGCATTGCGGGATCGCGCCCGATCGCCTGCGCGATCCAGCGATGCAATTCCTCCATGGTCAGCACGTCAGGCCCGCCAAGCTCATAGACATGGCCGCCGGATCGGGCCGGCGCGCCGAGCGCCGCGACGATCGCCGCCGCGACGTCGCCCACGAAAACCGGCTGAAACCGCGCGCGCGCGCGCAACACCGGCACGACCGGGAACCGCGCGATCATCCCCGCGAAACGGTTGATGAACTGGTCCTCCCGCCCGAACACCGTTGCCGGGCGCACGATCGTCGCATTCGGGAAAGCGGCGCGCACCGCGACCTCGCCCGCCCCCTTCGTGCTGGCATAAACGGACGGCGAATCGGCATCCGCGCCGATCGCCGAAACATGCACCAGCGCCTCGACGCCGCTGCGCGCCGCCGCTTCGGCCACCGATCGCGCGCCATCCACATGGATGCGCCGCAGATCGCCGGTGAAGCTGCCGGCCAGGTTCACCACCATGTCCGCGCCGGCCACCGCACGCGCGATCGTCTCCGGTCGCGTCACGTCCGCGGCGACGAATTGCGTCTGCCCCAGCCCGCCAAGCGGCTTCAGGAACCACGCGTCGCGCGGATCACGCTCCGCCACGCGCACCCGCGCGCCCGCCGCCAACAGCGCCTGCGCCACGTAGCGGCCAATAAAGCCGCCTCCGCCGACGAGCGTGACCAACCTGTCCTTCATGCGCGAGCCGTCCATCCGAATTGTTCGATGCCGCGCGCCTACCCCTCTCGCAGCCCTGTTGACAAGGCCACGCCGCGTCCACTAGAGGCGCCGGCCTACCCCGTGCCCAGATGGCGGAATTGGTAGACGCACCAGCTTCAGGTGCTGGCGCTCGCAAGGGCGTGGAGGTTCGAGTCCTCTTCTGGGCACCAT
>NZ_CALMPA010000069.1 GCF_937871615.1 uncultured Sphingomonas sp. | reverse complement strand
CGGCGCAGAGCGACAGCCTACCTCTGACTGCCGCCAATCTTTGCAACAGAGCCCTATCTGGCACTTACAACGGCTGCCAAGGTGGTCGCCGATTAGCGACGGGCAACGCTCGGCATAGTTTCGGGCATCAGAGGGCGTTCAGGAAGTCGAGCAGTCGGTCGTTGGGTCGAAATCGTTTTGCCCTCTCGCGTTCATACGGCTTGAGCTTGGCCAGCGCCGCCTCTTTGAGTTCGATGTGCGCATGAAGGTAGGTCTGCGTCGTCTCGATCGACTCATGACTGAGCCAAAGGGCAATCACCGAGCAATCGACGCCCGCCTGCAACAACTCCATAGCCGCGGTGTGCCGCAAGACGTGCGGCGAAATCCGCTTTGATCGGAGGGAGGCGCACACCGCGGACGCCTGCGCGACATATTTGTTCAGCAATGACTGGACCCCGTCGGTGCTGAGCGGACCACCGTGCATGTTCGGGAACAGGGTGGTGGCGCCCCGTCTGGCAGGCTCCTTCAGCCAGGCCCGGAGAACCTGCTGAGCCGTCTTCGTCAGTGGCGTGCATCGTTCCTAGCGTCCCTTTCCGATGCATCGGACATTCGCCCCGCGGCCGAGAACTACGGCATGGCGGTCCAGCCCGACCAGCTCCGAAAGCCGCAAGCCCGTTTGTACGGCGAGTAGCAGCAATGCGTAATCGCGCCGTCCGAGCCAGGTCGACTGGTCGGGACGAGCGAGGATAGCATCGATCTCGATGCGGTTCAGGAAATGCAACTGGACGGTTCGAAAAACTCTGGTGTTTGGTGACCTGACCTGATTCACTGCTTCTGCTGATGAGCGGAGGCGATGATGGCGGGACAGCTCGGTTTCTTTGATCTTTCGGACCGCTACGAGGCTTAGAGCGCAGCGGGTGATCCGCTTGAGCGGTTGACCGGCGTGGTCGACTTTGAGGTTTTCCGGGGTCCGTTGATTGCCGCTCTGCGCCGCAGTGTCCGTGGCAAGGGTGGCCGACCGCCGTTCGATCCGGTGATGATGTTCAAGGTTCTGGTGCTGCAGGCGCTCTATTCACTGTCAGACGAAGCAACGGAGGATCGCTTGTCATTCCAGCGCTTCCTGGGCCTTGGGCTCGATGGCACGGTACCCGATGCGACGACAGTGTGGCTGTTTCGCGAGCGCCTGGTGCAGGCCAAGGCGATCAACAAGCTTTTCGCCCGCTTCGATGCAGCGCTCACCGATCGGGGCTATCTCGCCATGGGCGGCCAGATCATCGATGCGACCGTCGTGCCGGCACCCAAACAGCGGAACACCGAAGAAGAGAAGGCCGCGATCAAGGACGGCCGGATCCCGGAGACATGGAAGGCAAAGCCAGCCCGGCTCCGCCAGACGGATCGCGATGCCCGTTGGAGCGTGAAATACACCAAAGCCAAGGTGAAGGAGGGCGCCGATCCCAAGGCGTTCAAACCGGTCGATCTCGCGATCCCGATGTTCGGCTACAAGAACCACATAGGCATCGACCGCGCCCATGGCCTCATCCGTACCTGGGATGCCAGCGCAGCCAATGTCCATGACGGTGCCCGGTTGCCGGACCTGATCAGCCCGAGCAACACCGGTTCGGGCGTCTGGGCCGATACTGCCTACCGGTCGAAGAAGAACGAGGCCTTCCTTGAGAAAGGCATGTTCAAGAGCCACATCCACCAGCGCAAGCCGCACCGCCGTGCCATGCCCGAGCGCGTCGCCAGAGCCAACGCGAAGCGCTCAGCCATCCGCTCAGCCGTCGAACACGTCTTTGCCGGGCAGAAGCATCGCATGGGCCTCGTGGTGCGGACCATCGGCATTGCCCGCGCCCGCATCAAGATCGGCATGGCCAACCTTGCTTATAACTTCCAGCGCCTCGCCTGGCTTGAGGGGCGTACTGCGCCCGCGTGACCCCAAAACCGGCACCCGCCGCCGGTTCCGCCAAGAAAATCAGCAGATCAGCCACCCAAGCCGGGAGCTCGCCACCCGCTACTGTGCCTTCACATCGCAATTACGCCAAAATCAGACGGTTCTTCGAGGTTTCCAACTGGCGCTTGTCGCATCGCTTGGTTGGTATCGCCAACACACGCTGAATATGAGCGCTGTGCGCTGGCGCCTCGAAAGAGGCGTAGCGAAAGAGAGACCGGATCGCTGTCAGACGGAGGTTGCGAGTTCGCGCCGTCGCCGACCGGCGCATCTCGAGATCGTCCAAAAACGCACAGATGAAGGGCGCGTCGAGATCCGTCAGGTTGAGCTTTGAAGGTGGCCGTCGGAGCCGATCTTGCGCGAATGCAAACAGCAGCCGGAATGTGTCGCGATAGGAGGCGATGGTGTTCGCGCTTGAACCGCGGTGCCGAATGAGCCGATCCGTGAACCACCGTTCGATCAGCGCGGGAAGATCGCTGGTGGAGGTCATGGCCGTGCCTCCCAGCGCTTGTCCAACCGCCGCGCGGCGTGACTCATCAGCTCCGGCGTGGCGGACAGATACCAATAGGTGTCGCGGACATAGGCGTGGCCCAGAAACGCAGAAAGCACATGCAGCTGTTGCTCGACGTCCAGCCCTGCACGATACCAGTTGATCAGAGTCTGGACGGCGAAACGATGACGTAGGTCATGAACGCGGGGACCGTTGCGCTGCCCCATCCGCCGAAGCCCGATCTGCCGCGACATTCGCCAGAAGACGCGGTGGACGTGGTGATGCAGCAGACGACCACCTTGTTCGGCTACGAAGAAATAGGGGCTTCGGGGCGGAGCGAGATGTGCGTCTCGACGCGCTGAGTGGGCCCATCCCGCACCAGAAAAACCAAGCAAATCCGCGACTTTTTATCCTGCCAGAAGCGGCGCTGCAATGCGTTCGGGACGGCGCCAGTCGATACCTTCGAGCAGCATGGAAAGCTGGGCCGAGGTGAGGCTGACCTTGCCTGTCTTCGTCACAGGCCAGACAAATTTGCCGCGATCCATGCGCTTGGAAAACAGGCACATCCCCTGACCCGTCGAACCAGAGCAGCTTGATCAGATCGCCGCGCTTGCCGCGGAAGGCAAACAGCGCGCCGGAATGCGGAGACTGCTCCAGCACCTGCTGGACCAGCACCGCCAGCCCGTCAAAACCCTTCCTCATGTCTGTCGTCCCGTAGGCCAGGCAAACCCGCGTCGAGGGTGGCAGCGGGATCATCGGCCGAGCACGGCGATCACCCGGGCAAGGGCGTCGGCATCGACCATCGCATCCACGGTCAGGCGGACACCCGTCGGCAGTTCGATGCCGATGTGCCCGCAACGTGATGGCACCGACGGTGCAACATCGCGGACGACCGGATCTGCGATCTCAACCTCGGAGAATGCCGGCAAGGCCGGTGACCGGACGCCGGTCAGTTCTCCCGACATCGCCTGTCGCCGCCATGTGTAAATCGCACCGCTGCCGACCTCGTGCCTGTCGCACGCTGCCCGGACCGAACCCTCCGGCCCAAACGCGGCTTAATCCGCTTAGGGTGTCATTTCGCCAAGAGTCGGAACCGCCTCCAATATCTGGTGAGGCCCGTTGCAGGCAATAGGCTGTAGCCACAGCAGCCGTTGATGAAGCGCCGAAAATCACGGCCGCCCGCGTACCTTCTGTTGACGCTACGGCGATTTTGGCCAAACGGCTCTGCAACAGTCGGGAGGATTCGAGCATGGAGCACGCAGACGTCATCATCGTGGGCGCCGGGCACGGCGGCGCACAAGCAGCCATCGCATTGCGCCAGAACGGCTTCGAAGGCCGTATCCTGGTGATCGGCCGCGAACCGGAAATCCCCTACGAGCGTCCGCCGCTGTCCAAGGAATACCTTGCCCGCGACAAGACGTTCGATCGCATCTGCATCCGTCCGGCGCAGTTCTGGGAGGACAAGGCTGTCGAGATGAAGCTCGGCGCCGAAGTCGTCTCGCTCGATCCCGCCGCGCACACGGTCAAGCTCGGCGATGGCAGCGAGATCGGCTATGGCAAGCTGATCTGGGCCACCGGCGGCGATCCGCGTCGCCTGTCGTGCATGGGCGCAGACCTCAAGGGCGTCCACGCTGTCCGCACCAAGGAAGACGCCGACCGGCTGATGGCCGAACTCGATGCCGGAGCAAAGCGCGCCGTTGTCGTCGGCGGCGGCTACATCGGCCTCGAAGCCGCTGCCGTGCTGACCAAGTTCGACGTTTCGGTTACCTTGCTCGAAGCGCTCCCGCGCGTGCTGGCGCGCGTTGCCGGTGAGGCGCTGTCCGAATTCTACCAGGCCGAACACCGCGCCCACGGCGTCGATCTGCGCACCGGCGCGGCGATGGACTGCATCGAAGGCGATGGCACCAAGGCCACCGGCGTCAAGATGCAGGACGGTTCGGTCATCCCGGCCGACATCGTCATCGTCGGCATCGGCATCGTCCCGTGCGTCGGTCCGCTGCTCGCAGCCGGTGCCTCGGGTGGCAACGGCGTCGACGTCGACGAACTGTGCCGCACCTCGCTGCCCGATGTCTACGCGATCGGCGATTGCGCGGCTCATGCCAACGACTTCGCCGACGGCGCGGTGATCCGCCTCGAATCCGTCCAGAACGCCAACGACATGGCCACCACCGTCGCCAAGTGCATCTGCGGCACCGAAGCGCCCTACAAAGCCACGCCGTGGTTCTGGTCGAACCAGTATGACCTGCGCCTGCAAACCGTCGGCCTGTCGACCGGCCATGACAACGCCGTGCTTCGCGGCGACCCGGCCACGCGCTCGTTCTCGGTGGTCTACCTCAAGAACGGCAAGGTCATTGCCCTTGATTGCGTGAACATGGTCAAGGACTACGTTCAAGGCAAGAAACTGGTCGAAGCCCGCGCCCAGATCGCGCCTGAGCACCTGGCCGATGCCAGCGTGCCGCTCAAGGAAATGCTCGCCTAACCCAGCCGCGCGGCCGCCCAGCGCGCCGCGTCGGCCACAGCTGGATCGGAATTGGACTGTCCCGGAAGACGTGTGGGTAAGATGTTTGCCGCCCACGTGAGTCTGTCGGATCAGAATTCCCGTGAAATCATCTGCGATCTAGCTCGTAGGAATACAATCCCAATTTGGTAATGGACTTTATTCTGTCAATACACACTCAATCTTCCCAGATGCTGCAAGCAAATACGCAGTTACCCGTTTCCGCATTTTCTCGTCCGGAGCATTTCCACTAAAGGACAAGGAGATTGCCGCAACAACTTCACCCCCTATTCTTAAGGGTGCGGCAAAACATGTCAGATCTTCGGCGATTTCCTGTTCATCGATTGCAAAGCCCTGAAGGCGGATGTCGTCTAACGCTAGACGCAGCTTGGCTGGGTCCGTGATGGTGTTTGCGGTCAAGGGCGGAAAAGGGCCAGTGGCAAGATAACTTTCAAGCTCCGCCTCAGACAGATGGGCCAGCATTACCTTGCCCAAGCCAGTACAGTAAGCTTCGAGTTGCTGGCTCACCCGCGTGAAAAACTTGCCCGCTTGCCGACCAGTTTTGTAGCGGTAAGTCACCATATCCCCGTCAAGCGTACCCAATTGCGCCACGCAGCCAAGCCGACCGGCCAAACCGCGCAGGACCGGGCGCGCCGCTGCGACCAGCAAATGCGAATGGTCAAGATGCTGCACCAGGTTCAACAGGCGTGCCCCCGGAACCAGTGCGCCATTCGCAAGCCGCCGCAAGAATTCTCCGCGCAAGAAGGTGGCAACCTGCCGGTGAGCTGTTGCCCGCGGCAGGCCGACCTGCGTGGCGATTTCAGGCACACTCCGCCCTTCCTGGTCGCGCAGAAGGGCTTCAAGCAGAACAAGGCTGCGATCGAGCGCTGCGACCGAGGGGGTGCCTGTGGTTTTGGAAATGGGTCTCATATTATGAGACATTAGATGTTTGCGGCGCTGGTGCCAATCCATTGTTGCGATTAGCAATAATCGCAGCCTGAAGGACGAGGATCATGACTGCACACAACTATGAAGCCATCGCGCTTCGCCTCCGTGACGCCTATAGTGGCCAGACCGTTGCGCCGATGCGGGATGTGCTGGAGCCGACTGATGCTGTCGGCGCCTATGCCGTGCAGGAAATCAACACGCGGTTCTGGGAGGCACAGGGCCGCCGGATCGTGGGGCGCAAGGCGGGCCTTACCGCAAAGGCCGTTCAGGCTCAGCTGGGCGTCGACCAGCCGGACTTTGGCGTGCTCTTTGACGACATGCAGGTGGCGGACGGCGCTGTGCTCGATCCCGCACGATGCATCCAGCCCAAGGCCGAGGCGGAGATCGCCTTCGTTCTCGCAGCGGACCTGCCCTCGCCCGATACCATGGCAGCGCAGGTCGCCGAAGCGGTCGCTTCGGTTCATGCTGCGATCGAAATCGTCGACAGCCGGATTGCCGACTGGAAAATCACTTTCGCCGACACCGTGGCGGACAACGGTTCGTCCGCTTTCTTCGTGCTGGCCAAACAGGGACTGCCCCTGGCCGGGCTCGATCTTGAGGGCGCAGGCATGGAGATGACGTTCGATGGCACAGTCGTCTCGACCGGCAGCGGCGCTGCGGCACTTGGCAATCCGCTTAACGCTGCCGCCTGGCTGGCGCAAACGCTGGCCGCGCGCGGCGAGCCGCTGAAGGCCGGGGACATTCTTTTGGCGGGCGCACTGGGACCGATGGTGCCGCTCATTCCAGGGGTCACGGTCCGTGCCGCGGTCGAGGGCATCGGCACCTGCAGCTTTACGTATGGAGAAGCCTGAGATGAGCAAGACGAAGGTAGCCATTATCGGCTCCGGCAACATTGGCACCGATCTCATGATCAAGGTCATGCGCCTCTCCGAAGTGCTTGAGATGGGGGTGATGGTCGGCATCGACCCGGCGTCAGACGGCCTGGCCCGCGCCGCACGCATGGGGGTGGCGACCACCCACAAGGGCATCGACGGCCTGCTTGCGATGCCTGAATTCGCCGAAGTCGGGATCGTTTTCGATGCGACCAGCGCAGGCGCGCACAAGCGCAACAGCGAACTGGTGCTGGCGGCGGGCAAACGCATGATCGACCTCACCCCGGCTGCGATCGGGCCCTATACGATCCCGCCGGTAAACGGCGAAGCGAACCTTGATGCGGCGAACGTCAACATGGTGACTTGCGGCGGGCAGGCCACCATCCCGATGGTTGCCGCGGTCAACCGCGTGGCCAAGGTCCATTACGGCGAAATCATCGCTTCGATCAGTTCCAAGAGCGCCGGACCCGGCACACGCGCGAACATCGACGAGTTCACCGAGACGACCAGCCAGGCCATCGTCGAGGTAGGCGGCGCGACCCGCGGCAAGGCGATCATCATCCTGAACCCCGCCGAACCGCCGCTGATCATGCGCGATACCGTCTACTGCCTGTGCGAGGACGCCGACCATGAGGCGATCCGCCAGTCGATCGACGACATGGTGGCGCAAGTGCAGAGCTATGTGCCGGGATACCGGCTGAAGCAGGCCGTGCAGTTCGAAAGCATTGGCGGCAATCGCCCGCTGCGCATTCCCGAGATGGATGGTGAGTTTACCGGGCTCAAGGTCTCGGTGTTCCTCGAAGTGGAGGGCGCCGCGCACTACCTGCCGGCCTATGCCGGGAATCTCGACATCATGACATCGGCTGCCATGAAGACGGCCGAGAAGATCGCCGAAAGGATGGCGGCATGACCCTCAATTGCACCTTCAACGACCCTACGAGCCAGAAGCTCTACATCCAGGACGTAACCCTGCGCGATGGCATGCATGCCATCCGGCACCAGTATGGCCTCGATCACGTGCAGGCGATCGCCAGGGCGCTTGACCGCGCCAAGGTGGACGCAATCGAAGTAGCCCATGGTGACGGCCTGCAGGGTTCGAGCTTCAACTATGGTTTTGGTGCCTATACCGACTGGGATTGGATCGGGGCCGTTGCCGAAGTTCTCGAGCATTCGGTGCTGACCACTCTGCTGCTGCCGGGAATTGGCACGGTGCACGATCTCAAGCACGCGGCAGAAATGGGCGTGAAGTCGGTCCGCATCGCCACGCACTGCACCGAAGCCGACGTTTCAAAGCAGCACATCGAAGCGGCGCGCAGCCTGGGGATGGATGTGTCCGGCTTCCTGATGATGAGCCATATGACCAGCCCCGAAGCTCTGGCAAGCCAGGCCCTGCTGATGGAAAGCTATGGCGCGCATTGCGTCTACGTGACCGACAGCGGCGGCGCGATGAGCATGGATGACTATGCCGCGCGTGTTCAGGCCTATGACCGGGTGCTCAAGCCGGAGACGCAGCGCGGGGTGCATGCGCACCACAACCTTTCCCTGGGCGTTGCCAACTCCATCGTCGCTGTCCAGAACGGCGCGGTTCGTGTGGACGCAAGCCTTGCCGGCATGGGCGCGGGCGCAGGCAATGCGCCGCTCGAAGTCTTCATCGCCGCAGCAGACCGGATGGGCTGGAACCACGGATGCGATCTCTATGCATTGATGGACGCGGCCGAGGACCTTGTCCGGCTCTGTTGCAAAAATCGTGAAGCTTGAGCATGCTTGGCGGAGATTGGACGG
>NZ_CALMPA010000068.1 GCF_937871615.1 uncultured Sphingomonas sp. | reverse complement strand
CTCGCGGCGTTGCGCGCCGCCGTCGCGGCGGGGCGGCAAGCGGCTGGCTTCCTCTCCTATGAAGCGGGCCATGCGCTTGAGCCTGGTGCGGGCTTGGGCGCGGGCGCGGGCGCGGGCGCGGCCCCCGCCTCGCCCACGCCGCTGTTATGGTTCGGGCTGTTCGATGGCTTCGCGGAAATCGCCGATCCGCTGGCGCTGTTGCCCGATCCCGCCGGCGCATGGATCGGCGCGCCCGCGCCCGAAATCACCCGCGCCGAATATGACGCGATGATCGCCGCGGTGCAGGGGCTGATCGCCGCGGGGGATATCTATCAGGCGAATCTCACCTTCCGCGCGCAGGTGCCGTTCGCTGGCGATCCGCTCGCCGTCTATGCCGCGGTGCGGGCGCGGGCGGCGGCGGGCTGGGGCGCGGTGGTCGCCACGGGGCGCGAAACCTTGCTCTCCTTCTCGCCCGAATTGTTCTTCGATCTCACCGACGGGCAAATCACCTGCCGCCCGATGAAGGGCACCGCGCGGCGCCTGCCCGATCCGGCGCAGGATGCAGCGGCGGCGGCGGCACTGGCGGCGGACGACAAGCAGCGCGCCGAAAATCTGATGATCGTCGATCTGATGCGCAACGATCTGGCGCGCGTCGCCATGCCCGGCAGCGTGCGGGTGCCCGCGCTGTTCGCGGTCGAACATTATCCCACCGTCCACCAGATGACTTCCACCGTCACCGCCACGCCGGCACCGGGGCGCGACGCGATTGACGTGATGGCCGCGCTTTTCCCGTGCGGCTCGATCACCGGGGCACCAAAGATCCGCGCGATGCAGGTGATTGCCGAGGTGGAGCGCGAATCACCGCGCGGCCCCTATACCGGCGCGATCGGCCAAATCGCGGCCCCCGGCACGGCGCAGTTCAATGTTGCGATCCGCACCTTGCTGGTGGACGAGACGCGGGTAAGTGATGGCGTTCGCCACGCCACCATCGGGCTCGGCGGGGGGATCGTCGCCGATTCCCGCGCCGCTGACGAATGGGACGAAGCCTTGGCCAAGGGAGCTTTCTTGACGCACGATTCGCGCCCATTCGATCTGATCGAGACGATGGCCTTCGATCCCGAAGCCGGCGTCGTGATGGTCGAGCAGCATCTCGCGCGGATGAAGGCGAGCGCGGAGGCGTTCGGCTTCGCGTTCGATCGCCACGATGCCCGCAACGAGCTTCAGGCAGCGACGTTCCGGCTGCGACACCCCGCGAAAGTGCGGCTGCTCGCCGCCCGATCGGGGCGAATCGCGATCGAGGTAGCCCCCGCGCCGCCCATGCGCACCGCGCCGATGCGGGTCGCGCTCGCGCCCTTGCCGGTGGCGCCGCGCGATTTCCGCCTGCGCCACAAGACCAGCGATCGCGCCTTCCACGATGATGCGCGGATCGCGGCGGGCGCCGATGAGGTGGCGTTCGTCGACCCGGACGGCTTTCTGACCGAGGGCAGCTTCACCACGATCTTCATCGAGCGCGACGGCAGGCTCGTCACCCCGCCGCTGGCGCGTGGATTATTGCCCGGAATCCTGCGCGCCGCGTTGATCGAACAGGGCCGCGCGGTAGAGGGCGACATCGCCCCGGTGGAGCTTGCGAACGGCTTTTTTATCGGAAATGCGCTGCGCGGGTTGATGCCTGCCGTTGTTGCAGTTGCGAAATCGAAGCCGCGCCCGCTATAGGCCGCGCGACATAAGCGGGCTGCGCCGGCGCAGCTCCGCGACATCTTACGAGGCCCTGACCATGAAGCCCTCCGCCGCGCTTGACCGCATCAGCCCTTCGCCCACGCTGGCGATCACCACCAAGGTGCTGGAACTGAAGCGTGCCGGCGTCGACGTGATCGGGCTGGGCGCGGGCGAGCCCGATTTCGACACGCCCGATTTCGTCAAGGAAGCCGCGATTCAGGCGATTCGCGACGGCAAGACGAAATATACCAATGTCGACGGCACCGCCGAATTGAAGGAGGCGATCGTCGCCAAGTTCAAGCGCGACAACAACCTTGATTACACCACGCAGCAGATCAGCGTGAACGTGGGCGGCAAGCACACCCTGTTCAACGCGCTGGTCGCGACGCTCAACCCCGGCGACGAGGTGATCGTCCCCGCGCCTTATTGGGTGAGCTACCCGGATGTGGTGCAGTTCACCGGCGCGACCCCGGTGATCGTCGCCGCCGGCGCGGCGCAAGGGTACAAACTGACCCCGGCGATGCTGGAAGCCGCGATCACGCCCAAAACCAAATGGCTGATCCTCAACTCGCCCTCCAACCCGACCGGCGCCGCCTATACCGCCGCCGAACTGAAGGCGCTGGGCGAGGTGCTGGAGCGCCACCCGCAGGTGTGGATCTTCGCCGACGATATGTACGAGCATATCGTCTATGACGATTTCCAGTTCGCAACGATCGCCGAGGTCTGCCCGTCGCTCTACGATCGCACGCTGACGGTCAACGGCTGTTCCAAGGCCTATGCGATGACCGGGTGGCGGATCGGCTTCGCCGCGGGCGCGCCCTGGCTGATAAAGGCGATGTCCAAGCTCCAGTCGCAATCGACCTCGAACCCGTGCTCGATCGCACAGGCGGCGGCGACGGCGGCGCTCAACGGCGATCAATCGTTCCTGATCGAGCGTAATGCCGCGTTCAAGTCACGCCGCGATCTCGTCGTGTCGATGCTCAACCAGACCGTCGGCATCACCTGCCCGCGCCCCGAAGGCGCCTTCTACGTCTATCCCGAGGTGTCGGGCCTGATCGGCAAGGCGACGCCGGGCGGCAAGCGCATCGAGAACGACAGCGACTTCGTCGGCTATCTGCTCGATGATGCGCGCGTCGCGGCGGTGCAGGGCGTGGCGTTCGGCCTGTCGCCCGCGATGCGCATCAGCTACGCCACCGGCGAGGACGTGCTGCAGGAGGCGTGCGAACGCATCCAGACGGCCTGCGCGGCGCTGCGCTGAGGCCCGCGGGTTTCAACAACGAAACGCTGGGTTTCGATTGTTGAAATACCGCGGCAACCCGCGACTACCTATTTGCCTGCTGCCGGATGAACGGCGGCGCCAGCAATGGTTCAGCGGCCCCAAGTATAACTTTCCTTGTCGTCGGCGGGGCACGCCCCACCTGATGGCCCGAACAGATTCGAAAAGAGATCATAAGAATGACCCGCTTCCTCAAATCCACCTTCCTGTGGCAATTCGCAGGCGGCTTCGTGATCGGGGCGGTGGGTCTGTTCGCGCTGAATCCGGTTTCGGCCAGCACGGCATCGCCGGAAGCGCCTGCCCACGTCGTCACCCGGTGATGGCGCGCCGCTGAGCGGCATCCTATATCAGGGGGCATGAATCGCTCCCTGCCCGCAATCGCCGTGGCCGCGTTTCTCGCCACCGCCCCCTTGCTCCCCGCCGGTGCCGCCGAACGCGCGGTGGCGATCCCGCCGCCCGCACGCGATGTTCCGGCGACGCCCGGCACGCAGACGGCGGTGCTCACCGGCGGCTGCTTCTGGGGGATGGAGGCGGTGTTCGAGCGCGTGAAGGGCGTGCGCTCTGTCACCTCGGGCTATGCCGGCGGCAGCGCGGGCAATGCCAATTATCAGGCGGTTTCGGGCGAAGACACTGGACACGCCGAAGCGATCCGGATCGTGTTCGATCCACGGCAGGTCAGCTACGGCACGTTGCTGCGAATCTATTTCTCGGTCGCGCACGATCCGACCCAGCTCAACCGGCAGGGGCCGGATAGCGGGCCGAGCTACCGTTCCGCGATCTTCCCGCAATCGGATGCGCAGCGCGCGGTGGCGACAGCCTATATCGCCCAGCTCGGCCAGGCGCACGCATGGCCGCGCCCGATCGTCACCCGGATCGAGCGGGGCGCATTCTTCCCGGCGGAGGCATTCCACCAGCATTTCTATGATCGCAACCCGGCCAACCCCTATATCGTCCGGTGGGACAAGCCAAAGGTCGCCGCCTTCCGCGCCGCTTTCCCTAATCTCGCGAAGTGAGCGGGCGCGCTTCCTCCACCAGCAGCACCAGCACGCCATCGCGGATCGGATAGGCGACACCGGCGGCATCCGAGACAAGCTCCTCCGCCGCCGGGTCATGCCGCAGCGGCTGGCGCGTCACCGGGCAGACAAGCCGCTCAAGCAGCCATGCGTCGATCATTGCAGCGTCACACGATCCTCGCCATCATGGCGCCCGAAAAATTGCAGGAGCTGGACGACCAGTTCGGCGCGCTCGGCGACCGTCCGCGCTTCGAGCAACGCCTGCTTCGCGGCGGAATCGAACGGCGCGATCTGCGCGATACCGTTGACGAGGCTGGCGTCGTCGAGCCGCCCGACCGCGTCCCAATCCACGGCATAGCCCTGCGCCTCGGCGAAACGCTTCGATTCAAGCTCCAGCCCGGCGCGCGCGGCAAGCGACAGCGTGTCGTCCGCCGGCACCGCCAGCAATTCGGCTTCGACCTGGCGGAATTGCGTCGTCACTTCGAGATCGCGCACCACGCGAAACAGCGACAGCCCTTCGAGCACGATGTTCGAACGGCCATCGTCGAGCATCTCGATATCGGTGATCCGCCCGACGCAGCCGATATCGAACAGCGGCGGGTGATCGCCCTCGCCGCGCGGCTGGATCATGCCGATCCGTCGATCGCGCGCCATCGCATCCGATACCAGCGCCCGATAGCGCGGCTCGAAAATGTGCAGCGGCAGGTGCAGCCCCGGAAAGAGGATCGCGCCGGCCAGCGGAAAGATCGACAGCCGGATCATCGTCACCCGAACAGGATCGCGGATAGCTTGCGGCGCTGCTGGGAAACCCACGGATCCTCCAGCCCAACCACTTCGAACAGCTTCAGCAATTGCTGGCGTGCGGCGCCCTCGCTCCAGTCCCGCTCGGTCGCGACGATCGTGAGGAGCCCTTGCGCCGCCGCATCGCGATCGCCCGCCGCCATCTGCGCATTGGCAAGATCGTAGCGCGCCTGAAGATCGCCCGGATTGGCCGCCACCGCCGCTTCCAGCGGGGCCAGATCGGACACCACCGGCGCGGATTTCGCCAGCGCGAGCGCGGATTTCGCGCGCTCGATCTCGGGGAGCGTCGCGATATCCTCCGGCAGCGCGGCGACCGTCGCCTCGGCTGCGGCGACATCGCCCGCCACGATCAGCGCGCGAGCCCGGCCCGAAACGACCGCGGGGTTGTCGGGCGCCATCTCCGCCAGTTGATCGAAGATCGACAGCGCGCGCGCGGCATCGCCCGCCGCCAGCACATCCTCGCCCATCGCGATCAGCGGCTCAAGCTCCGCTTCCTGCTGCTGCGCCTCGCCCGTGATCGGCAACTGGCGCAGCAATTGATCGAGCATCGTGCGAAGCTGCGATTCGGTGCGCGCGCTGGTAAGGTCCGCGACGAGCTTGCCCTGAAACATCGCATAGACGGTGGGGATCGAGCGCACCTGGAATTGCGCGGCGATGAACTGGTTCTTGTCGGTATCGACCTTCGCCAGCACCACGCCCTTGTCGGCATAAGCGGCGGCGACCTTCTCCAGCACGGGCGCCAGCGCCTTGCACGGGCCGCACCATTCCGCCCAGAAATCAATGATGACGAGCTTCGTCATCGACGGCTCTACCACGTCGGCGCGGAATGCCTGCACCGCCGCCTTTTCCGCTTCACTCATACCCAGGGTTGCCAAGGATCGCTCCAGCTTGATTGGTGCGCCCTTATGTGGGGACCGGCCGGGGGAAGCAAACCCCCCGACCGGCGCGAAAAGTCAGTTTATGGCGCGAAGCCACCGCGCCCCATCAGAAGGCCGCCGTGATCGAGAACAGCGCGGTCGATCCGGCGATCGAGCTGCCGTCCCTGGTCGAGGCGAAATTGGGGCGGAGATAGGCGGATTTCGCCCGGCTGATATCGGTGTCGATCCACGCCGCGCTCAGCGTCAGCGGGGTGCCCTTCACCGCGAAATCGGCGCCGACCATCCAATCCCAGTAATGGCCGGTCGGCGCGGCGCTCGTGCCGTTCGGGCCGAGGCCGTTATTCCCGTCCGAATGGCCGAGATGCGCCTTGGCGGTGAGCGGGGTGGAGGGGATCGCCGCCGAAAGATCGGTCCAGATATAGAGATTGTCGTTCTTCGCGCCGGGGTGATCGGGGGTTCCGGTCGCATAGCTCGCGGCATTGTCATACCATTTGCCGAGCGCGACCTGCTTGGGCGCATAAGCGACGCCGACCAGCACGGTGGCCGGGCCGGCGGTGCCCGACAGTTTCACATATGGTTCGCCAAAGTCGCTCCTGTCGGCGCCGCCGGGATACATATACCAGGTAAGCCCGGCATCGACCGAAAGGCCCCCGCCCAGCGACCTTTTATAGCCGCCGATCAGATCCAGCTCCATGTTCGCCCCGCCGAACGTGCCCCAGCCGGCAAGGTTAGACGCCCAGGTGCTGACGTAGAAACCGCTCTTGTGCGCGATGGTGAATCCGCCCTGCACGGCGGCATGTTTGTCGGTTTGCGACACGCCGCGCAGGCGGTAATCGCTGACCACGCCCACGCTGCCGGTGACGGTGACATCCTTTGGCGGCGCGGTTTCCTGCGCCGCGGCGGGAACGGCCACGACGGCGAACGCAAATGCGGAAACAAGCTGAAACGTCTTCATGGAACCTCCTGTTGCTCAGAGGCTCCTCCTGCTTTCCCGTCCGTCGTTGCTCTCTATCCCGGTGGGCGGGCCGCGACTGGTCGGTGGCCTTTACGCTAGTGCAGCATTTTTTCCAGAATGTTGCTGTTTCATGTCAAAACATTTCTGGATAGCGCACGCCGTCCACAATGTGGCGCATTCGCCACGGCAATCCATCACGCCGCACCGACATTCCCTCCGGGCCGGGGCAGACAGACCGTGGCTTCCAGCCCGTGCGGCTCGCGATTCGCCAGCGTCAGCGTGCCGCCCTCCGCCGCCACGGCCTGCGCGGCGATCGCCAGCCCCAGCCCGAACCCCACGGTATCGCGCGGTCGCGCGGGATCGAGCCGGACGAACGGCTGGATCACCGCGTCGAGCTGCTCCGCCGGTATCCCCGGCCCGTCATCAATCACGCGCACCGTCACCGCGGCGGCGCCATCCTCCAGCGCGATCGTCACGCGGTCACCATGTTGCAGCGCGTTATCGACGAGATTGGTCAGCGCGCGCCTGAAGGCGGAACGGCGTAGCGGCAGCTCCAGATGATCGGGGCCGGCATATTCAGCCACATGGCCGGCATCGCTCGCGTCATCGACCAGCGTTGCACATAGCACCGCGAGATCGACCGGCACGGGCGATTCGGGATCATTCTCCCCGCCGAGAAAGGCGAGCAGCGAGGCGATCATCGCCTCCATTTCGGCCACGTCGCGCCCGATCGCGTCCCGCGCGGGCGCGTCGCGCACCGATTCGGCGTGGAGCCGCAATCGCGCCAACGGCGTGCGCAGATCATGGCCGACCGCCGCCAGCGCCTCAGTTCGCGTATCGATCAGCGCGCGGATACGTGCCTGCATCCGGTTGAACGCGCCGACGACGCGCCGCACCTCGCCGGGGCCGCCCTCCGGCACCGGATCGACGCGATCATATCCCATCCGGTCCGCCGCGGTCGCCAGCCGCCGCAGCGGCAGCAGGATGCGGCGCAGCATCAGCCCCCCGATCGCGATCAGCGCGATGGCGAGCACAAGCGCGAAAGCGATTCGCTCGAACCCGAAGGTCAGCGGCGTCAGCGGTTCCAGCGTGCGGAAATAAAGCCAGCTACCGTCGGCAAGGCGCAAGCCCCCCGTCACCGCCGCCGCGCCGCCGCCCAAAGAGGTCAGCAACACGCGCAGATCCGCCGTCCGCAACCCCGGCTCCCAGGCGAGGATCTGGCGCCGCATCTCGCCCAATGGCGGCGCGAGCCGGGCGCGGCGGGGCGGCGCCTGATCCCAGCGAATCGCATAACGCGTCGTGGTCAGCGCATAGGCCATCGCCGCGCGTGCCGCCGGCGGGCGCTCCTCGATCAGCCGCCGGCTGATGACGAGATGCTCGGCAAGCCGCCGCGCCTCATCGTCGCGCACCGAAAACTGGCTGGCGCGTTCATAGAGCAGCGTCGAGACGCCGAACTCGATCAGCATCGTCAGCAACAGGATCGCGACGACCTGCCCCAACAGCCCCGTCGAGAGGATCAGCCGCCTCAACTGCGCTCCACCGGCGCGTTGAGCATATAGCCCACCCCGCGCACCGTGATGATCGGCGCGGCATCCCCCGCCGTGGAGAGCTTGCGCCGCAGCCGGCTGACCAGCACGTCGATCGAGCGATCCGAACTGTCGCCAAGCCGGGTTCGCGACAATTCGATCAGCCGCTCGCGCGCGATCACGCGCTGCGCATGATCCGCCAGCGCGACCAGCAGATCGAATTCCGCGCCGGTAAGATCGACCACCGCGCCAGTCGGCGAGAGCAATTCGCGGCGCGGCAGATTGAGCGACCAGCCCTCGAATCGCATCACCCCTTCCCCGCTCAAGCGCGATCGCCGGTCCAGCGCGGGCCGGCGCAACACCGCGCGCACCCGTGCCACCAGTTCGCGCACGCCGAACGGCTTGGCGATATAATCGTCCGCGCCCAGCTCCAGCCCGACGACGCGATCGGTTTCGCTGGAGCGCGCCGACATGAAGATGATCGGCACATCGCTTTTCTGGCGCAGCGCCCGGCACAGGTCGATCCCGCTGGTGCCCGGCAACATGATGTCGAGCAGCACGAGATCGACCGGCCCCGAATCGAGCGCCAGCCACATCTCCGGCGCGGCGGAGGCGGGGCGCACAACAAAGCCGTTTTCCTGCAACGCGCGCGCCGTGAGCATACGCAGGGAAGGGTCGTCCTCGACGAGCAGGATCACGGGAGCGGTCATCCCGCGGGCCTAATCGCGAAGGAGATGCACGGTCAACGCAACGAGGGGCTTGGCAAGACCAAAATCCGCTGCTAGTGGCCGCGCCTCACCCACCCCGGATGCTCCGGGGACAGGCGCCAGAGCGGGCGTAGCTCAGGGGTAGAGCACAACCTTGCCAAGGTTGGGGTCGAGGGTTCGAATCCCTTCGCCCGCTCCAGTTTTTCCAAGAAAATCATTAACATACGATTCCTCGCTGATGAGGAATCCTGGCGTTGGGCGCGTCGGTCAACACATGTTCAACACGGTTGGTCAGTCGCACGATCGCGTGCGAAATCGCACAAACAGGTCACGGTCGGGGGTGACTGTGAATACATATCGAGCCGTCGCACCCATCAAGTGGACTGCGGACGATTCGCTGCTCCATCGGCCCCAGACCGTCAGGGAGCAGCTTCGGCTGAGGACGTTCAGTCAAAAGCATAGCGACAGGCCAAGCGCGTTCAGGAGCACCCCCTTTTGAACGCCGTAATGCGCGCGCGTCAGAGTCAGTCGCGCATGGGGATCATGAAACCGTAAATGGCTCCCGCGAAGCGGGCGAACTTGCCGTGCGCCGCCAACGGCGTCGCGGGCTGCTAGGGGCCTTGCCCTCGCGTTGCGCAAGGGAAGCTTCGCCGTCCGGGGCGGTATCCCC
>NZ_CALMPA010000067.1 GCF_937871615.1 uncultured Sphingomonas sp. | reverse complement strand
TGTTAGGTCCTGCCCACAGGATGTCCTTTCTGTCCTTTCAGGGCTATCCAGAAGGACACCCTGCACAGGCCCCACTCTCCTTCTTCGCCGAATGGGGTGGGCCCGAGGGCCCACCCCATTCGGCAGCGATCGAGGAGAGGTATGGCGGAGTTGTTGTTCTCGGCAGAAACGTTCAGGCCCGATGGCTCATCGGTTCTGGGCGTGCCGATGCTGCTCGACGCGAAAATGCGACTGATCGAGCCGGCCTGTGCCTGGCTGATGCATGTCGCGCTGGTGCGTGGGCGGACGCGCAGCCCCGAGACCTGGCGCACCTACGGCGAAGCGCTCTATGACTGGTGGCAGACGATTGAGGCGAATGACTGGCGCTGGGACAGTGTCGGCTCTGGTGAGATCGCAGCATACCGGGACAATATGTTGCATCCACCTGATGACGACGAAAAGCCGCTGGCGCGCAGTACGATCAATGGCCGGTTGCGCACCATCGCCCGGTTCTACCACTGGTGTGCCGGGACCGGCCTGATTGATCGAACGCCGTTTACGGCAAGCGACGTCGCACTGTCGCGAAGCCGCCCGCCAGGCTTCTTCGCTCATATCGATGCGAGTGGCGGCCGCGAGCGCGTCAACGAGCTGACCGTGCGCCATGTGACGATGCTGCCGCGTCCGCTGGCGCCGTCGGCGATCCGGCGGATCATAGCGGAAATGCCGGTCAGGGACCGGCTCGTTGTCGAATGGGCGGTCACGACCGGGATAAGGCGCATGGAGATCGCCGGGTTGAAACTCCGCCTTCTTCCGAAGGCCTGCGCCGAACCGATGATGCCGGTGCGAATCGACGCAACAAAGGGCGGAAAAGCCCGCGTCATCTATCCGCCGCCCACGCTTCTGGATCGGACGTGGGCTTATGTGCGGGAGGAGCGCGCCGTCACGGTTAGAAAAATGCAAGCTCGCGCTGGGCCCACTGACCCTGACGCGCTGTTCCTGACCGTAAGGGGGCAGCCGATGACGCCCCGGCGGGTTGGCGCGATGTTCAAAGCGGCGGCAGACGGCGCAGGCGTACCGGCGACGTTCCATGCGCTGCGCCACACGTTCGCGGTAGCGATGCTGAGGTTCCTGCAGCGCGAGGCACAAACCC
The DNA here is from genome assembly GCF_937871615.1 of uncultured Sphingomonas sp. Taxonomy (GTDB): domain Bacteria; phylum Pseudomonadota; class Alphaproteobacteria; order Sphingomonadales; family Sphingomonadaceae; genus Sphingomonas. The sequence continues at coordinate 4,317 of NZ_CALMPA010000067.1, read as the reverse complement.
ATCCGGACCTCAATCCGCTGCTCGCGCTGCAGGTGTTGATGGGGCACGCCGATCTTGCGACCACAGCGATCTACCTCCGCGTCGTCGCAACCGACCTCTCGATCATCGAATCCTCAGTCGATGATCTCTATGCGGCACTGCTGTAGTGGCACGCCGCCGGAAGAATTATCGGGTCGCACCATCGCCGATCCCGCTGATCAGCGAGCCCGGTACGCTCGTCGTCAACTTCGTACAAGCAGACGGCACGCTCAAGCGTTCGTTCGATTTTACAATGTTCGGAAAAGTGCCGATGGCGGCCGAGCTGGCGCTGGCGTTCCGACATCATCTTGGCGACAAAGCAGCGTCAACTCGCATCAGCACCTATCGTCGGCTTCCCCTGTGGTTCTCGTTCATCAAGGAACATGATGATGCAATCACGTCGATGCGTGACGTCGATACAGCGGTGCTGCGCGCGTTCATCGCATCGCTCGATACCAAACCCTGGGTGAAGGCGACGAGACATGGGGCATGGTCGTGCATCAAGCAGTTGATCGCATGGTTGCAGCGAAACCGGCCCGAGCTGACCCACTCCGACCTTGATATCCCGTTCAACGCCTTCCCACGCAAGAATGCCGAGACACCGCCTCGAGCGGTGCTGAGCCGAAACGAGATGGAGCGCGTGCTAGCCGCAGCCCGCGCCGATATCACTGCCAGCTGGGCGGTGTTCCAGGCTGGGTGCGCGGCGCTTGCGCGCCTCGACCGTGCCGCGATCGCGGCTGAGGACGATCTGGCGCGGCTTGATCTGGACGATATCGGGGTTCTGCTTGCGATAATCTGCGATCGGTTCGGCGGGATCGTGCCACCGACGCGGGTGATGTCGAAGCCGGGAGCGAAACTGTGGCGCCTTCACTTCGCGATGCTGCGCCATGGCGCCAATCTGAAGGTGGCGGCTCATCTCTACATGATGCCGGAAACGATCGTGCCCTACATGATCGCGATCGGCGCGCAGACCTACGCCAATGCCGAAGCGCTGCGCTTGCTTCGTCGCGACTGCATGAGCGAGCACCTCCTGCTTGACGGCCGCGTGCTCGTCACCTGGAGCAAAGGGCGCTCGAGCCGCGAACAACGGCGCAGCTTCCTCAAGGATAAGAGCTTCTCGGTCCCGACGTTGATCGAGCAAGTGCTGGCAATGACGGCTGCGCTCATCCCGCATGCGCGGCCCGAGGACCGGGACCGCCTGTTCCTGATCGACAATATGAACAGCTCGCGGATCGTCGGCGTGATACCGAACTATCTGGTATCGGCGCATGTCCGGCGCTTCGTGAAGCGTCACGATCTGCGAGACGATCTGGGCAGGCCCTTGCAACTGAGCATCGCCGCGCTTCGGGCATCTGGGCTGACGCTGGCGCATGAGAGGCTGGGCCATGATATCCTGAAAACCCAGGCGCTGGCGAACCATGCGACGCCGGACACCACGCAGCGTTATGTGGATCGGCCGCTCGTCCGACAAGCCCAAGCCATCGCCGTTGGCGCCTTGCAGGCCCGGTTCGTCGAGATCGTGCGGGGGGAGCCGGATGCGGAAATACCCGAACAGCCTGACGTCGACGTTCGCCGTGCGTCGGCCTCGGGCTTCATCTGCGCCGATCCGATGGGTGGGGCGGCGGAAGGCCAGCGTGCGGGCCAACTCTGCACGGCCTGGCTGGGGTGCTTCACCTGCCAGAACGCGGTCATCCCGCTCGATGTGGAGATGCTGGTTCGGCTTAACGCGACGCGATCGGCGCTGATCGACGCGCGAAACGGGATGGTGCCGGGTCGTTGGCGGCTGCTCTATGCCCCCAAACTGGAGATCCTCGAACGCGATATTCTGCCGCGCTTCCCGGACACGCTGCATGATGCAGCGGTCGACCGTGCGCTGCCCGTGCTGCCGCCGATCGAATGAGCGTGCGGCCACAAACGAGGGCGGGGGCGCCGGCCTGGGAAGATATGGCCGTCTCGCCCTGGAGCCGATTCGGCGACGACGAATGGCGCCTCGACATCAGGACGTCGGGTCGCCGCGCCGATCAGAACCGGCTGCGCTGGGTCGTTGCGATGCCAAAGGATGCGAGGATCGGCATCGGGGAGCGCGCGGCCCTGATCCATGCCGCGAAGCACTTCCTCTGGTCGATGCGCGTCGATCCGCCAGCGGGACGAAAGCGATCATCGCTCGCGTCGCTTCATATGAAAGGCCTGATTCTGCGCACGCTGATCGGGTGGATGGCGATCGAGGGGCTGCGCCGCTTCTCCGACATCGACCCGAGCGCTGTCGATCGCCTGTGCGTTTGGTTGCGCGGTCGTCCCGCCCGCAATGGAAAGGCGCGGGTCAGCCCAAGCACGGTGAGCAACTACCTGCTCGCCATAAAGGATCTCTATCGGCAAAGAACCAAGCTGAGCGATGCTCCGCGCGTCGATCCGCTGCCGTTGGACACGACCTTCGAGGCGGCGGGCGTCACGCGCGCGACCAAAGGGACAATCCCGTTCATCCCGGATGAGGTCGCCGTCGCGATCCTTGGCGAAGCGTTGCGCTGGGTGGAGGAGCATGGCGAGACGATCATCGAGGCTGAAACGATCCGCTTACGAGCCAGGGCCATCGGCCTCGCTACCGGCATCTCCCGCCAAGCCTCCTACTATGTGCGCAGGGCGCTGCGGCAAGCGCATCTGACGGGACCGCTGGGGGACAAGTTGGATGGCGCTTACGCCGTCCGTCACGCCGCATGCCACCTCGTCGAAGCCTGCTACATCGTCATCGCGGGCTTCGTCGGGATGCGGGTGAGCGAGATCCTGTCGATGAAGGTCGGGGCGATCGAATACCGCCCGATCGGCGAGACCGGCGTGGATCAGGCCTATGTGGTGGCGCGGTTGTTCAAGACGGTAGACCATCCCGAGGGGCGGGAGGAACGCTGGGTTGCCCCCGCGCCGGTGGTGCGGGCCGTCGATCTGCTCGAACAGCTGAGCGCCCCGCTGCGTGCCGCGTCGGGACGCGATGAAATCTTCCTGGTCAAGAACACGCAATATGGCGAGATCGTGCCGGTGACCCACATGCACATCGGTTGGCGGATCAACGACTTCGCGCGGCACGTCGGCGTGCCCGAACATGAAGGAAAGCCTTGGTCGTTCAGCACGCACCAGTTCCGCAAGACCTTCGCTCGGTTCGTGGCACGGCGGGATCGATCACAGCTTCTCGGGCTGGCCGAGCACTTCAAGCATGCGTCGGTCGCGATGACGGCCCGAAGCTATGTGGGGAACGACTTCGATCTGCACGGCCTTATCGACCATGAGAGCCGCGCCGAAACCGCCGCAGCGCTCGATCAAATGCTGACCAGCAAGCGCCTTGGTGGCCGGATGGGGGAGCGTATCGTTGCCGGCAATGTCCGGTTCCGCGGCCGTGCCGGTGAGCAGGTCCGGCGCGACTATATCGCATTTATCCTCGCGGAGACCGATCTCCGGGTGCATGCCTGCGATTATGGCTGGTGCGTGTTCCAGCAGGAAACGGCGCGCTGCGGCGGTGAGGCCGGGCCGAGCGAAGCCGGGAGGGCGCCAGCGGTGTGCCTGTCGTGCGCGAATATGGTCGTTGAGGAGCAGCATGCCGGCTACTGGCGAGATCGGCGTGCGCGCAATGCTGCCCTGCTTCCCCGAGCCGGAGCGATGACAGCGGCGGTGCTGACCGAGGCGATCGAACAGTGCGACGGCGTGCTGGCAAAGATCGGAGGGCAATATGAGGGGAACTGATGCGTTGCGCCGATCTGACGCGGTCGCAAGGAGCTACCGGGCTGCACTCGCCAGACTTGTGCGCGGCGAAGGGCGGCATGCCGATCATGCTGGGCGCGTCGTGCGGATCAGCCCGGCTTCGGTCGCGCGCGAGGCTGGGCGTAGCCGCAATCCGCTCTACACGACCCATCGCGACATCCTCGACGAGATCGAGGCGGCGGCGGGTGGCCCAACACCGGCGACCGATCTGGCAGCGCGCATCGCCGAGCTTGAATCCGATCTGGCGGACCTGAGGGCAGCCGCGCGCCGTCATGCGGAAGAGAAGCGTCTTTTGGCGAGCGAGAACCTGACGCTGCTTCATCGCGCGAGGACGGCCGAGGACCGGCTCGCCGGCAGCCTACGGCGGATGCCGGACGCACCCGCCGCAATCCCAATTACGCCGCAGCGCTGAGTTGCAGCGCCGGCTGCTGTGCGTGCATCCAGTCGACCCCCGCCTGGGCTTTGCTCGCCGCAGTGAAGATGGCGGAGGTATCGTTCTACAGCACCCTCGCCCGCGCCGCCCGCGACAAGGACACTTGCGATGTTACCTACCTC
>NZ_CALMPA010000066.1 GCF_937871615.1 uncultured Sphingomonas sp. | reverse complement strand
CCGCGCCGCAAGCACGAACCGCGCGAGCAGGCCGCCGACCAGCGCCGCCGCAAGGAGCCGCGCGCCGAAGCGCCGCAGCCGAGCCGCCGCCACGAAACGCGGGACGATACGCCCGATGACGGCTGGAACGGCCCGGTGCCCAGCTTCCTGAGCGTCTCGATCGACCTCTGACGATGATCGCGCTGCGCTACCGGATCGCCGGGCGCGCAATGCGGCTTTATGCGTGGGCGGTGCGCCCGCGCACGTTCGGGGTGCGCGCGCTGCTGCTCGATCCCGGCGGGCGCATCGCGCTGGTGCGGCATCATTATATCGCGGGCTGGTATCTGCCCGGCGGCGGCGTGAACAAGGGCGAAAGCGCGACAGCCGCGATCCGGCGCGAACTGCGTGAGGAAATCGGGCTGGCGCACGTCGAGATCGCGGGCGTGCTCGGCATCTATCACAATCGTGCCGAGGCGAAGGACGATCATGTCGTGGTGTTCATCGCCACTGTACCCGCCGGGGCAATCCCCGTCGCCGCCGACCGCCGCGAGATCGCCGAGGCCGGCTGGTTCGCGGCCGATGCGCTGCCCGACGACACCTCCCCCGCGACCCGACGCCGCATCGCGGAGCATCTCGCGGGCCGGCAGGGGCATGGCGCATGGTAAGCGATGTGCCCGAATCGCCCTGCATATTGGTGTGCGTGATGGACAAGGCGAGCGGACTTTGCCTGGGCTGCCACCGCACGCTCGACGAAATCGCGCGCTGGTCAGCGATGAGCGACACAGAAAAACGCGCGGTGCTCGCCAAGCTCGAAGAACGCGCCCGCGCGTGAGCGTTTTTGCACGCGATCCGGCCCGCCATCGGATCAGGGCCTAGCGCGCGGCGGCACCTGCCCCTAAGTCCTCCGCGATGCTTACTTCCGATCAGGCGCGGGATCGCGCGCAGGACATTGTGGCGCGCGCGATCCGCGCCGGCGCCGACGCGGCGGATTCGGTTTTCGCCGCCGACGCCTCAAGCGAAGTCTCCGTTCGCCTCGGCAAGCTGGAGGATGTCGGCCGGTCCGAAAGCGAGGATCTGGGCTTGCGCGTGTTCGTCGGGCAGCGCTCGGCCAGCGTATCCACGTCCGACCTTTCCTCCGACGCGATGGACGTGCTCGTCGAGCGCGCGGTCGCGATGGCACGGGAGGCCCCGGAGGATCGCTGGGCCGGGCTTGCGCCCGAGGCGCGGCTGCTGCGGGGCACGCCGCCTGCGCTCGATCTTGAGGATCGCGGCGAAATCTCTCCCGCCGAATTGCGCGAGATCGCCGCTGCGGCGGAGGATGCGGCGCGCGCCGTGCCCGGCGTGACCAACAGCGAAGGCGGCGGCGCGAGCGCGTCGCGCAGCGTCATCGCGCTCGCCACCAGCCATGGGTTCGCGGGCGGCTATGCCACCACCGGCTTCGGCGCATCAGCGAGTGTGATCGCGGGCGAAGGCAGCGCGATGCAGCGCGACTATGCGTTCCACTCTGCCCGGCATCGCCACCGGCTGGAGCCAGCCGACGCGATCGGGCGCGAGGCGGGCGAGCGCGCCGTCGCGCGGCTCAATCCCGGTCGCGTCGAAAGCGGCGCGATGCCGGTGGTGCTCGATCCGCGCGTCGGCATGAGCCTGCTGGGCCATCTGACCGGCGCGGTCTCCGGCCAGTCGATCGCGCGCAAGACGAGCTTCCTGCTCGACGCGCTGGGCACGCGGGTGTTCGCGCAAGGCATCCACATCCGCGACGATCCGCATCGCCCGCACGGGCTGCGTTCGCGCCCATTCGACGGCGAGGGGCTGCCGGTTTCCCCGCTCGCGCTGATCGAGGACGGGATGCTGGAAACCTGGCTGCTCGACACCGCGTCCGCGCGGCAATTGGGGATGGAGCCGACCGGCCATGCCGCGCGCGGCATCGGCGGCGCGCCGGGCGTATCGACCAGCAACCTCTATATGGAAGCAGGGCATGTGCCGGTGGAAACGCTGATCGCGGATATCGCGCGCGGCGTTTATGTCACCGAATTGATCGGCCAGGGCGTGAATGGCGTCACCGGCGATTACAGCCGGGGCGCGGCGGGCTTCCTGATCGAAAATGGCGAGATCGCCGGGCCGGTGGCCGAATTCACCATCGCGGGGAATTTGAAGGACATGTTCCGGGAGCTTACGCCGGCCAACGACCTTGAGTTCCGTTACGGCACCAACGTGCCCACGCTGCGCATCGACGGGATGACCGTCGCCGGTGGCTGACCCCCGCCTCGCCGACGCGGTGGCGGACATCACCCGCGAAGCAGGCGCACTTGCCCTCGCACGGTGGGGCAGTGATTTCGCGCGCTGGGAAAAGACGCCCGGCAGCCCGGTGTGCGAGGTCGATCTCGATCTGGATGCGATGCTGCGCGCGCGACTGATGGCGCTGCTGCCCGATGCCGGCTGGCTTTCCGAGGAAACCGCCGACAATCCCGATCGGCTGGCGTGCGATCGGGTGTGGGTGGTCGATCCGATCGACGGCACGCGCGACTATATCCGCGGGCGCCCCGGCTGGGCGGTGTCGGTGGCGCTGATCGAACATGGCCGCGTCCTGTTCGCCGCGCTCGACGCGCCCGCGCGGAACGAAGCCTGGCGCGCGAGCGCGGGCGGCGGCGCGACGCTCAACGGCATCGCGATCCACGCCGGCGATCGCGCGATCTTCCCCGGCGCGCGCGTGCCGACCGAGGCGCTCCCCAAGGCCGATCGCGATCTGGTGGCGGTGGAAAAGCCCAATTCGATCGCGCTGCGCATGGCGATGGTGGCGGACGATCGCGCCGATCTGGTCGCCACCTTGCGCTGGGGCAATGAATGGGACATCGCCGCCGCCGCGCTGATCGCCGCCGAAGCGGGCGCCGCGATCAGCGATGCGTTCGGCGCGCCGCTCACCTTCAACAAGCCCGATCCGCGTGCCTTCGGCGTGATCGTCTCCACCCCCGGCATCCACGCGGCGGCGGTGGAGCGGCTGCACGATCGCGCGACGGCGATCATCGCCGAGGGGCGATAACCTCGTCCGCTATTTCTGGCAGGCGACCACCGTTGCGATCACGCCCAGCGTATCCTGCGGATCGCGCACCCGCACCGTATCCAGCCCAAGTTCCTTCGCCGGATAATCGTTGCCGCCGGGGAAGATCGCATCGCCGACGAACATCATCGCCTCCAGCGCGATGCCGCTCTCGTCGCGCAGCTTCTTGAGACCATAAGCCTTGTCCACGCCCTCGCGCGTGATGTCGATCGAGGTGGCGCCGCCCATATTGATGGCAAGGCCCGGCAGACGCTGGCGCAGATCGGCCTGGATCACGCGGCGCTTGGCGAAATCCGGATCCCATTTCTCCTTGGCTTCGAGCGGCGCCTGCTGGCCGAGCGCGGAGAAGGTGATCTGGCTGCCGCGATCCTCGATCCGCTCCCCCCATGTCTGTTCGGGCACGAAGCCGGTCGCGGCGAGGCTGGCGTTGAACGCGTCGATGATCCGTTTCTTCTCCGCATCCGAAAACAGCTCGGCATAGACCGGGGACCATTGCCCGTCGCGGAAGGTATAGAGCTTGGTGCCGGTGGTCGGCATCAGCCACAGCCTGGCGCGATCGGCGCGCGCGGGCAGGCGCGAGGCGACCTGCTTGTCGAACTGCGGCCAATCACCGCCCGAGATCACCGCGACATCCGCCACGCCAAGCAGATCGGCCAGCGCGTCTGCCATATCCTGCTTTATCGCCTGCTTGCTCTCGGCGAGCGTGCCGTCGAGATCGAACGCCACCAGCTGCTTCACATCATTCTCCCGAGAATCAGATTATCAATGGCATGGGCCACCCCATCCGCGTCGTTACCAGTGGTAACGTCGTTCGCCCTGCCCTTCACCACGCCGGTCGCATTGCCCATGGCAATCGAACGCCCCGCGCGCTCGAACATCGCGAGATCGTTGGCCTGATCGCCGATCGCAACCGTGTGCTTCAGCGGCACGCCGATCGCCTGCGCCAGCGCCGCGATGCCAGCGCCCTTGTTCGCGGGGAGCGCGGTGATGTCCAGATAATAGGTCTGCGACTGCACGATCGTGGCGCGCATCGCGAACGGCTTCACTTTCTCCGCCAGCGTTGCCAGCAGCACGGCATCGTCGCTCACGAAGGTGATCTTGTCGGCATGATCGAGAAGATCGTCGAACGTGTCGCGCACGATCATATTCTGCGCCGAAGCCAGCCGCTCATGCGCGACATGCACGCCCCGATCGGTCGAGCCATACCAGCGATCGTCAGCGAACACCCAGCGATCGACCGCCGCGTCGCCGATCAGATCGAACACGCCGCGCGCCACCTCGGGCGCGATGGTGTGATGCTCGGCAACGCCGGCGTCGCGACGAAAGATGAGCCCGCCGTTGAACGCCCCCATCGGCAGGTCCAGCGCCAGTTGCTCGGCAAGCGGCATCATGCCGGACATCGGGCGCGCGCTGATGATGGTGAAGCGGATGCCCGCCGCGCGCAGCCGCGCGACCGCGGCGATCGTCGCCCCGGTCAGTCGCTTCTGCCCGTCGACCAACGTGCCGTCGACATCGCAGACCACCAGCATCACTGCGGAATCTCTACATGACCGCCAAAGCCGTAGCGCATCGCGGAAAGGAGCTTGTCTCCGAACATATGCTCGATGCGGCTGCGATAGCGCGCGAACAGCGCCGTGGTCAGCACCGCTACCGGCGTGGATTGCTCCATCGCCGCGTCGATCGTCCAGCGGCCCTCGCCCGAATCCGCGACATTGCCGGAGAAGTTCGACAGATCATGATCCTTCGCCAGCGCCGCCGCGCTTAGATCGAGCAGCCAGGACGAAATCACCGAGCCGCGCCGCCACACCTCGGCAATGTCTGCCATGTTGAAATCGAACTTCTCGTCCTCGGGCAGATGCGGCGCGTTGCGGCCGAACAGCACGTCGAAGCCCTCGGCATAGGCCTGCATCAAGCCATATTCGATGCCGTTATGGACCATCTTGACGAAATGCCCCGCGCCGACGCGCCCGGCGTGGATATAGCCCTTCTCCGCGCGCGGATCCTCATTGTCCGCGACCTCCCGGCCGGGGGTGCGCGGCACGCTGCCCGATCCCGGCGCGAGCGTGTCGAAGACCGGATCGAGCAGATCGACCGCCTCCTGCGCACCGCCGATCATCATGCAGAAGCCGCGTTCCAGCCCCCATACCCCGCCGGACGTGCCGACATCGACATAATGCACGCCCTTTTCCGCCAGCGCCTTGCCGCGGCGGATATCGTCCTTCCAGAAGGTGTTGCCGCCATCAATCACGATCGTGCCGGGCGCGGCCTGTGCGGCGATCGCCATCACGGTCTGTTCTGTCGGATCGCCAGCCGGCAGCATCACCCACCAGATCGCGGGATCGGCGAGCCGCCCGCGCATATCGTCCAGCGATTCAGCCGCGATCGCGCCCTCACCCGCCAGTTCCGCCACGGCATCGGCGTTGCGATCCCATACGACGCATTCATGGCCGCCGCGCATCAGGCGCCGCGCGATATTGCCCCCCATTCGGCCAAGGCCGACGATGCCGATTTTCATGCGCTATCCTTCTTCCCAGTCCCGCCCCGGCTCAATCGCCGGGCGCGGATATCGTTCCGAAGGAAGGGCTCAGGCGGCGGCGGGATGCTTCGCCGCGATCGCGCCCAGCAGATCATCGAATGAATGGATGAAGGCGTGAACGCCCTCCTCCACCAGCAGCGCCGTTACGCCATCAAGGTCCAGCCCCAGCCGCTCGGCATCGGCCATTTCCCGGCGCGCGCCAGCCACGTCCTGCGTCAGCGTTTCGGCGACCGTGCCGTGATCGCGGAAGGCGTCGAGCGTCTTGGGCGGCACGGTGTTCACCGTATCCGGCCCGATCAGCGTGTCGATATAGAGCGTATCGGGATAAGCGGCGTTCTTGGTGCCGGTCGATGCCCACAAGAGGCGCTGCGGCATTGCGCCCTTCGCGGCGAGCTTCTGCCAGCGATCCGATGCGATGAACTCCTGATACCAGGCATAAGCGAGCTTGGCGTTGGCGATCGCCACCTTGCCCTTCAACGCCTTCGCCGCATCGCCACCGACGCCGGCGTCGATCTTCGCGTCGATCTTGCTGTCGATACGGCTGACGAAGAAACTCGCCACGCTCGCCAGCCGGTCGATCGGCTGGCCCTTTGCGACGCGCTGTTCCAGCCCCTCGACGAAGGCGAGCGCGACTGCCTTGTATGCCTCGATCGAGAACAGCAAAGTGACGTTGATGTTGATCCCGGCGGCGATCGACGCGCCGATCGCGGGCACGCCTTCCGCCGTCCCCGGAATCTTAATCATCAGATTGGGGCGATCGACCGCCTTCCACAGCCGCGCCGCTTCCGCGATCGTGCCGTCGGTATCTTCCGCCAGCTTGGGCGAGACTTCGAGGCTGACATAGCCGTCCTTCGCGTTCAGGCGATCGTACACCGGGCGCAGCGTGTCCGCCGCCGCCTGGATATCCTGCACCGCGAGATGCTCGTAGCGCGCCATCGCGGTGGCATCCGGGTTCGCCTTGTCGAACGCCGCGAGGCTTTCGTCATAAGCGGTGCCCTGGCCCATCGCTTTCTCGAAGATCGACGGGTTGGAGGTGACGCCGCTGACGCCGTCTTCCTCGACGAGCTTCTTCAGCCCGCCGTCGTTCAGCAATTTGCGGTCGATGAAGTCAAGCCACACCGCCTGACCGTGGCTTTCAAGGTCATTGATGCGTCCCATAGCTTTCAACTCCATTTTCGAACCGAATGACCAACAATATCTGATCGCACCCGCGCCGGAACAAGGCCAGGCCTCGCCCCGACGCGGGAGAACTCAGCCGCGCAGCGTTTCCTTCGCCACCTTCACCACATTCGCCACGGTGAAGCCGAACTTTTCCGCGAGCTTGCCCGCGGGCGCGGATGCACCGAAGCCGTGCATCGTCACCGTGCGACCCCGCGCGCCGACATAGCGATCCCAGCCCATCTCGCCGCCCATCTCGACCGCGACGCGCGCGGTGACCTTCGCGGGCAGCACCTTTTCCTTATACGCCGTGTCCTGCCGCTCGAAGCGGAACCACGACGGCATCGACACGACGCGCGCGGCGATCCCTTCGGCCTTCAGTTGCTCATAAGCGCCGACGGCGAGCGACACTTCAGAGCCGGTGGCGATCAGGATCACCTGCGGATCGGGGCTGTCGGCGAGGATGTACGCGCCCTGCTCGACGCCCGATGCGCTTTCGTACTTGCCGCGATCCAGCGTCGGCAGCGCCTGGCGCGACAGGATCAGCGCGGTCGGGTGCGCGCCATCGCGGACGATCAGGCGCCATGCCTCGGCCACCTCGTTCGCATCGGCGGGGCGGATCGTGTCGATCCCCGGCGTCGCGCGCATCATCGCGAGATGCTCGATCGGCTGGTGGGTCGGCCCGTCCTCACCCACGCCGATCGAATCGTGCGTGTAGATCCACGTGCTGCCCAGCTCCATCAGCGCCGACAGGCGCACCGGCGGGCGCATGTAATCGAGAAACACGAAGAAGGTGCTGCCATAAGCGCGCAGGCCGGACAGCGTCATCCCGTTGACCACCGCGCCCATCGCATGTTCGCGCACGCCGAAATGGAAGTTCGCACCGCCGTAATTGCCCGGCTCGAACGAGGGCGCCCCCTTGATGTCGGTCTTGGTCGATGGCGCGAGATCGGCCGAGCCGCCGATCAGCCACGGCACGCGCTTCGCGATCGCATTGAGCACCTTGCCCCCCGCATCGCGGCTGGCCATGCCCTTCTCATCGGCGGCAAACGTCGGAATATCCGCGTCCCAGCCATCGGGCAGCTTGCCGGCGAACACCAGCGCAAGCTCCGCCGCGAGTTCCGGCTCCACCTCGGCATATTTGGCGAAGGTCGCCTGCCATTCCTCGCGCAGCGGACGACCGCGCTCGGTGATTGCCTGCTCGAACGCGGGCTGCACGCCTTCGGGAACGTAGAAATCCTTCGCCGGCCAGCCATAGACCTGCTTGGTCAGCGCGATATTCTCAGCGCCCAGCGGCTCGCCGTGTGCCTTCTCGCTGCCTGCGCGCGGGGAGCCCCAGCCGATCACCGAGCGGACGATAATCATCGTCGGACGGTCGCTGGTCGCGCGGAACGAGGTGAAGGCAGCGGTCAGCGCGGCGATGTCGTTGGCATCGGCGACATGGATGACGTGCCAGCCATAAGCCTCGAAACGCTTGCCCACATCCTCGTCGAACGCCAGCTCGGTGCTGCCCTCGATCGAGATATGGTTCGAATCGTAAATCCAGCACAGGTTCGACAGCTTGAGGTGCCCGGCAAGGCTCGCAGCCTCGGCGGATACGCCCTCCATCAGATCGCCGTCGCCGCACAACGTGTAAACGTCATGATCGAACAATGTGAAGCCCGGCTTGTTGTAGCGCGCCGCGAGCCAGCGCTCCGCGATCGCCATGCCCACCGAATTGCCGCAACCCTGCCCGAGCGGCCCCGTGGTCGTCTCGACGCCGGTGGTGTGGCGGAATTCGGGGTGACCCGGCGTCTTCGAGCCGAGCTGGCGGAACGCCTCGATATCGGCGAGGCTCACCGCGGGCTGGCCGGTCGGCTTGCCGCTCCGATCCAGCTCCTTCACGCCCGCTAGGTGGAGCAGCGAATAAAGCAGCATCGAGGCATGGCCGACCGACAGCACGAAACGATCGCGGTTCGGCCAATCCGGCGTGCCGGGATCGTAGCGCAGAAACTTCGCCCACAGCGCCCAGCCGACCGGCGCCAGCGCCATCGGCGTGCCGGGATGGCCGGAATTGGCCTTCTGCACCGCATCCATCGAGAGCGTGCGGATCGTGTCGATCGCCAGCCGTTCCGGGCTGCCATCCTCGTGGAAGGCGGTGGGGGCGGTTGCGGTATCGGTCATCAAAAGGGCCTCGCTCGGGAATTATGATGGCGAACGCGCCGCGCGGGCGCGTGGTTGCCGATTCCCCGCCCCCTTAGGGTCCAAACGCGATTAGAACAACGCCGCGATCGCCCGCGCAAAGCCGGCTGGCAGGAAGCACAGGGGCGTCGGCCCGTTTGCGTGCGCCCCTATTCCGTCGATCCGCCGCGTTCCAGCCGCGTCACCACGCCATCGGCGGCAATATAGGCCGCGTCGACCTCATCGAGGAACAACCCGTGCCCCAAAGCGCCCGGAATCGCGGCGATCCGCGCCGCCAGCGCGCGTGGATCGGACATTGCGGGAAAGCGGCAATCGGCGATGATATTGCCATTGTCGGTCCGGTAGTCCGCACGCACCGTCACCATCGCGGCGAGCCGCTCCAGCGCCGCCACCACAAAGGCGCGGGCGAAGGGCAGCACCTCCACCGGCAGCTTCGCCGCGCCGATCGCGGCGACGCGCTTCGATCCATCGGCGATCACCACCATCCGGCGGGAAGCGGCGGCAACCGTCTTCTCACGCAGCATCGCCCCGCCCGCGCCCTTGATCGCGAACAGCCGGGCGTCGATCTCGTCCGCGCCGTCGATCGTCAGATCGAGCATGGCGATCTCGCTGAAATCCCGCACGACGATGCCCGCGGCGCGCGCGGCGGCGGCGGTCGCGTCGCTGGTCGCCACCGTCTGCACGCGAAGCCCGGCGCGGACACGCCGGGCGAGCGCCGCGATCGCGTGCGCGGTGGTGGAGCCCGTGCCGAGGCCGACGAGCATATCGTCCATCACCTCGGCCACCGCGGCCTCCGCCGCCAGCCGCTTGTCGTCATCCGCGCTCATCACGACGAGGATAACGGATCAGCTATATTTCTGCTCCTCCCACCAGGGGACGAAATCGGGCATGTCCGCCGATACGCGATCGGGATAGGTCGGCGCGCGCTTTTCGAGGAACGAGGACACGCCCTCCTTCGCATCGCCCGAGCGCCCGCGTGACAGGATCGCGCGGCTGTCCACCTTGTGCGCGTCCATCGGGTGCGAATAGCCAAGCCCGCGCCACAGCATCTGCCGGGTCAGCGAGATCGAGACAGGGGCGGTATTGTCAGCGATTTCGCGCGCCAGCTCGGTCGCGCGCGCGAGCAGCCTGTCGCCGGGCAGCACCTCGGAAACCAGCCGCCCGCGCAGCGCCTCCGCCGCGTCGAACACCCGGCCCGAATAGCACCATTCGAGCGCCTGGCTGATGCCCACGACGCGCGGCAGGAAATAGCTCGACGCCGCCTCCGGCACGATCCCGCGCCGCGCGAATACGAAGCCCATCCGCGCGCTTTCGCTGGCGAGGCGGATATCCATCGGCAGCGTCATCGTGGAGCCGACACCCACCGCCGGGCCGTTGATCGCGCCGATCACCGGCTTCAGGCATTCGAATATCCGCAGGGTCAGCCGCCCGCCGCCGTCGCGCGCGCTTTCGCTAGAATAGCGCAACTCGCCGTTCGGGCCGACCGGCGATTCCGCACCACGCCCCTCATAATCGAACGTCTTGGCACCACCCGACAGATCGGCCCCGGCGCAAAAAGCGCGCCCCTCACCCGTCACGATCACCGCGCGCACATCATCATCCGCGTCGATCCGATCGAACGCGTCGATCATCTCGTGCATCATGCGCGCGGTGAAGGCGTTGAGCTTGTCCGGTCGGTTCAGCGTGATCGTCGCGATCCCGTCGCTCACCGCATATCGGATCTGTTCGTAGTCCAAGCCGCCTCTCCCTCGATTTCGTATCGAAGGCACCATAACATTATTTATGGCAGCGGAGGCAAGCGCGGCTCAGCCCTTGTGGTGCTTCTTCTTCGATGGCGGCGGCGCGCTTTTGACGAGCGAGGTGAGCTGGCACCGCTGGTGGCCGACGATCAACGTGGAGAAGCGATCGAGCGTGTCGATGCCACGCGTTTCCACGCCGATATGCTCCACAAACGGCAATTGCGTGCACGGACCCATCAGGCGCGCGTAATACCAGTTGAAGCCGTTCGCCCGCAGATAGACCCCCTGATCGCCATCGGCGCGGAAATCATCAATGGTGCCATGATTGACGAACGGGACGCTGGCCTCCTTCGCGTCCTTCGGTTGCGCCGCGAAGGCGGGCGCTGACGCAATCAGCGCCAGCGCGGCGAACAAACCTGGCCTTAGCATATGCCTTGCCTCCATTTGAGGCAGGGGAAACGAGTGGCCGGCCACGCCGGGTCCATTAAACATTCTTCCCCCCGGCCTCATGCCGGGGGAAAGAACGCGCTCGCGGCTCACGCGCCGACGAGCAGATGCTCCTTCGCGATCTTCTCGCGCCACACCAGCGGCGCGAGCTGGTGGACGTTTTTCCCTTCCGCATCGACCGCGACGGTGACGGGGAAATCCTGCACCTCGAATTCGTAGATCGCCTCCATGCCGAGATCCGCGAAGCCGACGACCTTGCTGCCCTTGATCGCGCGCGCGACGAGATAGGCGGCACCACCCACCGCCATCAGATAGGCGCTCTGGTGGTCCCTGATCGCCTCGGTCGCCGCCGGGCCGCGCTCGGCCTTGCCGACCATCGCGAGCAGGCCCTGCTCCAGCATCATGCGGGTGAACTGGTCCATCCGCGTCGCGGTGGTCGGGCCGGCGGGGCCGACCACTTCCTCGCCGACCGGATCGACCGGCCCGACATAATAGATCACGCGGCCCTTGAACTCGACCGGGAGCTGCTCGCCCCTGGCCAGCATGTCCTTGATCCGCTTGTGCGCCGCATCGCGCCCGGTGAGCATCTTGCCATTGAGCAACAGGCGATCGCCCTGCTTCCAGCTCTGCACCACTTCCGGCGTCAGCGCATCGAGATCGACGCGGATCGCGGCCTTGTCCGGCGCCCAGTTCACATCGGGCCACTCATCGAGCTTCGGCGCCTCCAGATAGGCCGGTCCTGAGCCGTCGAGCGTGAAATGCGCGTGGCGCGTCGCGGCGCAGTTCGGGATCATCGCCACGGGCTTGCCCGCCGCATGGCACGGCGCATCCATGATCTTCACGTCGAGGATGGTGGAAAGCCCGCCCAGCCCCTGCGCGCCGATGCCCAGCGCGTTGACCTTGTCGAAAATCTCGATGCGCAGCGCCTCGATATCGTTCTTCGGCCCGCGCTGTTTCAGCGTCGCCATGTCGATCTGTTCCATCAGCGACTTCTTGGCGAGCAGCACGCAATGTTCCGCCGTGCCGCCGATGCCGATGCCCAGCATCCCCGGCGGGCACCAGCCAGCGCCCATCTGCGGCAGCATCTCCAGCACCCAGTCCACGATCGAGTCGCTGGGGTTCATCATCTTGAACTTGGATTTGTTCTCGCTGCCACCGCCCTTGGCCGCGACATCGACATGCACGTGATCGCCAGCGACCATCTCGACATGGAGGACGCAGGGGGTGTTGTCCCTGGTATTGCGGCGGGTGAAGGCGGGGTCGGCGAGCACGGAGGCGCGCAGCTTGTTCTCCGGGTGCAGATAAGCGCGGCGCACGCCCTCATCCACCACCTCCTGCAAGCTGCGCGACGTGTCGTCGAGGCGGCAGTCCATGCCCCATTTCACGAAGACGTTGACGATGCCGGTATCCTGACAGATCGGGCGATGCCCCTCCGCGCACATCCGGCTGTTGGTCAGGATCTGCGCGATCGCGTCCTTCGCCGCCGGGGATTGCTCGGCGCGATACGCGTCACCAAGCGCGCGGATGTAATCCATCGGGTGATAGTAACTGATGAACTGCAGCGCGTCGGCGACGCTTTCGATCAGATCGGCGGAACGGATCGTCGTGGTCATTGGCTGATATCCTGTAATTACTGGCGGTCGATCACCGCGGCGGTCATGCGGGAAAGGCAGATGAGCTTGCCGGCGTCATCCTCGATGCGGATCGTCCACACCTGGGTGAAGCGGCCCAGCATCTCGGCTTTCGCGGTGGCGTGGACATGGCCGGACATCGCCGGGCGCATATGATTGGCGTTGATCTCCAGCCCGACCGTCACCTTGCCCGGCGGCACCGCCATCGAGCCGGCCATCGAGGCGACCGTTTCCGCCAGCACCACCGATGCGCCGCCGTGGAGCCGTCCGAACGGCTGGTGGGTGCGGCTATCCACCGGCATCCGCGCGCGCATCCAATCATCGCCGTAATCGGTGAACTCGATCCCGACATGGCCGGGAAGCGCGTGCGCGCCGATCGCGGTGAGTTGAGCGAGATCAATCGGCACGGTCCAGATCGCGGCCATCAGTAAGACCTTCCGATCAGCACCCGCTCCACCGCCGGCGCGCCGTTGAAGATGCACACACCGTCGGGCGCATCCTGACCCATCGGCGCATTGCGGATCGTGAGCTTCAATGCCTTCAGACGTTCGACCACCTTGTCCAGTGCCGCGCCGGTCGGGCGCGACCAGGCGACATCGGCCCAGCCGGGCTTGACGGCGGATTCGGCGAACATCGCCTCCACCCCGGCCCAGTCATCGACGCGGGTGATGTTGCCGCGCAGCCGCGCTTTCGCCTCGGCGTGGAGCGACGACTGGATATCGGCCAGCATCGCCGCCGCCTCGCCGATGAAGCCGTCTCGCGGGGTAACGCGGCTGTCTAGCTTGCCGTCCTCGCGATACAGCCGGTCGCGACGCAGGACGGAGACATTGCCCCCCGCCACATCGCGCCCGCCGACCTCGATCACGATCGGCGCCCCCTTCTTCACCCAGCCCCAGCGCTTGGTGGCAGCCTTGGCGGATTTGAGATCGAGCAGCGCGCGCACCGGCTCGCCCAGCGCGGAAAGCCCGGCCAGCGCGCCTTGCAGATCGCGGCAATAATCGACGATCGCGGCATCCTCCTCGCTGTCGCGCAGCATCGGCACGATCACGATCTGCCAAGGCGCGATTTTCGGCGGCACGCGCAGCCCGTCGTCATCGCCATGCACCATGATGACGCCACCGATCATGCGGGTGGAGACGCCCCAGCTCGTGGTGTTGGCATGTTCCAGATGCCCTTCTGCATTCTGGAAGCGGATGTTCTGGGCATGCGCGAAATTGGTGCCGAGGAAGTGGCTGGTGCCCGCCTGGAGCGCCTTGCCATCCTGCATCATCGCCTCGATCGAATAGGTCGCGACCGCGCCGGGGAAACGCTCATTCTCGGGCTTTTCGCCCGCGATCACCGGCAACGCGAGATCATCCTCGGCGAAGCTGCGATACACCTCCAGCATCCGCTGCGTTTCCTCGCGTGCTTCCCCGGCTGTCGCATGGGCGGTATGCCCCTCCTGCCATAAGAACTCGGTCGTGCGCAGGAACATGCGCGTGCGCATTTCCCAGCGCACCACATTCGCCCATTGGTTGATGAGCACCGGCAGATCGCGCCATGACTGCACCCAGCGGGCAAAGGCTGTGCCGATCACCGTTTCCGATGTCGGGCGCACGACCAGCGGCTCCTCCAGCTTCGCTTCGGGATCGGGGATCAGCCCGCCCTTGCCGTCCGCGACGAGCCGGTGGTGGGTGACCACCGCCATCTCCTTCGCGAAGCCGTCGACATGCTCGGCTTCCTTTTCGAAATAGGACAGCGGGATGAACAGCGGGAAATAACAATTCTCGTGGCCGGTCGCCTTGATCCGGTCATCGAGCAGGCGCTGGATACGCTCCCAGATGCCATAGCCCCATGGGCGGATCACCATGCAGCCGCGCACGCCCGATTCCTCGGCCATGTCGGCCTCGGTGATGACGGTTTGATACCATTGCGCGAAATCGGCGTCGCGGGTGACGGAAAGAGCGTGCTTTATCATATCGCGCGCGCTTACCGCGCGATGGGCGGTTCGTCACCTGCGGACTTGCCGCCGCGCCCGGCCTGCCGCATTGGCTGGGCAATGGAAACCGGGGGGCAGACAATCAGCGATCGCGGCGCGCCGGGCACGAAGGAGGCCCGCTCCCCGGTGCTGACGGCCATCATGTTGCGGCTCGCCTCTGTCGCGCTGTTCGGGGCGATGAACGCCGCGATCAAGCTGGCCGAAGCCGGGGGCGCGACGCTTGGCGAAATCATGTTCTGGCGGCAATTCGGGGCCACCTTGCTCGTCGGCGCGATCGTCGCGCGCGGCCCCGGCCTCGCCTCGCTCCGCACGCGGCGGATCGGCGCGCATGGCCTGCGTTGCGCCATGGGCCTTTCGTCAATGACCCTCAACTTCGCCACCGTCATGCTGCTGCCGCTCGCCGAATCGACGACGATCGGTTTCTCGATGCCGATCTTCGCGACGATTCTCGGCGCGCTGGTTCTCTATGAGCCGACCGGCTGGCGGCGCTGGCTGGCGGTGCTCGCCGGATTCGCCGGCGTGCTGATCGTCACCCAGCCAGGCAGCGGCCATATCCCGGCGCTGGGCGTGATGACCGGGCTGGGCGCTGCATCGCTCAGCGCGGGCGTCTCGATCCTGTTGCGCACGATCGGCAAGACGGAAACGGGGCTGACCACCGTGTTCTGGTTTTCCTTCCTGTCGCTGCCGCCGCTCGCCATCGTCTATGCGTTCGTCGCGCAGGGCCATGCGCCGCATGTCTGGGCGGCGTTGCTCGCGATCGGGCTGATCGGCGGGCTGGCGCAGATCGCGATGACGCGTTCGCTGCATCTCGGCGCGGTCAGCGTGGTGGTGCCGATGGATTATACCGCTCTCCTGTGGGCGACATTGCTCGGCTTCCTGCTGTTCGGCAGCCTGCCGACCCCGGCGACCTGGATCGGCGCGCCGATCATCATCGCATCGGGGCTTTATATCGTCTGGCGCGAACATCGCCGGCATATCGAGGAAACGCGCGTCGCCATGATACCTGGCTGACGGCTTGATGCGCGCGCGCGGTTCCGCCACGATGCCGCATATGCGCCATTCGCTCATTCCGGCGGCCCTGCTGCTGATCGCCGCCGCTCCCGCCCCGGTTCCCACCGCGACCGACCGTCAGTTCGACCGCATCTGGCAGGACGAATGGGCGTGGCGCCAGCATGAGGGGATCGCCGAGCGCGCGCCCGGCACGGTGCAGGCGCATATCGCCAACGATTCGGCGGCCACCCACGCCCGCCGCCTCGCCTATTGGCAGGGCGTGCTGGCGAAGCTCGATGCGATCGACACTGCACGGCTTTCGCCCGACACGCTGACCGACTGGCAGGTCTATCGCCAGCAGATCGCCAGCCAGATCGACGACGAGACGTTCCGCGAATGGGAAAAGCCGGTGAACGGCGACAGCGCCTTCTGGTCCGATCTCACCTCCGCCGCGCAAGGCGATTTTGCGAACGGCGAGCGGGATTATCGCGCCTATCTGTCTTGGCTCGGCGATATCCCGCGCTTCTTCGCGCAGGAAACCGACAATATGAAAGCCGGCCTCGCGCGCGGCTTCACCCCGCCCGCGATCGTGATGCAGGGCCGGGAGAAAGGCGTCGCCGATATCGCCACGGCATCCGATATCACCAAGGTTCCTTATTACCGGCCCTTCACCAGATTGCCCGCAACCATGCCGCAGGCCACGCAGGACGAATTGCGCGCCGCCGCCCGCAAGGTGATCGCGGAACAGGTGATCCCCGCGCACCGCGCGCTGCTTGCCTTCCTGCGTGACAGCTATTTCCCCGGCCTGACGAAGCAGTTGGGCGCGGATAAATATCCGGGCGGCGCGGCTTATTACCAAAGCCGCATCCGGGTTTACACCACGACGAACATGACGCCGGACGAGATTCATCGGCTCGGCCTGTCCGAAGTCGCCAAGATCCGCGCCGAGATGGAGCAGGTGAAGGCCGATGCCGGGTTCAGCGGCGATCTGCCCCAGTTCCTGAAATTCCTGCGGACCGACCCGCAATTCCATCCGAGCACCGCCGATCAGTTGATGAAGGAGGCGGCGTGGCACGCCAAACGCTTCGACGGGATGGCTGCGAAATGGTTCGGCCGGCTGCCGCGCCAGCGGTTCGCGATCAGGGAGGTGCCGCCCGCGATCGCGCCTTATTACACCGCCGGGCGCGGCGGACCGGGCGTGTATCTGGTCAACACTTATGATCTGCCGTCGCGCTCGCTGATCCAGTTGCCCGCGCTGACGCTGCACGAAAGCGCGCCGGGCCACGCGTTCCAGATGCCGCTCGCCGCCGAGAACAAGGAACTGAAGCCGTTCCGCCGCAACAGTTATATCTCGGCCTATGGCGAAGGCTGGGCGCTTTATACCGAGCGGTTGGGCGACGAAATGGGCTTCTATCGCACGCCCTATGAGCGGTTCGGGATGCTGTCATACCAGATGTGGCGCGCGGCGCGGCTGGTGGTGGATACCGGCATCCACACCAAAGGCTGGACGCGCGAACAGGCGCAGCAATTCCTCCACGACAATACCGCGCTATCGGATCACGAGATCATGACCGAGGTGGATCGCTACATCGGCTGGCCGGGCCAGGCGCTGTCTTACTATCTCGGCGAACTGACGGTCCTGAGGGCGCGCGCGAAGGCCGAAAAGGCACTGGGGCCGAAATTCGATATCCGCAATTTCCACGACATGGTGCTGTCGCTCGGATCGGTGCCGCTGCCGGTGCTGGACGCACGGGTCGATCGCTTTATTGCCGAAGGCGGCCCCTCGCCTTATCCAGCGGATTAAGCGCGGCGAGGTCCGCCGGGCGGTTGATATTGGCGATCGGCGGCGCATCGAGCGGCGTCGCGCCGATCAGCGCGCACCAGCACCGCATCGAGCGATCCTCGCAATGCGTGAGATGGCGTTCAAGCGGTTCGACGAGCGCGACCGGCCAGCGCCCGATGATCGGGGTGTCGGCGACAAAGGCCGCACCGCGCGCGTCGGCCAGCGCCATCAGCGTTTCGATCGGTACGAACGGCGTGTCGCACCCGATCGTCAGTATCGCGTCATAGCCACGCGTGCGCGCGTGATGCAGCGCGCCGCAGATGCCACCCAGCGGCCCCAGCCCAGCCGCCGGTCGATCGGCGATGCCCCCGCTCCCGCTTTCCTCCGCCTCGGCCACGAACGGCGCCAGCGCCGCGCGCGCATGTTCCGCGAGCGCCATCCCATCGATCAGCGCCCGCGCCTTGTCGCTGCCGAAGCGCCTCGATTCACCACCCGCCAACACCACGCCGAGCAGTTTCACGCCTCCAGTTCCAGCATCGCATCGGCCCGCGCGAGCACGGTGAGCTTCAGCCCGGACGCGCGCGCGCGTTCGATCGCCAGGCTGGTGGGGGCGGAGATCGTTACTAGTTGCGGGCAGCCAGCCAACGCCGCTTTCTCGACCAGTTCATAGGAACAGCGCGAACTGAGCAGCGCGAAGCCCCCGTCCCACCCGGCCCCATCGCGCAGCATCGCGCCGATCAGCTTGTCGAACGCATTGTGCCGCCCGACATCCTCGCGCACCGCGATCACCGTGCCGTCCGCCGCGCATCGCGCCGCCGCATGGACCGCGCCCGTTTCCCGATTGAGCGGCTGATGCGCGGAAAGCGCGGCGAGCGCGCGGAATATCGCATCCGGGGCGGCGTGGGGCTGGGCCTGAATCATCGGCAGCGGGCGGATCGCCTGCGCGAGATTTTCGATCCCGCACAGCCCGCACGACGATTCGGCGATGCGATGGCGCGCGCGCGCCGCCACCGCCTCGGCGCATTCCGCGGCCAGCGTAACGCGCAGCAACTCGCCATCGTCGCGCGCCAGATGGTCGATGGCGCGGATCTGGTCGGCGCTGGTTATCAGCCGTTCGGTGAAGGCGAAGCCGCTCGCGAAATCCGCGAGGTCCGCCGGCGTCGCCATCATCACCGCATAGCCGATGCCGTTGAATTCGATCGCGATCGGCCGCTCCACGGCCACCGCGCGCGCCACGCCGGATTGCGCGCCCGACGCGGGAATATGCGCGAAATCGACAAGGATGCGGGTTCGTTCGGCCATGCGACCACCTTATCCGCACAAGGCCGCGAACAGAAACATTGCGTCTCCCGTCGGCGCTATCGACGCGCAAGTGCTAGCGACGCTATAGCCGCTCGCGATGACCAAACCGCTCGACGATGCTGCGCTCGACCAGCTTTTCCGCACCGCCCGCACCTATAACGGCTATACCGATCAACCCGTCTCCGAGGCCGAACTGCGCGCCATCTGGGATCTGATGAAGATGGGGCCGACTTCGGCCAACCAGCTTCCAGCGCGGCTCGTGTGGTGCGTGACGGACGAGGCCAAGGCGAACCTCGCCGCCGCCTGCGCGGAAGGGAACCGGGCCAAGGTGCTGAAAGCGCCGGTCAGCGTCGTGATCGGCATGGACATCAATTTCCACGAATATCTGCCCGAACTGTTCCCGCACACCGATGCGAAATCGTGGTTCGACGGCAACGAACCGCTGCGCGAATCGCACGCTTTCCGCAATTCCTCGTTGCAGGGCGGCTATTTCATCATGGCCGCGCGCGCGCTCGGGCTCGATACCGGGCCGATGTCCGGCTTTGATGCGGCGGCGGTGGAAGCGGCCTTCTTCGCCGACCAACCTTCGGTGCGCGCCAATTTCATCTCGACCCTCGGGCACGGCGATCCGGCGACGATCTTCGCGCGATCGCCGCGCCCGTCGTTCGAGAAGTTCAACCGGATCGCGTGAACGCACGGGCAGGCTAAGATGCGCACGCTGGTAATCGACACGGCAACCGCGGCCTGTTCGGTCGCGCTGATCGAGGATGGGCGCACGATCGATTCGCGTCACGAGGTTGTCGGGCGCGGCCATGCCGAGCGGCTGGTCACGATGATCGCGGAACTGGCCGATGGTGGCCGCGCGCCGCGCATCCTGGTCGATGTCGGGCCGGGCAGCTTCACGGGCATCCGCGTCGGGATCGCCGCGGCGCGCGGGCTGGCGCTCGGTTGGGGCGCATCGGTCGCGGGCTATAGCTCAACCGCGCTCATCGCCGCCGCGGCGATCGCGGATGGCGTGCGCGCACCGCTTGCGGTCGTGCTGGAAGGAGGGCACGGTGAGGTGTTCATGCAGAGCTTCGCCGCGCCCCTTGTCGCGCAAGACACGTTGCGCTCCCTCCCGCCGGCGGAGGCGCTGGCCGCGCTCGGCGGTCGTCCGGCGATCGGCAGCGGTGTACGCTGGCTCGCCCCGCTCGATCCCGGCCTGACGCTACATGACACCTTGCCGCAGGCCGCGCGCGCGGTGCTGCTGCCCGACGAGCTTGCCAGCCTTCCGGCGCGCCCGCTCTATGGTCGCGCGCCGGATGCCAAGCTCCCGGCATGAGCGCATCGCTGCGCATGGTTGAGCTGGTTTCGGGCGCCGCGACGGATATCACCGCGATCGACAGCGTCATGGCCGAAGCGTTCGATCCGCGTTTCGGCGAGGCGTGGACCCATGGCCAGTGCCTCGGCATCCTAGCCATGCCCGGTGTATGGCTGACGCTGGCGCGCGTCGAGGGCGAGGTCGCGGGCTTCGCATTGTCCCGCGCGATCCTCGATGAAGCGGAATTGCTGCTGATCGCCGTCCGCCCCGCATTTCGCCGGCGCGGGATCGGGGCGGCGCTGTTGCGCGGGGTGATCGCCGATGCACGGGCGCGCAATGTGAAGAAGCTTCATCTTGAAGTCCGCGCCGGGAACGAGGGGGTCGCGCTCTATACCGCGCATGGCTTCGCCAAGGTGGGCGAACGGCGCGACTATTATCGCGGGCGCACCGGGCAGAGCTTCGATGCGCACAGTTACGCCGTCAGCCTATGACACGGCGTTGTGATCGCGCGCGTATGAACGCCCTGTTCCGCGGTTGCCCCGCGCGCCATGTCCCGATAGCGCCATCAGCAGATATCGAGGGAGCCCCGCTTTGATCGTCATCCGGCCCGCCAAACCCGAAGACGCCGCCGCCATCGCCGCGATCTATGCCCCTTATGTCCTCTCAGGCACGGTATCGTTCGAAAACGACGCGCCGGATGCGCGGGCGATGCGCGCGCGGATCGCGGCATCGAAGGGCCTCTATCCATGGCTCGTCGCCACTTCCGGCGAGGGCGATGATTCCGGCGTGGTCGCCTATGCCTATGCCACGCGCTTTCGCGATCGCCCAGCATATCGCTATGTCGTCGAAACATCGATCTACGTTTCCGGTTCGGTGCAGGGGCAAGGCGTCGGGCGGCTGCTGTACGAGGCGCTGATCGACACGCTGCGCGCGCAGGGCTTCACCCAGGCGATCGGGGTGCTGTCGCTTCCCAATGACGGGTCGATCTCGCTCCATGAGGCGGTGGGGTTCCGCCGCGCCGGGGTCTACCGCGAGATTGGTTACAAGCAGGGGCGCTGGATCGATGTCGGCTTCTGGCAATGTTCGCTGAACGACAGCGTGACCCCGCCGACCGAGCCGCGCCCGTTCACCGAAACAGGCGTGGTCCGCCTCTGACCCTCGCGCTCAGCGCCGCCCGCGATATGCGGGCAGCGCCAGACGGAAACGGATCGCGGCGGCGCGCAGGGTGAATCCGGCGAGCGCGGAAAGCGTCGCCGCGAGCACGAGCGGCAGGCCGAGCAACGTGAGCACGACATAGGATGCCGCCGCCAGGGCAGCCGCGGTGACGTAAAGCTCCGGGCGCATGATGATCGAGGGCACCCCGGCCACCACGTCGCGGATCACGCCGCCGGCGCACGCCGTCATCACCCCCATCAGCGCGGCCGGCAGCGGCGGCACGCCGAAGCGGATCGCCTTCGCCGCGCCATAGACCGCATAAGCCGCCAGCCCGACCGCATCGAACCAGTCGAGCGCCGCGCCGCGCCACCATTTCTCCGGCGTCGACCAGATCACCAGCGCGACCGTCAGGCACACCGCCGCCGCGCGACTGTCATGCACCCAGAACACCGGCGCCCCGATCAGCAGATCGCGCACCGTGCCGCCGCCCACGCCGGTTATCAGCGCGAAGAAGGCGAGCGTAACCATCGTCTGCGCGCGCCGCGCCGCCGCCAGCGCGCCCGACGCGGCGAACACCGCGATCCCGACGAGATCGAACCAGGGGGCGAAAGCGGGCAGAAATTCAGGCGGCATCCGGACTGGCTAGGGTTCAAACTCGCTCAGGGCAACGCCGTGACCGAGCGGATTGAGGTGTCAGGCAAGGAGCAAGGAGAGAGCGACGCTCAATCACCCTGATCGACGCAGCGACGCCGCATGGCGCCACAAGCCGCCCGCCGCACAAGCGATCGCGCGGAGAAGCCCGCTCCTCCGCGCGACCGCGACGCTGCCGTGATCGAGGTTGGCCCTTTGCAAGGCCAACCGAAATTTCCACGAACTTGGCGTCCCGTCGTCCCGATCCCGGCGCGCAATAAGGCCGTCGGACGCCCCGTGGTGCGCCCGACCACACCCGCCCCCCAAAACGCATTCGGGGGACCGGCATTACTGCCGATCCCCCTGTCGCCGCACCTTGCGCGACTGTTCCCCTGAAAGGGGCGCCGCGCCGGATTTCGACGGCTTGCTCCACTCGCCGCTCGTCGCGGCGAGCTTCGCGTTTGTGGTGGTTGGGAACGAGACCGCGAGCCCGCAGGCCAGTGCCTTTCCGTTCGCCACGCCACCTGCGCCACGCCTGTACACCGCGAACGGTGCCGGTCTGCGCAGCGCCGGCCATTGCGTGCCACCCGCTCACCCCGAGAGGCGGTCCGGTCGGTTGCAATCGCCCGGCTATCCCGCGCGCCGAAACGCGCGCTCTGCCGTTGGCCGCTTCATCAGCAGCCGGTATCCGGTGCGACCGTCAGGGGCCGCACCGGATACCTTCGGGCTGTCGCGTGGCCAGCCTTCCCGGTTCGTCAGCTTTCACCTCGAACCTGTGGATAACCGGATCGCCTGCCACCCTTCCCGATCAATCGCCCGGCGGTTTGCTCGCGCCACCAGCCCGGCTATCCATCGGAAGCAAATTTCTGAATTTCCTGGAGTTTTATCCCCATTCCCCTCATCAATCCGCAATACGGATGCTGTCATCAATCGCGAGTCGCACCAAGCGCGAATTGCGCGTCGGCGGCTGTGGATAACGTGGATATCGTGGATATCGCGTGCCGATGAACGGGCCGTTGCCGCAGGTTCAGGCGCGCCGCGCCATGGCTCGCCGCGTGGTCCTTTCGTGACGATCCGAAGGACGGGACAGAATACGGGAGTGAGATATGCGTAATATTATGCTGGCGCTGGGCGCCACCGCGATGGTCGTGCCGACGCTGATCGCCACGACGCAGGAAGCAGAAGCGCGCGGACACCACAGCTATCGCGAATGGCGGGGGCAAGATGGCCGGATGCGCTGCCGCCGCTCAGACGGGACGACCGGGCTGATCGTCGGCGGCGCGGCGGGCGCGCTGCTCGGCCGCGCGATCGACGATCGCGGCGATCGCGCGCTCGGCACGCTCGGCGGCGCCGCGGTGGGCGCGCTCGCGGGCCGCGCGATCGAACGCAACTCGTCCAGCCGGCATTGCCGCTGATTTATTTGGGACGGGCGCGGCACATTCCTGTGTCGCGCCCGTTATAACCGCGCCCACCCAACAGGAGGAATGGATGCCTACGCATAGTGGATCCGCGCGGTACGAAGGTTTCGGCAAAGACGGCAAAGGCTTTGTTTCCAGCCAGTCCGGCGCGCTCGCCGACAATCCCTATGGCTTCGCCACCCGGTTTGAGGATCAGCCCGGCACCAACCCGGAAGAACTCATCGCCGCCGCCCATGCGAGTTGCTTCACCATGGCGCTGAGCTTCGCGCTCGCCCGCGCGGGCTATAATCGCGGCACGCTGGATACCGTTGCGAAAGTGACGCTGGACAAGGATGGCGACGGTTTCGCGATCACCCGATCCGCACTGGAACTGCGCGCATTCGTGCCGGGGATTTCATCCGAGGATTTCGCGCGGATCGCCAATGAGGCGAAGGCCGGTTGCCCGGTATCGAAGCTGATGAAGGCCGAGATCACGCTCAGCCACAGCCTCACCGAATAGGCTCCCGCGCGGACAATCGCCCGCCGCCGAGATGATTTCATCTGTTACCATCTTGGCAGCGCGGCGCGGCGCGTTATGGTATCACGATGGCTGACATAAACCTTGAATCCCCGCCTCCGGGCGCCGCAGCCGACTGGACGGTGCCGCAGAACTGGGGGCATTACACCGCCGAGGAGCACGCGACATGGGACACATTGTTCGCGCGCCAGGCGAAGCTCCTGCCCGGTCGAGCATCCGATGCCTATCTGCGCGGGCTGGACGTGCTCAAGCTGTCGCGCCCCGGCATCCCTGATTTCGAGGAATTATCCGAACGGCTGATGAAGCTCACCGGGTGGCAGGTCGTCGCCGTGCCGGGGCTGGTGCCCGACGATGTGTTCTTCGATCACATGGCCAACCGCCGCTTCGTCGCGGGCAATTTCATCCGCCGCCCCGATCAGCTTGATTACCTTCAGGAGCCGGATGTTTTTCATGACGTGTTCGGCCATGTGCCGATGCTCGCGGACCCGGTGTTCGCGGATTATCTCGTCGCTTACGGCAAGGGCGGGCAGCGCGCGCTTGGGCTGCACTCGCTGCAATATCTCGCGCGGCTCTATTGGTACACCGTCGAGTTCGGGCTGATCGCGGAGCCGGAAGGGTTGCGCATCTATGGCGCGGGGATCGTCTCCAGCTATTCGGAGAGCCGGTTCGCGCTGGATGACCCCTCGCCCAACCGGATCGCCTTCGATCTCGCGCGGGTGATGCGTTCGGAATATCGCATCGACGATTTCCAGCAGAATTACTTCGTCATCCCGAGCTTCGACGATCTGCTGCGCGTGACCGCGGAGACGGATTTCGCGCCGCTATACGATAAGCTGAAGCACCAGCCGGACATTCCGGTCGCTACCCTGCTGCCGGAGGATGCGGTGTTGACGCGCGGCACTCAGGCCTATGCCCTCGCCAAGGCCGGTCATTGACAGCCGTGTAAATAACGCCACAATCGCGCCATGGAGAGCGATGCGGCGCTGATGGAACGGAGCCTCGTGGCCACCGCGCCGCGCGAACCGGCGATGCGCGCGGCGCTGTTCGAGCGATTCCTCGCCCGCTATCCCGATCATCGCGCGTTGTTCATGCATGTCGAGGCCACCTCGCAGCGCATGACGAGCGAGGCGCTGGGATGGATGCTCGGGCTGGCGCAGGACGAAAGCTGGGTTTGGAGCCAGATTGCGGAACTGGTATTCCAGCACCGCAATTACGGCCATTTCCCGGCGCAGGAATATGCCGATTTCGTCGACATGGCGATCGACGCACTGGGCGAGGCGGCGGGCGACGATTGGGATGCCCCCGCAGACGCGGCGTGGCGGCGCCAGGCGCAGGCGCTCAACACGCTGATCGCGCGCGCGATCAGCGAATGGACCGCCTCTCCCCTGCCTTTTCCCTAGGGCCGATCGACATTCAACCCATGCCGGCCTGCAAATGGTGGTTTCCCGCGCTTCCGGTGCTCACGTACCTTTAGTACGCTGCGCTCCGGGTCACGAGAAACCACCATTTTCGGCTCGACCTGACCTGAATGTCGATCGGCCCTGGCTTGCGTTACCGCATAGGTCAGGTCGAGCCGCAGGCGCGGAAAACCGGCCAATCGAGGCCGCGTGGGTTGACGGGCGATCGGCCCTAACCAAACCGCCCATCGGTTTTCCACGCTTCGCGGTCTCCGCTGGTGGCGCTGGCGTGCGGCTCCGCCGGTGCGCGAAGCTGGAGGATCGTCCAGTCGCCACGCACGTCACGCGCCGTCAGCGTACAGCCCTGCGCGCGATAGGCGTCGATCACCGCCTCAGCCTGATTGGTGAGCAGGCCCGCCAGCACGATCGTCGCATGGGCGCCCGCCACCGCCGTCACCTCCGGCGCCATCGCCACCAGCGGGCCGGCGAGGATATTGGCGATCAGCAGATCATAAGGCGCACGCGCGTCGATCTCCGCCGCGCGCGCGCCGTCCGCCACGACGAGTTCGATCGCGGCGACATGGTTGGCGGCCATATTCTCCGCCGTCACCTCGATCGCGATCGGGTCGATGTCGGTCGCCATCACCCGCGCCTCGGGCCACAGATGCCGCGCGGCAAAGGCGAGCAGCCCCGTGCCGGTGCCGAAATCAATGACATTGGCGAAACGCTGGCCGGCCAGCGCGTCGAGCATCGCGAGGCAACCGGCGGTCGTCTGGTGATGCCCGGTGCCGAACGCCTGCCCCGCGTCGATCAGGAAGGCGCGCTCATCGGGCGCGATCGTTACCGGATACGCCGACGTATGGACGACGAACCGCCCCTCGCGGATCGGCTCCAGCCCGGCCTGGCTCATCGCCACCCAATCCTGCGCGGTCAGCGCCTCGATCCGGGGGACCGTGCCAGCGGCGCTCGGCACCAGCGCGCACAGCGCAGCCAGCGTCGCTTCGTTCGGCTCGGATTCCAGATAAGCGTCGAGCCGCCAGCGTTCCACGTCGTCCTCCACCTCCTCGGTGGTCATCAGCACGGCATCAATCGCGAGATCGTCCGCGGCGTCGATCGCCTCCGCTTCCGCACGCGTGCAGGGCAGGCTCACCTTCCAACTGTCAGCGGACATAGCTCGCTCCATTCACATCCAGCACCGCTCCCGTCATCGACGCCGGTGCGTCGAGCGCCAGCCAGCGCGCCATTTCCGCCACTTCCTCCGGCATCGCCACCCGGCCGAGCGGGATATCGGCAAGCAACTTATCGCCGTCCCGGCTGGCGAGATAATCGTCGGCCATCCCGGTCATCGTGAAGCCGGGGCAGATCGCGAAGGCGAGGATGCCGTCGCGCGCATAGCCGCGCGCGATCGTCTTGGTCATCGCGACCATGCCGGCCTTTGCGGCGGCATAATGCCAGTGTGCCGGGCTGTCGCCACGATGCGCGGCGCGGCTGGCGATGTTGATGATTCGCCCGCCCTGCCCACGCTCCTGCCAGTGGCGCACCGCCATGCGGGAGAGTTCGGCGGCGGCGGTGAGATTGATGCGCATCGTGCGTTCCCACGCCGCGCTCCACGCCGCGTCATCGCGCTCGATCGGGTTCGCCTCGAACACGCCTGCGTTGTTAATCAGCACGTCGATCGCGCCGAGTTCGGCAAGCGCGCTATCCCACAATTTCGCCGGGGCGGCAGGATCGGAAAAGTCCGCGGCGATGCCGCTGGCGGTGCCGTGCCCGACGATCCGCACGCCGGGCCGATCGAGCGCGGCGAGAGTGGCGGCACCGATCCCGCGCGAGGTGCCGGTGGCAAGAATATGTATCATGCGCGCCGCCATAGCGATGGCCGAAGGATCAGGCCACGGCGGAGACCAGGCCAGCGATCAGACGGCGACCTTGCGCGCGAAATCCCCCGCGCTCGCCTTCAGCACAGCAAGGCGGCTGGAAAGCGAATCGAAGCCGGCGCCGAATGCGTCGATCTCGCCCGCCACCGCCTCGGTATCCTCGCGGATCGCGGCGATCGTGCTCGACATCGAATCCGCCGCCAGCGCGGCTTCATCGACGGCTGCCGTGATCGCGGTCACGGTTTGCGCCTGCGCTTCCATCGCATTGCGGATGCGGGTGGCCGAATCCTCGACCTCCGCGACCGTCGCCTTGATGCTGGCGTTGGTTTCGACCGTGCTGCGCGTGGCGGACTGGATCGCGGCGATCTTTGCCGCGATATCATCGGTGGCGCGCGCCGTCTGGTTCGCCAGGCTTTTCACCTCCTGCGCCACCACCGCGAAGCCCCGCCCGGCATCCCCCGCGCGCGCCGCCTCGATCGTGGCGTTGAGCGCGAGCAGGTTGGTCTGCCCCGCGATGTCGCGAATCAGGCCCAGGATCGATTCGATTGATTGCGCGTGATCCGATAGCATCTGGGACACGCCGACCGCGGCCCCCGCCTGCGCACTGGCGCGGTTGGCAATTTCCGCGGCGACCTCCACCTCGGTTCGCGCATCCTCGATCGCGCGGATCAGGCCGGCGGCGGTCATCGCCGCTTCACGCATCGCGACGGCGGATTGCTCGGCGGCTGCCGCAACCTCGCTCGCCTTGCCGAGCACGCCGCGCGTCGACGATGACGCGCCGGACGCAAGCAGGCGCAACGCGCCACCTTCCGATGT
Organism: uncultured Sphingomonas sp.; assembly: GCF_937871615.1. Taxonomy (GTDB): domain Bacteria; phylum Pseudomonadota; class Alphaproteobacteria; order Sphingomonadales; family Sphingomonadaceae; genus Sphingomonas. The sequence continues at coordinate 10,417 of NZ_CALMPA010000066.1, read as the reverse complement.
CGCGCTTTCCACCGTCGCTGCGATACCGTCGTGAAACTCGCCCGCCAGCCGATCGCGCGCGACTTTTTCGGCATATTCGAGATAGGAGGAATAGACCGCGACCGTGATTTCGCCTTCCAGCGCGGAAAGCCGCATCAGCGTGTCGACCATTCCGGCGAGTCGCGGATCGCTGCGCTCCAGCCGCCGCATCATAACGTCGAGCGCCGCGCGATCGCTGGCGCTTATCATCGACAAGAGCGCCGTTTTCGACACATCGACGGCATAGGCGGCGGCAACCGAACGCTCGATCGATTCGATCCACGCGCTGCCCGCCGTCTCAAGGAATCGGTGCCGCAGGAAGGTGCAGCCGAGGTCGATCATCTTCTCCGTCTCATCGGGCGCCCATGCCCGCTGATCCGCGAAGCAACGCAGCCACTGCTCCCAATAAGCGCCGGAAACCTGCCGAATCTCAGGCTCGATCACCGCCCACACTTCGCGGCTCGCGCCGAGCAAGGTGCCGTCGAAATCGAACACCTTGAGACGACCGGCGATGTCGATCGTCGATGCGATCGACCCGATGGCGGGCAGGTCCGTAGGCAAGGGCACGCTCCATTCCTTGATGTAGCGCGAAAGGTTAAGGGCCATTGGTTAATCAGCGGTTAGGGCGGCCATGTAACGAATTGAACGAAGGTGCGCGCTTGCATCCCCGCGCGCGCCGCCTCATAGACCCGCCCGAACCGTCGGCTCATCGCAGGAAACACGCCCTTGGCCTCGAAACCCGCGCGTCCGCGCAGCCCGCATCTCTTCAGCGGCCCACTCCAGCTTCATTATCGCTGGAGCCCGGCCATGCTGGCCTCCATCCTCCACCGCGTCACCGGAGACGGCCTGGCGACGGTTGGCGCCGCATTGCTCGTCTGGTGGCTCGCCGCGATCGCGGCCGGCGGGCAGGCCTATGCCACCTTCGTCAGCGTCTTCGCGCAGCCCGACGGCCATCTGAACCCGCTCGGCTGGGTGATCGGCGTCGGCCTCACCTTCTCGCTGTTCCAGCATTTGATGAGCGGCATCCGCCACCTCGTGCTGGATACCGGCGCGGCTTTCGAACTGAAGACGAATCGCCTGCTCGCGATCCTCACCTTCGTCTGCTCGACGCTGCTGACGATCGGGTTCTGGTTTTATCTGGGGGTGAAGTGATGGGAACCGGAACCGAACTTGGCCGCGTGCGCGGGCTGGGCAGCGCCCATCACGGCGTAACGCACTGGTGGCATCAGAAGATCACCGCCGGCACGAACATCCTGTTCATGGCGTGGCTGCTGATCTCGCTCGCCCGCCTGCCCGGCTATGATTACGCCAGCGTCCACACCTGGATGTCATCCGCATGGGTCGCCGTGCCGATGCTGCTGCTCATCGCATCGGTCTTCTATCACTTCCGCCTGGGCCTCCAGGTGGCGATCGAGGATTATGCGCACGGGCAGAACCGCGTCGTTCTCATGATCCTCCTCAACCTGTTCGTCGCGGTCACTGCCGGGATCGCGATCTTCTCGATCCTCAAGATCGCCTTCGGAGCCGCCGCCTGATGTCCGCCTATCAGATCATCGACCATAGCTATGACGCGGTTGTCGTTGGCGCTGGCGGCTCGGGCCTCCGCGCCACCATGGGCATCGCGGAAAGCGGGCTGAAAACCGCCTGCATCACCAAGGTGTTCCCGACGCGCAGCCACACGGTCGCGGCGCAGGGCGGCATCGCCGCCAGCCTCGGCAACAACTCGCCGGATCATTGGTCCTGGCACATGTTCGATACCGTCAAGGGTTCCGACTGGCTCGGCGACCAGGACGCGATCGAATATATGGTGCGCGAGGCGCCCGCCGCGGTTTACGAACTGGAGCACGCCGGCGTGCCGTTCAGCCGCAACGACAACGGCACGATCTACCAGCGCCCGTTCGGCGGCCATATGCAGAATATGGGCGAAGGCCCTCCGGTGCAGCGTACCTGCGCCGCCGCCGACCGCACCGGCCACGCCATGCTTCACGCGCTCTATCAGCAGAGCCTGAAATATGACGCGGATTTCTACGTCGAATATTTCGCGCTCGATCTCATCATGGAAAACGGCGCGTGCCGTGGCGTGATCGCGATGTGCATGGAAACCGGGGCGATCCACCGCTTCCGCAGCCACGCCGTCGTGCTGGCGACGGGCGGCGGCGGGCGCGTCTATCAGTCCGCGACCTCGGCGCACACCTGCACCGGCGACGGCAATGGCATGGCGCTGCGCGCGGGCCTCGCATTGCAGGACATGGAGTTCGTCCAGTTCCACCCGACCGGCATCTATGGCGCGGGCGTGCTCATCACCGAGGGCGCGCGCGGTGAAGGCGGCTATCTCACCAATTCCGAGGGCGAACGCTTCATGGAGCGTTACGCCCCGTCCGCGAAGGATCTCGCCAGCCGTGACGTGGTCGCCCGCTCGATGGCGATGGAAATGCGCGAAGGGCGCGGCGTCGGCCCGCACGGCGAATATATCTATCTCCACCTCGATCATATTGATCCCAAGGTGCTGCACGAGCGGCTTCCCGGCATCACCGAGACGGGCAAGATCTTCGCGGGCGTCGATCTCACGCGCCAGCCGCTGCCGGTGACCCCGACCGTCCATTACAACATGGGCGGCATCCCGACGAACTATCACGGCGAAGTCGTCCAGTTGAAGGACGGCAACCCCGATGCGGTCGTCCCCGGCCTGTTCGCGGTCGGCGAAGCGGCGTGCGTCTCGGTCCATGGCGCGAACCGCCTCGGCTCGAACTCGCTGATCGACCTTGTGGTGTTCGGCCGGGCGACGGGCCTGCGCCTCAAGGATACGCTGAAGCCGAACACGCCGCACAATCCGTTGCCCAAGGGCTCGGAGGAGCAGGCGCTCACCCGTCTCGATCATTTCCGCAACGCCAGCGGCGGCTCGTCCACCGCGAAGATCCGCATGGATATGCAGCGCACGATGCAGCGCCACTGCGCCGTGTTCCGCGATTCCGCGCTGCTCGCGGAAGGCGTCCAGAAGATCGACGCGGTCTACAAGAGCATGGAAGATATCGGCATCACCGATCGCTCGCTGATCTGGAACACCGATCTGATCGAGACGATGGAACTCGACAATCTGATCGGCCAGGCGGTCGTGACGATGAAGGGCGCGGACAACCGCAAGGAAAGCCGCGGCGCGCATATGCACGAGGATTTCCCGGATCGCGACGATGCGAACTGGATGAAGCACACCACCGCCACGTTCGATGGCTGGGGCGGCAAGGGCGGCGCGACCCGGATCGACTATCGCCCGGTGCATGATTACACGCTCACCGACGACGCGGAATATATCAAGCCGAAGAAGCGCGTTTACTGACGCGCACCGGCCTTTCCGCGCCGGGACAAGAAACCCGCGCAAGACAAGGTTCTTGCGCGGTTTTTTTGTAACTAGCGTTCCAGTTTCACACCGAGCATCAGCGTGGTGGGGCGTAGCGGCGTGCTCTGTTCGCGCATCGCCAAGGTAAACGGGTTCCCGAACGCGAAACGATTGCCCCGGCTGTCGGTCAGGTTATCGGCGGCCAGCCACAGCGTAAAATCACGGCGCAACCATTCCGCCCGTGCCGACAACACCGCATATTGCCCCTGTTCGAAATCGAGATAGCGCCCCGACCCCAGCACCGAGCGGCCGATATAATCGAGCGCGCCCGTCGCGCGCATCGTGCCGCCAAATGCGCTCCAGTCATAACTTACCCCGGCGTGCGCGCTGATCGGCGGCGTATTCGGCAGGCGCTGATTGGCGAACGGCGAGGTAGAAGCGAGCGGCCCCGTGATGTGATTGACCGTGTAAAGCGCGGAAAGATCGAAGCGCAGCCGCGCCATCGGCACCCAATCCGCGCTCATCTCCCCGGTGAAGATATGGGCATCGCCGATATTCGCGGTATAGGGCTGGCCCCGCCGGTCGATCAGGTCGGCCTGGATATCGCGCCAGCGCGCATAGGACAGTGCGGCGGTCAGATTGAGGCCGGTCGGCCCGCGCCGCAACCGCCGCAAACCCACTTCGCCCATGCCGATCGCATCGGATTTGAATTCCGCGACACGCCCGACGCCGCGCGCCACCGCGAGGCCGCCGGTGCGGAAACCGGACTGAAATCGCCCATAGACCGACAAATCCGGCGCGAGTTGCCATGACAAGGCGAGCGTTGGATCAATGCGCCGCGTCATCCGCCCGCGCACCAGATCGCCCGCGCGCGGCTTGATCGACGGATAGCCATCGACGCGGGCTTCGGTGGCGCGGAGACCCAGCGTTGCGGAGAAATTGCGGCTGAGCGGTTCGGTCACTTCTCCGAACATCGACACGTTTTGGGAAACGTTCGTGACGCCAATGATCTCACTCGGATCGTTCGCTGGACCTAAAGTGCGGTTTTCCGCATCGCGATTCCGAAGCACCGCCAGCCCGACCACCCAGGATTCGCCGTCGGCGCTCGATCGCGACAGGCGAACCTCATTGGTCCACAACAGATTGGACCGGACGGTCGTGTAGCCGATGGCTTTCCGCGCGCCCGGCGGGGTCGCATCGAAACGATCGTCGGCGTCATACTGGCTGACGCCGCTGACCGAGACGAATTCCAGCCCGCCCGGCCAGTGTTTGGTGATGCTGACGCGCCCAAGCAGGATACTGTTCCAATAAGGCTGGGCGGCGCGCGCCGAGCGCGACAGATCCTTGCCATCGAGATCGATATATTGCGCGTCGCCCGCCGAAATCCGCTGGCCGAGCCCGGTGGCGTCGATCCGCCACCCGTCGCCGGCGTCGATCCGCACAGACGCGCGGCCACCGATCCGGTCGATCGCGTTGATCGCTTCCCGGCCGAGCAGCGGATCGTCGATATAGCCGCCCTCGCGCGACACATAACCGACCAGCCGCACCGCCGCGCTATCGCCGGGGATCGGCAGATTGACGAACCCCGACAGATCACCGCCCGGTCGCCCATCCACCGTCATCGCGCCGCTCGCCGCGATCGAGCCATGGAAGACGCCCGGTTGCGCCGGATTCGGCACGATGCGGATGATCCCCCCGATCGCGCCCGCGCCATAGAGCGTGCCCTGCGGCCCCTCCATCACCTCGACCGAGCGGACATCGACCAGCGCCAGCCCCGGCTCCGGGGTGGAATAGCTCATCTGCACATCGTCGAGATAATAGCTCGTGGTCGCCTGGGTCGCCCCGTTGAAGCTGCTGTCGGCGATGCCGCGGATGAAAAGCTTGTTGCGCCCCGGCCCGAGCGCGGTGGACTGCAACACCGGGGTCGAACGCACCGCATCGGTGAGGTCGTTGGTCGGGCTGCTCGCCGGATTCGGCTGCGGCTGGATGGTCAGGATCGACGCGGGAAAGCGCAGCAGCGGCACGTGCTGCTTGCTGGCGGTGACGATCACTTCGGGCACTTCGGGCGCCGCCTCGCTCGCCTCCCTCGAAGGAGACGCGGACGGCGAGAGGTGACGACGCTCGGGCACGCGAACGACACGGTAGCTGTGCGGCCCGATCCGCTCCGCGCGATAGCCTGTGCCGCGCAACAGGCGGCGCAGCGCGGCCTCGGCGGAAAGGCCCGTCGGCGCGGGCTGGACCCGGATCGCGCGCAGCCCCGGCTCAAGGCTGACGATCTCCGATCCGGTGCGCGTGGCGAGTTCCAGCAGCGCGGACTGAAGCGAAACCGGGCCGGCGGGCACGGCCATGGCGGCGGGCGGCGCAGCGATCAGCGCCGCCGCCACGGCAACGGCGAGCCTAGCGCGTCGGCGCCCCCGGCGATGCGATGATCCAGCCACCCCCCTCATGAGAAACGCGCATTCCCGTCAGTTCCGCAAAATGCGACATGTCTCGGGGCGCGTCGCCCGTCAATCGAACGATGCCGGTAAAGGGCATTTGCGCGACACGATCGCTGGCGCGAACGTCCCGCTCCAGGACAAGCCCGATCGATTCGGCCACGAAACCGATCGGCTGCCCGGAGAAAGCCAGCGTCCGCGTCCGATCGGAATCAACCCGCGATCGCATTATCCGCTGCCCTGGAAGCACGGTGAGCGCCTCCCCCGCCTTGAGCGTGATGCGGCTGTTGCGGGGATCGAACAGCACCGATCCTTCGCTGACGCTGACATCCACGCCGTTCGCGCCGCGCGTGATCGCGAATATCGTGCCGATATCCTGGACTTCCCAATCACCCACGCGCACGGTGAAGGGGCGATTGGCATCATGCGTGACACGGAATGTGACGCGCCCGCTTTCGACCATCGCCGAACGCTGATCGCCGCCACCGATCGCAACCCGCGCGCCCGCCTCCATCGCGACCTGCGTGCCATCGGCCAGCGCGAGCGTGCGCGGGCCATTGGCGGCGATCTCGATCGGGGCGGCACCGCCGCCGCGCTGCTCCATCAGCCCGACGCTGCCGACCACCACGGCGGCGAGCGCGGCCGCCGCCATCGCGAAACCGCGCCGGCGGTGATACCAGCGCCGCACGCCGGGTTCGTCCTCGTCATTGGCGGCAACCGGCAAAGCGGCGGGCGTCGCCGCGTGGCGCTCCGCATCGGCGATGCTCACCACATCATAAGCGCTGGCGTGCGCCGGATCGGATTCCAGCCAGGTGACGAAATCGAGCCACGCAGACTCGTCCATTTCCGCCTGGCGGACGTGCCAGCCGATCGCCACGTCGAGAACCATATCGTCGATGTCAGTCATCGCCGCCCTCGTCCGCCATCGCGTGCAGCCGGCGATAGGCGCGCTGCAACAGTTTCTCCACCGCGCTGAGCGAGATACCCAATCGGTCCGCGATCTCGCGCTGCGGCAGATGATCCATGCGAAACAGGCGATAGGCGGTGCGCATCCGTTCCGGCATCGCGGCAATCACCATATCCGCCCGGTACAGCGCGTCGCGCGCCAGCGCCGCGCGTTCGGGTGACGGCAGATCGAGCGCCGAATCCCCCGATTCCGCCCAATGCGTTTCCAGCAGCGCGCGGCGCCGCGCGGCGATCCGCCGATCGGTCGCCAGATTGCCCGCCATGCGCATCAGATAGGCCGCCGGATTGTCCACCCGCGTGACCGGGCCGGAAACGATGCGAAACCACAGATCCTGCAACGCATCCTCGGCATCCGCCGCGCTGCCCAGACGCGCGGTGAGCAGGCGCAGCAACATGGCGCGTTGCTCCCCATAAGCGGAAACCAGTGTCGGCTCCGCCATCAGGCGCCTGCTCGCGGCGTGGGAGCGTGCGCCATGTCATGCGTCGAATTCCAGGCCATGGGCACGAGCCATGTCCGCGATCCGCATCCGGTGCAAGGCCGCCGCCTCGCGCGGGCGCGCATCGGCGATATCGTCACCGGCCAGCGTTCCCGCGCCGGGATGGCACATGATGAGGTGCATCTTGCCGGGCCGACGCAGGAAACGCGGAAAGATCGCTTCATAATCGCCACGGAAATCGTAATGCCCCGCGAAACCGGAATTACAGGCAATGCCGCGCCGCGCCGCCGCGCGCCGTAGGCCGCGCGCGTGATAGGCGCTGCCGATCGCCTTGCCGCGATAAGGCCGCGCCGCGATCGCGCTCACCCGGTCGCCGCAATCGCGGATCCATGCGCCCGGCGCATGTTCCGCAACGGCATCGAGGAACAGGCGGCGGATGCCGGGAAGGACATGCGCGTGCTGATGCGCATCGACGAAATCGGGCGCGCAACCGATCGCCTTGCGAAAGGCGCGGAACTGCGCGTCGATCTCGCACGCGATTTCCTCAAGCGGCAGATTGCCCTTCGCCGCCGCCACCGTCAGCGGATCAATTTCCGGCATCCGCCCGCCATCGGGGAGATATTCCGGCATATCGGTGAGCGGCTCCTCGCAGGTCAGCGTGACGTGCAGCCCGAGTTGGACGCCCGACGGCAAATCCCGCAACAGCTCGGCATCGTGCGCCCAGCCGCGACAGACCGCCATGCAACTGATCGCGTTGATCCGCCCCGCAAATGCGAGCGACGCGATCGTCTCGCTGATCTGGCGGGACAAGGCGAAATCATCCGCGCAAACGATAAGGCGTGGTGCGGTCATGCCGTCACCATCGCCCGCACCGGCGCCCGGGGCAGGTTCGGCGAGACGGCCGCGATCTGGAAACGCCGCTCCCGCAGGCGGTCGCTCGACAGTTTCCGACGGTTGAGCCGGCGCGCGAGATAATCGTAGAAGAACCAGTCCCCCGCACGCGCGCCCATCGCGAGATAGCAAAGCCGCTCCGCGACCGTCCACCGCACCGAGGCGCGATCGCGCTTGCGCGGCGCCGGCGCGCACCACAAAGCCGCGCCATAGCCCATCGATCCGTGCCGAAGCAGCCGGTGGATCACCTCATGATCCTCCAGCACAAGGTTCCAGCGCGCCGGATCGAACCCGCCCGCGCGGCGCAACGTGGCGGCGCGGAACACCTGCCCGGCGCCGCCCGCGTGGCACTGGCCGGGAAAAAGCCGTGCGACGCATCGGATCAGGAATGCGCCCGCCGCGCGTTCGAGGAAGCGCGCCCGGCGCGACACGAAATAGGCCCCCGCCCCGCCGCGCCCGCCCTGTTCGATCAGCGCCTGCCCGGCGGCCAGATAATTTGGCGGATACCAGGTGTCCGCGTCGCACGTCGCGACATAGGCGGTCGCGACGAACGGCAGCCCCGCCGCCAGCGCGGCGACCTTGCCGGGGCGCGGCTCATGCACCAGCACATGCGGAACGCCATATTCGCGCGCCACCGCAACCGCCACGTCGGCGCTGCCGTCCGTGCTGCCATTGTCGATCAATATCAGGAACGGCGGTTTCGACTGCACCGCCAGACTTGCCACCGTATCGCGCAGATAATCCCGCTCGTTGAAAAACGGTAGCAACACGGACCAGTCACGCGAACGACATCCCCCCTCGAAGGTCGCCGCGCCGATCCGATCCGGGCGCATGAAATCCTGAAACACGCCGTTCCTCCCGAGGCAAACATGCAGCGGGCTTTCCCCTTGCCCGCTACATTGCCTGTGACGACGCCGCCCGCGCCTTCCCGCACGGCGCCGTTAAAACTTTTTTAGGGAAATGTGCGCCGCGCCGGAATCAGCCGCGCAGCGCCAGCGCGCGCTCGAAGACCGCCTCGAACATCGCCGGGGTCAGCCGCCCGGTGTTCTGATTGTAGCGCGAACAGTGATAGCTATCTATCAGCACGCGCCCATCGGGCATGTGATGTTCGGCGAGATGGGCGAAGCGCGCCTTGGGAAGCTTGCCGCCCAGCACCTTCACCGTGGACTGGTGCGCGATCTGCCCCAGCGCAATGAACACCCGCGCATGGCGCAGCGCATCGACCGGCGCCTTCAGGAACGCGCGACAAGCCTGCGCCTCCTGCGGATTCGGCTTGTTCGCCGGCGGCAGGCAACGCACCGCATTCACCACCGCCACCCCTTTCAGCGCGACGCCATCGTCCGCGCGCCCGTCGAACACGCCCTCGCTCAGCCCGAACTTCGCAAGCGTCGCGAACAGCAGGCCTCCCGCCGCATCGCCGGTGAACGCCCGCCCGGTGCGATTCGCCCCGTCCCTGCCGGGCGCAAGGCCGACGACCACCAGCCACCCATCGGGATCGCCGAATAACGGCACCGGCGCGTTCCACCAATCGGGGTGCGCGGCGCGCAATTCCTCACGCAGCGCGACGAGCCGGGGGCAGCGCGGGCAATCGCGCGACGGCTCGGTGGCGGGGAAAGGGGACGCTACGCTCATCATCCGCAATCGGTTAGAGCCTTGTGCCCAATGACGCAAAGCTACTTGATCGCGCTCGGCTCCAATCGCCGTGGCCGCCACGGCGGCCCGCGCGCGGAACTTTGCGCCGCGCTGGCCGCGATCGGGGCGAAACGGGTGTCGCCGATCATCACCAGCGCGCCGCTCGGCCCGTCGAATCGCGCCTATGCCAATGCCGTCGCGATGATCGAGAGCGACGAGGCGCCCCCCGAATTGCTCGCCCGGCTGAAAGATATCGAGCGCGCCTTCGGTCGGCGGCGCGGGCGGCGCTGGGGGGCGCGCGTGCTGGATCTCGATATCCTCGCCTGGTCAGGCGGCATATGGCGATCGCCGGGCCTCATCATTCCCCATGTTGCGCTGCGCGAACGCGATTTCGTGCTGCGTCCGCTGATCGGTCTCGCCCCCGGCTGGCGCGATCCGGTGACCGGACTAAATGCGCTTCAGCTTCACACACGGTTGACCCGGCGGCGCACGCTCCCTAACCGGCGTGGCGCTGGTGAGGGTCCGTAGCTCAGTCGGTAGAGCAAGCGACTTTTAATCGAGAGGTCCCGGGTTCGAGCCCCGGCGGACCCACCAGACCCCCGTTTCACGCTGTTCCACGCCGTCCCGCGCCCTTGCCAAACTCCTAGGAAATCCTGAGGATAATGGCGAAAGCGCGTTTCAGCGCGTTTCACCCAATGCCCCTG
>NZ_CALMPA010000065.1 GCF_937871615.1 uncultured Sphingomonas sp. | reverse complement strand
TCGCCGACATGGCCGAACGCGCCGCGCGGCTGGCCAAGGCCGATCTCGTCACCGGGATGGTGGGCGAATTCCCCGAGCTGCAGGGCCTGATGGGCGGCTATTATGCCACCGCGCAGGGCGAACCGCGCGAAGTCGCCGAGGCGATCCGCGATCACTACAAGCCGGTCGGGCAGGGCGATGAGGTGCCCACCGCGCCGGTTACGGTGGCAGTGTCGTTGGCGGATAAGCTGGATACGATTGCCGGTTTTTTCTCGGAAAACGAGAGGCCAACAGGTTCGAAAGACCCGTTTGCGTTACGTCGAGCCGCGCTGGGGGTTCTCGCTATTATCCAGTCGAACGGACTGCGATTCGATTTGCGAGCTGCTTTTGTTGAAGCAACTTTTCGACAGCCATTCGGTAAGCAGATTGATCCAACAATAGTTGCTAATCGGACATTTGGTGACCTGTCTCGCGTTATTGGGATGGGAAAAGATGTTGCTGTTGAATTTTATCGAGCAATCCGTGCTGACGCCGAAGAGCAGGTGATTGAAAAGGCGAAGCAGGATACCGAGAATCTCTATAGAATTAGCGACGATGGTATGCTGTTCTTCGCCGACCGCCTCAAGGTCCAGCAACGCGAAGCGGGTGTCCGTCATGACCTGATCGACGCGGTGTTCGCGCTGGGGGGCGAGGACGATCTCGTCCGGCTGCTCGCGCGGGTTCATGCGTTGCAATCGTTCGTTACCACCGATGACGGCGCGAACCTTCTCGCCGGATACAAGCGCGCGGCGAATATCCTCAAGAAGGAAGGGTATGCCGCGCCAGCCACCGCCGTCACCCCCGCGAAGGCGGGGGGCCAGACGCCCGACGCTGGTGCGGGAGTCGCAGCGTCGGCGTCTCTGGATTCCCGCCTTCGCGGGAATGACGAAGTGGGGGCGGGATACACCCCCGAGCCAGCCGAGGCCGCGCTGGAGGCGGCGCTCGATGCGGCGGAGCCCGCCGCCGCCGATGCGGTGGCGAACGAGGATTTCGAGGCGGCGATGGCCGCGCTTGCCACGCTGCGCGCGCCGATCGACGTGTTCTTCGATGCGGTGACGGTGAACGACGCCGATCAGGTGAAGCGCGCCGCGCGGCTCGCATTGCTTGCGCGCGTTCGTGCTGCGGTGCACAGCGTCGCGGATTTCTCGAAGATCGAGGGGTAAGACCCCCTCGATCCTGCATGATCGGCCTATCTATTTCGCGTCCGCAGCGAAAACAGACACTTGGGGATGGAAGATGACGCAATACGTCTATCGGTTCGGTGGTGGTGTTTCCGATGGGGGCAAGGGCGACAAGTTTCTGCTTGGCGGCAAGGGCGCGAATCTGGCGGAAATGGCCTCGATCGGGCTGCCGGTGCCCCCCGGCTTCACCATCTCCACCGAGATGTGCACGCGCTATTATGACGATGGCGAGCAATTCCCCGAGACGCTCCGCGCTGAAGTGGCGCAGGGCCTGGCGCATATCGAGGGCGTGACGGGGAAGAAATTCGGCGATGCCTCTGCCGATGGGGCGGGGCCGCTGCTCGTCTCGGTCCGCTCGGGCGCGCGGGTGTCGATGCCGGGGATGATGGATACGGTGCTCAACCTCGGCCTCAACGACGAAACGGTCGAGGGGCTGGCCAAGGTTTCCGGCGACGAACGCTTCGCGTGGGACAGCTATCGCCGCTTCATCCAGATGTATTCGGATGTGGTGCTGGAACTCGATCACGGCGCGTTCGAGGAAGCACTGGAGATCGCCAAGGAGGATCAGGGCTTCACGCTCGATACCGAGATGTCGGCGGCGGACTGGAAGGCGCTGGTCGCCGAATACAAAAAGCTGGTCGAGGCGGAATGGGGCAAGCCCTTCCCGCAGGACGTGCACGATCAATTGTGGGGCGCTGTCGGCGCGGTGTTCGGATCGTGGCAGGCGGAGCGCGCCAAGGTCTATCGCCGGCTGAACGACATTCCGGGCACCTGGGGCACGGCGGTGAACGTGCAGGCGATGGTGTTCGGCAATATGGGTGACACCTCGGCCACGGGGGTGGCCTTCACCCGCGATCCCTCGACCGGCGAGAACGTCTATTACGGCGAATTCCTCATCAACGCGCAGGGCGAGGATGTGGTGGCGGGTATTCGCACGCCACAATATCTGACGCTCGCCGCGCGCGAGGCGGCGGGCGCGAAGGCGGCCTCGATGG
>NZ_CALMPA010000064.1 GCF_937871615.1 uncultured Sphingomonas sp. | reverse complement strand
GGGCGCATCGCGCGCGCCAGCCGGTCGTGCGCGGCGCGCACGCGCGGGATCACGCGCGCGCCCGCCTCGGTCGCGCGCATCCCGTCTGGAAGCCGCTCGAACAGCATCGTGGCGAACCGCTCCTCAAGCTTGGCCAGCCCCTGCGCGAGTGCCGGTTGCGACAGGCCGATCGCCTCCGCCGCCGCGCTCATGCTGCCGCGTTCCGCGATCAGCGGCAGCGCGCGCAAATGGCGCAGGTTGAGGTCGAACGGGCGGGTCATCGTGTTGGCGACGTATAGCATAAACTTATCGGTGCATCGCAATTCGGAATTGTGTTTTCTCGATGGGCGAACGAGGTTTCGCGCCCCGTGATGAGGAGAATGAGGATGGCAGGCGTGGTCGTGACCGGGGTGGAGCGCCCCCCACTCGCCATAGTGGACGGCCTCGCCGCCTGCGGCGTCGCCACCGTGCACGAGGCGCAGGGCCGCACCGGGCTGATGGCAAGCCACATGCGCCCGATCTATCCGCGCGCCCGGATCGCGGGCACCGCGGTCACGATTTCCGCCCCGCCGGGCGATAACTGGATGGTCCATGTCGCGATCGAGCAATTGCGCGAAGGCGATGTCCTGGTGCTCGCCCCCACCAGCCCCTGCGAAGACGGTTATTTCGGTGATCTTCTCGCCACTTCCGCGATGGCGCGCGGCTGTCGCGGGCTGATTATCGATGCGGGCGTGCGCGATGTGCGGGATCTTACCGAAATGGGGTTCCCGGTCTGGTCGAAGGCGGTGTTCGCGCAAGGGACGGTCAAGGCTACGCTTGGTTCGGTGAATGTCCAATTGGTCTGCGCCGGCGCGCTGGTCCACCCCGGCGACGTGGTGATCGCCGATGATGACGGCGTGTGCGTCGTGCCGCGCGCCGATGCGGCGGTCGTGCTCGAAAAGGCGCGGGCGCGCGAAGCCAATGAGGAAGCCAAGCGCGCCCGGCTCGCGGCGGGCGAACTCGGCCTAGACATTTATGACATGCGCGGGAAACTCGCCCAGATGGGATTGAAATATGTCTGAGGCGATCGGTGTGCGCTGCATGTGGATGCGCGGCGGCACGTCCAGGGGCGGCTATTTCCTTGGCGAAGACCTTCCCGCCGACGCGGCCGCGCGTGATGCCTTTCTGCTGCGCGTGATGGGCTCCCCCGATCCGCGCCAGATCGACGGGATGGGCGGCGCCGATCCGCTGACCTCCAAGGTGGCGGTGGTGCGCAAGTCGACACGCCCCGGCGTCGATATCGACTATCTGTTCCTGCAGGTCTTTGTCGAACAGGCGATCGTCAGCGACGCGCAGAATTGCGGCAATATCCTTGCCGGAGTCGGCCCGTTCGCGATCGAGCGTGGGCTGGTCGCCGCACAGGACGGGGAAACCCGCGTCGCGATCTTCATGGAGAATACCGGGCAGGTGGCGGTCGCCACGGTGCGGACGCCGGGCGGCACGGTGGCTTATGCCGGCGAGGCTGCGATCAGTGGCGTGCCGGGCACGGCGGCGCCGATCCCGCTCGCTTTCCGCGATACCGCGGGTTCGTCGTGCGGCGCGCTGCTGCCGACCGGCGCGGGCGTGGATCGGATCGCCGGGGTCGCCTGCACGCTGATCGACAACGGGATGCCCTGCGTCGTGCTCAGCGCCGAAAGCGTCGGTGTAACGGGGTATGAGGATCGCGACACGCTTGATGCCGATGCGGCGATGAAGGCGAAGGTGGAGGCGATCCGTCTCGCTGCCGGGCCGCTGATGAACCTTGGCGATGTCACCGCCAAATCGGTGCCCAAGATGATGCTGGTCGCGCGCCCGCGCGAGGGCGGGGCGATCGCGGTCCGCTCGCTGATTCCGCACCGCGTTCATGCCTCGATCGGCGTGCTCGGCGCGGTCAGCGTGGCGACCGCGTGCCTGATCGAGGGATCGCCCGCCCACGCGCTCGCCCGCCTGCCGGATGGACGCAGCAAGACGCTTGGTGTCGAGCATCCGAGCGGCGTTACCGAATGCGTCGTGACCGTGGATGAGACGGGGCAGCCGGTGGAGGCGGGAATGTTGCGCACCGCGCGCAAGCTGATGGACGGAGTGGTGTTCGGATGAGTGATGAGCAGGCAGGCCGCATCCTGAGCTGGACGAACGATCCGTCGAAACCCGGCTTCACTCCGCTGCCCGGCGCGATCGACGCGCATTGCCATGTATTCGGGCCGATGGCGCAGTTTCCGTTCAGCGCGAAGGCCAAATATCTGCCGCGGGACGCGGGCGCTGAGGCGCTATTCGCGCTGCGCGATCATCTTGGTTTCAGCCGCAACGTGATCGTTCAGGCGAGTTGCCACGGCATAGACAATGCCGCGACGCTCCATGCGATCGCGGCGTCCGGCGGTCGGGCGCGCGGCGTCGCGGTGGTCGATCCGGCGATTGGTGACGCCGAACTCGATCGGCTCCACGCGGGCGGGATGCGCGGTGTCAGGTTCAATTTCCTCAAGCGGCTGGTGGATGACGCGCCGAAGGATAAATTCATCGCCGTGTCGCAGCGCATCGCGCGGCTCGGCTGGCATGTCGTCGTTTATTTCGAGGCGGACATTCTGGAGGAATTGCGCCCGTTCCTCGCCGCGATTCCGGTTCCTGTGGTGATCGACCATATGGGGCGCCCCGATGTGTCGCAGGGGCCAGAGGGCGCGGACATGCGCGCTTTTCGCGCGCTGCTCGACAGCCGTGACGATATCTGGACCAAGGTGACCTGCCCTGATCGGCTCGATCCGAAGGGCGCGCCCTATGACGATTTCGTCCGCGCGGTGCGACCGCTGGTGGCGGATTATCCGGATCGCATATTATGGGGAACGGATTGGCCGCATCCCAATATGCAGGACGATATCCCCGACGATGGCGCGCTGGTCGATGTGATCCCGCGCATCGCGCCGACGCCCGAGTTGCAGCGCAAGCTGCTCGTCGATAATCCGATGCGCCTGTATTGGCCGGAGGAAATGTGAGCGCAAAACGCCGGGTCGGCCCGTTCGACGTCAATCCCCTCGCGCTCGGCTGCATGTCGCTGAGCCATGCCTATGGCTCGCCGCCGCCGCGCGATCAGGCGGTGCGGCTGCTCAACCGGGCGCTCGATCTGGGTTATGATTTTCTCGACACGGCAGCACTTTACGGCTTCGGCGCGAACGAAACGCTGCTGGGGGAGGCGATCGGGCATCGCCGGCGGGAATATGTCCTCGCCTCGAAGTGCGGGATGACCGGGGTGGACGGCAAGCGCGTGATCGACGGGCGACCGGAAACCCTGCTCGCGACGATCGAGCAGTCGCTCGCCCGGCTCAAGACCGACGTGATCGACCTTTATTACCTCCATCGGTGGGACAAAAAGGTGCCGATCGAGGAATCGGTCGGCGCGCTTTCGCGGATGGTGGAGGCGGGCAAGATCCGCGCGATCGGCCTCAGCGAAATCTCTGCCGCAACGCTGCGCCGCGCGCATTCGGTGCATCCGATCGCGGCGGTGCAGAACGAATATTCGCCCTGGTCGCGCAATGTCGAACTGGGCGTGCTTGAGGCGACGCGCGAACTGGAGGCGTCGCTGGTCGCCTTCTCGCCGGTCGCGCGTGGTTTTCTGGCCGATGCGGTGCATTCGGCGGATGCGCTTGAGCCGGGCGACATCCGGCGCGCCATGCCGCGCTTCCAGCCGGGCAATCTTGAACGCAATCTCGAATTGCTCGCGCGTTTCCGGGCGCTTGCGGTGGAGGCGGGATGCACGCCGGCGCAATTGTCGCTCGGCTGGGTGTTGTCGCGCGGGCCGCACGTCACCGCGATTCCCGGCACCACCTCGATCGCGCATCTTGAGGAAAATTTCGCGACACCCGCGAGCCTGCCGGCGGGCCTTCTCGATCAGGTCGATCGCTTGATGGCGCCCGAGGCGATCGCCGGCCCGCGCTACCCTGCCGCGACTCAGGCGGAGATCGACACCGAGGAGTTTTCCTGAGGGCCGATCACGGCAGCAGCAGTGACGCGTCTCCATAGGAATAGAAGCGATATTCGTTCACGATGGCATGGGCATAGGCCGCCTGCATCCGATCGAGCCCCATCAGCGCCGACACCAGCATGAACAATGTCGATCGCGGCAGGTGAAAGTTGGTGACCAGCCCGTCGATCCCGCGAAAACGATAACCAGGGGTGATGAAGATCGCGGTGTCGCCTTCAAACGGGTGGATGATGCCGTCCGCGTCAGCCGCGCTCTCGATCAGCCGCAATGACGTGGTGCCGACGGAGATCACCCGCCCGCCGCGCGCGCGCGTGGCGTTGAGGCGATCGGCGGTGGCCTGGTCGATCCGGCCCCATTCGGCGTGCATCACATGATCGTCGGTATTGTCAGCCTTTACGGGCAGGAAGGTTCCCGCGCCGACATGCAGCGTCAGCGTGGTATGGCCGATTCCCGCCGCCTCAAGTGCCGCGATCAGCGCGGGGGTGAAGTGCAGCGCGGCGGTGGGGGCGGCGACCGCGCCGGCCTCACGCGCGAACATCGTCTGATAGTCCTCGGCATCGCGCGCGTCGGTCGGGCGCTTGGCGGCGATATAGGGGGGGAGCGGCATCCGCCCCGCGCGTTCGAGCAACAACTCTACCGGCTCGTCCCCGGCGAAATCGAGCGCGATGCTGCCGTCCGCCGCGCGCTCGCTCGCCATCGCGCTGACGCCTGCGCCGAAATCAATCGTGTCGCCGTCGCGCACCCGTTTGGCGTTGCGGATGAAGGCGCGCCAGCGACGGGGGCCTTCGCGCTTGTGGAGCGTCGCGCCGATCCGCGCCGCGCCGCGCGTGCCCTCAAGCTGGGCCGGGATCACGCGCGTATCGTTGAAGACGAGCAGGTCGCCCGCGCGCAACTCGCCAGGCAGGTCGCTCACCGTCCGGTCCCGCATCCCGTCGCCGCGCACGACGAGCATTCGCGCGGATTCGCGCGGGGAAGCCGGGCGCAGCGCGATCCGCTCCGCCGGCAGGGTGAAATCGAACAGGTCGACGTTCATTTCCGGGCCTCGCGCGGTGGCGCGCGTTACTGCTTCTTCGGCTTCATCGGCGCTTTGGCTGGAGCGGGCTTGGGCGTCGCCCCCGGCAGGGTGACCGGCCCCAGCACGGCGGCGGCGTTCACCGCCGGCGGCGGCCCCGGCTGATAGGCCGGGGGATTGTCGCTCGCGATATAGGCGTGGAGGATGTGCGTGGGGTTTGCCGGCGGCTCGCCGCGTTCGATCCCGTCGACATATTGCATCCCGTCGATCACCCGGCCGAAGACCGTATATTTGTGATCGAGCGAAAGCTTGGGCTGAAGAACGATGTAGAACTGGCTGTTGGCGCTGTCGTCGGACTGCGCGCGCGCGGCGGCGACGGCTCCGCGAACATGCGGCAGATAATTGAATTCCGCCTTCACGTCAGGCAGCGTGGAGCCGCCCGAGCCGTCACCCTTCGGATCGCCGCCCTGCGCCATGAAGCCGTCGATCACGCGGTGGAAGGTCAGCCCGTCGTAGAAATGCTGGCGGGTAAGCGTCTTGATCCGTTCGACCATCAGCGGCGCCACATCCGGGCGCAGCCAGATCGTCACGCGGCCACCGTCCGAAAGATCGAGCAGCCACTGGTTGGTCGTATCGGTCATCGGCGGCGGCGCGGCACGCACCACCGGCGCGGCGGTCGGCACGACCGTATCCTTCTTTTCCTTGGCGATGGCCGGCGCCGACGCGAGCACACCAAGGATCGCTACCACAGCAGTGAAACGCATCAATCGGACTTTCCAGCTCGGTTATCGCGCGCCCCGCGGGGCACACTCAAAAGGGGTGATGCCGTGATCGCCTCCGCCACGACACCATCCCAGTTGCGTCTGGTCCGTAGAGCATAGCGCCGCTTGCGCCAATCTGAACCTTCACACGCCGCGGCGGCCAAGCACCTGCACGCGGGCCAGCACTTCATCGCGCACGCTGGGCGTGACGAACTTGCCGATTTCCCCGCCGAAGATCGCGATTTCCTTCACCAGCCGCGAGGCGATTGGCTGGAGCGCAACATCGGCCATCAGGAAAATCGTCTCGATTGTCGCGTTGAGTTGCTGGTTCATGCCCGCCATCTGATATTCATATTCGAAATCAGCGACGGCGCGCAGCCCGCGCACGATGACGCTCGCGCCTTCGCGCTCGGCAAAGTCCATCAGCAGCGAATCGAAGCTGACGACGCGGATATCGGCGTCGATCGCCGCCACTTCGCGCTCGACGATCGCCATCCGCTCGGGCAGCGAGAACATCGGGGATTTGGACGGGTTGGTCGTCACCCCGATCACCAGCCGGTCGACCAGCTTGGCGCCGCGCCGGATGATGTCCATATGGCCCAGCGTGATCGGATCGAAGGTGCCGGGGTAAACCCCGATGCGGGTGCTCATAACCTCAACGATCCCTTTCCAGCACGTAGCGCGCGATATCGCGCAACAAATCCGCTTCCTGCCCGTAGTGGCGCAGATGCGCGATCGCCTGATCGACCAGCAGCCGGCTGCGCGCGCGCGCCGGTTCCACGCCGAGCAGCGAGACGAAGGTTTCCTTGCCCGCGCCGGCATCCTTGCGCAGCTTCTTGCCGGCAAGCGCCTCATTGCCCTCCACGTCGATCAGATCATCGACGATCTGGAAGGCAAGGCCGATGTCGCGGGCATAGCCGCGCAGGCCCGTTCGCCCCTCCGGCGGCACCCGGCCCAGGATCGCCCCCGCTTCCACGGCGGCAGAGATCAGCGCCCCGGTCTTCATCGCCTGCAACCGGCTGACCGTGGCGAGATCGAATCGCGCGCGCTCGGCCTCAAGGTCCATCATCTGGCCGCCGGCCATTCCGGCTGGCCCGGCAGCGCGGGCGAGATCGAACACCAGCTCGGCGCGGACGAACGGATCGGGATGGGTGGCCGGATCCGCCAGTACCTCGAACGCGAGCGCGTGAAGGCAGTCGCCGGCGAGCGTGGCGGTAGCCTCGTCGAACGCCTTGTGGACGGTTGGCTTGCCGCGGCGCATGTCATCGTCGTCCATCGCCGGGAGATCGTCGTGGATCAGCGAATAGACGTGGATGGATTCCAGCGCGGTGGCCACGCGCGCGGTGTAATCCCGATCGCAACCGAAGATTTGCGCGGTGGCGAAAACGAGCAACGGGCGCAGCCGCTTGCCGCCGCCGATCGCGGCGTGGCGCATCGCGCGATACAGCCCCGCGCGCGAATCGTCGGGGATCGCCAGTAAAATATCGAAACGGGCGTCGATCTCGCGCGCGGTATCGGCCAGTGCCGCCTGAAGCGCGGGAGAAGGGGTCATCCCGCGGTGAACGGCGTGGTGCTGGCGCGGCCTTCCGCATCGAGCCGGATCGCCTCGATCCGTGCCTGCGCCGCATCGAGCCGTTCGGCGCAGCGTGCGCGCAGCGCATTGCCGCGCTCATAAAGGGTGATAGCCTCGGCCAGCGGCGTTTCGCCGGATTCGAGCTTGTGAACGATCGCTTCCAGTTCGCGCAGCGCCGCCTCGAACGTCATGGTGGGGATCGCGTTTTCGTCGGGTGCGGAGGCCATGCACCGGCTATGCGGCAGGGGTTGGCCGGGGGTCAAGGATGATGGCGAACCTCAGTGCGTGTTATACAGCTTCACCAGCACCGACAGGCCGAGGAAGCCCAGTTCGAGCGTCGCGCGCTGGCCCGTCTCCGCCTTTATCACCGAATCGGTCGTCGGCAGGCTGAGCGAGATCAGCGGACGGCGTTCGCCCACGCCTGCGATCAGCAGCGCGGCGGCGATCAGCAATGCGGCGCGACGGCGGCGTTCCATGGCGCTGCCCTTAGCGGATTCGGTGGCTGTGCGAAAGAGTTTCAGGCAGCGATCGGCGCGAGCGCGTGCCGCACGCGATCGCGCCCGGCGGACTTGGCGGCGAACAATGCCTGATCGGCGTCGCGATAGAGCGTTTTCCAGTTCTGTTCGCTGGCGATAGGGCCGATGCAGGTGCCGAGCGAAACGGTGACGCGGATATCGAATGGCATCCGTTCGCTGCGCACGCGGGCCAGCACCTCGCCGGCGAGATCCTGCCCGCAATCGGGCACCAGCAAGGCGAACTCCTCGCCGCCCAGCCGCGCGATCAGCGCGTCGGGCGGCGCGGCGGCGCGCAGCGCGCGCGCCATCACCCGCAGCACCTCGTCGCCGCCATCATGGCCCAGCGCCTCGTTGACCGCCTTGAAATGGTCGATATCGGCCAGCACCAGCAGGTGCGGCTGCGCGCGCCCGATCGCGGCCTGCAGGAAACCACGCCGGTTGAGCAGCCCGGTGAGCGGATCGGCATCCGCCAGCAGTCGCGTGGCGATCACCTTTTCGCGTGCCTCGTCCCGCTCGATCGCGATCACGCGGAAGCGGTAAGCGATCGCCACGCTGGAGATCAGGGCCTCCACCGTCATCGACAGGATGGTCGAATTGTCGAGCAGCAGGCTCCACGAGACGTGATGAAAATGGTCCGCGACCCGAAACCCGGCCAGCACCACCGGCGCGGCCCAGGCGATGGTGAACAGCCACAGATAGTTGCTGCGCTTGCGCCAGGCCTCCCACAGAATGAACGGCACCAGCGCGATCAGCGGCATGAAGCTCACCGCGAAGAGCCGGTCAAGCAAGCTCATCCGCCAGGGAGTCAGCGAAACCACGATCAGCGATGTGGCCAGCAGCGCGATCGACACCCCGGTCGCCGCGCGACCGATCCATCCTTCGAATATCCTGCGTTCGAAGAAGCTGCGCGCGAACGCCAGTGCGCTTGCCGCGGAGATCGAGAGCAACAGGTAATTGATGCGTAGCCGCGTGTTGTTCTCCATGCCGGGGAAGGCCCAGGCCATCGCGCCGGAGGAGGAGAAAGCGTAGAGCATCAGCACGGACACCATCCCGCAATAAGCGAGCTGGAAACCGTGCTTCAGCGCCCCCCACAGCGCGAGATTATACACCAGCAGCGCGAGGCAAAGCCCGCCGAACGCGCTGTAGAGCGAGCCGAGCAGCAGATCGGAGCGCGCGCTTTCGTGCAATGTCGCCAGCCGTGGGCCGACCACGATGCCGCGCAGATTGGCGCTGCCGTCCACTTTCCACAGCAGCCGCGTTATCGGCGCGGCGCGCGCCGGCAGCGGGCGTTCGAAGATCGCGCCCATCCGGATCGAGCGGGTGGCATCCACGCCATCCATGCGATCGGTGAGCACCATGCCATCGGCATAAGCGATGTAGAGCGTTGCCGAATCCTGCCATACGCTCGCCGTGCGGATCGTCTCGGCGCGGGTCGCAAGCCGTGTGGAGCGAACCCAATAGTCGCCCGGGCCGAACTCGGTCTGTGCCCGCGCACAATCATAGCGATCGTCGGCGCGGAGCATCGCGGCGGCGGTGTCGCCCGGACGAACCGGCGCGACGCAAATCGCGATCGGGGTGCCCGCAATGCCTTGCTGCGCCGCTGCCGGCCAGGCCGTCAGCAACGCAACGAGCGCAATCAGCGCCCCGTATAGCAATCTCAAAGTCGTGCGACCCGACATGCCCGTGGCTCTAGCCGCAGCATCCGAACAGATGGTAAATTATTTGAGGTGATGATGGTTTTTTGAGCGATTTCAAGGCAGGTGGAATAGCCTGCCGGCCCGGAAGCCGGCCCGAGCAGGGAAAATTGAGCCGCGATCCGGTGCTCTCGGATCGCAAAACCGCGCTAGCCGGCGATCACCCGATCACGCCCCTGTTCCTTGGCCTCGTAAAGCAGCGCGTCGGCGCGTTTCATCGTGGCCTCGATCAGGCGCTCGTCGGCGGGCAGCGTCGCGATTCCGGCGGAGAAGGTGATGCTGCCCATCGGCTCGTCGGTTTCGCGCAGCCTGAAGTGGCGTTCGCGCAGCGCGAGCCGTGCGTCGTCGACGATCATCCGCGCCACGACGAGATCGGCGCGCAGCACCAGCAGGAATTCCTCCCCGCCCCAGCGCCCGACGAACTGGCCGTCCAGCGATTGCGTGAGGCTTGCCGCGACCGTCCGCAGCACGCGATCACCCACCGCATGGCCATAGCGATCGTTATAGGATTTGAAGCGATCTATGTCGCACATCGCGATCACATGCGGATCGCCGCTGGCGCAGGCGCGGGCGAGATGGGTTTCGATCCCGCGCCGGTTGGGCAGCCCGGTCAACAGGTCGCGCTCCGCGTCGCCCTGCGCGATCTCCAGCTTGTTGCGCAATTCCTCCACCTGCAAGGTGGTCGCGGCGAGTTCACGTTCGGAGCGTTGCGAGCGGGCAAGCGTCGCGACGATCAGTTCCTGCAACAACGCGGCGTCAGTGGCCGGAAAACCGTCGAGCCGAAAGGCGAGTTCGCGGCTGAATTCGCCGGTCGTCGCCTGCGCCGCCGCAGCCAGATCGGCCAGACGCAGCGTCTGATGCCTGAGCGCCTCCGCGTTACGATCGACCTGCGGCGGTGATGCGGCAGGAGGGCGGGGCGAACAGTCAGTCGCTCCGCCACCACAGAAGCTGGCATGAAGCGAATCCGCCTCGGATTGGGTGATCCGCACGCCATCGTCGATGATCGAGAGAATCTTCCGCCCGAGTTCCGTCTGCGCGCCGTTGAGATAGGCAAAGCCGAGCGCGTAATTATGCGGGGTAGGCGGCAGATGCTGGCCGTCGAGAAACGCAATGGTTCGCTCGCTAAGATCTTTGATCGCGTTCATCGGTATATTATAGCTGTGATAGTTAAAGGATAGGTGATGACGGCGCTCGCCATAGACGATTTTGCAATTAACGCGACCGAATATTGCGCGTAGCACTTGCGCGATGCCGCGTCGTCAATTTTCTTTACGGTTCGATCGTGGCGAATGCTCGCAATTGCGTTATGTGCGATCGGCAAAGGTCGCCCGGCGGGGAGCGCCAGGGCGTGGAATGTCATGCGCGCCGGGCGTTGCGGATCGCTGACAGCGCGAAACGGTGCGGCGCGAAATGGCGCCGGCGACGGATCGGGAAGCCCGATCGGTCGCCGGCGTGTGTCAGGTCAGGCCTTGACCTTCTCGACCTTCGGGCCGCCCTTCTTGCGCGGCTTCTTCGGCGCGGCACCGACGATCTCGAACGAGAGCGCGCCATCCTTCAGTTTCACGGTCACCTCGCCGCCGTGGACGAGCTTGCCGAACAGCAATTCCTCCGCGAGCGGCTGCTTGATCTTATCCTGGATCAGCCGGCTCATCGGCCGCGCGCCATAGAGCTTGTCATAGCCCTTGTCGGTCAGCCACTGGCGCGCCGGATCATCAAGCTTGATGTGCACGTCGCGATCGGCAAGCTGGAGTTCGAGCTGGAGGATGAACTTGTCCACCACCCGCGCGACCACCTCCGGCGGGAGATAGCTGAACGGCACGATCGCATCGAGGCGATTGCGGAATTCCGGCGTGAACATCTTCTGCACCGCCTGCTCGTCCTCGCCCTCGCGGGTGAGGTTGCCGAAGCCCAGCGTCTCGCGCGCCATGTCGCTCGCGCCCGCGTTCGTCGTCATGATGAGGATGACGTTGCGGAAATCCACCGTCTTGCCGTGGTGATCGGTCAGCTTCCCGTTATCCATCACCTGCAGCAGGATGTTGAACAGATCGGGGTGCGCCTTTTCGATCTCGTCGAGCAGCAGCACGCTGTGCGGATTTTGATCGACCGCGTCGGTCAGCAGGCCGCCCTGATCGTAGCCGACATAGCCCGGAGGCGCGCCGATCAGCCGGCTGACCGAATGGCGCTCCATATATTCCGACATGTCGAACCGCTGGAGCGGGATGCCCATGATCGAGGCGAGTTGCTTGGCCACCTCGGTCTTGCCCACGCCCGTCGGGCCGGTGAACAGATAGCAGCCGATCGGCTTTTCGGGATCGCGAAGCCCTGCGCGGGAAAGCTTGATCGCCGATGACAGATTCTCGATCGCCCTGTTCTGGCCGAACACGACGCGCTTCAAATCGGTGTCGAGCGTTTCCAGCACCTTCTTGTCGTCGCTGCTCACCGTTTTCGGCGGGATGCGCGCCATCGTCGCGATCACCGCCTCGATCTCCTTGGGGGTGATCGTCTTCTTGCGCTTGGAGGGCGGCACCAGCATCTGCATCGCGCCCACCTCGTCGATCACGTCGATCGCCTTGTCGGGCAGCTTGCGATCATTGATGTATCGCGCCGACAATTCCACCGCCGACTTGATCGCGTCGGGGGTGTATTTCACATTGTGGTGGCTCTCGAATGCCGTGCGAAGGCCCGCGAGGATCTTGATCGTATCCTCCACCGAAGGCTCGTTGACGTCGATCTTCTGGAAGCGGCGCAGCAGCGCGCGATCCTTCTCGAAATGGTTGCGGAATTCCTTGTACGTCGTGGAGCCGATGCAGCGGATCGTGCCGCCCGACAGCGCGGGCTTGAGCAGGTTGGAGGCGTCCATCGCGCCGCCGCTGGTCGCGCCCGCACCGATCACGGTGTGGATCTCGTCGATGAACAGGATCGCGTCGGGCAGTTTCTCCAGTTCGTTGACGACGGCCTTCAGCCGTTCCTCGAAATCGCCGCGATAGCGCGTGCCGGCGAGCAGCGCGCCCATGTCGAGCGAATAGATCACGGCGGGCTTGAGCACGTCGGGCACGTCGCCCTCGACGATCTTGCGCGCCAGCCCTTCCGCGATCGCGGTCTTGCCCACGCCCGGATCGCCGACATAGAGCGGGTTGTTCTTCGAGCGACGGCAGAGAATCTGCACCGTGCGATCCACCTCCGGCCCGCGCCCGATCAGCGGATCGACCTTGCCGGCCTTCGCCTTTTCATTGAGATCGACGGTGAATTGCTTGAGCGCGCTTTCGCCCTTCTGCTTCGTCTCGGGCTTGTCCTTCTTTTCCTCCTCGGCGCCCTTGGGCGTGGCGGCCTCGACAGCGGCGGCGCCCGCGCCCTTGCCCACGCCGTGGCTGATGAAGCTCACCGCGTCGAGCCGGCTCATATCCTGCTGCTGGAGGAAATAGACCGCATAGCTTTCGCGCTCGGAGAACAGCGCGACCAGCACGTTGGCGCCGGTCACCTCGTCGCGCCCCGAGGATTGGACGTGGAGGATCGCGCGCTGGACGACACGCTGGAAGCCGCTGGTGGGGGAAGGATCGGTCGCGGCCTCCACCTTCAGTGCGCCAAGCTCGGTATCGAGATAATGCGCGACGGTGGTTTTCAGCTCGGGTAGGTCGACGCCACACGCCGCCATCACCTGGCTGGCATGTTCGTCGTCGATCAGCGCGAGCAGCAGGTGCTCCAGCGTCGCATATTCGTGGCGGCGGGTGGAGGCTGCCTCTAGCGCCTTGTGCAGCGTGGTTTCGAGTGCGCTGGCAAAGGATGGCATTACGATACTCCTGACAGGCCACGACACATGCGCGGCCCCTTTCCCATTATGTCGGAAGGAAAGGCCCCCGCATCAAGCGCCGGAAATTCCGCACCGGGAGCGACAAACCGGCCCGATGCGCCAGCGATCATCGCTTGAATAGCGCGTCTGCGCTTGCGCGATGGTTAACGGCGCCTTCGATCTTGCGGCGGCAGCGCGTGATTTCGCCTTCCAGCGCCACAACCCGCGCTTCCAGCTCGGCCACCGACAGGCGATCGAGATCCTCGCGCAGCAGCGCGGTCAGCGGATCGTCGGGCCGCGGCCCAAGGATGTCGTCCAGGTCCATCCGCGAAGCGTTGACCCCCGCCGGGGCGAAGTCAATAAGCGAGCTGAAATGCCGCGCTGGTTTCGCGGCGAAAAGGGGGCTGAAGCCGATGACCGATCTTCCGGTGACGATGATGGCGATTGATCCTGAATCGCCCGGCGGTCCGGAGGTGCTGGTTCCTGTCGCGCGCCCTGTTCCACAGCCGGCGGCGGGCGAGGTGCTGATCCGCGTGGCCGCCGCTGGGGTGAACCGGCCCGATATCCTCCAGCGGATGGGGGGCTACCCGCCTCCGCCCGGTGCGCCGTCCATCCTTGGGCTGGAATTGTCCGGCACCGTGGTCGCTGCGGGTGCGGGCGTGGACGCCGCGCTGATCGGGCGACAAGTCTGCGCGCTGGTCGCGGGCGGGGCCTATGCCGAATATGCCGTGGCGCCCGCCGGCCAGTGCCTGCCCGTGCCCGAAGTGGTGACGATGATCGAGGCGGCGGCGATCCCCGAAACCTTGTTCACCGTGTGGACCAATCTGTTCGAGCGCGCCTTCGCGGTGGAGGGCGATCGCGTACTCGTCCATGGCGGCACCAGCGGGATCGGCACTATGGCGATCGCGCTTGCCAATATCTTCGGGCTGGAGATCATCGTCACCGCCGGCTCGGACGACAAGGTCGCGGCGGCGAAGCGGCTCGGCGCGGATCATGCGATCAACTATCGCACCGAGGATTTCGTCGCGCGGGTGAAGGAGATCACCGGCGGCAGGGGCGTCGCGGCGGTGCTCGACATGGTTGGCGGGGATTATGTGCCGCGTAACCTCAAATGTCTTGCCGAGGATGGGCGCCATGTGTCGATCGCGGTGCAGGGCGGGGCGAGCGCGACGATCCCGATCTTCGATATCATGCGCCGCCGCCTGACGCTGACCGGATCGACGCTGCGCCCGCGCGACAATGGCTTCAAGACCTTGGTGGCGGAGGAATTGCAGCGGCTGGTGTGGCCCCATGTCGAGGCCGGGCGGCTGCGCCCGGTGATCGACCGCAGCTATCCGCTGGCCGATGCCGCGGCGGCGCATCGCCGGATGGAGGCGGGCGCGCATGTCGGCAAGATCGTGCTGACGATAGGGTGAGGCGGCTCCTCAGCGCGTCATGCGTTGTGGAACGATCACCGTGATGCCGTCGAGCACCAGTTCGCGCGCCCGTGCCGATTGGGGGATTCGGACGGGGTTGAGCAGCACATAAAGCCTGTCGGGCGCGAGTTTGCCCGCGATGAAGTCGGCGGTTTCGGACGCGAGGCGCGCCTCCGTCGCCGGCGATTTGCGCGCGGCATAAACGAGCCGCATCGGTCGCCCGTGATTGATTGATCGCCACGCCACTTCCTGGAACAGCCCGAGATCGGCTTCGGCGCGCGCCGGAACGAATGTTACGTCGTGTGCCGCAACGATCGCTGTGTCCCAGCGCGGATCGAGCGTGCGGACGTAGGTTTCACGGTGCGCCGCCTCGGCGCTGGTCGCGCGCACCGCGGCTGCGATTCCCGCCGTGTCGGCGGCCTGCACCGCCAGTGCGCCCGCCAGCAACAACGGCGCGCGCCGTTCCGGCAGGCGGAAAACCAGCAGCAGCAATGCGAAGGCCAGCGTATAGGCGACGGGCCAGAACAGCCGGCCCGACGCGCGAACGAGATCGAGATAGGGGGCCAGCGCCTCGGGCAATGTGAAACGCGCGACTTTCGCCCCGGCGAAATCGGGGAACGGGCTGACGGCGATCAGCGCAAGCACGACAAATGCGGGAACGAGCCATGCGAGGCGGCGCAATATACCGCGTTCAGCGGCGTCGCCGCGATATTTCGACGTGGCGTAGATCGCCGCCGGAACCAGCAGCAATATGCCAAGGCCGAGATACTGGAATCCTTCGAGCCCGCGTCCTTCGCGTTGCGGGATCGCGGGCAGCAGCGTGCGGTATCCCGGATTCGCCGGGTTCCACAACGCATCGAGCGGCATCGCGAAATATCCGTAAGTGCCGGTAACCGCGAAGCGCCCTCCCGCCCCGAGGCGGGATTCCACCGCCAATAACATGCCTAAAATCGTCGCGCTGCCCAGCCCGATCCGCAGCCGTTCGCGGCGCGTCGGCGCTTGCCAGAAGATCATCAGCATCGCGCTCGCCCAGATCGCGGCTGTCATCACCAGCAGATAGCTGTGGATCAGCGCCGTCACGACGAGCAGGATCGCCCATCGCGGCAGCGAGCGGGCACGATCCCGGTCGGTGAACAGCCACAATGCCCACAGAATCAGCCAATGGGCGAACAGATTGGCGTGGATATAGCGGTTCATCAACGTGGGGAGCGCGGCGAGGAGCATGACGCCGCACCACAGGCTGATCGCATCGGGCGCGTGCGGCTTCAGCAGCCGCCAGGCGAACCATATCTGCAGAAACAGGCAGGCGAGCAGCCAAGGCCCGACCAGTTGGGCATCGTTCGGGAGCAATGCCGCGAACGGCCTGGCCGCCAGCGTCACGAGCGGATTGGAATCGGTGAACAGGATCGACACCCCGTCCGGCGCGTTGAGCAGGCCGGTGCGCAGGTTCCACCCCGCTTGGTCGTCATGCAGAAAGGCATGGGTGCCAAGCGCGTTTTCACCATTGTCGCTGCCCCGGATCAGCCAGCCGACATTGTCGATCTGGAGCGTCGCCGGGTTGAACAGCGCCAGGAACAGCGCGATCGGCAGCACGATCAATGGCAGTCGGGCGACGAACGCGAGCATCGTCTGTGCTTAAGGGCGGGATGGTTAAGATCGCCCAAAGTCGCTTTTGTTTGCGCGCGGATAGCCAAAGCGGCATGTCTTCGCGATGAGCGCGCTGATCCTCCATGAAGATCCGATATCCGGCAATTGCTACAAAATCCGCCTGACGGCGGCGCATGTCGGCATCCCGATCGAGCGGCGCGGTTATGACATCATGCGCGGCGAGACGCGCACCGCGGCCTTTCTGGCGCAGGTCAGCCCGAACGGGCGCATCCCGGTGCTCCAGATCGGGGACGATTATCTGCCGGAAAGCGGCGCGGCCTGCTTTTACCTCGCGCATGGCTCGCCGCTGATCCCGGTCGATCGCTTCGATCATGCCGATATGCTGCGCTGGATGTTCTGGGAGCAATATAATCACGAGCCGAACATCGCGACGCTGCGCTTCTGGCGCGCGATCGTGGGCGTGGAGCAATTGACGGAGACGCAGCGCGCGCTGCTTCCGGCGAAGGAAGCGGCGGGGCATGATGCGCTGAAGCTGATGGACGCGCATCTCGATCGGGCGGACTGGTTCGCCGCCGGGCGGTTCACGCTCGCCGATATCGCGCTCTATGCCTACACCCATGTCGCGGGCGAGGGCGGGTTCGATCTGGCGCGCTATCCGGCGGTGGAAGCATGGCTCGCGCGCGTCGCCGCCCTGCCGCGCCATATCGTGATGGGCGGCTGAGCTGTCGCACAATCCGGATCAGCGACGTTCCGATCGAACACGCGGCCTGATGGCTTGCCCTCGCGCGCCGGGCGCACTAAGTCGGCAAAAGTGACGTGGCCGCTCCGGTAAGGGGCGGCCCTATTTGTTTGCGATGGAGTTTTCGCCGTGGCCCAGCCGCTCATGCCCCATGCGACCGCTTCATGGCTGGTCGACAATACCGCGCTCAGCTTCGAGCAGATCGCCGATTTCTGCGGCCTGCATATCCTTGAGGTGCAGGCGATCGCGGACGATACCGCCGCGACCAAGCTGACCGGTCGCGATCCGGTGCGAGCGCACGAACTGACGATGGAGCAGATCGAAAAGGGGCAGCGCGACCCTGATTACCGCCTTCAGATGACCAAAGGCCCCGAGCAGGTCCGCCGCACCAAGGGGCCGCGCTACACGCCGGTTTCGAAGCGGCAGGACAAGCCGGACGGCATCGCCTGGATCATCCGCAATCACCCCGAAATCACCGACGGCACGATCTCCACGCTGATCGGCACGACGCGCACCACGATCGCCGCGATCCGCGAGCGTTCGCACTGGAACATCGCCAATATCGTGCCGAAGGATCCGGTGACGCTCGGCCTCACCACGCAGCGCGAGTTGGACGCGGCCGTGTCCAAGGCGGCGAAGGCGTCGGGCGTCGAACAGGCGCCGACCGATCACCGGCTTGAAGGCGATCGCGAGGCGCTGATCGAACAGCTTCGTGCCGAGCGCCTTCAGGCGGCGCGCGATGCCGAATCCGCTGGCGACGAGGCATCGAACGATGGTGGCTTCGAGGATCCGTTTCGCCGCTGATCCGGTCGCTCCGGTTTCATCGTGATGGCTCCCGCGCGACCAGGCTGCGCGGGAGGCGGCGCGGGGCGAACCGATCGGGCCGCCCGGTTGCTCGCCTGTATCCATCATTGTCGCGCGCGAGAATTTAAGCCGATCGCTTGAGTAATGCGCGCGGCGGTGGCACGTCGTTCGCGATGGCAGCAAATATCCAGCGTACCCTGATCGGCGATGAGGGGCTCACCCCCACCAGTCACGCGGGCCTTACCTTTCCCTTTGGCGAGCGCGGGCCGCAGCCGGGTGAGTTGCTCACGCTCGCGGAGGGCATTCGCTGGTGGCGAGTGCCGATGACCGGCCCGCTCAAGCACGTTAACGGCCTGATCCTGGACGATGGCGATCACGAGGCGATGGCGATCGACACCGGCACCGCTTCGCCGCGCTCGACCGAGGCGTGGAACACGATTCTCGACGGCCCGCTTAAGGGTACGAGGATCAGTCGCATCCTCGGCACCCATTTGCATCCGGATCATATCGGCCTCGCGGGCTGGCTTTCGCGCCGGTTCGACGATGCGCCCATCGTGATGACCCGCACCGAATGGCTGATGGCGCGGATGCTGGCGGCGGACGGGCGCCCGGACGTGCCGCGCGAACAGCTCGATTATTGGCGCGGCGCGGGGTGGGACGAGGCGCAGATCACGCGCGGCAAGGAATCCGGCTGGTCGAATTTCGCGAAGATGATCTCACGGCTGCCGCTCACCTATACGCGCATCCGCGATGGCGAGGAGTTGCGCATCGGTGGGGCGGCCTGGCGCGTCGTCACCGGCAACGGGCACAGCCCCGAACACGCCTGCCTCGTCGATTATGATCGCCGCATCCTGATCGCCGGCGATCAGGTGCTGCCCAAGATCAGTTCGAACGTCTCGCTGCATGTCAGCCAGCGCAACGAGGATCCGCTTGGCGACTGGCTCGATTCGATCGCGAAGTTCCGCCAATTGCCCGAGGATCTGCTCGTGCTGCCGGGGCATGGCGATCCCTTTTACGGGCTCCACGCGCGGCTCGATGCGCTGGATCACGAACATCGCGATCGGCTGGATGCGCTGGTGGACCTGATGGCGGCGGGGCCGATCCGCGCGGTCGATTGCTTCACCACCCTGTTCCGCCGCCCGATCGGGCCGGAGGTGATCGGCATGGCGACCGGCGAGGCACTCGCGCATCTGCGCCGGCTGGAGGTAGAGGGGCGGGCGGTGCGCGAGGTGCGCGATGGCGTGTGGTGGTACGCGCGCGCCTGACGCGCGGCTTTCACTTCGCCGCCGCGCGATTATGATCCGCCGTTCGCCGGGGGGCGAATCGGAGGCCGCATGACCGATCCCACGCTACGCGACCGCGCCGTGCGGCTGTACGACGCTTTCACCCACGAGCATCGCGATCGGCGGACGCTGCTGCGCGAGATGACCGCGCTGGCGGGCTCAGCCGTCGTCGCGGAGGCGCTGATCGCCGCGATCGGCGCCTCGCCCGCCGCTGCCTCGATCACCAAGGCCGATGACGCGCGGCTGCTGACGCGCACTGTCAGATCGACGGTCGCGGGCAAGCCGTCGATCGTTTATCTCGCGCGGCCCAGGGCGGGCGGGCGCAAGCTCGGCACGGTGATGGTGATCCACGAGAATCGCGGGCTCAACGATCATATCCGTGATGTCGCGCGCCGCGTGGCGCTCGCGGGTTTTCGCGTGGTCGCGCCCGATTTCCTCGCGCCATGGGGCGGCACGCCGGCTGATGAGGACAAGGCGCGTGAGATGATCGCCAAGGCCGATTACGACGTGATCGTCGCGCAGGGGCTCGCGATCCTCGCCGCCGCGCGCAAGGGGCCGGAGACGAGCGGGAAGGGCGGCGTGGTCGGCTTCTGCTGGGGCGGCGCGCTGGTCGATCGGCTCGCGGTGGCCGGTGGTGACGCGATCGACGCCGCCGTCGCCTATTACGGCCCCGCGCCCGCGCCCGAACTGGCCGCGAAGGTGCAGGCGCCGATGATGCTTCATTACGCCGGCAAGGACACGCGCGTCGCACAGACCGGGGAGCCATGGGTCGCGGCGCTGAAGGCGGCTGGGAAAACGGTGGAGGCGTTCACGTATCCGGGGGTCGATCATGCCTTCAACAACGATACCTCCGCCGAGCGATACGACAAGGCGGCGGCGGATCTCGCCTGGGGGCGGACGATCGCGTTTCTGCACAAATATCTTGACGGCTGAATTGCGGTTCGTTCATATTTTGTTCCAAGCCGAGTCGATAGGAGGCCGTGATGAGCGATCTGATTTTTTATACCAATCCGATGTCGCGCGGTCGTGTCGTCCGCTGGATGCTGGAGGAAGTGGGCGCGCCTTATGAAACGGTGGTGCTCGATTACGGCACGACGATGAAGGCGCCGGAGTTTCTCGCGATCAACCCGATGGGGAAGGTGCCGGCGATCGCCCATAAGGGGCGCGTGGTGACGGAAGGCGCGGCGATCGTCGCCTATCTTGCGGAGGCATTTCCCGAAGCCGGGCTGGCGCCGCGCGATGGGGAACGCGCCGATTATTTCCGCTGGATGTTCTTCGCCGCCGGCCCGCTTGAGGCGGCGACAACCAATAATTCGTTCGGCGTGGTGCTCGACGAACGGCAGCAGACGATGGCCGGTTACGGCTCGCTCGATCGCGTCGTCGACGTGCTGGAACAGGCCGTGGCCGCGCATCCCTATATCACCGGCGATCGCTTCACCGCGGCCGATGTCTATGTCGGCAGCCATGTGAACTGGGGCATGGAGTTCGGATCACTGCCGAAGCGCCCCGCGTTCGAGCGTTACGCGGAACGCATCATGGCGCGCGCGGCGGCGGTGCGCGCGCGGGAGATTGACGACGCGCTGATGCCGCAGCAGGCGCCGGCGGACGCATAAGGGAATATCGGGGCGGATAGGCGGCGCGCGCCGGGTGTGGCGAATCACTTTCGTGTTCGTATCCATGCTTTGGCGCGTGCCCGCTCGGAACTCGGGGTGATATCGCTTCCGGGGACACCGCAATTGCGTCATTCGCCGACCATCGGATTTGACTGCCGATCCGCCCCGGACATTCCGGCAGGGTGACGGCTGGCGCGCCACCGCCCCGGTGCGGATGCATGGCAATCGTTGCCGGTGGCGCTTGCGGACGTGATGCGGCGATGACATTCTGCGCTCGCCCGGATATGGGGCGGCTCGAATCAGTCAGAAGAGACAGGCCATTCGCCAGATCGCCGCGCTTCCCTATCGCATCGACGGATCGGTGCGGGACAGCGAAATCCAGGTTCTGCTCGTAACGTCGCGCGGGACGGGCCGCTGGGTCGTGCCCAAAGGCAATATCGGCCCCGGTTCCATGCCCCATTCCGCTGCGGCGCTGGAGGCGGAGGAGGAGGCGGGTGTGCGCGGTGCGCTCTGCCCGGTGCCGCTTGGCACCTATCGCTATCGCAAGCGGCGCAGCAGCGGCGCGTCGCTGATGGCCGATGTCGAACTGTTCCCGCTGGCGGTGACCAGCGAGTTGCCGACATGGAAGGAACAGGCGGAGCGCGAGCGCCGCTGGTTCTCGCTCGCCGATGCCGCCCATGCGGTGGACGAGCCCGATCTTCGCGAACTGATCCGATCCTTCGCCCCCTCGCAATTCGAGGTGGCGGTGCGCCGGCAATCACTGCTGACCAGCCAACAACCAATTTCCGGAGTCCGCTCAATGTTCGCCTGGTTCCAGCGATTGCTGCCCAAGACCGGCAATTTCTTCGATTTGTTCGAAGCCCATGCCGCCACCGTGCTCGCCGGGGCGGAGGCGACCGCGCGGCTGCTGCAAGGCGGCCCCGCCGCGCGCGAGCATATCCGCGAGATCATCGAGCGCGAGCATGACGCGGATCAGATCACGCGTGACGTGCTGACCACGGTGCGCGTCACCTTCCTCACCCCGTTCGATCGCGGCGCGATCACGGCGTTAATCGGCGCGATGGACGATACGATCGACGAGATGCAGGCGGCGGCGAACGCGATCGACCTGTATCAGGTGACCGAATTCGCGCCGGAAATGCGCGACATGGCGGGCATCGTGCTCGACGCCGCGCGCGTCGCGGCGGAAGCGATGCCGTTGCTGCGCGACGTTTCCCGCAACGGCCCGCGTCTGCACGAACTGACCGAGCGGCTGGTGCGGATCGAAGGCCATGCCGATGAGGTCCACGCCGCCGGGCTCAAGCGTTCGCTGGAAAATTACGGGACGCAGGATACGCTGCGTTTCGTTGTCGAGCGCGAACTCTACAAGCATCTGGAGAGGATCGTCGACGCGTTCGAGGATGTCGCCGACGAGATCGACGGCATCGTGATAGATCACGCCTGATCCGAAAGATGCACTCGCTCGCCTTTCCGTTGCTCGTCGGGCTGATCTTCGTCGCGCTGGCGTTCGATTATCTCAACGGCCTGCACGATGCCGCCAATTCGATCGCCACCGTGGTCGCGACGCGGTTGCTCTCGCCGGTCAAGGCGGTGGCGTTCGCCGCGTTCTTCAACTTCGCCGCCTATTTTCTGACGATCGCCTTCCCCAGCCTGCACGCGGTGGCGGAAACGATCGGCAAGGGGCTGATCGACAAGAATATCGTTACGCCCGCGGTGATCTTCGGCGCGCTCGGCGGGGCGATGTCGTGGAATGTCATCACCTGGCTGCGCGGCATCCCGTCATCGAGCAGCCACGCGCTGGTCGGCGGGCTGGTCGGCGCCGGCGTCGCGCATGGCGGGATGGCGGCGGTGAAATGGGCCGGGCTCAACAAGACGCTGCTGGCGATCGTGCTGTCGCCGCTGCTGGGCATGATGCTGGCGATGCTGGTGATGCTCGCCAGCAGTTGGGCGCTGCGCCGCGCCTCGTCGGGCCAGGCGGAGCGATCGTTCCGCGTGATGCATTTGTTCTCGTCGGCGGCCTATTCGCTCAGCCACGGCCTCAACGATGCGCAGAAGACGATGGGGATCATCACTGTCCTGCTCTATTCCACCGGCTATCTGACCGGCCCGTTCGAGGTGCCGCATTGGGTGGCGGTGAGTTGCTATGTCGCGATCGCGCTCGGCACGGTGACGGGGGGGTGGAAGATCATCGAGACGATGGGTTCGCGGATCACCAAGCTGTCGCAGCATCAGGGCTTCAGCGCGTCGTTTGCCGGGTCGATCGTGCTGTTCGGCGCCTCGGTGCTGGGCATTCCGGTATCCACCACCCACACCATCACCGGCGCGATCGTCGGCGCGGGCACGGCGCGGCGCGCTTCATCCGTTCGCTGGGGCGTGGCGAGCAATGTGGTGGTGGCGTGGATCATCACCATCCCGGCATCCGCGGTAATCGGCGCGCTTTTCTATCTGGTGACGCGGCTGTTCTGATCCGCTGGCGGGAAAGCGGCGACACCCGCCCGCTCCGCCACCCCACGCCCCATTCGCGATACTGGCATGGTAGGCGGGGTGAGCGTTGCCGGCGGGATGTGGGCGCGCGCCGGCGCGATCGCGGGGCTCGACCGGGCCGAGCCCCATATCCGCCAGTTCAGAACATCTTGCGCAGCGACAGGCTGATCGTCCGCCCCATCGGATCGAGATAGCCCGGCTGATAGGCAAGCGGCGTCGCGCCGGTCGCGTCGGTCACGCGCTGGCGGCTGTCGAAGATATTGTTCACCCCCAACGACAGACGCAGCCCGCGTGCCCATGCCTCGTGCGGCAGGCGCTGCTGGATATTGGCGAACAGCCGCAGGTTGAATTTCGCGAGCGACGAGAAATGCAGGTCGCCCACCGCCGGGGTCGCCGACGTGCGGGTCGTCGCCGCGCCGCTCCAGCTTCCGCTCAGCCGCAGGCCGACGCCATTGTCGACCACGCCGGCGTTGAACGAAATCTGATGCCGCGGCTGGGTGATCGCGCCGATCGTGTCTCCGGCAAGCAGATCGAGCGGCTGCGCGCCATCACGCAGCACCAGCGTGTCGCGGATCGCCCAGGTGTGCCAGATCGAAAGCTGTAGCCGCGCCTCGTTGCCGCCGCCGCCACGGCCACCGCCGAAGCCGCCGCGACGGCCACCGCCCGGCGCGCCAAAGCCACCACCGGGGCCGCCAAACCCTTCGCCATGGCCATCCGGCCCCCCGCGCGGGCCGCCGAAGCCTTCGGGTGGTGGCCCCATGTCGCCGGGCGGGGGTGGCGGGCTATCCGCGCCCGCACCGCGCCCACCGTTGACCACCACGTCGCCCGGCGCGCCCTGCACGCCTGTCGCTTCCAGTTGCTGCGGCGGCCGTGTCGCGCCATCCGCGCCGGGCCGACCGGATTGGTCGCCCTCGCGATTGCGGCGCGGCCATCCGCCGGGCGGCGGCGTGGGGCGGGTCGCGGCGCGCAGCACCTTGGAGAAGACGACGCCCCAGCGGAGCTGTTCCTTTTCCTCCCGCGCGAAGTTCAGCGGTCGTGCGTCGATGCTCTCCAGTTCGCCATTTTCATCGCGGATGAAGCGATCGGGGAAGGCATTCTGCGCGAACAGGCTCGCCCCCGTCAGGCTGCCGATCGGATTGTTCACCCGGCTGCTGAGATAATTGGCGTTGATCGTCAGATCCAGCTTCGACACCGGCTTCACCGAGAAGCCGAGCTTGAACACATGCCGATCATCGGCCCTCAGATTGGGATTGCCGCCGATGATCTGCGATATCTGCACGGTTTGCCCGGTCACATAATCGAAGATGCGCACATTGGGCACCACGAGCAGCGGCGCTTCGAGTTGCTGCAAGGTCGGCGCGACGCGATCCTCGTTGACCGAGGCGATCACGCTGATCCCGGTGCGCGGGGTCCAGTTCAGGCCATAGCCGAACGTGCCGAGCGTGCCGTAATCCGAAAGCTGGTTCAGTTCGCCGTTGATGTTGGCGGTCAGCGTGCCGATCGCGCTCAGGAAGCCGGTCTTGGTGCTGGTCAGCGGGATGTCGAAGCTGAGCTGTGCGTTGCCCGTGGATCGCGTGATCGCGTTGGACAGGGTGGCGGCGCCCAGTCGATCGGTGGTGGAGGTGAGTTGGCTGGCATTCCCACCCATCTGGAACGACGTGCGCACCTTGCCGCCGGGCAGCGCGAACAATGGGCCGGACACCAACAACGATGCGCCGGCTGTGTTGCCGATCGCAATCCCATGCTGATCGCGGATGTTGCCGCTCTGGAAGCGATCGGTGTCGCTGCGCGTGTCGCTATGATCGTAGGTGCCGGTGAAGGACAGCTTCCAGTTCGTCGACAGATCATAGTTCAGCGTCACGCCGCCATGCGCGGTGAAGGTGTTGCTATCCTGCCGCAGCGCGGCGATCTCATTCGGATCGAGCGCGGCGGAGAGCGGCGCGCCGCCGACCAGCCCGCGGCTCGTCTGATAGCCTGCGGTGCCGTTCAGCGACGCGGTGAGCTTCGGCGAGAGTTGATAGGCATAGGTGCTGTTGAGCGAATAGTTGCGCGTCGAAGGCTGGAGCGTGCGCAAATCGGTGTCGCTCGCGAACGGATTGGCGGGATCGCTCGCCGCCGGATCGGCGATGATGCCGCGCTGGCTTTCGCGCAGCGCCGCGCTTGTCCTGGCGCGGGCCACCACGTTCAGCCGCTCATTGTCGCGAATTTTGGTGAGCCCGAATTCGCCGCTGGCGTTGCCGCCGCCGCTTTCGGTCGCCGCACCCGCGCCGACGCTGACGACGCGCGCATGAAAACGGCGGCGCAGGATGATGTTCACCACCTTCTGCGTGGCGCTATAGCCGTATTTCAGCGCGACTTCCTCGGGCAGGATATCGAGCCGCGCGATCGCCTCAGTCGGCAGGTCACCCACCTCGTTGATGCCGGAAATGCGCTTGCCGTTGACGAGCACCACCGGGCCGCTGCTGCCGCGCCCCTGGATGCTCGATGTCTGGTCCGAAATCTGATCGAGCAGATCGCTGACCGAATTCACGCCGTATGCGGCGATGTCGGCGGGGGTGAGCTGGTTTTCGGGCGGAATGTTGCCGATCACCGCGCCGGGCAGGGCCTGCCCGGTGACGACGACATCCTCCTGTTCCGTCACATCGGTCTGCACTGCGGCGGGCGGCGTTCCCTTCGTTTCCTGCGCGTGGACGGGAGTGGACAACGCGAGCGCGCCGAGCACGAGCGTGAGCGAGGACTGAAGCGCATAGCGTGAGGTGGAAGATGAGATAGGCATGATTTCCCGGTGATGAGGCAATGAAGATGAACGGATGCTTGGCGCGTGCGTCGCGCAACTCAATCCGGTGATGTTCCGGGGTCGGTGGCGCAGGTGCCCGTTGGCAATGCGATGGCCTGAGCGGAAAAGCGGAACACCTGGCACCCCCGGTTGTGGTTGTCGCCATGCTTTCGCGAACCATCGTCTCGCGAATATTACGTGATTGAAACGATTGTCGGCGTGATGAAATATACATGAACCGGCGCGCCCTTGCGCGGGCGGGGCGTTTGCGGGGATAGCGGCACGCGAAACCCCCCGCTTTTCCCCGGAGCGCCCGTGCCGACCCTCTATGATCTGATCCGCCCCGCCATCTTTCGGCTCGATCCTGAAAACGCGCACCGGCTGACGATCGCGGCGCTGCGCCTGATGCCGCGCCTCGCCGCGCCGGCGGAGGATGCGGCGCTGGCGGTGGAGGTGGCCGGGCTGCGCTTTCCCAACCCCGTCGGCATGGCGGCGGGGTTCGACAAGGATGCCGAGGTTGCAGACGCGCTGCTCGCGCTCGGCTTCGGCTTTGCCGAGGTGGGGACGATCACGCCGCTGCCCCAGCCCGGCAACCCGCGCCCACGCCTGTTCCGGCTGACCGAGGATCGCGCCGTCATCAATCGCTTCGGCTTCAACAGCAGGGGCGGGGCGGCGGCGGCGAAGCGGCTCGCGGCGCGGGCGGGGCGCGGGGGCATCGTTGGCGTCAATCTCGGCGCGAACAAGGATTCCGCCGATCGCATCGCCGATTATGTGACGATGGCGCGGCTGACGGCGCCTTATGCCAGCTATCTGACGCTCAACATCTCCAGCCCCAACACGCCGGGGCTGCGCGCGTTGCAGGATGTCGGCGCGCTGCACGATCTGCTCGATCGCGTGCTGGCTGAGGTGGACGAGGCAGTGCCGGTGTTCCTGAAGGTCGCCCCCGATCTCCAGCCCGCCGATGTCGACGCGATCGCCCGCGCCGCGCTCGATCGGCGGCTGGGCGCGCTGATGGTGAGCAACACCACGATCACCCGCCCGCCGCTGCATTCGCCTCACGCCGGGGAGGGCGGCGGGCTATCGGGCGAGCCGTTGCGGCTGCTCGCGCTGGAGCGGCTGCGCGATTTCCGCAAGGCGACGGGCGGCGCGCTGCCGCTGGTGGCGATCGGCGGCATCGCGACGGCGGACCATGCGTGGGAGAGCATCCGCGCGGGCGCGAGCCTCGTCCAGCTTTATAGCGCGATGGTGTACGAAGGCCCCGGCATCGCGCGGCGCATCACGCACGGCCTGGCGGAACGCGTGCGGCGCGAGGGGATGCGGTCGATAGGGGAAGCGGTGGGGACGTAGGGTGGGGCGCCGCGCAATTGATCGCTCTTGACCGAACGGACTATTCCCCGTCGCGGACCTTTCCGGCTCCGCTCCCCGCAACGGCTATTGCCCAAAACAGAGCGCCGCCAAGTGCGCCGAACAGGGCGATTTCACCTAGTAACTGCGCGGTCATCAGCCATCCGAACGCGGTTTTCGATCCATTAATCACGGTGGTGCGGTTGTCGATGATTGCCTGATCCGGTGTGTTAACAAGCGTCAAAAATGCCCATGGCAGGGACGCCACAACTGCTCCCGCGATCGCGCAGTTTGTAATATGCGGCGCGAAGTGCCTGCGTAGCGCGAAATAGGCTGGAATACCGAATAGCGCTGCGGGCGGGTAAGCGCCGATTACGGCATACACCAGCGCGGATCGCCAAACTCGCTCTGCCATTGTCGGAAGGCCGGCATAGAGCGGCAATGCAACTGCAATCGAGAACGCTGCGAGCGCTGGAACTACGATAAACGCGACAGCTACTCGCCACCGTGGCGATAAGTTCGTTCCGGCAGGCTCCCATGCATGTCGGCGAGATATCATATCGACGCCCGCCTTCCGAGGCGCGACGCAGCAAAGCCGCCACCTAATCCCCACCTGAAAGGGGCTCGCTACCAACGCCGCACCTATCCCGCCCGCGCCGGCGAGGCCTTCCCCGCCACCATCCGCTCGCCGTCGATCACGATCGGCCCTGCGACGCCGGGCAGGCCGTCGAGCGTCACACGCATCCCGCGCGCGATCACTTGGGGGTCAGCGAACACCTCGTCGACATTGTTGATCGGCCCCGCCGGCACGCCCGCCGCCTCCAGCGCGTCGGCTAGCGCGGCCTTGTTCCAGTCCAGGATCGCGCGGGTCAGGATTGGGATCAGCGCATCGCGGTGAGCAAGCCGCGCGGGGTTGGTGGCGAAGCGCGCGTCATCCGCCAGCGGCAGGCCGAGCACT
Source organism: uncultured Sphingomonas sp. (assembly GCF_937871615.1). Taxonomy (GTDB): domain Bacteria; phylum Pseudomonadota; class Alphaproteobacteria; order Sphingomonadales; family Sphingomonadaceae; genus Sphingomonas. The sequence goes on along the minus strand of NZ_CALMPA010000064.1, from coordinate 40,550 downwards.
GTGCACAGCTTCGAGAACTGCCCGTCATTGCCCACCGCGACGATCAACTCGCCATCGGCGCAGGCGAACGCCTGATAGGGGGTGAGGTTGGCGTGGCCGTTGCCCATGCGATGCGGCACCTTGCCGCTCGCCATCCAGTTGAGCGCCTGATTGGCGAGCACCGCCACCTGCGTGTCGAGCAGCGCCATGTCGATATGCGCGCCCTCGCCGCTTGCGTCGCGGCGGCGCAGCGCGGCGAGGATCGCCACCGCCGAATAGACGCCGGTGAAGATATCGGCATAGGCGATCCCGGTCTTTTGCGGTGCGCCGGCCGGCTCGCCGGTCAAGGACATGATCCCGCCAATGCCCTGGATGATGAAATCATATCCGGCGCGATGGGCATAGGGGCCGGTCTGCCCGAAGCCGGTGATCGAGCAGACGATCAGCTTGGGGTTGGCGGCGCGCAGCGAGGCCGCGTCGAGGCCGTATTTGACGAGCCCGCCGACCTTGTAATTCTCGATCACCACGTCGGCCCCGGCGATCAGGCGCTTTACCGCCGCCTGCCCCTCGGGCGTGGCGATGTCGATCGCGATCCCGGTCTTCCCGCGATTGGTGGAATGGTAATAAGCCGCGTCGAGCGAGTTGCCGTCGGCGTCGTAAAGAAACGGCGGCCCCCAATGGCGGGTGTCGTCGCCCGCGCCGGGGCGTTCCACCTTTATCACTTCCGCGCCGAGATCGGCGAGCAATTGGCCGCACCACGGCCCGGCAAGAATCCGCGCAAGCTCCACGACGCGAATACCTTCCAGCGGCTTCATGCACGGCTCTCCTGCCTCGTTCCCGGAGGCATGACTAAGCGGGATGGCATGGGCTTACCAGCCCGGCGCGGCGGAACATTCGCTTGCCTCCGCGCGTCTTGCCGCACGGGCAATACCGGGAGGAGCTTTATGAAGATGGTGACGGGGATGGCGCTCGCGGCTGCGCTGGCAACGGGCGCGGCAATGGGCGCGGTGGCGCAATCGCGCGGCGATGCGGCGGATTACAAGTTCACGTACACCTATCCCGCCGAAGCACGGCGCATCCCGGCATTGCGCGCATGGCTGGAGGGCGATGCCGCCAGACTGCGCGCCGCGACCGCGCGGGACGCTGCCGAGGCGCGCCGCCAGGCGCGAAAGGAGGGTTTCCCTTTCCGGCAATATGAAACGCAAAAGAGTTGGAAGCTGGTGGCGAGCACTCCGCGTTTCCTGAGCCTGTCGGGCGATGTCTATAGCTATACCGGCGGCGCGCACGGCAATCCCGGCTCGCTCGGCTTGCTGTGGGACAAGGCGGTCGGGCGGCGGCTGGAGCCCAAGGCGGTGTTCACCTCCGATGCGGCGTTGCAGGCCGCCATCGGCACGCCATTCTGCGCGCGATTGAACGTCGAGCGCACCAGAAAGCGCGGTGCGCCGCCGTCGGGCGACGGCATGTTCGACAAATGCCCGAAAATCGGTGAACTGACGGTGTTGCTCGGCTCCTCGAACAACAGCCGGATCAACCGCATCGGGCTGATCGCCGATCCCTATGTTGCCGGGCCTTATGCGGAGGGCGCCTATGAGGTGACGCTGCCGGTGACGGCGGCGCTGCTGCGCGTGGTGAAGCCGGCCTATCGCGCCGCTTTCGCGATCGGGCGATAAACGCACCCCGTTTTCAATTCCGGCCCGCCGATTTACGCGGGGGGAATGACGCGCGATTCTTTCCCTCGGGCGCGAGTGGCGGCGGCGTTGCTGCCGCTCGCGGTCGGCTGTGCCGGGTCGCTCGCTTATTGGCCGGGCCTCGTCACCTGGGATTCGCTTCGCCAATACGGCCAGGCACTGAGTGGCGATTTCGACGACTGGCACCCGCCGGCAATGGAATGGATATGGCGGCAATTGCTGCCGATCGCGCACGGCCCCGCGCCGATGCTGATGCTGCAACTGGGGCTTTACGCGTTGGGCTTCGCGCTGCTGATCCTCGCGGCGGCGCGGGCGGGCCGGGGGTGGCGCGCGGTGGCGATCGGCTGCGTCGCGTTGCTGCCGCTATCGGTCGCGCTGATGGCGACGATCATCAAGGATAGCCTGATGACCGGCGCCCTGCTCGCGGCGGCGGGATTGTGTGCGTTCGCGGACCGACGAGCCACGGGCAAGGGGGCGATGCGCCTGATCGCCCTTGCGCTGCTGCTGTTTGCGTCCACGTTGCGCTTCAACGCGGTGTTCGCGACGTTGCCGCTCGCCTTGTGGAGCCTGCCTGAAGCATGGCGGGGGCGACCGGGGCGGCTGGTGGGGAGTGCGGCGTTGCTGCTCGCGCTGCTGGCCGCGGCGATGCCGCTCGCGAACCGGCTGACGGCCGCAAAGCCGAGCGGGGTGGAATTGTCACTGATAATCTTCGATCTCGGCGGTATCACGCGTTATTCGGGCGAGGATCAGTTCCCGCCGCTCGGGGTGGAACACGTGGTGGCGGTCAACCGGCATTGCTACACGCCGGTCAAATGGGACAGTTATGCCTGGTGGGTCGATGAGCCGTGCCCGATCGGCTTCGAACAGGTGCGGCGCGCCTTTGCGGCGCAACATATCGAGCCGCATCTGTTCTGGCTGGCGGCGATCCTGCGCCATCCGATCGCTTATGCCGAGCACCGGCTGGCGCACTGGAACATCGAGACGCGTTTCCTGACGCTCGATTCGGTCGACCGCCCGGTACAGGTCGCCGCGCCGCCGAATGAATGGGGTTTCGCGGTGGCGCCCAATGCGATCGTGCGTGCGGTCGATCGGCTGGCGTGCCTGAGCGGGGAGGCGCCGATCGGCTGGCCGTGCGTGTGGATCGCGGCGATGGCCGGGCTGCTGTGGGCGGGGCGCATCGGGTTTTCGACGCGGGTGCTGGCGTGGTCCGCGCTGCTTTACGCGCTGGGCTATGCGCCCCTCGGGGTGGCGGCGGAACTGCGATACTATCTGTGGACGATGATCGCCGGCGCGCTCGCGCTGGTGCTCGCGATGGGGGACTGGCGGGGTGAGGCGTCGCGCGCGATGTGGGCACGGCTGGTCACACCGCCGGTTGTGGTCGCGGTGATCGCGACCGGGTTTCGGGTGGTTTACGGCTAAGCCCGACGCGCAGAGGGGGCGCGGCGAGGTTCGACGCGGGAGTTAATCCCGCGCCGTCGGGCGGGTCGCGCTGCGACCCGCCGGCCGGGCTGCCCGTCTCGCGGATAGCTTCGCTATCCGCGTGCGGCCTGCGCCTTACTTGCTGCGTTCGACCTGCTCGAAATCGAGTTCGACCGGCGTGGCGCGACCGAAGATCGACACCGAAACCTTGACCTTCGATTTGTCGAAATCGAGTTCTTCGACGGTGCCGTTGAAGCTGGCGAACGGGCCGTCGAGCACCTTCACCGAATCGCCGATCTCGTAATCGATCTTCACCGAATGCTTCGGCGCGGCGGCGGCCTGGTCCTTCGAATTGAGCATCCGCGCGGCTTCCGCGTCGCTGATCGCCTGCGGCTTGCCGGACGAGCCGAGGAAGCCCGTCACGCGCGGCGTGTTCTTCACGAGGTGATATACGTCGTCGTTCATGCTGAGCTTCGCCAGCACATAGCCGGGCATGAACTTGCGCTCGACCGACACCTTCTTGCCGCGACGCGCCTCGGTGACCGTTTCGGTCGGCACCTCGATCTGCTCGACGAGTTGGGTGAGGCCGAGCCGCTCCGCCTCGGTCAGGATCGTATCGCGGACCTTGCCCTCGAAACCGGAATAAGCGTGGATGATGTACCAGCGCGCCATGTGCGTGAAACCCTGTCCCTTACTTCGCGAAGCTCAACAGGCCCTTCACGATCTGATCGAAGAGCGTGTCGATGCCGAGGAAGAACAGCGCGAGGAGCGTCGTCATAATCAAGACCATCACCGCCGTCATGACGGTTTCGCGCCGTGTCGGCCAGACGACCTTGCGGGTTTCAGCCTGAACCTGACGGATGAATTCGATCGGGGACGTCTTCGCCACTGTGCGTGCCTTCGCAAACGTGCCGAGCGAGGCATAGGCCCGCCACCGCTTCCCTGTCATCAGGGAAACGGTGAAGCCCGTCCTCGCTGTCGGATGGGTTGCGGAAATAGCGTCGCCTTCGCGCGAAGGCAAGGGGCGCGGCGGAAGCAATGCCGCGATGCTTCAAGTGGCTTGCGCCGGCGATCGCTTCACCGCATCGTCATCGCCCATGGCAACCGTAGCCGCCAGTTCCTATCCGCCGCCGCTCCTCGATGCCGCGATCGCGCTGCACGACGGGCAGCTTCACATCGCGGAGCCACTGCTCAAGCAATATCTGAAGCGCGATCCGTTCGATGCGCGCGCGATCCGGATGCTGGCCGAACTGGCCGGGCGCATCGGGCGCAACCGCGATGCGGAGAATTTGCTGCGCCGCGCGCTGGAGCTTGCCCCGGCATTCACCGCGGCACGCGCCAATCTCGCGCTGGTGCTGTATCGCCAGAATCGCGCGCCCGAGGCTCTGGCGGAACTGGACGAGTTGCTCGCGACCGAGCCGGATCATGTCGGCCACGCCAATCTGAAGGCTGCGGCGCTGGGCCGGCTCGGCGGGTTCGAGGAGGCGATCGGCCTGTACGAACGCGTGCTCGCCGCGGCGCCGCATCAGCCGAAGGTGTGGATGAGCTACGGCCATATGCTCAAGACGGTGGGGCGGCAGGCGGATGGCGTCACCGCCTATCGCCGCGCGATCGCGCTCCAGCCGACGCTGGGGGAGGCGTGGTGGAGCCTTGCCAACCTCAAGACGATGCGGTTCGAGGATGCGGATATCGCGGCGATGACGGCAGCGCGCGGCTCATTGGCCCTGGCGGAAGATGACGCGCTGCACCTCGATTTCGCGCTGGGCAAGGCGCTGGAGGATCGCGGCGCGGTGGATCAGGCGTTCGCGCATTATGCCGCCGGCAATGCTACACGGCGCGCGCAGACGGGCTATGACGCGTCCGTGATCGCGGCAAGGGTCGATGCGTCGATCACGCTGCTGACGCCCGCGTTCTTCGCCGAAAGGGCCGGCTGGGGCTGCCCGGCGGCGGACCCGATCTTCATCCTCGGTATGCCGCGCGCGGGATCGACGCTGATCGAACAGATCCTGTCGAGCCACAGCGCGGTGGAGGGGACGACCGAGCTTCCCGATCTTCCCGCGATGGTGCGCCGCGTGGCGGATTATCCGCACGGGCTTGCCAGCCTCACGCGGGCGCAGGCGGCTGAACTGGGCGAGGAATATCTCCGCCGCGCCGCGGTGCAGCGGCGCAGCGGACGACCGTTCTTCATTGATAAATTGCCGAACAACTGGCTGCATGTGCCGCTGATCCGGCTGATCCTGCCCAATGCGCGGATCATCGACGCGCGGCGCGATCCGCGCGCCTGCTGCTTTTCCAATTTCAAGCAGCATTTCGCGCGCGGGCAGTCGTTCAGCTACGCCCTCGACGATATGGGGCGTTATTATCGCGATTATGTGCGGCTGATGGCGCATCTAGACGCGGTGCAACCGGGGCGGGTTCATCGCGTGATCCACGAGCAGCTGGTCGATGCGCCGGAGGAGGGGATTCGCGGCCTGCTCGATCAACTTGGCCTGCCGTTCGAGGCTACCTGCCTTTCGTTTCACGAGACCGAGCGCGCGGTGCGCACCGCCAGTTCCGAGCAAGTGCGTCAGCCGATCTTTCGTGGAGGGGACACCGCCTGGCGCCCCTTCGCCGCGCATCTCGCGCCGCTTGAGGCGGCGCTGGGCGAGGTGATCGCCTGTTACCCCGAGGCGCCCGCCTTTTCGTAAGCGAAGCGCCGGTTGCGCTGGCCGCGATTATCGTTGGCGCCGAATAACGATCCCCGGCCGGACGTTGCAAATCTGCCACGCCGCATGAACTTCGTTCCGATCGTTCAAAAGTCGTGATTGACCTGCGCGCGCCATAGAAACACTCTCGCAACAAAATGATCGTGGGGGGGAGTGCGTGGCAAGTCTCAAGAGCCGCATCGCGATTTCGTTGCTTGCCTCAGCGGCGCTATCCGGCCCCGCCTTCGCGCAGGACGCCGATTCACCCTCTACTCGTGTATCCAGTGATGCGATGAGCGATATCATCGTCACCGCGCAGAAGCGTGACGAGAATATTCAGACCGTGCCGATTTCGATCCAGGCCTTGTCGACACGCAAGCTCGATCAGCTCAACATCTCGAATTTCAACGAATATACCCAGCTTTTGCCGTCGGTTGCTTTCCAGACATCGCAGCCCGGCGTGACCACCGTTTATATGCGTGGCGTTGCTTCGGGGGGCGATGGCAACCATTCCGGCTCGTTGCCCTCGGTCGGCAGCTATCTCGACGAACAGCCGGTGACGACGATCGGCGGCACGCTGGATATCCATATCTATGATATCGCGCGGATCGAAAGCCTATCGGGGCCGCAGGGCACGCTTTACGGCGCGTCGAGCGAAGCGGGCACGATCCGTATCATCACCAACAAGCCGGATACCGCCGGCTTTTACGGTCGTGTCGATGGTGAATTGAATACCGTCAACAAGGGCGGGGTCGGCGGCAAGCTGGAGGGGATGATTAACACGCCCTTCTCCGAAAACGTCGCGCTGCGCGTGGTCGGTTTCTACCAGAAGGACGCCGGCTATATCGACAATGTGGCGGGCACACGGACTTTCTGCGGCACACCCACCTATGATGACCACGGCCATATCAACGGCTGCATCAAGGACGGGTTCAGCGTCAACAACAACGCCCTGGTGAAGAAGGATTATAACGATACCGAAACCTGGGGCGGGCGCGCCGCGCTGAAGATTGATCTGGACAGCGACTGGACGGTCATGCCGACCGTGCTCTACCAGGAGCAGCGCAGCCATGGCAGCTATGGCTATGATCCGTCGCTGGGCGATCTCAAGGTGCAGCATTTCCTGCCCGAATATCGCCGTGATCGCTTCATTCAGGCCGCGCTGACGATCGAGGGCAAGCTCGGCAATTGGGACATCACCTATGCCGGCGCCTATCTCGATCGGCGGGATACGCAATCCAGCGACTATACCGATTATGCCGAAGCCTATGATTCGCTTTATCAATCGCACGGCGGGCTGGCGAATTACTTCTATTATCAGGATGCGCTCGGCAAGACGATCGTTCCGCTCCAGCAAGTGATCGGAACGGATCATTTCAAGAAGACCAGCCAGGAATTCCGTGTCGCCTCGCCAGCCACTCAATCGTTCCGCGTGGTGGCCGGTCTGTTCTACCAGCGGCAGTCGAACCTCATTCATCAGGATTATCGCATCGCCGGCCTTGGGCCTGATGTGTCGGTCAACGGCCATCCGGGCACCCTGTGGCTCACCCAGCAGGAGCGCATCGACAAGGATTATGCGATGTTCGGGGAGGCGAGCCTCGATCTCACCCCGACGCTGACCGCGACCGCCGGCGCGCGCGCCTATATCTATGACAATTCGCTGGTCGGCTTCTTCGGCTTCGGGCGCAATCCGGGCGTGGACGGGGCCGGCATCCCTTATAACGCGACGCCATATAACGCGGCGGGGAGTTCCCGTACCGGGGTCGCCGGGTGTTTCCTCACCAACGGCAGGACATTGCGGGATACGGTGGGCGACGGGCAGGTTCCGCCGCCGTTCGCGCCCGCCGCCGTTGCCGGTGCGCCGTGTACCAACCTCGCCAGTGTTTCCGGGACGGGGCTGATTCCGAAGCGGACGCAGGGGCAGGGCGCCACGTACAAATTCAATCTGACGTGGAAGCCCAACGATCAGTTCATGCTCTATGGCACGTGGTCGCGCGGGTTCCGGCCTGGCGGCATCAACCGCCGGGGCGACGTGCGGGATTATGCCGCCGATTTCCTGACCAATTATGAGATCGGCTGGAAATCGACGCTGCTTGGCGGGATGCTGCGTTTCAATGGCGCGATCTATCAGCAGAATTGGGATCAGTTCCAATTCGCCTTCCTCGGGCAGAACAGCTTCACGGTGATCGAGAACGGGCCGAGCGCGCGCATCCGTGGCGTCGAGATGGACGTGAATCTGTCAACCGGGCCGCTCACGCTAACCGCCGCCGGCTCGTACAACGATGCCCGGACCCGTCAGAATCTGTGCCTTCAGGCCGATCCTACCTTCACCTGCTCCGGGCTGACCGAAGCGGGCGATCAGAACCTCGTATCGGCGCCCAAGGGCACGCGCCTGCCGATTACGCCTGAATTCAAGATCACGGGCACGGCGCGATATGCCGTTCCGCTGGGCGACACGGTCAAAGGCTATGTTCAGGCGCTGGTGTCGCATCAAAGTTCCGCGGCGTCGGATATCCGGGCGGCGGTTTACCAGACGGGCACCGGCGCGATCATCAATCCCGCGGCGGAACTGGGGCGGCTGCGCGCCTATACCACCGGCAATCTCGCGCTCGGCGCGGAGATCGGCAGCAATTATACGATCGAGGTGTTCGCGCAGAATCTGTGGGATGTGCGCGGCGAAATCTCGCGCTTTCAGGAATGCGGATCGTGCGGGCAGCGGCCCTATATCGTGCCGATCACGCCGAGGACCATCGGCATCCGCGCCGGCGCGAAGTTCTAGGGGAGGAGCCTGGCGCATTTCGGTGCGCCAAGGTTTCGGGGGAGGACGGGGCGGCCACGCCCCGTTCTTTTCCGTTCGGGCGGCATCCGCGTTGTCGGTTACCGCTTACGCACTGACCCGAAATGAGGCGGCTGGGCTGGCGCTCTGATCCGATCGGAGACTTACGCCCCGCCTAACTCCCGCTTTACCCACGAACCTGCAGGATCGCGGCGGGAAAGGAAAAAGGCGCCGGGTCTAATCGGCGCCTTTTCAATTTCCTTGGGCGTCAGTGTATCAGGCGAACCGCACCTTGGCCGCGCGGCGGCGCATTGCAGCGCCGACCAGGCCGAAGCCCGCGATCATCATCGCCCAGGTGGCGGGTTCGGGAACGGCGCCCGCGACGGCGGAAACCGAGCCGGACGTGAGGTAGCGATTGTAGCCCTTTTGCGTTTCGCTGGTGGTCTGGTTCAGCGCGGTGCCGGTCGAGGTGAGCGGGCTGTTGAAGAATAGGTTGAGCTTCGCTTTCGGGAACGTCGCGGACAAGCCCTGGGTGGCGTTCCAGAACAGCGAGGTCGCGTTGCCGAGCGTGTAGGTCGTCCCGGTGAAGTTGCCATAGGGCCAGCCGTTGTTGGTGGACGACGTGATCGAGAAGCCGATAAGCGTGGCGAGATCGTCGCTCGTGGTGAACGAGCCGGACAGCGTTCCGCCGTCGACGAGCGTTACATTGTTGAGATTGAACACCACCGCAGCCGAAGCGGGAGCCGCCATGCCAATCATGGCAACGCTCGAAAGGGCTGCGGCAATTGCCAACTTACGCATTCAAAATCCCCGTATTTTCCATCCAACGCCAAACGACGAATCGCTTCGTCTCGTTGGATCGTGCTGCCGTAGCGGCAAGGTTTGGCGACCAACAGTCCGTTAACTACGCATCTTTCAGCGCGTCCCAGATCGGAACAGTAATTGCCATGCTGACCCGGAAACGAGGATTTGCCGCCCCTCCAGCGGCGGATGTGCGCGGGCGGCCAGAACGGCACACCATGCCACCAACGTCGCAATTTCAAGAGAGACTGGCAGGGGAGCTCGGATTCGAACCGAGGGCCTTCGGTTTTGGAGACCGACGCTCTAACCAGCTGAGCTACACCCCTACGAGCGCTCGCCACTAACGCGGCGCGGCGGTGGCCGCAATAGGGGAGAATGAAACTGCGCGCGCAATATCGCGCGGCGATTGGATCGGCGGACCGCCAGGCCGATCAGGCGGCGGCATAAGCGTCTGGCCGATGGCGACCGGCGAGCGCGCGCGCTTCCTCCACCGGCAGCGGGCGACCGAAGTAGAAGCCCTGAATCTTGGAGCAGCCCAGTTCGCGAATCATATTCAGTTCCGCTTCGGTCTCGACGCCTTCCGCCGTGGTCGCCATGCCGAGGCTTCGGGCGAGCGCCACCACGGCGCAGATGATCGCCAGCGCCTCCGGAACGCCGCGCGACGCGCCCTGGACGAAGCTGCGGTCGATCTTGATCGACGAAAATCGCGTGCGGCTGAGATAGCCGAGCGAGGAATAGCCGGTGCCGAAATCGTCCAGGCTGAGCCGCACGCCCATGTCCAGGATATTCTCCAGCACCTTCACCGCGCCCGTGCCCTCGCGCATGAAGACGCTTTCGGTCACCTCCAGCTCAAGCCTGTTGGGTGAAATACCCGAGGTTGCAAGCGCCTGCGCGACGACGGCGGCGAAATTGGGGTTGTGCAATTGCTCGGGCGATACGTTCACCGCGATCCGGATATCGTCCGGCCAGCGCGCCGCTTCGGCGCAGGCGGTGCGAACCACCCACTCGCCGATCGGGCCGATCAATCGCGCTTCTTCCGCGAGCGGCACGAATTTGGCCGGGCTGACCATGCCGAATTGCGGGCTGTGCCAGCGCAGCAGCGCCTCGAATCCGGTGAGCCGCCCGGTCGTGGTTTCCACCACGGGTTGATATTGCAGGTGCAGTTCGCCGCGTTCGAGCGCGGTGCGCAGCGCGATCTCCAATACGCGGCGCTCCTCCGCCTCGACGTGCAGTTGCGGTTCGTAGCTGTGAAACGCGCCGCCCCCGGCATCCTTGGAGCGATAAAGCGCAAGATCGGCTGAGCGAATGAGATTCTCGGCGGTGCGCCCGTCGCGTGGCGAGGTCGCGACGCCGACCGAGGCGCCGATCCATAGGGTGTGCTGGTCGATCTCATAGGGGCGGGACAATGTCTCGATGATCGTTCGCGCCAATTGTTCGACGCGGCTGGTATCGCCCGCGTCGCGGATCACGACCGCGAATTCGTCACCGCCGAGCCGCCCGACCATCTCGTTCGCGGTGACAAGCTGCGCCAGCCGTTCCGATACGCGCCCGAGCAGCCGGTCTCCGATCGGATGACCGAGCGTATCGTTGACCGCCTTGAACCGATCGAGGTCGATCATCATGAACGCTGAGCGCGATCCCCATTTCTCGGCTTCGGCCAGCGCCTTGCCCAATGCTTCGTTGACGAGCAGGCGATTGGGTAGCCCGGTGAGCGCATCGAAGCGCGCCATGCGATTGATCTTGTCGGCGGTGGTGCGCTGCTCCGTCACATCGGAGCCGACCCCGCGGAAGCCGATGAAATCGCCGCGATCGTCATAGCGCGGGCTGGCGGCGATCTCCCACCAGCGCTGCTCGCCGTTCACCGTCACCGGCAGCGTGAGATCGCGAAAGCTCTCGCGGTTCTTCAGCCTTTCCGCGAGCTGGCGTAGCGCCGGCGAGAAATTGCCCGAATCCCACGAAGGCCCGGCGAGCACCTGAAGCAGCGGCATCCCCTCGATCGAATGGGCGGACGTGCCAAGCGCGGTCGCGAAGCGCGTGGTGCCCCTGACGATGCGGCGCTGCACATCGGTTTCCCACAGCCAGTCCGATCCGGTATCGGTATCCTCGAATTCGCGGAGCAGCAGGCTGACGGTTTCGTCGCGCTCGGTGAGTGTCAGTTCCGATCCGCGCAGCAGGACAAGCGCCCGCGCGCGCGAAACGCAGGCGATAATCAGGATCGCGGCGAACAAGACGGCGCCCGCCGCGCCGACATAGACGTGCATGATGACGAACGCCGTTGCCACCGCCAGCGCCACGCCGCCGATGAAGCCAAGCGCCGCAAGCACCAGTGGCGCCATCGCGATCGCGGCGGCGGACATCAGCACCGACAGCACCATCCACAGCGCGAGCGCGGTCATCGCGTTGCTGAGCGGCCCGAACAGCAGGATCGGAATGCTCCACACCAGCGCCAGTGCCGCGCCTTCGAAGCCGGTGCCGCGCAAATCACCGACGCTGGCGAGGGCGTCGGGCTGCGGGCTGGTCCGCAATCGGCGTACCGCGACTATCGTTGCGACGAGCGCGACGGCGATGCCCCACGCTCCAAGCCACGATTGCTGGACGTGTCGGGCAAAGAGCATGACGACGACCGCTGCGCCGACCAGATTCGTACCGAGCATGAACAGCGCGAGTTGCCGCCCGGCATGAAGGGTGGCGCCACGAATCCGCGCCCAGGCCGCCGCGTCATTGCCTTCGGACAGGCCAAGCAGCGGCCCGAGCGGGACAGCCGGATGACGGACGGTGGGAGGAGGCGCGTTGCTCACGTCCCCCCGATTACGCGATCAGGGGTTGATTAATCGTTTCCGCGGGCGTGCTTCCGGGATGGCGCTTCCGCCTCGTGCTATCCCCGCTCAGGCGGCGATCGCATAGGGCTTGATCTCGCCGGACAGATACAGGTTGCGTGCCTTGGCGCGGCTGAGCTTGCCCGAGCTGGTGCGCGGCAAAGTGCGCGGCGGGATCAGTTCGATGACGCAATTCATGCCGGTCACCGCGCGCACGCGATCGCGAATCTCGTCGCGCAGTCGGCTGCGCTCGGCATCGTCGGAGGTGCGGCATTGCACGAGCACCGCGGGCGTCTCCTCCCCGCCGGGCGTCGTGATCGCGAAGGCGGCGATATCGCCCTGCTTGAAGCCGGGAAGCTGCTCCACCGCCCATTCGATGTCCTGCGGCCAGTGATTGCGGCCGTTGACGATAATCATGTCCTTGGCGCGACCGACGATATAGATGTAGCCATCGGACAGATAGCCCATGTCCCCGGTGTCGAGCCAGCCGTCCTTCATGCACGCGTCGGTCGCTTCCTCGTCGCGGAAATAGCCGACCATCACCGACGGGCCGGCGCACCACACCTTGCCGATCGCGCGCTCGGGAAGGGGCGTGCCGTCCTCCTCCCGGATCTCGATCGCCATATCGCGCACCGGCTTCCCGCAATTGACGATCGCGCGATAGCGTTGCGGGCGATCCTGCCCGGTGGGGACGCCGGAAAGCTGCGTTTCCTCAACCAGTTCGACGCGGATGCCCTCGCCGGGTGGCATGATCGACACCGCCAGCGTCGCTTCGGCGAGGCCATAGCTCGGCAGGAAGGCGCTCGCCTTGAAGCCGGCATCGGCAAAGGCATCGACGAAGCCCTGCATCACGTCCGGCCGGATCATGTCCGCGCCATTGCCGGCGAGCCGCCAGCGCGACAGATCGAAGCGATCCGATGCGCGCGTCTGGCTGGAGATGCGGCGGGCGCAAATGTCATAGCCGAAGGTCGGCGAATAGCTGATCGACGTGCCCTGGTTGCGGCTGATGAGATCGAGCCAGGCGAGCGGGCGGCGGGCGAAATCCTCCGTCTTCAGATAGTCGGTCGAAACCTGGTTCGCGATCGGCGACAGGAAGCAGCCCACCAGCCCCATGTCATGATACCATGGCAGCCAGGAGATGCAGCGGTCGCTGTCGGTCAGCTGCATCCCGTGCGAATGCGCCGCGAGATTGTTGAGCAACGCGTGGTGCGTGATCGCGACTCCGTGGGGAAAACGCGTCGAGCCGCTGGAATATTGCAGATAGGCGATATCATCGCCGCGTGCTTCCGGCAGCGCCACGGGCACGGCTTCGGTCGCGAGCAGGTCGCTCCAGTCCACGCCGCGCACGCCGCAGCCCTCCGCTGCCGCGCCCGCCATGCCGGCAAGCTCGGGCGGGTAGATCAGCATCACGGGATCGCAGCTCGAAAGCTGGACGCTGAGTTGGTCGATATAGGATTCCTTGCCGCCGAACGATGTCGGCAGCGGCAGCGGCACCGGCCAGGCGCCCGCATATACGGTGCCGAAAAACAGCGCGGCGAACTCGGCCCCGGTTTCCGCGACCAGCGCGACACGATCGCCCGGCGCGATTCCCGCGGCCATCAGGCGCCATGCCGCCGCCTTGGCGTCTTGTTGCAACTCGGCGAAGGGATAAGCGCGGGTCAAGGTGCCGCGTGCGTCATGAAAATTCAGCCCGCGCTTGCCCTGCGCCGCATAATCCAGCGCTTCGCCGAGCGTCGCGAAATCCGCGAAGCGGCGGGGCAGCGCATCGTGCGTGGCGGTCGGATCGAGGGTAGTCATTCCAATTCTTAACCTTTCGCGCGCCGCTTGCCAGGCGCAAGCTCGCTCAATGGCAGCTTTTACGCGCCCTGCGCGTTTAAATTCGTGCGTCAGTGTGGCAACAACATGGCCGTGCCTTCCGAACGTCGCCCGCCGCGCCCGCTGAATGCGGCCACGCTCGATCAACTGGCGCTGCGTTATGTCGAACGATTTGCGACAACGCGCGGCAAGCTGGCCGATTATCTGCGCCGTAAGATCCGCGAGCGCGGATGGGAAGGGGATACGGTTGAGCCGGCGGTGGTTGCCGAGCGGATGGCGGCGCTCGGCTATGTCAATGACCGGAGTTTCGCCGAAATGCGCGCGGCGGCGCTCGCCCGGCGCGGTTATGGCGGGCGGCGGGTGGCCGAGGCTTTGCGGGCGGCGCACGTCGGCGAAGGCGATGCGGCGATCGCGCTCGAACCGGCGGCGGAGCGGTCGCTCGATATCGCGCTCGCCTTCGCCCGCCGTCGCCGCTTCGGCCCGTGGGCGAAGGCCGCGCCCGATGATCGGCTGCGTGAGCGGCAGGTGGCCGCGATGGTGCGCGCCGGCCACGCCCCCGCGCTCGCCCGGCGGATCGTCGTCGCCCCTCCCGGCGTGCCATTCGAGGGCGAGGAATGACGCAAAAGTCACGGTTGGGCTGTTGTACGAAACTACATCCATGCTAGCGTAACGACTATCCGGGGGGGATTACATAATGTGCGTAGCGACATGCCTCGCGATGTAGATGACCGCGAACAGGATATGAGTGTGGCCGGCGCCGAACACGGCGTGCGGATTTCGGGCACGCTCAAATGGTTCGACGTAACGCGCGGTTTCGGTTTTCTGGTGCCCGATTCCGGCGACACCGGCGATGTGTTGATCCATTTCAGCGTGCTCCAGTCGCTTGGCCGGCGCAGCCTGCCCGAGCGCGCGCGCCTTGAGGTTGTCGCGCTGAAGCGCGACCGGGGGTTCCAGGCGATCGAAATCCTGTCGCTCGATCTGTCGCAGGCGACGGAGCCTAGCGCGCCGCGCGATCCGGCCCGCGTCGATCCGGCGACATTGATCGAGGATGCCGGCGAATGGGAGCCGGTTCTGGTGAAATGGTTCAACCGGCTGAAGGGCTATGGCTTCCTGGTGCGGCCGGGGGGCGATCAGGATATATTCGTCCATATGGAAACCCTGCGTCGCGCCGCGATCCATGAGGTCGAGCCGGAGCAGAAGCTGCGCGCGCGCGTTATTGACGGGCGCAAGGGGCCATTGGCGGTGATTGTCGGCGCTGCGCTGGAGGATTGAAATGTTGCGTATCCTCGCTGCGGCGATGTTGATGGCGCTCGTTCCGGCATGTTCGTCGGGCGACGCCTTCGGCAGCGGCGGCGCGGCGAATGCTGCCGACGGCGAGGACGCGGCGAACCGCGTGACGGTGACGATCGAGGGGGCGAACGGCAGCCACGTCTTTCACGTCGAAGTGGCGCGGACCGAGGAGGAGCAGGCGCGCGGCCTGATGTTTCGCAAGGATATTCCGAAGGATGGCGGGATGCTGTTCGCGCCTTATCCCGCCGCCGGGGGGGGACCGAAGCCGGCGAGCTTCTGGATGAAGAACACGCCAAGCTCGCTCGATATCCTGTTCATCCGTGCCGATCACAGCATCGCGCGGCTGACCGAGAATACCGTGCCGTTTTCCGAGGCGCCGATTCCCTCGGGCGAGCCGGTTGCGGCGGTGCTGGAAATCAACGCCGGGCGCGCCGCCGAGTTGGGCATAAACGAGGGCGATAAGGTGACGTGGGGCAAGTAACCCCGGTTGAAGCGCGCCGCCTTCGCGGGTAAGCGCGACTGCATGGGCATCAATCTGAACCCGTTCACCTGGTGGAACGGCGCTACCATCGGCACCTGGTTTGGCTTGCGCGGGAAATCGCGCATGGGCGAGGATTCGCTCGGCAATGTCTATTATGAAGGCGGCGCCGACACGAGCGGCCAGCCGCGCCGCTGGGTGATCTATAACGGCGCGAACGACGCCAGCCGCGTGCCGCCAGACTGGTTCAGTTGGCTCCACCACCACGTCGATGACGTGCCCGATCGCGCGCTGCCAGCGCCGCGCCGCTGGGAAAAGCCCGCGCTGCCGAACATGACCGGCACCGCGCTTGCCTATCGTCCGCCGGGTGCGCTGGAAAAGGGCGGTGTCCGCGCCGCCGCGACCGGCGACTATGAAGCGTGGAGCCCGGAGGCGTGAAGCGTGCGCTGGCGGCGGGCGCGCTTGTCGCCGCGCTGGCCGGCATTGGCCTCTGGCAGGGAAGCCGTTGGCTCACCGACGCCGCTGCCTCGCAGAAATCCGCAGCACCCGCCGCAACTCAGGCGGTTCCCCCGCCGCGTGCGGATGCCGCGAATGGTGTCACTTCCGTCGATGGCGGGGATCAGGCGGTCGACGCGGGCACGACGCCGATGGCCGAGCGAGTCGCGGTGATCGGCATCCTCAACAAGCGCAATGGCGTCAGCCGCGAATTGACGATGAAGCCGGGGCAGGCGCTGCGCGTCGGCGATACGATCGTGCGGCTGCGCGCCTGTGAGCGCACCGCGCCGTGGGAGCAGGAACAACTGACCGGCGCCTTCGTCCAACTGGACGTGAAGGGCGTGGACAAGGCGTGGCGGCGGGCCTTTTCGGGCTGGCTGTTCAAGGAGCGTCCGGCGCTCAACGTGGTGCAGCACCCGGTTTACGACGTGTGGGCCAAGAGCTGCACGATGTCCTTCCCGGCGAAGGGGCCGGATACCGATGTGATCGCGGCCTCCACCGCGAAGAAATCCACAGCGTCCGCGCCCGGCGACTCGGCGAGTGCGGATGCCGACGCGCCCGTCACGGAAACCAGCCCGGCCAGCGCCTCGCCAAGCAACACCATGTAATCGGCGCGATCAATTTCCACCGCGCCGAGCGAGGCGAGGTGATCGGTCATGAACTGGCAATCGAGCAGGGTGAAGCCACCGGCGCGCAGCCGCGCGACCAGCGCGGCGATCGCCACCTTGGAGGCATCGGTCGCGCGGCTGACCATGCTTTCGCCGAAAAAGGCGCGGCCAAGTGCGAGGCCGTACAGGCCGCCCGCCAGTTCGTCGCCATCCCAGCATTCGATCGAATGGGCGTGGCCACTTTCGTGCAATTTGAGGAAGGCCTGTTCGATCGAGCGATTGATCCAGGTTTCCGGTCGATCGCTCGCCGCTTCCGCGCATAGCCGGATGATCGCCGGGAAATCGCGGTCGACCGTGACGCGAAAGCGATCGGCGAGCACGGTCTTGCGCAGCGATCGCGAGAGGTGAAAACCGTCGAGCGGCAGAATCGCGCGGCGGCGCGGCTCGACCCAATAGACGCCGGGCGCGTCACGGCCATCGGCCATCGGGAAAACCCCGACCGAATAGGCGCCAAGCACCATCGCCGGATCGAGCCGTTCGTAATTCAGAAAGCGAGTCGTCGCTCGATCCTCTGCCAGATGTCGAGAAAGGCGGCGGCGGCAGCCGAGCGCGGCGCCGCCTCGCCAACCGCGCGATGCGCGGCGGAAGCGGTCTCCACCACGCTTGCCATCGGGATCACCGGCCATTCGGATCGCGCCGCGATCATGTCCAGATGCATCCGCCGGCGGCGATCGACCATCGCATGGACCGGCAGGGTAGCCGTGCGACCGCCGAGATGCCGCTCGACCTCGTGATAAGCCCGCTGCGCGAGGGGGGAGGGGAGGACGGGGATCACGATCAGATCGGCGGCACGCGCGACCTGTTCCGCCGTTTCGGTCAGCCCCGGCGGGCAATCGAGGATCACGCAATCATAATCGCCCAGCCCGGCGATCAATTTGCTCAGCCGCTTCTTCTTGTCCATCTCCCGCAATTGATGATCGAGATCGCGCAACGAGGCGTCGGCGGGCAGCAGATCGAGTCGCGCGGTGCCGGTCGGCCGGATCAGGCGGTGGGCATCCACTTCGCGCGAGAAGGCCGCCTGCGCGCGATCGCGTTTCCCTTCACGACCGAGGATCCAGCTTGCCGCCGCCTGCGGATCGAGATCCCATAGCAGGGTGCGGCGCGACGATCGCGTCGCCGCGCACCAGGCGAGATTGGCGGCCAGCGTTGTTTTCCCGACGCCGCCTTTCAGGCTGTAAACCGCGATCGTCGTCATGTGCCGAACGTGCCGCGCGACGCGGCGCGTGGCAAGTCGCGCCGCTAATTAAAAGGGCCGGCGCAACGCGTGCGCCGGCCCGGAAAAATGGGTGATTCGCGGAGAATCAGGATTTGCAGGTCTGCGAGCCCTTGCCCGGCTGATCCAGCGTGATGTGCGCGGTGTCGCCGGTCAGCTTCCAGCCGCCCTCCGCGACCAGCGGCTCGCCGTCCTTCGCCGCCTTCAGCACGGTCGGCGTGGCATCCTTCTTGGCCTTCACGAACACCTGCTTGTTACCCTGGAAGAAGGTGACATAAACGAGGCTGTTGTCCTTGCAGCGGAAGGTCTTTTCCGCCTTGATCGACGGCGGCAACTCGATCGTGCCCTTGTTGGCGAGTTCGGCCGCCATCGGATCGGGATTGATGTCGATCACTTCGGGCTTTTCCGGCTTCGAATTGCAGGCGGAAAGTACGAGCAGCGCGGTGGCGGCAGGGAGGAGGATGAGGCTCTTCATAACATCGTGACGCCATACGCCCGATGCCGCCTCCGTCAAGGCGGCAAACGGTTTCATATGCAATTTTATATCCTTCGCGCCGCCGCGACGGCGAGAGCCAATTCGGATGCGCGTGGCGATTGCCCCGGCATCAGCCGGGCTATGCACGCTTAAAGCGCAAGCGTGGTTGCCGTGCTCGCCCGGCGGGCGCATCTAGTGCGACATGCTTACCGCTCCCGACACCCTCGCGCTCATCGGCAACACCCCGCTCGTCCGGCTGAAAGGGCCGAGCGACGCAACCGGATGCGATATCTTCGGCAAGTGCGAATTCGCCAATCCCGGCGCCAGCGTGAAGGATCGTGCCGCGCTGTTCATCGTCGAGGATGCGGAGGCGCGCGGCCAGTTGCAGCCCGGCGGCACCATCGTGGAGGGCACGGCGGGCAACACCGGGATCGGGCTGGCGCTGGTCGCCAATGCGAAGGGCTATCGCACGATCATCGTGATGCCGGATACGCAATCCAAGGAGAAGATGGATACGCTGCGCGCGCTCGGCGCCGAACTGGTGACCGTTCCGGCGGCGCCTTATTCGAATCCCTGCCATTTCGTGCACACCTCGCGCAGGATCGCGGAGGAAACGCCGGGCGCGGTCTGGGCCAATCAGTTCGACAATATCGCCAATCGCAAGGCGCATATCGTGGGCACGGCGGAGGAAATCTGGGCGCAGATGGATGGCCGGGTCGATGGATTCACCTGCGCGGTCGGCACCGGGGGGACGCTCGCCGGGGTCGGCATGGGGTTGAAGGCCAAGGACGAGAAAGTGGTGGTCGCGCTCAGCGATCCCCATGGCGCCGCGCTCTATGAATATTATGCGCATGGCGAATTGAAGGCGGAGGGCAATTCGGTCGCCGAGGGGATCGGGCAGGGGCGGATCACCGCCAATCTGGAGGGCGCGCCGATCGACGCGCAATATCGCATCCCCGATCAGGAAGGGCTCGATTGGGTCGAGCGGCTGCTGCGCGATGAAGGGCTGTGCCTTGGCCTGTCCTCAGGCATCAATGTCGCGGGCGCGGTGCGGCTGGCGCGTGATCTGGGGCCGGGAAAACGGATCGCAACGATATTGTGTGATACGGGTTTTCGTTATCTTTCCACGCTTTATAACCCGGAATGGCTGGCGGCGAAGGGGCTGGAGCGCCGCTGACCGGCGCCACATTCGACATTCGCTCGACAAAGCGTTAGTCTGTCGGGACGGATGAAGACCGAAATATCAACAGCCAGCCATACGATGCAGCGCGTGCGCGTGGGACTGATTGGTCTCGCAGCGGTGGTGTTGCTGATCGGCCTCGCCAGCGCGATTTTCAGCGCGGCCAGCCAGGAGCGCCCGGTCGCGGCGATCGACTCGCCCAAGGCGGATGCGATCGCCAACATGACGCTCGCGAACAATAATCTGCCCGCGACCGCGCCCAATGAGCCGCTCGCGGAACTCGGCGTGGCGCCCGCCACCGCCAATGGCGCCGCCCCAGCCGCGCCACACCAGTGATATTGACCATGTCTATCGCAAAATCGCCGGGGAAATCCGGGGAGCGAGCGGGGATTCGCCGCTTCTCCCCGGATTCGGTGGGTCAGATCGTGCGAACGAACGTGGAACGTGCGTGGTGCGCGGCGGGTGATTCAGGAGGAAAGCCACCCGGCTGACCCCTATTTCCCCGAATTTCCCCAGATTTCCCTTCCCATCCCCGAGTGGCCCTGATATCAATCAGAGCTGCAGAGGGGCGGACTCGCTGTTTCTTATCTTCGCGACTGCCGGGATGGCCGGATGGGCCGTTTCGCGGACCGGAGAGGCGCGTCCGTTGCGGGCGAGGTGGGCGTGTCGGACAGGGTCGACTATCAGGGAAAGGGGATCGCACTCGTTGACGATAAGTCGCGGGTCGCCATTCCCAACACCTTGCGCACCATGCTCGCGAAAAACTCCCCGCGTGATGACGGCAAGGATGGCGGCACCGTTGTCATCGCGCCGCATCCCGAGCATCGCTGCCTGATCGCTTATGATCCGCGTTTCGTGCCGCTCTGGAAGGAGCGGCTCGCGCGGCTCGATGCCGCCCAGTTCGAGAAGACCGGGCGCACCGATTACAATATCCTCGATCGCGCCGGTGGCGCGGAGCCGTTGCCGTTCGATGGCAGCGGGCGTTTCATCATGCCCGCGTTCGAGCGCAAATATGCGCGGATCGACAATCTGGCCGTTTTCTTTGGATCGTTCGACTGGATCACGATCTGGAGCCCGAAGGTTCTGATCGAAACGCCGACGATCGAGCCGTTCCTCAAGGAATATGTCGAGTTCGCGTGTGAGGAAAAGGGGTATGCGCTGTGACCGCCCGCGCAGAGCCCCATGTCCCCGTGCTGCTCGACGAAGTGCTCGCCGCGCTTACCCCCAGGCGCGGCGAGACCGTGGTTGATGCGACGTTCGGCGCGGGCGGCTATACCCGTGCGCTGCTTGCGACGGGCGCGCGTGTCTTCGCGTTCGACCGCGATCCCGATGCGATCGAGCGGGGCAGGGCGCTGGAAGCATCAGAAGCCGGCCTGATCCTCGTGCCGGCCGAATTTTCCGCCCTGGCCGGCGAGCTTCAGGCGCGTGATGTGCCGCCGGTCGATGGCGTGGTAATGGATATCGGCGTCTCGTCGATGCAACTCGACCAGCCCGAACGCGGCTTCTCCTTCCAGGGGGATGGCCCGCTCGACATGCGCATGTCGCAATCGGGGCCGTCGGCGGCTGATTTCCTCAACACCGCCGATGAAGCGGCGATCGCCGACGTGCTGTGGCGTTATGGCGAGGAGCCGCGCTCGCGCCGGGTTGCCAAGGCGATCGTGGCGGCGCGTCCGCTCGCCACGACCGGCGAGTTGGCGCAGGTCGTGCGCCGCGCGCTGGGGCATCGCCCGCATGACAAGAAGGATCCCGCGACGCGCGCGTTCCAGGCGATCCGCATCCATGTGAACCGCGAGCTTGAGGAACTGGCACGCGGCCTCGCCGCCGCCGAGCGCGTGCTGGCGCCGGGCGGGCGGCTTGCGGTCGTTACCTTTCACAGCCTCGAGGATCGGCTGGTGAAACGATTTCTGCGCGAGCGGAGCGGGGCGATGCCAGCCGGGTCGCGGCATCGCCCCGAAGCGCGCGACGCGCGGGCACCGAGTTTTGAGCCGGCGGCGAAGGCGGTGCGCCCGACCGCGGCTGAAGTGGCGCGTAACCCTCGGGCGCGTTCGGCGACGTTGCGCATGGCGCGGCGCACCGCCGCGGCACCGTGGGATGGCGTCGGGTTTGTGGAGGCGTAACATGGCAGCGACTTATCGGTTGAAGGGTCTGGGTTGGTTCGGCGGCGTGGTGATCGTGTCGCTGGGCTTCTATCTCGTCTCGCTTCAGGTCGCCGCCGAGCGCAAGCGGCTGGAGCAGCTCAACGGCCGGATCGGCGTCGCGCAGCGTGATATCCGCGCGCTGGAGACCGAGTTTGACGTTCGCTCGAACCTGACCCAGCTTGAGCGCTGGAACGGCGATACGCTGGCGCTGGCTTCGCCCACCGCCGGGCAGTTCGTGCGCGACGAGGGGCAACTCGCGTCGATCAGCTTCGATCACGCCGCGCCGATGCCGGGTCAGCAGCAGGGCGCGATCCGCACCGCCGCGCTGGTCGTTCCGTCGCTGCCGTCGCCGGTCGCGCCGGCGCAGGCGATAGATGAGGCGCCCGCCGTCGCGCGCCCGGCTGCGCTGGTGAAGGTCGCGGCCCGCCCGGTTGAGGCGAGCGCGCCGAAGCTCACCGCCGCGGTGGTGATGCGCACCGCCGCCGCCGATCCCGCGCCGGTGGCGGAATCGCGCAAGGGCAAGGCGGTGGCGATGCTCGACAGGTCGCTGCTGAGCGATACGACGCTCGGCGATCTGGCAAGCGGCGCGCGAGCCGAGGCACGGCGGCTACGTTGACAACGCTGGTCGCGCGCCCTGCCCGATCGGTAAAAGCCAGCGAGCAGCGGCACGCGCTGCTTGCAACGCAGCACATGCGCCTGATGATGCTGATGCTGCTGTTCGTCGCGGCGGTCACCGTGGTCGCCGGGCGGCTCGTATGGCTCGCGATCGAGGGTAGGCCGGCGCGCGCCGCGATTCTGGGGCCGGCGCCGCGCGGCGATATCGTCGATCGCAACGGCGAGCCGCTGGCGCGCACGATCGAGGCATGGGCGATCGGCGTTCATCCCGATCGGCTGCTCGGCGATCGCAGCATGATCGCGCAGCGGCTGGCGGATCTGATGCCTGATATCGGCAACCAGCCGTGGTTTTATGCGCAGATCACCAAGAAGGTGCCCTTCACCTATCTCAACCGCCGCGCCAGCCCCGCGCTGGTCGAGGCGGTGAACGCGATCGGCGAACCGGGCGTCGTTTTCGAACGACAGACGCAGCGGCTCTATCCGCAATCGACGATGGCCGCCCATGCGCTGGGCTTCCTCTCCACCGAGGGGAAGGCGATGAGCGGGATGGAGCGCGCGCTCGACGCGCGGCTGACCGATCCCGTGCAAGGCGCGACCCCGGTGGCGCTGTCGATCGACAGCCGCGTCCAGGCGGCGATGGAAAGCGAACTCGGCCGCGCGATGGGGGAAATGCAGGCCAAGGGCGCCGCCGGCATCGTGATGGACGCGCATACCGGCGAAGTGATCGCGATGGTATCGCTGCCGCTGTTCAATCCCAACCGCGTCGGCATGGCGGGCACCGAGGAACTGCGTAATAACGTCACCCAGTCGGTTTACGAACTCGGCTCCACCTTCAAGCCGATCGCGATGGCGGCCGCGATTGATTATGGCGTCGTCACCGACATGAGCCGGCGCTTCGATGCGACGGTGCCGTTGAAGGTCGGCGGGTTCACGATCCACGATGATCGCGGGCACGAGCAGAAACGCTGGCTCAACATACCGGAAACATTGATCTATTCATCGAATATCGCCACCGCCCGGATCGCCGACATGGTGGGCGCGGCGCGGATGCAGGATATGTTCCGCAAGCTCGCTTTCGATCACCGGCCCGATATCGAACTGGTCGAGAAGGCGCGGCCCTTGTGGCCCAGCTTCTGGGCGCGAACCACGGTGATGACCACCGCCTATGGCCACGGCATCGCGGTGACGCCGCTGCATCTTGCCAGCGCCTATGCCGCGATGGTCAACGGCGGGGTCTGGCATCCGCCCACATTGCTCCGGATCGCGCCGGGCCAGCAGCCCAGGGGGCGCCGCGTGCTGAAGCAATCGACGAGCGATCGTATGCGCCAGCTTCTTCGCCTGATCGTGCTCGATGGCACCGGGCGGCGCGGCGAGGCGCCCGGCTATCGCGTCGGCGGCAAGACTGGCACCGCCGAGGTGGCGCAGCGCGGCGGCTATGCCCGCAACGTCAACGTCTCCACCTTCGCGGCGGCTTTCCCGATGGATGCGCCGCGCTATGTGGTGATCGCCATGATGGATTCCCCCAAGCGCGTGCAGGCCAATTCGTTTCAAACCACCGCGGCCTTTACCGTCGCGCCCGTGGTGAGCCGCGTCATCAGCCGTACCGGCGCGTTGCTCGGCGTGATCCCCGACGATCACCGCGATATCGACGAAAGCGATTTGAACCCATTGCTGTGGAAGGCGCCGGGCAAGAAGGAAGAAAAGGGGAGCGCCGAATGAGGCTGGGTCAACTCATCGGCGGAGACGAGGCCGCGCAGGTGACCGGCTTCGCGATAGATCATCGCAAGGTCGCGCCGGGCACGATCTTCGGCGCGTTCGAGGGGCAGCGCGTGAACGGGGAGGATTTCATCCCCGCCGCGGTGGCTGCCGGCGCGATCGCCGTCGTCGCGCGGCCGGAGGCGCGGGTCGAGGGCGCGCGGCATATCGCGTCCGCCAATCCACGTGCCGCTTTCGCCGCGCTGGCGGCGCGATTCTTCGCCCCCTTCCCCGAAACGGCGGTGGCGGTCACCGGCACCAACGGCAAGACCTCCACCGTGGAGATGACGCGTCAGTTGTGGCGCATGGCCGGGCACAACGCCGCGTCGATCGGCACGCTCGGTGTAGCCACCGCGGATGATCGGGTGACGACCGGGCTCACCACGCCCGATGTGGTGACGTTCCTGTCCAATGTCGGCGGGTTGGCGCGCGAGGGCGTCACCCATCTGGCGTTCGAGGCATCGAGCCACGGGCTCAGCCAGTATCGCACCGAGGGCGTGCCGGTGACGGCGGCGGCCTTCACCAATCTGAGCCGCGATCACCTCGACTATCATGGAGACATGGCGGCCTATTTCACCGCCAAGCTGCGCCTGTTCGCCGAAGTGCTGGCGGATGAGGGAACCGCGGTGGTGTGGGTGGACGATCCGCAATCCGAGCGGGTGATCGACCTCGCCCGTGCGCGGCGCAACGGGCTGATTACCGTGGGCGAGCATGGCGACACGCTGCGGCTGGTGTCACGCGATCCCACCTTGCTCGGGCAGGGGCTGGTGATCGCCGCCGATGGTCGCGAGCATAAGGTGACGCTGCCGCTGATCGGCGCCTATCAGGCCGCCAATGCGCTGGTGGCGGCGGGGCTGGTGATCGCGACCGGCGGGGATGTCGCGACGACGATCGCCAATCTCGGGCGGCTTCAGCCGGTGCGCGGGCGGCTGGAACGTGCCGCGATCGCGGCATCGGGCGCGCCGATCTATGTAGATTACGCGCATACGCCGGACGCGCTGGCCGCCGCGATCGCGGCGCTGCGCCCGCACGTCTCCGGGCGGCTGATCCTGGTATTCGGCGCGGGCGGGGATCGCGATCATGGCAAGCGCGAGCCGATGGGGCAGATCGCCGCCGCGCAGGCCGATGTGGTGATCGTGACTGACGATAATCCGCGTACCGAAAATCCCGCCGTGATCCGCGCCGAGGTGTTGGCCGGGGCGCCCGGCGCGATCGAGATCGGCGATCGTCGCGCGGCGATCGCGCGGGCGGTGGGCATGGCCGCCGCCGCCGATATCGTGCTGATCGCCGGCAAGGGGCATGAACAGGGGCAGATCGTTGGCGATCTCGTCCTGCCGTTCGATGATGTGACTGTCGCAAGGGAGGTAGCGTGAAAAGGAAGATCAACATTCCCGTCCGTCCGTTCGCCCAGGCCGATGGCGAAAAACGACCGCGCGAACGCCGCAAGCTCGGGCTGCGGTATGAACTGGTCAGCGGCGAAACGGTGAGCGGGCTGCGTTGACGCGGCGGACTTGCCTTTTCGGGGTGCTATAGGGCGGTGATGACTCTTTGGACCTCCGCCGAGATCGCGGCCGCCACCAGCGGCGACGCGTCCGCCGATTTTTCGATCTCCGGTGTCGCGTTCGACAGCCGGGAGATCGGCGCGGGCGATTTGTTCGTCGCGATGAAGGGCGCGGAAACCGACGGCCACCGCTTTCTCGATAACGCCTTCGCGCGGGGCGCGGCGGGTGCGCTGGTATCGGAAGATACCGCGCACCCTTGTGTTCGCGTCGCGGACACGTTCGCCGCGCTTGAGGACATGGCGCGCGCCAGCCGTGCGCGGATGGCGGGCGTCGTGATCGGCGTTACCGGATCGGTCGGCAAGACCTCCACCAAGGAGGCGCTGTTCGCGGCGCTCGACCGTGGCGCCCGTGGCGCGGCGCATCGCTCGGTCAAAAGCTATAACAATCATACAGGCGTGCCGCTGAGCCTCGCGCGGATGCCGCGGGAAACGCGCTTCGGCGTGTTCGAGATGGGGATGAACCATCCGGGCGAGCTGGCGCATCTTACCACCCTCGTCCGCCCGCATATCGCGATGGTCACCGCGATCGCGCCGGCTCATACGGAATTCTTCGCGGACGAAAGCGCGATCGCGGACGCCAAGGGCGAGATTTTTCGCGGGCTGGAGCCGGGGGGCACCGCGATCGTGCCATATGATAGCCCGCATCGCGATCGGCTGATCGCCGCCGCCCGCCCATATGCCGCGCGGATCGTCACCTTCGGGCTGGATAGGGGCGCGGACGTGCATCCGATCGAGACGATGCGGCTTTCGACCGGCACGTTCGTCACCGCGAAGGTGGGGGAGCGGGAACTGAGCTTCACTATCGCGCAGCCGGGGCAGCATTGGGTGTCGAACGCGCTGGCGGTGATCGCCGCGGTCGATGTGGCTGGGGGTGATCTGGGGCTTGCCGGCCTCGCGCTGGGTGAACTGGGCGGCCTCGCGGGGCGCGGGGAGCGCTTCACCGCGACGATCCGAGGCGGCGAGGCGCTGGTGATCGACGAAAGCTATAACGCCAATCCGGCGTCGATGGCGGCGACGCTCGAAGTGCTCGGGCATGAGCCGGGGCGCCATGTCGCGGTGCTCGGTGAAATGCGCGAGCTGGGCGAGGCGAGCGACGCCTATCACGCCGGGCTGGCGGAGCCGTTGCTCGCCGCGCGCGTCGAGACGGCGCTGCTGGTCGGCGAAAGGATGGCGCCGCTCGCTCGGGCTCTTGAGGGGCGCGTCGATTTCGTTCATGTGCCTGATGCCGCAACCGCGCTTGATCGCCTGATGCAAGTGATCGCGCCGGGTGACGCGGTGCTCGTGAAGGGATCGAACGGAGTCGGGTTGTCGCGGGTTGTCGCGGCGCTGGCCGGGGGCGTTGCATAGTGTTGTATCTGATCGCAGAGAGCCTCGGCTTCCCGAGTGTCCTCAATCTCATCCGCTATCTCTCCTTCCGCACCGGCGGCGCGATCGCGACCGCGCTGTTCATCGGTCTCATCATCGGGCCGAAGTTCATCGGCTGGCTGCGTGTGCGCCAGGGCAAGGGCCAGCCGATCCGTGCGGATGGGCCGCAGACCCATCTCGCCAAGCGCGGCACGCCCACGATGGGCGGGCTGATGATCCTGACGAGCCTCAGTCTCGCGATCCTGATCTGGATGGATCTCAGGAATCCGTTCGTCTGGGCCAGCCTGTTCGTCACGCTCGGCTTCGGCGCGATCGGCTTCATGGACGATTACGACAAGGTGACCAAGGCGACGACGGCGGGCATCCCCGGTCGCGTCCGCCTGCTGCTGGAGTTCATTATCGCCGGGGTCGCGGCATGGATCATCAGTCAGGAGAATGGCACCGCGCTGTATCTGCCGTTCACCAACCGCTATTATCTCGATCTCGGCTATCTCTACCCGTTGTTCGCCGCGTTCACGATCGTGTCGTTCGGCAATGCGGTGAACCTCACCGACGGGCTGGACGGGTTGGCCACCATGCCGGTGATTATCGCGGCGGTTGCGTTCATGATTATCGTCTATCTCGTCGGGAACGTGAAGTTCGCGGACTATCTCGGGCTGCCGCATGTGCCGCGCGCGGGCGATCTGGCGATCTTCTGCGGGGCGATGATCGGGGCGGGGCTGGCGTTCCTGTGGTATAACGCGCCCCCGGCGGCGGTGTTCATGGGCGATACCGGCAGCCTCGCGCTCGGCGGGGCGCTCGGCACGATCGCGGTGATCGCGCATCACGAGATCGTGCTGGGGATCATCGGCGGCCTGTTCGTGGTCGAGGCCCTCTCCGTCATCATCCAGGTCGCGGTGTACAAGCGCACCGGCAAGCGCGTGTTCCGCATGGCGCCGATCCACCACCATTTCGAACAGCTCGGCTGGAGCGAGCCGACCGTGGTGATCCGTTTCTGGATCATCGCGCTGGTGCTGGCGCTCGCTGGCCTCTCGACGCTGAAGCTAAGGTGATCGTCTCCTCCCTCTGGCGCGGCAAGCGTTATGCGGTGCTGGGGCTGGCGCGGACCGGCGCGGCGACCGTGCGCGCGCTTGTCGCCGGCGGCGCGCAGGTGGTGGCCTGGGACACCGATCCGGCGCGACGCGAGGCGCTGGCCGGCGAGGCGGTTGAATTCGCCGATCTCGACGCGATCGACCTCGCCGGGTTCGATGCGCTCGTCGTGTCGCCGGGGGTGCCGATCAACACGCATCCGCTGGCCGCCAGGGCGCGGGCCGCGCGGGTGCCGATCACCGGGGATATCGAGCTGTTCGCCGATGCGCGCGCCGAACTGCCGCCGCATCGCGTGGTCGGCATCACCGGCACCAACGGCAAGTCGACCACCACCGCGCTGGTCACCCATATCCTTCAGGCGGCTGGGGTGCCGGCGCTGATGGGTGGCAATATCGGCCTGCCGATCCTCGGACAGGAGCCGCTACCGGCCGGAGGCGTCTATGTGCTGGAATTGTCGAGCTATCAGATTGACCTGACGCAGACGCTCGATTGCGATGTCGCGGTGCTGCTCAACATCACGCCGGATCACCTTGATCGCTATGACGGGTTCGACGGCTATGTCGCCGCCAAGGCGCGGCTTTTCGCGATGCAGTCCCCACGCCACGAGGCGGTGATCGGGATCGGGGACGGTGCCTCCGCGGGGATCGCGCGCTCCTTGTCCGCGCGCGGCGAACACGTCACCAGGATCGCGCCCGGCGCGTGCCTCGATCAGGCCGGTTGGCCAAGCCTGCAAGGGCCGCATAACGCGCATAACGCGCTTGCGGCGATCGCCGTCGCCAAGGCGCTGGGGGTGAAGGAAAAGAATATCGATCGCGGGTTGCAGAGCTTTGCCGGCCTGCCGCACCGCATGGAAAAGGTGCGCGACCTCGATGGCGTCGCTTATGTCGATGACAGCAAGGCGACCAATCCCGAAAGCACCGCGCCCGCGCTGGGCGCTTTCCCGCGGGTTCACTGGATCGTCGGCGGGCGCGCCAAGGGCGATGATCTCGATGCGTGCCGACCGTATTTCGATCATGTCGTGCGTGCTTATACGATTGGGGAGGCTGGCCCGCGCTTCGCCACGATCCTGCGCGATCTGATGCCGGTGGAGGAAGCGGGAACGCTCGCCGCCGCCGTCGCGAACGCAGCGCGCGAGGCCCGGCCCGGAGACACGGTGTTGCTTTCGCCGGCTGCTGCATCCTTCGATCAGTTTCGCGATTACGAGCATCGGGCGCAGGCGTTTCGCGACGCGGTGGAGGCGTTGGCATGAGCGAGGAGCAGGTGGAGATCGTCACCGATGCGAGCCTTCGCGCGCGGCTGAAGGGCCGGGGCGGGCGCGGTGATCGCTCGCCGCTTGGCACATGGTTCTGGGATACCGATCGCGTGCTGCTGTTGCTCACGCTCGCGCTGATCGCGATCGGCCTGCTCGCGGTCGCCGCCGCCAGTCCGGCGAGCGCGGTGCGTTATTCGGGCGAGCATGTGAAATTCCCGCCGCTCTATTATTTCTGGCGGCAGGTGATGTGGGTGGCGGTGTCGCTGCCGGTGTTGTTCATCACCTCGATGCTGCCGGTGAACACCGCGCGGCGGCTCGCGGTGGTGGGATGCTGCGTCTTCGCGGCGCTGCTGGCGATCACTCCGCTGGTCGGTGTTTCGGTGAATGGCGCGCGGCGCTGGATCGGCTTTGGCCTGGCGCAATTCCAGCCGTCCGAATTCCTCAAGCCCTGCTTCATCGTCACCGTCGCGTGGCTGCTTTCGCTGCGCGCGCGCGACGAATCGTTGCCGGTCACCGCCATCACCTTCGTCATGACCGGGATGGTCGCGGCGATGCTGATGCTCCAGCCGGATCTTGGGCAGACGATCATCTTTTGCGCGGTCTGGCTCGCGTTGCTGATGATCGCGGGCACGCCGATGCGCACCATCGCCGCCTTCGTCGCGATGGCGCCGGCGGCGCTCGTCGCCGCTTATATGTTTTACGGGACGGCGCGGACCCGCATTGACGCTTTCCTGTTTCCCGATGCCGAAGGGGCGGGGGCGAGCGACCATTTCCAGACCAACGCCGCGCATGCCACGCTGACGGCGGGCGGCTGGACCGGCACCGGCCCCGGCGGCGGTCGGGTGAAATTCGGGCTTCCCGAAGCGCACACCGACTATATCTTCTCCGTCATCGGCGAGGAGTTCGGCCTGATCGCGTGCATGGTGATCGCGGTGATGTTTCTCGCGATCGTCGTGCGCGTTTTCGTCAAGCTGCTCGACGAACAGGATAATTTCAAACTGCTCGCGGCCGGCGGGCTTGCCACCCAGTTCGGCGCGCAGGCGCTGGTCTCGATGGCGGTCAATACCGGCCTCGCACCTTCCAAAGGCATGACCTTGCCGTTTATCAGCTATGGTGGCTCGTCGATGATCGCGCTGTCGATCGGGATGGGCCTGTTGCTCACCTTCACGCGCCGCAATCCGTTCCTGTTGCGCAGCCCCTATGTCACGCGCTGGGGCGCGCTATGACGCGGGCGCGGCATTTCGTTCTCGCCGCGGGTGGGACGGGCGGGCATATGGTCCCCGCCGCCGCGCTGGCGGAGGAACTGATCCGGCGCGGGCATCGTGTCGCATTGGTGTCGGACGAGCGCGGCGTGCGCTTTCCCGGCCTGTTCGAGGGCGTGCAGACGCATGTGCTGCCCGCCGGGCGGCTCAGCGGTGGCCCGGTCGGCTGGGTCAGGGCGGCGCGCGAGATGTGGCGCGGCCGGGCAATGGCGCGTGAACTCTATCGAACCTTCACCCCGGCGGCGGTGATCGGTTTCGGTGGCTATCCCGCTTTTCCGGCGCTGGCGGCGGCCTTCGCGGAGAAAATCCCCACCGCGATCCATGAGCAGAACGCCGTGCTGGGGCGCGTCAACCGGCTGGTCGCGCGGCGCGTCGATGCGATCGCCACTTCCTACGCCGAGACGGAGCGGCTTAAGCCCGCCTATCAGATGAAGGCGCATTGCGTCGGCAATCCGGTGCGCGATAGCGTGCTGGCGCTGCGGGCCAGGCCCTATCCGCTGCTGGAGGAGGACGGCATCTTCCGCGTGCTCGTCACCGGCGGATCGCAGGGCGCCAGCGTGCTGAGCAAGGTGGTGCCCGATGGTCTCGCCATGCTGCCGGTCGCGTTTCGTCGGCGGTTGCAGGTGACGCATCAGGCGCGGGTCGAGGATATCGACGCGGCGCGTGCCAAATATGCCGAACTCGATATCGCGGCCGACCTTGCAACCTATCTGCCCGATCTGCCCGAGCATCTCGGCTGGGCGCATGTCGTGATCGCGCGCGCCGGCGCCTCGACGCTGGCGGAACTGACGGTGGCGGGGCGCCCGGCGATCCTCGTGCCGCTGCCGATCGCGACCGACGACCATCAGACCGTGAACGCGCGCGAAATCACCCGCGCGGGCGGCGCGCGGACGATCCCGCAGAGCCAGTTCACCCCTTCGGAACTCGCCAAACAGATGCAGAAGCTCGGCCTCGATCCCGAGGCGCTGGAAAATGCCGCCGGTCGCGCGCGCGGCTGCGGCAAGCCCAATGCGGCGCGCGATCTCGCCGATCTCGTCGAAAGTCTCGATGCGCCGCTCGCCGCGCTGCCGGTCGGCCCGGTTGTCCACAAGGAGTCGTTCGCATGAAGGGCGTGCCCACCAATATCGGCACGATCCATTTCGTCGGCATCGGCGGTATCGGCATGTCGGGCATCGCGGAGGTGATGAACAACCTCGGCTATAAGGTGCAGGGGTCGGACGTCGCCGAGGGCTATGTGATCGAAGGGTTGCGCGCGCGCGGCATTTCCGTGGCGATTGGGCACAAGGCGGAAAATCTTGGCGAGGCGGCGGTGGTTGTGACCTCCACCGCGATCAAGCGCGGCAACCCGGAGGTGGAAGCCGCGCTGGAGCGCCGTATCCCTGTGGTTCGGCGGGCGGAAATGCTGGCGGAACTGATGCGCCTGAAATCCACCGTCGCGGTGGCGGGGACGCATGGCAAGACCACCACCACCTCGATGGTCGCCGCGCTGCTCGATGCCGGTGGGGTGGATCCGACCGTGATTAACGGTGGGATTATCAATAGTTACGGCAGCAACGCCCGGCTCGGCGGCAGCGACTGGATGGTGGTTGAGGCCGATGAGAGCGACGGGAGTTTCCTGCGGCTCGACGGCACGATCGCGGTGGTCACGAATATCGATCCCGAACATCTCGATCATTACGGTGACTTTGAACGCGCCAAAGAAGCCTATGTCGAGTTCGTGGAGAATGTTCCCTTCTACGGAGCGGCACTGTTGTGCCTCGACCACCCGGAGGTGCAGGCGCTGATCCCGCGCGTGCGGGACCGGCGCATCGTGACCTACGGCTTCGCGGCTTCCGCCGACGTGCGCGGGGTGAACGTCTCCCCCTATCCCGGCGGCAACCGTTTCGAGGCGATCATCCGCGAACGCGACGGCACGACGCGCTCGATCGAGCAGATCGACCTGCCGATGCCGGGCCGCCACAATGTGCAAAACGCGCTCGCCGCGATCGGCGTCGCGCTGGAACTGGGCATCGACGACGCGACGATCCAGAAAGGTTTCGAGAAGTTCGGCGGGGTGAAGCGGCGCTTCACCAAGGTGGGCGAGGTCGCGGCGGAAGGCGGCGTCGCCACGATCATCGACGATTACGGCCATCACCCGGTGGAGATACGCGCGGTGCTGTCCGCCGCGCGGGAAAGCGCTGAAGGGCGGGTGATCGCGGTCGTCCAGCCGCACCGTTATTCGCGGCTCGGCAATCTGATGGATGATTTCCAGAGCGCGTTCAACGATGCCGACATGGTTTATGTCGCCCCGGTCTATGCCGCGGGCGAAGCGCCGATCGAGGGCGTGGATGCGGATGCGCTGGTCGAAGGGCTGAAGCGGCGCGGGCATCGCGCGGCGGCGGTGATCGCGGATGCGGACGCGCTGGCGCAGACGCTCGCGGGCGTCGTGCGCGGGGGCGATCAGGTCGTCTGCCTCGGCGCGGGTGACATCACCAAATGGGCCGCCGGGCTGGCTTCGGCGATCGAGGCGCGGCGGTGAGCCGGACGTTCTTTCCGTTCGCCTTGAGCCTGTTGAAGGGCTGCGCTTTTCTTCAGGAAGAAGGGCAGGGCTTCGACAAGCTCAGCCCGAACGGTTGTGGAGGACGACTCAGCCTGAACGGGCTTGGCGGGCGACTCGGCGCGAACGGGTTTGGGGAGCGACCCGGCCCGAACGGGCTTGGGGATCGACCCGGCCTGAACGGGTTTGAGGGGCGACGCGGCGCGAACGGTTTTTGGGGGCGGCTCAGTCCGAACGGAAGTGAGGCAAGGCCCAGCCCGAACGGATGCGGGGCGCGACGATGAGCGCCACGCGCACCATGCCCGAGGTCGCCGGTCGCCTGACGCCGGATGCACCGCTCGCGCCGCTCGTCTGGTTCAAGGCGGGCGGTGCGGCGCAATGGCTGTTCGAGCCGAAGGATGCGGACGATCTGGCGCAATTCATGGCGCGGCTCGATCCCGCCGTGCCGGTGATGGCGCTGGGGCTGGGATCGAACCTGATCGTGCGCGATGGTGGGGTGGCGGGCGTGGTGGTGCGGCTGGGCAAGCCGTTCGCCAGCGTTCGTGCGCTCGACGCGACGACGCTGAAATGCGGCGGCGGGGCGAGCGGCATCCTGGTTTCCTCCACCGCGCGCGACGCGGGCATCGCGGGAGTGGAATTCCTGCGCTCGATCCCCGGCACGGTCGGCGGGTTCGTGCGGATGAACGGCGGCGCTTATGGCCGCGAGACGGCGGACGTGCTGGTGGAATGCGAGGTGGTGTCGCGTTCAGGCGAGCGCCGCGTGCTGGCGGCGGCGGAGCTTGGCTATAGCTATCGCCACTCGGCGCTTCCCGAAGGCGCGGTGGTGGTGAGCGCGACGTTTCGCGGCGAGCCCGGTGAGCCGATCGAGATTCAGGCGGAAATGGATCGCATCGCCGCATCGCGCGAGGCATCGCAGCCGCTGCGCTCCAGA
The DNA here is from genome assembly GCF_937871615.1 of uncultured Sphingomonas sp. Lineage (GTDB taxonomy): Bacteria > Pseudomonadota > Alphaproteobacteria > Sphingomonadales > Sphingomonadaceae > Sphingomonas. The sequence continues at coordinate 6,269 of NZ_CALMPA010000064.1, read as the reverse complement.
ACCGGCGGCTCGACGTTCAAGAACCCGCCGGGCGAGAAAGCGTGGGCGCTGGTGGATGCCGCCGGGTGTCGCGGGCTTCGCAATGGCGACGCGCAGGTGAGCGAGAAGCACACCAATTTCCTGCTCAACCTCGGCCACGCCACCAGCGCGCAGATCGAGGGGCTGGGCGAGGAGGTGCGCGCGCGGGTGAAGGCGCATAGCGGCGTGACGCTCGAATGGGAAATCCAGCGCGTGGGGGTGGCGTCATGAGCCTTCGCGTCGGCTCCGCCTGTGACAAGGGAGGGCAGGGCTTCGACAAGCTCGGCCCGAACGGGATTTGTATTGGCGTTGGTGGCCCCACTACCGTTCGCCCTGAGATTGTAGAAGGGCAGCCCTTCTTCTCCTTCGCATCCGTATCACCAGGAGTATCGCGTGTCTGATCGTCGTCCCCTTCACATCGTCGTGCTGATGGGCGGCTGGTCTGCGGAGCGCGAGGTGTCGCTGTCGTCGGGCGCGGGGATCGCCGATGCGCTGGAGTCGCTCGGGCACCGCGTGACGCGGATCGACATGGGGCGTGATGTCGCCGCGCGACTGAGCGAGGCGAAGCCCGATGTGGTGTTCAACGCGCTGCACGGCACGCCGGGGGAAGACGGATCGGTGCAGGGGCTGATGGACCTGCTCGGGCTGACCTATACCCATTCCGGGCTCGCCACCTCCGTGATCGCGATCGACAAGGTGCTGACCAAGAACCAGCTCGTGCCGCATGGCATCCCGATGCCGGGCGGGCGGATCGTGAAATCGGTGGAATTGTTCGCGGGCGATCCGCTGGCGCGGCCCTATGTGCTGAAGCCCGTCAACGAGGGATCGTCGGTCGGCATCGCGATCGTCACCGAAAACGGCAATTACGGTTCGCCGATCGGGCGCGACGTGAAGGGGCCGTGGCAGGAATTCGCCGAGTTACTCGCCGAACCCTATGTGCGCGGTCGCGAACTGACCACCGCGGTGCTGGGCGGTGTCGATGGCCCGCGCGCGCTGGGCGTGACGGAGCTTCGCCCCAAGAGCGGCTTTTACGATTACGACGCCAAATATACCGACGGGATGACCGAGCATCTCTTTCCCGCGCCGGTGCCGGATGAGATCGCGCAGGCGTGCATGTCGATCGCGGTGGAGGCGCATCGCCTGCTTGGCTGCAAGGGATGCAGCCGCGCCGATTTCCGCTGGGACGATGAGCGCGGCGTGGACGGGCTGTTCCTGCTCGAAGTGAATACCCAGCCCGGCATGACGCCGCTCAGCCTCGTGCCCGAACAGGCGCGGCACACCGGGATGAGCTACGCGCAACTCGTGCAGGCGATCGTCGACGAGGCGCTGCGGGAGAAATCGTTGCGGGAGGGCGGCGCATGAGCCGCCAGCCGGTCCGTCGCTCCCCGCCGCGCCGTCCGGGTGCGCCGAAGCGCCGCCGGGCCTCGTTCGGCGATCGTCTGATCGCGAAGCTGCCGGTCAGCCACGATACGCTGCGTCGCGCGGTGACGTGGATCTTCCTTGGCGTCGGCGGCGCGGTGGCGGTGGCGGGGGCGACATGGTTCGGCGTGCCGGGGATGATCGGTGACGCGGTGGCCGAGGGCGCCGGGCGCGCCGGCCTGCGCGTCGAACAGGTCGATATCACCGGGCTGAAGCGGATGGATCGCGAAACGGTCTATGCCATCGCGCTGGAAAACCAGCCGGCGGCGCGACCGATGCTGGCGGTGGACCTTCAGGCGGTGCGCAAGCGGCTGCTCGCTTACGGCTGGATCGCGGATGCCTATGTCTCCCGGCGATTCCCCGATCGGCTGCTGATCCATATCGTCGAGCGCGAGCCGGCGGCGATCTGGCAGAATGAAGGGCAGCTCACGCTGATCGACGCCGACGGCACGTTGCTCGATCCGGTCGATCCCGCGCATATGCCGCCGGGCCTGCCGCTGGTGATCGGGCCGGGCGCCGCGCAGCAGGAGGCGGGCTATCAGAAGCTGCTTGCCGCCGCGCCGGCGCTGCGCCCGCGCGTCAGGGCGGCGACATGGGTGGGCAACCGGCGCTGGGACTTGACGTTCGACAGCGGCGAGACTCTGCTGCTGCCGCAGGATGGCGCGGCGCAGGCGCTGGTGAAGTTCGCCGAGATGGAGGGCGCCCGCCCGCTGCTCGGCAAGGGATGGATTCGCTTCGACATGCGCGATCCGACCAAATTGGTCGCGCGCAAGCCGGGGCCGGAAAGCGATCGCGGCGGCGCCGGCCAGGGGGAGAATGGCGGCACCACCAGCGAGATGCGCGTCGCGCACGTCGGCGAGGTCTGATGAAGGGGGAAGGGTGGCATGGCTAAGGCAGCACCGGAAGGCCTGATTACCGCGCTGGATATCGGCACCTCCAAGGTGTCGGCGATGATCGCGCAAAAGGGCGATGGCGGCGAACTGATCGTGCTCGGCACCGGCCAGCGCGAATCGAAGGGCGTGAAGCGCGGCTATATCGCCGACATGGCCGCGACCGAGGTGGCGGTGCGCGAGGCGGTGGAGCAGGCGGAGCGGATCGCGGGGATCAATATCGAGAACGTCTGGGCGGGCTTTTCCGCCGGGGGCCTCGTGTCCGATGAGGCGTTCATCGAATCCGAGCTGAACGGGCACCGCATCGAGCAGGCCGATATCGACGCCTTGTTGCAGGAAGGACGCCAGTCGATCGACCCGCAGGGGCGGATGGTGCTCCATGCGCAGCCGGCGCTCTACACGATCGACGGGCTGGAAGGCGTGAAGAAGCCGCTCGGGCTCCATGCCGATCGGCTGGGCGTGCACATCCATGTCATCGCGGCGGATGGCTCGCCGGTGCGCAACCTCGATCTGTGCGTGCGATCCGCGCATCTGGAGGTGAAGTCGATCATCGCCTCGCCGGTCGCGACCGGCTTTGCCTGTCTGTCGGGCGAGGAGCGCGATCTGGGCGTCGCGCTGGTGGAGATCGGGGCGGGGATCACCAACGTCTCGCTGTTCGCGGGCGAGATGCTGGTCGGGCTGAAGTCGATCCCGATCGGCTCCGCCGACATCACCGACGACATCGCATCCGCCTTCGGCACGACGCGCGGGCAGGCGGAGCGGATGAAATGCTTCCACGGCTCCGCCAACGCCTCCCCGCGCGACAATCACGAGATGATTACGATCCGCACCCCCGCGCGCGAGGAGGATGGCGACGCGCTGCAGATCACCAAGGCGGCGCTGATCGCGGTGATCCGCACGCGGCTGGAGCAACTGGTGGGCGAGGTGCAGGCCGCGCTCAAGGAGCTGAAGTTCGAAGGGCCGATCAACCGCCAGGTGGTGTTGACCGGCGGCGGCGCGGAGCTGAAGGGCATCGCCGATTACGCGCAGCAGGTGCTGGGCCGCTCCGTGCGAGTCGGGCGGCCGCGCGGGCTGACCGGATTGCCCGAGGCGCATTCCGGGCCGGGCTTCGCCACGCTCGCGGGCCTGGCCTTTTTCGCGGCGAACGATCCGATCGATCTGCGCGGGCTGGCGCCCCAGCAACAGCAGCAGGTTTACCGGCCGAAGGGGATCAGGGCGCTCAAGCGCCTCCTCCAGACGGTGAAGGCCAATTATTGAGGCTGCACGATGGTTTTCGGCTGGCACGGCCGGGCGCTATGTTGCAGGAAGGTTAATTGATACGTCCGGCGAGGGGAACACCCGGACAGGCGGAGTAAGTACGCGATGGGAATCGAATTCATCACCCCGGAATCGGATGAGCTGACCCCGCGCATCGCGGTGATCGGCGTTGGTGGGGCGGGCGGCAACGCGATCGCCAACATGATGCGCGCCGAGGTGCAGGGGGTCGATTTCCTCGTCGCCAACACCGACGCGCAGGCGCTGAAGCAATCCAACGCGCCGGAAAAGATCCAGCTTGGCGCGAAGATCACGCAGGGCCTGGGCGCGGGCAGCCGGCCCGAGATCGGCCGCGCCGCCGCCGAGGAAACGATCGAGGACATGTCGAAGCGACTCGAGGGGGCGCACATGTGCTTCATCGCCGCCGGCATGGGCGGGGGCACCGGCACCGGCGCGGCCCCGGTGATCGCCAAGGCGGCGCGCGACATGGGCATCCTGACGGTGGGCGTGGTTACCAAGCCGTTCGCGTTCGAGGGCAACCGCCGCTCCAAATCCGCCGAAAGCGGGATCGAGGAACTCCAGAAGTACGTCGATACGCTGATCGTCATCCCCAACCAGAATCTGTTCCTGATCGCCAACGCCAACACCACCTTCAAACAGGCCTTTGAAATGGCCGACGAGGTGCTGCAGCAGGGCGTGCGCGGGATCACCGATCTGATGGTGATGCCCGGCCTCATCAACCTCGATTTCGCCGATGTCCGCTCGGTGATGCAGGAAATGGGCAAGGCGATGATGGGCACGGGCGAAGCCGAGGGCGACGACCGCGCGCTCGTCGCCGCGCAAAAGGCGATCGCCAACCCGCTGCTCGACGGCGTGTCGATGCAGGGCGCCAAGGGCGTCATCATCTCGATCACCGGCGGCGAGGATATGCGCCTGCTTGAGGTGGACGAGGCGGCGAACCACATTCGCGAACTGGTCGATCCCGATGCCAACATCATCTGGGGATCGGCGTTCAACCCGGAACTGGAAGGCAAGATTCGCGTCTCGGTCGTCGCCACCGGCATCGAAGCCGAAGCCCGCACCGAGGCGCCCGCGCCGGAGCCGGCACGCGCGTTCAGCTTCTCCGCGCCGCGCCGCGCGGAGCCGGCGGCGCCCGCGCCCGAGCCAGTTGCCGAGCAGCCCGCCGTTGCCCCGGCGACCGCGCACGAACAGCCGGAAATCGAGCTGACCGAGGTTGTGGCGCAGCCCGAAAGCGCCGCGCAGCCCGCCGACGAGGAACTGCTGCTGGGCAGCGAGACGATCGTGCCCGAGGCCGCGCCGGCGCCCGCCGCCGAACAGCCCGCGCCGAAGGTGTTCGAGGATGATGCGCCGCCCGCCGCGCCGCGCCGCCGCTGGCTCTCGTCCGGCACCGATGCCGGCGAGGAAACGGCCCCGGCGCCGCGCGTCAAGCTTGGAGGCACATTGTTCGAGCGGATGCAGAACGCCTCGCGCGGGGCGGCGCGCCCTGACGACGGCGAGGACAAGGATTCGCTGGATATCCCGCGTTTCCTGCACCGCCAGAACAATCAGTAAGCGCGCGCGTGCCGGTGCGGCATTCCCGTGCCGGCCACGCGATGACCGCCGGGCCGGTGGGCGGATCGCCGCAGGCCCGGCGCGGCATCGGGCGATATTGATGGCATTCGCCGCTTCCCGCCCCCGGATCGGCGCGCGCGGGTTTCTGTGCCGTAGGGGCGATGCCATAGCGACACTCGACGATTGCGCGCGGCGCGGCCATCGCTGGCGGCGCTTTGGCGCGCGCGCCAGGCAAACCGGCATTCCGCCGTATCAGATGAGACATTTTTCGACGCGATGATGCGCACGATTTCCCCCGCTTTCCTGTTGCTGGCCTCAGTCGCCGCAATTTCAGCGCCGTCCGCGGCGCAAATGGTGCAACCGCTGCCGCAGCCGGGTTCGGATGCCGATCAGCTTGCCGCCGCGATGCGCACGCTGGGGGCCAGCCCGCGCGATCTCAACGCGCTGATCGGCGCGGGCGAATTGTCGCTGAAGCTCGGCGATCCGAGCGCGGCGGCGGCGCTGTTCAAGCGTGCCGAGGATGTCGATCCGATGAACGGCCGCGTGAAGGCGGGCATGGCGCGCATCCTGGTGCAGCAGGAGCGGCCCGGCGAGGCGCTGCGCTATTTCGATCAGGCAGCGGGTTATGGCCTCGATCCGCGCAGCTTCGCGGGCGATCGCGGGCTGGCTTACGATCTGATCGGCGAACAGGAGCGGGCACAGCGCGATTATCGCCTCGCGCTCAAGGCCGGGCAGCAGGATGAGGTGCAGCGGCGCTATGCGCTGTCGCTCGCCATTTCCGGGCAGCAGGATGAGGCGCTGAAGCAGATCGAGCCGCTGTTGCGCAACGGCGATCGCGGCGCATGGCGCGCGCGCGCCTTCATTCTGGCGCTGGGCGGCGACGTGTCGGGCGCGGAGAAGATCGCGACGAAGATGATGCCGTCCGGGCTGGCCGGTGGGCTGGCGGGCTTCTTCCAGCGATTGCCGACGCTGGCGCCGGTGGACAAGGCGTTCGCGGTGCATTTCGGCGAAGTGCGGGCGAGCGCGGCGCGGCTCGCGGATGCGCGGCTGACCCCCTCTCTGCCGCCGCTGGGGCCGGAGACGAGCGCGCCGGTGCGCGTCGCCGTCGCCGCGACG
>NZ_CALMPA010000063.1 GCF_937871615.1 uncultured Sphingomonas sp. | reverse complement strand
TGTCGCAGGAGCAGGCACGTGCGGCGGTACGCCGTGCGCTCGCCGCCGCCGCGGCATGGGGCGCGGTATCCGCGAGCGGCCGGGCGGCCTGCCTCGATCGCGCAGCGGACATCATGGAGGCGCGGATGCCCGCGCTGCTCGGGCTGATCGTGCGCGAGGCGGGAAAATCCCTGCCCAACGCCGTCGCCGAGGTGCGCGAGGCGGTGGATTTCCTGCGTTATTATGCCGAACAGGCGCGGCGCACATTGGGGCCGGCGCATCACGCGCTGGGGCCGGTGGCGTGCATCAGCCCGTGGAACTTCCCGCTGGCGATCTTCACCGGGCAGATCGCCGCCGCGCTGGTCGCGGGCAATCCGGTGCTCGCCAAGCCGGCGGAGGAAACCCCGCTGATCGCGGCGCAGGGCGTGGCGATCCTGCACGAGGCGGGCGTGCCGGCGGATGCGCTGCAACTGCTCCCCGGTGATGGCGCGATCGGCGCGGCGCTGGTCTCCGCGCCCGAGACGGCGGCGGTGATGTTCACCGGATCGACCGAGGTGGCCCGGCTGATCCAGGCGGAGCTGGCCCGGCGCCTTTCGGCGGACGGCGCGCCGATTCCGCTGATCGCGGAAACCGGCGGGCAGAATGCGATGATCGTCGATTCATCGGCGCTCGCCGAGCAGGTGGTGGCGGACGTGATCGCCTCCGCGTTCGACAGCGCGGGGCAGCGTTGCTCGGCGCTGCGCATCCTGTGCCTTCAGGAGGAGGTGGCGGATCGCACGCTCGCGATGATTAAGGGCGCGCTGCACGAATTGTCGATCGGGCGCACCGATCGGCTGGCGGTGGATATCGGCCCGGTGATTACCGCTGAGGCGAAGGACAATATCGAAAAGCATATTGATCGGATGCGCGGGGCTGGCCGCACGGTCGAGCAGATCGCCCTTGCCGGAGAGACGGCGCACGGCACGTTCGTGCCCCCTACGATCATCGAACTGGACGATATCGCCGATCTTGAGCGCGAGGTGTTCGGCCCGGTGCTGCATGTCGTGCGTTTCCGGCGTAGCGGCCTCGATCGGCTGATCGCCGCGATCAACGCGACCGGCTATGGCCTGACTTTCGGCCTCCATACGCGGCTCGACGAGACTATCGCGCACGTCACGGCGCGGGTGAAGGCGGGGAACCTCTATATCAACCGCAACGTGATCGGCGCGGTGGTGGGCGTGCAGCCATTTGGCGGGCGCGGGCTTTCGGGAACGGGGCCGAAGGCAGGCGGGCCGCTCTATCTCGGGCGGCTGGTGACGGGCGCGCCGGTGCCGCCGCGGCTTGCCTCGAATGTCGCCGATCCCGCCGCGCGCGATCTGGCATTGTGGCTGGAGGAGACGGGCGACCTCGACGCGGCGGTGCGCGTGCGAGAGGCGATCAGCGCCTCGCTTGTCGGCGGTGAGGTGGAACTTGCCGGGCCGGTCGGCGAACGCAACCTCTATGCGCTTCACCCGCGCGGTCGGGTGCTGCTGCTGCCCGAGACGCGCGACGGGCTGATCGCGCAGCTCGGCACGGCGCTGGCGAGCGGAAATGATGTGGTGATCGCAGGCGCCGCGCCGCAGCTTGCCGGATTGCCGGCGGGGGTGGCGCAACGCATCCAGTGGGTTGCCGACTGGGCGCAGGCCGGCCCGTTCGCGGGCGCCTTGATCGAGGGCGATGCGGCGCGGGTGCGCGATGCGCTGGCCGGGCTTGCGGCGCTACCGGGGCCGATCGTGCTGCCGCAAACGGCGGCAAATGGTTACCGGCTGGATTGGCTGGTGGAGGAGGTTTCCACCTCGATCAACACCACGGCGGCGGGCGGAAATGCGAGCCTGATGGCGATGGTGTGAGGCGATTCACCCGCTGTTCAGCCAGCAGGTTCCCGCATTTCGACGCACGATATAACGACTCAACGCACCTTCCGCCCGCCCGGACGCGTGGAGCGGGGGCAGGTATTGCGTATTTTTACTGCTCGGCGGCACAAAGCGTCGTCCGGGGCGCGGGGGTGCGATCCAGGCGAGTTTGAGATAACGAACGCCGGGTCGCTCGGCGGTAGTCGGTTAACGATTGATCGTCGGGGTCTGATGTCGCAATTTTTCTTCACGCAGCTTGTTCGAGGCTTTGGGCGCATCGCTTCCATCGCCACGGTAACGCTGGCGCTTGGCGGTTTCGGCGCGATCGCGCAGGCGGCGCCGGAAGCCGGGCAGAAGGCGGCCGTCGGCGGCCCGCTGGTCGCGGCGAGCAGTGCGGAAGCCTCGGTCGAGCTGAGCGGCGAAGCGCAGTTCCGCTCGCTGTTCATGACCTGGAAGAAGCTCGATTCGATGGAGCAGGGCACGGGCGTGATCGCCATCCCATCGGTCCAGCCGGTTGAACATCTCAATTTCTCCAGCAATTTCGGGGTTCGCAGCGATCCGTTCCGTCGCACCGCGGCGATGCACGCTGGCGTGGATATCCCCGGCCCGGTGGGCACCCCGATCTATGCCACCGCCGATGGCGTGGTGAGCCACGCCGATCGCCTTGGCGGCTATGGAAACATGATCGAGATCGACCATGGCAAGGGCATTGCGACCCGCTATGGCCACCTTTCCAAGATTCTGGTCAGCGACAATATGCGCGTGAAGCGCGGGCAGTTGATCGCGCTGATGGGCTCGACGGGTCGCTCCACCGGGCCGCACCTCCATTATGAGGTGCGTATTGACGGACACGCGGTAAACCCGGTGCCGTTCCTCACCACCTCGGATTATCTGCTCGCCGCGCAGGATCGCAACGTGCGGCAGATCCCGGTATCGACCGGCCCCGCACCGCAGGATAGCGTCGACTGAATTACGGCATCGGCGCTAATGGTCTGAGTGTCAGACCATTAATCCATGGCTTAGCTGATCGGACCTCCGACAAAACGAGGCTTTTGTCGGATACGATCCATCAGGCGGTGGTCGCCAGCCGGTAGCCGATCCCCAGTTCGTTGACGATCAGGCGCGGTTGCGCGGGATCGGATTCCAGCTTGTGCCTGAGCGCGCGGATCACGATGCGCAGATATTCGACGTGATCCTCCTGCGCCGGCCCCCATACGGTGCGCAGCAGTTGCGCATGGCTGATTACGCGATCGGGGTGTCGCGCCAGTTCAGCCAGAACGCCATATTCCTTCGGCGTCAGATGAATTTCGGCCTCCGCGCGTCGCACGCGGCGGCGGGCGAGGTCGATCGTCACCGTGCCGGCCTCAAGCGATTCCGCTGCCGCGGTGCCGGCGCGGCGATGGCGCAGCGCGGTGCGGATGCGCGCCAGCAATTCCTCGGTATCGAACGGCTTGGTGAGATAATCGTCCGCGCCGAGATCGAGCGCGGCGACCTTCTCCCCGGTCTCGTTGCGCGCGGAAACGACGATCACCACCATATCGCCGCGCGCCTTGATGAGCTGGACAAGCTCCAGCCCGTCGCGATCGGGCAGGCCAAGATCGAGCAGCACCGCATCGGGCCGCTCGATATCGACAAGGCTCATCGCCTCGCGCGCGGTCGCCGCCTCGCTGGCGCGATAGCCCGCCCGCGACAGCGCCGCATGGAGCAGGCGACGGATCGCGGCATCATCCTCGATCAGCAGGACGCGGGCGTTGTTCGTCATCCGCACCTTGTTAGGGATGCGGCGCGGTGGCGTCGAGCGCGCGGTTGAGCGCCAGCACGTTGACGTGGCGCTCGCCGATGAAACCAAGCAGCGGCGTTTGCACATGCCGTTCGACCAGCGCGCGCACCGTCGCGCGGTCGAGATGGCGCGCCGCGGCGACGCGCGGCACCTGATACAAAGCCGCCTCGGGGCTGATATCGGGATCGAGCCCCGAGGCGGAGGCAGTCACCAGATCGGCAGGAGGAGCCGTTTCGTCCGGTGAGGTGCGGTTGGCGGAAATGTCTGCCTTCAGCCGGTCGGCGAGCGGCCTGGCGGCGGGGCCGTAGTTCGAGCCCGAGGAGGCGAGCGCGTCATAGCCCTTGCCCGCGGCGGAGGGGCGACCGTGAAAATAGCCGGGGCTGGTGAATTGCTGGCCGATAAGTGCGGAGCCGATCACCTGGCCGCGCCCGTCGCGCAGGATGCTGCCGTTGGCCTGCCACGGCATGAGAAGCTGCCCGATCCCGGCGATCAGCATCGGATAACCCAGCCCGAGCAGCAGCGTGAACAGCAGGGTGAGGACGAGCGCCGGGCGAAGGCCGGACTTGATGTCGTTGAGCATGGGACGAACCCTTCAGGCAAGATGGAGCGCGCTGACCGCGAGGTCGATCAGCTTGATGCCGGCGAACGGCGCGATCAGCCCGCCGACGCCGTAGATGCCGAGATTGCGCGCGAGCATCGGCCCGGCGCCCATCGGCTTGTAGCGTACGCCGCGCAGCGCCAGCGGCACCAGCGCGGGGATTATCAGCGCGTTGAAGATGATCGCGGAGAGGATCGCGCTCTGCGGGCTGGAAAGGTGCATCACGTTGAGCACCCCGAGGCCGGGATAGAGCGCGACGAACATCGCCGGGATGATCGCGAAATATTTGGCGACATCGTTGGCAACCGAAAAGGTGGTGAGCGCGCCGCGCGTCATCAGCAATTGTTTGCCGAGGCCGACGATCTCGATCAGCTTGGTGGGGTCGCTGTCGAGATCGACCATGTTGCCCGCCTCACGCGCGGCCTGCGTGCCGGTGTTCATCGCGACGCCGACATCGGCCTGGGCGAGGGCGGGGGCGTCGTTGGTGCCGTCGCCGCACATCGCGACGAGCTTGCCGCCCTGCTGCTCGCGGCGGATCAGCACCAGTTTGTCCTCCGGGGTCGCTTCGGCGAGGAAATCGTCGACCCCGGCCTCGGCGGCGATCGCGGCGGCGGTCAGCGGATTGTCGCCGGTAATCATCACGGTGCGGATGCCCATCCGGCGCAATTCCGCGAAACGCTCGCGAACGCCCGCCTTCACCACATCCTTGAGCGCAACCGCGCCCATCAGCCGGCCATTGCGGACCACCGCCAGCGGGGTCTGCCCCGCGCGCGCGATCTCGTCGGTCGCGTGGCGCAATTCGCTTGCGGCGGCGCTGCCGGCAAGATCGGGCCAGGCGCGCAGGATCGAATCGACCGCGCCCTTCTGCACGAGATCGCTATCGAAGCTGATGCCGGAGAGCCGCGTCTGGGCGGTGAAGGGGATCGCCTCGGCGCCTTCGGGCAGCGGCTGGGACAGCCCGAATTTCTCGCGTGCCAGCACAACGATCGAGCGGCCTTCCGGCGTTTCATCGGCAAGGCTGGCGAGCATGGCGGCCTCGGCCAGCGTGCGTTCGTCGACGCCGGTGACAGGGCTGAAGGCGCTCGCCTGCCGGTCGCCGATCGTGATCGTGCCGGTCTTGTCGAGCAGCAGCACGTCGCAATCGCCCGCCGCCTCCACCGCCCGGCCCGATTTGGCGAGCACGTTGAACCGTACCAGCCGGTCCATCCCCGCGATGCCGATCGCGGAGAGCAGCGCGGCGATCGTGGTGGGGATCAGGGTGATGAGCAGCGCGGCGAGGATCGACACCGGCACGCTGCCGCCGGCATAATGCGCAAAGCTGGGGATCGTGCCGACCGCGATCAGGAAGATGATCGTCAGCCCGACCAGCAGGATGGTGAGCGCCACCTCATTTGGCGTCTTCTGCCGCTCCGCGCCCTCGACCAGCGCGATCATGCGATCGAGGAAGCCGTGGCCCGGTTCGGCGGTGACGCGCACCTTGATGCGATCGGAGATGACGCGCGTGCCGGCGGTAACGGCGGAACGGTCCCCGCCGGCTTCGCGGATGACAGGCGCGCTTTCGCCGGTGATCGCGGCTTCGTTGACGCTGGCGACGCCCTCCACCACCTCGCCGTCGGCCGGGATCAGATCGCCCGTTTCGACCAGTACCAGCTCGCCTTTCTGAAGCTGGGTCGCGGCGACCAGTTCCCATGTCTCTCCGATGCCGGTGAGCAATTTCGCGCGCAATTCGGACTTGGTGGCGCGCAGCGACGCAGCCTGCGCGCGTCCGCGCCCCTCCGCCAGCGCCTCGGCGAAGGTGCCGAACAGCACCGTCAGCCACAGCCAGACGATCAGTTGCGCGAGGAAGCCGGTGGATACCTTCTCCCCGCCGATCGCGAGGAACAGGGTGAGCAGCGCCGCCACGCAGGCGGTGACGAACAGGATCGGGTTCTTCACCAGCGCGCGCGGATCGAGCTTGCGGAAGGCGTCGCCGATCGCGGGCGCGATGAGCGCCGGGGAGAACATCGAAATTGCCTTGTCCATGATGGATAGCCCTTAGAAAAGCTGGCCGGCGGCGGCGGTGAGATGATCGGCGATCGGGCCGAGCGCGAGGCCGGGCAAGAAGGTGAGGCCGCCGATAATCAGGACGATCCCGACGAGCAGCCCGATCCACAGGGCGCCGGTGGTGGGGAAGGAGCCTGCGCCGGCGGGAACATGCTTCTTCGCGGCGAGGCTGCCGGCGATCGCCAGCACCGGCACGATGATGAAGAACCGCCCCACCCACATCGCGATGCCGAGCAGCGCGTTGTAGAACGGCGTCCCCGCGCTCAGCCCGGCGAAGGCCGATCCGTTGTTCGCGGTGGCGGAGGAGAAGGCGTAGAGGATCTCCGAAAAGCCGTGCGGCCCTTTGTTGAGCGGCCCGGCGAGCCCGGCCTGCGCGACGCTGGCGATCGCGCTGCCGCCGAGGATCATCAGCGGGAGGACGGCGATCGCCAGCACGGCGAGCTTCACCTCGCGCGCCTCGATCTTCTTGCCGACATATTCGGGCGTGCGGCCCACCATCAGCCCCGCGACGAACACGGCGAGGATGGCGAACAACAGGAAGCCGTAGATCCCCGCGCCGACCCCGCCGACGATCACCTCGCCCAATTGCATGTTGAACATCGGGATCAGCCCGCCCAGCGCGGTGAAACTGTCATGCATCGCATTGACCGCGCCGCATGACGCCGCGGTCGTCACCACCGCGAACAGCGCGGAGCCGACGATGCCGAAGCGCACTTCCTTGCCCTCCATATTGCCGCCCGTGATGCCCGATTGGTGCATCAGCGGCGTGGAATGCGCCTCCATGCCATAGGCGACCGCTACGCCGGCCAGGAACAGGATCGTCATCGCAGCGAGGATCGCCCAGCCCTGGCGCGTATCCCCTACGGCCTTGCCGAACGTGTAGGTAAGGCCGGTGCCGAGCAGGAAGATCGACAGCATCTGGGCAAGGTTGGTCAGCGCCGTGGGATTTTCGAACGGATGGGCGGAATTGGCGTTGAAGAAACCGCCGCCGTTGGTGCCGATAAGCTTGATCGCCTCCTGGCTGGCGATCGGGCCGAGCGCGATCGTCTGCTTCGCGCCCTCCAGCGTATGCGCGTCGATCGAGGCGGCAAAGGTCTGCGGCACGCCGGACCAGACGAGATACAGCGCGTAAACGATGCAGATCGGCACGAGGATGTAGAGCGTGATCCGCGTCATATCGGCCCAGAAATTCCCCACCGTCGCGCATTCGCGCCGCGCGAAGCCGCGAAACAGCGCGAAGGCGATGGCGATGCCGGTGGCGGCGGAGAGGAAGTTATGGATCGCCAGCGCGAGCATCTGGCTGAGGTTCGAAACCGTGCTTTCGCCGGCATACCATTGCCAGTTGGTGTTGGTGACGAAGGAAATGGCGGCGTTCATCGCGCCGTCCGCGCCGACGCCCGGCAGCCCGCGCGGGTTGAGCGGCAGAAAGCCCTGTACGCGCAGCAGGAAATAGGTGAGCAGCGCCGTGGCGAGCTGGAACAGCAGCATATGCAGCGCATAGGCGCGCCAGCCCTGTTCCTTCGCCGGGTCGATGCCGGAAAGCCGGTAGAAACCACGCTCCACTGGCCCCAATACGGCGTGGAGCGGCGTGCGCCGCCCTTCGTAGAGCGCGAACAGCCACAATCCGATCGGCTTGGTCGTCAGCGCGAGGATGGCGACGAATAGGGCGATCAGCGCCCAGCCCTGTACGGTCATGTCAGAACCTTTCCGGCCGCACGAGGACGGCGACGAGATAGGCGAGCAAGGCGAGCGCGGTCAGGCCGGCGAGCCACAGGTGGATCGTCATCGCGTCACGCCGCGTCGCACAGGCGCACATAGGCGACGGTGAGCAGAAACAGCCCGCCCAGCACGGCGAGCCACAGGAGATCGGACATGGTGAGGCCTCATCGGCCGCGGGATGCGGCGTCGGTCGCTCAGATAGGAGGCGTGCGCATAAGGTTTCGCGGGGGAATAGGGGCGTTTCGCATAAGGATCGCGTAAAGATCGCGGGTTAGCGCATGATTCCCACCCCGTTTCTCATATGGTCGAACGGGGCGATTTGGCCCCAGGCGCAAGGAGCAAAGTGTTGACCGATCGCCGCCCATCTCCGGAAGCACTGCTTCGCGCCGCCGCGCGGGAGCGGCGCGGGCGGCTGAAGATCTTCCTCGGCGCGGCGCCCGGCGTCGGCAAGACGTTCGAGATGTTGCAGGAGGGCGCGGAGCGGCTCGCCGCCGGGGTCGATGTCGTCATCGCGGTGGTCGAAACCCACGGGCGGCAGGATACGGAAAAGCTCGTCGCCCCGTTGCCGGTGATCCCGCGGCAACGGATCGACCATGCCGGGCATATGCTGGAGGAGATGGACCTTGACGCCTTGCTCGAACGCGCGCCGCAACTGGCGCTGGTCGACGAGCTTGCGCACAGCAACGCGCCCGGCTGCCGCCACGCCAAGCGCTGGCAGGACGTGGAGGAACTGCTCGACGCGGGGATAGACGTTCACACCACGCTCAACATCCAGCATGTCGAAAGCCTGGGCGACGTGGTGGCGAGCTTCACCCGCGTGCGCATCCGTGAAACGGTGCCCGATCATGTGCTGGAGGGCGCGGAGATCGAGGTGGTGGACCTGCCCCCCGATGAGCTGATCGAGCGGCTGAAGGAGGGCAAGGTCTATGTGCCCGCGGAGGCGACGCGCGCGCTGGGGCATTTCTTTTCCAAGGAGAACCTTTCCGCGCTGCGCGAAATGGCGCTGCGCCGCGCGGCGCAAAGCGTCGATCGCAGCCTTGTCGATTTCCTCGACGCGCACGCCGTGGCGGGCACCTATGCCGGTGGCGAGCGCGTGCTGGTCGCGGTGAGCGAGCTTCCCGGCGGCGATGCGCTCGTCCGTGCGGGCAAGCGCCTGTCCGATGCGCTGCGCGCGCCGTGGCAGGCGGTGCATATCGAAACGCCGCGCACCGCCGCGTTCGGCGCGGACGACCGGCGGCGCGTCGCCGACGCCCTGCAACTCGCCGCCAGCCTCGGCGCGACGATCGCCAGCGTGCCCGCCGAAACGGTGATCGAGGGGCTGGTGACGCATATCGAGGGGATGCGCGCGACGCAGCTCGTGCTTGGGCGATCGCGGCGAAGCTGGTGGTTCGAGCTGCGGCATGGATCGGTGGTCGAGCGGCTATTGCGGCAGAGCGAGGGCCTTGCGGTTCACGTCATCCCCTCGGAAATCGCGCCGCGCGCGCGCGGCGAACGCGCGCGGCGCGGGATCGACTGGCGCGGGATCGGCGCCGGCATCGTGGGGGTGGCGGCCACCACCGCGCTCGCCACGGTGATCGAGCCGGTGATCGGCACCGGGGCGATTGATCTCGTCTATCTGCTGCCGGTGATCCTGATCTCGCTGATGTTCGGGCGGTGGCCCGGAATCGCGACCGGCGTGCTCGCGGGGCTGGCCTATAACTTCTTCTTCCTGCCGCCGATCTACACCTTCACCATCGCCGATCCGCAGAGCGTGCTCACCGTGATCGTGCTGCTCGCGATCGCGGTGGTCGTCGCGAGCCTCGCCGACAGGTTGCGCACCCGCGCGTCGATCGGCGCCCGCAGCGCGATCGAGAATGCGGCGGTGGCGGCGTTCGGGCAGGCGCTGGCGCGTTGCTCGGACTGGCAGTCGACCGGCGACACGGTGTGCACCGAACTGGCGCGCACGCTGGACCTGTCGGTGCTGCTGCTCGCGGAGCCGACGGGCAAGCTCGCGATCGTCTCCGCCTTTCCGCCCGACATGCCCGATCTCAGCCCGGTCGATCGCGCGGCGGCGGAATGGGCGTGGAGCCGGGGGGAGGTGACCGGGTGTGACACTGGCACGCTCAACGCGGCGGACTGGCAGTTTCATCCGCTGCGCACGACGCTGGGCACGCTGGCGGTGGTCGCCCTCGCGCGGAACGATGGCGGTGCGCCCGTGCCCGCGACACGCGCCACGCTGCTTTCCACCTTGCTGGGGCAGGCGGCGCTGGCGCACGAACGGCTGCGGCTGGAGGATCAGCTACGCGAGGTGCGGGTGATCGAGGAGCGCGATCGGCTGCGTTCGGCCCTGCTCTCGTCGATCGGGCACGATCTGCGCACCCCGCTCACGGCGGTGAGCAGCGCCATTGACGCGATCGCGGCGAACCATGCGGGCGAGCCGGCGGTTGCGATCGCGCGCGGCGAACTGGCACGGTTGCGGCGTTTCCTCGCCAATCTGATCGAGATGGTGCGGATCGACAGCGGGACGTTGGCGGCGGCGATCGAGCCGGTCGATCTGACCGACGCGGTGGCGGGCGCGGTGCATGACGTGCGCGATCTGCTGCCTGATCCCCGGCTCGATTTTCGCGTGCCGCCCGATCTGCCGCTGGTGCCCGCCGATCCGCGATTGCTGCACCATATCCTGCTCAACCTGCTGACCAATGCGGCGACGCATGGGGCAGGGCGGGTGACGATCGCGGGCGAGCGGCTGGCGCATGGCGTGCGGCTGTCGATCGCCGATCAGGGGCCGGGATTGCCGCCGGGCGGGGCGGCGGCGCTGTTCGATGCCTTCTCGCGCGGCACCGGATCGGATAGCCGCGGTGGCAGCGGGCTGGGCCTCGCCATCGCGCGCAGCTTCGCGGAGGCGATGCGGGTGAAGATCGGCGCGAGCGACGCGCCCGAGGGCGGCGCGGTGTTCACGCTGGATTTCGCATTGGAGTGAGCGACTCTTTCCGTTCGCCCTGAGCTAGTCGAAGGGTTGCCTTTCTTGAGAGAGGAAGCGCAGTGCTTCGACACGCTCAGCGCGAACGGACGCGGGGCGTTATATGCCCTCCTCCTCCCGCACGTCGCCTTCGCCGGTGGTGCCCGCGCTGCCGATCGAGCGGTCGATCATGCCGGTGTGGCTCATCCACCAGAACAGCAGCACGCCGGGCACCGCGATGACGGTGGTGAACAGATAGAAGTTCACATAGCCCATCGCCTCGATCAGCGCGCCCGCCGTGGTGCCGGTGACGATCCGCCCGAGGATGCTCGCGGCGGCGGAGATCAGCGCATATTGCGCGGCGGTGAAGCGCAGATCACAAAGCGCGGAGAAGTAGGCGACCACCGCCACCCCGCCGAAGCCGCTGGCGAAATTCTCGAAACCGATCGCGCCCGCCATGCCGAGGTTCGAATGCCCGGCGGCGGCGAGGGCCGCGAAGCTCAGGTTCGATACCGCCATCAGGATCAGCGCGAGCAGCACCGATCGCTTCAATCCCATTCGCGCATAAAGGATGCCGCCCGCGAAGATACCGGCCATATATGCCCAGAAGCCGAGCCCTACGTCGTAGAAGGCAATTTCATCGTTGGTGAACTTGAGGTCATTGAACAGCAGGCGGAAGGTAAGATTAGCCAGCGTGTCGCCGATCTTGTGGATCAGGATGAAGGCGAGGATCACCACCGCGCCGGGCCGCGCGAAGAATTGTACGAAAGGTCGCCAGATCGCATCCAGAGCGACCGCCGCGCCGGTTCGTTCGCTTGGACTACGATGCCGCTCAGGTTCGCCGACAATCAGTCCCGCGAGCATCGCGGGAAGCGCGAGACTGGCGCACACGAGATAGGCGAGTTCCCATCCGCCACGTGCCGCGATCACCAGTGCCAGCGCGCCAGCGCCGGCCGATCCGATTCGCCAGCCATATTGGCTCATCCCCGCGCCGACGCCCAGTTGGCGCGGCTCGAGTATCTCGATGCGATAGGCGTCGATCACGATGTCGAATGTCGCCCCTGCGGCGCCGACAAAAATAGCGGCGATCACGACTGAACTAACTGACGTAACCGGGTTGGCGAACGCCAGGTTAGTTACCGCGGCTATTACTAAAGCACCGGCAAGCAGCAACCATGAGACGCGCTGTCCGAGCCTTCCGAGAACAGGCAACCGCACACCGTCTACGATCCACGCCCAAAGCGGTTTGAAGCTATAGACGAGAAGCGCGAGACTGAAGGCGGTGACCGTTTTCTTGTCGATCCCGTCCTGCGCCAGCCGGGTGGCGAGCGTCGCGCCGATCATCGCATAGGGAAAGCCCGATGAGATGCCGAGCGCCAGTGCCGCCAGCGGTGCCTTTTCGGCATAGGGCTTCAAGCCATCGACCCATGTTCGCTCAACGCCTATATTCATTGCAGCCCTTGCTCCCCGCGCGCGCTTTCGCGACACTTAGCGGGAAAAGATCGAGAGGACAGCCATGAACGCACCAGCCGGTCGCCTCCAGCCAACCGCCGGGCAACTCGCGCTCGCCGCAGCACTCGCCGATGGCGGCACTGCGCGCGCGCCGCGCATCACCTATGTCGATGCGGCGGCCTATACCGATCCCGCGCGCCACGCGGCGGAGCAGCAGCGCATCTTCTCCCGCGTGCCGCTGGTGATCGCGCCTTCGGCCCAGCTGCCGGAACCGAATATGGCGGTGGCGCATGACGGCTTCGGCAAACCGCTGCTCGTCACGCGTGACAAGGCGGGCGAGGCGCATGTTTTCCTCAACGTCTGTCGCCATCGCGGGACGCGGCTGGTGGAGGGCGAGGAGGTGGTATGCGGATCGCGGCTCGTCTGCCCGTATCACGCATGGACCTATGCGCTCGATGGGCGGCTGCTCGCGCTGCCGCGCACCGATGCCTTTCCGGGGCTGGACAAAGGCGAATATGGCCTGAAACGCCTGCCGACGCGTGAGGCGGGCGGGCTGATCTGGTTCTCGTTCGATGAGGGCGCGGATTTCGCCGAGGCCGATGCGCTGGGGCATGATTTCGACGCGTTCGGGCTGGCCGGGCTCCATCTGTTCAAACGGCGGACGCATGATGTGCGCGCGAACTGGAAGCTCATCATGGATGCGTTCCTGGAGAGCTATCATGTGTTGCGGCTCCACGCGAACACGATCGGGCCGTTCTTCAAGGATGGCGTATCCACCGCCGACACGATCGGGCCGCACCAGCGTTCCGCGGTCGGTCGTGATGTGGATGAGGCGGCGGTGCGCGCGGGCGATTGGCCGACGCTGCGCTCCGCGATCACCTATACCTATCAGATGTTTCCCGGCACGGTGCTGATCGTCAGCCCTGATTATGTGAATCTGATGGTGCTGATGCCGCAGGCGCATGATCGCGTGCTGGTGGAGGATTTCATGCTGATCCCCGAGCCGCCCGCTACCGAAAAAGCACTGAAACATTGGGAAAAAAGCTGGGCGCTGCTCGATGGCGGCGTGTTCGGCGGTGAGGATTTCCGGGCCGCTGCGCTCGGGCAGGAGGGGTTGCAATCCGGTGCGGTGGCTCGTGTAACGCTTGGCTCGCTGGAGGCGGGTATCCGCCAGTTTCATGATGCGGTGGAGGCCAGACTTTGATTCGACCAAGGCGCAGCGCGCTGTTCATGCCCGCATCGAACGCGCGGGCGATAGAGAAAGCGCGCGGGCTGGATTGCGACGTGGTGATCCTCGATCTTGAGGATGCGGTTTCGCCCGATCAGAAGGAAATCGCGCGCGAGCAGGCGGTGGAGGCGGTGCGCGATAACGGCTTTGGCCGGCGCGAACTGGTGGTGCGTGCGAACGGGCTGGATAGCGAATGGGGGGCTGGTGATCTCGCCGCGATCGCGGGCGTGCGGCCCGATGCGGTGTTGCTGCCCAAGGTCTCCTCGCCGGATACCTTGCGGGAGGCGCGCGCCGCGCTCGGCGCCGGGCCGGCCTTATGGGCGATGATCGAAACGTGCCGGGGGATCGCCGATTTGCCCGCGATCGTCGCGGCGGCGGCGGAGACCGGGCTTGCCGCGCTGGTGCTGGGGCCGAACGATCTCGCCAAGGAGATGCGCTGCCGCCCCGGTGTGGACCGCGCGCCGCTGCTCCCGGCGATGAGCCATCTGGTGTTGTGCGCGCGGATGGCGGGGATCGTGGCGCTGGATGGCGTGTGCAACGCGATCGACGATCCCGCGCGGGTGGAGGCGGAATGCCGGCAGGGGCTGGCATGGGGCTTCGACGGCAAGACGCTGATCCACCCGTCGCAGATCGCGCCCGCCAATATGGTGTTCGCGCCCGGCGCGGAAGAAGTGGCGTGGGCACGCGATGTCGTCGCGGCGTTTGACGATCCGGCCAATGCGGGGAAGGGCGCGATCCGCATCGCGGGGAAGATGGTGGAACTGCTCCACCGCGATGAGGCGTGGCGGACGCTGGCGATCGCGGCGGCGGTGGCAGGTTAGAACGGACGGGTTGCCGGCTGGAGTCAACCCATGCCGGCGTGCAAATGACGGTTTCCCGCGCGTTTCGGTGCTCACATCCTTTCGATACGTGTCGCTTCCAGATCACGGGAATCCGCCATTTTCGGCGCGACCTGGCCTGAATGGCGACCGGCCCTGGAGCGGTCGTGCCGACTGCATCGCGACGGCCAATCCATGTTATTGATTTTTCGTTTGTTTCCCAGTTGGCAGGCGATTCCACCTGCTTTGAAACCGCTTAGAGGGGCTTCCCATCCGACTGCGCCGGATCGCCGCTCAATTTTCCCCGATTTCCGAGCCAGTCGCTGATTCCGCCCGCCTTGAAATCGCCCTGGCCGGCTGACATCGCCGCCTCGATCACTATCGCGGGGCACAGGCGCGAACGCGGGCCGAGCGTCCGCCGCGGGGCATCGGCCCCGGGACGACCGGCTGCCGCCTTTCGAACCGTTCGAAGATGGCGGGGCCATGCCCGCCGCGCGCCAACAGCGGCGCGACGGGCCGGTATATCAGTTGCGAAGGCTCACTCGAAGCCGTTGGCGAGATAGCGTTCCGCCGCCGCGCAGTGCATCGCCACGCCCTTCGCCATCGTCGCTTCCTCGATCGTCATCTTCGTATTGTGGAGCGGCGGGTTGGTGCGCGGATCGCTGCCATCGGGGGCTACGCCGATGAACGCCATCGCGCCGGGCACCTCGCGCAGCACATAGGAGAAGTCCTCGCCCCCCATCATCGGCGTGGGCATTTCGGACCAGCCGCGCTCGCCGGAGATTTCGCCCGCGATGGCGCGCACCAGCCCGGTCGCGCGCGGATCGCACATCGTCACCGGATAGCCTTCGTCGATCTCCACCTCCGCGGTGCAGCCGTGCGCCGCCGCCACGTCGGTGGCGATGCGGCGGAACGCGGCGCGCATCGTTTCGCGCGTCGCTTCGGAAAGGGTGCGCAGCGTGCCCATCAGCTTCACTTCGTCGGGGATGATATTGTGCGACGAGCCGGCGTGAATCTGGGTGATCGTCAGCACCGCCGGATCGGTGACGGGCACGCGCCGCGCGATAAAGGTCTGGATCGCGCCGACGATCTCGCACGCCACGGGAATCGGATCGAGGCAATCATGCGGCATCGCGGCGTGGCCGCCCTTGCCGCGGATCGTGGCGTGAACCGTATCGGTGGAGGCGAGCAGCGGCCCCTCCCGCCCGACAAACACTCCGGCGGGGGCGTTAGGCGAGATATGCAGCGCGAATGCGGCATCGGGCCGCGCGATATCGAGCAGCCCGTCCTCGATCATGCAGCGCGCGCCGTGATGCCCTTCCTCGCCGGGCTGGAACATGAAGACGATCGTGCCGGCGAGTTCTTCCTTGCGTGTGCACAATGCCCTGGCCGCGCCCGCCAGCATCGCGCTGTGCGCGTCATGGCCGCAGGCGTGCATCGCGCCGGGGATGGTGGAGGCATAATCCAGCCCGGTCTCCTCCGACATCGGCAGCGCATCCATGTCGCCGCGCAGCAATACGGTGCGCGTGTTGCTGCCAACGCCCGCGCGCCCGCCGCGCAGGATCGCAACGAAGCCGGTGGTGGATTTGCTGTCATGGATTTCGAGCGGCAGGCCGGCGAGCGCGGCCTTCAGCTTTTCGGTGGTGCGGGGGCAGTGATTGCCGATTTCAGGCTCGGCATGGATCGCGCGGCGCAGCGCGATGACATCCGCCAGCTCTCCCGCGCCGATGGCGGTCCAGTCGGTGCGGCGGTCGATCGTGGTGGTCATGGGGATGCTCCTTCACGCGCGATCCTACGCCCGGCGCGCGCGGACGGTCCAGCCCCGCAGTGACAGTGGCGCTTCAGAACAATTCCCCCTGCGGCCCGCGGGGTGGGCGGAACAGATCGGTGCGCAGGCGCAGCTTCTCGTGATTGCGGTCGATATCGAAACGGCGGCGCGCGATCATGAAACGGGTGCGCAGCAGATCGCCCCACGGCCCTTGCCCGCGCATCCGGGTGAAGAAACCGGGATCATTGTCCCTGTTGCCGCCGCGCATCGACTGGATGATCGACATCACCTTGCCCGCGCGATCGGGGAAATGTTCGTCGAGCCATGCGCGGAACAGCGGCGCCACCTCCCATGGCAGCCGCACCGGGATGAACGAGACGCCGCGTGCGCCAGCCCCGGCGGCGCGCGCCACGATCGCCTCCACCTCATCATCGGTGATCGCCGGGATCACGGGCGCGATATTGACGTAAACCGGAACGCCCGAGTCCGCGAGTTTGCGCACCGCCGCCAATCGCCGTTCGGGATGCGGCGCGCGCGGCTCGATCGTCATCGCGATACGCGGACGAAGCGACGTGACCGAGATCGCCACCGCTACCAGTTCCTTCGCGGCCATCGGCGCGAGCAGATCGAGATCGCGCAGCACGCGATCCGATTTGGTGGTGATGATGAGCGGATGATCGCATTCCGCCAGCACCTCGATCACGCTGCGGGTGATACGCCAGTCGCGCTCGATCGGCTGATAGGGATCGGTGTTCGTCCCCATCGCGATCGGCTGGCAGGCATAGCCGCGCTTGCCCAGTTCGGCGCGCAGCAAAGCCGCCGCATCGGGCTTGGCGAACAGCTTCGTCTCGAAATCGAGGCCGGGCGAAAGATCGTGATAGGCGTGCGTCGGGCGGGCGAAGCAATAGATGCAGCCATGCTCGCAGCCGCGATAGGGGTTGATCGAGCGATCGAACGGCAGATCGGGCGAGGAATTGCGGCTGATGATCGTTTTCGGCCGCTCGACCGTGACGGTTGTACGCAAGGGCGGCGGCTCGCCGTCGATCAGCGCGCGTTCGTCGAGCCAGTCCCCATCGGCTTCGGTCTGCGGCAGGTTGAACCGCCGGCTTTCGTCGTTGCGGGTCGCGCCGCGTATCGCGCGCGATTTTGGCCGGGGCTGATCCACCACCCGGTCATATCCGAACAAACAATGAACATCAACGCCAGCGGCCAGTCTCCATCCAGCGCAGCAGCGGTTTCATCGGTGTGATCCAGACGATGCCGGTCACGATATAGAACGCCAGTTGCAGCGCCCAATGCCATTGCCCGACAATGCCGGACAGGCTGACCACCGCGATGCACCAGATCGCGATAAGCGCGAGAATGATGAGCATTCCCGCCGGTTTGCGCCAGCTTGGCGTCATGAGATGATCCATTCCTTTTCGGTCGCGATCGCGTGGAGCGGCATGTCCCACGGATCGGTCGGCAGCGACTCCACTTCCTGCGCGGAAAGCGCAACCCCGATCCGCCACGTATCGGGGAAACGGGCGAACGCGCGATCGTAATGGCCCGCACCCTGCCCCAGCCGATCGAGTGAGCGGGTGAAGGCGACGAGCGGGGTGAGGATGATGTCGGGCGCCAGTTCGGCGGCATGGTCGTGCGGCTGGCGCAGCCCGAACGGGCCGGCGGCCAGCGCCGCTTCGGTATCCCAGGCGAGGAAGCGCAGCGGAGTCGCGCGATCGACGACATGCGGCAGCGCGATCGCGCATCCGGCCTCCACCGCCGCGCGCGCGAGCAGCGCCGGATCGGCCTCCGCGCCCATCGGTACATAGCTCGCGACGGTCAGGCCGTGCGACAGCAATGCACGGAAAGGCGCGGGGCAGGGCACCCCCGCGCCATGCGCCGCGACGAAGCGGCGGCGGGCGGCGCGCGCCGCGGCGCGGATCGTTCGCTTGTCGTTGTCGTCGCTCACATCCGGTCAGTCATGAAGGGTGGCGGGACCGCCATGGCCGTTTGCCGGAATATCCTCTGACGCCCAATACGTCAGGTGGGGACCATGTACGTCAGACCAGGATCTGCGCAGGGACAGCCCCCATGGATGATGAATAGCCTCAGGGATAATGAAGGCTCGTACCGGGCAGAACCCGCCGCCAGCGAACCTAGGTGGTCGCGGTGCTTTTCTCAAGGCTTGTCGCGAGCGATTCGAGCCGTTCGGCGATCGCATCGAGCGCCGCCGTCTCGCCGGGCGCGCGTGCGGCGGCTTTCGCATCGGCGAGATCGTCCGCCAGCATCAGCGCGGCGAGCAGCAGCGCTTGCGCCGTGCCGGCGTTGCCGGAGGCGCGCTGCGCGTCGGCCCAGCGATCCGCGATCATCGCGCCCAATTGCTCGAGTCGCGCTTCCTCGCCGTCCTTGCACGCGACCGGCCAGCGATTGTCGCCGATCTCCAGCGTCACCGTGGCCATGTCACCCATCCTCCCGCGCGATGATTTCATCGAGCGTGCCGATCGCCGAGGTCATCGCATCGCGCAATCTGGCATGGCGGCGGGCGAGCGATTCGCTCTTTTTGCGCTGGGCGGCGGCGGCGGATTCGATCCGCGCGACTGCCGCCTCGATCCGTTGCAACGGCGAGGTGTCTGTCATCGCGCGAGGATAGGAAGATGGCGGTTTCGGGACAAGCCCGCAGTCGGTGGCCCGTTGCGCGGTTGACGCGCGGCGTATCCGTCGCGCAAAGGCACCGGCGACGGGGGTTTGGCCGCATTCCAGCGGATCGGGACCGCCCACCATGGGTCTCCGGAGGATAAGAGGACTTATGACCAAGGTTGCGATCAATGGTTTCGGGCGCATCGGCCGCCTGGTTGCGCGCGCGATGCTGGAGCGGGGCGGGGATCTCGAACTGGTCGCGATCAACGATCTTGCCGATGCCAAGTCGAACGCCTGGCTGTTCGCGCGCGATAGCGTCCATGGCCGCTGGCCGGGCACGGTGACCGCCGAGGGCCAGGATCTGGTGATCGACGGCAAGCGCATCCGCGTGACGGCGGAGCGCGATCCCGCGAACCTGCCGCACAAGGAACTGGGCGTCGAACTGGTGCTGGAATGCACCGGCTTCTTCACCGATCGCGAGGCCTGCCAGAAGCATATCGCGGCGGGCGCGAAGAAGGTGCTGATCTCCGCGCCGGGCAAGGGCGTCGATCTTACGGTCGTCTTCGGCGTCAATGACGACAAGCTGGAGGCGGGCCACACGATCGTGTCGAACGCATCGTGCACCACCAACTGCCTCGCGCCGGTGGCGAAGGTGCTGAACGACACGGTTGGCATCGAGCGCGGGCTGATGACCACCGTGCACGCCTATACCAACGATCAGAAGATCCTCGATCAGATTCACCCCGATCTCCGCCGCGCGCGCGCCGCGGCGATGTCGATGATCCCCACCACCACCGGCGCCGCCCGCGCGGTGGGCGAGGTGCTGCCGGAACTGAAGGGCAAGCTTGACGGTTCGGCGATCCGCGTGCCCACCCCCGATGTCAGCCTGATCGACCTGACCTTCACGCCGAAGCGCGATACGACGAAGGATGAGATCAACCAGATTCTCAAGGCCGCATCGGAAAGCGGGCGCCTGAAGGGCATCCTCGATTACAGCGACGAGCCGCTCGTCTCGATCGACTTGCAGCACACGCCTGCTTCCTCAACCATCGACAGCCTGGAGACGGCGGTGATGGACGGCAAGCTGGTGCGCGTCGTCAGCTGGTACGACAATGAATGGGGTTTCTCGAACCGCATGGTCGATACCGCCACCGCGATGGCGCGTCTCGGCTGAGGTGCGGCGGGATGCGCCGGCGATCGGTCGGCGCATCCCGTGCAACCAGCGGGCGTCACGTTCAGATCAGGATTGAAGAAACATGCAAAAGCCATTCCGCACGCTCGATGATATCGGCGATATCCATGGCAAGCGTGTTCTCGTCCGCGAGGATTTGAATGTCCCGCTCGCCGATGGCCGGGTGAGTGACGATACGCGCCTGCGCGCCACGATCGCCACGGTGGCGGAACTGGCGGACAAGGGCGCGGTGGTGCTGGTGCTGGCGCATTTCGGGCGCCCGAAAGGTCAGCCCAATCCCGATATGTCGCTCGCGATGATCGTCGAGCCTTACGCCGGGGTGCTTGGGCGGCGGGTGCATTTCATCGACTGGGATGGTGCCGAACAGGCGGTCGCGGCGCTCCAGCCGGGCGATATCGCGGTGCTGGAAAATACCCGCTTCTTCTCAGGTGAAGAGAAGAATGAACGCGAAGTGATTGATCGCATTTCCGCGCTCGGCCATCTCTACGTCAACGATGCCTTTTCCGCGGCACATCGCGCCCATGCCTCCACGGTGGGGGTCGCGCAGATTCTTCCCGCACATGCGGGCCGCGCGATGGAGGCGGAACTCGACGCGCTGGAAAAGGCGCTGGGCAACCCCGAACATCCGGTGGCGGCGGTCGTCGGCGGTGCGAAGGTTTCGACCAAGCTCGACGTGCTCAAGCATCTGGTGGCGAAGGTCGATCATCTCATCATCGGCGGCGGCATGGCCAATACCTTCCTCGCCGCGCGCGGGGTGAATGTCGGCAAAAGCCTGTGCGAGCATGATCTTACAGGCACCGCCGAAGAAATTCTCGAAGCGGCGGACCGCGCCGGCTGCACCGTTCACCTGCCCTATGACGTGGTCGTGGCGAAGGAATTCCGCCCCAATCCGCCGACGCGGACGATCAACGTCCACGAAGTCGCAGCCGACGAGATGATCCTCGATATCGGCCCGGCGGCTGTGGAGGCGCTGGGCGACGTGCTGAAAAATTGCCGGACCTTGGTGTGGAACGGGCCGCTGGGCGCGTTCGAGACCCCGCCGTTCGATGCCGCCACGGTTGCTCTTGCACGAACTGCGGCGGCGCTGACGCAGGACGGTAGCCTCGTTTCGGTGGCGGGCGGGGGCGATACCGTTGCGGCGCTCAACCATGCGGGCGTGGCCGATGCCTTCACCTTCGTCTCGACCGCGGGCGGCGCGTTCCTCGAATGGATGGAAGGCAAGGAACTGCCCGGCGTGAAGGCGCTGACGCGCTGACCTGCTCGGGATGGGCGCTCGTTCCGCGAGCGGCTTGCGATCGCGCGCGCCGTTCGCCGGTGTCTCCCTGAGGGAAGCGCGGCGACGGACGGGATAGTCAATCCCACTGGCGCGCGGGCGCCCCCACGGCTAACAGGCCACGAACTCATCTATTGCACTCAGGGGAAAGCGATGACGCCGACGGTCAAGGCCATTCTCGACAAATATGAATCCGATTCTCCCGCCACCAAGGCGAACCTCGCGCGCATCCTGATGCACGGGCGGCTGGGCGGCACGGGCAAGCTGATAATCCTGCCCGTCGATCAGGGGTTCGAGCACGGCCCGGCGCGCAGCTTCGCGGTCAATCCGCCGGCATATGATCCGCATTACCACTATCAGCTCGCGATCGACGCGGGGCTTTCGGCCTATGCGGCGCCGCTCGGTATGCTGGAAGCGGGCGCGGAGACCTTTGCCGGGCAGGTACCGACGATCCTGAAGTGCAACAGCTCGAATAGCTGGGCGACCAGCATAGATCAGGCAGTGACGGCGAGCGTGGACGACGCGCTGCGGCTCGGCTGCGCGGCGATCGGTTTCACGATCTATCCGGGTTCGGATCATGTGTTCGAGCAGATGGAGGAAATCCGCGAGCTTTCCGCGCAGGCCAAATCGGTCGGCATCGCCACGGTCATCTGGTCCTATCCGCGTGGCGGCAAGCTTTCCAAGGAAGGCGAACTGGCGCTCGATGTCGGCGCCTATGCCGCGCACATGGCCGCGCTGCTCGGCGCGCACATCATCAAGGTGAAGCTGCCGACCGACCATATCGAGCAGGCGGATGCGAAGAAGGCCTATGAAGGCGGCGATTGGTCCACCCAGGCCAAGCGCGTCGCGCATGTCGTCCAGTCCAGCTTTGCCGGTCGCCGTATCGTGGTGTTCTCGGGCGGCGCGGCCAAGGGCGTCGATGCCGTTTATCAGGACGCCCGCGATATCCGCGACGGCGGCGGGAACGGCTCGATCATCGGTCGCAACACCTTCCAGCGCGAGCGCGGCGAGGCGCTGGCGATGCTCGACCGACTGGTCCGCATCTATAAGGGCGAGGAATAAGCTGGTGACAAACGGGGCCATCGCGGCGGGATCTGTCGCGATGGCCCTGATTGCCGGCACGGCAGCTCCGCCCTGGACGCGAAGGGAGCGGTGATGGTCGAGCGACTGAACGAACCCGATCAGGGCTGGGTCGATGTCGACGCGTATATCGCCGGCAAATTGCTCGGCCCCGATGCCGCGCTCACCGCCACGCTCGCCGCCAATGCCGCGCGCGGATTGCCCGATATCGACGTTTCCCCGCCGCAGGGGAAATTGCTCCATCTGCTCGCGCTGATCCGTGGCGCGCGGCGGGTGCTGGAGGTGGGGACGCTCGGCGGCTATTCGACGATCTGGCTCGCGCGCGCGGTGGGCGAGGGCGGGCGCGTCGTCTCGCTGGAGATAGACCCGCATCATGCCGAAGTGGCGCGCGGCAATCTCGCCGCCGCCGGGGTGGGGGATCGCGTAGAGGTAGTCACCGGCCCCGCGCTCGATACGCTCGCGCGGCTGGAGGGGCCGTTCGATCTGGTTTTCATCGACGCGGACAAGGAAAATAACGTCGCTTATGTGCGCGAGGCGATCCGGCTTTCATGCCCCGGCACGGTGATCGTCGTCGATAATGTGATTCGCGAGGGCGGCGTGATCGACGCCGCGAGCGCCGATCCGCGCATCATCGGCACGCGTGCGCTGTTCGATCATGTCGCCGCCGAACCGCGCCTGAGCGCCACCGCGATCCAGACGGTCGGCGGGAAGAAATGGGATGGCTTCCTGCTGGCGGTGGTGGACGCGGAGTAAGGGACGGCGGGCCGACGTGTGAAGCGCGCCGTCATTCCCGCGAAGGCGGGAATCCATAAGCACTGACGATGCGCTTTATCGCGAATGCCAGCCTGAATGGATTCCCGCCTTCGCGGGAATGGCGGGTTCGCGCGAATGCGGGTTCGGGCCAAGGGCATGTTCAGCCCGCCACCGGCAGCCTTATCGTCCCGTCGGCATCGCGCTCCAACGGGCCATAAGCGATCACCGTTTCGAGCAGCAGCTGCTCATAAAGATGCGGGAAAAGCTGTCCGCCGCGTGACGGCTCCCATTTGAGCGTCGCGCCGAACGAGGTGAGATCGACCGCCGCGACATGCAGATCGCGCTGCCCGGCGAAATGCTTGTCCACCGTCTCCGTCAACTGCGCGGCGGTGGAAAGGTGGATATAGCCATCCGCCAGATCCACCGGCGCCCCGGCGAAGCTGCCGTCGCGCTCCAGTGCCGCCATCTGATCGGCGGTCAACACCTTGTACGCGACGGCGGGGCGATCGCTCATTCCGCGTTGCCCGGCGCCTCGGCGGCGGGGGCCTCGCCCTCGCCCTCACCCTCGACCGTTTCGCCCGCGGGCGTATCGTCCTCGTCGCTTTCCTCGATCCGCGCGGCGGAGACGACAAGCTCATCATTCGCCACGTTGAACAGCCGGACGCCCGCCGAGCCACGCCCGATCACGCGCAGATCGGCGAGCGGGATGCGGATCATCTTCGCCTGATCGGTGACGAGCATGAGTTGCTGCGCCTTGGTCGCCGGGAAGCTCGCGACGACAAGGCCGTTGCGCGCGATATTGTCGATATTGGTGATGCCCTGGCCGCCGCGGCCGGTGCGGCGATATTCATAGGCCGACGAAAGCTTGCCGTAACCATTGGCGCAGATCGTCAGGATGAATTCCTCCTGCTCCGCAAGATGCGCGAAGCGTTCGTCGTCCATCACGCGCGGGCTGCGATCGGGGTCTTCGGCCTTCCACGGCGCGTGGCGCAGATAATCGTCGCGCTCGTCCTGATCGCGCACGCCGACCTTGTGGAGGATGGAGAGCGAAATCACCTCGTCGCCCGCCGCCAGCCGCATCCCGCGCACGCCGGTGGAGTTGCGGCTCTGGAATTCGCGCACCTCGTTGCCGGAGAAGCGGATCGCCTTGCCGTGGCGGGTCGCGAGCAGCGCGTCGCTTCGCTCATCGAGCAGCGCCACGCCGATCAGGCGATCGTCCTCATCCTCGCCCTCGAACTTCATCGCGATCTTGCCGTTCGACGGCACGTTGGTGAAGGCGTCCATGCTGTTGCGCCGCACATTGCCCCTGGCGGTGGCGAACATGACGTGGAGCTTGCCCCATTCCGCCTCGTCTTCAGGGAGCGGCAGCACGGTGGAGATCGTCTCCCCCTCCGCCAGCGGCAGCAGGTTGACCATCGGCCGCCCGCGCGTGGCCGGGCCGCCCTCGGGCAGTCGCCAGACCTTCATGCGATAGACCTTGCCGAGCGTGGAGAAGAACAGCACCGGCGTGTGCGTCGAGGTGACGAACAATTCGGTGACGATATCCTCGTCCTTGGTCGCCATGCCGCTGCGGCCCTTGCCGCCGCGCGCCTGCGCGCGGAACGCTTCGAGCGGGGTGCGCTTAATATAGCCGTGCATCGTCACGGTGACGACCATGTCCTCGCGCTCGATCAGGTCTTCGTCCTCAATCCCGTCGGCGGCGGCGGCGATCTCTGTGCGGCGCGGGGTGGCGAACAGCGCGCGCACCTCGGTCAACTCGTCGCGCATCACCTGATAGAGCTTGGCGCGATTGGCGAGGATTTCGAGCAGTTCGGCGATCGAGGCGGCGAGTTGCTCCAGCTCGTTGCCGATCTCGTCGCGGCCCAATGCGGTCAGGCGATGCAGGCGCAGATCGAGGATCGCGCGGACCTGGATTTCGCTCAGGCGATAGGTGTCGCCGGTAACCTCGGCGTCGACAGCCTCGACCAGCCGGATATAGGGCGCGATTTCCGCGATCGGCCATTCGCGCGTCAGCAGCGCCGCGCGCGCCTCCGCCGGGCTGGCCGAACCACGGATGATCCGCACCATCTCGTCAAGGTTGGTTACCGCGATGACGAGGCCGAGCAAGATGTGCGCACGATCGCGCGCCTTGGCCAGTTCGAACTTCGAACGCCGCGTGATGACGATCTCGCGGAACTGGATGAACGACTGGATGATGTCCTTAAGGCCCAGCATCTCGGGCCGCCCGCCGCGGATCGCCAGCATGTTGGCGGGGAAGCTCGATTGCGCCGGCGTGTGCCGCCAGAGCTGGTTCAGCACCACCTCGGGCGTCGCATCGCGCTTCAGGTCGATGACGACGCGCACGCCCTCGCGGTTCGATTCGTCGCGAATATCGCTGACGCCCTCGATGCGCTTGTCCTTGGCGGCCTCGGCGATCTTTTCGACCAGCGCGTTCTTGCCCTGCTGGAACGGGATTTCGGTGAGCACGATCGAGCGCCGGTCCCCGCGCCCTTCCTCGATCACATGGCGCGAGCGCACGATGATCGAGCCGCGCCCGCCGGCATAAGCCGAACGCGCGCCGGCCCGGCCGAGGATGATCGCGCCGGTCGGGAAATCCGGCCCCGGCACGATCTCCATCAGTTCCTCGGTGGTGATCGCGCCATTGTCGAGATAGGCGAAACAGGCGTCGATCACTTCGCCCAGGTTATGCGGCGGAATATTGGTCGCCATGCCCACCGCGATGCCGCCCGCGCCGTTGACGAGCAGATTGGGGAAGCGCGCGGGCAGCACCTGCGGCTCGCTTTCCGATCCGTCGTAGTTTGGCTGGAAATCGACCGTGTCCTTGTCGAGATCATCGAGCAGATAATCCGCGATCTTGGCGAGGCGCGCTTCGGTGTAACGCATCGCGGCGGGGGGATCGGGGTCCATCGAGCCGAAATTGCCCTGGCCGTCGATCAGCGGCGCGCGCATCGACCAGTCCTGCGTCATGCGCGCAAGGGCGTCGTAGATCGCGCTGTCGCCGTGCGGGTGATATTTACCGATCACGTCACCGACGATGCGCGCCGATTTGCGATACGGGCGGTTCCAGACGAATCCGCTCTCGTTCGCGGAAAACAAGATGCGGCGGTGCACCGGCTTCAGGCCGTCGCGAACATCGGGCAGCGCGCGTGCCACGATCACGCTCATCGCGTAATCGAGGTAGCTCGTTTTCATCTCATCGACGATGGAGATGCGTGCAATGTCCGAAGGTTCGGCGAGGAGAGTCTCGTCGGTCAAGAATCGCTGCTTTCGGGTTGTGTCTTTTCGATGACGAACCCTAGCCCAGCCGCCGCGCGCTTTCCACCCCAGGCGCACGTGCGCGCGGCGGGCGCGGGAAAGAAGCGGCGGTTCGTCGCGCCGTGAAAAACGCCCATGCGAAAGGGTCGCATGGGCGTTTTCGAATTATCGGATCGGAAGGTTTGATCGGGCGGTTATTTGCACGCCTTCTTGTTGGCGTTGCCCGCCTTGGAGCAATTGTAGGTCACGGTCTTGCCGGTCGTCGTCTTGGTGGTGACCATGCGCCCGTTGGGGGCCGCGGCGGTCTTGTGGGTGACATGCGTTGCCTTGGTGGCCATCGCGCTGCTGCTCGCCATCGCCGGTTTGGTGACGGTGGCCGTCTTGGTGGTCGCAACCTTGGCGTGCGCGGCGGTGGTGGCCTTGGCGGCGGGGGCCTGCGCATAGGCCATGCCGCCGGTGGCGAGTGCGGCGGCGGAAATGGCGGCGAGGATCGCGGACTTCATCATTGCATCACTCCGTTTCGAACGACGTCTGACGGCGTCGGCAGGCTGTATGCATGTGAAGGGATCGCAGGGGTGTGACGTGAAGATTAA
The DNA here is from genome assembly GCF_937871615.1 of uncultured Sphingomonas sp. Lineage (GTDB taxonomy): Bacteria > Pseudomonadota > Alphaproteobacteria > Sphingomonadales > Sphingomonadaceae > Sphingomonas. The sequence continues at coordinate 39,254 of NZ_CALMPA010000063.1, read as the reverse complement.
AAATCGGTCAGGGAGTTATCTCCGCGCCATCCCATGAGAACAGCCGCCCGCTATCCCTTGGGGTGAAGCCGTCGATCACATCGAGCAATTGCACCGCGGCGCGCGCCGGCGTGAACAGATCGCGGCCGGATTGCTGGAAGGGCGTCGACAATTTCGTGTCGACATTGCCCGGATCGAGCGCCACGACGATCCCGCGATCGTTGCGCCGCTTGTCTTCGATCGCGATCGTGCGGATCAACTGGTTGAGCGCCGCCTTGGATGCGCGATAGCCGTGCCAGCCGCCCACCCGGTTGTCGCCGATGCTGCCGACCCGCGCCGAGAGCACCGCGAAGATGCTGCGCCCCGATCGGGGCATGGTCGGCAGGAAATGCTTGGCGACCAGCGCCGGCCCGATCGTGTTGATCGCATATTGCCGCGCGAGCCACGCCGGATCGAGTTCGCCCAGCGCCTTTTCCGGCCCGTGCCCGCCATCGTGCAGGATGCCGGTGGCGACGATCACAAGTTCGGGCACCAGTTCGGGCGTTCTGGCGCGTCGGGAGGCGGCGGCGATGCTCGCCTCGTCGGTCAGGTCGATTTCCGGGCGGGACAGGCGCAGGACGGTTTGGCCTTCCTCTTCCAACGCCTCGGCGAGCGCGGCGCCGATCCCGCCGGACGCCCCGATGATGACCGCGCTCATTGCCGCACGAAGGTCCAGCGATCACCCTCGCTCGCTTGCGCGTCAAAGCCGTAACCGTCGCTGTCGAACCCGCGCATCGCATCCGCATCGGTGATGCGATGTTCCGCCATCCAGCGCGCCATCAGCCCGCGCGCCTTCTTGGCGTGGAAGCTGATGAAGCGCCCGTCCGCCTCCCGGAAATCGACGGAGATGACGCGGATGTCGAGCGGCAGCAGGCCGTCCACCGCCGCCCAATATTCCTGGCTGGCGAGGTTCAGCACCACGCCCGAACCTTCTGCCGCGACATCGCCCGCCAGCGCGTCGGCGATGCGCCCCCCCCACCAGTCGGTCAGTTTCTTGCGGCGCGGCGCCCAGCGTGTGCCCATTTCCAGCCGATAGGGGCGCATCCGATCGAGCGGGCGCAACAGGCCATAGAGGCCCGAGAGCATCCGCAGATGATCCTGCGCGAAATCGAGTGCCGCCTCATCCAGTGTCGCCGCGTCGAGCCCGGTATAGACATCGCCCGCGAACGCGCGGATCGCGGCGCGTTCGGGCAGGGCGTCGAAGGTGCGGAAACGCTCGGCGTTGAGCGCGGCGAGCTTGTCCGAAATGTGCATCAGTTCGCCCAACCGCTTGCGCGACATCTTCGCCGCCGCCTTCGCCAGCGCCGCCGCCTCGCCGGCGAAGCGCGGTTCGGTGGTGTCGAGCGCGGGGAGGGGGGATTGATAGTCGAGCGTCTTGGCTGGTGAAATCACGGCGATCATGGCTGTTTCGCCTATCGGTGGAACCCGAACCGTTCAATCCATGTTCAGCGCAATGCGGTCAGGGCCGTCGGGTTTCTTGAACCTGCAGGGGCAGGAAGGTACAGCGGCGCGGAGGCGCCCGCGGCGCCTTCCAGAATGGAGAGAATAACGCGATGAAGAGCATGTACCGGGCCGCGATCGCCGCCGCCCTCCTTACCGGCGTTGGCAGCATCGCGCTCGTGACGCCGGCTGCCGCCAAGGAAAAGAAGGCGGAGGAGCCCAAGGCCGCCCCGCTGAAGCTCAGCAAGGATGTCCAGCCGCTCGCCGCCAAGGCGCAGGCCGCGCTCCAGGCGAAGGATTACGCCACCGCAGAGCCGCTGATCCAGCAGGTTTCGGCTGCCGCCAAGAGTGACGACGACAAATATATCGCCTCGATCTTCCAGCTTCAGCTTGCGGTTGGCAAGGCGCCGAACGGCCAGATCGACGACAATCAGATCAAAGGCCCGATCGACGCGCTGATCGCCAATCCGCGCACGCCGCAGGCGGATCAGGCGCGCTTCAACTATCAGCGCGGCATCATCGCCGCCAACGCGAAGCAGCCGCAGGAGGCGCTCGCCTTCTTCCAGCGCGCGCAGCAGCTTGGCTACAATGATCCGAACCTTCCGTTGCAGATGGTGAAGATCAAGATGGAGGCGGGCGATATCGCTGGCGGCTCCGCCGATCTTGAAAAAAGCATGGCCGCGCAGATCGCCGCGGGTCAGAAGCCCGATGAGCAGCTCTATCGCTATGCGATGGCCAAGACGCTGCAAAAGCGGATGATCCCGGATTCGATCGGCTGGATGAAGCGTTACATCACCGCTTATCCCACCGCGAAGAACTGGCGCGACATCGTGTTCGTCTATGGCATCCAGCAGGGCAGCGCGGTCACGCTGGATAAGGCGCAGAAGGTCGATCTGTTCCGCCTGTTGCGCATGAAGAAGGCGCTGGCCGACCAGTTCGATTATGAGATTTATGCGCAATATGCGATTGATCTCGGCCTGCCCAACGAAGGCAAGGCGGTGATCGACGAGGGCCGCGCCGCGGGCAAGCTGCCGGCGGATTCGGTTACCGCGAACGATCTGTATCGCGTCGCCAAACAGTCGATCGCCAACGAAGGCTCGCTCGATCCGCTCGACGCCAAGGCGAAGGCCGCGGCCAACGGCAAGCTCGCCGCGGGCACGGCGGACGCGCATCTCGGCGCGGGCAATTATGCCAAGGCGATCGAGCTTTATAAGGTCGCGTTGCAGAAGGGCGGCGTCGATGCGGATGCGGTCAATACGCACCTCGGCATCGCGCTCGCCAATTCGGGTGACACGGCTGGCGCCAAGGCCGCGTTCGAACTGGTGAAGGGCGCGCCGCGCGCGGATATCGCGTCGTTCTGGCTCACCGCGCTCTCGACGCCGGCGGCCTGATCCTTCGCGTGATGGCTTGACGAAAAAGGGCGGTCCAGGTGGCCGCCCTTTTTTGCTTCCGGTTTCCGAACAGCGCCCTATTCGAGGATCGGCACCCCCGATGCCGCTTTCGCGCTGCGAATCGTCAGCGACGATTTGACGCTGGTTACGTTCGGCGCGGTGGTAAGATGCGTCGTCAGGAAACGCTGGAAGCTTTCCAGATCGGTCGCGACGATCTTCAGCACGAAATCTATCTCGCCGTTCAGCATATGGCATTCGCGCACCTCGGGCAGCGCCGCGACATGCGTTTCAAAGGCGGTGAGATCGGCCTCCGCCTGGCTCCTCAAGCTCACCATCGCGAAGACGGTGATGGGAAAGCCCAATTGCGCGGCATCGCATTCGGCGTGATAGCCGCGGATCACCCCGGCCTGCTCAAGCGCGCGAACGCGCCGCAGGCATGGCGGCGCGGTAAGGCCGACGCGATCGGCCAACTCAACGTTGGTCATGCGCCCATCTTCCTGAAGATATGCCAGAATCTGCCTGTCGATCCGGTCGAGCACTGCTTTCTCCGCCTGTCGCCACGCACATTCATGGCGATTTGGTTGGCATATCCATAGGAAAATTGCGCGCAAACGCAATTGTCCCACATTGCTACGTGCCAAAATCCGCAGTTCCACCGGGGGGCGATGCGGATTAATCAATTCATCTCCAGCCGCGGATAAGCTCGCGCGCCGGATAGGAAGAAATTTGTGCGATTCGACGATAGCCTGAAGACCGTTCTTGCCGCGGATGCCTCCACGCCGTTTGGCGCGCAGGCCGCGTTCCGGCAGATCGCGGACCTTCTCGCGCGCGGGCGAATCGAGGAAACGCCCGAGATTCTCGATCGGCTGCGCGAATTGCGGGAGCGTGTGCCCGTGCAGACGCGGGCCGCGACGGCGCGCGCGCTCGCGCTGGCGGCGCCATCGGCTGAGTTGATCGCGGTTTTCGTCGAGGACGAACAATCGGTTGCCGCGCCCGTGCTGCGTGTCGCGCGGCTCCAGGGCGCTGAATGGCGCGCGCTGCTGCCGACGCTTGGGCCGACCGGGCGCGCCGTGCTGCGCCATCGCAACGATCTGGAGGCGGATGTCGTCCGCGCGCTGGAAAGCTTCGGCCCGGCGGATTTCGCGCTTGGTTATGACGGGGAACAATCCGCGGCGCCGGAAGCGCGGCTGAGCCAGCCCGGCGAGGCCGCGCTTGAATTGCCGGTCGCCGCGATCGTGCCCGATTCGCCGGCGGACGTGCTTGAGTTGGAGCCGATGGCGGCGCCCGGCGGCGGTTACGAAATCGCGGCGCTGGTCGATCGGATCGCGGCATTTCGCGAGTTGCACCGCGATCAGCCGCCCGGCGCGCGGGCGGCGTCGTCTGATGAGGTGTACGAAGCGGAGGCGGATCGTTTCAGTTTCGAAAGCGATTCGGCTGGCGTGATTCGCTGGGTCGATGCGGCGCCGCGCGCGGCGGTGATCGGTATCGGCTTCCTGCTGCCCGGCGCGGACGGGCAGCCGCAGGTCGATGGCGTGGCGAGCGGCGCGTTCCGCCATCGCACGGCGTTCAACGACGCGCGGCTCACCATCGGGGGCCGCTCGGCATTGGCGGGCGAATGGCGCATCTCCGGGGTGCCGATGTTCGATGGTGCGAGCGGGCGGTTCGTCGGCTTCCGTGGCGCCGCGCGCCGCCCGCGTGTCGACGAGGGCGCGATCGGGCGCCGCGTGGCGGATTCGGGCGGTGTCGAGGGGCTGCGGCGGCTGGTGCATGAGTTGCGCTCGCCGGCCAATGCGATCGCCGGGTTCTCCGAACTGATCGAAACGGCGATGCTCGGCCCGGTGCCTGATGTCTATCGCGATCGTGCCGCGGCGATTCGCGGCCACGCCGGCGATCTGGTGGCGGCGATCGAGGATCTTGAACTTGCCGCGCGGATCGAGGGCGACGCGCTTGATCTGCGTGACGATTCGGTGGCGCTCGCGCCGCTGCTGGCGCGCACGGTGGACGATCTCGCGCCATTGGTGCGGCTGCGCGGATGCAGCGTCGATCTGGCGCCCGTTTCTCCAGCGATCGTGCTGGCGTGCGATGAGCGGATGGCGGAGCGGCTGATCGGGCGCCTGATCGCCGCGCTGGTCGCAAGCGCGGGGCTGGGGGAGAAGCTCATGATCGAGGTGCGCGCCGAGGAAGCGAATGTCGCGATTGATCTGACGCGCCCGATCGCGCTTGCCGCCGTGCCGGAACGCACATTGCTCACGCTCGATGCGGAGCGCGAGGTGGAGATGCCGGGCGCGCCGTTGCTCGGCACGGGCTTCGCGATCCGGCTGGCGCGCAATCTCGCCGGCGAACTGAACGGCGGCCTGTTCATCGAAGCCAACCACCTGACCCTCCACCTGCCGACTGGATTGAATGGGGGCATGGGGCAGGCTTCGATAAGCTGACGAAGTTGGCGGCGCCCGCGATCGTTTCGCGTCGCTGGCGCGTGCCGCGCGTGGATCGCTCCGCGATCGTTCGCTGGCCGGCGGATTTCGGCGCGCGCTATACGATCTTCGTAGATACCGAGGAGGAGTTCGACTGGTCCGCCCCTTTCTCGCGCGAGGGGCATGGCGTCACCGCGCTCAAGGCTTTGCCCGAGGCGCACCGCCGGCTTTCCGCGCTGGGCGCCGCGCTGACCTTTTTCGTCGATTATCCGGTGGCCCGCGATTCCGGTGCCCGCGACATCTTCCACGACCTCCGTGCGCGCGATGCGCGGGTGGCGATCGGCGCGCAGCTTCATCCCTGGGTCAATCCGCCGTTCGATGAGCCGCTGTCGCGCGCGGCGTCGTTCGCGGGGAATCTCCCGACCGAGCTGATCGAGGCAAAGCTGGTGCGCCTGAACGAGGCAATCGCCGCCGCGTTCGGTGTTCGCCCGATCGCTTTTCGTGCGGGGCGCTACGGCATTGCGCCGGAGATGTTCGCGCTGCTCGCCCGGCATGGTTATCGGCTCGATAGCTCGGTGCGCCCCGGTTTCGACTATCGCGCGGAAGGTGGCCCGGATTTCACCGCCGCCGCGGCGGGGGCGTGGCGCGAGGCGGGGCTGATCGAACTACCATTATCAACCGTATTCACCGGCGTGTTTCGCGGTGCCCCCGCCGGGTTGTACGCGCGGCTTGGCGCGATCCCGCGCGCGCGCGGCGTGTTCGCGCGCACGCGGCTGCTGTCGCGCGTGCCGCTGACCCCGGAAGGCGTGCCGGTGGAGGAGGCGCTGGAGGCGATCGCGATCGCGCTGGGGGAGGGGGTGAGCCTGCTCAACTTCGCCTTTCACTCGCCATCGCTGGCCCCTGGTAATACGCCTTATGTTCGCGATGTGAGCGACCTCGCGCGCTTCTGGCACTGGTGGGATGTCGTGCTCGCCGAACTGGCGCGGCGCGGGGTGCGATCGGCGTCGCTGGCGGAGATTCTCGACGCGGCCGGCTGAGATCAGCGCCGCCCGCCGGGGCGGTATTGTTGCTCGATATGCCCCTTCAACTCGTCGGGGTGGAAATAGACCGGGCGTAGCTGCCCGTCAGCGTAACGCTGAATCTGGTCCGCGAAATGCGGCGACCGCGTATTGCCGCTCTGGCCGCCGGCCATCACCGCGACAGCTTTCACGCGCGGACCGAACTCAATGATCGCGACGAAGCTGTTGCCGCTGGTGCCGTAATAACGCTTCGTTCCCGGCCATGTTTTCGCGCCAAACGAGGCGAGGCTTCCCCATTGCGCGGAGGTGAAGGGAACAGGCCGCGAGGCGGCCTTGTCATCAAAATGCGGGGCGATCGCGTCGTCGAGCCGCTGGAAACGATTGATCTCGCCCCATCTGATCCGCCAGCCGCCGAAATCCTGCGTCAGCCGCGCTACCGCTGCCGTCAGCGCGTCGAGCCGAGCGTCGGGGGAGACTTTCGCCGCGATATAATCGGGCACGTTGATCCGCTCCTCTTTCGCGAAGCCGCCAACCTCGCGCCACAGGTGATCGCCCCAGAACACCGCGAGGCTGGTCGCGGTTGAATCATAGCCCCAGCGATAATCCCAGCCGCGCAGCAGCGCGATCGGCGCGGCAAGGCTCGCGCGGCGCGGATCGGTGGCAGGAAGCGCATCCCACGCGCCGACGAGCTGAGGGACCAGCGCGGCGAAGGCGGGGAGATAACTGTCGAAGGCTGCGTCGCGCAGCTTCTGCACGCTCCAGCCGCTCTTGCCGGTCAACAGCAGATCGGCGTGAACCGTGCGCGCATTGGCGCCGGTTTGATCCATATAACGCGGATAATCGGCGGCTTTCGGGCTATCGACACCGGCGGCGCTCCACGGCCAGTCGTTGGTATTCTTCACCCAGCCGATCGCGGGGTTGAGCACGTTGGGCAGGCTCGGCAGCGCGTGCAGCCCCTTCCAATCGGTCGCCGGATCGCTGCCGTCGACCGGGCGCGTGTAATCGAAACGATTGTCGCGCAGCGGCATGAACTGCGGCATCAGGAACGCGATCTCGCCCCTGCTGTCCGCGAACAAGGTGTCGTTCGATGAATTGGCCTTGCGCTCCGCGATGCGCATGAAGGAGGCCAGATCGGTCGCCTTGGTCCGCAGATAGCTTTGTTCAAGCGCGGGCACCGGCTTCCACATCAGCGCGGTGGCGATCCACCGCCCGCCCCGCGCGGCGACGATCGGGCCGTGATGCGTGCGATAGATGGTGAAGGCGCGCTCGCCCATCGAGCCATCGGCGCGGCGGTAGCGCAGCGTAACCCGCGCGGTCGTCACCGGGCGTCGCGGGCGGCCCGCGCCATAAGCGTAGGAATATGCGCCACCGTCCTTGCGCACGCTTTCCGCGAACTCGTCGACATTATCGACGGTGGAGGAAGTGTGCATCCATCCCGCGCGCGCGTTGAACCCTTGATAGACGAAGAACTGGCCCCAGGTGCTGGCGCCATAAGCGTTGAGGCCCGCATCGCTCGATACCTGCGCTTCGGAGCGGAAATAGAAGCTGGTGTGCGGATTGATGAGCAGCAGCGCGTGGCCGCCTGTGGTGATCTTCGGCGCGATCGCGATGCCGTTCGATCCCGAAGGCTCGCGCGGCACGCTGCCGGTTTCCTCCGGCGTCGGCGGGGTGGGGTTACCGTAGAAGGTCTTGAGTTCGCTCAGCGAGATACGCTCGATATCGCCGCCGATGCTGCCCTCAGTGAAGCTCAGCGCCATCCACGGCTCGAACCGCGTCAGCACCTTTGGCTTCACCTCTGGGTGCGTCGCGAGATAGAAATTGAGGCCGTCCGCCCAGGCGTCCATCAGCGCGCGCAACCATGCCGGGCTGGCGGCATATTGGCGCTTCAGTTCCGCCGGATCGACCCACAGCCGCTGCCGCAGATCGGCCCAGAGCGCGTCCTCGCCATCGGCCTCCGCGCTGCGGCCGAGCGCGGTGAGATAATTCGCCTCGACCCGCGAGAAATCGTCCTCGGCCTGCGCATACATCATGCCGAACACCGCATCGGCATCGCTCTTGCCGTGGATATGCGGAATGCCCCAGTCGTCACGCGTGATGGTTACGCGCGCGGCCTGCGCCTGCCAGCGCGCCATCCCGGCATCGAGCGGGGCGGGGGCGCCAGTGAGGATGGCGGTGGTCAGCAGCAGCGGGGCTAGGAGCGACGGGCGAAGGCTTATATCCATGCGCGCGAACGTAACGAAATAACGGGGGCAAGACTATGCGCTGGATCGTATTGATGATGGCGGCGCTATTGGGCTCGGCAGGCGCGTCGGCAGCGGAGCCGGCGCCGGGCGGGATCATCCTGCTCAAGCCCGATGCGGTGTTCGATCCGGTCAGCGCGAAACGCCACGTCGGCTGGCAGGTGCTGGTCGAGGGCGAGAAGATCGCGGCGGTCGGGCCGGAACTCGCCGCGCCGTCGGGCGCGACGGTGATGGCCTTGCCGGGCGATACGCTGATGCCGGGGATGATCGAAGGCCACGGCCATCTGTTTCTCCACCCCTATAACCAGACGAGTTGGGACGATCAGGTGCTGCACGAGCCGCTGGCGCTGCGCACCGCGCGCGCGGTGGCGCAGGCGCGCGCGACGTTGCGGGCGGGCTTCACCAGCGAGCGCGATCTCGGCACCGAAGGCGCGGGCTATGCCGATGTGGGGCTAAAGCAAGCGATCGAGCAGGGCATCGTACCGGGGCCGCGGCTATATGTGGCGACGCGCGCGATCGTCGCGCTGGGCGCTTATGGCCCCAAGGGATTCGAGCCGGGTGTCGCCATTCCACAGGGCGCGGAGGAAGCATCGGGCGTCGATCAGGTCGTCGCTGAGGTGCGGCGGCAGATCGCGGGCGGGGCGGACTGGATCAAGCTCTATGCCGATTATCGCTGGCGCCCCGGCGAAGACAGCCGCCCGACGTTGAGCGCGGATGAGGTCAAGGCGGCGGTAGCGGCGGCGCATGACGCCGGGCGGCCCGTGGCGGTTCATGCGGCGACGGCGGAGGGGATGCGTCGCGCGATCGCGGCAGGCGTCGATACGATCGAGCATGGTTATGGCGGGACGGCGGAAATCTTCGCGGCGATGGCGGCGAAGGGCATCGCTTATTGTCCGACGCTGGCTGCCCCGGATGCGGTTGCGCGCTATCGTGGCTGGAACGGTGCCGAGCCCGCGCCAGAGAGCGTGCGGACAAGCCGCGAGGCGTTCCGGCTCGCGCTGAAGGCGGGTGTTCGCATGTGCATGGGGGGCGATGTCGGCGTTTACGCGCACGGCGAGAATGCGCGCGAGATGGAATTGATGGTCGCCAACGGCATGACGCCGGCGCAGGTTCTGACCGCCGCCACATGGGGCAACGCGCGCTGGTTCGGGCTCGATACGCGATTGGGCGCGCTCAAGCCGGGGATGCTTGCCGATCTTGTCGCGGTGCGTGGCGATCCAACCGCCGATATCGGCGCGGTGCGCCATGTGGAGATGGTGATGAAGGGCGGCGTGATAGTGCCGGCATCTTAAGGTTCGCGCGGGGCGGCATCGCCATCGGCGCGGAAGCGGACAATCCGCGCGCGATGGCGATGCCGTTTTCCCCGGCCTAATCAGGCCGCGAGCAATTCCTCGGCGGGGCCGAAAAATTCATAGTGGATGCGATTTGCCGGAACGCCCGCGAGCGACAGCGTGGACACCGCATGACGCAGAAAGAGGCGCGGTCCGCAGATATAATAGTCCGCTTCGGCGACCGGCGTGTTGGCGACGAGCCATTCGTTGGTGATGATGCCCGCCAGATCATAATCACGGCCCTGCGCTTCGTCGGGGCGTGGCGTCTGATGGAAATCGGTCACGCGCACCGCGCTGTTCCGCGCGGCCAGTGCGCGGACGTGATCGCGCATCGCATGGGTTTCGCGATCGTGGGTGCCGTGGATGTAATGAACGGGAGCCTCGGCGTTCCCCTCTACCAGCGCTTCGAGCATCGCGATCATCGGCGTCAGCCCCACCCCGCCCGAAAGCAGGATCACCGGGCGCTGGTCATGGTTGTCGAGGAAGAACTCCCCGGCTGGCGCGGCGACCTTCAGGATGGTTCCGGGCGCGGCCTCGTCGTGGAGCCACCCGGAAGCAAGACCCTGCGGCTCACGCTTGACCGAGATGCGATAGGTTTCGCCGTTGGGCGCGGCGGAGATCGAATAGTTGCGCTTGATCGGCGGATGCCCCGGTATCTCGAACCAGAAGGTAAGATACTGGCCCGGCTTGTGCTGCATCACAGGCCCGCCATCGAGCGGACGCAGGACGAACGATTTGATGACGCTGCTTTCGCGGATGACATCTTCAACCCGGAAATCGCGCCAGCCGTTCCAGCCGCCGGTCATTTCCTTCTGTTCTGTATAGATGCGTTCCTCGCGTGCGATGAGGATATTGGCGAGGAACCAATAAGCCTCACCCCAGGCAGCGATAATCTCGTCGGTCGCCGCATCGCCCAGCACCGCCTTGATCGCGCCGAGCAGCGCCTCGGCGACGTGCGGGTAATGTTCGGGCAGGATCTGCAACCCGACATGCTTTTGCGTGATGCGCTCGACCGCTGGGGCGAGTGCGGCGAGATTGTCGATGTTGCTGGCATAAGCGAGGATCGCGTCGGTCAGCGCGCGCGGCTGGGAGGAGCCGTGCGCGTGGTGTGACTGGTTGAACAGATCGCGAATGTCGGGATTCTGGAACATCCGCGAATACATTTCGTGCACGATATCCATGCCATGCGCTTCCAGCGCCGGCACTGTGGCTTTGACGAGCGCGATCGTATGCTCGCTTAGCGGCTGCGACATCGAATTCTCCTGTGATGGTGGCTTTGGGGGAAGGGCGATCAGCGCGATCGCCAGTGACCATGAAAATGGGTCTGCGCTTCGCGGCGCCATCCACGCGATGACGCTCGCGCGAATTTCCGATCGTTGGGCCTGGGATTAGCGTTCACGATTCGCGCCTAAATTGTGCATTGGCGATGCATCTATTTGGGCCGCGTATAACATGCAATAGTGGAGCATCTTATTTTTCGTGCCGACGATCGGACTTTTTGGGGGCAACCGTCATGGTCGCGCCGCCGCCTCTGCGGCGTGGCGCAAAGGTGCGCGCGGCGCGATCAGCCGCGCGCTGCACTGGGGAAAACGGCGCGGTGTGGTTACAGCTGCACCATCCGCAGATAGGGCTTCAGCGTGCGGAAACCCTGGGGGAATTTGCGCTGCGCTTCCTCATCGGACAATTTGGGCGAAATGACGACCGCATCGCCCGGTTCCCAGTTCACCGGGGTGGCAATGCTTTGCGCGTCGGTGAGTTGCAGACTGTCGATCGCGCGGAGAATTTCGGCGAAGTTCCGCCCGGTGCTTGGCGGGTAGGTGAGGATCAGCCGCACCTTCTTCGCCGGATCAATAACGAAAACCGAGCGGACGGTGACGGTGGGGTCGCTCGCCGGATGGATCATGTCGTACAAGGTGGCGACCCGCGCATCGGGATCGGCGATCATCGGGAAATCGAGGCTGACGGATTGCGTCTCCACGATATCCTGTTCCCAGCGGTGATGCGCCTCGACCGGATCGACCGACAGCCCGATCGGCTTCACGCCGCGCTTGTCCCACTCCGGGCGCAGCCGCGCGACCTCGCCCAGTTCGGTGGTGCAAACCGGCGTGAAATTCTTGGGATGGCTGAAGAACACGCCCCAGCTTGAGCCAAGCCAGTCATGGAAGTGGATCGGCCCGTGCGTGCTGTTCTGTTCGAAATCAGGGGCGATCTGCCCGAGTTGGATGGTCATCACATGTCCTTTTGTAGCGATCAGTGGCGTGTTTGCCGGTGGCGATCGAAATGGTTGTGCGCGGCCAGCCAATATGCCGCACCGCGCAGCAGTCGTTCGAGGTGGCCGAGGCGGGGGCTCGATCGGGATGACGGGTCGGCGAGGGCGCGCCGCGACGGAGGGAATTGTCCTTCGGGCAACATGGGCAGGCGATGCAGCCAGACGGCTTCCGCCGGCCAGATCGTCACGAAATCATCGCCGGACAGCGCTTCGCCGCGCCGCGCCTCGTCTCCGGGCTGGCGCTCGCCCCGCAACGCCAGCCATTCGCAGCCGATCAGCACGAACGCGGCCAGCGGGATCGCGACCGCACCGACCAACAGCAGCCATCTGTCGCCGGCATCGGCTTCGGGCAACCGGCAGAGGATGAGCCACGCGGCACCGAACAGCAGCGTCGTGAGGATGCAGAACACGAGCGAGCCGTGGCCGTGTCGTGGCGTCGATTCAGGGGGCGTTGGCCCGAGCGGTTTCATTGTCGTCCGCCTCGTGTCGAGCGATCGGTTGCCGTTCGCGGATGATGCTGCGCAAACATGGCGGCCTCCTTGCGCACATATCATCCGCCCGTTAGTATCCAGCAAGCAAATGAATGTTATTGTGCCTTAAGCAGAAAGTATTTGCTTGATGGATATCGGCATCGCGCGCACCTTTCTTGAGGTGGTGAAAACCGGCAGCTTCGTCGGTGCGGCCACCAACCTGAACCTGACGCAGACGGCGGTTAGCGCGCGTATCCGCGTGCTGGAGGATCAGCTCGATCGCCCGGTATTCATCCGCAACAAGGCCGGCGCGCGGCTCACCCCGGCGGGCGAGCAGTTTCTGCGCTTCGCGACGAGCCTGGTGCAGGTGTGGGAGGGCGCGCGCCGCGCCGTTGCCTTGCCGCCGGGGCGCGATGCGGTGGTGACGATCGGGGCCGAACTCAGCCTGTGGAGCCCGTTGTTGCGGCACTGGCTGTTGTGGATGCGGCGCGAATGCCCCGAGATCGCGGTGAGCACGCAGATCGACACGTCCGAACGGTTGCTGGAGCGGGTGCAGAATGGTTCGCTGGATATCGCGGTGATCTATGCCGCGCCGCGCCGACCGGGGGTGATCGCGGAGCTGCTGTTCGAGGAAAAGCTGGTGCTGGTGCGTTCAACCCCTGTATCCCAGCCGCTGGCCGAGGCGGATCATATCCATGTCGATTGGGGCGAAGATTTCGCCGCGAGCCATCATGCGGCTTTTCCCGATCTGCCCAAGGCGGTCGTCTCGATCAGCTATGGGCCGCTTGCGCTGGATTATCTGCTGGCGACGGGCGCGAGCGGCTATTTCCGCAAGGGCGTCGTCCAGTCCTATCTTGATGAGGGGCGGCTGGCGCTGGTGCCCGACAGCCCGGAATTTTCCTATTCCGCTTATGCCGTCCACTCGTCGAAGGCCGATCCGGGGGCGATGAATCGGGTGCGTGCCGGTTTGCGCGCCGCCGCGGCGATGGTGGCATGAACGCGCACGACGAACCCTTCATGGCGCGAACCAGGGTTGAAGCTGGTGTGAGGTGTGAGAGATGGGCAACGGTATCGCAGCGGACAATATCAGGCTGAAACGCGCCTATGATCCCTCGCTCGCGGCGGACGGGCGGCGCATTCTGGTCGATCGCCTGTGGCCGCGCGGGCTGAGCAAGGAGAAAGCCGCGCTCGACGACTGGATCAAGGATATCGCGCCCAGCACCGCGTTGCGCCAGTGGTTCAACCATGATCCGGCGCGGTGGCGCGAGTTTCAGGATCGTTATCGACAGGAACTGGCAGGCCACGCCGAACTGGTGGCCGCGTTGCGCGATCTGGCGGCCAAGGGGCCGATCACATTGGTCTATTCCGCGCGCGATGAAATCCACAACGATGCCATTGTGTTGCGGGAGGTGCTGCTCGGGCGATCGACATGAGGGAAGCGGAAAAGGATCGCTTGCCGGCGGCGTTCGAGGAACTGGTGGAGGAGGTGCGGCATTGCCGCCGCTGTGCCGATGTTCTGCCGCTCGGTCCGCGCCCGATCTTCCAGATGTCGCCGACAGCGCGTATCCTGATCGCGAGCCAGGCACCGGGAACCAAGGCCCATGTCTCGGGAATTCCCTTTTCCGACCCGTCCGGCGATCGTCTGCGCGAGTGGATGGGGATTTCGAGCGATGATTTCTACGACGCTGGCCGGATCGCGATTCTGCCGATCGGCCTGTGTTATCCCGGTCGCGCCGGAAGCGGCGGGGACGCGCCACCGCGCCCAGAATGCGCGCCGCTCTGGCGAGATCGGCTGCTTCGGCAATTGTCCGCGGTGGAACTGACGTTGCTGGTGGGAACCTACGCCCAGAATTATGTGCTTGGCCGCGGCGCGATGACCGATCGGGTGCGGGGTTTCAGCGCCTTTCTGCCGCAATATTTCCCGCTGCCGCATCCTTCATGGCGGTCGCGCGGCTGGTCGGCCAGGAACCCGTGGTTCGAACAAGAGGTGCTGCCGGCCTTGCGCGTGGCGGTTCGCGGGATTTTGACACGCGCCGCCTGAGGAGGGGCGCGTCCGGCGCGATTGTCGAGCGTGGGAATGCCGCCCCCAAGACCCGAAGGCCGCTGTCAAAGCACGAAAAATTGAGGATTCAGCCGTTTCTCAGCCGAAATAATGGTCGGGGAGAGAGGATTCGAACCTCCGGCCCCTGCCTCCCGAAGGCAGTGCTCTACCAGGCTGAGCTACTCCCCGACGGAGTAACCGATCTTTAGCCAATTCGGGGGCCGATCGGTCGCTGGAGGCGCGCCTATAGCCAGCAGTTTCGTGGCGCGCAAGCGGTGTAATCACATCGGCGCGCGCGCCGCTAGCATCGCATCGAGCGACGTGAACTTTTCGCGCGGGGCGCCGTCGCGCGCGTTGGCGATCTCGGCGCGTTCGATCCCCTGCCAGTCACGGAAGGTGACGATATCGACGCCGCGCGCGGCGAGCAGCGCATCCAGCCCCGGACGCCCCGCCTTGGCGCTGTCGGCACTGGTATCGGCGGCGATATGATCCGCGATCATGAAGCCGTCGGGCCGGTTGGTGCCGATCGTTCCCGTCGGCCCGCGCCTTGCCCAGCCGACGGCGTAGAGGCCGGGGGCGATTCGCCCTTCCTCATTGGCGAATCGCCCGAGCTTCGCATCATAGGGAACCCCCTCGATCGGTGGCGTGCGATAGCCGATGCAGCTTATGATCAACCCGGCGGGCACGGCATAGGTTTCGCCCGTGCCGATCGCGCGACCGCCTTCATCGAGCTTCGTGCGTTCGACGATTACGCGTTCGGCCTTTTCATCGCCTTCGATCGCGATCGGCATCGCGAAGAAATCAAAGTTGATCGAGACCGGGGCGGTGGAGACGTTGCCGGCGAAGCCGCGCAGGTGGGTGACCGATTTGCGCAGCCCCGGCTCCAGCGCCGCATCCGCTTCCACCGGCGGCAAATCGGCTGGATCAACCAGCGGCGTCGCGCGGATGAGGTGGCCCAACTCGCCCAGTTCCTTCGGGGTCATCGCGATTTCGTGCGGCCCGCGCCGGGCGAGGATCGTCACATCGCGGATGCCGTGCTGCGCGAGCGCGGCAAGCGCATGGGCGGCGATGTCCGAGCCGGTGAACTCCTCCCCGGTCTTCGCCAGAATGCGGGCCACGTCGAGCGCGACATTGCCCGCGCCGACGATCACCGCGCCCGGCGTGTCGAGCGGCGGCGCGAGATCGGCGAAATCGGGATGGCCGTTATACCAGCCGACGAACGCCGCCGATCCGATCACCCCCGGAAGATCATCGCCGGGGATGCCGAGCGGGCGATCGTGTGGTGCGCCCGTCGCCAGCACCACGGCATCGTAGAGCCCGCTCAGTTCCGGAATGGAGATGTCGCGACCGATCATGACATTGCCGACGAAGCGGACGTTGTCGCTGAGCGCGGTGGCCTCGTACCGCTTCGACACCGCCTTGATCGACTGATGATCGGGCGCGACGCCGCTACGGATCAGGCCATAGGGCACCGGCATCCGATCAATGATATCGACCCGCACTTCATCGCCGAAAACCTTCTGGCAGGCTTCCGCGGTGTAATAACCGGCGGGGCCTGAACCGATCACGGCGATATGGCGCATAGGCGTCTCTCCTTGTCGCGATGATGCTAACCGCTTGGCGGGGGAGGGCAAGCTGCTTATCGACACGGCGATGTCGATGCTCGAATCGGTCGCGACGGTGCTGGGGGTGGCGTGTGTCGCATTGGCGGCGCGGCGCAGCATGTGGACGTTTCCCACCGCGATCGGATCGGTGGTGCTGATCGGCTTCGTCGTGTTCGAGGCGCGGCTCTACAGCGATGCGTTGCTTCAGGGGTTTTTCGTCGCGGCCAATTGTTATGGCTGGCTCAACTGGCTTCGCTCGAAGGAAAAATCCGGGGAGGTGCTGGTCGAGCGGATGAGCGCGGCGTCTCGCCTGCGCTGGGCGATCGGCTGGATGATCGCGACGATCGCATGGGGCGCGGCGATGCATCTTTTCACCAACGCCGCCTATCCGTGGTGGGATGCGGCGATCGCCATCGCCAGCGTCGCCGCGCAGTTGCTGATGGCACGGCGGCTGATCGAGAACTGGCTGATCTGGATCGCCGTGGACGTTGCATCCGTGCCATTGTATCTCGCCAAGGGTTTGTATCTGTTTGCGGGGCTTTACGTGATCTATCTGGCGCTGGCCTGCTGGGGCCTGTTCGACTGGCACCGCGCCTGTGGCCGCGATCCGGCGGAGCCGCTCACCGCATGACGCTGCGCACGATCTGTCTGCATGGCCCGGAGAGCACGGGAAAATCGACCACGACCGTGCGGCTCGCGCGGCATTTCGGCACGCCCGTGGTCGCGGAATTCGGGCGGACCTATTGCGAGCGCTATGGCGTGGATCTCACCATGTCCGATCTGGTGATGATCGCGCATACGCAGGATTTGCAGGTGCGCGCGGCGTGCGATGCCGGGCGTTTCCCGGTGATCGTCGATACCGATGCGCTGATGAGCGCGGTGTGGGCGGACATGATGTTCAGCCGCCGCGATCCGTGGTTCGCGCGGTGGGACAATGTGGCCGATCTCTATCTGCTGTTCGATATCGATCTGCCGTGGGTCGAGGATGGCACGCGCATGTTCGGCACCGCGGCGGAGCGGCAGCGCTTCTTCGATCTGTCGAAGGCCGAACTCGATCGTCGCGGGGTGCGCTGGGAAATGGTGAGCGGATCGGGCGAGGAGCGTTACGAAAACGTGCTTGCCGCGATCGCGCGCGCGGGGCTGGAATTGAGCCCGGCGCGCGCCTGACGCGCCGGGCCTGATCGCTCGGGGTTATCTGGACGGCGCGAGCTTGGTGTTGAGCACCCAGCCGACATTGTCATTCTCGTCCGCGACTTCCCACCACAGGCCGTTCTGCTTGCCGGTGGGATAGACGATCGCGCCGGGCGGCAGCGTGCGGATCGCCTTGGCGGTGGCGAGCGCGCTGACGCGCATCGCGACCGGGCCTTCGGTGGTATAGGTCTTTTTCGGCGCGGCCTCCGCGGTGCCCTGCTGGCCCGGCTGGACCAGCCCGAGTTCGGTCACCAGCTTCGAATAGGCCTGGATGAACGACAGCGTGACCATGCGGCCGATATCGGTATTGTCGTAACCGCCGCCGACCGCGGCGATCCCGCCGCCGAAAAAGCCGGTGCCGCCGCCGCCGCCGAACGACATGTCGTTCTTCGCCGCATAGCCTTCGGCGGTGGCGATCGTTTCGGTGGTGCGGACGTTGGTGATCGAAAGCACGGTATTCGCTTCGGATTTCTTGCTGCGCAGCCCGCCGGCCAGCGCGCCGAAGCGCCCACCGATCAGGCCGCCGATGCCGGCTGCCGCGCCACCGCCCGAAACATTCGAGTTGGCGCCCTGAATTTCCGCGACCAGCACGTAATCGGCGGCCTTGATCTGGCCCTGGCCGACGTTCGAGCGGCGCTGGAGGCCAAGATCGTTGCCGATATCGCGCTCGCGCTGCGCCGCCTGAAGCCCGCTGCCGCGATCGACGAGGTTGAAGCAGCCAGAGCGCTGCACCAGCACCTTCAGCAGCTTGGAGGGCGGCGCGAGGCTATATTGCGTCCAGGGCCGGGGATCGTCGCCATCGACGATCGACAGCGTGCCGAGCTTGCGCGCGCAATGCGGCACGTCGTTGGCGGTCTGCTCCTGCAAACGCTGACCGGATGACGGCTTGGCGAGTTTCTGGGCGCTGGCCGATGACGCAACCAATGCGATCGCCGAACCAGCGGCGACCAACGCGAATTTCCTCAACATCTCACACTCCCCAGATAATGCCACCAATTGCGGTGCAAGCCAGAACGATGCGGCCCTTGCTGTTCACATCTTTGTTCCCCGTGGCTTAACACCAGGCGAAAGGAGTCGCCAGCGCGGCCTTTGACGCATCTCGCGCCGCCGCCTAGAGGCGCTTTCATCATGACCACGCCGCTTGACCGCATCCGCAATTTTTCGATCATCGCCCATATCGACCATGGCAAGTCGACGCTCGCCGATCGCCTGATCCAGCGCACCGGCGGGCTGACCGAGCGCGAAATGTCCGCGCAGGTGCTCGATAACATGGATATCGAGAAGGAACGCGGCATCACCATCAAGGCGCAGACCGTGCGGCTTGAATGGAAAGGCCATGTTCTCAACCTGATGGATACGCCGGGCCACGTCGATTTCGCCTATGAGGTGTCGCGCAGCCTGGCGGCGTGCGAGGGCGCGCTGCTGGTGGTGGACGCGGCGCAGGGCGTGGAGGCGCAGACGCTCGCCAACGTCTATCAGTCGATCGAGCACGATCATGAGATCGTGCCGGTCATCAACAAGATCGACCTGCCCGCCGCCGAGCCGGAGAAGGTGCGGGCCGAGATCGAGGATGTGATCGGGCTTGATGCGTCGAACGCGATCCTGGCATCCGCCAAATCCGGCATCGGCATCGACGAGATTCTCGACGCGGTGGTCGATCGCATCCCGGCGCCGAAGGGCGATCCGGCGGCGCCGCTGAAGGCGATGCTGGTCGATAGCTGGTATGATCCGTATCTCGGCGTCGTCATCCTCGTCCGCATGATCGACGGCGTGCTGCGCAAGGGCCAGCAGGTGACGTTCATGCAGGCCGGAACGCAGCATCTGGTCGATCGCGTCGGCTGTTTTCGCCCGAAGATCGAGCAGCTTACCGATCTCGGGCCGGGCGAAATCGGCTTCATCACCGCGCAGATCAAGGATGTGGCGCAGGCCCGTGTCGGCGATACGCTGACCGATGCGAAGCGCCCGGCGGCACAGGCGCTGCCCGGCTTCAAGGAAGTGCAGCCGGTGGTGTTCTGCGGGTTGTTCCCGGTCGACGCCAACGATTTCGAGAAGCTGCGCGAATCGATCAGCAAGCTCAGGCTCAACGACGCCTCGTTCAGCTTCGAGATGGAAACCTCCGCCGCGCTCGGCTTCGGCTTCCGCTGCGGGTTCCTCGGCCTGCTGCATCTGGAGATCATCCAGGAGCGGCTGACCCGCGAATATGACCTTGATCTCATTACGACCGCGCCATCGGTGGTCTATCAAATCGAACTGACCCATGGCGGCGGGCATATCGAGCTGCACAATCCCGCCGACATGCCCGATCCGAACAAGATCGAGAGCATCGCCGAGCCGTGGATCGAGGCGACGATCTATTGCCCCGACGAATATCTCGGCTCGATCCTGAAGCTGTGCCAGGATCGGCGCGGCATCCAGAAGAACCTCACCTATGTCGGCGGGCGCGCGCAGGTGACTTATGAACTGCCGCTCAACGAAGTGGTGTTCGATTTCTATGATCGCCTGAAATCAATCAGCCGCGGCTATGCCAGTTTCGATTATCACCAGATCGGCTATCGCGAGGGTGATCTCGTGAAGATGAGCATCCTCGTCAACAGCGAGCCGGTCGACGCGCTGAGCATGATCGTCCATCGCGGCTCGGCGGAAACGCGCGGGCGCGGCATGTGCGAGCGGCTGAAGGATCTCATCCCCCGACATCTGTTCAAAATCCCGATTCAGGCGGCGATCGGCGGCAAGGTGGTCGCGCGCGAGACGATCGCGGCGATGCGCAAGGACGTTACCGCGAAATGCTATGGCGGCGATATCAGCCGCAAGCGCAAGCTGCTGGACAAGCAGAAGGAAGGCAAGAAACGGATGCGCGAATATGGCTCCGTGCAGATTCCGCAGGAAGCCTTTATCGCGGCGCTGCGGATGGGCGACGACGGTTAAGACTGGCCGTGCCGGGCTTGTTCCGGAAACGGGCGTGCCGCACAAGCGATCGGAAACGGGGCGCTTCCGGCCCCGGCATCAATCCGGGGAGCGGATGGGACTGACGCGCCGCAGCCTGTTGTTCGCGATCGCCGCGCTGGCGACACCGGCGCTGGCGCAGCCGCGCGCGCCGCTCGTCCTCGCCGCCGCCTCGCTTCAGGAATCGATGAACGCCGCCGCCGCGCAATGGGCGCGAGCGGGGCACGCGCCGCCGGTGATTTCCTTCGCTGCATCCTCGGCGCTCGCGCGGCAGGTGATCGCGGGCGCGCCGGCGGACCTGTTCGTTTCCGCCGACGAGGAATGGATGGACGCGCTCGCCGCCAAGGGGCTGCTGGCGCGCGGCACCCGCGCCGATCTGGTCGGTAACCGGCTGGTGGTGGTCGAGCCGGCGGGCGGGCACACGTGGCTGAGCGAACGGACGCTCAGCGCGACGCTTGCGCACGGGCCGGTCGTGATGGCGGACCCTGCCGCCGTGCCCGCGGGGAGATATGGGCGGGCGGCGCTGGAACAGCTCAGGGCATGGGGAGCTGTGGCGCCGCATGTCGTGCGCGCCGAGAACGTCCGCGCGGCGCTGGCGCTGGTCGAGCGCGGCGCGGCGCCGTTCGGTATCGTCTATGCGACCGACGCGCGTGCTTCCGCGAAAGTTCGCGTCGCGGGCGTCTTTCCCGCGTCGAGCCATCCGCCGATCCGCTACCCGATCGCGCGGCTCGCTGCTTCCCGAAATCCCGACGCGGAAGGTTTCCGCCGCTTCTTGCTGAGCGCGCAGGGGCGGGCGATCTTCGCGCGTTTCGGTTTCACGCGGCCCTGATGGCGGAGGGCGTCTGGTCGATCGTCAGGCTCTCGCTGCTGGTCGGCGGGGTGGGGACGCTCGCGACGCTGCCGATCGCCTTTGTGCTTGCCTATGCGCTTGCCCGCGGGCGCTTTCCGGGGCGGACCTTGCTCGACGCGCTGATTCATTTGCCGCTGGTGGTGCCCCCGGTTGTGACCGGCTGGCTGTTGCTGCTTGCCTTCGCGCCTGACGGGCCGG
This sequence comes from uncultured Sphingomonas sp., assembly GCF_937871615.1. GTDB lineage: Bacteria > Pseudomonadota > Alphaproteobacteria > Sphingomonadales > Sphingomonadaceae > Sphingomonas. The sequence goes on along the minus strand of NZ_CALMPA010000063.1, from coordinate 17,835 downwards.
TCGGCGCGCCGCTCCAGCACTGGTTCGGCGTGACGGTGCTGTTCCGCTGGACCGGGGCGGCGATCGCGGCGGCGGTGATGGCGCTGCCGCTTGCGGTGCGGGCGATCCGGTTGTCGCTGGAGGCGGTCGATCGGCGGCTGGAGGATGCGGCGCGAACGCTCGGCGCGGGGCGCTGGCGCACCTTTCGCACGATCACCTTGCCGCTGTGCTCGCCCGGCGTGCTGGCCGGCGCGACGCTTGCCTTCGCCCGTGCGCTGGGCGAGTTCGGCGCGACGATCACCTTTGTTTCCAATGTGCCGGGCGAGACGGAGACGCTGCCGCTCGCCATCTATGCCGCGCTCCAGCGACCGGGCGGGGAAGCGGCGGTGTGGCAACTCGCGGCGATATCGGTGGCGATCAGCCTGATCGCGCTGCTTGCCTCCGAATGGCTGGCGCGTCGCGCGGGGCGGGGCGTGCATGTCCTTTGAGATCGACGTTACGCTGCGTCGCGGGGATGCGGTGGTCGGTGTGGCCTTTGCGGCGCAGGAACGCGCGGTGGCGCTGGTCGGGCCGTCGGGCGTCGGCAAGACCAGCGTGCTCGACATGATCGCCGGGCTGTTGCGCCCCGATCGCGGGCATGTGCGGGTCAACGGCCGCACGCTGGTCGATCGCGAGGCAGGGGCGAATATCCCGCCGCATCGCCGCCGTGCGGGCTATGTCTTTCAGGACGCGCGGCTGTTTGCGCATCTCAGTGTGCGGCGCAATCTGCTCTATGGCGCGGTGAGCGCGGCAAAGCTCCAGCCGATCGCGGAATCGCTCGATATCGCGCATCTCCTCGATCGCTGGCCGCGCGCGCTGTCCGGCGGCGAAGTGCGGCGCGTGGCGATCGGGCGCGCATTGCTGTCCGATCCCGATTTTCTACTGCTGGACGAGCCATTGTCCTCGCTTGACGCGACGCGGCGGGCGGAGGCGATGCGGCTGATCGAGCGGGTGCGTGACGAAACCGCGCTGCCGCTGCTGCTCGTCACGCATGATATGGCGGAGGCGGAGCGGCTGTGCGAGCGCGTCGTCAGGATGTAGCGCGCGCGCCCTGCGGGTGATGCGGCACGAGGATCAGCGTGTTGCCCTCCACCCGCCACGATTGCAGGCGTGACAGGAAATTCATCCCGAGCACGTCCACATCGCCGAACGCCGGAGAGACGACCACCGGGAGATCGCGCGCGACGACATTGCCGAGGCGCAGTTCGTCCACCGTGGCGGTCTGCGCGTGGATCGTCCCATTGGCGGTGCGCAGCAGGATCGGCGATGCCGGCTGCTGAACGTCTAGCCCGGCGTCGGTCGCGCTGTCGGCGGAAAGCGCGGTTACGGTCGCGCCGCTATCCACCAGCATCCGCCGCGTCGTGCCGCCGAATTGCGCGTTGATCCAGAAATGCCCGTCGCGCGCCATGCGGACGCGGGTTTCGGTGCCCGTCACCTTCTCCGCCGATGGCGAGAGATTGAGCGCGCGCATGATGCTGGCGACATAGGGGGACGTCCGCCCGTCCTGATCGACGAGCGTGGCCAGGACGAATGCCAGCCCGAGCAGCAGTGACACGTCCACCACCCGGCCAAGGATCGGAATCCGGCGCAACACCACGATCACGACGATCGCGCCGAGCAACAGCCCCAGGGGTGGCAGATATGGCGCGAGATCGACGAGGTTCGGCATGGTTGTGTGGGAACGCCTGTGTTCGCTCTCTTTCGCCGCTCGTTCTGAACCCGATGATGCGCCCGCCCTCTCGCGGGGGAGCGGGCGGGGCGTCGGCAGGTTCGGGCCGGATGGCGCGGGTTATGCGCGCCTTACTGCGCGGCGGAGGCTGTACGCAGGATGACCAGCCACGAAAAAAGGCGGCCCGTTGCCGGACCGCCCCTTTCGCGTGTTGTGCAAGCGCCCGAAGGACGCTCGCCCGAACCTTAGCGCTTCGAGAACTGGAAACTGCGGCGTGCCTTGGCGCGACCGTATTTCTTACGCTCCACGGTGCGGCTGTCGCGGGTCAGGAAGCCCGCGGCCTTCACCGGCGAGCGCAGCACCGGCTCGAACTTGGTGAGCGCCTGGCTGATGCCATGCTTCACCGCGCCGGCCTGGCCGGAAAGCCCGCCGCCCTTGACGGTGCAGATCACGTCATACTGACCTTCGCGCTCGGTGATGCCGAACACCTGGTTGATGACGAGACGCAGCGTCGGACGCGCGAAATAGATTTCCTGATCGCGACCGTTGATCGTGATCTTGCCCGAGCCCGGCTTCAGCCAGACGCGCGCGACCGCATCCTTGCGGCGGCCGGTGGCATAGGCGCGACCGTATTTGTCGAGTTCCTGCGCACGCAGCGGGGCGCGCTGCACCGGCTCGTCGATCTGGCCGGCGAGATACGCTTCGGCCTTGTCTTCCGATGCGGCGACGGCTTCCTCGCGCTGCTGGTTGAGCGCGGCGCCGAGGTCGGCGAGGGACTGGCGATTGTCAGACATTATGCGCCCACCTTGTTCTTGCGGTTCATGCCGGCGATGTCGAGCGGCTCAGGGTTCTGCGCTTCATGCGGATGCTCGCTGCCGGCGAAGATGCGCAGGTTGCGCATCTGCTGGCGACCGAGCGGGCCGCGCGGGATCATGCGCTCAACGGCCTTTTCCAGAACGCGCTCCGGGAAGCGGCCTTCCAGCACCTTTCCGGCGGTGATGCCCTTGATGCCGCCGGCATAGCCGGTGTGCTTGTAATAAACCTTGTCCGCCAGCTTGTTGCCGGTGAAACGAATCTTGTCCGCGTTGATGACGATGACATTGTCACCGCAATCGACGTGCGGGGTGAAGCTCGTCTTGTGCTTGCCGCGCAGGACATTGGCGATCACCACCGCCGCGCGACCGACCACCAGGCCGTCGGCATCGATGATATGCCACTTCTTTTCCACCTCATGCGGCTTGGCCGACTTGGTGGTCTTCATCAGCGCCTTCATGGCTGTTCGACCTCATCAAAACGAAAGGACGCCGTACCCAAAAGGCACAGCGCCGACGCGCGGCCAATGCTTCAGCGGGCGCGCGAAGTCAAGATTTCCGGGCGATTCGTGACGGGTAATATAATACCGACGCCACGCGAATGGCTAAGATGGGGACGGCCTATGCCTCGATCCCGTCGGCGATCCATGCCGCGAGCTGCTCTGTAACGGTCGCCTGCCAATGCTCGATCGCGGGGAGGTCATAGGGATGAAGGGTGGCGATGCGCGCGCGGATCGCGGGGATGGCGATGGGCGCGGTCTTGAGCTGCATCACCACCTCGTCGCCCTGCATGATCGCGCCCTCCCAGCGATAGAGCGAAAGCGCCTTGTCGAAGATGTTGGCGCAGGTAATCAGCCGTTCGTAAAGCAGGGTTCGCGCGATCGTCTCGGCTGTCGCCGCATCGGGGCAGGTGACCTGAACGATCGCGATATTGTTCATCGGCGGCGTGCGCCGATCGCATGGGCCGCCCCGACAGTGGCGATCAGCAGCAAGGCGGCATTCGCCTGATGCGCCACCGCCACGCCGATCTGCACACCGCTCAGCAGCGTCGCGATGCCCAGCGAAACCTGCAGCACGACGAGCAGCACGATGGCCACGCCCGTCGGGCGCCCGGCGCGGATCGCAAGCCAGAACAATGCTGCCGCCGCGACGAAGGCGAGCCAGCGGTGGATGAACTGCACGACGATCGGATTGTCGACGATGTTGGCGAGCGGCGGGGCCATCATCGGCACGTCGGCGGGGAACAATGCGTCGCCCATCAGCGGCCAGCTTGCGAAGGCATAGCCCGCGTCCAGCCCGGCGGTGAACGCGCCATACATGATCTGCGCCCCGAGCAGCAGCAGCGCGAGCAGCGCAAGCGGGCGCAGCCGCGCCGGGCGGGCAAGCGGATCGCGGACGAGCGCGCCGAGATCGAGCGCCGTCCAGACGATGCCGGCGAGAATGAAAAGCGCGGTCAGCAGGTGAACCGCGAGCCGGATGTGGCTGACATCGGTGCGAACCGACAGGCCCGAACTGACCATCCACCAGCCGATCGCGCCCTGCAGCCCGCCAAGCGCCAGGATCGCGCTCAGCCGCCAGCCATAGCCGCGCGGTATCCGCCGCTTCACCGCGAACCAGATCAGCGGCAGCGCGAACGCCAGCCCGATGACGCGGCCGAGCACGCGGTGGATATATTCCCAGAAGAAGATCGCCTTGAATCCGGCGAGCGTCATGTGGCTGTTGAGTTGCTGATATTCCGGTATCTTCTGGTAATTCGCGAATTCGGCCTGCCACTGGGCGTGGTTCAGCGGCGGGATGATGCCGCTGATCGGCTTCCACTGGGTGATAGACAGGCCGGATTCGGTGAGGCGGGTGATCCCGCCGACCACCACCATGGCGACGATCAGCGCGGCGACGCACCATAGCCAGCGGGCGAGCGCGGCTGGGCGGGCGGTGGAGACATATCCCGGAGTGGCCTGCAACATGCACTGGCACTAGCCCAGCCTGACGAGGCTGCCAAGCTGAGTGGCGACCGCGACGGCACGCACGGCTTTTTGAGCGATGTGATATTGTAACGTCACGCCGGCCACGCTACATGCGGCGCCGGATGAATTCCGCGACTCGCCTTGGTTATCTGGGAACGCTCGATCGGCTGGCGATCGCGCTGTCGGGGCTGTGCGTTGTGCATTGTCTGGCAAGCGCGGTGCTGGTGGCGATGCTTTCCACCGTCGGCGGTATGCTCGGCAATCCGATCTTCCACGAAGTGGGGCTTGCGATCGCGATCGGGCTGGGCGCGTTCGCGCTTGGGCGCGGGGTGCTGCACCATGGCTATCTTATGCCGCTGGCGATGGGGTCGCTGGGGCTCGGCATCATGGCCGGCGCGATGACGCTGCCGCATGACGGCGGCCATGCCGAGGCTTTGTGGACGGTGATCGGCGTCGGCATTCTCGCATTCGGCCATGATCTGAATCGCCGCGCGGAAAACTGACGCGACGGGCGGCTTGTCCCGCGCGGCGGGTGAGCCTATTTTTGCATCATGCCCGGCCATGTCCACCACCATCACGAGCCACAGGGCGACGACCTGGCGCTCGCAGCGCAGCACACGCTGGAGCGTTCCGGCGAACAATGGACCGCGATGCGCGCCAGCGTGTTCGGCGCGCTTGCCGGATTCGACAAGCCCGCGTCCGCCTATGACATCGCCGATGCGGTGTCGAAGCGCGAAGGCCGCCGGATCGCAGCCAACAGCATCTATCGCATCCTCGATCTGTTCGTCGGCGCGAATCTCGCGCGGCGCGTGGAAAGCGCGAACGCTTATGTCGCGAACGCGCATCCGGATTGTCAGCACGATTGCATATTCCTGGTGTGCGATTCGTGCGGGCAGACCACCCATCTCGATGACGACCAGCTCACCCGCGCGGTGCGCCGGGCGGCGGAAGGCGCGGGTTTCTCGCCGGTGCGCCCGGTGATCGAGGTGCGCGGGGTGTGCGCGGAATGCGCGCGGGCGGCGGATTGATCCGCCAACTGTCGCAATCGACACCGGTTTTCGCGTGGAGTAGGAGCGCCGGATGACCGATCTTCCCGAAACGCCGTTGCTCGATACGATCGCGACGCCGGGCGACCTGCGCCGGCTGCCGCCCGAACGATTGCGGCAACTGGCCGACGAATTGCGCGCGGAAACCATCTCCGCGGTTGGTGAAACCGGCGGGCACCTTGGTTCGGGCCTTGGCGTGGTCGAGCTGACCACCGCGATCCACTATGTCTTCGATACGCCGCGCGACCGGCTGATCTGGGATGTCGGGCATCAATGCTATCCGCACAAGATCCTGACCGGGCGGCGCGATCGCATCCGCACGCTTCGGCAGGGCGGCGGGCTTTCCGGCTTCACCAAGCGCAGCGAGAGCGAATATGACCCGTTCGGCGCGGCACACTCCTCCACGTCGATCTCGGCGGCGCTGGGCTTCGCGATCGCCAACAAGCTCGCTGGCACGCCGGGCAAGGGGATCGCCGTGATCGGCGATGGCGCGATGTCCGCCGGCATGGCCTATGAGGCGATGAACAACGCCGAGGCCGCCGGCAACCGGCTGATCGTGATCCTCAACGATAATGACATGTCGATCGCGCCGCCGGTCGGCGGGCTTTCGGCCTATCTGTCGCGCATCGCTTCCAGCCGCGAGTTCCTGTCGTTGCGCGAGGTGATGAAGCGCATCGCGCGCAAGCTGCCGCGCCCGTTCCACAATGCCGCGCGCAAGACCGATGAATTCGCCCGCGGCATGACGATGGGCGGCACCTTGTTCGAGGAACTCGGCTTTTACTATGTCGGCCCGATCGACGGGCACAACCTCGATCACCTGATCCCGGTGCTGGAGAATGTGCGCGACGCGAAGGAAGGGCCGATCCTCGTCCATGTCGTGACCAAGAAGGGCAAGGGCTATGCTCCGGCGGAAGCGGCGGCGGACAAATATCATGGCGTGCAGCGGTTCGATGTAATCACCGGCGCGCAGGCCAAGGCACCGCCGGGGCCGCCATCTTACCAGAATGTGTTCGGCGATGCGCTGGCCGATGAGGCCGATCGCGATCCGCGCATCTGCGCGATCACCGCCGCCATGCCGTCCGGCACGGGCGTTGACCGATTCGCCAGGCGGCATCCCGATCGCGCGTTCGACGTGGGCATCGCCGAGCAGCACGCGGTCACCTTCGCCGCCGGCCTTGCCGCGCAGGGGATGCGCCCGTTCTGCGCGATCTATTCCACCTTCCTCCAGCGCGCTTACGATCAGGTCGTGCACGATGTGGCGATCCAGAATCTTCCGGTGCGATTCGCGATTGATCGCGCCGGGCTGGTCGGCGCGGATGGCGCGACCCATGCCGGCAGCTTCGACATCACCTATCTGGCGTCACTGCCCAATTTCGTGGTGATGGCCGCCGCCGACGAGGCGGAACTGGTCCATATGGTCCACACCTGCGTCGAGCATGACAGCGGGCCGATCGCGGTGCGCTATCCGCGCGGCAATGGCACCGGCGTGGCTCTGCCCGAAACGCCGGAATTGCTGACGATCGGCAAGGGCCGCGTGGTGCGCGAGGGCAAGACGGTGGCGATCCTGTCGCTCGGCACGCGGCTGGCCGAGGCGCTGAAGGCGGCGGACGTGCTGGAGGCGAAGGGCCTTTCGACCACGGTGACCGATCTGCGCTTCGCCAAGCCGCTCGACGAGGAACTGATCCGTCGCCTCCTCACCACGCATGAGGTCGCGGTGACGATCGAGGAAGGCGCGGTCGGCGGGCTGGGCGCACACGTGCTGACGCTGGCGTCCGACGCCGGGCTGATCGACGGCGGGCTGAAGCTGCGCACGATGCGGCTGCCCGATGCGTTTCAGGATCAGGACAAGCCGGAGGCGCAATATGCCGAGGCTGGGCTCGATGCCGATCATATCGTCGATACGGTGCTGAAGGCGCTGCGGTGGAACGAGGCCGGGGCGCTGGGCGCGCTGGCGTGAGCGGCTGGACCAAGGTGATCCTCGCGACGGTGCTGATGGCCGTCGCGCTCGGATGCTTCAATCTGTCGCTGTGGCGGCGGATGCGGGCGGCGCGGGAGCGTGCGGCGGCGCAAAGCGAATCGGACGAATCATAATCCTTCGCGGTGTGGGCGAGGCCGCGGGCGGCCATTCTAGGGCACAGCCAGCCCGCGACCTCTGATCTCAATATATTCCTACTAAATCCATGGGCAATAACGTGCGCGATCGCGCGCGCCCGGTGGAAGGCGGGTTGCGACGAACCGATCGAGCGGCGATAGCGGGGCATGGCAAAGGTGCGTGCGGATCAATTGCTCGTCGATCGCGGGCTCGCCGAATCGCGCACGCGTGCGCAGGCGCTCATCATGGCGGGGTTGGTGTTCACCGCCGATCGCAAGGTGGACAAGCCGGGGCAGCAACTGGCCGCCGATGCGGCGCTGGACGTGCGCGGGCGGGATCACCCCTGGGTGTCGCGCGGGGGGATCAAGCTCGCCCACGGGCTCGATCACTTCGGCTGGGACGTGGCCGGCGCGGTGGCGATCGACGTCGGCTCCTCCACTGGCGGCTTCACCGATGTGCTGCTGACGCGGGGCGCCGCGCGGGTCTATGCCGTGGATAGCGGCACCAACCAACTCGCGTGGAAGCTGCGGCAGGACGATCGCGTCATCGTCCATGAGCAAACCAGCGCGCGCATCCTGACCGCGGCGCATATCCCCGAGCCGATCGACCTGATCGTATGCGATGCGAGCTTCATCTCGCTGGCGAAGGTGCTTGACGTGCCGCTCGGCTTCGCAGCACCCGATGCGCGCGCGCTGGCGCTCATCAAGCCGCAGTTCGAGGCGGGGCGCGAGGAAGTGGGGAAGGGCGGCGTGGTGCGCGATCCCGCGATCCATGCGCGGGTCTGCGATGAGGTCGCGGCGTGGTTCGCCGGGCGCGGCTGGCGCGTGCTGGGGATCGAGCGCAGCCCGATCACCGGCCCCGAGGGCAATGTCGAATTCCTGATCGCCGCTGTCCGGGATTGACGCATTCCGGCGATCGCCCGCGTCGATAAATGGTTTACGCGCTTCATGCCGCGCGGCAGGTACGCCGGGCCATATAGAAACAGGGAGGCACCGTGGGAGGGTTGGCGTCTAGGGCGCAGTTGCGCATGTCATTTCTGCGTTGGGCGGTGATTACCGTTCCCATGATATTGTTGCTGGGGTTCCTTTCCGGGCGCAGCGTGCCGGCAGGCTCCGACAGTTCATGGTATCAGGCGCTTGCGAAGCCCGGACTGACCCCGCCAGACTGGATGTTCCCGCTTGCCTGGGCCGCGCTCTATGTGCTGATCGGGCTGGCACTGGCGATGATCCTCCATGCGCGCGGCGCGCGGGCGCGCTGGCTGGCGATCGGGTTGTTCATGGCGCAATTCGCGCTCAATCTGATCTGGACGCCGCTGTTTTTCGGCAAGCACGATATCTCGCTCGCGCTGCTCGATCTGATCGCGCTGCTGTTGCTGGCGATCACCGCGACCGTCCTGTTCGCGCGGATTCGCTCGCTCGCGGCGTGGCTGATGCTGCCTTATCTGATATGGGTAAGCTTCGCGGGGGTGCTCACCTGGCGCATCGGGCAGCTCAATCCCGGTGCGGAAACACTTGTGCCGGGCGCGCATACCTCCCAGGTATTTGGCTGAGTTTCAGCCGGAAGGTGATTTTGATGCAGTCCGAAAATCGGATATTCGATGATTTCGTAAAGCTGGTGAACGGTGCCGCGGGCACGGTCGCCGGGATGGGGCGCGAGGCGCAGGCCGGCGCGCGCGATCGTGCGCGCGAATGGATCGGCGGGCTGGATTTCGTGAGCCGCGACGAATTCGAGGCGGTGAAGGCGATGGCCGTCGCCGCGCGCGACGAGGCGGATGCGCTGAAGGCGCGGCTCGACAAGCTCGAAGCGGCGCAAGGCAAGAACAAGGGCTGAGGCCTTTTCCGGGCTCCCTCGCCCGCCAGCCGATTACAGTTTTCGCGCGATTGGCCGTCGCGGGCTTTGCGTCCGCGGCGGCCTTCGTGCGATAGGGACGTGATGATGCTTGACGAAGCCGAAGACGATCATGAGGCGGCGGCCCCGCTGGACATGCTGGAGCGCTATTTCACCGCGCACGGCTGGCCCTGTGAGAGGCATGACGACGAAATCAGCGCGACCGTCAAGGGAAGCTGGACCGAATATGAGGTGCGCGCGCTGTGGCGCGAGGAGGATAGCGTCCTCCAGTTCCTGTGCTTCCCGGATGTGAAGATCGCGGAGGAGCGCCGCACGCCGATCCACGAGGCGCTGGCGCTGGTCAACGAGCAGATGTGGGTCGGCCATTTCGAACTATGGTCGTCCAGCGGCATCCTGCTTTATCGCCACGCGATGGTGGTGGATGGCGATGAGGATGGCGAACAGATCATGTCGCTGGGCGCGACCGAGCTGCTGGTCGAAACCGCGATCGACGAATGCGAACGTTTCTATCCCGTGTTCCAGTTCGTGCTGTGGGGCGGAAAAACCCCGCGCGAGGCGATCGCGGCCGCATTGATCGAGACGCAGGGCGAAGCGTGATGCGGATGTGGCTGATCGGCTGCGGCAATATGGCCGGGGCGATGCTTGCGCGCTGGATCGACAGCGGCATCGTGCGGGCGGAGGCGGTGGATGTCGTCAACCGCGGCGATCGCGCGCTTCCCGGCGGGGTGCGCCAGTGGCGTGATCTGCCGGCTGGCGATCTTCCGGATATCGTCGTGCTGGGGGTGAAGCCGCAGCAGCTTGCGGAAGTCTCGGCGCGATATGCCGATGGGCTTCGCGACGTGCCGATGCTGTTGTCGATTCTCGCCGGCGTGGATGAAGTGGTGCTGGCGCGCGCCTTTCCCGGCCCCGTGCCCGTGCCGGTGATGCCCAATCTGCCGGTCTCGCTTGGGCAGGGTGTGTGCGTGGTGAACGCGCCGTCCGCCGATGCATCTGCACGGGCCAGGGTCGACAGGTTGCTCGCGCCGCTGGGCGCGGTGATCTGGGCCGAGGGCGCGGTATATTCCGCGGCGGCCACGCTTTCGGGGTGCGGGCCGGCCTATCTGTTCCGCTTCATCGACGCGATGGCGCGCGCAGGGATGGCGATGGGCCTGCCCGAGGCGGACGCCACGCGGCTTGCGCTGGCGACGGTGCGTGGGGCGGCGGCGCTTGCCGAGGCGGAGGATCGCTCACCCGCTGCGCTCGCCGATGCGGTGGCCAGCCCCGGCGGGATGACGCGCGCCGGGCTAAACGTGCTTGATGATGGCGATGCGCTCAACCGCCTGCTGCGCGAAACGCTTGCCGCCGCCGCCGCGCGCGGGGAGGAAATGGCAGCCGCCGTGCGCGGCTGACAGCGGAGGTTCAGCGCCGCAACGCTTCGATGCGCGGGCGTTCCTCATCCGGGATCAGCCCTTCCAGCACGGCCCAGAATCCGGTCACCGCTTCCTGTCCCGCCTTGGAATAGGCGCTCGACAGCTTTTCGCGCAGCGCCTCGTAAAGATTGTTCTCCAGCGCGACCCCCGCGTCGGTGAGGCGCAGGAGCCGCTGGCGCCGATCGCGTTCTCCGGGGCGGCTTTCAACCAGCCCGCGCTCCATAAGCTCGTTGAGCACGCGGCCCAGCGATTGCTTGGTGATCGCCAGCAGCGCCAGCAGATCGCTCACCGGCATGTTCGGTCGCCGCGCGATGAAATAGAGCGCGCGGTGATGCGCGCGGCCCAGCCCCTGTTGCGCAAGCCCCTGGTCGATCGACCGTGTGACATGGCTGTTGCCGAAATAAAGCAGTTCCAGCCCGCGCCGGATTTCCGGTTCGCGCAGGAAAAGTGGGGATGCGATTTGGGTCGAGGCCGCCATGTTGACCGGCATTGCCATCGGCTTTACCCGATCGCAACCGCCAACCGCGCCGTTCTTCGCGCGGGATCGACAGGAGGCTGTTTTTGAACTTCGCGTTTGAGCCGAACCCCAATCTTGTGCCGGCAGCCGAGCGTATCGCACGGATCGCCGATCCGGTATTCGGCCGTGTCCATACCGATCACATGGCGATCGTGCACTGGTCGCAGGAAAAGGGCTGGCACGATGCCAAGGTCACGGCGCGCGCGCCACTGTCGATCGACCCGGCCACCGCGGTGCTGCATTATGCGCAGGAGATATTCGAGGGGCTGAAGGCTTATCGCATGGAGGATGGCGCGTCGGCACTGTTCCGCCCCGAAGCCAATGCGCAGCGTTTTCGCGATTCCGCGCGCCGGCTGGCGATGCCGGAGCTTCCCGACGAGATTTTCCTCGGTTCGATCGAGGCGCTGGTCCGCGCCGATCGCGAATGGATTCCGACGGTGGAGGGCGGCTCGCTCTATCTGCGCCCGTTCATGATCGCGAGCGAGGCGTTTCTCGGCGTGAAGCCGTCGGCTCAGTATCTCTACATGGTGCTCGCCTCGTCGGTCGGCTCCTATTGGAAGGGCGGGGTGAAGCCGATCTCGCTGTGGGTCAGCCATGATTATACGCGTGCCGCGCCCGGCGGCACGGGCGCGGCCAAATGTGGCGGCAATTACGCCACCAGCCTCGTCGCGCAGGCGGAGGCGATCCGCCGCGGCTGCGATCAGGTGGTGTTCCTCGACGCGGCGGAGCGCCGCTGGATCGAGGAACTGGGCGGCATGAACATCTTCTTCGTGTTCGATGACGGCTCGGTCGGCACTCCGCCGCTGACCGGGACGATCCTGCCCGGCATCACCCGCGATTCGATCATCAGAATCGCGCGCGATCAGGGACTGACGGTCCGCGAGGAGCTTTACGGCATCGAGCAGTGGCGCGCGGATGCGCAAAGCGGCCGGATCGTGGAGGCCTTCGCCTGCGGCACCGCGGCGGTGGTCACGCCGATCGGGCAGGTTTCCGGCCCCGATTATTCGTTTCAGATCGGCTCTGGCGGCATGGGGCAGACGACCCGGCGCTTCCTTGAGCAACTCACCGCGATCCAGCGCGGTCGGGCGCCCGATCCCTATAACTGGCTGCGCAGGCTCGGCTGATATGAGGTGCGCGCGGCGTGGAGCGGAACTCCACGCCGCGCGTCCCCCGCGTCAGAAGCGGGCGCGGACGCCGGCGTAAGCCGCGCGCCCCGGCGTGCGGAAGCCGATCGTCTCGCGATAATCGGTATCGAACAGATTTTCGATCCGGCCATAGAGCGACAAGCCGCGGGTAAGCGCCACATCGGCGTTCAGGTTCACCAGCGTATAGGCGTTGAGCGTCTCGACCGCGTAGGTTGCGAAATTGGTGTCGCGCGCCTTGCCGTTATAGCGCATCGTCACCGCCGCGCCGAAGCGATCATCCGGCGCGCGCCACGCCAGATTGGCGCTGCCGATATGCTTCGGTCGCCGCTGAAGCTCGGCCCCGAGATCATCCTTCGCATCGAGATAGGTATAGGATCCGTCGAAGCGGAAACCGGCGGGCAGCACGAAATTCGCCGACACCTCGACGCCCTGATGCGGGGTGGTGCCCGGCGCGTTCTTCACGCTGTACGGGCCGTAGACGGTGACGATCATGTCACGCAGTTTGGCGTTGAAATAGGTCACGTCGATCCGCGCATGGCCGTCGAGGAACGATTGCTCGACGCCCGCTTCCCAGCCGGTCGAACGCTCAGGCCTCACCTTCGGGTTGCCGACGAACCCGCTGGAGGGGGAATAGCCATATAGCTCGAAGAAGGTCGGCGCCTTCACGCCCGATCCCCCCGCGGCATGGAGCCGCGTGCCGCTATCGAAGCGATAGCTGGCCTGCGCGTGCCAGGTGGTGGAATCCTGAAAGCGATTGTTGAAATCGTGGCGCACCGCGCCGCCCAGCCCGAGCCGGTCGTTGATTGTGAGTTGGTACTGGCCGACGATGCCCCAATTGTCGGTGTGCTGGTACGGGTTCGGGCCGGTGATGTAGGTGGCCGTGCCGCGATATTCCTCGCGCTCGTAATCGGCGGCGGCGGTGAGGGCGTGGACGATATTGCCGTCGCCCAGCTTCAGCGTGGAGACGAGTGACGCCTTGTGGCGGCGGCCATTGTCGCCACTGGTTTCGTTGTGACTGTCATCGAAATAGCGGCGCTGCGCGTCGGTGAGTTGCCCGCTGAGGTCGGTCACCCAGCGTCCGTCTGCGGCGGTGAGGCGCGCACCGACCAGCGCATAGAGCGTGTCGTTCACATAGCTGCCGCCCGAATCGATCGCGTTGCCGGTGAGGAGATAATCCTGATTGTTCAGATCGGCGTCGGTGTGATTGTATCGCACCACGGCGCGCAGCGCGATCGCGCCCGCCTCATAACCGAACTTGCCGTTGAGCGTGCCGATCTTCGATCCGATGCGGCGCGATCCGCCCGGCGCGACGACATAGCCGCCGATCCCCGAATAGGAGCCGCCCAGCGCGTAATCGAGATCGCCCACCACGCCGGCGCCGCGCACCGCGCCATCGACGGTGTTGAACGAGCCGCCTTCGATCCGCGCCGCGAAGCCCGGCATCTCACGCCCGCTGGCGGTGATGTAGTTGATTACCCCGCCGATCGCGTCGGAGCCGTAAAGCGCGCTCTGCTCACCGCGCAGCACCTCGATCCGCGCACCGGGATCGGCGGTGAGCGTGGCGAAATCATATTGTCCGAAATAGGGATCGGCCGCCTCGATTCCGTCGATCAGCACAAGCGTGTGATTGGCCTCCGCGCCGCGAATGCGCACGTCGGTCATCCCGCCGACCGCGCCGGTGCGGTTGACCGAGACGCCGGGAACATCGCGCAGCACATCGGATATGATGACGGTCTGCCGATCCTGAAGATCGAGCGCGGTTATCACCGTGGCCGACGAACCGAGCGTCGCGGTGGAAATCCCGTCGTCGCCACGCGATGCGGTGACAATCACGGTGTTGGTGACCTTTTCGCCGTCGGGCGCGGCAGGCTGATCGGGCTGCGCGAGCGCGATGCCCGGCAATGCGATGGTGCTGGCCAGCAGCGCGGCCCTGGTAACGATATTCATGCTTCAAATCCCTGCGTCCGTCCAAGAGACGCGGCGGGGCCGTCCGATCGGAACGAACGGACGCCGGCGCATGGGGCAGGGGCGAACGCATTGCCCGAGCCACATGCGCCGTTTGCGGCCCCTGGCCGCGCGGCTTCATGTCGCTCGAACGGATCAATCTCCGTGCCCACGTCACCCCCTGGACGCGAGACATGAGCGACGGCGCTGGCAGGTCTCCTGGCTCGCGGGTCGTCACGGCGATGCACGCCTTCCCAGGTTTCCCCAGTGGCCGCGCGGGGCATCTCGCCCCTGCGCATGTGCATCGCGCTCACCGCTTACAGTTGCAGGGGCAGCTACGGATTGGGGAAGGTTGACCTTCCCGCACCGCATTCCCTTTCAAGCCCCTCTCAGGGCACCGGCGCGATCGTTGAACGGGCAGCAGCCCGCTCGCCGCAGCGCATATCCGAAAGCGGATGGGGGGACAAACCGCTATTGTGCCACGGTCGGAACGATCCGCCGAAGGTGTGGCGGGAAATCCTCAGCGCACGCGATCGAGCGGAACCAGCATGGGATTGGCCGCATCGCCGAAAAAGGCGGAAATGCCATAGACCTCGGCGAGCAACTCAGCCGTCAGCACCGCGCGCGGCGCGCCATCGGCTACGAGCGTGCCCTCGTTCATCACCAGCACGCGATCGCAAAAGCGCGTGGCGAGCGTGAGATCGTGGAGCACCGCCACCACCAGCGCGCCGCCCTCCGCCTCGGCGCGCAGCAATTCCATCCCCTCGATCTGATGCGCGGGATCGAGGCTGGCGAGCGGCTCGTCGACGATCAGCGCGGGTGCCTCGACGGCGAGCGCGCGGGCAAGCAGCGCGCGGGCGCGTTCCCCGCCGGAAAGCTCGGTCGCGACACGGGTGGCGAGGCCCGACACCTCGGCGCGCTGCATCGCGCGGTTGATCGCGGCGCGATCCGCCTCGGTCAGGCGGGAGAAGGGGGCGAGGTGCGGCAGCCGACCGAGCGCAACCAGCCGTTCCACCGTCAGCGGCCAATGCAGCGTCTGCCCCTGCGGCAGATAGGCGATGCGGCGCGCGATCGCCGCGCGCGCCATCGTGTCGCGCGGTTCGCCGTCGATCATCACCGTGCCATCATGCGGCAACAGGCCGAGCAAGGCGCGGATCAGCGTCGATTTGCCCGCGCCATTGGGGCCGAGGATGCCGATGAGCCGCCCGCCTTCGAGTTGCGCCGAAAGATCGCGCACCGCCGCTCTGCCGCCGAGCGTAACGGAGAGGTTTGTCGCGACGATGCTCACCACAGCCGGCGCTCCCGCATCAGATGGGCGAGGAACACCGGCACGCCGAGAAAGGCGGTGACGACGCCGAGCTTCAATTCGTTGGTGCTGGGGATCACCCGCACCGCAACGTCCGCCAGCGTCAGCAGCGCGGCGCCGGCCAGCGCGCTCGGCCATAAAACGGCGGACGGGCTGCGATCGGTGAACGGGCGGATCAGATGCGGCACGATCAGGCCGACAAAGCCGATCGCGCCGGAGACGGCAACCGCGCCGCCGACGCCGATCGCCACGCCGAGCAGCAGGCGCGCGCGGGTGCGGCGCAGATCCATGCCCAGCGCCATCGCGCCGTCTTCGCCCAGTGTCAGCGCGTCGAGCGCGCGTCCCTGCCCGGCGAGGAGCATCGCGCCGATCGCGATGCACGGCAGCGCGAGCAGGACGTGTTCAAACGAACGATCCTCAAGGCTGCCGAGCAGCCAGGTCATGATCTCGATCGCGGCGAATGGATTGGGGGCCAGGTTGAGCGCGAGGCTGATCCCCGCGCCCGCCAGGGTCGCCACCGCGATCCCGGCGAGGATCAGCGTGAGCGGGCTTTCGGATCGACCGGCCAGCGCGAACAGCAAGGCGAGCGCGGTCAGCGCGCCGAGGATCGCCATCACCGGCAGCGCGGCGGAATGCCATTGCATCAGCCCGAAATAGAGCGCGATCACCGCGCCCAGCGCCGCGCCATTGGATGCGCCGAGCACCGATGGTTCGGCGAGCGGGTTGCGCAGAAATCCCTGCAACGCCGCGCCGCTGAGGCCAAGCATCGCGCCCACCGCCAGCCCGAGGATGGCGCGCGGCAGGCGCAGCTCGATCAGGATGGCGCGCTCGATCGGATCGCCGTGCCCCGCCAGCGCGGCGAACGCGCGCGCGGGCGGGATGGAGGTGCTGCCGATGCCAACGCCCAGCGCGGCGGCGGCGATCGTGAGCAGGATCAGTGCGGGCCATAGCCAGCGGCGGGTCACGTTCGGGCAGCCTCGCGTCGATGAGCGATGAAATCCGGCGGCGAGATGCGCGCCGGGGCGCGAACCGCCTAGCGCGAAACCCGCGCGAAAGGCAAAGGGGCAGGGTGATGCGCCGCCTGCTCGCCTTGCCGTTGCTGTTCACCCTTATCGGGGCGTCGCTGCCGCCCGCGCGTCCGCCACAGCGCATCGTTTCGCTCAATCTGTGCGCCGACCAATATCTGCTCGCGCTCGCCGACCGGAGCCAGATCGCCGCGCTGACGCAGTTCGCGCGCGATCCCGAGATGTCGGCAGCGGCGGTGGCCGCGCGCGGCGTTCCGTTCACCCGTGGCTCGGCTGAGGACGTGCTGGCGCTGCGTCCTGATCTTGTCATCGCCGCCCCGTTCCGCCGTCGCACGACGATGGCGCAGTTGCGCGGTCGCGATATCGCGACACTCGATCTCGAACCGGCGGCGAATTACGCGGAGATCGTCGAACAGGTGCGCGCGGTGGCGAAGGCGGTCGGCCATCCGGCGCGTGGCGAGGCGTTGATCGCGCGGATGAACGCCGCGTTGCGGCGGGTGTCGCGCGATGCGGGGAAGGGCGCTATCGCCGCTTATTATCAGCGGCGCGGTTTCCTCACCGGCACGGGTACGCTGATCGACGATCTGATGCGGCGCGTGGGGTTGCGCAATCTCGCCGCGCGTCTTCACAAGCCGCCGCTCGCGCGGGTCGGGCTGGAGGAAATGGCGCGCGCGCGGCCCGATTATCTTATCGTCGAAACCGGCAGCGAGCAGGTCAGCGATCTCGGGACCGAGTTGTTGCAGCACCCGTTGCTGCGGTCGATCCATCGCCTGCGTCTCCCGCAATCATGGACGGTGTGCGGCGGCCCCGCGTACGTAAAAGCGGCGCAAGCGCTGGCGGCGCAACTCCATCCATGATGCCGGTGCGTGAGCGAGATGGCAGCATTGGTCTCATCAAGCAGGTTCCGTCGGGTCCGTTCGGGCGATTCGCGAGCGACGGACCGCTTTTCTCCGTGTAACAATCAGATTTATAAACATTTTCCCGTTTTAGGAAATAAAATTGCAAAAAGTGTTTGACGGTTTGGTGGGGTGGGCATAGAA
>NZ_CALMPA010000062.1 GCF_937871615.1 uncultured Sphingomonas sp. | reverse complement strand
TCGACAAGCACGAGGCCAATGCCCAGCGCGTGCGCGAGCGCCTGCTGGAGCATGAAGTGGTGGTCGAGGAAATGGGCGGCGACGTGCAGAACGTCGAGGTTTCCGCGCTGAAGAAGATCGGGCTCGATGAACTGATCGAGAAGATCCAGCTTCAGGCCGAACTGCTCGAACTGAAGGCGAACCCTGATCGCGCCGCCGAAGGCACCGTGATCGAGGCCAAGCTGGACAAGGGCCGCGGCCCCGTCGCCACCGTGCTCGTCACGCGCGGCACGCTGAAGGTCGGCGACGTGTTCGTCGTCGGCGCGGAAAGCGGCAAGGTCCGCGCGCTGGTCGACGACAAGGGCCGCCAGCTCAAGAAGGCGGAACCGTCGATGCCGGTCGAGGTGCTGGGCATTTCGGGCACGCCATCCGCCGGCGATCCGCTGCAGGTGGTGGAAAACGAGGCACGCGCCCGCGAAGTGGCGGAATATCGCCAGGGCGTGCTGACGCAGAAGCGCACCACCGCCGCGCCCGCCAGCCTGGAGAGCATGTTCTCCGCGCTGAAGGCCAATCAGGCGATCGAATATCCGCTCGTCGTGAAGGCCGATACGCAAGGCACGGTGGAGGCGATCGTCGCCAGCCTCAACAAGCTGTCGACCGACGATATCAAGGTGCGCATCCTCCATTCCGGCGTGGGCGGCATCACCGAAAGCGATGTGAACGTCGCATCAGCGTCGGGCGCGCCGATCATCGGCTTCCATGTCCGTCCCAATGCGAAGGCGCGCGAGATCGCCGACCGGCATCAGGTGGCGTTGAAATATTACGACATCATCTATGATCTGATCGACGAAATCCGCGCCGGCATGGCGGGCGAGCTTGGCCCGGAAGCGTTCGAAACGGTCGTCGGCCGCGCCGAAATCCGCGAGGTCTTCTCCGCCGGCAAGCACGGCAAGGCGGCAGGTCTGCTGGTGGTCGATGGTGCCATTCGCAAGGCGCTCAAGGCACGCATCACGCGCAACGACGTCATCATCTACAATGGCGAAATCGCGTCGCTGCGTCGCTTCAAGGATGATGTGGCGGAAGTGCGCGCGGGGCTGGAGTGCGGCGTGACATTCACGCAGAACTTCACCGACATCAAGGCCGGGGATTATCTCGAAACCTTCGAGGTCGAGCTGCGCGAACGGACGCTGTAAGGTTCGAAAACACCTGCCTGCCGGGCGCGGTCCGCCGCCCCGGCGGGCGGTCGTCCCGGTTGAAGGTCCAGCGATGCAAAAAGAACCGCAGGAACGATCCGTCCGCACGCTCCGCGTCGGCGAACAGGTGCGCCATGTCCTGTCCGAAGTGTTGCAGCGCGGCGACGTGCATGATGAAACGCTGGCGAGCCACCTCGTTTCGGTGACGGAAGTGCGCATGTCGCCCGATCTGCGCCACGCGACCGTGTTCGTGAAGCCGCTGCTGGGGCGCGACGAGGAAGCCGTGTTGAAGGCGCTCAGAACCAACACCGCCTTCCTCCAGCGCGAGGTCGCGCGGCGCATCAACCTGAAATATGCCGCGAAACTGAAATTCATCAGCGACGAAAGCTTCGACGAGGGCAGCCACATCGACGCGCTGCTTCGTGCGCCCGGCGTCGCGCGCGATCTCGACTGAAGACGCTTCGAAGGCGCGCGGGCGATGGCCAAGCTCTATTTCTACTATGCGTCGATGAACGCGGGGAAATCGACCACGCTGCTGCAGGCCGATTTCAACTATCGCGAACGCGGCATGGCGACGATGCTGTTCACCGCGGCGGTGGACGATCGCTTCGCCGCGGGCACGATCACCTCGCGGATCGGCCTTGCCGCCGCCGCGACGATGTTTGACCGCGCGACCGATATCGCCGCCACCGTGCTGGCGCGCCATGCGACCGGGGCGATCGCCTGCGTGCTGGTGGACGAAGCGCAATTCCTCACCGCAGCGCAGGTCGATCAGCTCGCGCGGCTCGCCGATACGCATGACATCCCGGTGC
The DNA here is from genome assembly GCF_937871615.1 of uncultured Sphingomonas sp. Classification (GTDB taxonomy): domain Bacteria; phylum Pseudomonadota; class Alphaproteobacteria; order Sphingomonadales; family Sphingomonadaceae; genus Sphingomonas. The sequence continues at coordinate 22,314 of NZ_CALMPA010000062.1, read as the reverse complement.
TGGCTTACGGGCTGCGCACCGATTTCCGTGGCGCGCTGTTCGAGGGATCGGCGCGGCTGCTCGCGCTCGCCGATGCGCTGATCGAGATCAAATCGGTGTGCGAATGCGGGCGCAAGGCGACGATGAACCTGCGCGTCGATGCCGATGGCCGCGCGGTGGCCGAGGGCCGCCAGACCGAGATCGGCGGCAACGATCGCTATGTCGCGCTGTGCCGCCGCCACTTCACCGCCGCGCTGGCAAAAGCGGGCGACTGATAAAGCGCCGCGCCCGCCTGTTCATCCGCCCCTCGGATTCAAGCTCGATCAGGACAGCGCCGTGATCGCACGGAGAAGTCCGCTGGTCGGCGTCGCTGCGTCGGTCACGATGCTTAAGCATCGCTCCCTCCTTGCTCCTTGCCTGATACCACAATCCGCGCCGTCACGCCGTTGTCCTGATCGAGTTTGAACCCTAGATCACACGCCATGAACCCCGATAACGTCTTCTATGCCGCGGCGGTGTGGATCATCCCGCTGGTGATCGCGATCGTCTTTCACGAGGTCGCGCACGGGCTGATGGCGCGCGCGCTGGGCGATCCCACCGCGCATGAGGAACGGCGGCTGAGCTTCAATCCGCTGCGCCATGTCGATCCGATCGGCACGGTCGTGCTGCCGCTGGCCCTCGCCATCGCCAAGGCGCCGGTGTTCGGCTGGGCCAAGCCCGTGCCGGTCCGCGCCGAGCGGCTGCGCAACCCACGCTGGGGCATGGTGGCGGTGGCGCTCGCGGGGCCGGCGATGAACCTGCTGCTCGCCGGCGTCGCCGCGGTGGCGATCGGCCTCGTCGCGGGCAATGCCATGGCGGACGGCGCGCCGCAGGGCGTGGCGGGATTCTTATGGGCCAACCTCACCAACTTCCTGCTCATCAACATCTTCCTCGCGGTGTTCAACCTGCTGCCGATTCCGCCATTCGACGGCGGGCATGTGGTGGAAGGCGTGTTGCCCCGCCCGCTCGCCTGGCAATGGGCGAAGCTGGCGCGGTTCGGCTTTCCGCTGCTGATCCTGTTGCTGGTGGTGGTGCCGATGGTGTTTCCGGGCGCCAGCATCGTCCAGCATATCGTCGGCCCGCCGGCGGACGCACTGATCCGCGTGTACCTCGGCTTCGCGAGCCTGTTCGCATGAACGGCTGGCTGATCCTCGACAAGCCGCTGGGGCTGGGCTCGACGCAGGCGGTGAGCGCGGTGAAGCGCGCGCTGCGCAGCGGCGGCTATGGCAAGGCCAAGGTGGGGCATGGCGGCACGCTCGATCCGCTGGCGACCGGCGTGCTGCCGATCGCGCTGGGCGAGGCGACCAAGCTTGCCGGGCGGATGCTCGATGGCGAGAAGACCTATGAATTCACGATCCGTTTCGGCGAGCAGACCGACACGCTCGACAGCGAAGGCCCGGTGATCGCGACGAGCGCGGTGCGCCCGACCGGCGCGGCGCTGGCCGGGGTGCTGCCACGCTTCACCGGCCCGATCGCGCAGGTGCCGCCGGCCTATTCCGCGCTGAAGGTGGACGGTGCGCGCGCCTATGATCTCGCCCGCGCCGGCGAGGAAGTGGCGCTGAAAAGCCGCGACGTGACGATCCACGCGCTGGCGCCCCGCACCGCCCCCGCGCCCGATGCCGCGCTCGATGAAATCACGCTGACCGCGCACGTATCCAAGGGCACCTATATCCGCAGCCTTGCGCGCGATATCGCGCTGGCGCTTGGAACAGTGGGCCACGTCACCTATCTAAGGCGCGTCAAGGCGGGGCCGTTCGATCTGTCTCATGCGATATCGCTGGACAAATTGGCCGAACTCGGTAATGGCCGCGCGCTTGAACAATCTCTCCTGCCGTTGAGGGCGGCGCTGGACGACATCCCGGCTCTCTCCCTCTCCCCCGACCAGGCAGGGGCGCTCCGCCAGGGACGCGTTCTGGCCGGGATTGCCGTCGACGATGGCCTCTGCCTCGCGCTGCTGGCCGATGTGCCGGTGGCGCTGGTGGATGTGGCGGACCGCGAGGTTCGCGTCGTCCGCGGCTTCAACCTGTGATGTGATGTCGAGGAAACAGAATTTTATGACGATTACCGCAGAGCGCCGTCAGGAAGTCATCAAGGAACATGCGCGCCAGGAAGGCGACACCGGCTCCCCCGAGGTGCAGGTCGCGATCCTCACGGAGCGCATCCGTAACCTGACCGAGCACTTCAAGGGCCACGCGAAGGACAATCACTCCCGCCGCGGGCTGCTGATGATGGTCAACCAGCGCCGCTCGCTGCTGGACTATCTCCGCAAGAAGGACGGGGCACGCTATCTCGCCCTGATCGCGAAGCTCGGTCTTCGCAAGTAACAAGGAAGGGCGCCCTCGCGGCGCCCTTCGCTTATTCGGGACAAGGCGCAATCCGGCACCCTGCCCGACCCAAAGCTCCCCCGTTCGCCCCAAGCTTGTCGAAGGGCTGCACTTCTTCTTCGGAAGCAAGGAAAGAAGGACAGGGCTTCGACAAGCTCAGCCCGAACGGGTTGGGGGAGCATCGCAAGAGCCGAAGGAAGGCTCGTAGGCCCCGGCCGGCATAGGGCCGCCGGAGTGAAGGAAATGAAATGTTCGACACCCAGAAGGTAAGCATCGAGTGGGGCGGAAAGACCCTGACGCTCGAAACCGGCCGCGTTGCCCGCCAGGCCGATGGCGCCGTGCTCGCGACGCTCGGCGAAACGGTCGTACTGTGCGCCGTCACCGCCGCCAAATCGGTGAAGGAAGGGCAGGATTTCTTCCCGCTCACCGTTCACTATCAGGAAAAATTCTCGTCCGCCGGGCGCATTCCGGGCGGCTTCTTCAAGCGCGAGCGTGGCGCGACCGAGCGTGAAACGCTCGTCAGCCGCCTGATCGACCGCCCGGTCCGCCCGCTTTTCCCGGAAGGTTTCTACAACGAGATCAACTGCATCGCGCAGGTGCTCTCCTATGACGGCGAGAATGAGCCGGATATCCTGGCGATGGTCGCCGCGTCCGCCGCGCTCACCATCTCCGGCGTGCCGTTCATGGGGCCGATTGGCGCTGCGCGCGTCGGCTACAAGAACGGCGAATATCAGCTCAACCCGACCGACGCCGAAGTGGCCGAGGGCGAACTCGATCTGGTCGTCGCCGCGACGCAGGACGCGGTGATGATGGTCGAATCCGAAGCGAAGGAGCTTTCGGAGGAAGTGATGCTGGGCGCGGTGCTGTTCGCGCACAAGGCATCGCAGCAGGTGATCGACGCGATCATCGACCTCGCCGAAAAGGCCGCCAAGGAGCCGTGGGAACTCCCCGCCGGTGACGACAAGGCCAAGCTGAAGGCGGATCTCAAGAAGCTGATCGGCAAGGACATCACCGCCGCCTACAAGCTGACCGACAAGCAGGCGCGCCAGACCGCGCTGGGCGAGGCGCGCAGCAAGGCGAAGGCCGCGATGGCCGACAAGCCCGCGCAGGAACAGCTCGTCGCCGCCAAGTTGGTGAAGAAGCTGGAGGCGGATATCGTCCGCACCGCGATCCTGAAGGACGGTCGCCGCATCGACGGGCGCAGCACCACGCAGGTGCGCCCGATCGCGTCGGAGGTTCACTTCCTGCCGCGTGCCCATGGCTCGGCGCTGTTCACGCGCGGCGAGACGCAGACGATCGCCACCACCACGCTCGGCACCCGCGATGCGGAGCAGATGATCGACGGGCTGAACGGCCTCTCCTACCAGCATTTCATGCTGCATTATAACTTCCCGCCCTATTCGGTCGGTGAAGTGGGCCGCTTCGGCGCGCCGGGTCGTCGCGAAGTCGGCCACGGCAAGCTGGCGTGGCGCGCGCTGCATCCGGTGCTGCCGTCGAAGGAGGAATTCCCCTACACGATCCGCGTCACCAGCGACATCACGGAGAGCAACGGCTCGTCCTCGATGGCAACGGTGTGCGGCGGCAGCCTCGCGCTGATGGATGCCGGCGTGCCGATCAAGCGCCCGGTTTCGGGCATCGCGATGGGCCTGATCCTTGAGGGCAAGGATTTCGCGATCCTTTCCGACATCCTTGGCGACGAGGATCACCTCGGCGACATGGACTTCAAGGTGGCCGGCACGTCCGAAGGCATCACCACGATGCAGATGGACATCAAGATCGCCGGCATCACCAAGGAGATCTTCGAAGCCGCGCTGGCGCAGGCGAAGGACGGTCGCGCGCATATCCTCGCTGAAATGAACAAGGCGCTGGGCGAAACCCGCACCGAGCTTTCCGCCCATGCCCCGCGGATCGAGACGATGCAGATCGACAAATCGAAGATCCGCGACGTGATCGGCACCGGCGGCAAGGTGATCCGCGAGATCGTCGCCACCACCGGCGCGAAGGTCGATATCGACGACGAGGGCGTCATCAAGATCAGCTCGTCGGACGGCGCGCAGATCGAAGCGGCGATGAACTGGATCAAGGGCATCGTCGAGGAGGCCGAGGTCGGCAAGATCTACAACGGCAAGGTCGTCAACCTCGTCGATTTCGGCGCGTTCGTGAATTTCATGGGCGGCAAGGACGGCCTCGTCCACGTTTCCGAGATCAGGAACGAGCGCGTCGAGAAGGTCTCCGACGTTCTGAGCGAAGGCCAGGAAGTCAAGGTCAAGGTGCTTGAGATCGACCAGCGCGGCAAGGTCCGCCTGTCGATGCGCGTCGTCGATCAGGAAACCGGCGCCGAGCTGGAAGATACCCGCCCTGCGCGCGAGCCGCGCGGCGATCGCGGTGATCGTGGCCCGCGCCGCGATGGTGGCGATCGTGGCGGTGATCGCGGTGGCCGTGGTGGCGATCGTGGCCCGCGCCGTGATCGCGGCCCGCGTCGTGAGCGCGACGAAGGCGGCAAGGACGACGGCCCCGCGCCCGAGTTCGCCCCGGCCTTCCTGACTGGCGACCGCGACTGATCGCACGCCCCTTAAAGGCAAAATGACGAAGGCCCCGGCAGCGATGCCGGGGCCTTTTTCGTTGCGCGCCCTCCCCTGCTCCCGGCGCGGCGTGGCGGTTTCCACCAATTCACCGGCCGCGCGCCGATGTGATATTTTCCGCCGCGCTCTCCCAGACGGGAAGACCGGGAAATCACAGGAGCGGATCATGTCCGCAGCGATCAACGAAACGAAATTGCACGCCTTTGTGGGAAAGATGCTGGGCGATCTGGGCGGCGCGATGAGCGTGCCCACCGTGCGGCTGGGCTTTCGGCTGGGGCTGTTCGATGCGCTTTCCTCCACGCCCGCCACAGCCGCCGAACTCGCGCGGAAGGCGGGTGGCCTGCACGAACGATATGTGCGCGAATGGGCGCTGGCGCAGGCGGCGAACGGCTATATCGACTTCGATCCCGCGACGGACAGGTTCAGCCTGTCGCCTGAACAGGCGATGGTGTTCCAGAATCCGGACAGCCCGGTCTATCTGGCCGGCGCGTTCGAACTCGTCGCCGCGATGATCGAGGCCGAGCCGAGGGTCGAGGAAGTTTTTCGCAACGGGCGCGGCGTGCGCTGGGGCGATCATGCCGGCTGCCTGTTCTGCGCGACAGGCGCCTTCTTCCGCCCCGGCTATGTCAACAATATCGTGCAGTCGTGGATTCCCGCGCTGGATGGCGCGGAGACGAAGTTGCGCGCGGGCGCGAAAGTGGCGGATGTCGGATGCGGGGTGGGCTTTTCCACGCTGTTGATGGCTGAGGCCTATCCCGAAAGCACGTTCATCGGCTATGATTTCCACGAGCCGTCGATCGAGGAAGCGCGCCGCCATGCCGCGAACCACGGGCTGAACGGGCGCGTTCGCTTCGAAATCTCCACCGCGAAGGAGATTGCGGAACGCGATTTCGATCTCATCACCATGTATGATTGCCTGCACGACATGGGCGATCCGCGCGGATGCGCCGCGCATATGCGCCGCATCCTCGCACCCGGTGGACGCTGGATGATCGTGGAACCGATCGCGGGCGACAGCCCTGAGCAAAACCTCAATCCGGTCGGTCGGCTCTATTACAACGCCTCGACCATGATCTGCGTGCCGACATCGCTCGATCAGGAGGTCGGCGAAGGGCTTGGCGCGCAGGCGGGCGAAGCCAGGCTGGCCGGGATCATCCGCGAAGGCGGGTTCGCGAACGTCCGGCGCGCCACCGAAGGGCCGTTCAACATGGTGCTTGAAGCGAGTTAGGCCGGCTCCCTTACGGCGGGTTAACCAATTTTGCTTATCGCTCGATCGAACAGCAGCGGAGTGCCAATGCCGGACTCACCGTCTCTCGCCACGCAACGGGCGGAAGCAGCATGGATCGCGATCAACGCCAGTCAGGCGATCGCCGAATTCTCGCCGGACGGGCTCCTGATCGACGCCAACGAGATTTTCCTCGCCGCGCTCGGCTATTCGCTCACCGATGTGATACACAAGCATCATCGCCAGTTCTGCGACGCGCAAACATACCAGAGCGCGGATTATGCGGTGTTCTGGCAAAACCTCGCCAGCGGTCAATTCAACAAGGGCCTGTTCAAACGCATCGCCAGGGACGGGAGCGACGTCTATCTCCAGGCGGTTTACACCCCGGTGCGCGATACATCCGGCCGGGTCGACCGCATTCTGAAAATCGCGTCCGATGTGACGCAACAGGTGAGCGAGCGCGAGATGCACGCGCGGCTGCAGGAGGAGCAGCGCTTCCATGCCGAATTGCAGAGCCGGAAAGCCGCGCTGGAATCCACCGTCGCGCAACTCACCGAGGTCGTCTCCTATGTCGGCGAGATCGCGCAGCAGGCCAATCTGCTCGCGCTCAACGCGCGGATCGAAGCCGCGCGCGCCGGGCAGGCGGGGCAAGGCTTCGCGGTCGTCGCCGATGAAATGAAGCGGCTCGCGTCAAGCACGCGGGCAGCGACGGAGCACGCCCGCGCCATGACCGCGCCCGCGCTCGCCTGAGGCTCAGTCCCGGAAGCTCGGGTCGATCCGATCAAGCTTCCTGAGCAGTGCGGGCCAGGCCAGCTTCTCGGCGAGCATCCCCATGCCCTTGGGCGCCGATTGCCGCGCCACCTTATCCTCCACGCCCTGCGGCGGATTGTTGAGATTATCCTTGCCGGCGGAGAGCATCAGCACCTGCGCCTCGCACGCACGCTCCAGGAAATAGAGCCGCAGGAAACATGCCCCCACGCTCTCCCCGACCGTCAGCGTGCCGTGGTTGCGCAGGATCATCGCGTGCTTGTCGCCGATGTCGGCGACCAGCCGTTCGCGCTCGTCAAGGTCCGTCGCGATGCCCTCATAGTCATGATAGGCAACGTCATGCCCGGCGATCATCGAGGTCTGGGTGTGCGGCAACAGCCCGAATTCCATCGCCGACACCGCCTGCCCGTGTGGCGTATGCAGGTGCATCACCGCATGGGCATCCTCACGCGCCATGTGGATCGCGGAGTGGATCGTGAAGCCCGCGGGATTGACCGGGTGCGTCGTCGGGCCAACGGGATTGCCTTCCACGTCGATCTTGACGAGGCTGGAGGCGGTGATCTCCTCGAACATCATGTCATAGGGATTGATGAGGAAATGATGCTCCGGCCCCGGCACGCGCGCGGAAAGGTGCGTGAAGATCAGATCGTCCCAGCCATAATAAGCGACAAGCCGGTAAGCCGCCGCGAGATCGACCCGCGCCTCCCACTCGCCGGGGGCATAATGCGGCTTGCTGTCGACGGTCGCCAGGGTGGCCATGAGTCGCTCTCCTGTTTCGAATTTCACATTTCGATTAGCAACTCTTGTACCGCCAATCCGTTGCCACCTCCACTGTCATTGCCGCACCCCCTTGTGTGGTAAAAATACAACATTACATCCCTGCCATCTCTAGGGGAGCATCATGAACCTCGAAAAATTCACTGACCGCGCCAAGGGTTTCCTGCAATCCGCGCAGACCGTTGCGATCCGCATGAACCATCAGCAGATCACGCCCGAGCACCTGCTCAAGGCGCTGCTGGAGGACGAACAGGGCATGGCCGCCGGGCTGATCCAGTCGGCGGGCGGCGATGCGCGCCGCGCGGCAAGCGAGACCGATCTCGCGCTGTCCAAAATTCCCGCCGTCTCCGGTTCCGGCGCGCAACAGTCCCCCGGCCTCAATAACGATGCCGCACGCGTGCTGGATGCAGCAGAGCAGATCGCCCAGAAATCGGGCGATTCCTATGTCACGGTCGAGCGGCTGCTCGTCGCCCTCGCGCTCGCGCTCAACACCCCTGCCGGCAGGGCGCTGAAGGCAGCCGGCGTCACGCCCGAGGCATTGAACAGCGCGATCAACCAGCTTCGCGGCGGGCGCACCGCCGACACGGCTTCCGCCGAGGATCGCTATGACGCGCTCAAGAAGTTCGCGCGCGATCTCACGCAGGCGGCGAAGGACGGGAAGCTCGATCCGGTGATCGGTCGCGACGAGGAAATCCGCCGCACGATCCAGATTCTCGCGCGCCGCACCAAGAATAACCCGGCCCTGATCGGCGAACCCGGCGTCGGCAAAACGGCGATCGCGGAAGGGCTGGCGCTGCGCATCGCCAATGGCGACGTGCCCGATACGCTCAAGGGCCGCACCTTGATGGCGCTCGACATGGGAGCGCTGATCGCGGGCGCGAAATATCGCGGCGAGTTCGAGGAGCGGCTGAAAGGTGTGCTTGACGAGGTGAAGGCCGCCGAGGGCGATATCGTGCTGTTCATCGACGAGATGCACCAGTTGATCGGCGCCGGAAAATCCGAAGGCGCGATGGATGCGGGCAATCTGCTCAAGCCCGCGCTGGCGCGGGGCGAACTGCATTGCGTCGGCGCGACCACGCTCGACGAATATCGCAAATATGTCGAGAAAGACCCCGCCTTGCAGCGGCGCTTCCAGCCGGTGTTCGTCGGCGAGCCGACCGTGGAGGATACGATCTCGATCCTGCGCGGATTGAAGGATCGCTACGAACTCCACCACGGCGTGCGCATCACCGATGGCGCGATCGTCGCCGCCGCGACGCTCAGCAATCGTTACATCACCGATCGCTTCCTGCCCGACAAGGCGATCGACCTGATGGACGAGGCGGCGAGCCGCATCCGCATGGAGGTGGAAAGCAAGCCCGAGGAGATCGAAACGCTCGATCGCCGTATCATCCAGCTCAAGATCGAGCGCGAGGCGCTGAAGAAGGAAAGCGACGACGCCTCGAAGGACCGGCTCGCCAATCTGGAGAGCGAACTCGCCAATCTCGAACAGCAATCGGCCGAACTGACCCGGCGCTGGCAGGCGGAGAAGGACAAGATCGGGGCCGAGGCGAAGCTGAAGGAACAGCTCGACGCCGCCCGCACCGCGCTGGAGCAGGCGCAGCGCGAGGGCAATCTCGCGCGCGCGGGTGAGCTATCCTACGGCACGATCCCCGCGCTCACCAAGCAGCTTGAGGAGGCGCAGGGCGCCGCCAAGGGCGCGATGCTGCGCGAGGAAGTGACCGCCGACGATATCGCCAATGTCGTCAGCCGCTGGACCGGCGTGCCCGTCGATCGGATGCTGGAGGGCGAGCGCGAGAAACTGCTGAAGATGGAGGAGGTGATCGGCAAGCGCGTGATCGGCCAGGCCGATGCGGTGCGCGCCGTCTCCACCGCGGTGCGCCGCGCGCGCGCCGGGCTGCAGGATCCGAACCGCCCACTTGGCTCGTTCCTGTTCCTCGGGCCGACGGGCGTGGGCAAGACCGAACTGACCAAGGCGCTGGCCGAATTCCTGTTCGACGATGCCAATGCGATGGTGCGCATCGACATGAGCGAATTCATGGAGAAGCACGCCGTGTCGCGGCTGATCGGCGCACCGCCGGGCTATGTCGGCTATGAGGAAGGCGGCGTGCTGACCGAGGCGGTGCGGCGGCGCCCCTATCAGGTCGTGCTGTTCGACGAGGTGGAGAAGGCGCACGGCGACGTGTTCAACGTGCTGCTCCAGGTGCTCGACGATGGGCGGCTGACCGACGGCCAGGGCCGCACGGTCGATTTCTCGAACACGCTCATCATCCTGACTTCGAACCTGGGCAGCCAGTATCTCGCCAATCTCGGCGAGGGCGAGGATGTCGAAACGGTCGAGCCGCAGGTGATGGACGTGGTCCGCGCGCATTTCCGCCCGGAATTCCTGAACCGGCTGGATGAGATCATCCTGTTCCACCGGCTGGGGCAGGCGCATATGGGGCCGATCGTGGATATCCAGATCGCGCGCGTGCAGAAGCTGCTGGCGGACCGCAAGGTGACGCTGGCGCTGAGCGATGCGGCGCGCGCATGGCTGGGCCGTGTCGGCTATGATCCGGTCTATGGCGCCCGCCCGCTGAAACGCGCGGTGCAACGCTATCTGCAAGATCCGCTCGCCGAGATGATCCTGCGCGGCGACGTGAAGGACGGCGCGACGGTGAATGTCGATGAGGGAGACGGGAAGCTCGCGCTGACGGTGGGATAACGCCACCGCCGCGCCCCGCGCCATCGCGTCAACCGGCCAACCGTTTCCGCCTGATTTACCTCGGCAAATCGGGCGGGAACGGCGGCTGGAAATCCTGTTTCCGCCAGATCGGATCAGCCGGCTCCTCCGGGTCCGGGCGCGCGAAACGGAGATAGCCGAAATAGGTCGCGATCAGGCGTTCGCCCGGATCGGTGATCGCGGTGCGCCCGTGCATGAAGCGCGTATTATCCAGCATCAGCACATCGCCGTTACGCCAGCCGACCGGCACCTTCAGCCCATCGCCGGTGGCCTTGATCGCCTGAAGCCAGGGTTCGGGAACGGGATAGCCGTCATCGAGCAGCGGGAAATCGGGCCGATTGTTGTTGAAGCGGGCGAACAGCAGAAAATTGCCGAACGCCGGCGCATCGACGAACATCGGGCGATGGAGCATCGGTCGGGTGAAAATCCGGACGATCTGCCCTTCCAAACGGCGGAAATGATAGGGGCAGGACGGCGGCGGTGAGAGAAGTTGCTGATCGCTCGGCGCGCGCGTGCCAAGCCAGAACTCAAGCAATTCCGGCCATGTCGCCTTGATATAGAGCAGCCGGCGCCCTTCCAGCAGCGATCGCAATTGTTCCGGCAGTTCGCGAACCAGTTGCACGCCATCGCATATCGTCGTCTGCCCCCCCGTTGTGGGCGCCGAAAGGCAACAGAACATCGCCAGATCCGGCTTCCACGGCTCACGCGAAAGCTCCGGATGAAGCGAAAACTCCCGAACGCCGCCGTCAACCGTGTGTATATTGGCATCCGCGTCGATCGCCTGCCGCCCCGGGCTTTCGTTCAGCACCGAGGTGGATGAGAAAATCCGCGTGAATTGCCTGAACTGCGCGACATCGGCGTCAAAACCGCGAAACAGCAACGCGCCATGATCTTTGTAGAGTTCAATGATCGTCGCCGAATCGAGCGAGAGAATGGTCTCTCCATCGTTCGCTTCGATCACGACCTGCGGGCGCTCTCGCGTCGGAAGGTGAATTTGCGGCATGATCGCGGGGATAGCCGCTTCCGCAGGGGCAAGCTATACCCCCGCGCGATGACGCTGACCCTCGACGAACTGTTCTCCTCCCCGGATCATTTTCTGCATTCGTTCGATGCGGGCGACGCGATTTTCGTGCCGATGGATCGGGCGGCCTATCAGCGATCCATATTTCTGGATAACCGCATTTCACCTGCCAGCGATGGCGCGATGCGGCTTCCCGTCGCGGCGATCGCCGGAAACATCCCGCCGGCGCAATCGGCCGGCTGGATTTTCCATATCGCGCATTGCGGATCGACCCTGCTGGCGCGCGCGCTCGATTTTCTCGGCGGCAATCTCGTCTTGCGGGAGCCGCTCGCGCTGCGGCAACAGGCGCTTGCGCCCGATCCGGCGCGGCTGGCGTTGACGCGGGCGATGCTCGGCAAACGCTATCGCCCGGAATTGCCGACATTGATTAAGGCCAATGTGCCGGTGAATTTCCTGCTGCCGGCGATCAGGCCGGTGCGGGCAATCATGCTGTTCGCCACGCTGGAGGATTATCTGCTCGCGATCCTGCGGAGCGAGAACCATCGCGACTGGGTGAAGCGCGTAACCACCCAGCTCGGCGCGCATCTGGGCGAAATCGGCGAACTGTCCATCGCGGAGCGCGCCGCCGCGCTTTGGCATGGGCAGATGAAGGCATTCGAGCGCGCATTGGCCGCCTCCCCCGATGCCCGCACGCTCGACGCCGAATCCTTCTTCAATGATCCGCTGCCGACGCTGACGGCCAGCGCGCGTCATCTGGAGATTGACGCTACAACCGAGGCATTGCGCGAGGTGGTTTCCGGGCCACTGTTCTCATCCTATTCCAAGCAGCCGTCGGTTCCGTTCGACAATGATGCCCGGCTCGCGCGACGTGATGCGCTCGTCGCGACGCTGGCGCCGGAGATCGCCGCCGCGCGCGCATGGGTGGAGCAGGCGACAAACGGTGATGCGGGCGTTCCAGCCGCGATCGCGAACGCGCAACTCGGCATCTGACCTTGCCAACGCCCGGCGCACCGGCCTTCAATCCGAAACGCTGATCCCCTGCCCGGCGAGATCGCGGTTCACCAATGAAATCTCGTGGAATTTGCGCAGCATCTTCCGCTCGGTTTCGGAAATATACGGATTCCACACATCGAAGATCAGAATCGCCCGCGCATGATCGGAGCGGTTCCACGCCTCATGCTCGATCGTATCATCGAACACCCAGGCCTTCCCCTCCTCCCACGCCCGCGTCTCACCCCCGACACGGAATTCGCAGCCTTGTGGCACGATCAACGGCAGATGGACGATCGAGCGGACATTGCTGACGCCGGTATGCGCGGGCAGATGCGCACCGGGGCGCAGGATCGAAAAGAAGACGGTCGGCGTGCTCCCCGGAAGGTCGGACAAGGGCAGCGCGGCGACCGCCTCCGCCGTCCGCGGCGCGCGCGCGCAGGCTGCTTCATTGCGCTTGCCATCCTTCCACAGATGCAGCGCCCCCCAGGCGAGCGAGCCATCCAGCGCGGTCCATTTGTTGGCGGGCGTTCCGGATTTCATGTTTACATAGGGCAGGATCACGCCCGCCTCTTCCGCGAGGATCGCCTCAAGCTCGGCGCGGATGATCGCGGTCTTCGCCTCAATTTCCTCCAGCCACGGGAAATGCTCGCGATCGAAGAATTCGTCGGCGGGCAGGAACGGAAAGTGCATTCCGGCGCATTGATTGATGTAGATGCTGCGCCGGCCAAGCACATGATTGATGCACGCGTCGAATCGGCGCGTCTCGCGCGCATCGAATTCCTCGCGCAGCGCCGCCAGCCCCTCGTCGGTTACAGCGGCGAAACGCGCCTGATCGCGCGCCACATAATCCCGCGCGCGGGCGAGCAATTCATCGAGCGCGGGGGATCGCTCATCAATCATCGCGCCCATCGCGACCACGCCGCGCCAACGCTCCGCCGCCAGCGCATTTTCCCCCGTCCGTTCGTGAAGCTCGGCCAGGCGCACCAGCGCCATGAAGTGCCGCTGATCGAGCGAAAGCGCGCCTTCCAGCGCCGCGCGCTCGCCCGTCGCATCGCCCAGCCGGCGATATGCCGTCGCCAGGTTCATCTGGAGATCGGGCGATTGCGGATCGGCGCTGATGGAGCGGCGAAACCAGCCGACCGCGGCGGCGTGGTCGCCACTCGTCAGCGACATCATGCCAAGCGCATTGAGCGCGCCGGCCTGCTCGCCCGCCCCCGCCAGTATCTGATGATAAAGGCGCGCGGCCTCCTCCGGGCGGCCCGCCTCGCCCGCGCGCCGGGCCGCTACCAGCAATTGCTGAATTTCGATCTGTTCCACGCCGCCGACGCTATACGCCCGCTCAAGGCTAGACAATGCGGGGAACGATCGCGCACGATCGGGGGATGAACCCGTCATCGGCGAAGGCCGTCTCCACATCAGAATTGATTCAGGATCCTTCCTGGCTCGCCCATCGCTACGATCCGGGGCAGGATATGATCCATCTGCGGCGGGTGCCGCGCTCCGCTTATGACGCGGCGACATTCCTCACCGACGAACATCTGCCTGCAAGCGAGGAACGCATCGCCCGGCGCACCGATCTGCGGATCGAGGCGCTCGCGCCGGCGCGGCAGCATTTCATCTTTCACTCGGCTTATTGCTGCTCCACGCTGCTCGCCCGCGCACTTGATCGCCCCGGCCACGCGCTGACGATGAAAGAGCCGGTCATCCTCAACGACATGATCGGGTGGCGCAGGCGGGGCGAGCCGGGAGTCGATCAGGCGGTGGCGTTGCGGGATATGCTGTCCCTCCTCGCCAGGCCATTCGATCCGGCGGAGGCGGTGATCCTGAAGCCGTCGACCGTGGCGAACGGCATCGCCGCCGCGATGATGAGCCTGAGGAGCGACGCCAACGCGCTGCTGCTCCACGCGCCGCTACGCACCTATCTCGCCTCGATCGCCAGCAAGGGGCTGGAGGGCCGATTATGGGTCCGCACCATGCTGGTGGGGATGCTCGACGATCGGCTGATTGATCTCGGCTTTTCGCCGCGCGACTATCTGGGGCAAACCGATCTGCAGGTCGCGGCGGTCGGCTGGCTCGCGCATCAGAAACTGTTCGCCGATCTCGTCGCCCGCTTCGGGCGCGCGCGCATCCGCACGCTGGATAGCGAGCGACTATTGGCCGCGCCGGAGGCGACCCTCGCCCGGCTGAACGACTTCTTCGGCCTCGGGCTGGATCAACCCGCGATCCGCGCGATCGCGGAAAGCGACGTGTTCCGGCGCCACGCCAAATTCGATACCGCATTCGATGCCGATGCCCGGCGCGCGCTGCATGACGGCGCGGCGCAGCACCATGCCGATGAAATCGAGAAGGTGGCGATATGGGCCGAAGTGGTCGCCCGTGGCGCGGGAATCAGCCTTTCGCTCGATGCCGCGCTGCTCGATTGAGCGGGGCGGCAAACCCGATCAGCATTGGCCGCCGTTCCCGCTCGTGCGGCATGAATCAATGCCCGGCTGCGATTTGATATTCTCGCGATCGCGTTCCCAATCCAATTTGGTCTTGCAGATGCGATAGCCGCGAACGAGCGAGCCGGTTTCCACGAAACGCTTGCAGATCATCTTGTCGCGATTGTCGCTGGCACGCTCGGGCGCGTCCGTTCCGTTCTGTGGCGTTACCGCTTTCGCCAGCGCCGGAGCAACGCCAACCGCCGATAGCAAAAGCAGAATTCCTAGCGCCTTCATGTACATCCCTCCGCCTGAAAAATACTTGCGAGAACCATAATCCCGGACGAGGATTTTCGCTATATGCCAATCCCCAGCGGATCATTTCAACGGGCCGGAATGAAAAAACCACAGGATTATCGCGCGTCGGTCGAACAGGAATTGTCCCTCGGCAATCTGGTGAACGCGGCCAAATTCGCCGAACGCGCCCTTTCCGCCGGCCAGACACACCCGCTGTTCCTCAACCTGGCGGCATGGCGGCGCGAGGAGATGGGGGATTACGCCAAGGCGCATGAGCTGTTGCGGCGCGCGCTCGCGATCAGCCCGTCGGACCCGCTGATTCTCGGCTCCATAGGCGCGGTTCTGCGCAAGCAGGGTTTTCTTGAGGAGGCGCTTTCCGTGCTCGATCGCGCGCTGGCGATCGAGCCGCGCCACGCCGCCGCGTGGCTGGAGCGCGGCTATGTGCTCGATGCGCTGCGCAATGCCACCGGGGCGACCGACAGCTATGAACGCGCGCTCGCGCTTGACGGGCAACTCGCGCCCGCGTTCGGCAAGCTCGCCGATGCGGCGGCGCGGCGCGGCGATGCCGCCGATGCGCGTGATCGTGCCGCGCGCGCGCTGGCGCTGAACCCGCTCGAACCCGCCGCGATATCCGCGCTCGCGATCCTCGATATCGAGGCGCGCGACGGCAAGGCCGCCGCCGATCGGCTGAAACCGCTGCTCGCGAGCACATTGGTTCCCGAAGATCGCATTCGCGCGCTGACCTTGCAGGGCGATGCGCTGGATCGGCAGGATCGCGTCGATGATGCGTTCAAATCATATCAGGCGGCACAAAGCTGCTTCGCCGAAACCTATCGCGCATTGCTTGCGCCGCGCGCGGATCGCCCGTCGCATCGTGCGTTCATCGAGAAAATCCGCGAACAGGTCGAGGTGACGGACAGCGTATCGGCGCCGCCGGAAACCGACGAATGCCGCGCAGGCTCGGCGGAAAACCATATCTTCCTGCTCGGCTATCCCCGTTCGGGCACCACGCTGGTGGAGAATATCCTCGCCAGCGCGCCCGGCGTCGTCGCGCTCGAAGAACGCGATACGTTCGGCGGGATCGACGAGCATCTGATGCGCAACGATGGCGTGATGCCCGATCTCGATCGGCTCGATCCGGCGCTCGCCACGACGCTGCGCCAGTCTTACTGGTCTCGCGTCAGGCAGATGGGTGGCGATGTCAGCGGGCGGACGTTCGTGGACATGAATCCGTTCAACGCCATCAAATTGCCGATCATCGCGCGGCTTTTTCCGCGCGCGCGCGTCATCATCATGCGCCGCGATCCGCGCGATATCGTGCTGAGCTGCTTCCGGGTGAATTTCACGCCGGGCACGGCGGCCTGGGCGTTCAGCGATCTGATCGAAACCGCGCGGCATTATGATGCGATGATGCGGCTGATTGAGGCGTGCCGCGAACGGCTTGCGCTGCCTTTTCACGAACTGCGCTACGATCGGCTGGTGGGTGATTTCGAAACCACGGTGCGCGCGCTGGCGGCATTCGCCGGGCTGGACTGGACCGACGATTTCAAATCATTCGACCGGACCGCCAGCAGACGCGGCGTGCGCACGGCGAGCGAAACGCAGGTCCGCAAGGGGCTGTACAACGGCGGGGGGCAGTGGCGCCGTTACGAGCGGCAACTGGCGCCGGCCTTCACGATCCTGCAGCCGTGGATTTCCCGCTTCGGATCGGAATAAGGCGCAAACTCGATCGGGACAACGCCGCGACAAAGCGGTTTCCCGTGCCAGGCGCGGCGCGGGAACGAAGCAATGCGCCAACCATCATGAGCGACGGAAACCGTCGCCGCCGCGCGCACCCTAACCCGCCCTGTTAGCCAACGCAATCTTCCGGCAAAAAGAAAAGGCGGGCCAAACGACCCGCCTTTCCATTTCCAGTTCCGGTATTTCGATCAGAACTTCAGGCGCGCACCCATCGCGAACCGGCGCCCGAGGGCGTCGTAGGTCGACGGGAAGGTGTTGCCGCTGTTGTACGAGGTCGAACCAATGGTGCCACCAACCATCGGCGGATCCTTGTCGAACAGGTTCATCACGGTGACCGTGAAGTCGAAATTCTCCGACACGCTGAAGCGGGCCGAAAGATCGAAGTAGTTATACGCCGGGATCTTGCTGAAATCGACCTTCTGGCCGTTCAGGATACCGCCGCTAAGCGTACCGTTCGGGTTGCCGCCGTTCGGCGTGGCCGCCGAGAAGGCGTTGACACCCGGCTCGGCGCGCATCGAGTCGAGGTGGCGCCACAGCAGCGACAGATCGACATTGCCGAAGCTGAGCGTGGTGCGCTGGTTCCAGGTGAACTTCGGCTGGAGCGAACCCGCCGACGACGACGGACCGGCCGAACCCGGCGAACCGCAGTTCTGGCTGTAGAAGCCGACGCACTCGCGGTTATCGGTGACCGGCAGCGCAAGGCCAGCGCCGATCGGCGCACCGGCCGGCACGACGGTGCCGGGGGTAAGCGCCTGGAACTGCGAACGGCTCGTCCAGTTGCCCATGAAGCTCATGTTGAGCTTCGCGAAGCCGAGATCGCGGCGATAATTGATGCCGAGATCAATGCCGTCCGTCAGGATCTTGCCGGAGTTGGTCGACGGGAACAGCAGGCCCTGCGTGGTGGCGGGGTCACCGTCCAGGCCGCCCGTCGCCGGGTTACGCTTGAACAACTTGCAGATCGGGTTGTTGACGTTCGCCGCCGTTCCGCTGTTGTTGCCGAAGCAGCCCGTGATGAGGTCGCCCGGAACCGGCTGCGAGATCGCGTTCTTCACCCGGATATTGTAATAATCCACGGTGATCGACAGCCCCGGCACGAAGCGCGGCTGCAGCACGAGGCCCAGCGTGAAGCTGTCCGACGTTTCCGGCCGCAGATAGGTGCCGCCCGAAGTCGTCGCGTTCGCCTGGCCCGCGGTCGGGTTCTGGATCGAACCGATCGTTGCCGCCGTCGCGCCCTGCATGATGCAGACAGCATAGAGGTTCGGGTTGGTCGCCACCGCAGGGTTCGACGCACGGCACGGATCAACCGCGAGGTTGGTCAGCCCGGTGTTCAGCGGCGAGAACAGTTCGGCGATGTTCGGCGCGCGAACCGCACGCTGATAATCGCCGCGCAGCTTGATGCCATCCACCGGCTCCCACGTGCCGCCCGCCTTGTAGGTGGTCGTGTTGTAGCTCGGGTTCGACGGCGCATCGACGCTGTACGACGAATAACGGATGCCGGCTTCGAGCGTGAGGGACTTGAAGAACGGCTTGTTCGCCACGATCGGCGCGTTGATTTCGCCGTACACTTCCTTCACGTCATAGCCGCCGCTGAAATTCGGCGTCGCGCCACCGGCGCCACCGAGTTCACCCGCCGTCTGCGACAGGCTGTCCGCCGTCTGGCTCGCCTTATACTTACGATATTCGGCGCCGAGCGCGAAGCCGACCGCATTGTCGGCCCATGGCAGGGTAAGCCCGAAATCACCGCTCAGCAGCGCGCGGGCCTGCGCCAGCGAGGTCAACTGCGCCGTGCCAGCCGCCGCCGTCAGATACGGAACCTGATTGGGCAGGATCGAGCCATTGGCGCCGAAGATGTTGACGGGAACGCAGCCCGTCCCCGCATTGGTCGCCGCGCCGGAATTGGCGAGCGGCGGCAGCGCCGGGTTCGGGTTCGGAACCGTCGGCGAGGCACCGAGATTGCAGCTCGTCGCGCTGGTGGTGTAAACCGCGGTGCGCAGACGCGAGATCAGCACGTAGTTCGACTGGGTCTGCCGGTTTTCCGATTCGCCATAAGCGCCGGACAGATCGAGCGACATCGTGTCTGTGACGCCGATCTTCACGCCAGCGCGATAATCGAAGAACTGCGTGACGAATTGCGACAGACGCGACCCGACCTCGGGCATACGGCGCCCGACCGTCGTGTTGAACGTGCGGAAGTTGGGATCGTTCGGATTGGTCGCCAGCGCCGCCGCGTCGCACTGCGCCTGCGTAAGCCCGTTGGCGCCGCAGAACTGATTACGGGCGGCGGTGGGCAGATAGGGGTTGCTGTACGGGATGGTCAGCAACTGCCCGAACACGCCCGACGGCGCGATGATCGTCTCGACCTTGTTCTTCGAGAACATGCCGCGCGCATAAACTTCGACATTGTCGGCCACGTCATAATGGCCGGCCGCATAGATGTTGTAGCGCTCGAACGGCACCTGGAACACGTTGAACGGGTTGAAGTTAAATCCGTCCGTCGAGCCCTTGTACGGGCGCAGCGCGCCAGTCGCCGGGATGATCGTGTTATAGCCCTGCCCCGGAAGCGTGAAACGGCCCGGAACGGTCGTGCCCGAACCGCCGACGCTGCCCGAGGTGGAGGTGTAGTTGTTGAGCGAGATGCGGCGCGCGCCCTGATAGACCGGATCGGCCTTCTGATAGCCGAGCGACAGCACGACGTTGCCGCGCCCGTCATCCAGGTTCGCGCCGATCGTCACGTCGCCACGGAAGGTCTTGCCATCGCCGCGCCCGGTGATCTGGTTCGAAACCGATGCTTCGACGCCGGAGAAATCACGACGCGTCACGAAGTTGATGACGCCCGACACCGCGTCCGCGCCATAGGTGGTCGCGGCGCCGCCGGTCAGCGTGTCGACGCGCTCGACCAGCGCGAGCGGGACGTTGTTGAGATCGACGCGGCCAACCGTGCTCGACGGGGTGATGCGCACGCCATCAAGCAGCACGACGTTGCGGAAGTTGCCGAGGCCGCGAAGGTCGGCATAGGACGAGCCGCCGTTGCCGTTGTTCACCGCCGAGCCGATGCTCGGCACCGCACCCGGAAGATCGCGCAGCACCTGCTCCGCGGTGTTCGTCTGGCGAAGGTTGAGTTCGTCCGAGTTGACCACCGAAACCGGCGTCGACGACACGAGATTGGGATTGCGGATCAGCGAGCCGGTGACGACGATATCGCCAGCGGTATCCGTCGTCGCGGCCTGCGGGGCTTCGGTCTGCGCGAACGCGGCGGGCGAGGCCACCGCGGCGCCGACAAGCAATGTCGTCGCAAGCAACTGCGACCGATATGGCAACATCATTCTGTATCCCCTTAACTTTCGGCGTTGCGCCGTTATTCGTACTTTTTGCGCGCCGCGCGCAGGCGAACCCACGGCGACATGGGCCGAGACACTAGCAGTTCACAGGTCGACAGCAATCACACTTGGCCGCGCAATGAAATTTCGCGGCGACACTGTAGTAGATACGCAACACAAGGCGGCCTTGCGCCGACCGGTCGCTCCCCTTACCCTTGCCGCCGAAATCGAGGCCATATGATGCAGATCAGATATCTCGCCGCGCTCGCCATCGCACCGGCAATCTTGTCCGCCCAGAACGCTTATGCGGATGCCGGCGCCAGCGCGGACAATGCGACAGGCCGGATGCTCAATGCCATTTCGGAATGCCGGAAGATCGCGAACGACGCGTCGCGGCTCGCCTGTTTCGAGCGTTTCGCCACCTCTTTGGAAGCGTCGATATCGAAAGAAGATTTCAAGATCGTCGACAAGAATGATGTGAGGAACATCAAGAAATCACTGTTCGGATTCGCCTTGCCGCGGGTCGATCTGTTCGGCAGCAAGGAACCGTTCGTGGAAATAAATTCCACGATCGCATCGGTGCGCCCGGTCAACGATGACCGCATACAGATCACGCTTTCCGATAACGACGCCACCTGGCAGACGACCGATCCGGTCAATTTCCCGCCAAAGCCAGGAAGCGCGATCCGCATCAAGAAGGGCGCGCTCGGCAATTATTTCATTTTCATCGACGGGAAGAATTATCGCGGCGCAAGGATCAGGTAACTCGCCTCGCGCCCCCGTTACCCGCGCGATTCTTACGGCCTATCGCGCCATCGCCCCGGCGAGCAGCATGGGATCAATCCGCCTGCCCTGCCACATCATCGCCCAGTGCAGATGCGGCCCCGATGCGCGGCCAGTGGCGCCGACGAGGCCGATCTCCTGCCCCTGGCGAACATGCTCGCCAACCTTCACCGCGATCTTCGACAGATGGAGGAAGGCGCTGTTCAGCCCCATGCCATGGTCGATCATCAGCAGATTGCCCTCCAGCGTGAAGGGCGCCGTGGCGGCGAGAATCACCACGCCGTCGGCGGGCGCAACGACGGGGGCGCCAGCCGGCTTCGCCACGTCCACGCCGCCGTGATACGCCCCCGGCTCCCCGCGATAGATGCGTTGCGCGCCAAACAGGCCGGAAATGCGCCCGGTCGCGGGCCAGATGAAATGCTGCCGCCAGCCTTGCGCGTCGGTGCGGGTTTCGCGCGCCGCCCTGATCTCAGCCAGTTCGGGTGGACGGCGGCGCGCGAATTCGGCGCTCGGCACCGGCGTTTTGGCGACGGTATCGAGGCGCTCGATCCGCCAGTCACCGGGCGCGATCTCAAGCTCCTGCGTCACCTGCCGCCCGTCGGCGAGCGTCGCGGCGAGCGTAGCGCGCGGGGCGGCATCGCGATCGAATGCGATGATGAAGCGATGGTCCGGCGCGACGCCGATCGGTGATCCGTCGAGCGAAAGCGCGATCGCCCCCGCCGGCGCGGTGCCGAGCATCACCGCCCCCTGCCGCGCGGTGCCGGATAGAGCGAAGCGCGGCAGCGGCAACGAAGCGGGCGGCGGCGGCGCGGGCGGTGCCAGCTTCCGCACGGGCGCGGGCGGATCGACCGGCGGCGAGACGCATCCCGCGGCGGCAGTCATCAGCGCCGCCGCGCCCAGCCACCGGCCCGCGCCGGTCATTGCGGCGAGAGCGCCTCGGTCGCCAGCGTGGCGGAGGCGAAGGCGCGCTGCCCCTCTATGTCCCAATAACGCAGATCCTCCAGCGCGATCCGCGCGCCCGATACCGCGCAGACGACGTGATCGCCCGGCACGAGCACGCGGAAACCGTTGGGGAGATAATGCAGCCGCGCGGGGCGATCGGTATTGGACATCAGCATCGGATCAGGAAACTCACAGCAACGAAGGTTGTTCGGGTGGTGGCGGAGCATAGGCACGCGAACGCGCGCCCTCAACCTTGGCATCGACCGTGCCGTCGCGGAAGTGGAGCGTCACGCCCCCCGCGCCGCGCGCCGCCGCGACCGTCGCCACGGTGGCGCCGCCGCGCGCGGTGACGCGGGCATAGCCGCGCTGGAGCGGCGCATCGGGA
>NZ_CALMPA010000061.1 GCF_937871615.1 uncultured Sphingomonas sp. | reverse complement strand
GCGCCGCGGTGACCGAACTACTCGCGGCCCGCATCGCGCCACGCAAAGTGTGGGGGACCGCCTGATGCAATTCGCTTTTACCGAAGAACAGGCCATGATCGCGGACACCGCCCGCGCCTTCTTCGCCGAAAACGCCACCAGCGAGCGCACCCGCCGCGCGATGGAAGGCGATGGGATCGACCGTGAGCTGTGGCGCGCCTTCTGCACGGACCTCGGGCTTGCCGGCATTGCCGTGCCGGAAGCACATGGCGGCTCGGGGCTCGGCCTTGTCGAGTTCGCGACGATCGCGGAAGCCGCCGGCGCGCAGGTCGCCGCGCTTCCACTGCTCGGCCTCGCCATGCCCGCCCGCGCGATCGCCGCTGGCGGCAGCGCGGCGCAGAAGCAGGAGTGGCTACCCCACATCGCATCGGGCGAGGTGATCGCCGCGGCGGGCGGCAGCCATGATCTCCGCGCGACCGGCGACAGGCTGACCGGCAGCGTGGATTTCGTGCCGCATGGTGGCGTGGCCGATATGTTCGTATTCGCAAGCGACGCGGGCGCGTGGATCGTCCGTGCCGACGCGCCCGGCCTCGCCATCGAGCGCGCGGTGACGATGGACCAGACACGCCCGCTCGCGCGCGTCACCCTGGCTGACACGCCCGCCGATCCGCTGCCCGAATGGCAGGCGGGAATCGCCGCGGCGCGCGCCGGTGGCTGGATTTGCGTCGCGGCGGAAGCGCTGGGCGGCGCGCAGGCAACGCTCGATCGCACCGTCGCCTATTCGAAGGAACGCGAACAGTTCAGCCGCCCGATCGGCAGCTTCCAGGCCTATAAACATCGCCTCGCCGACATGATGGTGGAGATCGAACAGGCGCGCTCGGCGGTCTATTGGGCGGCCTGCGCAGTCGATGAGGATTCGCCGGAGGCGCAGCTTGGGCTGCATAGTGCCAAGAGCTTCGCCAGCGACACCTATTTCCGCTGCGCCGGAGACATGATCCAGCTTCACGGCGGGATCGGCTTCACCTGGGAACATGACGCGCATCTGTTCTTCAAGCGCGCGCGTGCGATCCGCTCGATGCTGGGCGACAGTGATTGGCACCGCGAGCAGGTCGCCAGGATTATCGGATTGGGAGACGCCGCATGAAGCTTGGATTCTCAGCCGAGGATGAGGCTTTCCGCGCGGAGGTGGCAGACTGGCTCGCCGGCCAGATGTCGGGTGAATTCCGCGACATCAAGGGGGTGCTGGGCCTCACCGTGATGGCCGAACGGCGCAAGGAGTGGGAGCAGCAGCTTGGCCGTCATCGCTGGAGTTGCATCGGCTGGCCCGCCAAATGGGGCGGGCGGGATGCGACGCTTGAGCAGCAGGTGATCTTCGCCGAGGAATATGCGCGATCCGGCGCACCGGGGCGCATCGGCCATATGGGGATCGAACTGGCCGGCCCGACGATCCTCGCCTTCGGAACCGAGGAGCAGAAGCAGCGCGTCCTCCCCGGCATCGCATCGGGCGAAGTGTTGTGGTGCCAGGGCTATTCCGAGCCGAACGCCGGCTCCGACCTCGCCTCGGTGCGCACGCGCGCACGGGTGGACGAAGCGACCGGCGAATGGGTGGTCGACGGGCAGAAAATCTGGACCAGCCTTGCGCAGATCTGCGACTGGATCTTCGTCGTCACGCGCAGCGAGGAAGGCTCGAAGGGGCCAAAGGGCCTGACCTTCCTGCTGATGCCGCTCGATCAGCCCGGAATCACGATCCGCCCGATCAAACAGATCAACGGTGACGCGGAATTCAACGAAACCTTCTTCGATGGCGCGCGCACGGCGGCGGAAAATCTCGTCTCCACGCCGGGCAACGGCTGGCAGGTGGCGATGGGGCTACTGGCGTTCGAACGCGGCGTCTCCACGCTCGGGCAGCAAATGGGCTTCCGGCACGAACTGGATGCGATCATCGCGGCGGCGAAGGCGAATGGCGCGGCAAGGAACCCGCTGATCCGCCAGCGCATCGCCAAGGCGGAAATCGGCTTACGCCTGATGCGCTACGGCGCGCTGCGTATGCTGAGCAACACCGATCACGCGCGGCCCGATGGCGCGGCGCTGACCTACAAGCTGCAGTGGGCGACATGGCGGCGCAACCTGGGCGAACTGGGCATGGATGTGCTCGGCCAGTCCGGCGAGGTGACTGACGGCACTGATTACGATTTTCCAATGCTGCCGAGCCTGTTTCTGTCGTCGCGCGCGGACACGATCTACGGCGGCACCAACCAGATCCAGCGCAACATCGTCGCCGAGCGCGCGCTTGGCCTGCCCCGCGAACCGCGAGGGAACGCATGACCCCCGCCCCCGCCTATCCGCAGCCGCGCGGGCTGCTCAAGGGTCGCACGGTCGTCGTCACCGCCGCCGCCGGCACCGGCATCGGCTTTTCGGTCGCCAAACGCGCGGCGGAGGAAGGCGCCCGCGTGCTCATCAGCGACTTTCACGAACGCCGGCTGGGCGAGGCGGCGGATGCGATCGCGGCGGCGGTGGGCGTGCGCCCCGAAACCTGCATTTGCGACGTGACCAGCGAAACCGCGGTGCAGGCGCTACGTGATACCGCGCTGGCGAAGCTCGGCCATGTCGACGTGCTTATCAACAATGCCGGGCTGGGCGGTGAAGTCCCGGTGGTCGACATGACTGACGATCAATGGGCGCGCGTGATCGACGTTACGCTGACCAGCGTGTTCCGGATGACGCGCGCCTTCCTGCCGGCGATGACCGCGCGCGGATCGGGCGCGATCGTCAACAACGCTTCGGTGCTCGGCTGGCGGGCGCAAAAGGGGCAGGCGCATTATGCGGCGGCGAAGGCGGGTGTCATGGCCTTCACCCGCTGCGCCGCGATCGAGGCGGCGGAACATGGCGTGCGCATCAACGCTGTCGCGCCGTCGATCGCGATGCACCCGTTCCTTGCCAGGGTGACAACCGACGAGTTGCTCGCCAAGCTCTCCGCGCAGGAGGCGTTCGGGCGCCCCGCCGAGGTGTGGGAGGTTGCCAATGTGATGATCTTCCTCGCCTCCGATCTGTCGTCATACATGACCGGCGAGGTCGTCCCGGTATCGAGCCAGCGCGCATGACGGCGCGTGTATATCCGCATCCGCGCGACCTGATCGGCGAGGAGGGCACCACGCTCGGCCCGACTAATTGGCTCGCGGTCGAACAGGATCGTGTCGACGGCTTCGCCGAGGTGACCGGCGATCATCAGTGGATTCACGTTGATGTCGAGCGCGCCAGAACCGGGCCGTTCGGCGGCACGATCGCGCACGGCTATCTGACGATGAGCCTCGTCAACTTCTTCCTCCCCGATCTGATCGAGGTGCGCGGCTTCGCCCATGCGGTAAATGTCGGCGCGGATCGGCTGCGCTTCCTCGCACCCGTAAAAGTCGGCGCACGCATTCGCGGCAGCGGCGAGATCATCGCGGTGGAGGAGATAAAGGGCGCGATCCAGTCCACCGTCCGCGTCACCGTCGAGATCGAGGGCGGCGAGAAGCCTGCCTGCGTCGTCGACACGATCAGCCGCTATTTCCCGGAGTGATGCCCGTGCCGCTCACCGAACAGATCATGGTCGATGCGGTTCATGCCTATGTCGCGGCATTCGATCGCGGCGATGCGGCAGCGGTGGCGGCGCTGTTCGCTGATGACGCGACGGTCGAAGACCCGATCGGCACCGAGCAGAAGCGCGGGCGCGAGGCGATCCTCGATTTCTACACGCAATCCATGGCGACCGGCGCGAAGCTGACGTTGCAGGGGCCGATGCGCGTGGCCCCGCCCTATGCCGCCTTCGCGTTTCAGGTCGCGCTGCATCACGGCGGCGCCGATCTGGTGGTCGATGTGATCGACATTTTCCGTTTCGACACCGAGGGCAGGATCGCCACGATGACCGCCTATTTCGGCCCGTCGAACATGCGGGGGGCGTGAATGGCCCTGCCCCCCACGATACCGCACCTCGCCGCCGAAGCCGCCGCGCGTTTCGGTGATCGCCCGGCCCTGCTTGGGGACGACGAGAACTGGAGCTTCGCCGAACTGTGGCGACGCGCGCGCGAGGCGGCCTCGGCCTTCCTCGCCCAGGGCGTGGTTTCCGGCGAGCGGATCGCGATCTGGGCACCCAACCGGCGCGAATGGATCGTCGCGACGATCGGCGCGCAAACGATCGGCGCCGCGATCGTCCCGCTCAACACGCGGCTCAAGGGGCGCGAGGCGGGCGATATCCTGCGCCGGACGGGCGCGCGGCTGTTGTTCACCGTCGGCGATTTTCTCGGCGTGGATTATCCCACATTGCTCGCCGATGAGGCGCTGCCCGATCTTGAGCGGACGATCCTGTTCGATCGCGACTGGGATGCGTTTCTCGCCCAGGGCGCCGGCGCGGACGATCCGCGTATCGCCGGCGCTCTCGCCGCGCTCGGGCCGGATACGCTGAGCGACATCATGTTCACCTCCGGCACCACCGGCACGCCCAAGGGCGTGCTCACCACCCATGGACGCATCATCCCGATGTTCAGCGCCTGGGGCGATGCGGTTGGCCTGTGCGAGGGTGATATCTATCTGATCGTCAATCCGTTCTTCCACAGCTTCGGGTTCAAGGCCGGGTGGGTCGCCGCACTGATCGCCGGTGCCACGATCGTGCCGATGGCGACGTTCGATGTCGCGCGGATGATCGAGCATATCGAGCGGGATCGCATCTCCTTCCTTCCGGGGCCGCCGACGATCTTCCAGTCGCTGCTGGCGGCGCGCGCGTTCGATTCATCGTCGTTGCGGTGCGCGGTGACCGGCGCGGCAACCGTGCCGCCGATCCTGATCGAGCGGATGCAGCGCGAACTCGGCTTCCAGACTGTCGTTACCGCTTATGGCATGACCGAATGCAGCGCGATCACCTCATGCCGGCAGGGCGATCCGGTCGAGCTGGTTGCGTCAAGCTGCGGCAAGGCGCTGCCTGGCCTGGAGGTGAAATGCGCCGACGACGCCGGGCGCGAAGTAGCGCGCGGGCAAGAGGGCGAGGTGCTGGTGCGCGGCTATGGCGTGATGCTCGGCTATCTCGCCGATGCCTCCGCCACCGCCGAGGCGATCGACCCCGATGGCTGGTTCCACACCGGCGATGTCGGCGTGATGGACGCTGGCGGCTATCTGCGCATCACCGATCGCAAGAAGGACATGTATATCTCCGGCGGATTCAATTGTTACCCGGCCGAGATCGAGAAACTGCTCTCCGCCCACCCCGCGATCGGCGCGGTCGCGGTGATCGGCGTGCCGGATGAACGGATGGGCGAGATCGGCCACGCCTTCGTCGTTCCCCGGCCCGGCGCGATGGTGGACAGCGACACGCTGATCGGCTGGGCGCGGGAGAATATGGCAAACTATAAAGCGCCACGCCGCATCACCCTGCTCGATGCGCTACCGCTCAATGCTTCGGGCAAGGTGGTGAAACCCGAATTGCGCGCTATGGCGGAGCGCGGCGCGCGGTAATTCCGCCGCGTCAAGCGGGATTGCGCGGCGTTGTCGACATGCTTCCTTCGAGTGACGCTCCGGTTATGCCGAACCGCCCGTATCGGCAGTTGAAGAAGCCAGTGATACGGTTATGCGGAGGTTATTCATTCGCGTTTGAACACGGTCTGAGGATCGGGCCCCACCATGCGGCGGAGGTCACGGGCGCAGCCACGACGATCTCCAGCAATGCAAGGCCGATCGAGCGGCCATAGCTGGCAGCGTGACGACTATCGGTGCCGCACGAACCAGCCGCTTACCCGTCACCGACGCCGATCCGAACGGCATGACGGCAACATGCGCGCCTGGCGGAATAAGCATAATACGCCGTCGCCCACCGCGAGAAACCCCTTCCGCTCCGGATGCGGCCAACCGGCGAGCGCTGTTTCCGACGGCGATCCCCCACCGGTCCCTCTACGTGACGGGCGAAATCTGTCGAATCATCCCGACAAAACAGGCGAACCAATGCGTACAAAAACGCCGAAGTGCGATGCAAGCCACGTCAAAATGCGGACATCGCCGTGAGCGCCGAGCGCAATTTTTCGAGAATATATTTCAATTTGAAAAATTGTGGCGGAGCGGGAGGGATTCGAACCCTCGATACGGTTTTGCCGTATACTCACTTTCCAGGCGAGCGCCTTCGACCACTCGGCCACCGCTCCGCATGCCTTGGGAGGGGTCGCAGTAGGGGGATGTGGGGGGGGACGCAAGCTTGGTGTTCGCGATTGCATGATTCACGCGGCGGCGGCAGCATATGTCCATGATTATGGTTACTCTCGCGCTGCTCAGCGCGCCATTCGCGCAGGCCGCCGCTGCGGCGCAAGCGCCAGTGACCGCGCCGTTTGAAATCGCCGCGCGCGCGCCGCGAACGGACGGGCGGGCGAGCGCGCCGCGCGCGCCGGTGACCGCACCATCCGAAATCGCCGCGCGCGCGCCGGAGGCGGCGTGGCGGGCGATCCCGGCGGACGACCTGGCGATCCTCGACCTCGCGCCCGATTCGCGCGGGCATCCGCGCCGCGTTTTCATCCAGTTGCTCCCCGCGCCCTTCGCGCAAGGGTGGATCGACAACATCCGCCGGCTGGCCCGCGCGCATTGGTGGGACGGCACCAGCATCAACCGCGTGCAGGACAATTACGTCGCGCAATGGGGCGATGCGAGCGGGAAGAAGCCGCTGCCGCCGG
The DNA here is from genome assembly GCF_937871615.1 of uncultured Sphingomonas sp. Lineage (GTDB taxonomy): Bacteria > Pseudomonadota > Alphaproteobacteria > Sphingomonadales > Sphingomonadaceae > Sphingomonas. Next base: position 17,389 of record NZ_CALMPA010000061.1, on the reverse strand, counting down.
GCATGAAACCGATCCCGCAAAGCGCGTATGTCACCGATCTTGGCCGCACCTATATCGACGGCGCAGTCGTGCGACAGGCGGGATCGCGCGCCTTCGTCGGCCTCGTCGCGGGCAACGGGCGGGACGCCTATGCCCCGCTGACCTTCACCTGGCGCGGCTGGCCGATCGCGAGCGCACGACAGGGCGCGGATGCCGCCCCGAGCGAAACCATGGCGTGGCCGGTGCATTGCTATGGCATGGTCGGCGTCGGGCGGGACATGCCGCCGGACACGGGCAATGGCGCGGAACTCTATGCGGTGATCGGCCACGCGCCACGCCATCTCGATCGCAATATCGCGCTGGTCGGCCGGGTGATCGAGGGCATCGAGCACCTCTCCGCCCTGCCGCGCGGGACGGAAGCGCTCGGCATGTACGCGACGGCGGCGGAACGGGTGCCGATCGTATCGACCCGCATCGCGAGCGACCTGCCGGCGAGCGAACAACCCCGTTTCGAATATCTCGCGACCGACAGCACGAGCTTCGCGCGCTACGCCGACGCACGCGACAACCGCCGCGACGCGTTCTTCATCCAGCCGGCGGGCGGCGCGGATATCTGCAACGTGCCGACGCCGATCCGACGCGTGAAATAGCGATCGAATGCCGCGCGGGGTGGTTTCGTCCCCCCGACAGCGGATGACCGCCCCGCCGCCCGACAAGCTCTCGCTTCTCGCGCGTGGTGCCCGACCAATATCCCACGCGTCGTGCCGGAACAGCCGTTCGACGCACCTTCGCCAGCGGTGCGCCGGGCGTGGGCAGCCAGTTCGACGCGCCCCCAGTATCGTGGCCCGCTGGGCGAGCGGGTATTCATCGCCTACGCCGCATCCGGGACACGTTGTGCCCGACCGGCACTCTGCCACCGCCCGCGTCGCGCGGGAGCACTCGCTCGACGCACCTCGCTATCCGCGCGCTGGACGTTCGGAACCATTGCCTACGCCGCATCCGAAACGCACCATGGCTGATCGACGCGCCACCCGCATCGCGCGCGGAACGGTTGCTCGATGCGCCTACCGCATCCGCGCGTTGGGCGCAGGGAGCCGTCGCTTATGCGGCATCCGGGACGCCCAGTGGCCGACCGGCGGCGCGCCGCGCACCGATCAGTCGCTCGGCGCGGCAACGACATCCGTGCATTCGGTGCGGGCATCCGTTGTCTACGCCACATCTTGGATGCGTCGCGGTCGTGCGAGGCCGCGCCCGCATCGTGCCGCCACAGCCGCTCGACGCGTCTGTGGCATTCGCGCGCTGGGCACGCGGGCAGCGGTTGCCTAGGCCACGCGCCGGCAATGGGGATCGGGCACGCCGCGCCCGCGCTTCGCCCGCGGTTACTTGCCGACCCAGTCCGCCACTTGCGCCGCGACCTGGTTCGCGCCCTGATTGAGCGCGCGCCCGGCCGATGCCGCATCAATCACAGCGACGGGCACCCGCGCCTCGAAACGCTGCTTTTCCACCTTGCCGCCTTCCGCGCGCACCAGCGTGGCATCGAAGGTGACGATCGCGCTGGACGACGCTGCGTCGATCCCGAAAGCGCGCAATTCGCCGCTCAGCCGCGCGCCCGGATCGCCGAACGATTGCGCCGCGCCCAGCACGACGCGCCCGGTGCGCGCCGCCACCGTATCGGAAAGCAGCCGCGCGAACAGCCGCTGCGGCGGCTCCACCCATTGCGCGCCCTTCACATAGGCGATCGAGGTGGGCGTCGCCTGCACCGGCACGCGCGCGGTGGCGAGCGCCTGTGGCACGGCGGGTACATGGATGGTGATCGTGCCGGCGCTGGCGGCATCCTGTTCCTGCCCCGGCTTCACCTGATCCGCCGCGGTGAGATCGAGCAGCGAGGGCGGCGGCTTCGCCCCGAAGCTGACGCAGCCGGCAAGCGGCAGCACCGCCAGAAAAATCGCAAATCGCTTCATCGTCCGCCTCATTTGCCGGGCTTGTAATCAGGAAGCCGCTGCTGGCCGAGCAGCGAACCGGCGCCGTTGCGATCAACCTTTTCCGCGACCGACGAAAGCGCCTGCGCCATATTGCGCAGATCGTGGACCAATTGCCCCACCTCGGGCACGGTCTGTTTCGAAAACGCCTGAAGCCCCGGCCGCGCATCGCCGATCGCCGCGTTCAGCGTATCCGCGCTCTGCTTCGCCGAACGGATCGCATCGTTGAGATTGGCCATCGCCGGCTTCACATCGTCCGCCAGCACGCCATTGGTGGTTTGCGCGAGATTGCCGATCTTCTCCGCCGCGTCCCCCGCCTGCTGCACCGCGATGCGGGTCTGTGCCAGCGTGGCGGCGATTTCCGGCCCGCGATCGGCGAGCGCGCGGCTCAGCCGGTTGGTATTATCGAGGATGCCCGCGATCGACGCCTGATTCTTGTCCGTCACCAGCCCGGTGAGCTTTTCCGTCAGCGTGGAGAGCCGCTCGAGCAATTGCGGCGCGGAATTGAGGATCGCGCCAAGCCCGCCGGTGCGCGTGGGGATTACCGGCACGCCATAGGGGCATTGATTGGCGGCGTCATTCGCCGGGCAGGTGATCGGGGGCGCGCCCTTCACCGCGCCATCGAGGCTCACCGTGCTGGTGCCGGTGAAGCTGCCCTGGATCGTCGCGGTGGTGCCTTGCAGCACCGGGGTATCCTCGTTCACGCTGATGCGCACGCGGACGAACTGCGGATCGTTCTTCGACAATTGGATTGATTTGACCTGCCCCGATGGCACGCCCGAATAAGTGACCGACGACCCCTTCGCCAGCCCATCGACCGATTGCTTGAAGAAGATGTCATATTCCTTCTCGGCGGCGCCGCCGAGGCGCGATATCCACACGGTGAACAGCGCCAGCACCGCAAGCAGGATCAGCACGACCGATCCGACAAGAACATGGTTCGATCGGGTTTCCATCAGTCAGTCCCTGCCTTTTCGCGCGCGGCGTGCGCCTCCTGCGTCGCCACCGCCGCCCGGCCACGCGGGCCGTTGAAATATTCCTGAATCCACGGATGATCCAGCGCGAGCAGTTCCGGAATCGTGCCCACCGCGATCACCTTTTTATCCGCCAGCACCGCGACGCGATCGCAAATCGCGTAAAGCGTATCGAGATCGTGGGTAATCAGGAACACGGTTAGCCCCATGGTTTCCTGAAGCGAGCGGGTGAGTTCGTCGAACCCCGCCGCGCCGATCGGATCGAGGCCGGCGGTCGGCTCGTCGAGGAACAGCAATTCCGGGTCCATCGCCAGCGCGCGGGCCAGCCCGGCGCGCTTCCTCATGCCGCCCGAAAGCTCGGAGGGGAATTTGGGGCCGGCATCGGCGGGCAGCCCGGTCATCACCACCTTGTACGACGCGATCTCGTCGAGCAGCGCAAGATCGAGCGCGGGATAGAATTCGCGCAGCGGCACCTGCACATTCTCCGCCACCGTCAGCGTGGAGAACAAGGCGCCGCCCTGAAACAGCACGCCCCAGCGCTTGCGGATTTCCAGCGCCTCGGTCTCGTCGCGGGCGATGGTCGGCTCGCCGAACACGGTGATCTCGCCCTCGTCGGGCGGCTGGAGGCCGATGATCGCGCGCATCAACACCGATTTGCCCGTACCCGATCCGCCGACCACGCCGAGGATCTCGCCGCGCCGCACGTCGAGGCTCAGCCCGTCATGGACGACCTGATCGCCAAAGCTGGTGCGCAGCCCGCGCACGCGGATGATGCAATCGTCATCCGCCATCACGTCCACCCCATCGAGGTGAAGAACACCGCGAAGAACGCATCGAGCACGATCACGAGGAAGATCGCCTGCACCACCGCCGCGGTGGTACGGCTGCCGACCTGTTCGGCGTCGCCCTCCACCTGCATCCCCTGGAAGCAGCCCGCCATCGCGATGATCGCGCCGAACACCGGCGCCTTGACCAGCCCGACGTAAAGATCGGTGATCGGCACCACCTCCCTCAATCGCGCGATATAGGTGACCGGCGGGATGCCCAGGTTGATCCAGCACAGAAGGCCGCCGCCGATCATCGCCACCAGCGACGCGTAAAAGCCGAGCAGCGGCATCAGCACGATCGCCGAAATCGTGCGCGGCAGCACCAGCGCCTCCATCGGGGAAACGCCGATCGTGCGCATCGCGTCGATCTCCTCGGTCAGCTTCATCGTGCCGATCTGCGCGGCGAAGGCCGATCCCGATCGCCCGGCGACCATGATCGCGGTCATCAGCACGCCCAGTTCGCGCAGCGTGATGCGCCCGATCAGGTTGACCGTCAGCACCTCCGCGCCGAATTGGCGGAGCTGCACCGCGCCCTGCTGCGCGATGACGATGCCGATCAGGAAACTCATCAGCCCGATGATGCCGAGCGCGGAAACGCCGACCACATCGAACATCTGCACCGTGGCGTTGAAGCGGAAACGGCGCGGATGGCGCAGGACATTGCCGAACGCGATCACCGTCGCGCCGAGGAAGCCGAGCAGCCCGAGCAACGTTTTGCCCGCCGTGGCGGTGGCCGCGCCGATCTCCCCCAGCACGCGGGTGAACGGGCTGAGATAACGGGGCCGCATCGCGACCGGCTGATCCGCATCGCCGACATGCGCGAGCAGCCGCGCCTGTTCCGGATCAAGTCCCTCGATCGCGGCATCGTGATCGCGCGCGAAACGGTGGACGATCCACGCGCCGACCGTGTCGATCCGCTCGACCCGCGAAAGATCGACCCGGCGCACGCCTTCGCCCAGCCCGCGCAGCCGTTGCGGCAGATCGCCCAGCTTCGCCAGCGAGAGATCGCCGGTGAAGCGCAGGACATCGCCATCCTCGCTGAAATCCGCCGCCGCGCCCATCACCGGCATCCTTGGGCGAAAGCGATCGCCACGGCAAGCCGCACCCCGCCGGTCACAGCGCGACATCCACCGTGTGGATCGCCAGCCCGACCAGCCCGCCGACCAAAGTGCCGTTGATGCGGATGAACTGCAAATCCTTGCCCACCGCGTTTTCGAGCCGGCGGGTGATCGTCTCCGCATCCCACCCGCGCACCGTTTCCGACACCAGCCGCACGATCGAATCGCCATAATCGGCCGCCGTGCCCACCGCCGCGCGGCGCACATAACGGTTGAGCGTGCGTTGCAGCCCGACATCGCGCTGCAACGTCTCGCCCAACTGGTTGAACGCCTCGCGCAGCTTGCCCGCGAGCAGCGCATCGGGATCGCGGGCGATGCGCAGCATCGCGGCGCGCGCCTGTTCCCACAGCCCGTTGATCCAATCCTGCATCGCGGGATTTTCGAGCAGTTCGAGCTTCATCCGCTCAACCCGCGCGATCATCGCCGGATCGTGCTGGAGATCGCGGGCCAGCGTTACCAGCCCTTCTTCCGCCTTGCCGCGCAAGGGATGATCGCGGTTTTCGGCCATGTCGCGCAGCATCTTGTCCAGCCCGTCGATGATCTTGGCCGCGAGCGTTTCATCAAGCCCCGTCCAGCGCATGATCGAGCCGGCGCGTTCATGCACCATCGCGCGGACGATCGGCTGGTTCGCCTCAAGCACGCGGCCCGCCCAGCGCACGATCCCGTCGAGCACGGGAAGGTGGCGATCCTCGCTGATCGCGGCGGCGAGCGCGCGGCCAAGCATCGGCGACACCTCTATCGCGCGCACCTGCTGCACCATCGCGCCGCGCACCATGCCGCCCAGCCGCTCCTGATCGAGCGCCTGAAGCACCTCCACCGCCAGCCGCGACAGCCCGCGCGTCAGCCGCGTGCTGCCGGCGGTGGGATTGGTCAGCCAGCGCCCGGCGACGCTCGCCAGGTCCATCCGCTGCATCCGCCGTGCCACCACGCCCGGAATCAGGAAATTATCGCGCAGGAACAAGGCGAGCTGATCGCCGATGCGATCCTTGTTGCGCGGAATGATCGCGGTGTGCGGAATCGGCAGCCCGAGCGGATGGCGGAACAGCGCCGTCACCGCGAACCAATCCGCCAGCCCGCCGACCATCGCCGCCTCGGCAAAGGCGCGCAGGAAGCCCCATGCCGGATGCGCCGGCTCCATCGCGCGCGCCAGCACGAATGCCGCCGCCATCGCGATCAACATGCCGGTGGCGATCACCCGCATCCGCACCAGCCCGGCGGGTATTCTTTCGTGGGGCGGGCGCCGGCGGACGATCAGGTTCATCGCCGAAACAATCCCCAAGTGCCCGCTTTGTTCAAGTCCGCGCCGCGGAATCGCCCCGCCCGAAACCGGCCCGGCCCCGCCATTCGCGCCGATCGCCGCCGCTCAACGCCCCGCACCGCCGCGCGGCGGCATCATTCCGCCGGTTGCGGGCCATCGCCGCCATGACCGATCCGCCCATAAGGCGCGGGCAGCGGGCCGCCGCCGGGCACATGGTCGATCAGGCCATGGCCGTCGTCTCCCGGACGATAGGTGAGCAGGCGATGGCCCAGCCACGGGCCGATCCGCCGCTCGATCCCGATCGCGAGGCTGAACGACGCGGGCACGATCAGCAGCGTGAGCAAGGTGGAGAGCGAGAGCCCCCCGATCACCACCACGCCCATCGGCGCGCGCCACGATGCGTCCCCCGAGAGCGACAGCGCGGTGGGCACCATGCCCGCCACCATCGCCACCGTGGTCATCACGATCGGCTGCGCGCGCTTGTGCCCGGCATCGAGGATCGCCTCGCGGATCGGCACGCCCTTGGCGATTTCCTCCAGCGCGAAATCAATCACCAGGATCGAATTCTTGGCGACGATGCCAAGCAGCATGAGCAGCCCGATGAACACCGGCAACGAAAGCGGATTGCCCGTCACGATGAGCGCGACCAGCCCGCCGAGCGGCGCGAGCAGCAGCGATCCCATGTTCACCAGCGGCGGCAGCAGGCGGCGATAGAGCAGCACCAAGACCGAGAAGATCAGGAACACGCCGGCAACCACCGCGAACGCGAAATTGACCAGCATTTCCGATTGCCACTTGGCGTTCCCCACCGTCATCCGCTGGATGCCGAGCGGCAGATTCTTCATCGCGGGCAGCACGTTGACCCGCTTCATCGCATCGCTCACCACCAGCCCCGGCGCCAGATCGGCGCCGATCGTCAACTGGCGCTGCTGGTTGAGGCGGTTGATCTTGGTCGGCCCCGAACCGAAGCCGATATCGGCCACCAGCGACAGCGGGACCGAGCCGCCGCTCTGCGTCTGCACCGGCAGGTTCTGGATCGTCGACAATTCGGTGCGCGCCGATTGCGCGAGCACGACGCGGATCGGCACCTGGCGATCCGAAAGCGAGAATTTCGCGCTGTTCTGGTCGATATCGCCGATCGTCGCGATGCGGATCGCGTTGGACAGCGCGCTGGTCGTCACGCCGAGGTTCGCGGCGAGATCGAGCCGCGGGCGGATCACCACTTCGGGGCGATTGAGATCGCCCGCGATGCGCGGCGCGACCAGCCCCGGCACGTGCGTCATCTCCGCGACGAGCTGGTTCGCCGTCTGGCGCAGCAGCACCGGATCGTCGCCGCCGAGCGTGATCGAAACATCGCGGTTATTGTCACCCCAGCCGAATTGCGACGCGAAATTGACCCGCGCATCCGGAATCTTCGCCAGTTCGGGGGCGAGGCCGCGCTCGAACTCGGTCGAGGTCTGCGACTTGTGATCCTTGAACACCGCGCTGACCCTGGCCGATCCAACCAGCGTGCGGCTATAGACGCTCCTCACATCGGGCTGCTTGCGCAGCAGCGCGACGACCTTGTCCACCGTCTGCTGCGTCTGCGCCATCGTCGTGCCGGGCGGCATGGTGATGGTGACGCCGGACCGCTCCGAATCGTTCGCCGGCTGGAACTGCATCGGCAGGCTGGCGAAGCACAGGATCGTCAGCAGGAACGCCACCGCGCCGATGCCCACCACCCAGATGCGGTGATCGCTGAAATAGCCGGTGACGCGCTTCAGCCCGCCCTGCGCGCGGATCGCGGGCGCGCGGCCCACATCGAGCGTCCAGCGCAGCACGGCCATGTAGATATCCATGAGCCGGCCCTCGCCATGCTCGGCGTGGCCGAAGGAGCGGAGGAAATAGGCCGCGATCATCGGCGTGATGAGCCGCGCCACGGCAAGGCTCATCAACACCGCCACCACCACGGTGAGCCCGAAATTCTTGAAGAACTGCCCCGAAATGCCCGGCATCAGCCCGACGGGCAGGAACACCGCGACGATCGCCATCGTCGTCGCGAGCACCGCAAGGCCGATCTCGTCCGCCGCGTCGATCGACGCCTGATAGGCGGTTTTGCCCATGCGCATGTGCCTGACGATATTCTCGATCTCCACGATCGCATCGTCGACCAGCACGCCCGCCACCAGGCTCAGCGCCAGCAATGTCATGCTGTTGAGCGTGAAGCCCATCATGTCCATGAACCAGAATGCGGGGATCGCCGAAAGCGGGATCGCCAGCGCCGAGATCACGGTGGCGCGCGCATCGCGCAGGAACAGGAACACGATGAACACCGCGAGCACCGCGCCCTCGATCATCGCGTGGATCGCGCTCTTATACTGTTCCAGCGCATATTTGGAGCCGTCGTAGCGCAGCTCGAAATGGACGTGCGGATTGCGCTTTTCCAGCGCATCGAGCTTTTTCTGCGCTTCACGGAAGACGGTGACGTCGGAATAGCCCTTGGCGCGCTTGAAATCGAAGCTCAGCACCGGGCGGCCATCCACCGCGGCGGCGGAACGCTGCTCGGCATAGAGATCGCGCACCGTCGCCACGTCGGCGAGCTTCACCGTCCGCCCGTCGCCCACCGTGATCTGCGTCTGGCCGAGCTGATAGGCGTCGCGCGCATTGCCGAGCACGCGCAGCGACTGTTCGGCGCCCGCGATCTCCGAGCGCCCGCCGGCGGCGTTGAGGTTCACCTGGCGCAACTGCTGGTTGATCTGCACCGCCGTCAGCCCGAACGCGGCGAGCTTCGCCGGATCGAGGATCACGCGGATCTCGCGATCGACGCCGCCGTTGCGCTCCACCTTGCCCATGCCGGGCACGGACATCAGCTCCTTCGCCACGGTATTGTCGATATACCAGGAAAGCTGCTCGATCGTCATGTCGGTGGAGATGGCGGAATAGCTGCCGACATCATTGTCGTTGACCTTGACGCGGCTGACCTGCGGCTCAAGGATTCCCTCGGGCAGGTTCGAGCGGATCTGCACGATCGCGTCGCGCACCTCGTTCACCGCGCGATCGATCGGCGTGCCGATATCGAGCTGCACGATCGTGGTGGAATTGCCCTCGCTGACGTAGGACTGGATCTCGTCGATCCCCTCCACCGATCGCACCGCCGCCTCGACGCGCTGCGTCACCTGGGTTTCGAGTTCGCTCGGCGCCGCGCCCGGCTGGGTGATCTCCACCGCCACCGCCGGAAAATCAATATCCGGCTCCTGGTTGATATCCATGCGGACGAAGCTGACCATGCCGGCCACCGTCAGCATGACGAACAGCACGATCGACGGAACCGGATTCCGGATCGACCAGGCGGAGATGTTGCGGAAGCTCATGGCGCCGGTCAGCCCTCGATCTTGCCCAATACCGGCGCGACCTTCTGGCCGGGATTGAGGAACGCGCCCGCCGACCGCACCACCCGCTCCTTGCCGCTAAGCCCTGAGGCGATGGCGACCATGCGATCGGTGACGGTGCCGAGGCGGACATCGCGCCGCACCACCTTGTCGTCCGCGCCGACGATATAGACGAAATTGCCGCGATCGTCGCTCATGATCGCCGATTGCGGCAATTGCGGCGCGCTGCTCGTCCCCGCGACGAGCTTCACCGAGGCGAAGCCGCCAGGGCGAAGCGCGGGATCATAAGCGAGCTGGACGCGCACGACGCCCTGGCGCGTCTTGGGATCAATCACCGGCGAGACCTGCCACACCTTGCCCGCGAAGGAGCGCGTCTCTCCCACCGGGGTGACGGTGGCGGCATCGCCGACACGGATGTTGACGAGATCGCCCTCGGCGAGCAGCGCCTGCATCTCCATTTCGCCGCCCTTCGCCATGCGGAACAGCGTGCCCGACCCCGAACTGATGATCTGCCCCGGCTCGACCTGGCGGGTGAGGATCAGGCCCGGCTCCGGCGCGCGGATATCGAGCCGGCGGTTGCGCGCGCCCTGTTCGGCGACGGCGGCGCGCGCCACCTTCAGCCGGGCGGCGGCGGCATCGCGGGTGGCGATGCGGCGCTGGAGATCGGCCTGGCTGATGAAACCGCGCCCGACGAGTTGCTGCGCGCGTTCAAGCTCCTGCTGCGCCAGCACCAGATCGGATTGCGCAACTCCGGTCTGCGCCTGGAGGCTGGCGGCGGTCTGCACCTGCACCGAGCGATCGACGATCGCCAGCACCTGCCCGGCGGCGACCCATTGCCCCGGCTCGACCAGCACGCGCGTGACCATCCCGCCTTCGCCCGCGACGCCGACCGGCATATCGCGTTTCGCGGCAAGCGACCCCGTGGCGTTTATCACGCGCCCCACCGGCGCGCTGCCCGGAACCACCACCGTCACGTTCGGCGCCTGATCGGCCACCGAGCTATGCACCGGCCCCTTCCGGCTGGAATATACATAGCCCGACACGGCCAGGGCAACGATCACCAGCGCGACGATCACGATCCAGCGCCGGCGGCGGCGCGCATCCCGCGCCGGCCCTTCGAGCGCCAGCGGCTCTCCTTCCAGACTGCCGGATTCGTAATTCATTCGATCCACTTTCCCGTCCCGGCGATTATCCAGCCGCCCCTGATTAATTGGGCGCTGTATTAGAGAAATAAATCACCGCGCTCAAGAGGGCGCCCTATTCCGGCGCGGATGCCGGCGCGGGTGTGATTTTCGGAACACAGCCGTTCATCTGCGGTTGATCGTGGGCCTGCCACAACCCGCCGCAGCAACAGATACGGGAGCATCGAATCTCATGCGTTTCCTCATTACCCTCGCGGCGGCCAGCGCCGTCGCCGCCACCGCCGCGCCGGCGCTGGCCGACACCGCAATTCCCGATGGCACCACGCTGGACGTGACGGCGACGGGCAAGATAGTCCGCACCCCCGATATCGCCACGATCCGCGCCGGCGTCGTCACCCAGGCGCCCACCGCCGCCGCCGCGCTTTCGGAGAATGCGGCGCGGATGGCGCGCGTGATCCAGTCCCTGAAGGGCGCGGGAATCGCCGAACGCGATATCATGACGAGCAACGTCGGCCTCTCGCCGCAATATCGCTATCAGCAGAATGAAGCGCCGGTCATCACCGGCTATCAGGCGAACAACAATGTTTCGGTGAAATTCCGCGATATCGCCAAGAGCGGCGCCGCGCTCGATGCGCTGGTGAAGGCGGGGGCGAACCAGATCGACGGCCCGTCAATGTCCGTCAGCAAGCCCGAAAGCGCGCTCGACGAGGCACGCGGCGAGGCGGTGCGGATCGCGCGCGCCCGCGCCGAGCTTTACGCCAAGGCCGCTGGCCTGCGCGTCGTGCGCATCATCTCGATCAACGAGAACGGCGAGAATGAGGGCAATATCCCGCGCCCGGTGATGTATGCCAGGGTCGCCGCCGCGCCCGCCGCCGACAGCCAGATCATGGCCGGCGAAACCGATCTCTCCGTCACCGTGGCGGTGCGTTTCCTGCTGCAATGAAAGCAGGTGGCCGCCCGCTCAGCCGGGCGGCCACCTTTTTGCCTTCAGGCGATAAGGCTCAGCGCACCGAGCCGCGGCGAATGAGGTTGACGATCCCCAGCAGGATCACCGCGCCAAGCAGCGAGACCAGGAACGACGTGATCGTCAGCGGCGCGTTGTTGATCGAGCCGCCCGACAGGATCAGGCCGCCGATGAACGCGCCGACGATTCCCACGACGACGTTGAGAAAAATCCCCTGCTGCGCATCGGTGCGCATGATGATGCTGGCCAGCCAGCCGATAACCCCGCCGATGATGAGCCAAAGAATGATACCCATGACACTCTCCCCTGCGGTCACCCGGCGTCTTCCGGGCCGCGTTACCTAACAATCGCCGAGGGCCATTTTTGTTCCGATCGCGTAACTGCGCGGGCGCCCCGATGGCGCGCCGAGCGGCGTGAAAATGAAAACGGCGCCGGTGCCGCCCGTTCCTTCCCGCTGTTGTCCGACGCGAAGAAGGAATGGGATCGGCACCGGCGCCGTTCGCGAATCCGGCCGGGCCGGGATCGCGTGAACGTCAATATTTCTGCTGGCGCTCGTACAGCGATTTATAATGCTGGATCCGCGTGACGCGCAGGCCCGGCATCCCCGAGCGATCAATCGCGCGCTGCCATCCGGCGAACTCCTCGACCGTCAGGCCATAACGCTCGCAAACTTCATCCACCGTAAGCAGGCCACCGTTCACCGCAGCGACCACTTCGGCCTTGCGCCGAACCACCCAGCGCGTCGTGCTGACCGGCGGCAGCGATTCCAGCGTCAGCGGCTCACCGAGTGGCCCGATGACCCGTGCGGGGCGAATTTTCTGGTTCTCAATCATAACTTTAACTTTCGGTTCGGGGCGGGGGGCCCCCTCTCCAATCACGACGCTCATTGCCTAGCCGGCAGGCCGTTGAGCGCCGCCTAAGCGGCACGGTAAACAAGGCCTTCACTCATTCTTCCACGCGGCGAGCGCCCTGGCCGTGGCACCGTTGAAGGCGCCATCGACGGGTGCGAAGCGCATCCCCTCCGCCGGCCGATACGTCATCTGCGCATGTGCGATCGCGGTCGGCGACGCTGCCTGTCGCGCCGCGACCCGCACCATCAACACCGCCAGATCGACAGGCAGCAGGACAGCCGCATCGGCGTGCCTGTCGAACCTGGCGAAACTCAAATCCATTGCGACCCTTTTCGTTTTCACGCCTCTTGGCGGGCGTTGGATCGCTTTTACGCGGCGTTGCTAAAGGTCGCGTAAAGCCGGCGGCAATGGTTCGTTCACCAAGGTTACTTTGCGCTGGCGCGCGCTCTCCTGTATCGGCGCGGGTGATGAATCAGGCGGATTTCCAGCTCGGCGAAAACCTGTCCGGCAAGCGGATCGTCGTCGCCATGTCGGGCGGGGTCGACAGTTCGGTGGTGGCGGCGCTCGCCCATGCGACGGGCGCGGAGACGATCGGCGTCACGCTCCAGCTCTACGATCACGGCGAGGCGGTGGGGCGCACCGGCTCGTGCTGCGCGGGGCGCGATATCCGCGATGCGCGCGCGGTGTGCGACCGGCTGGGCATCGCGCATTACGTGTTCGATCATGAATCGCGTTTCCGCGAGACGGTGGTGGATAAATTCGCCGACGAATATCTCGCCGGGCGCACCCCGATCCCGTGCGTCCAGTGCAATATGGGGCCGAAGTTCACCGATCTGTTCGCGCTCGCCCGCGATCTGGGGGCGGATTGCCTCGCCACGGGCCATTATGTCCGCCGCGTGACCGGCGTGGACGGGCCGGAACTGCACCGCGGGCTCGATCCCGCGCGCGACCAGAGCTATTTCCTGTTCGCCACCACGCTGGCGCAGCTCGATTTCCTGCGCTTCCCGCTGGGCGCGCTGCCCAAGGCGCGGGTGCGCGAGATCGCCGCCGAACTGGGCCTTGGCGTCGCGGCCAAGCCCGACAGCCAGGATATCTGCTTCGTGCCCGATCGCGATTATGCCGGCCTCGTCCGCAAGCTTCGGCCCGAGGCGGATACCGCGGGCGCGATCGTCGATCTCGACGGGCGGACGCTCGGCCAGCATCGCGGCATCATCCATTTCACCGTCGGCCAGCGGCGCGGGCTGGAGATCGGCGGCACGCCCGAGCCGCTTTATGTCGTGCGCGTCGATGCGGCGGAGAAGAAAGTGGTGGTCGGCCCGCGCGCGGCGCTCGCGGTGGGCGCGGCGCGGCTGGAGGGGATCAACGTGCTCGGCCCGCTCGATCGCCCGCTCACCGCCAAGGTGCGCTCGATGGCGAAGCCGGTGCCGGCACGGATCGTGGGCGACCGGCTGCTGTTCGACACGCCCGAATATGGCGTCGCGCCGGGGCAGGCGGCGGTGCTCTATGATGGCGATCGCGTGCTCGGCGGCGGCTGGATCGCCGCGACGGAAGCGCCCGCGCTCGCGGCCTAATCGCTTCAGTCCGCCGCGATCGGCCCGTCGTGCGCGGCGGGGCGCCGCGTGAACCACAGCACCACGATCATCGCCGCCGCGAGCCATGCCGACAGGCGGAACAGATCGTTCGCGGCGAGCAGATAGGCCTGGCCCACCATCTCGCGCGTCACCACCGCCGCCGCCTGCGTCGCATCGAGGCCGAGCCGGTGCAGCCCCTCCACCGCCATCTGATAGGGCGGCTTCGCGCCAACCGCGTCGGCCAGCCGCGCCTGATGCAGCGCCTCGCGCCGATCCCAGGCGGTGGTGATGATCGAGGCGGCGAACGCCCCCGCCACGATCCGCGCGAAATTGGAAATGCCGGTGGCGGACGGGATCTTCTCCGGCGGAATGCGATCGAGCGAGATCGTCACCATCGCGAGGAAGAAGGTCGCCATCGACACGCCCTGCACCATCATCGGGATGGTATAATCCCAGAAGCTCGCCGTGGTCGTATAACCCGAACGCATCCAGTAGCTCACCGCGAAGCCGACGAACGCCACCGTCGCCAGGATGCGCGCATCGAACCGGCCCGCCATGCGCGCCGCCAGCGGCGTGAGCAGCACCGCCACCACCCCGCTGGGCGCGGCGACCAGCCCGGCCCAGGTCGCGGTATAGCCAAGCTGCGTCTGCATCCACAAAGGCATCAGCAGGATATTGGCGAAGAACACCGCATAGCCGAGGCAGAAGGCGAGCGTGCCGATCGCGAAATTGCGGTTGGTGAACAGATGCAGATCCACCGTCGGATTGGCATCGGTCCACTCCCAGATCACCCATGCGACGAAGGTGATCGCGGCGATCACCCCGAGCACCACGATCGTCGGATCGCTGAACCAATCCGCATTCTTGCCGAGATCGAGCATGATCTGCATCGCGCCGACCCACACCACCAGCATGATGAGCCCCACCATGTCGATCGGCAGCTTGATCGCCGGCGTCTCGCGCGCGCGCAGGTTGATCCAGCAGATCGAGGCCGCGAAAATCCCGAACGGCACGTTGATGAGGAAAATCCAGCCCCAGTGATAATTATCCGAGATGACGCCGCCCAGGATCGGCCCCATGATCGGCGCGACCAATGTGGTGATCGACCAGATGCCAAGCGCGGTGGCGCGCTTTTCCGGCGGGAAGATCGAGATGAGCAGCGCCTGGCTGCCGGGCATCATCGGCCCGGAAACCGCGCCTTGCAGCACGCGAAACACGATCAGCGATTGCAGGCTCCACGCCATGCCGCACAAAAGCGAGGCGATCGTGAACAGCACCAATGTGGTGCAGAAGGTGCGCACCACGCCGAAGCGCCGCATCAGCCAGCCGGTCAAGGGCACCGAAATGCCGTTGGCGACCGCAAAGGCGGTGACGATCCACGTGGAATTGTCGCTCGACACGCCGAGATTGCCCGCGATCGTCGGCAGGGAGACGTTGGCGATCGTGCTGTCGAGCACCATCATGAACGTGCCGAGCGCCAGCGCGATCGCGACGAGCGCGCGGCGCCCGCCAGCGAGTGGCGGGGGTTGCGATGGCGCGGCGCTAGCCATGATGGCGGCTCCCTTGCCTCGCTGCCTCGCGGTGCGGCGTCATCGCTTCAGCGGTTCGCCGCGATGATCTGGCGAATGCGCGCCTCGACCGCCGGATCGCTCGCGTCGGTCGCCACGTCGCCCTGATAGGGCGATGCCGCGGGCTGCGCGAGCTTCGCGCCGGAGCGATCGGCGGTATCCACCGTCGCCTTCACCGACAGGCCGACGCGCAGCGGGTTCCTGTCCAGTTCCTTCGGATCGAGGGCGATGCGCACCGGCACGCGCTGGACGATCTTGATCCAGTTGCCGCTGGCGTTCTGCGGCGGCAACAGCGCGAAGGCGTTGCCGCTGCCCGCGCCCAGCCCGACGACGCGGCCATGATAGACGACCTTGCCGCCATACATATCCGACACCACCGTCGCGCGCTGGCCGATGCGCAGATCGCGCAATTGCGTTTCGCGCAGATTGGCATCGACCCACAGGCGGTGGAGCGGAACGATCGCCATCAGCGGCGCGCCCGCCTGAATCTGCTGGCCGACCTGCACGTTGCGCTGCGCCACCACGCCGTCGATCGGGGCGACGATGTGCATGTGGCTGCGGATGATCGCGGCGCGGCGATAGGCCGCGATCGCCGCCATCACCGCCGGATTGGTGTTCACATCGGTGCCCGCGACCGTGCTTTCGGCCTGCGCGGCCTGCGCGCGCGCGAGATTGAGCGTGGCGGTGGCGACCTTCACCGCGTCCGCCGCGTGGCTCAGTTCCTCGCCCGAGATCGCGCCCGCACCGGCGGCGGATTTGCGCCGGGCGTAATCGGCCTGCGCCGCCGATAGCTGCGCCTGCGCCTGGATCACCGCAGCGCCACTCGCGCCGACCTTGGAGAAATCCGCCCGCGTCGCGCGCACCGCGCGGGCCAGTTCCGCCGCCGCCGCCGCGAGATTGACATCGGCTGTCGCGGGATCGAGGTCGATCAGCGGCTGCCCGGCCTTCACCGCCTGCGTATTGTCGGCATGGAGCGACACCACCGTGCCGCCATCGCGCGCGGTGATCGCCACCACATCGCCCGCGACATAAGCGTCATCGGTTTCCTCCGACGGCGGCGCGAGCAGCACGCCGAAGACGAGCCACGCCAGCCCGGCGATCACCACCACCACCGCGAGGATGGTCAGCAGCCGCTTGCGCAGCGCAGGTCTGCCGCCGGCGGGCGCGGCCATCGCGGCGGGCGGCTGACCGCTGGTGGAAGCGGGGGTCTCTGCGTCGGTCATTGCTTGATATCCTGGGAAGGATCGAAACCGCCGCCGAGCGCCTGCGCGAGCTGCGCGCGCGCGGCGAGCGCGTCGATGGCGAGATTGGTCTGGGCAAGCTCGGCGTCGAGCAGCCGCACGTCGGTTTCGATCAGATCGAGCCGCGAGGCGAGCCCGCTCGACACGCGGATGCCGTTCAACCGCGCGGTTTCGGCATAGCCGCGCACCACATCGGCCTGTTTCGCGCGCTCGGCATCGGCGGCCTCGATCCGCGCCACCGCGTCCGCCGCCTCGCGCACCGCGCCGACCACCTTTGCGTTATAATCGGCGATGGCGAGATCGAGCCCGGCGGCCGCCCCCACAAGATCGGCCTTCAACCGGCCATTGTCGAAGATCGGCAGATGGATCGCGCCGCCGCCGCCCGCGACGCCCGAATTGGCGTCGAACAGATTGCCGAGGCCCACCGCCTGCAACCCCGCGAGCGCGGAGAGGTTGATATTGGGATAGAAAGCGCGCCGCGCGACCTGCCGCCCCGCCGCCGCCGCCGCGATCCGCGCCTGCGCGGCTGCGATATCCGCCCGCCGCGCG
>NZ_CALMPA010000060.1 GCF_937871615.1 uncultured Sphingomonas sp. | reverse complement strand
TTGGTCGGGGCGACAGGATTCGAACCTGCGACCCCCACACCCCCAGTGTGATGCGCTACCAGGCTGCGCTACGCCCCGACCGGAGCGGCGCCTCTACGCGCGCTCCGGCAACAACGCAAGCCGCCTCACACCAACTTGCGCCAATGCATCCCGTCCCACGCGTCGATCGCCATTTCCTGAGGCGCGTGCGCGCGCAGCGCGCGGCCGAACGCTTTCTGATGTTCCGCTGCGCCATGCGCCGCCAGCGCCTCCACGCTCGCCCAGCGTTCGGCGACGCGGATCAGATCGGGATCGGCGGCATCGAATGCGAAGCAATATTCGTCGCACCCCGCCTCCGCGCGCACCGCCTGCGCATGATCGGCGAGCAATTGCGCCGCTTTCGCGCCCTCCCCGGCGGCCAGCCGGATCGTCCCCATCACCAGAATCGTCATCATCCACTCCGTTTTCGCGTCGGTGCTGTTGTGCCCCGCGCGCGGCTTTAACATCGCCTCATGTTGCGCCGCTATCGTTACGATGATAGCGCCGCACGCTTCCGCGCGGGTCTTTCGCCCGCCGTACTATAATGAACGGGTAAAATGCTCATTTCTCCAGCTTACGCCCAGGTGGCGGGGGGCGCCGCGCAGCAGAGCGGGATCGCCGGATTCCTCGGCCTCGCGCCGCTGTTCCTGGTCTTCATCGTCTTCTATTTCCTGATGATCCGTCCGCAGCAACGGCGGATGAAGGCGCTGCAAAGCGCGGTCAGCGGCGTGAAGAAGGGCGATTCGGTCGTCACCGCGGGCGGCCTGCTCGGCAAGGTGACCAAGGTGGAAGACACCGTCGTCGAGGTTGAAATCGCGCCCAACACCCGCGTGCGGGTGGTAAAGGCGACGCTGGCGGAAGTCACTCCGCTCGGCGGCAAGCCGGCGAACGACTAAGATGCTGGACTTCCCGCGCTGGAAAGTCCTTTCGATCTGGGGGCTGCTCGCCGTGCTCGTGGCGCTGGCGATCCCCAGTCTGCTGCCGCAGCGGCTGACGGATCAATGGGGCCATATCCCGCACCCGCGCATCAACCTCGGGCTCGATCTCGCCGGCGGCAGCTATCTGCTGCTCGAAGCCGATGTGAACGATCTCCAGTCGAGCCGGCTGGAGCAGATGCGCGAGCAGGTGCAGACGGAGATGCGCCGCCAGGATCCACGGATCGAGATCGGCGATATCTCCACGCGCGAGGGCAAGCTTTCCTTCCTGCTGCGCGATCCGACGCAGGTTGATGCCGCGCGGGAGCGGCTGCTGTCGATCACCGGCGGCGGCGCTGGCATGACGGGCCAGCGCGAATGGGATATCGCGGTGGTGGATACCAGCCGCTTCGTCCTCACCCCAACGGCCGCCGGGCTCAATCAGGCGGTCGATCGCGCGATGGGCGACGCCACCGAAGTGGTCCGCCGCCGTATCGACGAACTCGGCACGCGTGAGCCGACGATCATCCGCCAGGGCACCAGCCGCATCGTCGTGCAGGTGCCCGGCCTGCAAAACCCGCAGGCGCTGAAGGATCTGCTCGGCAAGACGGCCAAGCTCGAATTCAAGCTGGTCGACACCAGCGCGACCCCGGATCAGCTTCGCAACAAGCAGGCGCCGATCGGCAGCCAGATCCTGCCCTATCCGAACAATCCCAGCGGCGTGCCGTTCATCGCGGTCAAGCGTTCCGCGATCATCACCGGCGATATGCTCACCGACGCGCGGCAGGAATTCTCGCCGCAGACCAACGAGCCGCAGGTGGCGATCACCTTCGACAGCCAGGGCGGGCGCCGCTTCGCCAAGGTGACGCAGGATAACGTCAACAAGCCGTTCGCGATCATCCTCGATAACAGCGTGATCTCCGCGCCGAATATCAACGAGCCGATCATGGGCGGTCGCGCCTCGATCTCCGGCAGCTTCACGGTGGATAGCGCCAACCAGCTCGCCATCGCGCTGCGTTCGGGCAAGCTGCCCGTCGCGTTGAAGGTGGTGGAGGAATCGACCGTCGGCCCCGATCTCGGCGCGGATTCGATCCGGGCCGGCATCCTCGCCTCCGCCGTCGCGGTGGCGCTGGTCGTCGCGTTCATGTTCGTCACTTACGGCCGGTTCGGGCTCTATGCGAACCTCGCCGTCATCATCAACGTGTTCGTCATCGTCGGCGTGCTGGCGCTGATCGGCGGCACGCTGACCCTGCCCGGCATCGCGGGCTTCGTGCTGACGATCGGCACCGCGGTGGACGCCAACGTGCTCATCAACGAGCGTATCCGTGAAGAGCGGCATCGCGGGCGCAATATCGTGCAGTCGGTCGAACTGGGGTATAAGGAGGCGAGCCGCACGATCTTCGAGGCGAACATGACCCACGCGATTTCGGGCGTCATCATGTTCGTGCTGGGTTCGGGGCCGGTAAAGGGCTTCGCGGTGGTGTTGCTGATCGGCATCGTCACCTCGGTGTTCACCGCCGTCACCTTCACCCGGATGCTGGTGGCCGGCTGGTTGCGCCGTGCCAAGCCCAAGACGATCAATATCTGAAGGCGAGCGATACGATGAAACTCCTGAAGCTCGTCCCCGACGATACGAACATTGATTTCGTCCGCCTGCGCGGCTGGGCGTTCGGTCTCACCCTCTTTCTGTCGGTCCTCGCGGTCGGCCTCACCTTCTACCATGGCCTCAATTTCGGCGTGGATTTCGAAGGCGGGCTGATGATCGAGGAGAAGTTCGCGACCACGCCGGATCTCGACAAGGTCCGCAAGGTCGTCGACGAACAGGGCTTCGGCGATGCCTCGCTCCAGCAGTTCGGCGATCCCCGGACGATCACGATCCGCCTGCCTGCGCAGCAGGGCGCGGACGAGGGCGCGACCAACGCCGTCGTGAAAAAGGTGGAGGCCGCGCTCGCGCAGAATTTCCCCGGCGCGACGTTCAGCCGCTATTCCACCGTTTCCGGCAAGGTTTCGGGTGAGTTGATCCGCAACGGCGTGCTCGCGGTGGTGCTTGCGATCCTCGGCATCGGCCTGTTCGCGATCTTCCGCTTCGAATGGCAGTTCGGCGTCTCCACCGTCGTCGCGATCGTCCACGATCTGCTGATGACGCTCGGCTTTTTCGCGATCACCCAGTTCGAGTTCGATCTCAATATCGTCGCGGCGGTGCTCACGATCGTCAGCTATTCGATCAACGACAAGATCGTGATCGACGATCGTATCCGCGAGAATATGCGCCGCTATCGCAAGATGGAGATGCGCGAGATCATCAACCTGTCGGTGAACGAAACGCTGCCGCGCACCGTGATGACCTCGGTGACGATCCTGCTGGCGCTGTTCGCCATGCTGTTCCTCGGCGGCCATGTGCTGCGCGGGTTCACCGCGGCGATGATCCTCGGCATCGTCGTCGGCACCTATTCGTCGGTCTATGTCTCCTCCTCGCTGCTCATCTCGCTCGGGCTGCGCGCCGAGCCGCCGGCCCCCGCGTCGAGCGGCAACGACCGGGCCGAGCGCGTCGGCCCGCGCGAAGGGTGAAGCTCGAACGCACGCGCGATCCCGCCGGGCCGATCATCAAGGGGATCGGCCCGGCGGGGTTCCGCACCGATGACGGCATTTTCCCCGCGCTGATGATGACGGTCGATTCGGTCGCCGCATGGTCTCCGCCGCCGCTTGCCGCGCTTACCGCGGACGATCTCGCCCCGCTCGTCGCCGCCCGCCCGGAGTTCATCCTGCTCGGCACCGGGGACGATCTTTCGCGACCGCCGCGCGCGCTGGTGACGTGGCTGGAGGAGCGCGGGATCGGGATCGAGCCGATGGACAGCCGCGCCGCCGCCCGCACCTGGGGCGTGCTGCGCGGCGAAGGGCGGCAGATCGCCGCCGCGCTCTATCCGATCGCCTGACGCGCCGCGACCAGCCCGGCAAGATGCGCGTAAAGCGCCGCCGTATTCGCGTCCCAGGTAAAGCCCAGCGCGTGCGCCCGCACCGCCTCCGCTGAAGGCGGCGTGGCGAGCAATTCGCCGATCGCCGCCGCAAACGCCCCCGCCTCGCGCGGCGCTACCCGCCCCGCCTCGGGCGCGGTCACCACCTCACGCGCGCCGCCCGCCGGCGAGATCACGATCGGCGTGCCGCAGGAAAGCGCCTCGACCCACGCATTCGCCAGCCCCTCGGACGACGAGGCCAGCGCCATCACGTCCGCCGCCGCGATCAGCGCGGGCAGCTCGCCATGCGGCACCGATCCGAGCAGCCGCACGCGACGCCCAAGCCCCGCCCGTGCGATCTGTGCCTCAAGCGCGCCGCGTGCCGCGCCCTCCCCGGCGATGAGCAGGCTCACGCCGTCGAGCCGCGCCACCGCGTCGATCACGATATCGTGCCCCTTGCGCGGGATCAGCGCGCCGACCGACACGACGAGCGGCCCGTTGACGCCGAGCGCCGCCTTTGCCGCCGCCCGATCCACCGGCGCGAACCGCGCGAGATCGACCCCGGTACGATGCACCCGCACCTTTTCCGCCGGAATGCCGATCGCCGCCATGTCGCGGGCCATCGCCTGTGACACCGCCAGCAGCCCATCCGCCGCCAGCCCCGCCGCGCGCACCTGCCGCGCGGTCGCGCGCGCGTGCCCCCAGTGATGGATATCCGCGCCGCGCGCCTTGATCGACACCGGAATGCCAAGCTCGCGCCCCAGCGCCACCGCCGCCGGCCCGTCGGGAAAGAAGAACGACGCGTCGATCACGTCGAACGCGCGCGCCGGAATCGCGCGCCGCACCGCGCGCCGCAGCGCCGCCGCGTGAAACCGCCCCCCGGTTCCGGGCAGCACGGTGAAGCGCGGGCGCAGCACCTCGACGCCCTTCCACTCCTCCCGCTCCGGCAGGCCAGCCAGCGCGCGATAATGCGGATGCCGGTCAAGCGGCCACGGCGGCACGCCGATCGGAGCAACCACCGTCAACGCAACATCGGGGTGCGCGGCCAGCCCAAGCGTCTGCCGCTCGACGAACACCCCGAAATTGGGTCGCGAAGCATCGGGGAATAATGACGAAAGGGTGAGAACGCGCAGCATTGTGCCACGCCTTAGCGACAGGGGGTTAAGACCGCGTACCCGATTTCAGATGCAGCAGCGGATAACCCCGCCCCTGCCCGTCCAGCGCCGACCGGCCCGTCACGACAAAGCCCATCCGCTCGTAAAACCCCACCGCCTGTGCGTTCTGCTCGTTCACATCGGTGAGAATTTCCGCCGCGCCCGCCAGCGCATGTTCCACCAGCGCGCGGCCGATCCCCTTGCCGCGCTGTGCCGGATCAATGAACAGCGCCTCCATCCGCGCGCCATCGAGCAGCATGAAGCCAAGCGCGCGGTCATCCGCGTCCACCGCCAGCCACAGCGGCGCGGATGGCAGGAAATCAGCGACCTCCGCCGCGATCGCCTCCTTGTCCTCGCGGCTCAGAAAATCATGCGTGGCGTCCACCGCGCCGCGCCAGATCGCCAGCACGCGTTGGCCGTCACCGGCGGTCGATCGGCGGATGCGCATCAATAAGCCCGCGCGATCGCGAACTCCACCGCCTCTACCATCGCGTCCTTCGCCTTGCCCGATGCGAACGGGCCGAGCGCGTCGATCGCGCGCTGGCCGTAATGCCGCGCGCGCGCCAGCGTATCGTCCACCGCGCGAGTTTCGCGCACCAGGCTTACCGCGTGGAGGAAATCCTCGTCGCTGTCGCGGCGCCCCTCCACCGCGTCCTTCCAGAATTTGCGATCGGCTTCGTCGCCGCGCGCATAAGCGAGGATCACCGGCAGCGTCATCTTGCCCTCGCGGAAATCGTCGCCCGCGTCCTTGCCCATCGTGCCGGCGTCCGAAACATAGTCGATCGCGTCGTCGACAAGCTGGAAGGCGATGCCCAGATTGCGCCCATAAGCGTCAAGCGCGGCCTCCTCCTCCTCCGGGCGCTCCGCCACCACGGCGGAGATGCGGCAGGCGGCGGCGAACAGCGCGGCGGTCTTGGCGTTGATGATATCGAGATAGCGATCCTCGCCCAGATCAATCCGCCGCGCGGCGGTGAGCTGGTTCACCTCGCCCTCCGCGATCACCGCGCTGGCGTTGGAGAGGATTTTCAGCACTTTGAGGCTGCCGTCCTCCACCATCAGCTCAAAGCTGCGGCTGAACAGGAAATCGCCGACCAGCACGCTTGCCGGATTGCCCCAGATCAGATTGGCGGTGCGCTTGCCGCGCCTGAGGTCCGAGCCGTCGACCACATCGTCGTGCAAAAGCGTGGCGGTGTGGATGAACTCCACCGCCGCCGCCAGCCGGTGATGCCGCGTGCCCATATAGCCAAGCAGCCGCGCGCTCGCGAGCGTCAGCATCGGGCGCATACGCTTGCCGCCGCCCGCGATCAGATGCCCGGCGAGTTCCGGGATCAGCGGTATCTGGGATTGCATACGATCGAGGATCGCGGCGTTGACGAGGTTCATGTCGCCCGCGACCAGTTCGATCATCGGTTCGAGCGAGGGGGGCCGGTCGGCCAGGCGGTGGATGGTGGCGCTCATCAGGCGTCCGGCTCTAGGCCACGGGCCTGAAAAGGCAATATGGGTGATTTGCACATGGTGCCGCCACAAGCCTTGCGCGCGGCGGCGGCGCCACGCAAAAGGCGCGCGAGTGGCAGACTTGAGGAGGCATGATGCCGGACGACGTGCTGAAGGGTTATCGCAAGAGCATCGACAATATCGACGCGGCGCTCGTCTGCCTGCTCGCGGAACGCTTCAAGATCACGCAGGCCGTCGGCCGGCACAAGGCGGTCGCGGGGCTGCCCCCTGCCGATCCGGGCCGCGAGGAAGCGCAGATCGCGCGGCTGCGCCAACTGGCGGAGGATGCCGAGCTTGATCCCGAGTTCAGCGAGAAATTCCTGCGCTTCATCATCGACGAGGTGATCCGCCACCACGAGCAACTGCGCGGCTGAGCGGCGCGGCTTTCGCCCGGATTCAACCGGAACGAAAGCCGCATCGAAAAACGGGCCGGCGCGCCCTATCCCACCGCGCGATCGCGGCCCGCCCAATATCGCGCGCGCAATTCGCGCCGCAGCACCTTGCCCGATGGGTTGCGCGGCAGCGCCTCGACGATCTCGACCGATTTGGGCGCCTTATAGCCCGCGATCCGTTCCTTCGCCCAGGCGATCACCGCATCGGCGGTCGGCCCCTCGCCGTCCGCGACGATCAGCGCCTTCACCGCCTCGCCCCATTTCTCGTCGGGCACGCCGATCACCGCCACGTCGGCGACGCCGGGGCATCCGGCGATCGCATTCTCCACTTCGGCGGGATAGACATTCTCGCCGCCCGAAACGATCATGTCCTTGATCCGATCATGGACGAAGAAATATCCGTCCGCGTCCATGAAACCCGCATCGCCGGTATGGAGCCAGCCGCCGGCCAGCGTTTCGGCGGTCGCTTCGTCGCGGTTCCAATAGCCCTTCATCACGATATCGCCGCGGATGACGATCTCGCCGATCGCGCCCGCCGGCAGCGCGACGCCATCGGCGTCGACGATCGCCATTTCCACGCCGGGCCATGGCTTGCCGCATGATTTGAGCAATCCGCCCGCGCGATGCGCCGAAGGCGAGAGATAGGAGCCGGAGCCGGCGGATTCGGTCATGCCGTAGAATTGCACGAAATCGCAACCGAACACCGCCTGCGCGCGTGCCAGCACATCCTCCGATATCGGCGATGCGCCATAAGAGATGTTGCGCAGTTCCGGAAAGTGCTGCCCCGCGATCTCCGGCGCCTGCAACAGCATCAGGATGATCGCGGGCGCGAGGAAGGCGTAGCTCACCTCCTGCTCAAGCATGATCGCGATCGCCTCGGCGGGAACGAATTCCTTGATGAGCACGATCCGGCATCCCTGCGCCAATCCCGAAATGCCCAAATTCGCGCCGGCCACATGGAACAGCGGCATCACGACCATCATCGTGCGCCCGGCTTCATAAGCGAAGCCGTCGACCTGTTCGGCCATCTCCATGAAGCGGCGATAATTGCGGTTGGTGAGCACCACGCCCTTCGGGCGCCCGGTCGTGCCGCTGGTATAGAGCTGGAGCACATCGTCATCGAGCGACGGGCGATCGGCCACCACCGTGCCCGCGCCGCGCGCCAGCCATGCGTCGAACGGCACGAAATCGGGATGCTCGCCATAAAGTGCGATCATCTGCGGGCGGCGCTCCATCGCGCTCGCCATCTCCAGCGCCTCGGCGAAGAAATCCTCGCCCACGAACAGATGCGTCGGCGCGCAATCGGAAAGGATGAACGTCGCCTCGGGCACCGAAAGGCGCCAGTTGACCGGCACGAAACAGGTGCGCGCGCGGCCCGATCCGAAGAATAGGGGATACCAGCCGGGGTGGTTCTTGGTCAGGATCGCGATCCGGTCGCCCGGCTTCGCCGCGTCGGCGATCAGCGCCTGCGCCACCGCGTCGGTCCGGGCGCTCAGTTCCGCGAAAGTCGTCGGTTGCCCATCGAACAGCACCGCCACCTGATCGCCACGCGCTTTCGCCTGCGCGGCCGGTATATCCGAAAGGCACTGGATGGCATCGAGGTCGATCATCGTCTTCACTCTCCCACGCGCTGCGCGATCACGCTCGCGACCTGGCACACTCCTTAGCTTACGAACGGTTTTTCTCAAGCCCTCCATGCGCCGGTAATCGCGGGCCGGATCACCAGGCTGTTGAGATCGACCACGATATGCGCGGCGATCGCCAACCACAGCGCCCCGCTCGCAAGATACAGCGCGGTGAACGCGATGCCCATCGCCCCCGTGGCGATCACGCCCGCCATGCCCTGATAGCGATGCGCTGCGGCGAACATCAGCGCGGCGAGGATGAAGCCGGCAAGCGCGCTCCCCGTCACCAGCGAGACGAGCAGCGGCACGGCGAGCCGGAAGAATATCTCCTCCGCCACCCCCGCGACGAGCGATAGCACCATGCCCCAGCGAAGATCGCGCCGGTCACGCGGGAGCAGCCAGCCGAGTTCGCCGAACATCGGCCCCCTGCGGCCACGGCGGCGCCACTGGAGGAAAGCGAATCCCGCGCCGATCGCGCTCCCGCCGACAGCGCCGATCAGCAGCGTCCAGCCGTCGCCCGGCGCAACCCATCCCGCGATGCCGCAGGTATCGGCAAGCCGCGCGAAGCTCTCCGGCACCCGCCACAGGGCGCGCCACTCGCCCGCCAGCGCCAGCGCCGCCAGCGCCGGCACCGCGAAGCCGCCGATCTGCCGCAGCGTCACCGCCAGATAGGCGCCCGTGCGCCCGTGCCCGAGATCGAGCGCCAGCCGCCGCCGCACATACCAGCTCGCGGCGGGCAATGCCGCGAGCAGCAGCGCCGCCGCGATCACCTCACCGCTCGATGCGATGCTCGCCCTTCACCCAGCGCACCGTGCCGGAGGAGGCGCGCATCACCACGCTCTCGGTGGTCATGTGGTCGCCACGGCGCTTCACGCCTTCGAGCAGCGATCCATCGGTCACGCCGGTCGCCGCGAAGATGCAGTCGCCCTTGGCAAGATCCTTCAGATCATATTGCCGGTCGAGATCGGTGATGCCCCATTTGCGCGCGCGCGCGCGCTCGTCATCGTTGCGGAACAGCAGGCGGCCCTTGAATTGCCCGCCGACGCAGCGCAGCGCGGCGCAGGCCAGCACGCCCTCGGGCGCGCCGCCCGATCCCATATAAACGTCGATCGTCGTATCGGGATCGGTGGTGGCGATCACGCCCGCCACGTCGCCGTCGCCGATCAGCACCACGCCGCAGCCGATCGCGCGCAGCTCGGCGATCAGCTTCTCGTGGCGCGGGCGATCGAGCACGCAGGCCATGATCTCATGCGGCTCGACGCCCTTGGCCGCGGCGATCGCCCGGATATTCTCCGTCGGCGTCTTGTCCAGATCGAGCACGCCCTCGGGATAGCCCGGCCCGATCGCCAGCTTGTCCATGTAAACGTCGGGCGCGTTGAGCAGCCCGCCGGCTTCCGCGATCGCCAGCACGGCCAGGCTGTTGGGGCCGGATTTCGCGCAGATCGTGGTGCCTTCCAGCGGATCGAGCGCGATGTCGATCTTGGGGCCGTTGCCGGTGCCCACCTTCTCGCCGATGAACAGCATCGGCGCTTCATCGCGCTCGCCTTCGCCGATCACGACGGTGCCGTCGATGTCGAGGCTGTTGAGCGCCTCGCGCATCGCTTCGACGGCGGCGGCATCGGCGGCCTTCTCGTCCCCGCGCCCGACAAGCGTGGAGGCGCCGATCGCGGCGGCTTCGGTGACGCGCACCATTTCGAGCACGAGGACGCGATCGAGAACCTGACTGGCTTTGGGCATAAAGCTCCCCCTGAGACGTTACGCGCGGATAGGAGGCGCCGGGGTCAATGTCGAGACGGTGATTGCCCGATGCGCAGTTCGCGCCCGATGCCGATCGCACGAAGGAACGCCGGATCGTGGCTTACCACCAGCAACGCGCCGTCGAACTCGGCGAGCGCGCGCTCCAGAATTTCGATCGACTCCAGATCGAGATGGTTGGTCGGCTCGTCGAGCAGCAGCAGGCACGGCGGACGCGCCCCGGCGAGCGCACAGGCAAGCCCGGCGCGCAGCCGTTCGCCGCCCGAAAGCACCCCCGCCGGCTTCAAGGCGTCCCGGTTGCGGAAGGCGAAGCGCGCGCAGATCGCCCGCGCCGCCTGTTCGTCCAGCCCCGGATTGATCCGGCGCAGATTGCCGAGCACCGTCGCCGCGGGATCGAGCAGCGAGACATGCTGATCGAGCATCACCAGCCGCCCGGTGCGCCGCGCGGCGCCGCTGTCCGGCGCGATCGCCCCGGCGGCGAGCTTGAGCAGCGTCGTCTTGCCCGCGCCGTTCGGCCCACTCACCGCCACCCGCTCCGGCCCGCGCAGCGCGAGCGACCATGGCCCCAGCCCGCGCACGGACACTTCATCCAGCGTCAGCACATCGGCGTTGGCGGGGATGCCGCTCGGCGGCAGCGCGATCGTCAGCGGGGTCAGCACCTCCACCTGCGCGCGCGCCGCTTCCGCCTGTGTCGCCGCATCGGCGACGAGCCGCTCGCTCACGCGCTGCCCGCGCCCGGCGCTGTTCTCCGCGCGCTCCGCCATGCCGCCAAGCAGGATGCGCGGCGCGGAGCCGCTCGCCGCGAAAGCGCGG
>NZ_CALMPA010000059.1 GCF_937871615.1 uncultured Sphingomonas sp. | reverse complement strand
CGCCAACTATTTCGCTAACGCCGGCTACGATGCAGACTGATCGAAAACCGCTCTAGCGTTTCGGCCGGCATCCCGGCCGTCGCAGGCCTGCCCAAATTGCCGCGTTGTCCGTCGCGACCTTCGATCCATGATCCTTCAAATGCGGGATCGCGCTTTATCGGAGATATGGCGGATTGCGGATGCTTCGTGCTGGAGAGCGCCGGGGCCGTGGCTTGTCGAACGTGCAGCTGCATCTGAATCCAGGTGGCGCGTGCCCTGCATCCGGCGCCGCGCCTGAACTTGGCTGAGCGCGAGTATCTCCGGCAAAATCTGCGACATACGATTGACACCCGCTTTCCGGTGAGTAATTTTAATAGCGTTCGTTGTTATTTAAGAACCGTTGCGCGGCGCGAACCGTGAGCGGAAACGAAGAACAGCGGGCCAACTGCGCCATGAGGCGTCCGGATGCGCGGCGGTCAACGTCGAAGCGGAACGGAAAAAAGGTGAATTGAGTCGCCGGGAGGGGTTTGTGTCGGACGTTCTTCGCGTTTCATCCATTGAAAGCGCCTGGCGTCTGGCGATCGACCCGCTCTCTGGCTCGCGGTTCCGTTGCCCCATCGCCGCAACCGGGCCGAAGCGCATAGCGAATATCCGGCGGGCGCCGGCTGCCATCCATCCCGCGACCATCGGCGCGCCGTCCGGCGAGGGCGTCGCTGGTTCGCTGACGGCTGCGCAGCGAAGCCGTGATTTTCACCGGAGCGGGCGGCGTATTTTGAACGGCATCGATCCGGGCGACCGCCGATGGCGCAATCCGGCGGGAATCGCGATGCGCCGCATCGGGCCATCAACCACGATACAATAGCATAACGCCCGCATCGAAACGGGCGATTGGGACACCAAGGGGGAGCATATGATGAAAAAGAAGATTTCTTTCGCGGCATATCTGTTGGCGGGAGCACCTCTCCTTCTGTCCGTGCCGATCGCCGCGAAGGGCAAAGCCGAACCTGTTCGGGCGACAAGTGAGGCGGCGGCCACCTTTGGCGGCATGGAATATCGCCAGATCGGCCCGTTCCGTGGCGGGCGCGCCACCGGCGTGGCCGGCGTGCCGGGCGATCCGACGATCTATTACGGCGGCATGGCCTCCAGCGGCGTATGGAAGACGACCGATGCCGGGCGCACCTGGGTTCCCTTGTGGGACAAGTTCCCGGAAGCATCGCCGGCGGTCGGCGCGCTGGTCGTATCGCCGTCCAATCCCAATGTGATCTATATCGGCACGGGCGAGGGCGGGGCGCCGCGTGGCAATGTCGTCGGCGGCAACGGCGTCTATAAATCGACCGACGCGGGCAAGACCTGGTCCTTCGCCGGTTTGCGCGGGTCCGAGTTCATTGGCCGGATGGCGATCAGCAACACCGATCCCAATCTCGTTTTCGTTGCCGCGGGCGGGCCGCTGTTCCGCGATGGCGGCGAGCGTGGCGTCTATCGCACCCGAGATGGCGGCAAGAGCTGGGAGCGCGTTCTGTTCGTCGACGACAAGACAGGCGCGGTTGATGTGCAGATTGATCCGACCAATCCCAATATCGTCTGGGCCGCGATGTGGCAGGTGCATCGCAAGCCGTGGATCATGGAAAGCGGCGGCCCCGGCAGCGGCCTCTATCGCTCGACCGATGGCGGCGCGACCTGGCAGAAGATGGCGGGGAACGGGCTGCCGGAGGGGATTCTCGGGAAGATCGGCGTCGCGCCGACCTCCGATCCCAAGCGCGTCTATGCGCTGATCGAGGCCGAGAAGGGCGGCCTTTATCGCACCGACGATGGCGGCGCTTCGTGGCAACGGATCAACGACGACAACAGCTACCGGCAGCGCGCCTGGTATTACACCAACGTGTTCGCCGATCCGAAAGACCCGAACAAGGTGTTCGTGATGAACACCGGCGCCTACAAATCCACCGATGGCGGCAAGACGTTCAAGTCGATGCCCACCTTCCACGGCGACAATCACCAATTGTGGATCAATCCGCTCGACACCCGTTACATGGTGAACAGCAACGATGGCGCGGTGAACGTCTCGGTCAACGGCGGGGAAAGCTGGACCAACGGGGATAATCAGCCGACCGGGCAGATCTATCACATCGCGGTCGACAATCAGGTGCCGTACAATATCTATGGCGCGCAGCAGGACAATTCGACGATCCGCATCGCTTCCGCCAATGTGGAAGGCGGGATCACCATGCGCGACTGGCGCCCGGTGGGTGGCGGCGAAAGCGGCTATATCGTTCCCGATCCGAAGGATCCGCACGTCGTTATCGCGGGCAGCTATTGGGGCGAGGTCACCCGCTTCGACGATCGCACCGGGCAGGCGATTCCGATCAAGCCCTGGCCGCATGAGACGATGGGCTGGGCGCCGAAGGATCTGAAGCATCGCGGGCAGTGGACCGAGCCGCTTCTGTTCTCCCCGCATGATCCGAAGGTGCTCTACAACGCCAACGAAGTGGTGTTCAAATCGACGGATGACGGCCAGTCGTGGGAAGTGATCTCGCCGGACCTCACCCGTAACGACAAGAGCAAGCAGCTTGCCTCGGGCGGTCCGCTCACCAAGGACAATACCAGCGTCGAACTGTACGGCACGGTTTTCTCGCTCGTCGAATCCCCGGTGCAGAAAAATCTGCTTTGGGCGGGCACGGATGACGGACTGGTCCATATCACCACCGATGGCGGCAAGGTGTGGGCCAACATCACGCCGAAGGACATGCCCGAATGGGGCACGGTCGATATGGTGGAGGCGCATCCGCACAAGGCGGGCACCGCCTATATCGCGGTGGAGCGGCACAAGATGGGCGATTACAAGCCCTATGCTTTCCGCACCGATGATTTCGGCAAGACCTGGGTGTCGATCACCGACGGTCTGCCGGCGGACGCCTATGTCCATGCGGTGCGCGCCGATCCGGAGCGTGAGGGGCTGCTTTATGCCGCCACCGAGAACGGCATTTTCTATTCGTTCGACGATGGCGCGCACTGGAAGCCGCTCCAGCTAAACCTGCCGCGCGTGCCGGTGCATGATCTCGTCGTTCATCCGCGCGGCGACATCGCGGTGGCGACGCATGGCCGCGCTTTCTGGGTGCTGGATGATCTCAGCCCGCTGCGCCAGTGGACGCCGGGTATCACGCAGGAGCCGGCGCACCTGTTCAAGCCGCGTCAGACGATCCGCATGGTGTTCACCGGGCGCGGCGATTCGATGACCAAGTTCACCGGCACCAATCCGCCGCAGGGGACGATCCTCTATTACAACCTCAAACAGGATGTGGCGCCAGAGGCGATCAAGCTGGAAATCCTCGATGCGTCGGACAAGGTGATCCGCACCTTGAAGGCGGCCACCAAGCCCGCCCCGAAGGCGGGCGGGGATGACGATGAGGATGAAGCGCCCCGCACCCCCGCGCCGTCGCTCGGCACCAAGGCGGGGCTGAACCGCTTCGCCTGGGATATGCGCGTGCAGGGGCCGGTGCACGTGCCGAAACTGGCGATGTGGCACGCCTCCACGCTCGGGCCGGTTGCCATTCCGGGGCAGTATAAGGCCCGGCTCACCGTCAACGGCAAATCGGTGACGCAGCCGTTCGAGATCGTGGCCAATCCGAACGTCAAGGTAACCCAGGCGCAGCTCAAGGAGCAGTTCGACCTTGCCATGGCGGTCAACACCGAGCTGAACGCGGTGCAGAACGCGGTGCTGGAAATCCGCGAACTACACGAGAAGCTGGCCGAGGCGCGCAAGGGCGCGAACGGCAACGCGGCGATCGTTCAGGCCGCCGATGCGCTCGACGCCAAGGCCAGCGCGATCGAGGAGAAGCTGACCCAGAAGCTTTCCATCGCGTCGCAGGATCCGTTGAACTTCCCGGTTCGCCTGAACAATCAGCTCGCCTCGCTGGCGCTCACCGTCGGCACGGGGGACAACCCGCCGACCAGGCAGGCCTATCAGGAGTTTGAAGACCTGAAGGGGCAG
This sequence comes from uncultured Sphingomonas sp., assembly GCF_937871615.1. Lineage (GTDB taxonomy): Bacteria > Pseudomonadota > Alphaproteobacteria > Sphingomonadales > Sphingomonadaceae > Sphingomonas. The sequence continues at coordinate 109,258 of NZ_CALMPA010000059.1, read as the reverse complement.
GCGACCGCCCATCTCGCCGAATGGAACCAGTTGAAATCAGGCGAGCTTGCCGGATTCAACACGCAGATCGGGCGGGTGAAGTTGCGACCGATCACGATCACGCCGCACGTTTCGACCGGCATCTGATCCGTCACGAAAAGGGGGGCCGCGCGATCGGCGGCGCCCCTTTTCCTTCATTGCCCGGCGCTGTGACGGCGCAATCCGATCCGGGAGGATCCTTGTATCATGTCTTCAGACCACGCGTTTCTTTCCCGCCGCGATGCCGGTCGGCTCCTTCTGGCGGCGGGCGCGGCAGCGGCGTTCCCGATTGCGGGCCGGGCCGCCGGGCCGGGCAACCGGGTGGTGTGCGTATCCAAGCAACTCAACGAGTTCGTCTTCGCGATCGGTGCGCAATCGCATCTGGTGGCGCGCGATCTCACCTCAATCTATCCCCCGCAGATCACCCGGCTCTCGTCGGTCGGCTATCACCGCGCGCTGAGCGCGGAGGGCATCATCTCGATGCGACCGAGCGTCCTGCTCACCGATGGCAATGTCGGGCCTGATCCGGTGCTGGCGCAGGTGCGCGCGGTGGGCATCCCGGTCGAAACCATGGAGCCGGGGAAAACGCCCGCGACCGCGCAGCAACTGATGCTGAAGCTCGGCGCCTATTTCGGTCGCGAGGCTGCGGCGAAAGCCATCGTCGCGCGCTGGCAGGCGGAAATGAAAACCGCGCTCGCCGCGATGACGCCTTATGCCAGAACGCCGAAGCCGCGCGTGCTGATGATCCATTTCGGGCAGATCGTGAACAATTATCTCGGCGTGACGCGCGGCAGCGCCGCCGATCAGATCATCACCTGGGCGGGCGGGGTCAACGCGCTCGATCAGGTGGGCGGCATGTCGCGCCTGACGCCCGAGATCATCGCCCGTTCCGTGCCGGATATCATCATCGCCACCGATGTCGGCTTCGATCGCTATGGTTCGGCGGCGAAATTCCGCGAATTGCCGGGCATCGCGCTTACGCCCGCGGCAAAGAGCCTGAGCATCCACCGCATCGACGAAACCGAGATCATGTATTTCGGCCCGCGCACGCCGCGCGCGCTGCGCAAGATCGCGGGCTGGCTGCACCCCGGGCGCTGAGATGGGCGCCAGCCGATTATCATGGGGGCGGATTCACCTTCTGCTGGGATGCGGATTGCTTGGCGCGGCGCTGCTGTCGCTGTGCGTCGGCTCCTTCTATTTCTCGCCGGCGCAGATTCTCCGTTTCATCCAGCATTGGCTTGGCCTTGCGCCGATCGGCCCGGACGAGGCGCTGGACCTGAACGTCTTCGCCACGCTGCGTCTGCCGCGCGTGCTGCTCTGCGCGGTGACGGGGGCGACGCTCGGTCTGTCGGGTGCGTTGATGCAGGGGCTGTTCCGCAATCCGATCGTCGAGCCGGGGCTTGCGGGCACCTCGTCCGGCGCGGCGCTTGGCGCTTCCATGGTGTTCGTGTTCGGAAATTCCGCGCTTGCCTTCACCTCGCCGCTGGGCACGGCGGCTGTGCCGGTGATGGCGTTCGTCGGCGGCTTTCTTGCGACGCTGCTGGTCTATCGGATCGCAACCTTGTTCGGGCATACCGACGTGCTGGCGCTGCTGCTCGCCGGCATCGCGGTGAACGCGGTGTGCAACGCGGGCACCGGATTCCTGTCATACATCGCCCGCGATCCGCAGGCCCGCAACATCACCTTCTGGAACCTCGGCACCTTCACCACCGCGGACTGGCGGGGCACGCTGCTCGTCACCGCGATCTTCGTGCCGTGCCTGCTGTTCATCCTGCGCCGCGGCAAGGATCTGAACGCGCTGATGCTGGGTGAGGACGATGCCGCGTTCATCGGCTTCGATCCCGACAGGCTGGTGTTCCGGCTGCTGATCCTGAACACCCTGATCGTTTCGGTGGCGACCGCGATGGTGGGGGTGATCGCTTTCGTCGGGCTGATCGTGCCGCATATGATGCGGCTGCTGCGATCGTCGGACTATCGCTTTCTGCTGCCCGCCTCGGCGCTGTTCGGCGCGCTGCTGATGGAGGTGGTCGATCTGGTCGCGCGGCTGGTCATCCGCCCGGCGGAACTGCCGGTGGGGATCATCACCGCGCTGATCGGGGCGCCGATCTTCCTGTGGATATTGCTGGCCTATCGCCGCCGGGTGACGACGTGGTGATGGCGACCACACCGACCATCGTTCTGGATGAGGTGCACTGGTCGACCGGCGGCGCGTCGATCCTTCAGCCGATCAGCCTCGCCTTCGCCGCGGACAAGGTGAACGTCATCCTTGGCCCCAATGGCGCGGGCAAATCCACGCTGATGAAGATAGCGGCGGGCCGCCTGAGGCCTAGCGGCGGCGCGGTGCTGCACGGCGATCGGGATATCTTCTCGATCGAGGCGAAGGAACTCGCGTTGCAGCGCGCCTTCCTGTCGCAGCATGTGGAGATCGACTTCGCGATCACCGTGGAAGAAGTGGTGCTGATGGGGCGCTATCCGCATTTCGCGCGCGCGCCGGGCCGCGAGGATCGCCGCATTGTCGATGCCGCGCTCGATCTGGTCGGGATGGGCGACAAGCGCCGTCAAATCTATCCCACGCTCTCGGGTGGCGAACAGCAGCGCGTGCAACTCGCCCGCGTGCTCGCGCAGGTGTGGAGTGACGACGCGGCGCCGGCGCCACGAACCATTTTCCTCGACGAACCCGTCGCCAGCCTGGATATCCATCACCAGCTTCAGATTCTCGATCTCGTGCGCTCGCTGCCCGCCCGGCGCTGCACGATCGTCGTGACGCTTCACGATCTTAACCTCGCCATGGATTATGGCGACAGGTTCATCTTCCTGCGCGACGGCCGCCTGCAGGCGATCGCCGAGGAGCCGGCGGCGGTTTCCGCCGATCTCATCCAGCGCATCTTCGATGTCCGCGCCACCAGCCTCGACACCGAAGACGGTGGGCGGGTGCTGCGCTTCGGCCTTTAGGCATTGAAAAAACGAAATATTCTGGAACATTCGGGAGTGTCGCAGTGAAATTGTCTCTTATTCACGGATCATCACTTTGCGTCCTGGCGGTCACGCTTGGCGGCGCGCCGGCATGGGCAGCGCCGGAGCCATCGGATGCCACCGTCGTCGTCACCGCCCCGTCGACCACGCCGTTCGACGCGGCGGCGGGGCTCGACAAGACGGGCACCGCGCTTTTCGATGTGCCGCGCAGCATTCAGATCGTGCCGCGTGAACTGATCGACCAGCAGGGCGCCACCCAGCTCAAGGATACGCTGCGCAATGTCAGCGGCCTTGTGCAGGGCGGGCAATATGGGTTCGGCTTCTATGACCGTTTCGTGTCGCGCGGGCTGAACGTCACCTTTTTGAATGATGGTCTGCCGGATACGACCTCCGATCTCGGCGGCTATGTTCATTCGCTGATCGGCGTGGAACGGGTGGAGGTGCTCAAGGGGCCGGGTTCGGCATTGTTCGGCACCAGCGCGCCGGGCGGCACGATCAACCTCGTTCATTATCGCCCGACCGCCAAGGCGTCCGCCAGCGCCGCTATCCAATATGGCTCGTTCGATACGATCACCGCCAGCGGCTCGCTGAACGGGGCGCTTGGCGATGGCGTGAATGCGCGCGTCGACGGCCAGTTCCAGCGTTCGGACGGCTTTCGAGGCACCCGCGGCAGGAGCGGCGAGGTTTATGGCTCGCTCGGCTTCCAGCCGGCGAATCACGATATCCTCGCGCGGTTCGAATATCATCGGATCGAGGCTCGCCCGGATGCGATCGGCTTGCCGTTTTCCCCGCCCGGCGGCACCGGGCTGCCTGCCGATGTGAACATCAACAATCGCTATTACACGCCGTTCGCTTATGCCGATCAGTCGATCAAGCGCGCGTTTCTGAGCGACGCATGGGCGGTGAACGACAGCCTCACCGTCAATTTGCGCGCCGCCTATACCGATCGGGACGTTGATCTGGCGCGCAATGCCGGGGGGCGTCTGACGGCGGCGGGCGGCACTTATGCGCTCACCGGGCGGCAGCTTCGCCGGCAGAAGGACAATATCCACGATTTCGTGTTCCAGGCGGAGCCGACGTGGAAGTTCATGGCCGGGTCGATGCCGGTCACGCTGCTCACCGGCTTCGAATATCGCAACGTCAGCGCGACCACACGCCGCAGCACCGCCGATCTCGGCAATATCGCGGACATATATCATCCGGTGACGCCGGAAGCGGGGCTGGCCGCGCTCAATTTCCTTTGCGACAAGACCCATAGCTGCAACGACGCGAAGGTCGATGGCCGCTTTTACGGCCTCTACGCGACGGCGCAGATTGATCTCACCCCCCGGCTGAAGCTGCGCCTGTCGGGCCGGGAGGACTGGTTCAAAACCGCCGCCGAGGGGCGCTCGGCGATCCCGCTCAACCCCGGCTCGGAGCATCCGTGCAACCCGCCACAGGCCACGGCTACCTGCCCGTTCGTGCCCGGCCAGCCGGTGGTGCGCAAGGACGATCGTTTCGAATGGGATACGGGCGCGGTCTATCAGGTTACGGATTCGTTCGCGCTTTTTGGCGGCTATGCCAACAACAGCTATCCGATCTTCAATACCGAGGAGCCGCAGAGCATCGGGCAGGTGCCCGAAAAGGGCACGCAGGTGGAGGCCGGGCTGCGCGTGCGCCAGGGAAGCTGGCTGTCGCTCTCGACCACGCTGTTCCGCACCACGCGCAAGAACGTCTATGTGATCCTGCTCAACGAATCGGAAACTTACTCCTATCGCGTGAAGGGGTGGGAAACCGATCTCAGCCTGCGCCCGCTGACGGCGTGGAACATCAACGCCAATTTCACGCTGCAGGATGCGGTGCTGGCTGATTATCCGCAGAATGTCGCGCTCATCGGCAATCGCGTGCCGAGCGTGCCGAAGCGGATCGGCAACGTCTGGACCAGCTATGATATCGCGTTGCCCCAGCGAGCGGGCACGCTCCAACTCGCCGCCGGTTTGCGGTATCGCGGGGATTATTACGGCGATGCCGGCCAGACCCGGCTCCTTCCCGGCGCCACGATGGCCGATCTCTCCGCCGCGTTCCTCAATGGCCCGTGGACGATTCGCGGCGGCGTGAGCAATATCGGTGACGCGCGGAACTATGCTTATGCCGCCGGGGTGGGGAGCGGCGCCATTCCCGGACCGGGCCGCACGTTCTTCGTTTCCGTCGGCCTGAAGACATTCTGAAAAAGGGGCAGGGGGAGCTTGAGCGGCTCCCCCGCGCCGACGCGCTCTATCGGAAAAGCGCACGGACCGGAGGCGATGAAAGCGCAGAATTTTTGCGCTTATCAAACAATATTTCGATTTATGAAATCAATCCCGGAGGCGGCTAAGGCGCCGCTCCGAACGAGGGGGAGGCGTTGGCCACGGCTCCCGTTGGTCGCGACGATCCCGATTTCGCCCAGATCTCCCGTTTTCACGATTGCCAGCGATGCCATCCTCGCCCGCCCTTGCAGCAACAGGTCGCGTCCGCCTGTCGCTGCCGTCCTTCGCGATCGACCCGCAGAAGCTGCTGTTTTCGGCCAGCAGCTTCATCGCGGCGGCGATCACGCTCGCGATCGCGTTTTCGGCGAGCCTGCCGCGCCCGTGGTGGGCACTGCTGACCGTCTATGTCACCGCGCAGCCGATGGCGGGCGCGTTCCGGCCGAAGGTGCTTTACCGGCTGGGCGGGATCGCGATCGGCGCGATCGTCACGATCCTGCTCGTCCCCAATCTCCAGAATTCGCCCGAATTGCTGGTACTGTGTCTCGCCGTCTGGACGGGCCTGTGCATGTATCTTGCCGTGCTCGATCGCACGCCGCGCGCCTTCCTGTTCCAGATGGCGGCGTTCAGCGCGGCGGTCATCAGCTTTCCCTATCTCGACGATCCGCGGGATATTTTCGACACCACGATCGCGCGGGTGCAGGAGATGACGTTGGCGATCCTGTGCGTCACCGCGGTTCATGCGCTGCTCCAGCCATGGAGCGCCACCCCGGTGATTCGCGATCGGGCGCAATCCTTTCTGGCGCACGCGCGGCGCTGGGGCGCGGAGGCGCTGGGCAGCCGGCACACGCGGCTGGAGAACGAGCATCGCCGGATGCTCGCCGCCGATGTGACCGAACTGGGCATGATCGCGATCCATCTGCCGTTCGATCAGCGCTGGGCACCGGCGACGCGACGGCGGGTGACCGCGTTGCAACAGCGGCTGGCGCGCGTCCTGCCGCTTGCTTCGGCGGCGGCGAACCGGCTCGATCTGCTGCGCAGCGATGCCGGTTTATCGCCCGAACTTGATGCGCTGCTCAAAGATATCACACGCTGGCTGATCGAGCATGACAGCCAGATCGGCCAGGTCGGGCCGCTGATCCGGCGGTGCACCGCAATGGCCGAAACGGCGGAGGCGAAGGGTGACTGGACCGCGCTGCTCACCGCGAGCGTCTGTATCCGGCTGGCGGAGTTCCTCGCCGCGCTCGCCGCGAGCCGGCGGCTGGCGGCGCGGATCGGCTCCCCCGGTCGCCCCAATCTGGCGGGCGTGGCGAAGGCGCCGTTCGCGCTCGCGCGCGATCATGGCGTGGCGGCGCTGGCCGGGCTGGCGACGGCGAGTGCGATCATCCTCTATTGCGCGGTATGGATTCTGCTCGCCTGGCCCAGCGGATCGGCGACGGCGGCATTCGCGGCGCTCATCACCTGTTCCTTCGCGACGCAGGACGATCCGGCGCCGGTGATCGGGCGCTATCTGATCGCGACGCTCAAGACGTTTCCGCTCGCCGCGCTCTATCTGTTCGTCATCCTGCCGCGCGTCGATGGTTATGAGATGCTGGTCATCACGCTCGCGCCGGCGTTGCTGTGGATGGGCTATATCCAGGCCGATCCGCAACGCTCGCCACAGGCGCTGCCGATGTTTTCCTGTTTCATCGTCGCGATGGGGTTTCTCGCCCGGTTTCAGGCCGATTTCGCGCTGTTCATAAACACCGGGCTGGCGCAGCTCGGCGGAATCGTCGCCACGCTTGCGGTAACGCGGATGTTCCGGTCGGCGAACGTGCTGTGGACGGCGCGGCGCATCCTGCGCGCCAATTGGGCCGATCTCGCGCAACTCGCCGACATTCGACGGCCCTTTCGGCCCGATCGCTGGACGGCGCAGGCGGTCGATCGGCTCGGGCAGGTGGCGGCGCGGATGGCGGTCGCGGCGCCGGGGGATGCACTGCACGCGGCGGACGGGCTGGCGGACCTCAGGATCGGGCGCAACATCATCCCGATCCGCCGCGCGCTGCCGCACGTCCCGCATGGCGAACGACATGCGCTCGGCGCGCTGCTTGCCGGGCTGGTGGAATTCTATCGCGCGCGGTGGCGGCGCGATCGGGTGGATCCTCCGCCGCCCGCGCTGCTCGGGCTGATCGATCGTGCGCTGAACGCGCTGCTGGCGCTCCCGCGCGAGGAGCCGCGCCGCCACGCGATGCGCGCGCTGGTCGGGATGCGGTGCAACCTTTTTCCCCTCGCGCCGCCGCTGATGACGGAGCCACGCGGATGATCGAGGAGATTCACCTGCTCGGCGTCTATATGCCCGCGGCGCTCGGTTGGGGCGTGCTTGCGGCGGTGCTGGTTCATTTCCTGCGCGCGCCCTTGCAGCGCCTGCCGCTCCACAAGCTGCTGTGGCACCCGGCGTTGCTGGAACTCGCGTTGTTCGTCGCCTTGTGGTGGGGGCTCAGCGCCTTCGCTGACACATTCCTCCAAGGATGGTTCGCAAGCTAATCATGTTTCACCGACAGAATCTCCTGCGCTCCGCCGGGACGCTGCTTGTCCTGCTCGTCATTCTTGCCGGCATCTACGCGCTCTGGCTGCGCTATCAGGTCGAGCCGGTGACGCGCGACGGCAAGGTCCGCGCGGATATGGTGCCGGTCGCTGCGGACGTGAGCGGGCTGGTCGCGGAGGTGCGCGTGACGGACAACCAGGCGGTGAAGAAGGGCGATGTGCTGTTCGTCATTGATCGCCCGCGTTATCGCCTGGCGCTGGAACAGGCGCAGGCGAATGTCGCGAGCGAGCAGGCAGCGCTGGCGCAGGCGGTGCGCGAGGATCGCCGCAACCGCGCGATGCCGGAGGCGTTGGCCGCCGAGGTGATCGAACAGGGCCGCGCGCGGGTGGAACAATTGCGCGCGGCGGCGGGGCAGGCGGCGGCGGCGCGCGATCTGGCACGGTTCAACCTCGAACGCACGCTGGTCCGCGCGCCGGTTGACGGCACGATCGCCAATATGACGCTGCAACCCGGCGTCTATCTCACCGCGGGTAAGGCGGCGCTGGCGCTGGTTTACGATCGTTCGATGCGGGTGGAGGGCTATTTCGAGGAGACCAAATTGCCCGCGATCCGCGTCGGCGATCCGGCGAGCATCTATCTGATGGGCGTCGGCGAGGAGATCGCCGGGCATATCCAGAGCATCGCCGGCGGCGTCGAGGATCGCGAGCGTGCCGGCGGCGAAGGGCAGCTTGCCAATGTCAATCCATCCTTCACCTGGGTGCGGCTGGCGCAGCGCATTCCGGTGCGCATCGCGGTCGATCGCGTGCCGGCCAATCTGCGGCTGATACCGGGGCAGACCGCGACGATCGTTATCCACCCGCGCGACGATGGCCGCAACATCCGCCGGAGCCTGCCGTGGTAAGGCGCGGATGGGCGCTGCTGCTCGGCGCGCTGCTCGGCGGCTGCGCGGTGGTGGGGCCGGATTATCGCGTGCCGGATCGCGCTTTGGTCAACGCCGCGCCGGCGCAGGGCGCGTTCCTTTCAGGGGGCGCCGCGGTCAAGGCGGAGCCGCTGCCCGATCATTGGTGGGCGCTGTACAAGGATGCCACGCTCGATCGCCTGATTGGCGAAGCGTTCGCCGCCAATACCGATCTGCGCGTGGCGCAGGCCAATCTTGAACGCAGCCTTGCGCTGCTCGGCGAGCGGCGGGCCGGGCGCGAGATACAGGGTGGCGTGGATCTCGAAACGAGCTGGGCGCAGCGTTCGGCGGAGGCGGAATTGTCGCATGTCCAACCGCCCGTGCGGCAGATTTACAATCTCGGCGCGGCGGCGAGCTATGACCTTGATCTGTTCGGCGGGCTGAAGCGCGGGATCGAGGCGGCGGGCGCCGATGCCGAGGCGGCGGTCGCGGCGCGCGATCTGGTCCGCGTCAATGTCGCGGCGGAAACCGCGCGCGCCTATGCCGATATCTGCAACGCTGGTTATCAGCTCGATGTGCTGGCGCGGCTCATCGCGGTGCAGCGGCGCGGCGTGGCACTCACCCGGCTGCTGGTTGCGCATGGCCGTGCCGCGTCGTGCGAGCTTGATCGCCGGCAGGGGCTGCTGGAGGCGGGAGAAGCGCGGATGCCACGCCTCGCCGCCCGGCAACGAGGCGCCCTGTTCCGGCTCGCCGCCTTGACCGGGCGGGTTCCGGCACAGGCGGACGCCAGCTTGTTGTCATGCCGCCGCCCGTTGCAACTGGCGCAGGTGATCCCGGTTGGTGACGGCGCGGCGCTGCTCAGGCGCCGCCCCGATATCCGCATGGCGGAGCGGCGGCTCGCGGCGGCGACCGCGCGGATCGGGGTGGCGACGGCGGCGCTTTATCCCGATATCCGGCTCGGCGCGTCGATCGGCTCGACCGGGGGCGATGGCGGATATGTTCTCGCCGCTTGCCAATCGGTTTGGCCTTGGCCCGCTGATCGACTGGACGCTCAACCGTAATGCGGCGCGCGCGCGGATCGCCGCCAGCGAAGCTGAGGCGCGCGGCGATCTCGCGGCGTTCGATGGCGTCGTCCTGAAGGCGTTGCGCGAAACGGAAAGCGCGCTCGACGATTATGCCGCCGGAATCGAGCAGCAGCAGCGGCTGGAACGCGCGCGCGCCGATGCGTCGCGCGTCGCATCGCGCACCGCCGAGTTGCGGCGCGGCGGGCGGATTGCGGAGCTGCCGGCGCTGGAGGCGGAGCGTGATCTGGTCGTGGCCGAACAGGCGGCGGCGGAGGGCAGGGCGGCGCTGAACGACGATCAACTAGCCTTGTTTCTCGCGTTGGGGGGCGGATGGACGGTCGATCAGCCACCCGCCCGCGACGGGCTTTAGCGGGGGCTGCCGCCGCGATGGCCGCTTAAAACGGGTGGTCAGACGAAATCGCTTTGGCACAATGGCCGAAACGATTCGAGCGGAGGGAAGCGGAGCATGAACCAGCCATTGCCCTTGACCGGCACTCCCTGGCCCGAACTGCGCGAGCGCATGGCCGCGATGGGCGGCGGCGATGTGAAATGGCGGGATGGGCGCGCCGCCGTCTATGTGTTCAATGCCGGGGCCGAGATCGAGCAGGTGCAGAAAGAGGCCTATACCCTCTTCATGTCCGAGAATGGGCTGGGGCCGTCCGCATTCCCCAGCCTTGCCGGGATGGAGCGCGCGGTGATCGGATACGGCCTTGCGCTGCTCAACGCGCCGTCTGGCGCGGCGGGCAACATCACCTCGGGCGGAACCGATTCGATCGCGATGGCGATGAAGGCCGCGCGTGATTTCGCCCGCCGGGAAAAGGGGCTTTCCGGGCCGTTCAACATCGTGCTGCCGCGCTCTGCCCATCCCGCGTTCGACAAGGCTGCCGCGATGATGGAAATCGAGGTGCGGCGCACTCCCGTGAAAAATCTGCTGGCCGATCCCGCCGCGATCGACGCGGCGGCGGATAGCGCGACGATGATGATCGTCGGGTCCGCGCCCTGCTTCCCTTATGGGCTGATCGATCCGATCGCGGCGTTGAGCGATCTTGCCGTCGCGCGCGGCCTGTGGCTGCATGTCGATGCCTGCGTCGGCGGCTATATCGCGCCGTTCGTCCGCATGAACGGCGCGGATTTGGCGCCGTTCGATTTCTCGCTGCCCGGCGTGCATTCGATGTCGGCGGATCTCCACAAATACGGCTATTGCGCAAAGGGCGCCTCGACGGTGTTCTTCCGCACCGAGGCGCTGCGGCAGTTCATGGTGTTCAACTGCAACGACTGGCCCGGCGGCGCGATGATTACGCCGACGCTGGCGGGCACGCGGCCCGGCGGCGCGATCGCGGCGGCATGGGCGGTGATGAACTTCCTCGGCGTGGCGGGGTATCGCGCGCTGCACGCGAAGGTCATTGATGCGCGGGAACGGATTCAGCGCGGTGTCGAGGCGATGGGTTATCGTGTTCTTGGCGAGCCGCAACTTGGCCTCATCGCCTTCACACGGGATGGATTGAACCTCGCCGCGACCTGGGCGCACCTTCATGCGCACGGCTGGTTCATCAGCGTCACCACCGATCCTCCCGGTCTCCATCTCATGCTGTCACCGATCCACGCGCAGGTGGTGGACGAATACCTTGCCGCGCTGGCAACGGCGCCGCGCGAAGAAGTGTCGCCGGGCGCGCCAACACCGGGATACGCGGGATAACGTCGCGCGCGGCGAAACCGAAAAGGGATTGCATAAACCGACCGCACAAGGCCGAATGGCATGGCCGTCAACGCGCGGCAGGAAGAGGATCGGCATGGTGGCTTTTTCATGGTGAACGCGCGTGATCCGCTGGCGACGCCGCACAAGCCGCATTGGCCCGTGCCCCCGCGCGCGCCGGATGGGGCGCCCAATATCGTCGTCATCCTGTTCGATGATGTGGGGGTCGCCGATTTCGGCTGTTACGGATCGTCGATCCGCACGCCCGCGATAGACGCGATCGCGGCGCGCGGCCTGCGCTATTCAGGATTTCACACCACCGCGATGTGCTCCACCACCCGCGCCGCGCTGATGACCGGGCGGAACCATCATTCGGTCGGCATGGGGTGCCTCGCCAATTTCGATAGCGGCTATCCCGGCTATCGCGGCAAGATCCGCAAGGAGGCGGGCACGCTGGCGGAGATGCTGCGCCCGCACGGCTACAATAATTACATGGTCGGCAAATGGCACGTCACACCGCTGGGCGAGACCGGCCCGGCGGGGCCGGTGGACGGATGGCCGCTGGGGCGCGGGTTCGATCGCTTCTATGGCTTCATGGATGCCGAGACCGATCAATATGCGCCCGAACTGGTGCGCGACAATACGCCGGTCACCCCGCCGGGAACCTATGAAACCGGCTATCACCTGACGACCGACCTCACCGACGAGGCGATCCGCTTCGTCGGCGATCATATCGCGGCGAAGCCCGATGCGCCGTTCCTGCTGTGGCTCGCCTATGGCGCCTGCCATGCCCCGCATCAGGCGCCGCAGGATATCATCCGGCAATATGATGCGGAGTTCGGCCACGGCTGGGATATCGAGCGCGAGCGCCGCCTCGCCGCGATGAAGGACGCCGGGCTGGTTCCGCCCGGCACGCGGATGCCGCCACGCAATGATTTCGTGCAGCCGTGGGACAGTTATGGCGCGGATGAGCAGCGCCTCTTTACGCGGTTGCAGGCGGCCTATGCCGCGATGCTCGACCACGCCGATCGCAATATCGCGCGGCTGATGGCGTTCCTCGATCGCGCCGGGCTGACCGACGATACGCTGGTGCTGGTGCTGTCCGACAATGGCGCGAGCCAGGAAGGGATGCTCTACGGCTTCGTCAACGCGATGGGGCCGTATAACCAGCGCCCGGAGCCGATCGAGGAGAAGATCGCGCGGATCGACGATATCGGTGGCCCCGATACGCACGCCAATTTCCCGCTCGGCTGGGCGATGGCGGCGAACACGCCGCTCAGGCGCTACAAGCAGAATACGCATGGCGGCGGCATCCGCGATCCGCTGGTGGTGAGCTGGCCGGCGCGCATCCCCGCGCGGGGCGAGATGCGCCATCAGTTCGCGCATTGCGTCGATGTGGTGCCCACCTTGCTCGATCTCATCGGCCTCACGCCACCCGATCAGGTCAACGGCGTGCCCCAGATGCCGCTGGAGGGGATAAGCTTCGCGGCCAGCCTGTTCGACGCCGGCGCGCCCGCGCGCGATGCGCCGCAATATTTCGAGATGTTCGGCCATCGCGGCATCATCCATCAGGGCTGGAAAGCGGTCGCCTTCCACCCGCCGGGCACGCCTTACGACAGCGATAAGTGGGAGCTGTTCCACCTCGACAGCGACTTTTCGGAAACCAATAATCTCGCCGAGGCCGAACCGGAAAAGCTCGCCGCGCTGATTGATCTGTGGTGGCGGGAGGCACAGGCGCATGATGTCCTGCCGCTGGACGATCGCTTCGGCCCGCGCTTCGCGGAAAATGCCGCGCGGCGGCTCGGCGCGCGGCGCGTGTTCACCTTCCACAAGGGGATGGGGCATATCCCCACCGATATCGCGCCCGATCTGCGCGCGCGAAGCTACCGGATCGAGGCACATGCCCGTCTTCGCCCCGGCGACGAGGGCGTGCTGATCGCGCATGGCGACGCCACCTGCGGCTACAGCCTGTTCCTGCGCGACGGCCATCTGCATTTCGACGTGAACGTGGGGGAGCATCAGATCGTGCGCTCCGACACGCCCGTCGCTCCCGGCGATCACGTCCTCGCGGTGGAGGTTGTTCACGGCGCGCCGGCGAAACTCACGCTCAGGGTCGATGAAACGGCGGTGGGCGCGGGGGCGATTCGCCACGGCTTCGTCAATTTCATCTCCTGGTCCGGGCTCGATATCGGGCATGACCGATCAAGCCCGGTGTCGGATTACGCCGCGCCGTTCGCCTTCACCGGGGAGCTTCGGAAAGTTGTCGTAACCATCATCGACGACCCATCCGGAGACGATGAAGCGGCGGCCCAGGTGTTGCTCGCGCGGGAGTGATCGGGGGCTGGTGGGTCCGCTGCCTACCACCATCATCGCGATATTTGGCGGATTTCCAGCAATTTCTGTAACCGCTACCGGGCAAATGCCCCCATGAACGCCCCGCGAAAAATTTATTAACATGCATGGAGATACCACATGGGGTGGGGCACTCCGAAAGTTCCTAGCCGCCAATGGATCGCGTAAACCCCAATGTCGTTCCTCTGCTTCCTGCCTCCGACCCATTGTCGCGAACGAATGCATATTAGGCGAGTCAGAAAAAAGACGAACCCCTTGTTCTCGACGCTGAGCGAATGTGGGCCATGCCAAAGGGTCTGCGTATCGTAAACGGAACCGGCGCATTGGCTTTTGGCGCGCTCATTCATCTGTCCCCTTATTGCATCCTACTATGATGAATCACCTCTCAACGCGACAGCCACGCCCTCTTGGAGCAGCCTACCAGAGCATCTTCAACGTATGTTTCGTGCGAACCGCCGCCTGCGCCGGGGCGATAATTTCATCCTTAAAAACAGCATGTTCATTAGAGTTTTTCGCGCGGATGATGCAAATATCCGGGCTATCAGCCGTTTATCAGGAACAGCGCCTAACGTCGCGGCCGAGACATTCCTCTCGGACAGCAAGAGCACGTTTGGGCATTATCGATGAAATTCAATTCCCCTATCGCCTTATCGATCGTGGTCGCGTCGCTGATACCCGCAACGGCTTTGGCACAGCGGAGTGTGGGCAAGGAACAGGCCGCGGGCAAGAACGCGAAATCGAACGACTCTGCCCTTCAGGAGGATATCGTCGTCTCCGCCAGTACGCCGCTGCTGGGTACCGGGCTCAACGCGGACAAGGTGCCCAACGCTACCCATGTCTTTGGTCGTCATGATCTGGCGCGCACGGGTGAGGCAAGCCTGACGGGCACGCTCGACAACCTCGCGAGCAGCGTCAACCTGAACTCGACGATCGGCAACCCCAACCAGCCCGATCTTCAGTTCCGTGGCTTCACAGCCTCGCCCTTGCAAGGATTGCCGCAGGGGCTTGCCGTTTATCAGAACGGTATGCGCATCAACGAATCCTTCGGCGATACGGTCAACTGGGACATGATTCCGATGGCGGCGGTGGATTCGATGAACCTCACCAGCTCCAATCCGGTCTTCGGCTTCAACGCGCTGGGTGGCGCGGTTGCGTTGCAGATGAAGAACGGCCGCACCTGGCAGGGCAATGTCGCCGAGGTGTCGACCGGCTCTTTCGGCCGCTTCAACGCCACCGGGGAGGTCGGGCGGCGGTGGGACGACTGGAACGCCTATCTGGCGGCGAGCCGCTTCAGCGACAGCGGCTGGCGCGAGCGCATGCCCTCGCGCGGCGTGCAAGTCTATTCCGACTTCGGCTATGATAACGGTGCCAGCAAGCTGCATCTGACGTTCAACGCGGCGGACAATTACCTTGTCGGCACGGGACCGACGCCGGAGGCACTGCTGGAGCGATATCCGCGCACCGCGCCGGGGCTGAACTATCCGGCGTCGAACAAGAACCGTATGTACATGGCCGGGCTGCAGGGCGAACACGATCTGGCGGATCAGTTGCGGCTTCAGGCCAATCTCTATGTTCGCTGGTTCCGCCAGAGGCTCATCAACGGCAATGTGACCGACGCCAGCCCGTGCGAGGACGATCCGACCATCTTCTGCTCCAGCGGTACCGACAATGATGAATTCCCGCTCTACGATCCCTCCGGCCGCCGCGTCCCGGTCACGGCGGGCGGCGACTATCCCGCCGAGCTGGACTGGGCGCACACCGGGACGCTGAGCCGGGGCGGATCGCTGATGCTGACGCGCAATGCGCAGCTATTCGGGCATGACAACCATCTGGTGATCGGTGCGAGCCACGATCGCGGGACCAGCACGTTCGACGCCGGAGCGGAGATCGGCACCTTCGATCTCGATCGCGTCACCCACGGGAGCGGGCTTCAGGTCGATTCCGAAGGCGCGATCCGGCAGACGCGGCTGCGCACGTGGACGCAATATACCGGCATCTATCTCAGCAACACATTCGACATCGACGATCACCTCTCGCTGACAATCAACGGACGCTACAATATCGCGGGCATCCGCTTGCGCGACCGGCTCGGTGGCGCGCTGAACGGCGATCATCGCTTCAGCCGCTTCAACCCTGGTGTCGGCGCGACCTGGCGCTTCGCCGCTCACGCGACGGCCTACGTCAACTATGCCGAGACCAACCGCGTGCCGACGGCAGCCGAACTCTCGTGCGCAGACCCGGAAATCCCCTGTACGATGGCGAGCTTCTTCATGGCCGATCCGCCGCTCTATCAGGTCGTGTCGCGCACCTGGGAGGGCGGCCTGCGCGGCACGGCGTCGTTGGGCGCGAAGAACAGCCTGAAGTGGAGCGCCAGCCTGTTCCGCACGGTTAACATCAATGACATCATCGAGATCGCCAGTTCGATCCCAGGGCGCGGCTATTTCCAGAATGCTGCCAGGACTCGCCGGCAAGGTATCGAGATCGGCACCAACTATCGTAGCGAACGCCTGCAATTGTTTGGTAACTACAGCCTGATCGACGCAACCTATCGCAGCGCGCTGACGTTGAGCAGCCCGTTCAACCCGGGGGCTAACGACGATGGCGAGATCTTCGTCACATCCGGCGATCGTATTCCGGGCATTCCGCGCCACCGTGTGAAGCTGGGCGCTGATTATCTCGTCATGCCCGGGCTGACAGCGGGCTTCTCGGCGCAGGCGGCGAGCAATCAGGTCCTGTTCCAGGATCAATCGAACCAGACTCCCCGGTTGCCCGGCTATGTTGTGGTCGGTGTGCATGGCAGCTATGAATTACTGTCGGGCCTGTCGCTGTTCGGCAGTGTCAGCAACTTGTTCGATCGTCGCTACTCGGTGTACGGCACCTGGACTGATGCGAGCGGCGTGCCCTTCCCGCAATTGCCGGGTGGCGAGATCGGCGTGACCCGATCGTTTGGTGCCGCGCCGCCGCGCGCGATCGTGGTCGGCATCAAGGCAAGGATATAGGCGGGAGCCGATTAGTGTCGGGGAGGTCGGCGCATGCTGCGTGTCCGCCTGACTGCCAGAAGGATCGCGATGCGCCTGTTATTGGTTGAAGACGATGCGATCATGGCCGAGGGCATGTGTCGGGGGCTGGCCGAGATGGGCCATGCCGTCGAGCATGTTGATACGGCCGAAGGCGCGCGTCTGGCGCTGGACATGGTGCCGTTCGACCTCGCCATCATTGACATCGGCTTGCCTGATGAATCGGGGATCAGCCTGGTCCGGGGCCTGCGCCGGGCGGGCAACCCGCTGCCGGTGCTGATCGTCACCGCGCGGGATTCGGTGACGGATCGCGTTGATGCGCTCGATCTCGGGGCGGACGATTACCTCGTCAAGCCGTTCTCGCTGCTGGAGCTTGCCGCGCGGTGTCGCGCGGTGGTGCGACGGATCAGCGCGGCGGCCAGTTCCGAACTGGCGATCGGTGATCTTCGCCTTCATCTCGCCGATCGTAGCGCGACTCTGGCCGACGCGCCGCTGGCGCTGACGCCGCGCGAATGGGCGGTGCTGGAATGTCTCGCGATCCGGGCTCGCCGTGTCGTGCCGAAGGAACGGCTGCTCGCCGCGATCAGCGGCTGGGATCGTGATCTGTTGCCCAATACGGTGGAGGCGCTGATATCGCGGCTGCGGACCAAGCTGGGGGACAAGGCATGCATCACCACGTTGCGCGGGTTCGGGTATCGCCTTGACGACGCCCAGTGATCACACGACTGGCGCGCGATACACGATCCGACGCCGGCTACTCGCGTCGCTGCTGCCCCCGTTGGTGGTGCTGCTCGCGATCGGGGTGGTGCTCGATTATCGCAACGGGGTGGCGCCACTCAACCTGGCCTATGACCATGCGCTCGCCAATGCGGCACATGCGCTCGCATCCTCGGTGCAGGGGAACGCGCATGGCATCGCTCTGCCTGAGCCAGGCCGCGCGTTGGCCAAGCTCGAAGCAAGCGCGGCCGGCTATAGCAGCTATTATCGCGTGCGGCGGCCGGCGGATGGCGCCGAGATCGGCGATGCCGGACTTCCGGAGGCGCCCGGCGGGCATGAGCGTGTCGCCTATGCCGATCTCGAATATCTTGGGCAGGCGTTGCGTGTCGCCAGCTACCGCGTCGATGGCCCGGCGGGGCGGCTGGTCATTACCGTCGCCGAATCGAAGCATCAGCGCATAGGAGCAAGCTGGCGTATCGTCGGCAGCCTGGTGTTGACCGATATCCTGCAACTCGGCGCGACAGTGCTGCTGGTGCTGTTCGGTGTGAGACAGGGGCTGAGGCCGCTGCGACAATTGCGCGATGAGATCGCCCGGCGTTCGCCTAGCGCGTTGGGGCCGCTGGACCCGTGGAGTACGCCGGAAGAGGTCCGTCCGATCGTCGAGGAACTCAATCGCCTGTTCGCGACCGTGCGCGACAGCGCCGCCGCGCAACAGCGCTTTCTGGCCGATGCCGCGCATCAGATCCGCACGCCGCTCGCCGGACTGCGCTCACGCCTCGACCTGCTGCTCAGGAACGCCGGTGACGATACCCTGCGGGAAGATCTGGAGGCGTTGCAACTCAGCGTCGGACGGCTGACACGGACAACGCATCAATTGCTGGCTCTGGCGCGGGCGGACCCGACGGCTGGCGCGTTGCTCACCGGCGCGCCGGTCGCACTGTTTACGCTCAGCGCGGAGGTGGTCGAAGGCGAACTCGATCATGCGGTGTCGCGCGGTATCGATCTGGGGTTGGAGGCCGAACCGCTTATCATCGACGGCATCGCCTGGCTGTTGCGAGAATTGCTGGTCAATTTGCTCGACAACGCGATCCGCTACACGCCTGAAGGTGGCCGGGTAACCGTACGTTGCTTTTCGCGCGATGGGATGGCGGTGCTGGAAGTGGAAGATAGCGGACCCGGCATCTCCCTTGCCGAGCGGGATCGCGTTTGCGAACGTTTCTATCGTCTGCCGGGGACAAAGGAATCCGGATGCGGCCTGGGGCTGGCGATCGTTGCCGAGGTCGCGCGTATCCACGGGACGCGTCTGATGATCGCGGAAGGAGAGGGAGGGGCTGGCGCGCGCCTGTCCCTGGCGTTTGCGATGGAGACATCCGGTGGAAAGCTGGCGCCGTCATTTTCATAGCCGGTCGATGCGCCCCGCTAAGGCGCGACGATCGAAGGATGATTCCAGCCCTCGCTGATGAACCGCTCGCGGCGAACACGGTGTGCAAGAACATCCCTGGGTTGCGAGGCGTCTCAAGCACATCACGAACGGTGCCCTTGACGGCCAGTAGTGCTGCGATCTTCTTTTGATGGTGCAGGTGAACGTCGCCCCGCCGCGCGTTGGTTGCGTTCGGCTATACTATCGTAGCGTTGAACCATACCCACCTTCGAGAATAACTCCGTCAGGCGAAACGGGCTGACGCAACTGATGTTAGGCCGGTGCAAAACAAAGGGGATTTGATGAATCCGCGGACCGACAACCTGCCGGACGATGGTGATAATAGGCGCAGCGCCCCTCGTTTCACATCGTTCGGTCCCCATCACGGCGGGGATGACGACAGGCAGTTCGGCCTCGACGCGGGAAGGCCCGCAGCGAGCTGATCGCCGTTGCCTCCCGGCCGCTCCCGAGGAGGCAAGGATGAACGCCTGATCATTCCCTCGCCGGCTGCCCGCAAACGGTGCCGGCGACATCTATCCAATCGCGCAGCCGTGTTTCGCCGCGCGAGAACCATTCCAGCCCGCGCTCCTCACCCTGCTGCCCAGATGCGGCGGGGAAGTGTCGCGCGTGCCGTCGTCAGAAAGCATTTGCGTGATCCAGTTCCCGAAGCTCCTTGCCGCATGCGGCACACCCGCCCTGGTTGCCGCGATGATGACCGGCATCGCCGTGCCCGCTCGGGCTGAAGTTTCCAGCATCACATCCGCGACGGATATAGAGCCCCAGCCGATCGATGAGATAACGGTTACGGCCGCGCGCCGTGCGCCCGCCTATGGCACCGCAAGACCGGCCGAGGGTGGCGGCTACAGCCTGACGGGAGACGACTGGTCGGACGTGTTGTCGGGCAGCAGCGCTTTGGCGCTGGTGAAGAACCTGCCGGGCGTCACCTTTACCTCCACCGACGCCTATGGTCTCGACCTGTCCGACGGTTTCCTGCTTGTGCGCGGCTTCCGCCAGAACGAACTGGCGATCACCTTCGAAGGGATTCCGCTGAACGACGGCAGCTATGGTAGCGTCACCGGCACCGCGCCGCTCAACATCGGCGTCGCTGCCGATATCGGTACCGTCAAAATCTCCCCCGGCTCGGCGGCGGTGAGCACATTCTCGAACACCGGCAACGGCGGCGAGATGCGTTATACGACCGCCGATCCCAAGCCGCGCTTCGCGCTGGATATCACGCAAGGCTTCGGCGGCGACAACGCCTTCGTGACGAGTGCGACGGTCAACACCGGTCAGATCGGGGAGGCGGGGCCGCGCGGATTGTTCGGTATCGAGCGGATTTCGAAGGACAAATATACCGGCGCGGGGACGCAATATATGCTGCGCGCCAACGCCAAGCTGGTTCAGGATGTGCCGTGGGGCGATTTCACCGCCTTCTTCTCCTTCGCCCGCGCCGAGATCTACGGATATAACAACACGTCGTTCGACATGCTGTCCAAGCTCGGCTGGAACGGGACCGACATCTTCTATCCGAACTATGCCCGCGCGGTTTACATCGCCTCGCCCGAGCATGCGAATCTATCGTGCGGCGCCTATACCTGCGGCGAACTGGCCGAACTCATTCCCTATGATACCGGCCAGACGACCGGCGATGTCGTCGGGAACGTAGCGCATCGCTTCAAGCTGACCGATCAACTCTCCGGCAGCGTGATGGGCTATGCCGCGATCAGCCGCTCGGACGTCGAGATATCCGACGTTTCCACGCCCTCGCAAACCGGGGCGCCTTTCTCCGCGCAGGTGTGGCAGACACGCCCGCAGCGTTTCGGGGGCACGGTCGATCTGACCTGGACGGGCGGGCGTCACACCATTTCGGCTGGCGGCTGGCTCGAGCGCGTCTCGTCGACCTCGCGCTTCGCCTCGTACAACGAGCCGCTTCCGGGGCAGGGCGCGCCGCTCAGCACGATGGGGCCCTATGATGTGTACGGGCCAGCCTTCCAGATCGCCAATGACTCACGGTGGAAGACCCGCTCGTTCCAGCTTTATGTGCGCGACCTCTTCAAGCCGACCGATACACTGACGATCGATGCCGGGTTCAAGTCGGTCGACTTTGCGACGAGCGGCGGCGGGATCGGCGCGGATCAGGCGCCGAACGGCACGCTGACGACCGCCGATCCTTTCCTGCCGCATCTGGCGATCGACTGGCGCCCGAACGCGCGCAGTGGGCTCTATCTCGATATCGCCAAGACGGCGGTGGGCTATCGCGTATCATCGCGCGGCAATATCGGCCCGGTGTCCTCCGCCTGGGCGGCCGACAGCCAGGAATTGTTCGACGCCGCGCTTGCGACGCTCAAGCCGGAGAAGGACTGGAATTTCACCGTTGGCGGCTATCATCGCTTCGGCCCGCTCAGCATCAACGTGGACGCTTATTACGGCATCATCCTCAACCGCCTGCTTAACGGAACGAGCGGGCCCCAGTTCAACCCTGTGCGCACCGTCGGCGTCGTGCCGCGATCGACGCTGATCGGCGCGGATGCGATCGTCGATCTGAAGCCGGTCGCGTGGCTGGATATCTCGCAATCTTTTTCGGTCAGCAAGCTGCGTTACGCGGACGATCTGGTGGTGGCCGGGGATATCATGCCGCTCAAGGGGCATTACCAGCCGGGTTATCCGGGCGTATCAATGATCACCCAGATAGCGGCGAAGCACGGCCGGTTCGACGCCGGGGTGACGAATACGCTCTATCTCGACAATCCCTTCACCTACACCAACGACATCTACGTGCCCAACTATTGGCAGGTGAATGCGCGCGCCTCGTATCGGTTGCCGCAGAACGGCCACAGGCCGGAACTGCTGTTCCGCGTGGACGTCAACAATCTGCTCAACCGCAACAATATCGGATCGGTCGGCATCGGCGGCTATTCGGTGTCGGGCGACTATCAGACCTTCATGCGCGCGGCCCCGCGCACGATCCTGCTCAGTATCAACACGAAAATTTGACCCAAGGAGAGCGGCAATGTCACTGGATCATTCCCACGCCCCTATGTCGCCACAGCTTCGCCTACGGCTGTGGTTGCTCGCCTGGCTGGAGGCGCTGCTGCTACCCCATCGCCGCCGGAGCCGCACCGCGGCGGACACGTTGGCGTGGATCGAGCGGGAATATGCTTGCATCCATCGCGACCTTCATCGCGATAAAAGCTAAATGTGGATGCGATCATAAGCGCGGACGAGATCGGGCAATGTCCGCGCCTCCATCTTTCGCATCAGATTGCCGCGCCGCACCTTCACCGTGATCTCGCTCAGCCCAAGCTCGGCCGCGATCTGCTTGTTAAGCAGCCCGCGCACCACCAGTCGCGCGACGTCGCGCTCGCCGGGGGAAAGAAATGCCCATAATTCGCGCAGCCGGCGCGTTTCCTCCGTCGCCGCGCGGCGCGCACGATCGATCCCGATCCCGCGGTTGATCGCATCGAGCAGATCCTGGTCGCGGAACGGTTTGGTGAGGAACTCGATCGCACCGTCCTTCATCGCGCGCACGCCCATCGCGATATCGCCGTGGCCGGTGATCATCACGGTTGGCACGGCAAGGCCACGTTCGGCCATATGCGCGAGGAACTCGATCCCGCTCTGCCCCGGCATCCGCACGTCGAGGACGAGGCAGGATGGCGCATCCGTGCGCGCGGCGGCCTCGAATTCCTGCACCGACGCGAAGGTCTGTGTGCGCAGCGACACCGAGGAGAGCAGATCATCCAGCGCCTCGCGCACCGAACGGTCATCATCAACGATATAGACGATCGGTGCTGCAGGATTGGTCATGCCGCCGTTTCCCCCGGGGTGTCAGCGCGCGCAATCGGCAGGGTGAAAAAGAGCGTCGCGCCATTCATGTCGTTCTCTTCCGCCCAGATCCGCCCGCCATTGGCTTCGATGATCGCGCGACTGATGGTAAGGCCCAGCCCGATGCCGTCCTGCTTGGTCGTCCAGAAGGCGTCGAACAACCGTTCCGCCTCGCCCGCGCGAAAGCCGATGCCCGAATCCGCGACCGCCAGCGTCACGCCCTGTCCGCCTTTGGTGATCGACGCGATCACTTCGATCTCGTGTCCACGTGCCGGCTCCGCGATCACCGCGTCGATCGCGTTGAGCAGCAGATTGCCGATCACCTGCCCGATCTGCACGCGATCACCGAACACCGCCGGCAGGTTTTCCGGCAAATAGAGACGCAGCAGGATATCGTGGCGATCGATCTGACCGCGCGCCAGATCGACGATCTCGTGGACCAGTGCGTTGAGGACGAACCGCCCGCGCATCGGGGCCTTGCCACTGGCGAGGCCGCGCACCCGCGCGATCACCTCGCTGGCGCGACTGGCTTCGGCGACGATCCGCTCTGCGGCGCGTTCGGCCTTCTCGATATTGGGCGGATCGGCGGCGAGCCAGCGCTGGCAGGCGCCGGCGCTGGTCATCACCGCGGCGAGCGGCTGGTTCACTTCATGGGCGATCGAGGCGGTCAGTTCGCCAAGGCTGGTCACACGCGCGATCCGCATCAGCCGTTCGCGCGCGTCGTGGATCGCCGCCTCCGCCGCGACGAGCTTGAGCGAGAGATAGGCCGTCACCGCTATCGCGACGATGCTGATCGCGGTGTTGATGATCCCCACCTCGTACAGCCCTGAATGCGTGAGCACGAAGCTGAGTATCGTCAGCACGCCGCACAGCGATGCCAGTATGACGACCGATCGGGGACGCAGCAGCCGCGTCGCGAGCAGGATTACCGCGACGTAGAACACCGCCGCCGCGATGGCGTAATCCGTCACCGTATCGACCACGAAGATCGCGGCGATCGCGATGGTGAGCATAGCCACCATGATCGCGCGACCACGTCGCGCGCTGGTAGTCGCGACACGGTCAGTCATCCCGCTGTTCTCCGGTTCATTGCCCAGCCTTACGATGCGACCGTACCGCGCTAATCGGCGATTGCGCCTATGCCGCGCGCATCGCCTGCCGTCGATGACCCTGCGATGCCCGCGCCGCCGCCGCCCGAATAACACGCCGCGCATCGCTCACCTTACCTTGCGCAGCACGACAAGGGCAGCGCGTTGCAGACCATGGCTGGCCGACGACAGGCGCCGCCATTGCCTGCGCGAGACAACCCCGTGCCGCGCTAGCATCGCCGCGAGCGCCAGCAGCCGTGTCGCGGCGGCGGCCAGCGCCCAGGAAAGCAGCCGCCCGAGCCGGTCGCGCCACGACGGCTCCGGCGGCCGGCCGGACCCGCGGCGCGGCGTGCCCGATCCGTCGCGCCGCCGGTTGGCATGCGGCGAACCTTCCTGAAACGCCAGCGCGGCGCGGTATCGCCGGCTCAGAACCATTGCCCGAACCGCCGGATGTAAAATGCCTTCATCGACTGCGCGACGACGCAATAGCCAAGGAGGATCGCGACCAGCCACGGAAAGTAATTCCACGGCAGCGGTTGCAGTCCGACCATCGTCCCGAACGCCGAGAAGGGGATGAACACGCCGAGCGTGCAGATCAACGCTGTCATCACCAGCACCGGCAGCGCGGCGATGCTCTGGAAGAAGGGGATGCGCTGGGTGCGCAGCATGTGGACCACCAGGGTCTGCGAGAGCAGCCCCTCGACGAACCAGCCCGACTGGAACAGCGACTGATGCGCCGGGGTATTGGCCCCGAACACGAACCACAAAAGCGCGAAGGTCGCGACGTCGAAGATCGACGAGGTTGGCCCGATCCACACCATGAACCGCCCGATGTTGCGCGCATCCCATTTGCGCGGGCGCTTCAAGAATTCGCGGTCCATCCGGTCCCACGGCAGCGCGAGCTGCGACACGTCGTACATCAGATTCTGGATGAGGAGCTGGATCGCGAGCATCGGCAGGAACGGGATGAACGCGCTGGCGATCAGCACCGAAAAGACGTTCCCGAAATTCGAGCTCGCGGTCATGTTGAGATATTTGATGATGTTGCCGAACGTCTCGCGGCCCTTGAGCACGCCCTCCTCAAGCACCATCAGGCTCTTTTCGAGCAGGATGATATCGGCGGATTCCTTGGCGATATCGGTGCCGCTGTCGACCGAGATGCCGACATCGGCATCCCGCAAGGCCGGCGCATCGTTGATCCCGTCGCCGAGGAAGCCGACGGTATGGCCATTGGCCTGCAACGCCTTCAGCACGCGCGATTTCTGCAACGGGGTAAGCTTGGCGAAGATCGTCCGCTCGTCGACCAGCGCGCGCAGCCGCGCATCGTCGAGCGCCTCGATCTCGCGTCCGAGCAGTGGCTGCCCCGGCTCCAGTCCGACCTCACGGCAGATGCGCGCGGTGACCACCTCATTGTCGCCGGTCAGCACCTTCACCGTGACGCCGTGATCGGCAAGCGCGGCCAGCGCGGGCGCCGCGCTCTCCTTCGGCGGATCGAGGAAGGTCAGGAAACCCTCGACGATCAGGTCGCGCTCGTCTGCGATCCCGTACAGCGGCTTGCGCGCGTCGCCCGGCACCACCCGCGTTGCGACGACCAATACGCGAAAGCCGTCCGCATTCATCGCCCGCGCGCGGGCGACTAGCGTGGCGCGCTCCTCGTCGCCGAGCGGGCGCACCGCGACGCCGTCACGGATCGCGCCGGAGATGGCGAGCATCTCCTCCACTGCGCCCTTGCAGACGATGAGGTGCGCGCCGTCCGTATCGTCGACCACCACCGACAGCCGGCGGCGGATGAAATCGAACGGCAGTTCGTCGACCTTCTGATAATGTTCCGCCGGCCGCACCACCTCGGGCAGTTCGCTCGCGAAGCGCACCACCGCCTGATCCATCAGGTTGCGCACGCCGCTCTGGTGATGGCTGTTGATCCAGGCATAGCGCAGCACCGCATCGTCGCGTTCGCCATGCACGTCGAGATGCCGTTCGAGGATGATGCGATCCTGCGTCAGCGTGCCGGTCTTGTCGGTGCACAGCACGTCCATCGCGCCGAAATTCTGGATCGCGTTGAGCCGCTTCACCACCACCTTGCGCCGCGCCATCGCCACCGCGCCCTTGGCGAGGTTCGACGAGACGATCATCGGCAGCATCTCGGGGGTGAGTCCCACCGCCACCGCGAGCGCGAACAGGAAGGCGTTGGTCCAGTCGCCTTTGGCAAAGCCGTTGATGAGCAGCACGATCGGCACCATCACCAGCATGAAGCGGATCAGCAGCCAGCTGACCGAATTGACCCCGCGATCGAACGCGGTTTCGGCGCGCGAGCCGACGATCGCCTTGGCGAGCGAGCCGAAATAGGTCCGCGCGCCGGTCGCGACGACCACCGCGGTGGCGGTGCCACTGACGACATTGGAGCCCATGAAGCAGATCGTCGGCAGATCGAGCGCGGCGGTGTCCTCATCGGCCGCCGCATCGGCCGACTTGCCCGCCACTGCGCCGAGCGTATCGTATTTCTCGACCGGCAGCGCCTCGCCGGTCAGCGCCGCTTGGCTGACGAACAGGTCGCGCGATTCGAGCAGCCGCACGTCGGCCGGGATCATGTCGCCGGCCGAAAGATGGACGATGTCACCAACGACGATCTCGGCCATCGGAATCTCGGCGAGGCGGGCTTCCTCGCCGTCATCGGCCCGGCGCCGTACCGTTGCCGTGGTACGCACCATCGCCTTCAGCGCATCGGCCGCTCTGCCGGAGCGATATTCCTGCCAGAAGCGCAGCAGCGCGCTCAGCATCACCATCGTCACGATGATGACGACGCTGGTGTAATCGGCCGTTTCGCCTTCGCGCAGTGGAAGGAGGATATCCGTCACCGCCGAGATCGCGGCCAGCGTCATCAACACCGCGATGAACGGATTGACGAAGGCATGGAGGAACTGGGCCAGCGCGTGGGGGCGGCGATCGTGCGCCACCTCGTTCGGGCCGTCCTTCGCCAGCCGGGCCGCCGCTTCCGCACCGGAAAGCCCGCCGCCGTGCGCGCGGAAGTTCGCCAGCGTCGTCTCGACGCTGTTGTGCGCCTCGCGGATCGCTCGCATCGACAGGCGGCGGTCCCGCGGCCGGGCGCCGCCGACCGGCGCGACCTTCGTCATCAGGTTCATGTGAGTTTCCCGGATCTGTCAGCGTGAGGGCGAGCGCAGGATGGCTTCGATCCGCGCCGCGAGCGGCATGGGGCCGGACGCCGCAACGCACGGATCGTCGACCTGAACCACCCAGCGGCATTCAATCCGCTTCAAGCCGGCATCGACGTGCCAGCGAAGCACCGGCGCCCGCCGTCGTTCTTTCTCATGCCCGTTGAATCTGGCACACCGGGGCAGCAGGACGCATTTGCGCGTCGCTTTCAGGATATTCATATCACACCTCGCTGTCGCGCCACCGCGCCGCCAGCGGGGTGCCGGAACTCAGTCCCGGCCGGACGGCGGCAGCGACGCGCTCTTTCGGCTACTGTCGCATGACATTGTTGCGGGTCCTTCGAAGCCGCCCGAGGCATGCAAAGCCACGGGTTGCGGCGTTCTGCTTAATATTCAGCCCTGGAGCTGGCCAGCAATCGTTGCGGCATCAGCGCTATCCATTCGCGTCGCTTCAATATACAAAAGTATGTCTGCACCATGTCGAGTGGCATGGCGCCTTGTCGAACGAAGGTCATTCGATCACGGTCCAGCGATGCTTTATCTGGTGACGAAGGCGGCCATCTCCGGCGTGCTAATCGCGGCCGCATCAACCTTGGCCAAGCGTTATCCCGGCGTTGGTGCGCTGGTCGTGATCTTCCCTCGGTTTGACGGACACCGATGATAGGCTCTTTGGAGCCAGGAGGTGTTTTGATGGCAAAGACGACGAAGCGTTTGTTCACTGACGAGTTCAAGCGCGAGGCGGTCGCGCTTTGGGAGACGAGCGGTCGCTCGCAGACCGAGATAGCGGGCGAGCTTGGGATCATGCCGAAGATGCTGCGTCGCTGGCAGCGCAAGTTGCAGGAGGGCGGCATGCCCGCGAACCCGGCGGCGAAGCCGCCAGTATCGACGATGGCGTTGCCGGCGGATCAGGCGTCGGAGATTGCCCGACTGCGGCGCGAGTTGGATCGGACTCGAATGGAGCGCGATATTTTAAAAAAGCCGTCGGCATCTTTGCGGAGATGCCGCGGTGAAGTTCGCCTTTATCGAGCAGCATGCGTCCACCTGGCCGGTGAATGTCATGTGCCGCATGCTCGGCGTGTCGCGCAGCGGCTATTACGATTGGCGTGGTCGCTCGCCAAGCGCGCGGACGATGGCCAACCTGGCGCTGCTGACAACGTGCGTCGGCTCCAGAAGCGCCATCAGGGGCGATACGGCAGCCCGCGGATATCTCACGCCCGAACAGGCCGAACAGCGCATGACCGGCTAACCCAGCGTGTCCGCCGATCCGGGGGAAGATCAAGGCTCGCGAGCCCGGATATTCGCTGCATCGTCCACCTGCCGGTGAAAGCAGCTGAACCGGACGATCTGCTGCAGCCCAATCTCTCGCCGAAATCCGTCCGAGCGGAATCCACCCAAGCTTAGCCGTGCAAACTGCCGCCGATCCTCCCTCGCTCCTTCGGGAATGCCGACGTGAACGCATGGCCTAATTTAGCCTATCTCGGTGTCTTTCAAATCGGCATCAGGCCACTGATGCGCACCCCTTGTCCCTTTCCGGTCGTAACCGACCGACCCATCATTTCTCTTTGACCGTCGCATTCGGCGCAGAGACCCCATGTCTCAACAATCTGACGCGTCGGCGAAAGGTAGGCCGCACGACACAGCCGTTGAAGCGCTACCTGCAACGCATCGATGGGAAAGGCCTGTACAGAACGGCATGACTGGCAAACCATGAATCCCTGCCGGGTCCCGTGCCTTGGAAGCCATGCCGAGAGCAGTTCGACGCGCTGGATTCTCTCATCAGCGTCTAGGCGATCGAGCACGCGATAGACTTGCATCGGCTTAATATGCGATCCTTTTTCGCTGCTTCGACGAGCAATGTCATGGGCGGTCAGCGGCTGATTGCTTTCCGTAAGCAGAGCCATCACCATCGCATCGAGAACAGCGGCCGCCCGGTAGCGTCGATGTGGTTGACGTAACGTCCGATGCTTTACGCCCACATTCTTGGTAGCCGGATCAGTGCGCATGGGATCGCAAGCGCCAGTTCATGATATGGCCGGTCACTAGAAACAGGCTTCCTGTAACCGTAAACCAACGCTCGGTGCTCGCGCGCGCACCCGGCAGAAGGACGATCACCAGGCAGCCTAAGCCAGCCAGTCCAATCAGCGCCGGCAGCACGGCTCCGTGCCACTTATATCCGAGCAAGAACGCCGCAAGGGCGCTCGGCACAATCAGTACCAGCGCGACATAATGAAAGGTCGCTGATTGCGCGAAGGTGCCGATGATTCCGGGCAGCAGGAGCAGCAGGAACGGCAGGGCGAGGCAATGCACCAGGCATAGGAGCGATGCGGAGATCGCTGCCCCCTCGACCACATTGGTATGCAATTCGCTCCCGCTGTTGGACGACTTATTACTCGCACGCATAAAATCTATCAAAACCCCGCTTGCGTAATGTTATATCGTTTCCTATTCGGGCCCCGAACTCAAGCGCAAAAGGGGGTTGTTCGTGAAAATTCGTGTCCTGCTGTTGTCGGCCGCTTCCGCGTTGGCTCTATTGCCGCATGTCGCGCTGGCATCCGCAGAAGCTGGCAGTGCCGGCGATCGCGACATCGTCGTGACGGCTCAAGGCCTGGAACAGACAGTCGATGCGACCGCGACGCCGGTCATCATCCTGTCGGGCGATGATCTCGCGCATCGTCGGCAGGCGACCCTGGGTGATACGCTGGCCGGACAGCCCGGCATCAATTTCGACAATTTCGGCGGCGGCGCTAGCCGACCGGTCATTCGCGGCCAGACTTCGCCCCGCGTTCAGGCTCTCTCCGATGGGGCGAACGTGCAGGATGCTTCCGCCATCTCGCCGGACCATGCCGTGACCACCGAGCCCCTGCTGCTGCGCGGGATCGAAGTGCTGCGTGGGCCCTCCGCCCTGCTTTACGGTGGCGGCGCGATCGGCGGCGCGATCAATCTGTTGGATGACAAGGTGCCGACCGCGATCCCTGAGGGCGGGATTTCGGGGGTTGCGGAGGGGCGGCTCGGCACGGCGGATAAGGAACGCTCATTGGTCGGCGGACTGACCGCTGGTGGCGGTTCCTTCGCTTTCCATCTTGAAGGCGTCCATCGCGGTTCCGAAGACTACCGGATACCGAAAAAGTTCGGCGAGCGCCGTGTGCCTGGTTCATATAATGATACCTCAACCTTCACCGTCGGTGGTTCCTGGATTGGGTCGGACGGTTATCTCGGTGTGGCCTATACGCGCCAGCGCAGCGAGTATGGGCTGCCCGGCCACTCTCACGAATATGAATCCTGCCATCCGCACAAGAACAGCCTGCATTGCGGTGGCCACGACCACAATCATGGCGTCGACGATCACAACCATGATCTTGCGCACGATCATGACGAGGTGCCGTTCGTGAAGCTCCGGAGCGATCGCTTCGACATCCGCAGTGAGTATCGCGATCCGCTGCCGGGATTCGAGAAGATGCGCTTCCGCATGGCGTTCACCGACTATGAACATGACGAGATCGAGCATGACGAAGTCGGCACCACCTTCAAGAACAAGGCACACGATATACGTTTCGAACTGACCCACAAGCCGATTGCGGGTCTGCGCGGCGTGTTCGGTATCCAGCATTCCAACAGCGCATTCAGCGCGGTGGGCAAAGAAGCCTTCCTGCCCAAAAGCGAGACCAGCAATACGGCTCTCTTCCTGATGGAGACGCTGCGGGCCGGTCCGGTCCGATTTGAGATCGCGGCACGCCACGAATGGCAGACGGTTGAGACCACGCTCAATCGCAAGGTCAGCCGCCGGCCCTTCTCGATTTCGGGCGCGGCAGTGTGGGACATCAATAGCGACTATTCGCTGGCGCTCTCGCTCGCCCGATCGCAGCGCGCGCCTAATGTTCAGGAACTTTATGCGCGCGGTGTGCACCTTGCCACTAACACTTACGAATTGGGCACGGCCACGCTGGGCAAGGAAACGGGGAAGTCGATCGATCTGACCTTCCGCAAGACGGCAGGGGCAACGACCTTCACCATCGGCGCCTATCATCAGGATTTCGACAATTATATCTTCGCCGACACACTCGATCGCTTCGAGGATTTCCGCCTGATCCGCTACACGGCGGCCGATGCGAAATTCACCGGTATCGACGGTGAGCTTCGCCGGCAACTTACGCCCGATTTCGGCGTGTCGGTGTTTGGCGACTATGTGCGAGCAAAGCTCAAAGGTGGCCTCGGTAACCTGCCACGCATTCCCGCTGGCCGGCTGGGCGCGCGTGCCGATGGCAAGTGGGGGCCGCTTTCTGCCGATCTCGAATATTATCATGTCTTCGAGCAGGGCAAGATCGCCGCATTCGAAACGCGCACGTCGGGCTATGACATGTTGAATGCCACGCTGGCTTACAAGCTCGAGCTGGGGCGGAAGGCCAATGCCGAGCTGTTCGTGCGGGGAACAAACCTGGCGAACGAGCTGGCCTACAACCATGCCTCGTTCATCAAGAACGCATCGCCGCTGCGCGGCAGGAGCTTCGTGCTCGGGCTGCGTACTGGCTTTTGACGGGAGATGGCGCTCCCTTGGCCTCAAAGCACGGAGGGGCAGATCGATCTCCTGCCCCTCCGCCCCACATAAAAGCGACGCGATGAATATGGGTCTCGGCACCAAATAGCCTGAGCCTCATGGACCGGCAAAGCGGGAGAAGGAGCGGTTCGGAAGCGTGCCGTATGGCTCGATCCGCTTGGACCGCTGCTCAAAAACCTGCCGATCACGGGTGAGCGGTGCCGGCAGTCTGTCGGCGAGGAACAACGCATTATAGCCGGCATAGGCATCAGCCTGGAGAATGCCTCTCCAGCTGCGCAGATGGCTCACAGGATGTTCGCCTTGCCGGTCGCGGGAATAATGGAAGATCGCTGCTGGCGGCGCTGGTCCGCCGAAAGGTCGGTCGTCCCGAACATAGGTCCCGTTCCGGCCCGTATCGGTCCTGGTCTTCGCCAGCACCGGCACCGTCGTATCGTCACCGTGCAGTCGCTCGGCGGCCAGGACATGCGCCTCGATCAGGAGATAGAGCGGCATCAGCGCGGCGGTGCAGGCACCAACCTGATCGGCCAGGGTGGAAAGGCTTAGGTCCACGCCCTCGCGGGCATAGCGGTCGCGAGGGCGGTTGAGCGGCTGATGCGCGCCGCCCTTCTCGAACAGCGGCATCGCCAGGAAGCTGGGGCCAAAGAGCCCGCGGGTATCCGGCGGTAGCGAAATGTGTTCCAAGTGTAGATCAGCTCGAAACCGTCCGGCCAGTCGGCATCAATGTCGCCGCATCGGCCGTCAAACAAGATATGATGGCGGGCCTGATATAGCCGAAGCTCTATCGGCAATGTGTCCGCCTGCTCGGGGATTCCCCGCCAGGGCAGATCATCGATACTTTCGCCTGCTTCGCGGCAACCGCCGTGTGATCGGGGGTGATGATCCAGTGCGTGATATGATTGGTGGCGCCCGCCGTGAGGACGGGCGCCGATAAACGAAAGGAGAGGGATCAGGCTACTTCCCCGCCGATCAGACCGGCCAGCCGCCGCCGCGCGGTGCGATAATGGCCGTTGTCCAGCTCGATGCCGGTCCAGTGGCGCGCGAGCCGCTGCGCTGCGTCCAGCGGGAACCGCTGCCGCAAAACGGGTCCAGCACGAGATCCCCCGGTCGCGTAAACGCCGCAATCAGTGGCATCAGTGCCCCGACGGGCTTCTGGGTCGGGTGAAGCCGGTTGCCGGTATAGGGGAAATCCAGCACGTCGGGGACCGGATGCGCCGGCAGGTTCGGCTCGCCTTTCGCCAGCAAATAGGCCTGCTCGTGTTCGTAGCGAAGGAAACGCTCCGACGACGCATAGTCCTTGCGGAACACGATATGCCCGACGACGCGGAAGCCTGCCTCTTTCCACGCCTCGAAAAACAGGTCGATCTTGTTCCAGCTGTAGAAGCTGACGCAGAAAGCGCCTTCCTTCAAAACGCGGTGCATCTGGTTGAACGCGGGGCGAAGCCAACGGGCATTGTCGTCGTTGGCGACGGTCCGGCCGTCCCGGCTGCGATAGCGGGTGATATAGGGCGGATCGGTCACGATCATGTCCACCGATGCCCGGTCGAAACTGCGCATCACGTCGATGCAATCCGCATTGAAGATCACATTGCGGGGCGCCTTTGCATTGCCGGTCATTTCCACAATCCCAGGTCTGAAGGTCAGCGAAGCGGTGTGCCGCGCCTGACCTTCTGGCCGTCGCCGAGACTGGGGTAGCAAAGCGCAAGGGCGGCCGGGGCGGAGGGGGATCACCCGGCCTGCACAAGCCGAAGGCGCGGAAGGCTGGGGATACCGCCCCGGACGGCGAAGCTTCCCTTGCGCAACGCGAGGGCAAGGCCCTTAGTGTTAAGGCGCAGCGGCAGCAGCGCCATAACGAAGCGCCGGGCTCGTAATCTACGGGCAGGCTCGGACCAGTTTTGGTGGGGAGAGTTCATGCGCCCTGGTGACGCAGTTGGCACTTCAAGAGCAGATGCCTGTGCCATAGCGGGAGCATCGCGGATCCGCTTGAAGCCCAACGCGATGGGATCCTGCGCGTGAATACCGAACCTGCAATTCTTCGCTACCAGGTGTAGCCGATAAGAGCCGATTGCGCTCTTTCCACTGGATACGAATTGGAGACGAAGGGCTTCGTATCCAGCTTCGCGTCCCCAGAAGGGGCGGTTTATCGCTGATATCTGGGGGAAAAATGGTGCTGCCGGTGAGGATTGAACTCACGACCTCAGCCTTACCAAGGATGCGCTCTACCACTGAGCTACGGCAGCACTGCCCGTTGGGCGAGGGCGCCCTAGAGACGAGGTGGGCGGCATTGTCAAGGCGTTCGCGCACGCGCAATAGCAGATCGCATGTCAAACAATGACGACCAGCGCGCCGCGCGGCTTGCGGAGCAGCTCCGCGCGAATCTGAGGAAGCGCAAGGAACAGGCGCGCGGCAGGCCCGCCTCTCCGGGCGAGCAGGCGGATCAGCCCGATAATGCGCGCGATCCGGCGGAGCGTTAGGCGGACCGGCATTCAACCGCACGTCACGCGAAATGCCGCCACGCATAGTCGAAGGTCGATCAGCCTTGGACGGCGCGAACATGCGGCGATCGGGCCGATCGCGCCGCAACCGTCGTCAATGCCGGATAGCGTTCGGAGTCGCGACGCTATCGGCTCAATGCGTGATCGGCTGGCACCGCGCGAGTAGCCATGCGCGGTCATCGTCCGCCAGCGCCGCGCCCAGCGCTTCCGCGACGCGCGCGTGATAGGCGTTGAGCCACGCGAGTTCGGCGGCATCGAGCAATGTCGCGTCGATCAGGTCGCGGTCGATCGGGGCCAGCGTCAGCGTCTCGAAGGCGAGCATCGGCGTTTCGCCGCCGGAAATCTCGCGCTCGACGACCAGCAGCAGATTCTCGATACGGATGCCGTAGTCTCCGGCCTTGTAATAGCCAGGCTCGTTCGAAAGGATCATGCCGGCACGCAACGGCTCCTGCGGGCCGCCGCCGCCATAGCTCGGCTTGGCGATCCGCGCGGGGCCTTCGTGGACCGAAAGATAGCTGCCGACGCCGTGGCCGGTGCCGTGCGCGAAATCGAGCCCGGCTTGCCACAAAGGCAGCCGTGCGAGCGCGTCGAGCTGCTGCCCGGTCGTGCCATGGGGAAAGACGGCGGTGGCGAGCGCGATATGGCCCTTCAGCACGCGCGTATAGCGATCACGCATTTCGGGGGTCGGCGCGCCGATCGGCACGACGCGGGTGAGATCGGTGGTGCCATCCGCATATTGGCCGCCCGAATCGATCAGATAGAGCTGGCCGGCAAGGATCGGCGCATTCGATTCATCGGTGACGTGATAATGCGGGATCGCGCCGTGCGGGCCGGTGGCGGATATCGTGTCGAAGGAAAGATCCTTGAGCACGCCGGTTTCCTCGCGGAATTGCCGGAGCTTCGCGGCGGCGGATAGTTCGGTCTGGCCGCCCTTTGGCCCCTCGCTCGCGATCCAGCGCAGAAAGCGGGTGAGCGCGGCGCCGTCACGCAGGCTCGCGGCCTGATGCCCCGCGATCTCGGCGGGGTTCTTGCACGCCTTGGGGATCACCACCGGATCGCGCAGCGGCAGCACCGTGCCGCCGCCCGCTTCGATCGCCAGCGGGATCGCCGCGACTGACAATGACGGATCGACCGCGATCCGCTTGCCGGCGAACGCGCCAAGCGCCGGCGCGAAGGCGGCGCGATCATGTACGCGGACCGCATTGCCGAGATGCTGGCGCACCGCGTCGCTCATCTTTTCAGGCGCGACGAACAGATCGGCGGTGCCATCCGCGTTGACGATCGTATAGGCGAGCGCGACCGGCGTGCGCGCGACATCGGCGCCGCGCACGTTGAGCAGCCAGGCGATCGAATCGAGCGCGGCGAGAACAACTGCGTCGGCCTTCTCCGTCGCCAGCCAGTCGGCGATCACCCCGCGCTTGTCAGCCGAGGAGCGCCCGGCGAGCGCGTCGTCATGGACGGAAAGCGTCGCAGCGGAAGGGGCGGGGCGATCGGGCCAGATCGCATCCACCGGATTGGCGTCCACCGGCACGAGCGTTGCGCCGATCTTCGCCAGCGCGGCGGATGCTTCGTCAACCCACTGGCGGGTGTGAAGCCAGGGATCGTATCCGATCCGCGCGCCCTGGGCGGCATGATCGCCCAGCCATTGCGCCACGCTCGTTTCGGGCACGCCCACGAATTGCCAGTCGCCGCCGTCCACCTGCTCACGCACCTGCAACGTATAGCGGCCATCGGTGAAGATCGCGGCTTGGGCGGGCAGCACCGCCGCCGTGCCGGCCGATCCCTGAAACCCGGTGAGCCATGCGAGCCGCTGGGCATAAGCGCCGACATATTCGCTCATATGCTCATCGGTGAGCGGCACGACGAAGCCGTCGAGGCGCTGCCGGGAAAGCTGTTCACGAAGGGCGGTGAGGCGGGCGGAATGGGTCGACATGGATGCTTCCCGTTTTTTGAGCGTCAGCGGCGGCGTGGCGCGAGATGGAGTGCGCCAGCGATCAGGCTGCCCACGATAAGGCCGAAAACCGCCGAGAGGAAGGCGCCCGCGATTCATGCCGCAACCCCGCCGAAGCTGCCCGCCGCGCCGGTCGCATGATGCACCCAGCCGGGAATCGGCGTGAGGTGGAATTCCTCCAGCCCGTGGACGATGATTTGCCCGCCGACCCACAGCATCGCCGCCACGCCGATATTGGCGAGCGCGCTCAGCACCACGGGCATCGCGGCGACCAGCCCGCGCCCGATCGCCTGTATCGCCCGACCGGGACGGCGGGCGAGCGCAAGGCCGATATCATCCATCCGCACGATCAGCGCGACGGTGCCGTAAACACCCGCGGTCATCACCACCGCAACGATCGTGAGCGCGATCGCCTGGTTGAGAAACGGCTGATCAGCGAGCGAGGAAAGGGCGATCGCCATGATTTCGCCAGACAGGATGAGATCGGTGCGGATCGCCCCGGCAACCTGCCGGTCTTCGAGTTGCTGCGCATCCGCAGCGGCGATCTGCTCGCTCGCAGCGGCATGACCCAACAAGGCGCCGATCACCTTTTCCGCGCCCTCGAAACAGAGAAACGCGCCGCCCGCCATCAGGATCGGCGTGATCGTCCATGGCACGAAGGTGGAAAGGATGAGCGCGGCGGGAAGCAGGAACAGCAGCTTGTTGCGCAACGAGCCAAGCGCGATCTTGCCGATGATTGGCAATTCCCGCGCCGGTGAAATGCCAACGACATAGCGCGGGGTGACGGCGGTATCGTCGATCACCACCCCGGCGGTCTTTAGTCCCGCGCGGCCCGCTGCGGCGGCAGCATCGTCTAGCCCGGCGGCGGCCATGTCGTCGATGCTGGCGGCGGCGAGTTTTGCGAGCATGGCGATATCGTCGAGCAACGCAACAAGGCCAGCGGCCATTAATCAATTCCCTCGTGGATTGTGGTGGGGAAGGCTGGTTTTGCGCATCGGCGCGGGCGCGCGCAAGCGGCCAGCCACATAAAATAACATGCGAATCAGGACGGTTGGGGACGAAACGGGGGAGAGCGACCGCGCGGGAGTGGCGCTCTATCCCCCGTACTGTTGCCCCGCCGGTGCCGGTCTTACCGGCGGCTCCACTCCAAATCGTTATTTTGATTCGGCGCGCCTCAGCATAGCTACCCTGCGCGTTCGCGAAGCAAAAAGAAAGGCCAGTCGTGAGACCGGCCTTTGAAAGTTTTTAGGAGAGGATGCCTGAAAGGCCCGATCCTTGTGCGTCGCAGCATAAAATTTCGCAAATGCAAACAATTCGTTCTTAATTGCAAAAATTGCAATCGTAACGCGCGAACGCATCGACAAGGCGGAATCGGCGGTTATGGAGGATGGATGACTTTCCCCGCTCCCCCGCGCGCCGAGACGCGTCCGCATCAATATGTCCGCCATGGCATCACGATCGACGATCCATGGGCCTGGCTGAAGGATCCGGGCTATCCCGATGTGACGGACAAGGAAATTCTCGCCTATCTTGAGGCGGAAAACGCCTATTTCGAAGCGGTGATGGCGCCGCTCAAGCCGCTGACCGAGCGAATCAACGCCGAGATGCGCGGGCGAATCAAGGAAGACGAAGCGACCGTGCCGCAGAAGGACGGGGATTGGCTCTACTGGACGGCATTCGACACCGGCGGCCAATATCGCAAATGGTGGCGCCGCCCGGTCGCGGGTGGCGCGGACGAATTGCTGCTCGACGAACCCGCGCTGGCGGAAGGGCACGAATATTTCCGGCTCGGCGCGTTCGCGGTATCGAACGATGGCACCAAACTCGCTTACGCGATCGACGATTCGGGCGCCGAACGGTTCGAAATCCGGGTGAAGAACCTCATCACCGGCGAGCATCTGCCCGAGGTGATCCCCGATATGCTCTCCGATATCGTGTGGACGGCGGACGACACGGGTTTTCTCTATGGCCTCGCCAACAAGGAATGGCGCACGGACAATGCGCGCTTCCATCGGATCGGCACCGATCCGGCAGAGGATATCGAGCTATATCATGAGAATGACGAGGGCTATCGCGTCGCGGTTTCCGAAACCGGCGACCGCAAGTGGATCATGATCGCGACCGGTGATCATGTGACGAGCGAGGTGCGATTGCTTCCCGCGAACGATCCCTTCGCCACGCCGATCATGGTCGCGCCGCGCCTGTCGGGCCGCGAATATGATGTCGATGCGCATGGGGACACCCTGTTCATCCATACCAACGATATTGATCCGATGTGGCGGCTCGTCACCGCGCCGATCGCCGCGCCGGGCGAGTGGAGCGAACTGATCGCGCCATCGGCGGATTTCTACATGACCGGGGTGGAATGCTACCGGGACTTTTTCGTGGTGGAGGGGCGCGAGGACGGCCTCGATCAGATCGCCATCCACCGCTACGACGCGCCGACCGAAGGCCGGCGGATCGCCTTCCCCGAGGCAAGCTATACCGCCGGCCTTGGCGACAATCCGGAATATGACCAGCAGGTGCTGCGGCTCGGCTATGAATCAATGGTCACGCCGGGGACGGTCTATGATTATGATGTCGCGACCGGGGCGATGATCACGCTCAGGGTGCAGGAAATCCCGTCCGGCTACGATGGTTCGAAATATCGCACCGAACGGCTGAAGATCGCGGCGCGTGACGGGACGCTGGTGCCCGTGTCGATCGTCTATCCGGTCGATTTCCCGAAGGACGGATCGCGCCCGCTCTTTCTCTACGCCTATGGCGCTTATGGTCATGCGATTCCGCCGGGTTTCTCGACCGGGCGGCTGTCTTTGCTCGATCGCGGCTTTGCCTATGCCATCGCGCATATCCGCGGCGGCGATGATCTGGGCCAGCAATGGTATCGCGATGGCAAGCTGGAGAAGCGCACCAACACCTTCCACGATTTCGTCGACGTGGCGAGGGGGCTGGTCGCACAAGGCTGGACCAGCGCAGGCCGAATCGCGATCGCGGGGCGCTCGGCTGGTGGCGAACTGATGGGCGCGGTGGTCAATTCCGATCCCGAATTGTGGGGCGCGGTGATCGCCGACGTGCCGTTCGTCGATGTGCTCAACACGATGCTCGACGAAACGCTGCCGCTGACGCCGGGTGAATGGCCCGAATGGGGCAATCCGATCACCGACAAGGCGGCGTTCGAACTGATCCACAGCTATTCGCCTTACGATCAGGTGAAGGCGCAAGGCTATCCGCCGCTGTTCATTTCGGGCGGGCTCAACGATCCGCGCGTCACTTATTGGGAGCCGGCGAAATGGGGCGCCAAGCTGCGCGCAACCAAAACGGACGATAATGTCCTGCTGCTTAAGACCAATATGGGCGCGGGCCATGGCGGCAAATCGGGGCGGTTCGACAGCCTGTACGAGGGGGCGGAGGAACATGCCTTCGTGCTGTGGCAACTGGGTGTCGAAAAATGACGATCGAGGCCATCGTCGCGAAATACGGGCTGGTCGCGCTGTTTCTGGGCGCCGGGCTGGAGGGCGAGACGGTGGTGGTCGCCGGCGGGATACTCGCGCATCGCGGGCTGTTTCCGCTGGTCGGCGCGATGGCGGCGGCGGCGGCGGGGTCGTTCGTGATCGACCAATTGTGGTTTCTGCTGGGGCGCAGGTTTCACGATCACCGTTTCGTGCGCAAGGCGTATGAGAAGCCGGCGTTCGCCAAGGCGCTCGGGTTCCTTCAACGGCATCCGATCGGCTTTATCTTCGCGTTTCGCTTCATCTACGGCTTCCGCACGGTGAGCCCGATCGCGATCGGCACCACCGATGTTCCGGCGCGATTGTTCATGATCGTCAACCTCGTCTCCGCGATTGTGTGGGGGATCATCTTTTCGGGGCTCGGCTTCATATTCGGGCGCGGGTTCGAGCAACTGCTCGGGCGGCTGGAGCCGGATACGCATGTGTTGCTGATGTTGCTCGGCGCGGTGATCGTCGCGACCGGCGCCTATTTCGGCTATCGTTACTGGCGCAAGGCATGAAGCGTTTCACGCATGGCTTCACCGTTGCTTCCGGCGACATCGACGAACTAGGCCACGTCAACAACGCGGTGTGGGTGCGCTGGGCGCAGGATCTGGCGGTGGCGCATTGGGAGGCGGTCGCTACGGTCGAGCACCGCGATGCCTTCATCTGGGTCGTGACGCGGCACGAGATCGACTATCGCGGCAACGTCGGCGCGGGCGAAACGGTGATGGGCGAAACCTGGGTGCCCGATGCGCCGCATGGCGCGCGCTTCAATCGCCATTTCCGCTTCACCGGCGCGGACGGGCGCGTGAAGGTGGAGGGCGTGACGACGTGGGCGCTGATCGACCGGGCAAGCGGGCGCCTGCTGCGCGTCAGGCCCGAGGTGGCGGCGCCGTTCCTCGAAGATTAGATCGCGCGGAACGCGCGCCGGGACGGGGAGGCGGCTTGCGCGCGCCTCCCGCCATTTCCTCGTCAGCTATAGTGGCAACGCTTCTTGGCGGTCATCGTGCGGTCGATCGCGCGGCCCGCGAGTGCGCCACCGGCGGCGCCCGCTACCGTTCCGAGCGCGCCATGGCCGAGCACCGAACTGCCGATCAGCGCGCCGCCGACGCCGCCGGCGACAAGCCCGGTCGTGCCGCTCGATCGACGGCAACGCTTCACGCCGCGATATTTGTGCTTGTAGGTCTTGGCCTGCGCGTCGCTGCTCGGGAAGGCCATCGAGACAGGCACGGCAAGCGACATCGCGCCCAGGGCAAGCATCAGTTTGCGCATGATCGGCATCCTTTTTGATCGAGCGGAGATGGTAACGCCAACCGGCCGGGGATCAAGTGCGGTGCGAACTCGCCTCAGCCGGAATTGCGCAAGGCGGTGGCGATCGCGTTGATCGACAGCAGGATGCCCTGGCTGATGCGCTCGTCGCGCTCGCCCGCGCGATGGCGCCGCA
This sequence comes from uncultured Sphingomonas sp., assembly GCF_937871615.1. Lineage (GTDB taxonomy): Bacteria > Pseudomonadota > Alphaproteobacteria > Sphingomonadales > Sphingomonadaceae > Sphingomonas. The sequence goes on along the minus strand of NZ_CALMPA010000059.1, from coordinate 68,347 downwards.
TCAATTCGATCTGGAGCAGATTGAGCGGCTCGATATAGGGCAGCCGCAGCCGGATCGAGGCTTCGAGCGCGGGCGCCTTCTCCAGCAATCGCGACTGGCCGGTGATCGCGAGCAGCCCGTCATGCGTGCGCATCCAGCCTTCGCGGATCGCGCCGAACAACTGGTTGCGCAACGCCTTATCCTCGACCAGCCCGGCATAGCGCTCCGCGATTCCCATATCGGATTTCGCCAGCACCATCTCCATATTGGCAAGCGTGGCGGCGAACAGCGGCCAACCTTGTGCCATTTCCGCCAGCAGCGCCTTATCCGGAAAAGCCGCGATGGCCTGGCCCACGCCATACCAGCCCGGCAGCATCACGCGCGCCTGCGCCCAACTGAACACCCAGGGGATGGCGCGCAGATCCTCGATCCGATGGCTTTTGGTGCGGCTCGCCGGGCGGCTGCCGATCTTGAGGCCGGAGATTTCGGCGATCGGCGTCATCTGGCGGAAGAAGGCGGTGAAGCCATCGGTGCCGTAAACCAGATCGCGATAGGCGTGGAACGCGGTGTCGGACAAAGCGTCCATCGCGCGCCCGAACGTCTCATTCTCCGCCGACGAAAGCTGCTCCGGCTCCAGGCTGGCGAGCAGCGTGGCGGACGCCATCGCCTCCAGATTGGTCGCGGCGCTTTCGCGTGTTCCGTATTTGCCCGCGATCACCTCGCCCTGTTCGGTGATGCGGATGCGGCCCTGCACCGTGCCTGCCGGCTGCGCGAGGATCGCCGCGAAGCTCGATCCGCCGCCGCGCCCCACCGCCCCGCCACGCCCGTGGAAAAGCTGTATCCTGACGCCAGCCGCCTCGAACACCGGCTTCAACGCGGTCGATGCCTTCGACAATTGCCAGGTGGAGGAGAGATAGCCGCCATCCTTGTTCGAATCCGAATAGCCGATCATCACTTCCTGATGCCCGCGCGCGGCGACGATCTGGCGGATTTCGGGCAGCGCGAACCATTCAGCCATGATCGCGGGCGCCGCTTCCAGATCGTCGATCGTCTCGAACAACGGCACGGCCATGATCGCGGCGCTGGCGGGCGGGCCAGGGCGGTAAAGCCCGGCCTCCTTGAGGAGCAGATTGACTTCGAGCAGATCGGAAACCGACTTGGCCATCGAGACGATATATTGCCGGATCGCGCCCGCGCCGTAGCGCGCATGCGCCTCCGCCGCGGCGGCGACGATCGAGAGTTCCGAGCAGGTCTCCGCCGAATATTCGGCATAGGGCGATCGCAACGGGCGCGGGCTGGACAGTTCGTGACGCAGCAGCACGACGCGCTGATCCTCGGAGAGCGCGGCATAATCGTCGCACACGCCCGCGACCTTGAGCAGTTCGCCCACGACGCGTTCGTGCACCGCGCTGTTCTGGCGCATGTCGAGCGTTGCAAGGTGGAAGCCGAACACCTCCACCGCGCGGATCAGCCGCCCGATCGCGCCACTCGACGCGAGCAACCCGTGGCCGATCGCGGTGAGCGGATGGGCGAGGGTGACGAGATCGGCGCGCAGCGCGGCGGGATCGGCATAGGGTTCACCCGTGAGCACGCCGGGGCGCGGCGCGGGCTTGCCGGTGAGCGCCAGATGGGTCGCGGCGAGGCGGGCATAGATGCCGGAGATCGCGCGGCGATATGGTTCGTCGCTGCGGCTTTCGGCGCGATCGCCGCTCTTTTCGGCCAGCGCCAGCACCGCATCGTCAACCGGCGCCAGTTCGGTGGAGATCGAAAGTTCGGCGCCCAGCGCATGAAGCTGATCGAGATAATATACCAGCACCGTCTCGCCCGCGCGCGCGATCGCGGCGCGCAGCGATTCCGCGGTGACGAAGGGGTTGCCGTCGCGATCGCCGCCGATCCAGCTTCCGGGGCGCAGGAAGGAAGGCACGCGCCCGCCCATCGCGCGATCCCATTGCTGATAGAGCGCGGGCAGCACCGGCAGGAACACATCGCGCAGATAGCTGAGCGACGTTTCCACCTCATCCGCGACATACAGCCGCTCGCGGCGCAGCACGCGGGTTTCCCACAGCAACGCCACCTGCCGCACGATCGCTTCGTCGACCTGATCGCCATCCGGCGTCGTCTCCACGCCGCGATCGCGAAAGGCCATCAGTTGCGCGATGCGATTGCGATGGTCGATCATCGACTTGCGCCGCACTTCGGTGGGGTGCGCCGTCAGCACCGGGACGACCAGCGCATGATCGAGCAGCGCCGCTACCGCGGCTCTATCCACGCCCGCGCGCGCCAGCCGGTCGAGCACGGCGGCGACATCGGCGCCATGCTCGGCGGCGACGCCCTGCCGGTCCTCGGCGAGATTGGCGAGCATCGAGAACAGCATGAAGCCGCGCACGAAATCGAGCGTCTCGTCGAGCGTCAGCGCCTCAAGATGGTGATCGACCGGCGGCCCGCCAGCGCGATGCCGCTCTACCGAAGCGGAGCGGATCGCCTCGGTCGCCGCGAACAGCCGCTCGCCCCCCAATGCGCGGATAACGTCGCCCAGCACGCGGCCGAGATAGCGCACGTCCGGGTTATTGGTGATCGGGGGAAGCTCGGCCATGCTTGCGTGCTGCACTGCAATATGATCGTGGTCAACCGCTTTGGCGACGTTTAGTTGCGCCTGATCGCGGCGATTATACGGATTCGTTGCGCAGCCGCTCCACCGCGGCGCGCGCGTGGTCGCTGAACGCGGCACCATGGGTGTCGAGACAGGCGATGATCCGCTCACGCATCAGCGGATCCCAATAGCGCCGCAGATGCGCGCGCGTCGCCTCGATCGCGCGGTCCTCGCTCTCGGTCGCGAAGGCGCGCGCGATCTGGTTCGCCATATGCACCAGCCGATCGGTGGTGGACATCATGCCGCTCATTCCGCCGCCTCGATCCGCCGCGCGCGCCTCGCCTGCTCGGCATAGGAACGCTGCCATTCGCTCGCGCCGTTGGATGGCGCGACCTGCACCGCCGTCACCTTGTATTCGGGGCAATTGGTCGCCCAGTCCGAATAATCGGTGGTGATGACATTGGCCTGCGTATCGGGGTGGTGGAAGGTGGTATAGACCACGCCCGGCGCGACGCGATCGGTGACGAGCGCGCGCAGTGTCGTTTCGCCCGCGCGGCTTTTCAGGCTCACCCAGTCGCCGTCACGCAGCCCGCGGTTTTCGGCGTCATGCGGGTGAATCTCCAGCCGGTCCTCATCGTGCCACGCGACATTCTCGGTCCGCCGGGTCTGCGCGCCGACGTTATACTGGCTCAGGATGCGCCCGGTGGTGAGCAGCAGGGGGAAGCGGGGGCCGGTCTTCTCGTCGGTCGGGATATAATCGGTGACGACGAAGCGCCCCTTGCCCCGCACGAAGCCATGGACGTGCATCGTCGGCGTGCCGTCTGGCGCTTCATCGGTTACCGGCCATTGCAGCGAGCCGTGTTCGTCGAGCGCGGCATAATCGACGCGCGCGAAAGTGGGGGTGAGCGCGGCGATCTCGTCCATGATCTCGGACGGGTGGGTGTAGTTCCACGCCAGCCCCATCGCCTGCGCGAGCAATTGCACCACCTGCCAATCGGCATAGCCGTTCAACGGCTCCATCACCTTGCGGACGCGCTGGATGCGGCGTTCGGCGTTGGTGAAGGTGCCGTCCTTCTCCAGAAAGGTCGATCCGGGCAGGAAGACATGCGCGTAATTCGCGGTTTCGTTGAGGAACAGATCCTGCACCACCACGCATTCCATCGCCGCGAGGCCGGCGGCGACGTGATGCGTATTGGGATCGGATTGCAGGATATCCTCGCCCTGGATGAACAATGCGCGGAACGTGCCGTCGGTCGCGGCATCGAGCATATTGGGGATGCGCAGGCCGGGTTCGGGATCGAGCGCGACGTCCCACGCATCCTCGAACTGCGCGCGCGTCGCGGGATCGGAAACATGGCGATAGCCCGAATATTCGTGCGGGAAGCTGCCCATGTCGCATGAGCCCTGCACGTTGTTCTGCCCGCGCAGCGGGTTCACGCCGACGCCCTCGCGCCCGATATTGCCGGTCGCCATCGCGAGATTGGCGATCGCCATCACGGTGGACGAACCCTGGCTGTGCTCGGTGACGCCAAGCCCGTAATAGATCGCGCCATTGCCGCCGGTGGCGAACAGCCGGGCGGCGGCGCGCAGATCGGCGGCGGGCACGCCGGTCAGCGCCTCGGTCGCTTCGGGCGAGCGATCGGCTTGCGCGACGAACGCGGCCCAATCCATATATTCGTCCCACTCGCAACGCTCGCGGATGAACGCTTCGTCGGCCAGCCCCTCCGTCACCACGACATGCGCCATCGCGGTGAGCAAGGCGACATTGGTGCCGGGCCTGAGCGGCAGATGGTGCTCCGCGGCGACATGTGGGCTGCGCACCAGATCAATGCGGCGCGGATCGGCCACGATCAGCCGCGCGCCTTCGCGCAGCCGCTGCTTCATCCGGCTGGCGAACACCGGATGCGCATCGGTGGGATTGGCGCCGATCACCATGATGACATCGGCCTTGGCCACGCTGTCGAAATCCTGCGTGCCGGCGGAGGTGCCGAAGGTAGCCCCCAGCCCGTAGCCGGTCGGCGAATGGCAGACGCGCGCGCAGGTATCGACATTATTGTTGCCGAAGCCCTGCCGGATCAGCTTCTGGACGAGGAACGTCTCCTCGTTGGTGCAGCGCGACGAGGTGATCCCGCCGATGCTGCGCGTGCCGTGCGCCGCCTGTATCCGGCGAAATTCGCGCGCGGTGTGGGCGATCGCCTCCTCCCACGAAACCTCGCGCCACGGCTGATCGACGCCTTCGCGGATCATCGGCGAAAGGATGCGCTCGCGGTGATTGGCATAGCCCCAGGCGAAGCGGCCCTTGACGCAGCTATGCCCGTGATTGGCCTTGCCGTCCTTCCACGGCACCATCCGCACGAGTTGCTGCCCGCGCATCTCCGCGCGGAAGGTGCAGCCCACGCCGCAATAGGCGCAGGTGGTGACGATCGCGCGATCGGGCGTGCCGATCGCCGTGACCGATTTCTCGATCAGCGCCGAGGTGGGGCACGCCTGCACACAGGCGCCGCACGATACACATTCGGAGGCGAGGAAGCCCTCGTCCGCGCTCGCCGACACCTTCGATCCGAAACCGCTGCCGTCGATCGTCAGCGCGAACGTGCCCTGCACTTCGTCGCAGGCGCGCACGCAGCGCGAACAGACGATGCACTTGGCGGGATCGAAGGTGAAATAGGGATTGCTCTCGTCCTTGTCGGTCGAAAGGTGATTGGCGCCATCATAGCCATAGCGCACGTCGCGCAGGCCCACCGCGCCCGCCTGATCCTGCAACTCGCAATCGCCATTGGCCGAGCAGGTGAGGCAATCGAGCGGGTGATCGGAGATATACAGCTCCATCACGCCGCGCCGCAGCTTCGCCAGTTTCTCGCTCTCGGTGCTGACCACCATGCCCTCGGCCACCGGCGTGGTGCAGGATGCGGGATAGCCGGCGCGGCCCTCGATCTCGACCAGGCACAGGCGGCACGATCCGAATGGTTCGAGCCGGTCGGTCGCGCACAATTTGGGGATGCTGGTGCCGCGCAGCGCGGCGGCGCGCATGATCGAGGTGCCTTCGGGCACCGTCACCCGCTCGCCGTCGATGTGCAGCGATATGGCGCGGGCCGTGGCGCGCGGCGGCGGGGTGCCCAGGTCGCGTTCACCGATCCATGCCATTACGCCTGCTCCCCGAAATCCTGCGGGAAATGATCGAGCGCGCTCAGCACCGGATAGGGGGTGAACCCGCCCAGCGCGCAGAGTGATCCGAATTTCATCGTATCACAAAGATCGCGCAGCAGGGCGATCTCCTCCGCGCGCGAACGGGGGCGGGGGGCGGCGTTGCGCATCTGTGGGATGGTTTCGATGCGATCCGGCGCCCGCCCGCCCGCCATGATGCGCTCGATCGTCTCCACGCCGCGCACCGATCCGATCCGGCATGGCGTGCATTTCCCGCAGCTTTCGTGCGCGCAGAATTCCATCGCGAAGCGCGCCATGTGGGCCATGTCCGCGCTATCGTCGAACACGGTGATGCCGGCATGGCCGATCAGCCCGCCGGCGGCGGCGAACGCCTCATAATCGAATGGCAGATCGAACATCCTTGGTGGGAAATACGCGCCGAGCGGGCCACCGACCTGCACCGCCTTCACCGGGCGGCCGCTCTCGGTGCCGCCGCCGATCTCCTCCACCAACTCGCCCAATGTGATGCCGAACCCGCATTCGAACAGCCCGCCGTTCCGCACATTGCCGGCAAGCTGGATCGGCATCGTGCCGCGCGATCGAGCGAAGCCGACCGCCGCATAGGCCGCCGCGCCTTCCGCGATGATGAACGGCACGGCGGCGAGGCTCAGCACGTTGTTGATGACGGTGGGCCGGCCGAACAGCCCTTCCATCGCGGGCAATGGCGGCTTGGCGCGGACCTGCCCGCGCTTGCCCTCGATCGAATCGAGCAGCGCGGTTTCCTCGCCGCAGACATAGGCACCCGCGCCCACCCGCACCTCCAGCACGAAGGGCGCGATGCGCGGGGCGGCGAGCGCGATCGCCGCCTCCATCGTGCGGATCGCGAAGGGATATTCGGAGCGGATGTAGATGAATCCGCGCCCCGCGCCGACCGCGTGGGCGGCGATCGCCATCCCCTCGATCAGGCAGAAGGGATCGCCTTCCATCAGCATCCGATCGGCGAAGGTGCCGCTATCGCCCTCATCGGCGTTGCACACGACGAACTTTTCGGGCGCCGCCGTGTCGCGCACCGTCTGCCATTTGATCGCGGTGGGGAAGCCCGCGCCGCCGCGCCCGCGCAGCCCGCTTTCCTGCACCGCGTCGATCACGGCTTGCGGCTGGCGCGCGCGGGCCAGATCGAGCCCGCGCCAGCCGCCGTGCGCGGCATAATCGTCAAGGCTCAGCGGATCGATCACGCCGCAGCGCGCGAAGGTGAAACGCTGCTGCCGGGCGAAGAAGGGGTGCTCCTCGATCCGCCCGATGCGATTGGGGTGGGTGCCGCCGAGCACCGCGCCCACCTCGTCCGGCGCGACCGGGCCATAGCCGATGCGCCCGTCCGCGGTTTCGATTTCCACCAGTGGTTCGAGGCGGAACAGGCCGCGACTGCCGGTGCGGATCACCGTGACGCCGCGCGCGGTGAGCGCCGCCGCCACCTCATCCGCGCCGAGCGCGATCGAGGCCATGTCCGCACTGACGAAGGCGCGCGTCATGCGAGCCACTCCGTCGCGATCCGCTCGATCTTCGCGGCGTCGAGGCGCGAGACGGGGCGCCCGTCGACCAGCGCATTGGGGCCGCTCGCGCACAGGCCGAGGCAATAGACCGGCTCGATCGTCACGCGGCCGTCCGCGCTCGTCTCGCCCATGCCAAGCCCGAGCCGCCCGGTCGCGTGGCGCTCGATCGCCGCGCCGCCGCGCGCCTGGCAGCTTTCCGCGCGGCACAGGCGGATGACGTGTCGGCCAGCGGGCGTGCGGCGGAAATCGTGATAGAAGGTGACGACGCCGTGCACGTCCGCGCGGCTGAGGTTGAGCGCGGCGGCGACCGGCGCGATCATCGCCTCGTCGATATGGCCGAACTCCGCCTGCAACGCATGGAGCAGCGGCAACAGCGCGTCGCGACGCGGCGCGCGATCACCCAGGAAGCGCGCGATCGCGTCCGCATGGGCGGCGGACGGGCTATCCGTTCGGGCGGTGCTGGTCTGGGTCATCGCCGTCTAAAGGTCGCACCGCGCGGCGGGGCGATCAACGGATATTATGCGCGCCCAATCGTTCCGGCGGTGGAATTTGGCGCGATTCCCCCATCCGCTGGTTGTATAGCACGGATGACGAACAGGAGATTCCCGATGCTGGTGGGCGTTCCGCGCGAGATCAAGAACAACGAATTCCGCGTCGGGTTGACGCCGGGCGCGGTGCGCGAATATCGCCACCACGGGCACCAGGTGATCGTGGAAACCGGCGGGGGGGCCGGGATCGGCGCGGGCGACGAGGTTTACGCGCAATCGGGCGCGGAGATCGTCGCCACGCCGCAGGAGGTGTTCGCGCGCGCCGAGATGGTGGTGAAGGTGAAGGAGCCGCAGCCGCACGAATGGGTGCAATTGCGCGAGGGGCAGATTCTGTTCACCTATCTCCACCTCGCCCCCGATCCCGATCAGGCGCGCGGGCTGATGGCGTCCGGCGTCAGCGCGATCGCCTATGAGACGGTGACTGACCGTTCCGGGGGGCTGCCCCTGCTCGCGCCGATGAGCGAGGTGGCCGGGCGGCTGTCGATCGAGGCGGGGGCGGCTGCGCTGCGCGCCGTATCGGGTGGGCGCGGCCTGCTGCTCGGCGGGGTGCCGGGGGTGCCGCCGGCCAATGTGGTGATCCTGGGCGGCGGGGTGGTCGGCACCCATGCCGCGCGGGTGGCGGCGGGGATGGGTGCGCATGTCAGCATCTTCGATCGCTCGCTGCGCCGGTTGCGCCAGCTCGACGACATGTTCCACGGGCGGGTGGATACGCATTTCTCCACCATCGCCGCGATCGAGGAGGCGCTCGCCACCGCCGATGTCGTGATCGGCGCGGTGCTGGTACCGGGCGCCGCCGCGCCGAAGCTGGTGACGCGCGCGATGCTCGCCCTGATGAAGCCGCGCGCCGTGCTGGTCGATGTCGCGATCGACCAGGGCGGCTGTTTCGAGACATCGCACCCCACCACCCATGCCGACCCGACTTATGAGGTGGACGGCGTGATCCATTATTGCGTGGCGAACATGCCGGGCGCGGTGCCGCTGACATCGAGCTATGCGCTCAATAACGCGACCTTGCCTTATGGCCTTGCGCTCGCGGCGAAGGGGCTGGGGGCGCTGGATGACGATCCGGGGCTGAAGGAGGGGCTGAACGTCGACAAGGGGCGGATCGTCAGCGCGGTGGTGGCGCAGACATTGGGGTTTTGAACTCTCCGCTCCCCTCCCTTTCAAGGGAGGGAGGAAGTGCGGTGCGGTTGAGCGATCGCCCCCACACGCCTACATCCCTCCACAATGACCGCCGCCACCCCCGTTTCCGAACTGAGCGATCGCGCGCGGGATATCTTCCGCCGCGTGGTCGACAGCTATCTGGAGAGCGGCGCGCCGGTGGGATCGCGCACTTTGGCGCAGGCGGGGCTGAACCTCTCTCCCGCGTCGATCCGCAGCGTGCTCGCGCAGCTAGAGACGGTCGGGCTGCTCGCCGCGCCGCACACCTCCGCCGGGCGGATGCCGACCGAGCTTGGCCTCAGGCTGTTCGTCGATGGCATGATGCAGGTTTCCGAACCAAGCCGCGAGGAGCGCGCCGCGATCGAGGCGCGCGCCGCCGCCGGCGGCCCGGTTGAGGAGGCGCTGGCCGCCACCACCGCCGCGCTTTCCGGGCTGTCCGCCTGCGCCGGGCTGGTGATGGTGCCCAAGCATGAACAGGTGCTGCGCTCGATCGGCTTCGTGCCATTGTCGCCCACCCAGGCGCTGGCGGTGCTGGTGAGCGAGGATGGCGCGGTGGAAAATCGCGTGATTGATCTGCCGCCCGGCGTCGGCCCGTCCGCGCTGATCGAGGCGGGGAATTACATGTCCGCCAAGCTCGCGGGCCTTACGCTGGCGCAGGCGCGCGCGCGGATCGAGCATGAGCTTGCCGCCGGCCAGGCCGCGCTCGACGCGACCGCGCAGGCGCTGATCCAGCGCGGCATCGCGGTGTGGAGCGAGGATGGCGGGCGCCGCGCGGTGCTGATCGTGCGCGGGCAGGGGCGGCTGCTCGACGATGCCGCCGCCGCCGATCTGGAGCGGGTGCGCGATCTGCTCGACGATCTGGAGGGCAAACAGGAGATCGCCGCGCTGCTCGATTCGGCGCGCGCGGGCGATGCCACGCGCATCTTCATCGGCGCGGAGACGAAATTGTTCGCGCTTTCCGGATCCTCCGTGATCGCCAAACCGTTTCGCGGGCAGGATGGCCGCGTCGTCGGCGTGGTGGGCGTGATCGGCCCGACCCGGTTGAACTACGCGCGCGTCGTGCCCATGGTGGATTTCACGGCAGCAACGCTCGCCCGCCTGATCGGGTGAGCCGCCAACAGACAGGAATATGATGACCGACGAGAATACGACCGAGAACCTGCGCGACGAAACCGCCGAGGCGGCGCCCGAAGTGGCGGAGCACGATCGCGCCAGCGAACTGGAGGCCGCGCTCGCAGAGGCGAAGCAGCAGGCGCTTTATGCGCAGGCGGAGGTGCAGAATGTGCGCCGCCGCGCGGAAAAGGACGCCGCCGACGCGCGCGCCTATGCCGCGACCAGCTTCGCGCGCGATATCCTGTCGGTGAGCGACAATATGGAGCGCGGGTTGGCGGCGATCCCGGCGGAACTGCGCGAGGATGAAAAGCTCAAGGGCCTCGTCGCCGGGCTGGAGGCGACGATGCGCGAACTGGCCAATGTGTTCCAGCGCCACGGCATCACCCGGATCAACGCGCTGGGCGAGCAGCTCGATCCCAACCGGCATCAGGCGATGGTCGAGATTCCCTCGACCGATGCCGCGCCCGGCTCGATCGTGCAGGAAATGCAATCGGGCTGGATGATCCGCGATCGGCTGCTGCGTCCGGCGCTGGTCGGTGTCGCCAAGGCCGCCGGCTGAGCGCGCTTTCCCACGAATTCTCAAAAAAGGGGTATTGGCCGGATGAACGCGAACCTCACGGCTGACCGGCCAACCTTCGTCACGCATCTCGAATGCTCGCTGACCGGCGAGCGTTACGAGGCGGATCAGCTCCACGGCCTGTCGCGCGCAGGCCGGCCCTTGCTGGTGCGCTACGATCTCGCGGGCGTGAAGGCGGCGCTCAGCCGTGATACGCTTTCCGCACGCGAAACCGATCTGTGGCGCTGGCGCGAATTGCTGCCGGTGCGACGGACGGAAAATGTGGTGAGCCTCGGCGAGGTCGAAACGCCGCTGGTGCCGATCGCGGCGAGCGGCGGCGCGAACGTGCTGGTGAAGGACGAGGGGCGATTGCCGACCGGCAGCTTCAAGGCGCGCGGGCTGGTGATGGCGGTGGCGATGGCGAAGGAGCTTGGCGTCACCCGCATCGCCATGCCGACCAACGGCAATGCCGGCGCGGCGCTCGCGGCCTATGCCACGCGCGTGGGGATCGAGACGATCGTGTTCTGCCCGGAGGATACGCCGGAAGTGAACGTCCGCGAAATCGCGGCGCAGGGCGCGCGGGTGTGGCGCGTCAACGGCCTGATCGACGATTGCGGCGCGATCGTCGGCAAGGGCGCGGGCGAGGGGCGCTGGTTCGATTTCTCGACGCTCAAGGAGCCGTATCGGATCGAGGGCAAGAAGACGATGGGGCTGGAACTGGCCGCGCAACTCGGCTGGCGGCTGCCCAGGGCGATCTTCTATCCCACCGGCGGCGGCACCGGCCTTATCGGCATGTGGAAGGCGTTCGACGAGCTGGAGCGGCTCGGCTGGATCGGCAGCGAGCGACCGCGCATGTATGCCGTGCAGGCGGCGGGTTGCGCGCCGATGGTGCGCGCGTTCGAGGCGGGTGAGGAACATGCCGAGCGTTGGGAGGATGCGCATACCGTCGCCGCGGGCATCCGCGTGCCGCGCGCGGTGGGCGATTTCCTGATCCTGCGCGCGGTGCGCGAAAGCGGCGGCAAGGCGCTCGCGGTCGGCGATCCCGCGATCCTGCGGGCGGTGGACGATTGCGCGCGCAAGGACGGGCTGCTGCTCTGCCCCGAAGGCGGCGCGACGCTCGCCGCCTATCGCCAGGCGCTGCGCGACGGCGAGGTCGATGCGGATGAGGAGGTCGTGCTGTTCAACTGCGCCACCGGGCTCAAATATCCGATGCCGGAAGCGCCGCGCACGCTCGACCGCCACACGCCGATCGACTTCGACCGGCTGTGACGGGCGGGCGGGAGCGCGCTATTTGGCGAACCGCACTTCCTGATAGGTCGCATCGTCGATGAAGGTGCGATATTTCTCATAGCCGGAGACGGCGGCCTTGGCGTCGGCCTCGCTCATGCCGGCGGTGATTTCCTTCTCGATCGCTTCGTCGCGCGCCTTGTTCGGCTCCATCGCGTCGGCGCTGGTGAAATGCGCCATGATGACGACGCTCGGCGAATTCTTCACATAGCCGTTGCGGGTGAGGAATTTATAATCGTCGATCAGCCCGCGGCGTTTCAGCGCCTCGAAAACGGGCGCCTGGGTGCGGCGCAGCCCGGTGAGATAATCGTCGACATGATTGGGATCGCATTCGATCGCGTTGATCTCCCAAAAGCCCTTGGCCGGTGAATAATCGACCCATTGCTTGGCGGTCGCGGCGGTCACGCAAAGGGCGCCGGCGATGCCGGCCAGCAGATATGAGGATTTGCGGATCATCGTCATTCTCCCGCTCGGCGGGGGATTGATGCCAGCATCAGCGCCCGCGAAGCGAATATGGTTTCACGCACGCATTTACGAAGGCGAAACGATATCCCATCGCGGGCACGGTGTTGATTGGGGGAATTACGTAGGTCTTTCCCCGCTTATTCCAGTGGTTCTCCCGCGATCGTGATACGGTGCATCAGCCGGCGGTGCCCCTGATAATCGTTCATCGCATAATGCCAGGTGGAGCGATTGTCCCACACCGCGATCGAGCCGGGCGCCCATTGCACACGGCAGTGAAATTCCGGTCGCATCGCCACGCTGTAGAGATATTGCAGCAGCGGCATACTTTCCTCGCGCGTCCAGCCTTCGAAATGCAGCGTGAACGCCGGGTTGACGTACAGCAGTTCGCGGCCCGTGCGCGGATGGCGCAGCGCGACGGGATGGACGGCGTGGGTGTGGATATCATGGCCCTTGAGATCGGCGGCCTGATCGGTCTGCGCGTAAATGCCGTCGGCGCTGTAGATATGATCCGCCGAATGGACCGCGCGCAGCCCGCGCAACGTCTGCTTCAGCCCGTCGGACAGCGCATCGAACGCCGCGCCCATGCTGGCGAACAAGGTGTCGCCGCCGGTCGGCGGGGTTTCCCGCGCGAGCAGGATCGAGCCCATCGCCGGCACCTGATCGTAAGTGTGATCGGTATGCCAGCCGCCGCCGATATTGGTGGTCTGCGTCTCCGATTTGCGGACCTCGGCGATCTCGGGATAGCTGCCGTTGGCGGGGAAATAATTGTTGACGTCGATATCGCCCCAGCGCCGCGCGAAGGCGATATGCTGTTCGGGCGTAAGCTGCTGATCGCGGACGAACAGGATGCCGTGATCGGCCACCGCGCCGCGCAACGCGCCGAACGCGGCGTCGTCGATCGCGTTCAGATCAATATCGAGCGCCTCGACGCCGACATGATCGGCCAGCGGGCGGAAATGTACGTCGCTCATCACATCCTCTCCTTGTTGCGCGCATTCTATCGCGGGCGCTGGCAATGGAATGTCACCTTGGTTACATTCATGCGATGGATGTCGAAGCCCTCGCGCTGCGCGGTATCTGGTTCGCGCACCTGCCCGCGTCGTTGCGCGCGGCGTTGCTGCGCGCGGGGCGCGTCGTGCGGCTGGGCGCGGGGCAGTGGGTCTATGGCGAGGGCGATGAGGAAACGGGCGTGGTCCTCGTGCTCGACGGCGCGCTCCGGATCGAAGCGTCGCTGGGCAGCGAGCGCGACGTGCTGGTCAACCTCGCGCCCGCCGGAAGCGCGTTCGGCCAGTCGCGGCGCGGCGGTGGCGGCCCGCGCATCGCCACCGCGCGCGCCGCCCGCCGCGCGACCGTGCTGCTGATCGCGGACAGCGCGCTGGAACGCATCGCGGCGGACCATCCGCTGCTGTGGCGCGCGGTGAGCGAACTCGTTTACGGCCAGCTTGACGCGATGGTGCATCTCGCCGCGCAACTGATCGGGCTTCCCCCGCGCGGCCGCATCGCGGCGCGGCTGCTCGCGCTGGGCGGCGCGGGCGCGGCGGCGGTGAGCCAGGCTGACCTTGCGGAAATGTGCGGCCTGTCGCGCAAGGCGACCAACGCGCACCTCGCCGCGCTGGAGCGGGGTGGCGCGATTGGGCGGGGTTATGGGCGGATCACCATCGTCGCGCCCGCGATCCTGCGGCGACTGGTGGAGTGATGGCGCGCGGCTGGCGGCGTGAATTGGGTGGGTTCGGGTTTGACGGGCTCTGGAAACCCGTGCTGGTAAGCCGCCCTTGTGCTGCCTACGCTGCCCTATTCTCAAGCCGATAGCGGGAGATGGAATGGGGTCGCTAGTTGGAAAGGTCGCCCTTGTGATCGGTGGGACGCGCGGGATCGGCGCGGCTATCAGTCGAAGAATGGCATCAGACGGTGCGTCAGTCGCGATTGTCTATCTGAGTCGCTCCGCCGAGGCGGAGAGCCTTGGAAGCGAACTGATTGCTCAAGGGGCTGCGGTTTGCATGGTCCAAGCCGATGTCGGCGATTCAGCCGCCCTTATCGACGCGATCGACAAAGTGGTATTGCACTTTGGCCGTCTGGACGTTTTGGTGAATGTCGCTGGTATGGCAATCGTCGGCCCGCTCGGCGCATATGCCGATGACGCTTTCGATCGCACCTTCGCGCTCAACGTCAGAGCGCCATTCCTTGCGGCCCAAAAGGCGTCGAGCGTGATGGAAGCAGGCGGGCGCATCATAACGATCGGCAGCATCGTAGCGGACCGAATGCCCGGCGACGGGGGAACGCTCTATGCTGCGAGCAAAGCCGCGCTAGGAGGTATGACTCGTGGTTTGGCGCGCGATTTGGGGGCGCGAGGCATCACGGCCAACCTAGTGCAGCCGGGGCCGATCGATACGGAGCGCAATCCAGCGGATGGCCCTAACGCCGTCGCCAATCGTACACCGCTGGCCATTCCCCGACACGGCACGGCAGACGAAGTCGCCGGTCTCCTTGCCTATCTCGCGTCCCCGGACGCTGGCTTCATCACTGGAGCCACATACAATATTGATGGCGGGTGGAGCGCGTAACCGAGCGGTCGCGGCGACGGCTCCGGATAGCGCATCGGGAACGGTCGCAACTGCAGTGAAACCCGCTGCACCGCCCCACAATGATTGCGATGACCCAAGCCCCGAGCGATATCGTTGTGGCCAGCAAATGCTCACGCTGTCCGAGGTAGGCCGGCAGACGTGAGTGGGCTAACTCGCCCCGCCCTTACGCCATCGCCGCCATGTAGTGCGCGCATTTGCGGCGGCGTTCCTGGCCTTGCAGGGTCAGCACGATATGGCCGAGCTGGCGGCGGATCAGCCCTTCGTCGGTGAGGGCGTCGATCGTTGGCTGGGGCTGCTCGCGCGGGAGAATCAGGATCGTGCCGGCGCGGCGCGCCGACCACAGAATGCGCTCAATCTCCTCCGGCGGAAGTGGTGTGCCGGAACCATGCTTAGCCATCTGACCCCCCGACCCGGGACGCTTGCGGCATCTGTTTACGCGCCGCTGTCCCCATTCCGGACCGATTCGAATCGATTCGTCAAGGGCGAGCCTGGACGAAAGATGTTTCTGAAAGGTGAATCGGGGGATTCGAAGGATTAACCGACTCTGTTTACGACCAGATCCTCCACCACGGAGGGGTCGGCCAGCGTGGAAATGTCGCCGAGGTTCGATGTGTCGCCCTCCGCGATCTTGCGCAGGATGCGGCGCATGATCTTGCCCGAGCGCGTCTTGGGCAGGCCGGGCGCGAACTGGATCGCGTCGGGCGTGGCGATCGGGCCGATCTCCTTCCTCACCCATTGCCTGAGCGCGGCGTTAAGATCATCGGACGCCGCCTCGCCCGCATTGAGCGTGACATAGGCGTAAATGCCCTGACCCTTAACCTCGTGCGGCATCCCGACCACGGCGGCCTCGGCCACCTTGGGATGAAGCACCAGGGCGCTTTCCACCTCCGCGGTGCCCATGCGGTGGCCCGAGACGTTGATTACATCGTCGACCCGCCCCGTGATCCAGTAATAGCCGTCCTCGTCGCGGCGGCAGCCGTCGCCGGTGAAATATTTGCCGCGATAGGTGGTGAAATAGGTCTGGAAGAAGCGCGCGTGATCGTTCCACACGGTGCGCATCTGGCCGGGCCAGCTCGCGGTGATGCACAGATTGCCGCTCGTCGCGCCATCCAGCACCGTGCCCGCTTCGTCGACCAGTTGCGGCTGGACGCCGGGGAGCGGGCGGGTCGCCGATCCGGGCTTCAGATCGGTCGCGCCGGGGAGCGGGGCGATCAGCGCGCCGCCGGTCTCCGTCTGCCACCAGGTGTCGACGATCGGCGAGCGGCCCTCGCCGACGACATCATGATACCAGCGCCACGCTTCGGGGTTGATCGGCTCGCCCACCGTGCCGAGCAGGCGCAGCGACGCGCGGCTGGTGCGATGGACCGGCGCGTCGCCCTCCTTCATCAGCGCGCGCAGCGCGGTGGGCGCGGTGAAGATGGTGTGGACCTGATGGCGATCGACCACCTGCCAGATGCGGCTCGCGTCGGGCCAGTTGGGCAGCCCTTCATACATCAATGTCGTCGCGCCGTTCGCCAGCGGGCCATAGAGGATATAGGTGTGCCCGGTGACCCAGCCGATATCGGCGGCGCACCAGAAGACGTTCCCCGGCCGGTAATCGAACACCAGATCGTGGGTGAAGCTCGCCCATAGCAGATAGCCGCCGGTGGTGTGCAGCACGCCCTTGGGCTTGCCGGTCGAGCCGGAGGTGTAGAGCACGAACAGCGGGTCTTCCGCGCCCATCGGCTCGGGCGGGCAATCGGTGGACATGCCGGCGGCGGCATCGTGATACCAGATGTCGCGCGCGCCCATCGCCACGTCGCCGCCGGTCGCCTTCACCACGATGACCTTTTCGAGGCTCGGCGCGCGATCCGCCGCCACATCGACATTGGCCTTGAGCGGCACCCGCTTGCCGCCGCGCCGGCCCTCGTCTGCGGTGATGACGAGCTTCGAATCGCAATCCTGGATGCGCCCGGCGAGCGCATCGGGGGAGAAGCCGCCGAACACCACCGAGTGGATCGCGCCGATCCGCGCGCAGGCCAGCACCGCGAACGCGGCCTCGGGGATCATCGGCAGATAGATGGTGACGCGATCGCCCTTCCTCACCCCTTGCGCCTTCAGCACATTGGCGAAGCGGCAAACCTCGGCATGGAGCTGGCGATAGGTGAAGCGCTTCGGCTCCTCGCTGGGATCATCCGGTTCCCAGATGATGGCGATCTGATCGCCGCGTTCGGCAAGGTGGCGGTCGATGCAATTGGCCGCGACGTTGAGCACACCGTCCTTGAACCATTCGATCCGGAAATCGGCCTCGTCGAAGGACCAGTCGCCGGCCCTGGTGGGGGCGGCGATCCAGTCGAGCCGCCGGGCCTGTTCCAGCCAGAACCCGTCGGGATCGCTGAGGCTGGCCTGATACATCGCGTCGTAACCCGCGCGATCGACCTTCGCGTTCGCGCTCCACGCGGCGGGGACGGGGTACAGTTCCTGCTCGACCATCAGACTCTCCTTCGCGGCCCCCGTAACCGCGCCGCCGCCGGGGGACAACTTGGCAGTGCATCGGTTTCGCTATAAAACCCATCGCGCCGCGCAGGAGACGCGGACAGGAGAGGATTGCGAATGGCTGGCACCGTGCTCGTGACCGGAGGCAGCGGTTATATCGCTGGCTTCCTCATCCAGCGGCTCACAGAGCGCGGCTGGAACGTGAATGCAACAATCCGCAACCTCGCGAAAGAGCCGGAAGTCCGCGCCGCGCTGGGCGTGCCGGCGGACAGATTGCGTTTCTTCGCCGCCGATCTGGAGCATGACGCGGGCTGGGCCGAGGCGATGGCCGGATGCAGCCATGTCGCGCATGTCGCCTCGCCTTTTCCGCTGGGCAAGGTGACGGACGAGATGCTGATCCCGCCCGCGCGCGATGGCGCGCTGCGCGCGCTGCGCTTTGCGAAAGCGGCCGGGGTGAAACGCTTCGTGCTCACCTCCTCGATGGCGGCGATCGCTTATGGCCATGCGCCGGCGAATGGCGTCGCCTTCACCGAGGAGGAGTGGACTGACGTGAACGCACCCGGCGTTGCGCCTTATACGAAATCAAAGACGATCGCCGAACGCGCCGCGCGCGACTGGATGGCCGAAAACGGCGCGGGGATGGAATTCTGCTCGGTCAATCCCAGCGCCGTGCTCGGCCCGGTGATGAGCGGGGATTTCTCCACCTCGATCCAGATCGTCGAGCGGCTGCTCAACGGCTCGATCCCCGGCTATCCGCGCATCGGCTTCGCGGTGGTCGATGTGCGCGATCTCGCCGATCTCCATGTGCTGGCGCTGGAAACGCCGGGGCTGGATGGCGAACGCTTCCTTGGCGGTGGGCGCTTCATGATGATGGAGGAAGCCGGCGCGGTGCTGCGCGCGCGGCTGGGCGACAAGGCGCGCAAGGTGCCCAAGCGACGCATCCCCGATTTCGTCGTGCGGCTGATGGGGCTGTTCGACGGCAGCATCAAACAGGTGGTCGGCGAGCTTGGCCGCGTGCGCGCGGTCGATCCCGAACATACCGCGAAGGTGCTCGGCTGGCGGACGCGGGATGAGGAGCAGTCGATCGTCGATACCGCCAACAGCTTGATCGAGATGGGAATCGTGAAGGTGTGAAGCGGATCAGCCGCGCGCAACGGGCCGATGCATGAGCCAGGTATCCGCGCCATAAGGCGCGGGGCCGGCGTAAACGAAACCCTGTGCCGCCCAGAATTTGTCCGCGCCGTTGACCGCGATCAGCGCGATCTCGCCAAGCCCGGCGGCGCGCGCCTGATCCATCGCCAGCCCGATCGCCGTGCGCCCGGCGCCGCTGCCGCGCGCGGATGGCAGCAGCGCGATATCGTGTAGGTAATAGCTGTCCGCGTCGGCCGGGATCGCGCCGAGCGTCGCGCCAAGCGCGGGCGGGGTGGCGCGATGCCACGGATGGGCGATGAGATAGCCCGCGATCTCGCGCTGCCCGGCAAGAACCAGGCAACCGGCGGGATATAGCGCGAGCCGCTCGGCATAGACCGCGCCGTCTTCGGTGAAATCGCCGTGGACGCGATCGGAGATCGCGGCGACCGTCGGCAGATCGTCCGCTGTCATCGCGCGCCATTGATATTCCGGCATGGGATCACTCCTGCTTTCGGCTTGCTTATACCACGCGATACGGAACGACGCGGCGGATCGCCGGCTCCACCGCGATCGCGCGGTCGGTCGGCGGGAAGGCGCGCTGGTCGCAATCGTCGCGCGGGCACAGGCGGCAGGAAATGCCGATCGGTGTTGGCGCGCGTGTGCGGTCCACCGCGTCGGCATAGACGAAATCGGCGGCGTGGGTCGCCTCGCAGCCCAGCACCACGGCGTAGCGGCGCGGGCTGCGCGCGAAGCTGCCCGATGGCTTCACCAGCCCCTTCGCCATCGAGATATAGCGCACGCCATCGGGCGTCTCGGCGTGCTGGACGAGGATGCGATCGGGGATCGCGACCGCTTCATGCACATGCCACAACGGGCAGGCGCCGCCGAACCGCGCGAATTGCAGCCGGGTGGCGGAATGGCGCTTGGTGATGTTCCCCGCCATATCGACGCGGCAGAAATAGAAGGGCACGCCCTCCGCTCCCGCGCGCTGGAGCGTGGAGAGGCGATGGCACGCCTGCTCGAAGCTCACTCCGAAGCGGCGCGAGAGCCGGTCGATATCGTGGCGCAGCCGCCGCGCCTCGGCGCGAAACGGGGCATAGGGCATCACCAGCGCCCCCGCCGCATAATTGGCGAGCCCCACCGCGAGCAGCCGCCGCGCCTCCGCGCCGGGCACGTCGGCACCGGCCACGATCGTCTCGATCTCGTCCGCGAAGGCGGTGGCGGCGAGGCGGTGGGCGATCAGGAAGCGGCGGCTTTCGGGCGGCAGCGCGGCGTTGAGCGTGAGGGTCGCATGGTCGAACCGGGCGAGGGGGGCATCCTCGTTCTTGTCCTCGGCGAGCGCGATGCCGTGATCGCGCAGCGCGTCCGCCAGCCCGTTGTGTGCGGCATCGGCCAGCGCCTCCGCCGCGCGATCGAGCGGATCGACGTAATTCCCCGCTTCGTGGAACCAGTCCCGCACCGCCTCCCACGGCAGGCGCGCGCCGGTGCCCGCGGTCATCGATTCCTCCGCGATGGCGAGGCGTTCCTCCGCCGCGCGCTTGGCGGCATGGAGCGCGAT
The DNA here is from genome assembly GCF_937871615.1 of uncultured Sphingomonas sp. Taxonomy (GTDB): domain Bacteria; phylum Pseudomonadota; class Alphaproteobacteria; order Sphingomonadales; family Sphingomonadaceae; genus Sphingomonas. The sequence goes on along the minus strand of NZ_CALMPA010000059.1, from coordinate 48,208 downwards.
CAGCCGATCCGCGAGATCGGGGCGCTCCTCCGCCAGCCGCGCGGCCTCATCGGCGTCGAGCGGGGCGAGCGCGGGATCGGCCAGCGCCTCGCCCAGCGCCGCCAGCCGCCGCGCGGGCGCCTCGCCCTCGATCGCCGCCAGCGCATGTGGATAATGACGCGCGAGCGCGGTGGTGACGGCGGGGGTGAGCGGGCGCTCCCCGGTTTCGAGCTGCGAGAGATAGCTCACCGACAGCCCGAGCCGCGCCGCCATGGCGCGCTGGTTCAGCCCCGTGGTGAGGCGCAGGGCGCGCAATTGCTGGCCGGCGTAAAGTCTGGGCATCGCCTCTTTCCCGTCATTCCCCGCGTTTCCCGTCATTCCCGCGCAGGCGGGAATCCATTCTTCCACGCCTTTGCGGTGGAGCCGTAGTGGTCGCGCATCTGGATTCCGCCTGCGCGGGAATGACGATAGTGCGGTTCGGGAGTGTTCGCAAATCGCGCTTTCGCAAATTCGCAAGTTCACATTTGCGCTTCCCGCCCGCGCACCTATGGAAGGGCGCGTTGCACCCGGAGAAGCGTATGTCGTCGACGATCGAGGAACTGGAACGCAAGCGCGCCGCCGCGCGGGCGGGAGGCGGGCAGAAGCGCATCGACGCGCAGCACGCCAAGGGCAAGCTCACCGCGCGCGAACGCGTCGAGGTGCTGCTCGACGAAGGCTCGTTCGAGGAACTCGACATGTTCGTCGAGCATAATTGCGTCGATTTCGGGATGCAGGATCAGGTCTTCCCCGGCGATGGCGTCGTCACCGGATCGGGCACGATCAACGGGCGCCTCGTGTTCCTGTTCAGCCAGGATTTCACCGTGTTCGGCGGGTCGCTGTCCGAGCGCCATGCGCAGAAGATCTGCAAGGTGATGGACATGGCGATGAAGGTCGGCGCGCCTGTCATCGGCCTGAACGATTCGGGTGGTGCCCGGATTCAGGAGGGCGTGGCCTCGCTCGGCGGCTATGCCGAGGTGTTCCAGCGCAACGTGCTCGCCTCGGGCGTGGTGCCGCAGATCAGCGTCATCATGGGGCCGTGCGCGGGCGGCGCGGTTTATTCGCCCGCGATGACCGACTTCATCTTCATGGTGAAGGATTCCTCGTACATGTTCGTCACCGGGCCGGACGTGGTGAAGACGGTGACCAACGAGGTGGTGACGCAGGAGGCGCTGGGCGGCGCCGTCACCCACACCACCAAGACGAGCGTTGCCGACAATGCGTTCGACGACGATATCGAGGCGCTGCTCGCGGTGCGCGATTTCGTCGATTACCTGCCGGAATCGAACCGCTCGCCCGTGCCCGAGCGCCCGACCGACGATCCGTGGGACCGGCTGGAGCCGAGCCTCGATACGCTGATCCCGCCCTCTGCCAACCAGCCGTATGATATGCACGAGCTGATCCGCAAGGTGGTGGACGAGGGCGAGTTCTTCGAAATCCAGCCGGGCCATGCGGCGAACATCATCTGCGGCTTCGGGCGGATCGAGGGCAAGTCGGTCGGCTTCGTCGCCAATCAGCCGATGGTGCTGGCGGGCGTGCTCGATATCAATTCATCGAAGAAGGCGGCGCGCTTCGTGCGCTTCTGCGACGCGTTCGATATCCCGATCGTCACGCTGGTGGACGTGCCGGGCTTCCTGCCGGGCACGAGCCAGGAACACAACGGCATCATCAAGCATGGCGCCAAGCTGCTGTTCGCTTATGCCGAGGCGACCGTGCCCAAGATCACCGTCATCACGCGCAAGGCCTATGGCGGCGCCTATGACGTGATGGCATCGAAGCATCTGCGCGGGGATCTGAATTACGCGTGGCCGACCGCCGAGATCGCGGTGATGGGCGCGAAGGGCGCGGTGGAGATCATCTTCCGTGGGCTGAACGAGGAAGGCATCGCGGAAAAGACCCGCGAATATGAAGCGCGCTTCGCCAACCCGTTCGTCGCGGCGGCCAAGGGCTTCATCGACGAGGTGATCCAGCCGCATTCCACCCGCCGCCGCATCGCGCTGGGCTTGCGGAAACTCCGCGGCAAGAGCCTGGAGAACCCGTGGAAGAAGCATGACAATATTCCGTTGTGATATTGCCGCTCCGGCGAGGATGAAGAAATGAAGCTAGGCCGCCTCAACCATGTCGGCGTCGCGACGCCGTCGATCGCCAAGTCGATCGAGACCTATCGCCTGCTGCTCGGCGCGGAGAAGATCGGGGAGCCGTTCGACCTGCCCGCGCAGGGCGTGAAGGTGTGCTTCGTCGATGCGCCCAACACGCAGATCGAGTTGATCGAGCCGTATGACGAGACATCGCCGATCGCGGGGTTCCTGAAGAAGAACCCGGCGGGCGGGCAGCATCACGTCTGCTTCGAGGTGCCGGATATCCACGAAGCGGTGGCGCATATGAAGGCGAACGGCGCGACCGTGCTCGGCGAGCCGCGCATCGGCGCGCATGGCACGCCGATCGTGTTCGTCCACCCCAAGGATTTCGGCGGGATGCTCGTCGAGTTGATGGAGTCGCCCAAAGGCGACCACTGAGGAGAGAGACATGGCCGAATATGAAACGATCCTGACCGAGAAGAAGGGCGATGTCCTCGTCATCACGCTCAACCGCCCCGATCGGCTGAATGCCGCGTCGTTGCAGATGGCGGAGGATCTCTCCACCGCGCTCTACGATCTGCAAGGCGCGCGCGCGGTGCTTATCACCGGGGCGGGGCGGGCGTTTTGTTCGGGCGCCGATCTTCAGGCGCGCGGCGGGGCGAGTGCGGTGAGCGGGGGCGACGCGAGCCACCGCGCGCTGATGAATTATTACAATCCGGCGCTGTCGCAGATCATGCGGCTTGGCGTGCCTGTCGTCACCGCGGTCAACGGCCCGGCGGCGGGGGTCGGCTGCTCGATGGGCCTCGCTGGCGATTTCGTGCTTGCGGGCAAGAGCGCCTATTTCCTTCAGGCGTTCGTCAACATCGGGCTGGTGCCCGACGGCGGATCGACCTGGCTGCTCGCCAAGGCGATCGGCAAGGCGCGCGCGACGCGGATGATGATGCTGGGCGAGCGGATCGGCGCGGAACAGGCCGAAAGCTGGGGGCTGATCTACAAGGCGGTGGATGATGCCGCGTTGCAGGACGAGGCGCTGGCGCTGGCGACGCGGCTCGCCGCCGGGCCGACCGTGGCGCTGGCGACGATGCGCCGCAACGTGATGACCGCGCTCGACGGTTCGTTCGACGAGGTGCTGCGCGCCGAGGCGGAGGGCCAGCGCATCGCCGGTGGCACGGCGGACGCGCGCGAGGGCGGCATGGCCTTCCTCCAGAAGCGCAAGCCGGAGTTCAAGGGCGCGTAACGCCCCGGAGTTAGAGTGACATGACCGACAGCAAGCCGACGCTCGACAACTGGTCCGCCGCCGCCGCCAAGGAGGTGAAGGGCAGGGATCTCACTTGGCACACGCCGGAGGGGATCGCGGTCAAGCCGCTCTACACCGCGGATGACGTGGGCGTAGATCCGGGCCTGCCCGGCTTCGCGCCGTTCACGCGCGGCGTGCGCGCCTCCATGTATGCGGGCCGCCCGTGGACGATCCGGCAATATGCCGGCTTCTCCACGGCGGAGGAATCGAACGCTTTCTATCGCCGCAATCTCGCGGCGGGGCAGAAGGGGCTGTCGGTCGCGTTCGATCTCGCGACGCATCGCGGGTATGACAGCGATCATCCGCGCGTGACGGGCGATGTCGGCAAGGCGGGCGTCGCGATCGACAGCGTCGAGGACATGAAAATCCTGTTCGACGGCATCCCGCTCGATCAGATGAGCGTGTCGATGACGATGAACGGCGCGGTGATCCCGATCCTCGCCTTCTTCATCGTTGCGGGCGAGGAACAGGGGGTCGAGCGCAAATTGCTCGACGGGACCATCCAGAACGACATCCTCAAGGAGTTCATGGTCCGCAACACCTATATCTACCCGCCGGAACCGTCGATGCGGATCATCTCGGACATCTTCGGCTATACCAGCCGCGAGATGCCGAAGTTCAATTCGATCTCGATCTCCGGCTATCACATGCAGGAAGCGGGCGCGACGCAGCTTCAGGAGCTGGCGTTCACCATCGCGGACGGCGCGGAATATGTGAAATACGGCGTCGCCTCCGGCCTTGATATCGACAAGTTCGCCGGGCGGCTCAGCTTCTTCTTCGCGATCGGCATGAACTTCTTCATGGAAGTGGCGAAGCTGCGCGCGGCGCGCGTGCTGTGGCACCGCGTGATGACCAAGCTGGGCGCGAAGGACGAACGCAGCAAGATGCTGCGCACGCATTGCCAGACCAGCGGCGTGTCGCTGACGGAGCAGGATCCGTACAACAACGTGATCCGCACCACGATCGAGGCGATGGCGGCGATGCTGGGCGGCACCCAGTCGCTCCACACCAACGCGCTCGACGAGGCGATCGCGCTGCCCACCGATTTCTCCGCCCGCATCGCGCGCAACACGCAGATCGTGATCCAGGAAGAAACCGGGATGACCAAGGTGGTCGATCCCCTCGGCGGCTCCTATTACATCGAAAGCCTGACGCAGCAGCTCGTCGATGGCGCGTGGGAGATCATCGAGCGCGTCGAGCGCGAGGGCGGCATGGCGAAGGCCGTGGCGGCGGGCTGGCCCAAGGCGATGATCGAGGAAGCATCGGCCGGGCGCGCCGCGCGGGTCGATCGCGGAGAGGACGTGATCGTCGGCGTCAACAAATATCGCCTCGCCAACGAGGACGAGATCGAGATTCTCGATGTCGATAACCATGCCGTGCGCGAGGCGCAGATCCGCCGCATCAATCAGGTGAAGGCGACGCGCGATCAGGCGGCGTGCACCGCCGCGCTCGATGCGCTGCGCGAGGGCGCGAAGGGCGACGGCAATCTGCTGGAACTGGCGGTCGCGGCGGCGCGCGCGCGCGCCACGCTCGGCGAAATCTCGCTTGCGATGGAGGATGTGTTCGGGCGCTTCGGCACCTTCCCCACGCCGGTGAAGGGCATCTATGGCGGCGCCTATACCGATGACGAACGCTGGGCGCGGCTGCTGCGCGGCGTCGATTCCACCGAGCGGCGGCTTGGCCGGAAGCCCCGCATCTTCGTCGCCAAGATGGGGCAGGACGGGCATGATCGCGGCGCGAACCTCGTCTCCTCGATGTTCGGCGATCTCGGTTTCGAGGTGGTCGCCGGGCCATTGTTCCAGACCCCGCAGGAAGCCGCCGCGCTGGCGCTGGACAAGGATGTCGACGTGGTCGGCGCCTCCAGCCTCGCGGCGGGGCACAAGACGCTGATCCCGGAGTTGATCGGCCATCTGAAGGATGCCGGCCGCGCCGATATCAAGGTGGTGGCGGGCGGCGTGATCCCGGCGCAGGATTATCAGGCATTGTACGATGCCGGGGTGCAGGCGATCTTCGGCCCCGGCACCAATCTCATCAAGGCGGCGGAGGATGTGTTGCGGCTGCTCGGCCACAACATGCCGCCCGAAGCGGAGGCAGCGGAATGACCGCGCAGCATATCGAAACGCTCACCGTCCACGCCGGGACGGAACCCGATCCGACGACCAAGGCGCGGATCACGCCGATCTACCAGACGGCGTCCTATGTGTTCGACGATGTCGATCACGCGGCGGCGCTGTTCAACCTCGATGCGCCGGGCAACATTTACACGCGGCTGATGAACCCCACCAGCGGCGCGCTTGAGGGCAAGGTCGCGGCGCTGGAGGGCGGCGTCGCCGCGCTTGCGGTGGCATCGGGCCATGCCGCGCAGTTCCTCACGTTCCACACGCTGATGGAGCCGGGCAAGCATATCGTCGCCTCGAAGCGGCTTTATGGCGGATCGCTCAACCAGATCGGATCGAGCTTCAAGAAGATGGCGTGGGATTCCACGTTCGTCGATGCGGACGATCCCGCCAATGTCGCCGCCGCGATCACCGCCGATACCCGCGCGGTGTTCATCGAGAGCCTCGCCAACCCCGGCGGCGTGGTGCAGGATATCGCGGCGATCGCGAAAGTGGCGCATGACGCTGGCGTGCCGCTGATCGTGGATAACACGCTCGCCACCCCGGTGCTGTGCCGCCCGATCGAGCATGGCGCGGACGTGGTGGTGCATTCGCTCACCAAGTTCCTGAACGGCCACGGCAATTCGATCGGCGGCGTGATCGTCGATGCGGGTAAGTTCGATTGGGCGAAGGGCGGGAAATATCCCTATCTCAGCCAACCGAACGCCTCTTATCACGGCAAGGTGTTCACCGAGGCGTTCGGCAACGCCGCCTTCATCCTGGCGTGTCGCGCGCTGGGGCTGCGCGATCTCGGGCCGGCGCTGGCGCCGATGAACGCCTTTCTCGCGCTCACCGGCATGGAAACGCTGGCGCTGCGCATGGAGCGGCATTGCGATAACGCGCTGGCGCTCGCGCAATGGCTGTCGAGCCATCCCAAGGTGGCCTGGGTTTCCTATGCCGGGCTGCCGGGGGACAAATATCACGCGCTCGCGCAGCGTTACCTTGGCGGCAAGGGCGGGGCGGTGTTCACCTTCGGCCTGAAGGGCGGATATGACGCGGGCATCGCGCTCGTATCGAAGGTCAGGCTGTTCAGCCACCTCGCCAATCTCGGCGATACGCGAAGCCTCATCATCCATCCCGCCTCGACCACCCATCGGCAGCTTCCCGATGCGGAGCGCGCGGCCTCGGGCGCGGGGCCGGACGTGGTGCGCGTTTCGGTGGGCATCGAGAATATTGCCGACATCATCGCCGATCTGGCGCAGGCACTGGACGCAGCATGACCGACATGACCATCCGCAACGACTGGACGCGCGACGAGATCGCGGCGCTGTTCGACCTGCCGTTCGATGAGCTGATGTATCAGGCGCAGACCGTCCACCGCGCGCATCACGCGGCGGGCGAGGTGCAGATGTGCACGCTGCTCTCGATCAAGACCGGCGGCTGCCCGGAGGATTGCGGCTATTGCTCGCAATCCGCGAGCGCCGAAAGCGGGGTGAAGGCGACCAAGCTGATGGACCCGCGCGCCGTGCTCCAGATGGCGGCGCAGGCGAAGGACTCCGGCTCGCAGCGCTTCTGCATGGGCGCTGCGTGGCGCAACCCCAAGGACAGGGACATGCCCGCCATCATCGAGATGGTGAAGGGCGTGCGCCAGATGGGCATGGAAACCTGCATGACGCTGGGGATGCTCACCCCCGCGCAGGCGGCGCAGCTCGCCGATGCGGGGCTGGATTATTACAATCACAATATCGACACCTCGCCCGAGCGTTATGATTCCGTCATCACCACGCGCACCTTCGCCGATCGGCTGGAGACGCTGGAGAATGTGCGGCAGGCCGGCATCAACGTGTGCTGCGGCGGGATCGTCGGCATGGGCGAAACGCGTGCGGATCGCGTCGGCTTCGTCCACGCGCTTGCCACCCTGCCGCGCCACCCGGAAAGCGTGCCGGTCAACGCGCTGGTGCCGGTGAAGGGCACGGTGCTGGGCGACATGCTCGCCGACACGCCGCTCGCCAAGATCGACGATATCGAATTCGTCCGCACCGTGGCGGTGGCGCGCATCACCATGCCGATGAGCATGGTGCGCCTGTCGGCGGGACGCGAGAGCATGTCGGAAGCGACGCAGGCGCTCTGCTTCATGGCCGGCGCGAACTCGATCTTCACCGGCGACAAGCTGCTGACCACCGGTAATCGGGGCGACAGCGCGGATGCGGCGTTGTTCGCCAAGCTCGGCGTGCGCCCGATGGAGGCCGAGGAACCGATGCGGGTGTGTGCGGCGGCTGAATAAGCCGTCCAGCATGACGATTAGTGGGATTAGGTTCCGGCGTGTTCGCGCCCGGCGAATGATTTGAGGAAGCTGAATGTTCAAGAAAATCCTTGTCGCCAATCGTGGCGAAATCGCTTGCCGGGTGTTTCGTACGGCGAAGAAGATGGGGATCGCCACCGTCGCGGTCTATTCGGATGCGGATGCGCGCGCGCCGCATGTGCTGATGGCGGATGAGGCGGTGCGGCTTGGGCCGGCGCCGGCGGCGGAGAGCTATCTCAAGGCCGATCTGATCCTCGAAGCCGCCAAGGCTACGGGTGCGGACTGCATCCACCCCGGCTATGGCTTCCTTTCCGAACGCGAGAGCTTCGCCAAGGCTTGTGCGGACGCGGGCATCGCCTTCGTCGGCCCGCCGCCCAAGGCGATCGCCGCGATGGGCGACAAGATCGAATCGAAGAAGCTCGCCAAGCAGGCGGGCGTCAATGTCGTCCCCGGCTTCCTCGGCGAGATCGCGGATACCGAGGCGGCGGTGAAGATCGCGTCCGATATCGGCTATCCGGTGATGATGAAGGCCTCTGCCGGCGGCGGCGGCAAGGGGATGCGCCTCGCATGGTCCGAAAAGGACGTGCGCGAGGGCTTCGAGGCGACCAAGCGCGAGGGGCTGGCGAGCTTCGGCGACGATCGCGTGTTCATCGAGAAGTTCATCGAAAGCCCGCGCCACATCGAAATTCAGGTGCTGGGCGATCAGCACGGCAACGTCCTTTACCTCAACGAGCGAGAATGCTCGGTGCAGCGCCGCCACCAGAAGGTGGTGGAGGAAGCACCGTCGCCGTTCGTCACGCCCAAGATGCGCAAGGCGATGGGCGAGCAGGCGGTCGCGCTGGCCAAGGCGGTGGGCTATTTCAGCGCGGGCACGGTCGAACTGATCGTCTCCGGCGCGGACAAGACCGGCGAGAGCTTCTACTTCCTCGAAATGAACACCCGGCTTCAGGTGGAGCATCCGGTGACGGAGGAGATCACCGGGCTCGATCTGGTCGAACAGATGATCCGCGTCGCGGCGGGCGAGAAATTGGCGTTCGGCCAGAAGGACGTGAAGATCAACGGCTGGTCGGTCGAGAACCGCGTCTATGCCGAAGACCCCTATCGCGGTTTCCTGCCCTCGATCGGTCGCCTCGTGCGCTACAATCCCCCCGCGGCGGGCGATGGCGTGCGCGTCGATGACGGCGTGCGCGAGGGCGGCGAGGTCAGCATGTTCTACGATCCGATGATCGCCAAGCTCATCACCCACGGCAAGACACGTGAGGAGGCGATCGACAGGCAGATCGCCGCGCTCGATGCGTTCGAGATCGCCGGGCCGGGGACCAACCTCGATTTCGTCTCCGCGCTGATGCAGCATCCGCGCTTCCGTTCGGGCAATATCACCACCGGGTTCATCGCGGAGGAATATCCCGATGGCTTCCACGGCGCGCCGGCATCGGATGCGCTGGTGCGCACGCTGGCGGGCGTCGCGGCACATGCGGCGGCTGAATGGGCGGAGCGCGCGCGGCTGGTCGACGGCCAGCTTGGCGGCCCGCTTGCGGCACCGGCTGACTGGGTGGTGCGGATCGGCAAGAGCGATCACGCGGTGACGGTCGGCACCGATGGCGTGACGGTCGATGGCGTGGCCGTGGATGGCGACATCGCTTACGCACCCGGCGACCGCATCGCGACGGTGGGCGGCAAGGAGCCGCTCACGGTGAAGATCGCGCGCACCAGCACCGGCTTCACGCTCAACGCGCGCGGCGCGACGCACAAGGCGCGCGTGCTGCCCGCGCGGATCGCGCCTTATGCGAAGCACCTGATCGAGAAGGTGCCGCCCGATCTGTCGCGCTTCCTGATCGCGCCGATGCCGGGCCTGCTCGTGCGGCTGGACGTGAAGCAGGGCGACAAGGTGGAGGCCGGGCAGGCGCTCGCGGTGGTCGAGGCGATGAAGATGGAGAACATCCTGCGCGCCGAGAAAACCGCCGTGGTGAAATCGGTCAATGCGGCGGCGGGCGACAGCCTGCAGGTCGATCAGGTGATCCTGGAACTGGAATAAGGGGGCACTGAAAGTCCCCTCCCCTTCAGAGGCGGGGGAGGGGGTGGGGGATGTCTCTCAGAGACCGTCCACCTGCCGTATCTCGCTGTCCCATCCCTGCGCCTCCGCCAAAGGAGAGGGGCTTTACTGGCGCCTCGCCTCGGGCGCATGGACCAGCGCGCGGAGTTGCTCCAGTTGCTCCGGCGTATCCACGTCGATCAGTTCCTGTTCGTGGGCGACGACATGGACGCCAGCGCGGATCAGATCGCGCGCGCCCTGATCGCCCTCGATCGACAATACCTCGCCGAACCGCGCCGCGCCGAACAGGACGGGCGGGGAGGGGTGGCGGCCGTTGCTGGAGGCGACCACCGCCTCCGGCCCCGTCGCCGCTTCGAGCAGGCGATAGATATGCGTCGCGGTGACGCGCGGCATGTCCGCCAGCGCGATGATAACCGCAGCCGCGCCGTGCTCGCGCGCTGCATCCACCCCGAGCCGCACCGATGATGCCATGTCGCGCGAGGGATCGTTGTTGGGGATGATGGTGAAACCATGGTGCGCGAAATCAATCTGGCAGCCGGCGACGATCGCAATCCGCTCCATGAACGGCATATCCTCCAGCGTCACGGCGACATGCAGCCCGAGCGGGCGGGAGAGGAACGGTTCGTCGAGCTTGCTGCCGACATCGCCGAACCGCTCCGATTTCCCCGCGGCGAGCAGCACGAGCACGGTTTTTTCAACCTCGATCATTGAATCGTCCTATCATTGCTGCGGCGATGGAAAGCGCGATCTCCGCCGGGCCGATCGCGCCGATATCGAGCCCCACCGGCGCGTCGATGCGATCGAGCGCGCCCGGCGCCACGCCCGCCGCGCCCAGCCGCTCGCGTCGCGCGGCGTGGCTGCGGCGGCTGCCGAGCGCGCCGACATAGCCGGCGTCGCTGGCGAGCGCTGCGATCAGCGCGGGATCGTCGATCTTGGTATCGTGGCTCAACGTCACGATCGCGGTGGAGGGGCCGGGGCGGTGGGCGGCGATCGCCTCGTCGGGCCAGCGATCGTCGAGCGTCGCGGCGGGGAAACGCTCGTCCGTCAGGAAGCGCCCGCGCGGGTCGATCACCACCGTTTCGATGCCGAGCGTATGCGCCAGCCTGACCAGCGCCTGCGCGATCTGCACCGCGCCGACGATCAGCAGCCGGCGCGGCGGATCATAGCGGTTGACGAAGCTGTCGGCGCTGGCGGGCAGGTCCACGCCGCTCCGCCCGGTGGCAAGATCGGTGGTGACGGCCAGCGCCATTCCCGCATCGCGCGCGGCGCGGATATTATCGAACAGCGCGGGGTCGAAGCCCGCTTCCGATACTGGCTGCACCAGCACCGCGATTTCGCCGCCGCACGGCAGGCCGACCTCCCATGCGCTGGCATCCGCCACGCCGTAGCGTTTGAGCTGGAACGGCGCACCCGCGATCACCTGCGCGGCGGTGTCCAGGATATCGCTTTCCACGCAGCCGCCCGAAACCGATCCTTCGAACCGCCCATCGGCATGGACGAGCATATGGCTGCCCCTCGGGCGCGGCGCCGAGCCCCAGGTCGAAACCACGGTGGCAAGCGCCATCGGCGCGCCCCGCCACGCTTCGGCGGCGTTCAGGACTGTATCATTGTCGGCCATCAGATCGGCGGAAGCCCCATCAGCAGTTTATCCGGTGTGATCGGCATGTCGCGCACGCGTACGCCGCACGCATCGAAGATCGCATTGGCCACCGCCGCGCCCGCGCCGGAAATGCCGAGTTCGCCGATCCCCTTGGCGCCAAGCGGATTGGCGTGGCGATCGACTTCCTCGACGAAATATGCCTCGATCTGTGGTACATCGGCATTGGCGGGGATGTGATATTCGCCGAAATCGCGGTTGACGATCGCGCCGCTGCGCGGATCGACATGCGCTTCCTCGTGCAGCGCATAGCCAAGGCCCCAGATCATCCCGCCGATCGCCTGGCTGCGCGCGGTTTTGTGGTTGAGGATGCGCCCGCAATCGAACACGCCGAGCATCCGCTTCACGCGCACTTCGCCCGTCACCGCATTGACCCATGCCTCGCAGAATTGCGCGCCATGCGTCGCCTGCGCGAAGCGCCGGTTGTTCGCGCCGGGATGGATCGTGCCGATCGCGGAAAGCGGCGCGGCGCCGACCAGTTCGCCCAGCGGCACGCGGCGGTTGCCGGCGATGGCGTGGCCGTCCTTCAGCGTCATATCCTCGGGCGCTGCGCCCATCGCTTTGGCCAGCTTCGCCACGATATCCTCGCACGCCAGCGCGACCGACGAGGCGGAGGAGGCGGCGCCGAACGATCCGCCCGATCCGGCGCCGGTCGGCAGATCGCTGTCGCCCAGCCGCACCGCGACGCGCTCGATCGGCAGGCCGAGCGCCTCGCCCGCGACCTGCGCCAATATCGTATAGGTGCCGGTGCCCAGATCGGTCATGTCGGTCTCGACGATCGCGCGGCCCTCGGGCGACAGCGTCACCCGCGCGCTTGAATCCGCGAGGAAATTCACCCGCGCGGCGGTAGCAACGCCATGCCCGATCAGCCATTCGCCCTCGCTCCGCCGCTCGCGCGTGGCCCAGCCGAAGCGCCGCGCGCCCTCGTCGAAACAGTCGATCAGGCGGCGGGATGAAAAGGGGCGCCCGGTGGTGGGATCGTTTTCCGGCTCGTTGCGGCGGCGCAGCTCGATCGGATCGAGGCCGAGTTCGCGCGCCAGTTCGTCCATCGCGCATTCCAGCGCGATCATCCCCACCGCCTCGCCCGGCGCGCGGACCGGGCCGTGCGCGACGAGGTTGACCGGCGCGATCCGCGTCGTGAAGCTGCGATGTTCGCCGCGATAGAGCGCCACCGCGCCGAGCGCCACCGGCTCGAACGAGCGCGCGCCGACCTTCTGGCTGACAAGGCTGTCCTGCCCGCAACCGATCAGCCGCCCATCGGCGTCTGCGGCGAGGCGGATGCGCTGATATGTGTCAGACCGGCCATAACAGGCGTGGAATATCTGCTGCCGGGCAAGCGCCACCTTCACCGGGCGCCCGAGCCGTTTCGCCGCCACCGCGGCAAGCAGCGCATCGGCGCTGACATTCTTGCCCCCGAAGCCACCGCCGATGAAGGGGGAGATCAGCCGGATATCCTCCGCCGGGATGCCGAGCGAATTGGCCAGCACCGGGCGCGCCATGCGGAAGATCTGGATCGAACAGCGCAAGGTCAGCCGATCGCCATCCCATTCGGCGATCGTGCCATGCGGCTCCATCGCGGCATGAACCTGGCGCGGGGTGGTGTAATTCACGTCGATCGCCACCGCCGCATCGGCCATCGCCCGATTGATATCGCCGCGCACGATATTGGGGAGCAGCGCGCCTTCCTGCGGATCGAAGGCATCGTCCGCGCCGTCATGCGTGGTGAACACGCCGTCTTCGCGCGCGCAGGTGACGATCACCGCGCGGGCGGCGGCGCGCGCCGCCTCGAAACTTTCCGCCACCGCGATGCCGACTATCTCGCCCCAGCTTTCGATCGCGCCGTCATAAGGCTGTGCCCGATCCTGCCCGAACACCGGGGTCTGGCGGGGGAGGGCGGCGTCGCCGGCGTAGATCGCGATCACGCCGGGCATCTTCTCCGCCGCGCGCGTGTCGATCGCGGTGACGCGGCCCTTGCCGATAGCGGCGGTGATCGCGACGCCCCAGGCCATGTTGTCGAGTCCGTGCTCCAGCGCATAGGTCGCGCTGCCGGTCACCTTCGCCGGGCCGTCGATCCGGTCGAGCGGCTTGCCGAGCACGCCCTGCACCTCGCGATCGAGCGCGAGGCCGGCGTGCGCCTCGTCCATCCGATATTCGGTCATGCGGTCAGATCCCGAAGGGCCGCGATCAGCACGCGGCGGGCGAGCGGCAGCTTGAAATCGTTATGCCCGAAGCCGCGCGCGTCCTTCAGCAATGCCTCGGCGGCGTCGGCGAAGGCTTCGGCGGTCGGCGCCTTGCCGACCAGCGCCGCTTCCACCGCCGGATCGCGCCACGGCCGTGGCGCCAGCCCGCCGAAGGCGAGTGCTGCTGATGCGATCCTGCCGCCCTCCATCCGTACCACCCCGGCCAGAGAGACGAGCGCGAAGGCATAAGACGCGCGATCGCGCACCTTGCGATAAAGATGCCGCGCGCCCGGCACGGGCGCGGGCAACTCGACATGGGTGATAAGCTCGCCCGGTTTCAGCGCGGTTTCCACCTGCGGCGTGTTGCCGGGCAGGCGATAGAAATCCGAAATCGGCAGTCGCCGCCTGTCTCCGCCGGGCGTGAGCGTGACGATCACCGCGTCGAGCGCCTGCATCGCCACCGGCATGTCGCCGGGATGGGTGGCGATGCACTGATCGCTTGTCCCCAGGATCGCATGGATGCGATTGAACCCCTCGCGCGCGTCGCAGCCCGATCCGGGCGCGCGCTTGTTGCAGCGCGCGGCGGTGTCGTAGAAATAATAACAGCGCGTTCGCTGGAGCAGATTGCCCCCGGTCGTCGCCTTGTTGCGAAGCTGGCCCGATGCGCCCGCGAGCAGCGCGCGGCTCAGCACCTCGTAACGCTCGATCACGCGCGCGTCGGCGGCGAGATCGCTGTTCGGCACCAGCGCGCCGATCGTCAGCCCGCCGTCCGCGCGCTCCTCGATCCGCGCGAGATCGAGCCGGCTGATATCCACCAGCCGCTCGGGCGTCTCCACCTCCAGCCGCATCAGATCGAGCAGGTTGGTCCCCCCCGCGATGAAGCGACCGCCCGCCGCCACCGCGCCTTGCGGGCTTTCAGCGCGGGAATAGGCGAACGTCCTCATGCCGCCGTCTCCCGCGCCACGTCGCGGATCGCATCGACGATATTGGGATAGGCCGAGCAGCGGCAGAGATTGCCGCTCATCCGCTCCGAAATCTCGTCATCGTTGAATGCCGGATGCGCAAGATCGGCGGAAACATGGCTCGGCCAGCCCTTCGCCACCTCGTCGAGCATCCCCACCGCCGAACAGATCTGCCCCGGCGTGCAATAGCCGCATTGATAGCCGTCATGCCGCACGAATGCCGCCTGCATCGGGTGGAGATCGCCGATCGCGCCCAGCCCCTCGATCGTGGTGATGGCATCATCCTGATGCATCACCGCGAGCGTGAGGCACGCGTTGATCCGCCGCCCGTTGACGAGGATGGTGCACGCCCCGCACTGGCCATGGTCACAGCCCTTCTTGCTCCCCGTCAGCCCGAGATGCTCGCGCAGCAGATCGAGCAGCGAGGTGCGGATATCCACATCCGCCTCGTATCGCGCTCCATTGATCGTAAAATACATGGCTCGCTCTCCGTCTGCCGACAGGGTAACGCTGGGTGCAATGTTGGTGTCCATGCGAAAGATAACCATCCCGTTGGCGTTGCTGGTATCGGCGTGTGGAACCGGGCAGGATCGGCGGATGCCCGATTCGATTGCGCCGCTTTCCGATCCCATTGTTATCGCGCATCGCGGCGCGAGTGGAGAGCGCCCGGAACATACGCTCGCCGCCTATGAACTGGCGATCGTGGAGGGCGCCGATTTCATCGAACCCGATCTGGTGCCGACGAAGGACGATGTGCTCGTCGCGCGGCACGAGAATGAAATATCGGGGACGACCGATGTTGCCGATCACCCCGAATTCGCATCGCGCCGGACAACCAAGACGATCGACGGCCAGAAGCAGACCGGCTGGTTCGTCGAGGATTTCACGCTCGCCGAGCTGAAGACGTTGCGCGCGAAGGAGCGCCTGCCGGTGCTCCGCCCCGACAACCGCCAATATGACGGCAGGTTCGCGATCCCCACGCTGGCCGAGATCATCGCGCTGGCGAAAGAGCACGATGTCGGCATCTATCCCGAAACGAAGCACCCGGCCTATTTCGCGTCGATCGGCCATCCGACCGACGAATTGCTGGTGCGCCAGTTGCAGGCGGCGGGGTGGAATACGGCGAAAGCGCCGGTGTTCATCCAGTCGTTCGAGGTGAATAATCTGAAGCGCATCCACAAATTGACCGGCATCCGCCTGATTCAGCTTGTCGACAAGGAAGGCGGCCCGGCGGATGGCGCCGCGCCAAGCTATGACGCGATGCTGACGCCAGACGGGCTGCGCGATATCGCGAGCTACGCTTTCGGCATCGGCCCGAACAAGGCGATGCTGTGGGACGGGAAGGTGCCGACCGGGCTGGTCCGCGCCGCCCATGCCGCTGGCCTGCGGGTCCATCCATGGACGTATCGCGCGGAGAATTATTTCCTCCCCTCGGGCTATCGCGACGGGCTCAATCCGCGCGGCCATGGCGATCTCGATGGCGAGATTTCCGCCGCGCTCTATCGCGGGCTGGATGGCTTCTTCACCGATTTTCCCGCGATCGGCGTGGCGGCGCGCAACCGTGCGCGTGAAGCGCGGCACGCGAAATGAGGCGCGGGGTCATGGGCGTGCTCGCGCTTGGCGTGCTTGTCGGCACGGCGGGCTGCGTGCGGACCATCGCCAGCGTCGTCACCGCGCCGGTGCGCGCGACGAGCAAGGTGATCGACTGGAGCACCACCAGCCCATCCGAACGGGATCGGAAATATATGCGCGAGATGCGCAAACGCGAGGAACGCTGCCGCAAGCATCCGGATGAGTGCCCGGCGGATTCGGGATATCGGGCGCCGCCGCAGCGCTAAGCGGAGAATTTCGCCACCCCGTTCGCCCTGAGCTTGTCGAAGGGCTGTCTTTCTTCGTCCGCAGAAAAGGGCAGGGCTTCGACAGGCTCAGCCCGAACGGAAATGGGGAGGAGTTGAATCTGGCCTGGTGCCCGGCGCGGCAAAGCCGCGCCGTCGGTCGGCGCTTTTGGCGCCGCCGGCCGATCTGACCGCGCCGAGGCCGCGCCGCAGCCCTTGGGCTGCGGCTTGGCGCGGTCAGATGTGAATCGGCTTGCCGCGCACGGCCATCGCGGCTTCCTTGATCGCCTCGCTGTGCGTCGGATGCGCGTGGCAGGTGTAGGCGATGTCCTCGCTGGTCGCGCCGAATTCCATCGCCTGCGCGGCCTGCGCGATCATCGTGCCGGCGACGCTGGCGATGCACCACACGCCGAGCACGCGATCGGATTTGGCGTCCGCGATCACCTTCACGAAGCCGTCCGGCTCGTGGTTGGTCTTGGCGCGGCTGTTGGCGAGCATCGGGAATTTGCCGACCTTCACCTCGCCGCGTTCCTTCGCCGCTTCCTCGGTCAGCCCGACGCCGGCGATTTCCGGCCAGGTATAGACGACCGACGGGATCACATCATGGTTCACGATGCCGTGCTGGCCCGCGATATTCTCCGCCACCGCGATGCCCTCGTCCTCCGCCTTGTGCGCGAGCATCGGGCCGGGGATGACATCGCCGATCGCCCACACGCCCGAAACCGCGGTGCGGAAATCGTGATCGGTCTCGATCTGGCCGCGCTGGTTGGTGGCGAGGCCGATCCTGTCGAGCGCAAGGCCATCGGTGTTCGGCTTGCGGCCGATCGACACCAGCACGCAATCCGCCTCGATCGTCGCCGCATCGCCGCCCGCCGCCGGCTCCACCGTCAGCGTCGCCTTGCCGCCATCGACCTTCACGCCCGTAACCTTGGTGCCGAGCTTGAACTCGATGCCCTGCTTGCGGAAGATCTTGTTGGCTTCCTTGCGGACTTCGCCGTCGAAGCCGGGCAGGATCTGGTCGAGGAATTCAACGCAGGTCACCTTCGCGCCGAGCCGTCGCCACACCGAGCCAAGCTCCAGCCCGATCACGCCGCCGCCGATCACCACCATATGCTCGGGCACCTTGGGCAGTTCGAGCGCGCCGGTCGAATCGACCACGACCTTCTGGTCGATCTCCACGCCCGGCAGCGGGGTGACCGACGATCCGGTGGCGATGACGATATTCTTCGCGGTTACCTTCGCCCCGCCGACCGAGACGGTATGCGCATCCTCGAACGAAGCGCGGCCCTTCAGCCAGGTCACCTTGTTCTTCTTGAACAGGAATTCGATGCCGCCGGTAAGCTGCTTCACCGCATCGGTGCGCTGGCCGTGCATCGTGCCGAGATCCAGCTCGGGGGTTACCTTGATGCCCATCTTGGCCATCGAGCCATTGGCCGCGGCATCGAAATATTCCGATGCGTGGAGCATCGCCTTCGACGGGATGCAGCCGACGTTGAGGCAGGTGCCGCCCAGCGTTTCGCGCGATTCGGCGCACGCCGTTTTCAGGCCGAGCTGCGCCGCGCGGATCGCCGCGACATAGCCGCCGGGGCCTGCGCCGATCACCAGCACGTCAAAGTCGAATTCGTCAGCCATGGTCGCTCGCTTTATGGATATGGGCAGTTTAGGCGGGACATAGACCTTGCCCACCGTGAGGCAACCCCCGGCGTGCCCGCTATTTCAGCAACACCAGTTCCTCCGCCATCGTCGGGTGGAGCGCGACGGTTGCGTCGAACTGCGCCTTGGTAAGCCCGGCTTTCACCGCGATCGCCGCCGACTGGATGATTTCCGCGACATCCGGCCCGATCATATGGATGCCGACGACGCGATCGCTGTCGCCATCGCACACCATCTTGTAGAGCGCGCGTTCCTCGCGCCCCGCCAGCACGTTCTTCATCGGGCGGAAATCGGAGGAATAGACCTTTACCGAGCCGAATTTGGCCCGCGCCGCCGCCTCGGTCAGCCCGACGCCCGCGATCGGCGGGTGGCTGAAACAGGCGTTGGGCACGCTATCGTAGTCGACCGATGCGCCGCCCTTGCCGAACAGATTTTCCGCCAGCGCCTGCCCCTCGCGGATCGCGACGGGGGTAAGCTGGATGCGGTTGATGACATCGCCGATCGCGTAGATCGACGGGCAGGCGGTGCGGTTGTCCGCGTCCACCTTCACCGCGCCATGCGCGTCAACTTCGACGCCGGCATTTTCCAGCCCGAGCCCTTCGGTATTGGGCAGGCGGCCCGTGGCATACATCACGCAATCCACCGTCACCGGCTCATGGCCGGACATATGGACGGTGAGGCAGCCGTCATCGCCCTTCACGATCTTCTCGAAATGCGCGTCGAAGCGGAATTCCATCCCCTTGGTGAGGCTGATCTGGAGCAGCCGGTCGCGGATCTGGCGATCGTAGCCGCGCAGGATTTCCTTCGATCGGTTCATCACGATCACATGCGCGCCGAACTGGTGGAAGATGCCCGCGAACTCGTTGGCGATATAGCCGGCGCCCGCGATCAGCACGCGCTTCGGGATCGCCTCCAGATGGAACGCCTCGTTCGAGGTGATGCCATGCTCGTTCCCCGGAAAATCGGGGATATGCGGCCGCGCTCCGGTGGCGATCAGGATCGTCTTCGCGGTCTTCACCGTCCCGTCCGCGAGCGTGATCTCATTGGGGCCGGTGATGGTGGCGCGCTGGTGGATGATCTCCACCGCGTTCGATTCGAGCGTCGTCGTATAGGCGCGGTTGAGCCGGTCGACCTCCGCGAGCACATTCGCCTGCAACGTCTTCCAGTCGAACGCGCAATGCTCCGGCACGTTCCAGCCGAAGCGGCGAGCGTCCTTCAGATCCTCGGCGAAATGCGCGCCATAGACGAGCAGCTTCTTGGGCACACAGCCGCGGATGACGCAGGTGCCGCCGACGCGATATTCCTCCGCCACCGCCACGCGCGCGCCATGCGCCGCCACCACCCGGCTGGCGCGGGTGCCGCCCGATCCGGCGCCGATGGTGAACAGATCATAATCGAAATCGGCCATTCGTTTCTCTCCGCGCGGGTTCCGCCCGCAGATATGGGGGCGAAGCCTCGCGCGGAAGGGCGGAAATGTCGATCACTGTGAAAGGCGGGTGTCAGCCAAGCCCCGCGCGCCGGATCAGATCGTTGGTGGAGGGATCGAAATCGCCGCCGCCCTTCGCCGCGGCCTTGGCCATCTCCTTGCCCAGTTCCACGCCGAACTGGTCGAACGAATTGATGCCCAGCAGCACGCCGTTCACGAACACGCGATGTTCGTAGAAAGCGATGAGCGCGCCCAGCGTCCGCGCGTCGAGCTGATCGAGCAGCAGCGTGGATGATGGCCGGTCGCCGGGATAGGCGCGCGCCGGATCGCCTGGATTAGCCTTGCCCTGCATCAGCGCGGCTCCCTGCGCGAAGGCGTTGAGCAGCAACTGGCGGTGATGCTCCTCCGGCAGCGTGTCGGCCTGTTCGATCACGCACAGGAACTCGACCGGCACGAGATGCGTGCCCTGATGCAGCAACTGGAACACCGCGTGCTGCGCATCGGTGCCCACCCCGCCCCAGGTGATCGCGGCGGTGGGGCAGGAAACGGGCTGGCCGTCCATCGTCACGCCCTTGCCGTTCGATTCCATCTCAAGCTGCTGGAGGTAGCTCGGCAGCAGCCGCAGCCGCTCGTCATAGGCGAAGGGCGCGCGCGTCTCGGCGTGGCGCACCTGCGTGTAATAAAGGTCGGCGAAGGCGGCGAGGGCGGGGGCGTTTTCGTGCAGCGCGGAAAGGCGGAAGTGGCGATCCATTTCCGCGGCCCCCTCCAGCAATTCCTCGAACTGGTCCCAGCCGAGCTTGATCGCCGCCGGAAAGCCGATCGACGACCATAGCGAATAACGCCCGCCCACGCCTTCGCTGAACGGCAGCACGCGGGTTTCGTCGACGCCCCATTCGATCGCCTTGTCGGGGCTGGCGGTCAGCGCGATGACGCGGCCATAAGGGTCTTCCACGCCGTGTTCGATCATCCACGCGATCACGCTTTCGGCGTTCATCATCGTTTCGGTGGTGGTGAAGGTCTTGGAGGCGACGACGAGCAGGGTGGTCGCCGGATCGAAGCGGTCGAACACGTCTTCCAGCGCCATGCCGTCGATGTTCGAGACGATCGCGACATCATAGCGATCCGAATCGCGCCCGAGCGAATCGACCAGCAGATGCGGGCCGAGCGCCGATCCGCCGATCCCGACATGAAGGATGTGGCGCACCGGGCCGAAGGCGTCCGCCTCGATCGCGTCGATCAGCGCCCGCATCCGCGCGTGATAGGCGCGCGCGCGGGCCACGCTTTCGGGATTGCCCTCGCCGCGCTCGGCGGTGTGCTCCACCGGGCGGTCTTCCGTCGCGTTGACATGCGCGCCGCCGAACATCGCCTCGCGCTTGCCGGCGAGGTCGCTCGTTTTCGCAAGCGCCTCGAATGCCGCCACCATCGCGGGCGTGAGATGCGTCTTGGACAGATCGAAGTGGATGCCCGCCACGTCGAGGCTGAACCGCTTCAGCCGGTCGGCATCGTCGGCGAACAATTCCGTCAGTTTCGCCTTCGGCAATGCTTCGATCGTGGACCAGTCCGCCATGTCAATCATCCTGATTTTCGTGCCGTGATAAGGCCGAACCGCCGTTACCGGCAGAGCGTTCCACGCGCCAGCGGCTTGACGCGGGCGCGGGCATAAGCGACGCCCCGCCTTATGGCCGATCAGGATACCCCGCCCGACGATATTCCGCAGCCGATCGGCAAGGCGCCGGCAGGCGCGCCGGTGAAGAAGAAATCGGAAACCGGCGATACGATGCGCTTCCTCGTGAAGCTGGCGATCATCGTGTGGCTGTTTCGCAGTTTCCTGTTCGCGCCTTTCTCAATTCCTTCCGAATCGATGCTGCCGCGCCTGCTGATCGGCGATTATCTGTTCGTCTCGAAATGGAATTACGGCTATTCGCGCTGGTCGCTGCCGTTCGGTTTTCCGCCGATACCGGGGCGGGTGTTCGGCAACGCCCCGGCGCGCGGCGATACGGTGGTATTCCGTGGGCCGCCCGCCAATGACCATGATGTTATCAAGCGCGTGATCGGCCTTCCCGGCGATACGGTGCAGATGCGCGGCGGCGTGCTGATCCTGAACGGCAAGCCCGTGCCCAAGGATCATCTGCCCGATTTCATCGTGCCGCTCACCCCCAATTACGGCGCGGACAAGTGCCAGCCGCAGTTTCAGGATGTGCAGAACGGCAAGCAGATCTGCCGCTATCCGCGCTTCCGCGAAACGCTGCCGGGCGGGCGCTCTTATGAAGTGCTCGATATGGGGCAGACGATCGCGGACGATACCGAGCTGTTCACCGTGCCCGCCGGCCACGTTTTCCTGATGGGCGACAATCGCGACAATTCGGAGGACAGCCGCTTCAGCCAGGCATCGGGCGGCTTCGGCTATGTCCCGATGGAGAATATCGAGGGCAAGGCGGTGGTGATTTTCTGGTCGACCGATGGCTCGGCCAATTGGTTCCTGCCATGGACCTGGATCACCGCGACGCGCTGGAGTCGGATCGGAGGCGGGTTCTGAGCGCGGCGGCAACGGGCGACGATCTGGCCGATTGGCTCGCCGGGGCGCTCGGCCATCGCGCGCCCGATCTCGCCGATTACGAACGCGCGCTGACCCACGGCAGCCGATCAGACGCCAATTACGAGCGGCTGGAGTTCCTGGGCGATCGCGTGCTGGGGCTGGCGATCGCGGAATGGCTCTACGAATGTTTTCCGGGCGAGCCGGAAGGCGCGCTGTCGAAACGCTATAACGCGCTGGTCACCGGCGCGGTCTGCGCGGATGTGGCGCGGGGGCTTGGCGTGCCGGCGCGGCTGCGGCTTGGCAAGCAGGCGCGCGACGATGGCGCGCATGACAGCGACAATGTGCTGGGCGATGTGATGGAGGCGCTGCTCGGCGCGCTCTATCGTGATGCCGGGTTCGATGCCGCGCGCGCCGCGATCCGCCGCTTGTGGGCGGCGCGCATCACCGCCGACGCCGCCGCGCCGCAGCACCCGAAATCCGCGTTGCAGGAATGGGCCGCCGCGCATCAGCGCAAGCCCCCGGTCTATGAGGTGGTCGATCGTTCCGGCCCCGGCCATGCCCCGCGCTTCACGGTGAAGGCGACGATCCCCAAGCTGGCGGAGGCGCTGGCGGAAGGCGGCAGCAAGCAGGAAGCCGAAACCGCCGCCGCGCGGGCGCTGCTGGAAAAGGTGAAGGCGCGATGATCCAGCCTACGCCACCGTTCGCCCTGAGCTTGTCGAAGGGCGATCTGACACAAATATGGAAGTTGAAATGACCCAATCCTGTGGCCTGGTCGCCGTGGTCGGCGCGCCCAATGCGGGCAAGTCCACGCTCGTCAACGCGCTGGTCGGGCAGAAGGTGGCGATCGTCAGCCCCAAGGCGCAGACGACGCGCACCCGGCTGATGGGCGTCGCGATCGAGGGCGATACGCAGTTGCTGCTGGTCGATACGCCCGGCATCTTCGATCCCCGCCGCCGCCTCGATCGCGCGATGGTCGCCGCCGCATGGGGCGGCACGGAAGGGGCGGACGTGCTCGGCTTCGTCGTCGATGCCAAGGGCGGGCTCGCGCCCAAGGTGATCGAGATCGCCGAGCGGCTAGCCGAGCGCAGGGAGCCGCGCTTCCTGATCCTCAACAAGGTTGATCTGGCGGATAAGCCGCGGCTGCTGCTCCATGCCGAAAAGCTCAACGCGCTCGTGCCGTTCGTGGAGACGTTCTTCATCAGCGCATCGACCGGCGATGGCGTGCCCGAGCTGAAGCGCGCGCTGGCCCGCGCGATGCCGAAGGGGCCGTGGCATTATCCCGAGGATCAGGTTTCCGATGCCACCGAGCGCGCGATGGCGGCGGAGGTGACGCGCGAACAACTCTATCTCCAGCTTCACGCCGAGCTGCCCTATGCCAGCACGATCGAGACCGAAAAGTTCGTCGAGCGGGAGGACGGATCGGCGGAGATCCACCAGCAGATCCTCGTCGAGCGCGCGACGCAGCGTGCGATCGTGCTGGGCAAGGGCGGCGCCCGCATCCGCGAGATCGGGGCGAAGGCGCGTGCCGAACTGGCCGTGCTGCTCGATCGCCCCGTCCACCTCTATCTCCACGTCAAGGTGAAGCCGGGCTGGGACGAGGATCGTGGCGTCTATCGCGATATCGGGCTGGACTGGGTGGACTAGGGTTCAAACTCAATCAGAACAGCGCCGTGACGGAGCGGATTGTGGTGTCAGGCAAGGAGCTAAGGAGGGAGCGATGCTCAAGCATCGTGACCGACGCAGCGACGCCGCATGGCGCCACAAGCCGCCCGCCCCGAAGGGGTCGCGCGGAGAAGCCCGCTGGTCGGCGTCGCTTGCTTGCGCGTAGCGAAAGCTACGCGACTGCGCTGCGCTTCTTGCCAGCGGGCTTCTCCGCGCGATCACGGCGCTGTTCTGATTGAGTTTGAACCCTGAGGCGCGAGCATCTCCGCCACCCATGCCGTCACCAGCGCGGATGCCGGGCCATGGCGGGTCTCGCCGAACCACGCGCTCCCCGCTGACGGCTCCAGATTGAGTTCCAGCGTCGCCGCGCCGTGATGGCGCGCGGTCTGGACGAAGCCCGCCGCCGGATAGACCGCGCCCGAGGTGCCGATCGAGACGAACAGATCGCACGCCGCCAGCGCGCGCTCGATCCTGTCCATGTGATACGGCATCTCGCCGAAGAACACGATGTCGGGCCGCAATGCCGGCGCGGCGCAGGCGGCGCAGCGGGTGCCGGGCGGCAGCGTTCCCGGCCAGTCGATGCGCATGTCGCAGGCGGCGCACAGGGCCGAGTTCAACTCGCCGTGCATGTGGAGCATCCGCTGCGTGCCCGCGCGTTCGTGCAGATCATCGACATTCTGCGTGACGATCAGCAGCCCGCCCAGCCATTCGCGATCGAGCCGCGCCAGCGCATCGTGCGCCGCATTGGGCCGAACGCTGCCAAGCGCGGCGCGGCGCTCGTCATAGAAACGATGCACCAGCGCCGCATCGCGCGCCAGCGCCTCGGGGGTGCAGACATCCTCGACCCGGTGCCCCTCCCACAGCCCGCCCGGCCCGCGAAAGGTGGCAAGGCCGCTCTCCGCCGAAACGCCGGCGCCGGTGAGGATGACGATATTGTCCATCGCCCCTTCCTATCCGTTTTGGCATGGAATGCGGATACGAAAAGGGCGACCCCGTCGCCGGAGCCGCCCTTTCGCTTGCCCGATGGGCCGGATCAGCGCGAGTAGAACTCGACAACCAGGTTCGGCTCCATCTTCACCGGATAGGGCACTTCGTCGAGCGCCGGCACGCGGATGAACGTCACCTTGGCGTTGCCGTCCTGCGCGACGTAATCGGGAACTTCGCGCTCGGCGAGGGCCTGTGCTTCCATCACCAGCGCCATTTCCTGCGCCTTCTTGCCCAGCGTGATCTCGTCGTTGAGCGAGACGCGGCGCGACGCGATGTTGCACTTCACGCCGTTCACGTAAACGTGGCCGTGGCTGACGAGCTGGCGCGCGGCGAAGATCGTCGGCGCGAACTTGGCGCGATAGACGATCATGTCGAGGCGGCGCTCGAGCAGGCCGATCAGGTTCTGCGAGGTATCGCCCTTCATCCGGGCGGCTTCGTCATAGCACTGGCGGAACTGCTTTTCCGTCACATCGCCATAATAGCCCTTGAGCTTCTGCTTGGCGCGGAGCTGGATGCCGTAATCGGACATCTTGCCCTTGCGGCGCTGGCCGTGCTGGCCGGGGCCGTATTCGCGCTTGTTGACCGGGCTCTTGGGGCGACCCCAGATGTTTTCGCCCATCCGGCGGTCGAGTTTGTACTTGGCGCTGTTGCGCTTCGACATGATCTTTCCTTCATTCTGCGAACGACGTTGTTCCCGGTATCGCTCTGCCGTTTCACAGAAAGGAAACGCAGGGCCACCGCTTCACCGGGGATACGGGGCCGAATTGCGAAGGCGCGCGACTACGCTCGTGCGGCGGAGGAGTCAAGTTTGGCGGCGCCGCTGGACAGCGGGGGCTTCGCCCGGCACAGCGCGCGCCATGACTATCCTTTCCGGATCGCAATGCGCCACCATGGCCGAAGTGCGCGCGGGCGTCGATCAGGTCGATCGAGAGCTTGTCGCGCTGCTGCGCCGCCGTTTCGACTATATGGATGCCGCCGCACGGATAAAGGCCGAGCGCGGCGCGGTGCGCGATGAGCCGCGCAAGGCGCAGGTGATCGCCAACGCCCGCGCCACCGCCATCGCCGCCGGGCTGCCGGGGGATGAGATCGCCGCGCTGTGGGATGCGCTGGTCGAGGCGTCGATCGCCTATGAACTGAAGGCGTTCGACCGGCGCTAACGGCTCTTTAGTATGCGTGGCTGCATGAGCGATCCCCGGAAAGGATTCGCCCGACGATGCAGCGCCTGCCCCTGATCTTGCCCAACCCGCCGCGCATGGCGGAATATCAAGCCGCGGTGGAACGGATCGAAGCATCCGGCATCTACAGCAATTTCGGCCCCGAGGCGCGTCGCTTCGAGGAAGCCGCGACCGCGCGATTGTTCGGCGGGCATGGCGCGTGCCTCACGGTTGCCAATGCCACGCTCGCGCTGATCCTCGCGCTCAAGGATGCGGTGGGGGAGGGGCGGGGCCGTTATGCGCTGATGCCCGCGATGACCTTCGCCGCCACCGCGCAGGCGGCGTGGTGGGCGGGGCTGACGCCGTTGATATGCGATATTGATCCAGTCGACTGGACGGCGTGCGCAGCGGCGGAGGAGCGGCTGCTGCATCAGCACGGCGATCGCATCGCGGCGCTGGTGCCTTATGCCGCGTTCGGTCGCGCGATCGACCTCGATCGCTATTCATGGCTGTCGAAACGCCATGACGTGAAGGTGGTGGTCGACGCCGCCGCCTCGCTCGGCACCACCGATGCGGCGGGCAACGGCTTTGGCAGCGATGCGCCTTTCCCGGTGATATTCTCGATGCACGCGACCAAGCCCTTCGCGGTGGCGGAGGGCGCGCTGATCCATTGCGGGGATCGCGACACGATCGAGCGGCTGCGCGCGATGGCGAATTTCGGCTTCGCGGGCGCGCGCAGCGCCAGCGTGCCCGGCCTCAACGCCAAACTGCCAGAGGTGCTCGCCGCGATCGCGAACGCCAAGCTGGAGACGTTCGAGGAAACCTGCGTCGCGCGCGAACAATTGGCCGCCGCCTATCGCGCGGCGATCGGCGGGCGTTATGCGATCCAGCCCGCGCCGGTGGGGCGGCAGGCGCTCGGCTTCTTCCAGCTCCTGTTGCCGCCGGGCACCGATCGCGCGCGTGTCGCCGCCGCGCTGGATGCGGACGGGATCGGCAGCGGCGCCTATTTCAGCCCGCATATCGGCCAGCAGCCATGGGTGCGGCAGGTGGCGATGATCGAGCCGACCCCGGTGGCGGACGACGTTGCCGCGCGCATCCTCTCGCTGCCGCTCAGCGATACGATGACGGCCACCGATGTCGCGCGCGTGATCGCCTCGCTCGATCGCGCCTGTGCAGCGCCGCATATCGTCGCCTCGACGGAGCCGTCGCGGATCGCGGAGACGCTGGTGGTCGGCGGCGGCCCGGCGGGCACCGCGTTGCTCACCGCCGCCAGCAAGCAGGGCCTGCTCGCGGCGCTCGCGCCGGGACTGGTGGTGGTCGAGCGCGATCTGGCGATCGGCGGCGGGCAGCTCGGGCGCTACGCGATCACCTCGGATTCGACCGCGCAGACCTTCCTCACCGCCGTCACCGACAATCATTATCCCGAGATCGCGGCACTTGCCGATCATCCGGCGGCGCGGGCGGTTGACGGCTATCGCGACGCGCTGGGAGTGCCGCTCGCCGAGGTCGGTCCGCTGCTCCGCGCGACGGGGGACCGGCTGCACCATCTCGTCACCGAACACGGCGGCACGGTGCTTACCGGCCATGAGGTGCTCGCGATCCGGCGTGATGGCGACGGCCTGTGGCGCGCGACGCTCCGCTGCGTGGCGACGGGGACCGAGCGAGAGCAGGTCGCGCGCAACGTGGTGATCGCGACCGGCGGGCATCAGCCGCTCGACCGGCTGGTCGCGCAGCGCGTCGCGGGCGCGTCATTGCCCGATCTGGCGCGCCACCGGCTGGTCCAGTCCGATGACGTGCTGACGATCGGCGGGTTCGAGAAGGTCGCCGATCTGCTCGGCAACACGCGCGCGCCGCGCATCGCGGTGATCGGCGGATCGACCAGCGCGCTCGCCACCGTCGCGCTGCTGCTGAAGCGCCAGCCCGCGCTGCCGCTTGGCGCGGGCGGCATCACCCTGTTGCACCGGCGCCCGCTGCGCCCCTTTTATCATTCGGTCGAAGCGGCGGCGGCGGAGGGGTTCGACGATTTCGGGGCGGGGGATATCTGCCCGGTATCGGGCTTCGTCTATCGCCTCGCCGGGTTCCGGCTGGAGGCGCGCGAACTGGTGCTGCGGATGCTGCGCG
Organism: uncultured Sphingomonas sp.; assembly: GCF_937871615.1. Taxonomy (GTDB): domain Bacteria; phylum Pseudomonadota; class Alphaproteobacteria; order Sphingomonadales; family Sphingomonadaceae; genus Sphingomonas. Next base: position 20,194 of record NZ_CALMPA010000059.1, on the reverse strand, counting down.
TCGACGGGCGCGAGCCTGATCCGCGCGTCGCGCTCCACCGTATCGGCGATGACGAGGCGCGCGCGCGCGAAGTGATCGCCGGCGCCGATCTGGTGATCGCGGCGCTCGGCTATCGCCCGCGCGCGCTGCCGATCGAGCAGGTCGATGGCACGCCGCTGCCGCTCGCGGCGGAGGATGGGCGCGCGATGGTCGATCGCCACTGCCGCGTCGTCGATGCCGCCGGCTGCGCGGTGCCGGGGCTGTACGGCATCGGGCTGGCGGCGGGATTCGTGCCATGGGGCAGGCTGGGCGGCGAGGCCAGCTTCGCCGGCCAGGCCAACGGCCTGTGGCTGTGGCAGAATGACGTTGGCATGATGATCGTCGAGCAATTGCTGGCGAGCCGCGGGCGCCGCGCGGCGTGAACGCGCCGACCGTCAGCGTCGTCATGGCGGCGTATAACGGCGCCGCGCTGATCGGCGAGACGCTGGAAAGCCTTGCCGTTCAGACGATGGGCGATTTCGAGGCGATCGTGGTCGACGATCGTTCGACCGATGATACGCTGGCGGTGCTGCGCGGCTGGCCGGATCAACGCGTCCGCGTCATCGCGCTGGAGGAGAACGGCGGCCCGGTCCGCGCGCGCAACCGCGCCTTCGCGGAGGCGCGCGGGCGCTATATCGCCGGGCTGGATCAGGACGATCTGTGCCGCCCGGAGCGGTTCGCCCGGCAGGTCGCCTATCTCGATGCCAATCCCGATGTGGCGCTGATCGGCAGCGATACCGCGGTGCTGAGCGATGGCGTGATCCGCCCGCCGCGCCATCCGGCGAACACCACGCCGCGCCTCACCGAATGGCTGCTCCGGATCGAAAATCCGCTGGTATGGTCATCGGTGATGGTCCGCGGCGATGTCGCGCGCGGGCTGGCGCCGTTCACCCGCCCCGAATTGCTCTATGCGGAGGATTTCGATCTCTATCACCGTATCGCCCGGCTTGGCCGCGTGGCGCGGGTCGATGCGGATCTGCTGATCTATCGCCAGCATTCGGGCGGCGCCTCGCAACGCTATGTGACGACCATGACGGAGAGCGCGACGCGCGTGCTGGCGGAGGCTTATGCCGATGTGCTGGGGGATGAGGCGGGGGAGGCCGCCGCGCTGGTGGCGCGCAATCTGATGGGCCGCGCGCCGCCGCCGGATCGCGCGACGCTGCGCCGGCTGGGCGAGGTGATGGTCACGCTGCAGGAGGATTTTTTCGCCAGCCACGCGTGCGTGGCGCATGACGTGCGGCTGATCCGCTGGGAAACCGCGCGGCGCTGGGCGGCGGTGGCGCGCGCCGGGCTGCGCGCCGGTACGCTGACATTGGGCGACGCGCTCGCGGTGCGCCCGCCGCATATGGGGCTGGGCTATGCCGGGTTCGAGGAACTGATCGTCGCGCGGCTCATCGGCGGCACGCGAAAGCTGCGTCAGACCTTCGCGGCGTAGATCATCCGCCCCGGCCCAAGCCGCTCGAACACTTCCGCCAGTTCCCGCTCGCCCACCGCGAAACACCCTTGGCTGCGCCCGAGCATCCCGCGCGTGCTGACCATGTCGCGATTGGCATACCATGCGCCATGGACGACGATCGCGCGGGCGAGCGCATTGTCGTTGGTCGGATCAAGCCCGATCAGCCGCTGCGAGCGGCCATGCTTGCCGACATAATAATCGGATGCGAGGAAGGCGCCTTCCGACGAGGCGTTGGAGCCGTTCTGGTTGGAAAAGCGGTGCAGGAAGCCGGTATGCGCCGGATCGGACCCGCTGCCATGTGCGACGAGCCGGGAAACGCTCGCGCCGCTCGCCAAGTCGATGAAATGGAAGCGCGGCTCAGCCGAGGGCGCGGCGAAATCGACGATCGCCATCCGATCGCGCTGCAAGCGGCTGCCGTGGCGCTCCAGCGCGGCCAGCGCGCGGCGCATCAATTCGGGGTTGATCGCGCGCGGCGGGGAGAGCGGCACCGCGGGCAGCGACGCGGCGCCCGCGGCCCTGGGCAGCATCGCGCCGGCGAGGATCAGCCCCCCCGCTTTCAGCAATCCGCGACGTGTTGGCGTCGCGCGGTCAATCACGCTCATCGGTCGGTAAAATCTCCACACCCGCTGCGATCGTTATAATGGCGATTTTTTACGATTTCATCACCCCGCCGGCTCGATCCGGCCTGTCATTTGCTTGATCCGTCGCGCCTTCGGCTCTTTCCTTTTCATTTCGGCGTCGCGAAACTGGCGTGAAATATATGGAGGGGAATCGCGATGCGCTCACCGATCTGCGCCATGCTGGGGATTGATTTTCCGCTGCTCGCCTTCAGCCATTGCCGCGATGTGGTGGCCGCCGTCAGCCGCGCTGGCGGGTTCGGCGTGCTGGGCGCGACGGCGCATACGCTGGAAAGCCTTGAGGCGGAGCTGGCGTGGATCGACGCGCATGTCGATGGCAAGCCCTATGGCCTCGACGTGCTGATCCCGGAAAATCTCGTCACCGGCGGGGCGAAGGGCATCACGCGCGCCTCGCTGGCGCAGCAGGTGCCGGAGCGGCACCGCGCCTTCGTCCGCGATCTCGCCGGGCGGCACCATGTCTCGCTGCCGGAGGAACGCGCGGACAACGATGCCCCCGCGCCGTTCGATCCCAATGTCGCGCTGGAGATGCTGGAAATCGCCTTCCGCCATCCGATCAGGCTGATCGCCAACGCGCTCGGCGTGCCGCCCAAGGCGATGATCGAGATGGGGCGGGCGCATAATGTGCCCGTCGCCGCGCTGGTCGGCGCGAAGGAACATGCGCTGCGGCAGGTCGCCGCCGGGGTCGATATCGTCGTCGCGCAGGGTGGCGAGGCGGGCGGCCATTGCGGCGAGGTGTCGACGATGGTGCTGATCCCCGAGGTGGTTCGCGCGCTGGAGCAGGCCGGCCATGGGAACGTCCCCGTCCTCGCGGCGGGCGGGATCATGACCGGCGGGCAAATGGCGGCGGCGATGGCGATGGGCGCTGCCGGGGCATGGACCGGATCGGTATGGCTCGCGACGCCCGAAAGCGAATGTTCGGATGTGTTTCGCGAAAAGATGGTCGCGGCCACCTCGCGCGATACGGTCCGCTCGAAAAGCCGCACGGGCAAGCCCTCGCGCCAGCTCCGCTCGGCGTGGACCGATGCGTGGGAAGCGCCGGATTCGCCCGGCGCGCTGCCGATGCCGTTCCAGTCGCTCATCAGCGAGCCCGCGATCCGCGCCGCGACCCGCATGGCGGAACAGGGCGATGCGGCGGCGCGCGAGATGGTGACCTATTTCGTCGGGCAGGGCGTCGGCCTCGTCGATCAGGTGCGCGGCGCGGGGCAGGTGGTGCAGGATTTCAAGGTGGAATTCGCCGAGGCGCTCGAACGGATGACCGGGCTGATGGCGGAATAGCGCCGCGATCCGGGCGGGCACGGGCGCGTCAGAAAAAATTCGCTTTGCACAGGCCAGCAACATTTTGTTGCGTGGCACCCAAGTCTCGGCTCTGATAGCTGGCGCTTATGCAGCTATCCGCCGCCGCCTCCGCCCGCGAGATCCTCGTTCGCCTCCACGATGTCATGGCCGCGCGTTCGAATGCGCAGGCGAAGCTCAATCAGGTGGTGGAGATCATCGGCGGGGCGCTGCACAGCGAGGTCTGCTCGATCTATCTGCTGCGTGAAGGCGTGCTGGAGCTGTTCGCGACGCGCGGGCTGGATACCAGCGCGGTCCACGTAACCAAGCTCGCGCTTGGCGAGGGGCTGGTCGGCACGATCGCGGGCGATGTGGAGGTGCTCAACCTCGATGAAGCCGCGAGCCATCCGCATTTCGCCTATCGCCCCGAAACCGGCGAGGATCGTTTCCAGAGCTTCGCCGGCGTGCCGATCATCCGGCGCGAACGCGCGGTGGGCGTGCTCGCCGTCCAGCATACCGAGGCGCGCAAATATGCCGATGTGGAGATAGAGGCGCTCCAGACGGTCGCGATGGTGTTGTCCGAACTGATCGCCAATGCCGGGCTGATCGACGAAGCGGGCGGGCGCGGCGATGCGCCGCAGCATTCCACCGCCAGTATGCGCATTCCCGGCCAGAAGCTGGTTGATGGCATGGCGGCGGGCTATGCGGTGTTTCACCAGCCGCGCATCACGATCGAGCATACGGTGGCGGAGGATACCGAGGCGGAGCGCCACCGCGTCTATGCCGCGTTCGACAAGATGCGCGAGCAGATCGAACGGATGACGCGCGAGGCCGAATTCGGCGTCGGCGGCGAGCATGAGGAGGTGCTCGCCACCTACAAGATGTTCGCTTATGACGAGGGCTGGGCGCGGCGCATCAACGAGGCGATCGACAGCGGCCTCACCGCCGAAGCGGCGATCGAGCGTGTCCAGCAGCGCACCCGCCAGCGGATGCGCCAGATAGACGATCCGCTGCTGGCGGATCGGATGCACGATCTGGAGGATCTCTCCAACCGGCTGCTGCGCATCGTTTCCGGGCAGATGGGCACCGCCGCGCAATTGGGCCTGAGGCGCGATACGATCCTGATCGCGCGCAATCTGGGGCCTGCGGAACTGCTCGAATATGATCGCCGCCGGCTGAAGGGCGTGATCCTTGAGGAAGGCTCGCTCACCGCGCACGTCACGATCGTCGCGCGGGCGATGGGCGTGCCGGTGCTGGGCCGCGTGCGCGATGTGCGGCGGCTGATCGCGGATGGCGATCTCGTGCTGCTGGATGCCGGCGAAAGCTCGGTCATCGTCCGCCCCTCCAACGCGATGGAGGAGGCGTTCGATGCCAAGCTCGCGCTCCGCCAGAAGCGCCGCGCCGCTTATGCCGCGTTGCGTGAGGTCGCGCCCGAAACGAAGGACGGGCATCGCCTGACCGTGATGGTCAACGCGGGGCTGCGCGATGACGTGGCCTCGCTCGATCTGACCGGCGCGGACGGGATCGGCCTGTTCCGCACCGAATTCCAGTTCCTCGTTTCCGCCACGCTTCCCTCGCGCGAACGCCAGCACCGATTGTATCGCGAGGTGCTCGACGCGGCGGGCGATCGCCCGGTGGTGTTCCGCACGATCGACATCGGCGGGGACAAGGCGTTGCCCTATCTGAAGGATAATCCCGCCGACGAGGAAAATCCGGCGATGGGCTGGCGCGCGCTGCGGCTGGGGCTGGAGCGCGAGGGGCTGATGAAGGTGCAGGCCCGCGCGCTGCTGGAGGCGGCGGCGGGGCGCACGCTCAACGTGATGTTCCCGATGGTATCGGAAGCATGGGAGTTCGATGAGGCGCAGGCGCTGTTCGAGGCGCAGCGCGACTGGCTCGTCTCGCGCGGGCGGCGGCTGCCCAATGAGATACGCTATGGCGCGATGCTGGAGGTGCCGAGCCTTGCCTATCAGCTCGATCTCTTGCTGCCGAAGCTCCAGTTCCTCTCGGTCGGCACCAATGATCTCACGCAATTCCTGTTCGCCGCGGATCGCGCCAATCCCAAGCTGGCGGAGCGTTACGACTGGCTGTCCACCTCGATCCTGCGCTTCCTCGCCAGCGTGGTGGAGCCGGTGCGCGCGGCGGGGGTTACGCTCACGGTGTGCGGCGAGATGGGCGGGCGCCCGCTGGAGGCGATGGCGCTGCTCGGCCTTGGGATCGAGCGATTGTCGATCACCCCGGCGGCGGTCGGCCCGATCAAGGCGATGATCCGCTCGCTCGATCGCGCGGCGTTGATGGCGGAGGTGAGCCGGCTGCTCGCGGCCCCGCCGCGCGATTTGCGCGCCGCGCTGAGCGAGTTCGCCGTCGCGCAGGGCGTTGAATTGGGCTAGATGCTGGATCAGCGACGGGCGCGCGCGATTGACACGCCACGCCGGCTTTGGGACACGTCATTCAATAGTGGGCCTGAAGTATAAGGCAGGGTCGCGGCCCGCAGCCGGAGATATCAATGACCGACGCCGCCACCGGCGAACAGACGACGCTTTTTCCCCGCCCGGTCGGGGAGCGATTGCGTAGCGCGCGTGAGGCACAGGGCCTGACGCTGGCGGAAATCGCCGCGCGCACCCGCGTGCCGCAGCGCCATCTTGAAGCGATCGAGAGCGGCGATTTCGCCTCGCTTCCCTCGCCCACCTATGCGGTCGGCTTCGCGCGCGCCTACGCCCGCTCGGTCGGGGAGGACGAGGTGGAGGTCGCGCGCGAAATCCGCGAGGAGGTCGCGCGCAGCGGGCGACCGACGACGCAATATCAGCCCTATGAGGTCGCCGATCCGGCGCGGGTGCCATCGCGCGGGCTGGTGATCGTTGCTGCTGGTGTGGCGCTGGCTGTCGTCGTCCTCGCGGTATTGTGGTTCGCGGTCGGCATGTGGCGCGGGAATGGCGCTGGCAGTGAGGCGCCGGCTGCGGCGCCCGCGCCCGCCGTCGCCGTCGCGGTTCCCGCCCCGCGCCCGTCCGCCCCGGTCGCCGGGGCAGGGCATGTAACGCTCACCGCGACAGACGATGTGTGGCTGCGCGTCTATGATGCCGATAACAAGACGCTGTATCTCGGCACGATGAAGGCCGGCGATCGTTATGACGTGCCGCCGGACGCGAAGGATCCGAAGATCAACGTCGGCCGCCCGGACAAGCTCACCGTCACGCTGAACGGCTCGGCGCTGCCGCCGCTTGGTGACGGATCGCACCCGATCAAGGATGTCGCGGTCAGCGCCGCCGCGCTCGCCGCGCGTGTCGCGGGCGCGCCCGCCGGGGTTGCCCCCGCGCCGAAACCGACGCCGGAGGCCGCGCCAGCGTCCAGGCCGAACCGGGCCGCCGCACCGGCGGCGGCGCGTCCTCCGGCATTCGTCGATCCGGCGCCGCACGGGGCGGATGCGAATGCGAATGCCGATCCGGCCCCGCCGCTCGGCGCGCGGGATTGATCGCGGGCGGTGGCAATGAAGTCTTGGTTGGCAGGGGGTGCGGTGACGCCCCGGGGGATGACGGCGATGCGCAAACTGGTGTTGTTGGCAGGTGTGGCGATGTGCTGGGCGGTGCCCGCAGCGGCGCAATCTGGGCTGGATGGCCGCGTCGGCAAGCTCGAAAGCGAGATGCGCGCGGTGCAGCGCAAGGTGTTCCCCGGCGGGGCCGGCGCGGTGCCCTCGATGGAACCGCAGATCACCGGCGCGCCCGCGCCCGGTCGTGAGATCGGAACCCCCGCCACCCCGGTGATCGCCGACCTCACCCAGCGCGTCGGCCTGCTCGAAGGGCAGATGGCCTCGATGACCGGGCAGATCGAGCAGACGCAATATCGTATGCGTCAGCTTGAGGAGCAGTTCGCCGCCTATCGCAAGGAAGTCGATGCGCGCTTCACCAGCGCCGCCCCCGCGCCGGGCGTCGGCGGGCCGGGCGAAAGCGCCGCCCCCGCCGCGACCACGCCGCCGCCATCACCGGGCCGGAAGCCGGAGGCGCCCGCGCCGGCAGCGGGCAAGGATCCGGCGCGCGCGAAGCTGCTCGCCGCGATCGAAAAGCCCTCCACCGCGCAGCCCGACGAGGATGATTATATCTACGGCTATCGGCTGTGGCAGGCGAAGCTCTATCCGGAGGCCGCCGCGCAACTGAAAAAGGTCGTCGCCGATTATCCCCGCTCGCGCCGTGCCAGCTTCGCGCAGAATCTGCTCGGGCGCAGCTATCTAGACGATGGCAAGCCCAGCCTCGCGTCGATCGCTTTCTACGACAATTACAAGAAGATGCCCGACGGCGAGCGCGCGCCCGAAAGCCTTTACTACCTCGGCCAGTCGCTGATGAAGCTCAACAAGCCGGCGGATGCGTGCAAGGTCTATGGCGAATTGACCGACGTGTACGGCACGAAGATCAGCGCGCAAATGCAATCCGACATCACCCGCGCCCGCGCAGCCGCGAAATGCAAGTGACGCGTGCGTGGGTGAGGGCGCAATAGCGGCGCGCGAGCTGGCGCTTACGTCGCAGTTGTCGCCATCGGTATGACCGAGCGCCGATCCCGAAAGCGGTCGCCCGTCGACGCGGCGCCGGATGGCTGGAACAGAGGATGACTGGAACAGGGGCATTTCTGCGCGGCGGTTTCCAGTAGCCGGAACCGGATGGCTGCCGCTCATTCACAAGCGGCCCTCAGGATACCGTTGCGGCAGGTCCGCGATCTCCCAACCATATCCGGCTAACCTTTGTCGCTTTTCCACTTCACGGGGATGCGTAGATAGGTGATGCCGTTCGCTTCCGCCTGATCGAAATGACCGGCGCGAATATTTACCTGGATCGAAGGCAGAAGCAGCTTCGGCACCGGCAGGCCAGCATCACGTTTCTCGCGCATGGAAACGAAATCGTCTTCGTTGACGCCGTCATGGACGTGGATGCTTGAGCGGCGCTGCTCGCCCACCGTCGTCTCCCAGCGATAGTCTTCGCGGTCCGGTGCCTTGTAGTCGTGGCACATGAACAGCCGCGTCGCGTCGGGCAGCGCCAGCAGGCGGCGGATCGAGCGATAGAGCGTGCGCGCATCGCCTCCGGGAAAATCGGCGCGCGCGGTGCCGTAATCGGGCATGAACAGCGTGTCGCCGACGAATGCCGCGTCGGCGATCCGATAGGCGATGTCGGCCGGGGTGTGGCCGGGGACGTGCAGCACCTCCACCTCCAGCGCACCGATCGCAAAGCGATCGCCATCCTCGAACAACCGATCGAAGTCCGATCCGTCCGTCTTCAGATCGTCCATCGCGAAGACGGGCCGGAAGATCTTCTGCACGTCGCGGATATGCGCGCCGATTCCGATCCAGGCGCCGGTGTGCGCCTTGATGAAGGGGGCGGCTGACAGATGATCGGCATGGGCGTGCGTTTCCAGCACCATCGCGATCTGCCAGTCATGCTCACGCGCGAAGGCGACGATCCGTTCAGCCGAGCGCGTGTCGGCGACGCCGCTCGCCATGTCGAAGTCGAGTACCGGGTCGATCACCGCTGCTGTCCGCGTCGCGGGGTCGCCGACGAGGTAGCTGATCGTGTTGGTCGGTTCGTCGAAAAAGGCCTCGATGAAGGGTTGGCTCATGAATGTTCTCCGTTAGCTCTTGCTAATATATTAGATGATGCTACATAAGCAACATCTAATGGAGTGGCGACGATGCTCAAGCCGATGGATCTGGCGACTTTCGAGGTGAAAGCCGGGCAGGTTGCCGATACGCTGAAGGCGATCGGCAACGCGCGCCGGCTGATGCTGCTGTGCAAGCTGGTCGAGCATGGAGAGGTGACGGTCGGCGATCTCGCCCGCGATGTCGGGCTGTCGCAATCGGCCTGTTCGCAGCACCTCGCCAGGATGCGTGACGAAGGCCTCGTCACCTATCGGCGTGAGAGCCAGACGCTCTGGTATGCCATCGCGGACGCTCGCGTCGAAACGCTGCTCGCCACCCTCTACCAGCTCTACTGCAAGGATTGATGCGATGACGCTTGCGACCCTTTCTCCCGCTGAAACCCGCGCCGCGATCGACGCCGGTGCGCGCCTGATCGACATCCGCGGCGCCGACGAACATGCGCGCGAGCATATCCCCGGCGCGATGAACGTACCGCTGGACCGGATCGGCGATCTGCCGCGTGACCGGCGCCCGATTGTCTTCCACTGCAAGTCCGGGATGCGCACCGCCGCCAATGCGGCGCAGCTCGGCGCGGCGGCGGATGGCGCCGCTGCCTATATCCTCGCAGGTGGTATCGACGCGTGGCGGCAGGCCGGACAGCCCACCGTCTGCGATCGGTCACAGCCGCTGGAGATCATGCGCCAGGTGCAGATTACCGCCGGTGCCTTGGTGTTGATCGGCGTGCTGCTGGGCGCGTTCGTCTCCCCCGGCTTCTTTGGTCTGTCGGCATTCGTCGGCGCAGGGTTGATGTTCGCAGGCGTGACGGGGTGGTGCGGCATGGCCCACCTGCTGCGGGTCATGCCGTGGAACCGGCGCGCGGTGTCCTGAGGCAATCATGGACGCAGCCGCCATTCTCGCCGCGCTCGTATCGGGGGGCGTGATCGGGCTTATCCTCGGCCTGGTCGGTGGGGGCGGCTCCATCCTCGCCGTGCCGCTTCTGATCTATGTTGTCGGCGTCGGGTCGCCGCACGCTGCGATCGGGACGGCCGCAGTCGCCGTCACGATCAACGCGCTCGCCAGTCTCGTTGGTCACGCGCGCGCCGGGCGGGTGAAATGGCGGTGCGCAGGGGTGTTCGCGGTGTCGGGCATGATCGGCGCGGCGTTGGGCGCGGAACTGGGCAAGGCGTTCGATGGCAAGCGGCTGCTCGTCCTGTTCGGGCTGCTGATGGTTGGGGTCGGCGTGTCGATGCTGCGCAAACGCCGCGCCGCGGAGGCGCCCGATGTACGATTGACGCGCGACAGCGCCGCGATGCTGCTCCCGCGCTTGGTCCCGATCGGGCTGGGCGTCGGGCTTGCCGCCGGCTTCTTCGGGATCGGAGGCGGATTCCTGATCGTTCCGGGGCTGATCCTCGCAACCGCGATGCCATTACCCTTGGCGATCGGTACGTCGCTGGTCGTCGTCAGCGCACTCGGGCTGACCACAGCCACGTCCTACGCCATGTCCGGGCTGGTCGATTGGAGCGTAACCGCGCTGCTGGTCGCGGGCGGGGTCGGCGGGACGATCGCGGGCATCGCACTCGGCAAGATGCTTGGCACTCGCAAAGGGCTGCTGGAGCGCGGCTTCGCCGCCGTGGTGATCGCGATCGGGGGATATATCGTCGCGTCGTCAGCATGACCCCCTTCCTGACGGTTCTCGCGAAGCTCGTTCGCGCAGGAGTTTTCCCGCAATTTGGTTGCCGGGAACCAGGAATGGGAACTGCCGACGCCGCGCGTGGTCGGCAGGTTTCCGGGAAAGCTGCGATTTAATGAATTAGTCGAATTCGGGTCGGGAGCCAGGGTTTGCGCCCGGTGTGAACAACGTCGGCTATCCTGTCATGTTCTCCCGGAAGCGGTGAGGCAGTATCCCAGCACCCCAAACCTCCCGCCCACGAATATCGGTGATTCAATCCGCCCACCTTTCGCGCTAAGCCTGTCTCCATGCCGATGTTCGCTTTCCTCGCTGCCGCCGCGATTCTGTCGCAGGCGGCTCCCGCTGGTGCCGCAGAGCCGAAGACGGTCACCGTCACCGCCCGCTCGACGCTCGATAACGCCTCGGTGCTGGGTGCGGCCAAGGCGTTGAAGGCGGGGGAATATCTGTGGGCGCCGCAGACCGCGCCGGCTGGGCCGATCCTGATGGTCGTCAATCTCGAAACGCAGCGCGCGGTGGTCTATCGCAACGGCCTGCCGATCGCGATCACCACCATCTCCTCCGGCAAGAAGGGGCATGAGACGCCGACCGGCATCTTCAGCGTGCTCCAGAAGGAGAAGATGCACCATTCGAACCTGTACGATAACGCGCCGATGCCGTTCATGCAGCGGCTGACGTGGGACGGGATCGCGCTTCACGCGGGGACGCTGCCGGGGCACGCCGCGTCGCACGGCTGCATCCGCCTGCCGGCGAAGTTCGCGCAGACGCTTTACGGCGCGACCCCGCTCGGCATGACGGTGGTGGTGACGAAGCGTGAAGCGCTGCCCGCCGTGGTGCCCGCCGGGGATGTGATCGCGGCGGCGGCGAAGGGCGGGGCGCCCATCCCCAGCGATCGCGATTTCTGGGAGCCGGCGCGATCGCCGACCGGCCCGGTTTCGATCGTCGTCAGCACGTCGGATCGGGCGTTGTTCGTCATTCGCGGCGGGTGGATCATCGGGCGCGCCGCGATCAACGCCAATCGCAAGATCAGCCACCCCTATCTCTATTCGCTGCAATCCGCCGATGCGGCGGGCGCGCGCCGCTGGGCGCGGATCGGCTTGCCCGGCCAGACGGTGGATGAGGATATGCAGCTTGGCGATATCGACATGACCGCCGCCACCCGCGCGGCGATAGACAGCGTGCTGGTGCCGGGCGCGACGGTGGTTATCACCCCCGATGCGCTGACCGATGTGAGCAGCCTCAAGGATTTCGTGATCGCGAAATAACGGCCCCGCCGGGCGCGCGCGGGATCAGATCGCGCGCACCTCGGTCACTTCGGGCACATAATGCCTGAGCAATTGCTCGATGCCGTTCTTGAGCGTGGCGGTGGACGATGGGCAGCCCGAGCAGGCGCCGTGCATCCGCAGATAGACCTTGCCCTTGTCGAACCCGCGATAGACGATATCGCCGCCGTCGTTTGCCACCGCTGGGCGGACGCGGGTGTCGATCAGTTCGCGGATCTGCGCGACGATATCGGCGTCGGCGGGATCGTCGGCGAAATCCTCCTCCGCGGGCGGGACGGAGAAATCGGCGGACGGGCCGTTGAACAGCGGCATCTGCGCGGTGAAATGATCGAGCAGGATCGCGAGCACATCGGGCTTCAGCCCCGGCCAGTCCACGCCCGGCGCGGCGGTGACGGACACGAAATCGCGCCCGAAGAATACGCCGGTCACGTCGCCCAGCCCGAACAGCGCCTCCGCCAGCGGGGATGCCTGGGCTTCCTCGGGCGTCGCGAAATCGCGGGTGCCGTTATCCATCACGGTGCGACCGGGAAGGAACTTCAGCGTCGCGGGGTTCGGGGTGGCTTCGGTCTCGATCAACATGGATGCAATGTGGAGACCGCCCGCCGCCGGATCAAGGATTCGTTGGGGTTTGTCTTGTCTTGCTCGCGGCGCCGGCCCGCTCCCCCACCCCGCCTCCCATTCAGGATACTGCTGTGGGAGGCGGGGTGGGGGAGCGGGCCGGCGCCGCTACCAAATCAAACGTCGAGCTGCTTCACCGCGGCGTTCCACGTCTGGATATTGTCGCGCGCTTCCTGAACGAAGGCGGATCGGCGGACGACGCGGAGGAACGTCTGCGCGATCCATTTCCCCGGATTGCGCAGGGGCCGCTCGAACTGGATCAGCAGCACGACGCGCGTGCCCCCGGTATCGTTCCACACCTCATGCTGATAGGTGTCGTCGAACACGAGCGTCTCGCCTTCGGACCAGCGCACGATGCGATCGTGCACCCGCATCCGCACATCGCCGTCGCGCGGCACGACAAGGCCGAGGTGGCAGGTGATAAGCCCCTTGGTCACGCCGCGATGATCGGGGATATGCGTGCCCGGCGCGAGGATCGAGAAAAAGGCGGAGTTCAGCCCCGGAATACGCTCCACCAGCGCGGCGGTGTTGGGGCAGCGATCGGCATTCTCGTCGATGCGAAAGCCATAGCCCCACAGGAAGAACGAGCGCCATTTGTTCACCTCCGCGATCGCGCGATGATCGGGCGAGATGGTGGCAAGGCTCGGGGCGGCGTTGCCGCGCAGCGCGACCGCGATCGCCTCGGCGCGGATCGCCTGCCAGTTCTCGCGCAGCATTTGCGTCCAGGCGAAATCGCGCACGTCGAGCACCGGCTGATTCGAAACGAGCGAGGAGGAAGCGATCAGCCGATCGAAGAAGCCGCGGAAATGCTTGCCGATCGAGATAATCAGCGGGCGGCCGCGCGCGGCCTTCATTTCGGCGCCGGGGGCGGGCGCGCCGGAAATGACGTTGAGATCGGGCACCATCAGCGGGTCGGCGGCAAGGGCGCTGCCCGAATTATGCCCCATTCTCTGGGGTGGCTGCCTTAGATCGAGATCCACGCGCTTTTCAGTCCATTCATTGCGCCGGTGGCACAAGTGCCGACGGGAGAACGCAGCGCCACGGCAAAGGGGTCCGCCGGGGCCACGGCCTGAATCGCTACCCCCGGTTCGGGTCCAAAACATGGCGTGAAAACGGAAATGTGGCGTTGATGTTGGGCAGCGTTGCCGATCGACCATGGCGACCGTACAAGTGGGGGCATGTCGTTCCTGATCCGCGCGGTGGCGACGCCGCTGGCCGCCTTCGCCCTCGTCGCCAACGCCGCCGCGCCCGCCCCGGTCGCGCGCGCCAAAAAGGCGGTTGCCGCCGCGCCGGCGCCGGTAACGGTCGATACCGCGCCATGGCTGTTCGAGCGATCGGATATCCCGCCCGATCCGCAATGGCATTTCGGCAAGCTTTCCACGGGGCTGCGCTATGCCGTGCGCAAGAACGGCGTGCCGCCGGGGCAGGTCGCGGTGCGCGTGCGGATCGACGCGGGCTCGCTCAACGAGCGTGATTCGGAACAGGGCTATGCCCATCTGATCGAGCATCTTTCGTTTCGCGGCTCGAAATATGTGCCCGATGGCGAGACGAAGCGGGTGTGGCAGCGGTTCGGCGCCACCTTCGGATCGGATTCGAACGCGCAGACCACGCCGACGCAGACGGTGTACAAGCTCGATCTGCCCGCCGCGACCGAGGATACGCTTGGCGAAAGCCTGAAGATCTTCGCGGGCATGATGGCGGAGCCGGCGATCACCGAAAAGGGCCTCGCGTCGGAACGGCCCGCCGTGCTCGCGGAGCAGCGCGAGGCGCCGGGGCCGCAGGTGCGCTGGTCCGATGCGATGCGCGCCTTGTTCTTCGCGCATCAGCCGCTGGCGGATCGCTCGCCGATCGGCAGCGTGAAGACGCTGGAGGCCGCGACCCCCGCGACGATCCGGGCGTTTCACGATCGCTGGTATCGCCCGGCACGCACGGTGGTCATCATTTCCGGCGATATCGACCCGGCGATCGCGGCGAAGCTGATCGTCAAGAATTTCGGAAGCTGGCACGGCAAGGGGCCGAACCCGGCGGATACCGATTTCGGCAAGCCCGATCCCGCCGCGCCCGAAACCGCCACGATCGTCGAGCCGGCGCTGCCCCCGGTCGTCTCGATGGCGGTGCTGCGGCCGTGGATCGCGCGCGACGATACGATCATCTTCAATCAGAAGCGTTTCATTGATTTCCTCGCCGTGCGCGTCATCAATCGCCGGCTGGAGACGCGTGCGCGCGCGGGCGGCAGTTTCCTGCAAGCCTCGGTCAGCCTCGATGACGTGTCGCGCTCCGCCAACGTCACCTTCGCCAATATCCTGCCGGTCGGCGATGATTGGCACGCGGCGATGAAGGATGTGCGCGCGGTGATCGCGGATGCGATGGCGCGCGCGCCGACCCAGGCGGAGATCGAGCGCGAATATGCCGAATTCGATGCCGCGATGCGCAACGATGTCGGCACCGCGCGGGTGGAGGCGGGGGCGAAGCAGGCCGACGATATGGTCGGCGCGCTCGATATCCGCGAAACGGTCGCCGGGCCGCAGGAATCATACAACATCCTGAAACAGGCGCATGACAAGGGCATGTTCACGCCCGAGGCGCTGCTCGAATCCACCCGCCGCATCTTCGCCGGCACCGCGACCCGCGCGATCGTCAACACCCGCACCGCCGACGGCGCGACCCCGGCGGCGGTGGCCGCCGCGCTCAGGGAGGATGTGTCCGGGCTGGTCGGCAGCCGCAAGGATCAGGCGAAGGTGGATTTCTCGCGCCTGCCCCGGCTGGGCAAGCCGGGCAAGGTGAAGTCGCGGGAGTTGGCGGGCGATCCGGGGCTGGAGAAGATCGTCTTCAAAAACGGCGTGCGCATGTTGCTCTACGCCAATTCGTCGGAAACCGGGCGCGTCTATCTGCGGGTTCGCTTCGGGCGCGGTTATTCGACGATGCCCTCGAAGGTGCCCACCCCGGCGTGGGCGGGGGATATGGCGCTGGTGCCGTCGGGCATCGGCGATCTCGATCAGGGCGATCTCGATGCGCTCACCAACGGGCGGCGGATCGGCATGGATCTCGATGTCGCCGACGATGCGTTCACGTTCAGCGCGATGAGCACGCCGGGCGATTATGCCGACAATCTGCTGCTGATGGCGGACAAGCTCGCCTTCCCGCGCTGGGATGCCGCGCCGGTGATGCGCGCGCGCGCGGCGATGCTCGCGGGTTATCCGGGGCTCGATGCCTCGCCCGATGGCGTGCTGAGCCGCGAGCTTGAACGCCGCATCCGCGATGGCGACGTGCGCTGGGGCACCCCTGCGCAAAGCGAGGTGGAAAAGCTGACGCCCGAAAACTTCCGCGCCTTCTGGGAGCCGGTGCTGGCGAAGGGGCCGATCGAGGTGGACGTGTTCGGCGACGTGAAGGAGGATGAGGCGATCGCGGCGGTCGCGCGCAGCTTCGGCGCGCTCAAGAAGCGCAAGGACGATAAGGTCCCGGTCGTGCCGGTGAACTTTCCGGCGCATGTCGACAAGCCGGTGATCCTCACCCACGGCGGCCCGGAAACCCAGGCCGCGGCGGTGATCGCCTGGCCGACCGGCGGTGGGGCGGCGGATCATGCCGAGATGCGGCGGCTGGATATCCTCGCCTCGGTTTTCGCGGATCGGCTGTTCGATCGGCTGCGTTCGGTCGCGGGGGCGAGCTATAGCCCCTCGGCGCAGAGCCAGTGGCCGCTCGGCATGGCGAGCGGCGGGCGGATCATCGCGGTGGGGCAGGTGCAGCCGGACAAGGTCGATCTGTTCTTCCGCCTCAGCCGCGAAATCGCGGCCGAACTGGCCGCAAAGCCGATCGACGCGGATGAATTGCGGCGCACCGTGGTGCCGACGCTGCAATATCTCGCGCGTGCCTCCTCGGGAAACCAGTTCTGGCTGATCCAGGCGAACGGCGGGGCTTATGACCCCGCGCGGCTCGAATCGCTCCATTCGATGGTCGATGATATCGCGAGCATCACGCCGGAAAATCTTCAGGCGACGGCGGCGAAATATCTCCGCCCCGACAAGGACTGGACGCTCGCCGTGCTCCCGCGCGGCAAGAGGGATGCGGCGGCGAAATAGGCTGCCCCTGAGCCGGGGAGCAGAGTCCACCCGTTCGCCCTGAGCCTGTCGAAGGGCTGCCCTTCTTCCGAAGAAGGCGGTGCCCCGCCAAGTTTGGGGACTGGCCCGCCAGTTACCGGGCGGCCCCCGCTTACCGATACAGTGCTTCCAGCCGCTCGCCGTAAACCTCTTTCAGCACATGCCGCCTGATCTTCAGGCTCGGCGTCAATTGCTCGTTCTCGATCGCGAACGGCTCGTCCGCCAGAATGAAGCGGCGGATGCGCTCGATCACCGACAATTCCTTGTTGGTGCGATCGACCGCGGCGCTGATCGCGTTGCGATAGGCGGCATTGTCCGCCAGCGCGGCGGCGTCGTTCGCCACGCCGTTTTCCGCGCACCATTCCTGGGTCCATTCCGGATCGGGCACGATCACCGCCACCATATGCGGCTTGCGATCGCCGGCGATCATCGCCTGCATGATCTCGGGCTGGAGTGTCAGCAGCCCCTCCACCTTCTGCGGGGCGACATTGTCGCCCTTGTCGTTGATGATAAGGTCTTTCTTGCGGTCGGTGATCCTGATCCGCCCGCGTTCGTCGATCTCGCCGATATCGCCGGTGTGGAGCCAGCCATCGCGCAGCACGCGCGCCGTTTCCGCCTCGTTGCGCCAATAGCCGTGCATGACGAGTTCGCCGCGCACCAGGATTTCGCCATCCTCCGCGATCCGCACCTCGGTATCGGGCAGCGGCGGGCCGACCGAATCCATCCTCAGCCCCGCCGCCGGGCGGTTGCACGAGATCACCGGCGCGGCCTCGGTCTGCCCATAGCCCTGAAGGAAGGTGACGCCGAGCGACTGGAAGAACACGCCCACCTCCGGCGTCAGCGGCGCGCCGCCGGAGACCATCGCCTTCATCCGCCCGCCGAATTTCTTGCCGATGCGCGGCTTGAACAGCGTGTCCACCAGCAGCGCCCTTGGCCGGTCGGCCAGCCCCAGCCGCCCCTCATAGCGTTTCGCGCCGACGTCCAGCGCCATGCCGAGCAGCTTCCGGCTCAGCCCGCCCTGTTTCTCGATCGCCTTGGTGATGCGGGTGCGCAGCACTTCGAACAGGCGCGGCACGACCACCATGATCGTCGGGCGCACCTCCTCCATGTTCGAGGCGAGCTTCTCCAGCCCCTCGGCATAATAGATCTGCCCGCCCACCCCGATCGGAAAATACTGCCCGCCGCTATGCTCATAAGCGTGGGAGAGCGGGAGGAAGGAAAGGAACACCTCGTCGCCCCAGCCGAAATCCTCCGCGATGATCCGGGTGCAGCCGGCGACATTGTGCAGGATCGCGCCGTGATGCTGCATCACGCCGCGCGGCGCGCCGCCCGTGCCGGAGGTGTAGATGATGCACGCCAGATCGTTGCGCCCGAAGCGCGTCGCGGCCTCCGTCGCCGCCGTCACGGGATCGGCGGGATGCGTGGCGATCAGATCGTGCCAGTCGAGGCAGGTGATGCCCGCCTGGCGCAGCCGTGGCTGGTCGATGCCGATCACGATTTCCGCATGGGTGGTGCGCACCACCGCGCGCATCACCACATCGGCGAGCTTCTGGTTGGAGACGATCACCGCGCGCGCGCCGGAATTTTCGATGATATGCGCGTGATCGCGCTCGGTATTGGTGGTGTAGGTCGGCACGGTGACGCAGCCGGCGGCCATGATCGCCAGATCGGAGATGCACCATTCGGGGCGGTTCTCGCTCACCAGCATCACGCGGTCGCCGGGCCGCAGCCCCGATGTATTCAGCGCGGCGGCGAGGCTCGCCACCTGGCGCGCCGCCTCGGCCCAGCTCGTCGCCTGCCACTGCCCGTCGCGCTTCGCCCACAGGAACGGCGCATCGCCGCGTTCGCGCGCGCGCGTGAAGAACATGGTGACGAGATTGGGGAAATGTTCGAGCGTTCGCATATCCTCTCCGGGATGCCCGATTTTCGGGCCTTTGTCTTGTCTCGGCGGTTTCTAGGCCGGATCGCGCGGCGGGGCCAGCCGGCGTGGACGCCGCCGCCGCCGCCCGCTATCCCCGCTTCAATCAAAAAGGTCGCAGGGAGCGCGCAATGAGGCTGGTAAAGACGCTGTATTCCACCGTTTTCGCGGTGGCGCTCGGCGCGTGCGCGGTAAGCGCCGCGCCGCCGGTTTCCACCGCGCCGGTCACCGCCGCGCCCGCCGCCACCGCGCGGATTTTCGTCGCGGCGGCCAATCCGCTGGCGGCTGAAGCGGGGATGGCGGTGTTGCGGCGCGGCGGCAGCGCGGTGGACGCGGCGATCGCGGTGCAGGCGATGCTCTCGCTGGTCGAGCCGCAAAGCTCCGGCATCGGCGGCGGCGCGTTCATGACCTATTACGACGGCGCGACGCGCGGCGTGACGATCTACGACGGGCGCGAAACCGCCCCGGCGGGCGCGACGCCGGATATGTTCCTGGACGATAATGGCCGCCCGCTGCCGTTCCCGGTCGCGGTGCTGAGTGGCCGGTCAACCGGCGTGCCCGGCGCGGTGAAGATGCTCGCGCTGGCGCATGACAGCCACGGCAAATTGCCGTGGCGCGATCTGTTCGGCGATGCGGAGCGCACCGCGCGCGATGGCTTCATCGTCTCGCCCCGGCTCGGCAAATTTCTCGGCAGTTCGCTCTACCCGCAATCGTCCGCGCCCGATGTCCGCGCCTATTTCGCCAAACCCGGTGGCGGGCTGGTCGGCGCGGGCGATCGGCTGCGCAATCCCGCCTTCGCCGCCTTCATCCACCGGCTGGCGAATGAAGGGCCATCCGCGCTCTATGCGGGCAGCACGGCGCGGGCGATCGTCGATCGCGTCCATGCCGGCGCGCACCCCGGCACGATGACGCTCGCCGATCTCGCGGGCTATCGCCCGGTGGTGCGCGAGGCGTTGTGCGGACCGTATCGCGTCTATCTCGTCTGCGTGCCGCCGCCGCCGTCGAGTGGGGTGGGGCTGCTCCAGTTGCTCATGCTGCTCGGCCATACCGATATCGACAAGCGCGGGCCGCAGGATCCCAAGGCGTGGTTCCAGTTCGCCGAGGCGAGCCGGCTGATGTACGCCGATCGCGATCGCTATGTCGGCGATCCGGCGTTCGTCCGCGTGCCGGTCGCCGGGCTGCTCGATCCGGCCTATGTCGCGAGCCGCGCGGCGCTGATCGGCGAGCGCGCCGGCCCGCCGCCCGCCGCCGGCACCCCGCCGGGGGCGACGCTCGCCGGGGTCGATCGCACGCTCGAGCCGATGGGCACCTCGCATTTCATCGTCGGCGATGCGCACGGCAATGTCGTGTCGATGACCACCACGGTCGAATCGATCTTCGGCTCGGGGCGGATGGTCGACGGCTTCTTCCTCAACAACCAGATGACCGATTTCTCCTTCACCCCGCGCGATTCCGACGGGCGGCCTGCGGCCAATGCGGTCGCCGGGGGCAAGCGCCCGCGCTCGTCGATGACCCCGCTGGTGCTGCTCGACGGCGAGCGCGGCTTCGCCGGCGCGCTCGGCTCGGCGGGGGGCAATGCGATCCTCGCCTATGTCGGCA
>NZ_CALMPA010000058.1 GCF_937871615.1 uncultured Sphingomonas sp. | reverse complement strand
CGCGGATCGTCCAGATGGTCGCCGAGGCGCAGCGCTCGCGCGCGCCGATCCAGCGGCTCGCCGATCAGGTCGCGGGCTGGTTCGTGCCGGCGGTGCTTGGCGTTGCACTTCTCGCCTTCATCGCTTGGGGCATCTGGGGTCCCGAGCCGCGCCTCGCACACGGGCTGATCGCGGCCGTCGCGGTATTGATCATCGCCTGCCCCTGCGCGCTGGGCCTCGCGACGCCGATGTCGATCATGGTCGGCGTCGGCCGCGGCGCCGGGCTCGGCGTGCTGATCAAGAATGCCGAGGCGCTGGAGCGGCTCGAGAAGGTCGAGACGCTGATCGTCGACAAGACGGGCACGCTGACCGAGGGCAAGCCTTCGGTCACCCGGATCATCGCTGGTGAAGGATTGGACCAAGACGAGGTGCTGCGCCTCGCCGCGGCGGTGGAGCGCGCGTCCGAGCATCCGCTGGCACTCGCCGTCGTAACGGCCGCGACGGATCTAGGCATCGCGATTCCTGTCGTTTCGGATTTCGACGCGCCGACGGGCAAGGGTGCGACCGGCACGGTCGATGGCCGAATGGTGACGCTCGGGAATGCGCAGATCATGCGTGACAATGGCATCGATCTCGCGGCAATGGAGCAGACCGCCGACGCGCTGCGCCGTGACGGCGCGACGGCGATCTTCGTCGGGATTGACGGCCGCGTTGCCGGCGTGATCGCGATCGCCGACCCGATCAAGACGAGCACGCCCGACGCGCTTGCGGTCTTGCGCGGCGCCGGCATTAACGTCGTGATGCTCACTGGCGACAATCGCACGACCGCGGAAGCCGTGGCCCGCAAGCTCGGGATCGATACGGTCGAGGCCGAGGTGCTGCCGGACCAGAAGAGCGCAGTCGTCGAGCGGCTGAAGCGCGAAGGCCAGGTCGTCGCGATGGCCGGTGACGGGGTGAACGACGCGCCCGCGCTCGCCGCTGCCGATGTCGGCATCGCCATGGGTTCGGGCACCGACGTTGCGATCGAGAGCGCCGGGGTGACGCTGCTGAAGGGCGATCTCACCGGGATCGTGCGGGCTCGGCAGCTTTCTAGGGCGACCATGTCTAACATTCGACAGAACCTGTTCTTCGCCTTCATTTACAACGCGGCCGGCGTGCCGGTAGCTGCCGGCCTGCTCTATCCTTTCTTCGGTATTCTCTTGTCGCCGATCATCGCGGCCGCGGCGATGGCGCTGTCGTCGGTCAGCGTGGTCGGTAACGCGTTGAGGCTCAATCGGGTGGCGCTATGAACATCGGCCAGGCTTCGGAAGCGAGCGGCGTCTCGCAGCGGATGATCCGTCATTACGAGAAGATCGGGCTGATCCCCGAGGCGCCGCGCCGCGATAGCGGCTATCGCGACTATTCGCCGGCCGACCTCCACCGCCTGCGTTTCATTGCCAATGCGCGCGACCTAGGATTTCCGATCGAGGACATCCGCGCGCTGCTCGACCTGTGGAACGATCGCGGGCGGACGAGCGCCGAAGTCAAGGCGCTGGCGACGGCGCGGGCCGAGGAATTGCAGCGCAAGGCTGCGGCGCTCGAGGCGATGCGTCGAACATTGGTCGATCTCGCCGAACGCTGCCATGGCGACATGCACCCCGATTGCCCGATCATCGAGCGGCTGGCCCGCGATGACTAAGCCTGTCGATTTTCTCCTTGCTGGCCACAGTCATGAATTGACAGCAATATCGTGGAGGAGCATTTTCAAAGCGTGCTGAAGCTACTGCGCCATCTCCTATGCTTGGGCATCCTGTTCGGCCTTACTGGAAACGGGGTGGCGGTTGCTGCTCCGTGTTTGCTGATGACGCAAGATCAGGTCGCCGCGAGTTCAGCAATGCCCGACTGCAAGATGCCCGCAGGCTGCACCGACTGTGCGGCCAAGCCTGCCAAGAGCGACAAGGACTCCAAAACTTCCAAGGGTTCCGGCTGCATGCTGATGGCCGGTTGCAGTGCGGTTATCGCCATGAAAGATTCGCACACGCCGTCAACGGCACAGTTGGCGCCAGTCGTCGATGTCTTCTGGCCGACATCTACAATCCTTGCGGGTCATGACACCGGACCCGAACCGGAACCACCCAGTTTCCTTGGCTGA
The DNA here is from genome assembly GCF_937871615.1 of uncultured Sphingomonas sp. Taxonomy (GTDB): domain Bacteria; phylum Pseudomonadota; class Alphaproteobacteria; order Sphingomonadales; family Sphingomonadaceae; genus Sphingomonas. The sequence continues at coordinate 28,973 of NZ_CALMPA010000058.1, read as the reverse complement.
CCTTCGCGCGCGGGTTCGTGCTTCCTGAAGCCGTGAACGGCTGACGGGGCGCCGAATGGCCCGCGTCAGGACGAGTTTCAGACCAAGGATTATATCATGAAGACGATCAACCTTTCGGCCGCGGCGATCGCGGTCGCGCTTTCAACCTTCGCAATCACAGCTCCTGTTTTCGCGCAGGGTACGCCGACGTCCGGTGCCGGGGGTCATTATGAATGGCGCCAATCGCCAAATTATGGCCCGCGTGCGCCATTTACGGCACCCCGCCGCGTCTGGGTGCCAGACGCCCCGCAAGTGGCGAGCTGCGATTGCGACATGATGAAGATGAGCAGCACCGATGCTGCCGATTGCATGAAGCAGATGCACAGCATGGCATCGCCGTCGCCCGCCCGTTCGGTCGGCTAGGCACGGATTCTGGCCGCTTCGGGTCGCATGGACGGCTAGGCCAGCAGTGGCGGCGGGATGCCCCCCATTCCGCCGCCACTGATATGCCCGCCATGTCATGATGCACGATGTCGGCCTGATCCTCCGATCAGGAGATTTTCATGCGATCGTTTCTGTGCCTGCCGCTCTTGGCGGCGATCCCTGGTATTGCGTTTGCCGGACCGCTTACCTTCGATGCGGCGCTTCGCCAGGCGAAGAATAATGCGCCGTCCATTCGAGCTAAGACGCTCGGCGTCGATGCCGCACGTTCCGCGCGCGGTGCAGCCGGCGCGTTGCCCGATCCCACTTTGGCGGTAGGTATCGACAGCTTCCCCATTTCCGGCCCGCTCGCGTTCGAGCCGCAGCGCGACGATTTCACTATGGCGCGGGTCGGCGTCTCCCAGGACATTCCCAATCTCGCCAAGCGCCACGCCCAGCAGGCACGCGCCGACAGCGACATCAGGGCGGCCGAGGCCGGTACTGCGGTGGAAGCGCGCACCGTTGAAGTTGAAGCCGCGCTGGCATGGATCAATCTGGCCTATGCCGAACGCAGGCTTGCCGCGCTCGACGATCTGTTGGCTCGCCTCCAGCGCGTGGTTGGCAGCACATCGAGCGCGGTCGCTTCGGGCAATGCGCGGCCGGCGCAGACGCTGGCAGGTCAGCAGGCGATTGCCGCGCTACAGGATCGCCGCAGCGAACTCGTCTCGAACGTGGCGCGCGCCCGCGCCGCATTGATCCGCTGGACGGGCGATCCGGCGCCTGAGATTGCCGGACCGATCCCTGATTTCGCTATCGACGGCGCCACTCTGCGAGCGAGCCTCGATCGTCAACCGACGATACGGATGATCGATGCCGAAGCTGGCCAGGCGGATGCCGATGTGCGCATGGCCGATGCCGGCCGGCGTTCCGACTTCGGCGTCAACCTGGCCTATCAGCGCCGCGATCCTCGCTTCGGCGACTATGTCTCGGCCGGTGTAACGGTCAGCCTCCCCTTCTTCACCCGCAATCGTCAGAGCGCCCTGATCGCCGAGGCCCAGGCCAATGCCGGACGGGTAGCCGCCCAGCGCGAAGCCGCACTGCGTGCGCTCGCCGCCGATCTCGATGCAGATATTGCCGATCACGTCATGCACCATGAGCAATGGATGCGCGCGCGGGATACGCTGCAACCGCTTGCAGAGGAGCGGGTCAGGCTGGAGACTGCCAGCTACGGCGCAGGCCGCGCCAGTCTCGTCGATGTCGCCGACGCCTATGCTGCGCTCGCCGATGCCACCCTCACCACGCTTGATCGCGAAGCCCTGGTCGCCGCCGACGGCGCCCGGCTGTCCCTTACCTATCGGAGCGACGACCAATGACAGAAGACGTTTCCCCGATCCGGCCGCGCCTTGCGATCGCGGGTCTTGTCATCGCGCTGGCGGCCGGAGCCGGCGGCTATGGCATCGCGCGCTGGACAGGCCATCCCGCCGGCGCTCCTGCGGCCATCCAAAACGCCGATAGCGGACGCAAACCGCTTTATTGGTACGACCCGATGGTGCCGTCGCAGCATTTCGACAAGCCCGGCAAATCGCCGTTCATGGATATGCAGCTGGTCCCCAAATATGCCGACGAAGGCGGGGGTGACGCACCCGGTGTCCGGATCGATCCGGACACATCCCAGACGCTGGGGCTTCGCACCGTCGCAGTCCGGCGCGGGGAATTGTCGAGCAGCCTCACCGCCACCGGCACGATCGATTTCAACCAGCGCGATATCGCGATCGTTCAGACGCGGACTAGCGGGTTCATTCAGCGGGTCTATGCTCGCGCGCCGGGTGACGTGATCGGTGCGGGCGCTCCGCTCGCCGATATCCTGGTGCCGGAATGGGGTGGCGCGCAGACCGAATTTCTCGCGGTTCGGCGCGCCGGCAACGCGGCGCTGACCCAGGCCGCGCGCCAACGGCTCATGCTGCTCGGCATGTCGCCCGGCACCATCGCATCGGTCGAGCGCACGGGAAGGCCTCAGACCGTCATCACGATCTCCACCCCGACCGGCGGCGTGATCAAGACTTTGGACGTGCGGGCCGGCATGACCATGACGGCGGGCCAGACGCTCGCCGAAGTCAACGGCCTCGGCACCGTCTGGCTTAATGCCGCCGTGCCCGAAGCTATCGCTGGTCCGCTCAGACCTGGACAGAAGGTGCAGGCGACGCTGGCCGCCTTTCCCGGCGAGACCTTGTCAGGCCGTGTCTCGGCGATCCTGCCCGAGACTCAGATCGACAGCCGAACGCTGACCGTTCGCATCGAATTGCCCAATCGGGGCGGGCGCCTGCGTCCGGGTATGTTCGCGAGCGTTTCGTTCGGAGGTAGCACACAGGCAGCGTTGCTCGTGCCGTCCGAAGCCTTGATCCGCACCGGCAAGCGGACCTTGGTGATGCTCGCGCTCGACAAAGGACGCTACCGCCCCGCCGAGGTGCAGACCGGGCGGGAGTCGGGTGATGATACCGAGATCCTGGCGGGCCTGAGCGAAGGCGAGAAGATCGTCGCGTCGGGTCAGTTCCTGATCGACTCTGAGGCAAGCCTTTCCGGCGTGGAGGCTCGGCCGATCGGTGGACCTGCTCCGACAGCGGCCAAACCCGCCGCTCCGGCCGCGCTCTACGAGACGACGGGCAAGATCGAACAGATCACCTCCACTTCGGTGACGCTGAGCCATGAGCCGGTGCCCGCCATAGGCTGGCCGGCGATGACGATGACCTTTGCGCTGCCCAATCCATCGGTCGCGCGCGGGCTCAAGGTCGGCGACCGTGTGCGCTTCGGCTTCGACCAGCCGCCTGCCGGACCGACCGTGCACCGCATGGCGAAGGTAGGCGGCCAATGATCGCTCACCTCATCCGCTGGTCGGTCAGGAACCGCTTCTTCGTACTCATCGGCATGCTGGCGCTGGTCGGCGCGGGACTGTGGGCGGTGCGTTCAACCGCGATCGACGCGCTGCCGGATCTCTCCGACGTGCAGGTCGTGATTCGCACGTCCTACCCGGGACAGGCCCCGCAGATCGTCGAGAACCAGGTCACCTATCCGCTCACCACGACTATGCTGTCAGTGCCGGGCGCCAAGACGGTGCGCGGCTATTCCTTCTTCGGCGACAGCTTCGTCTATGTGATCTTCGAGGACGGCACCGATCTCTATTGGGCGCGCAGCCGAGTGCTCGAATATCTCAACCAGGTGCAGGGACGGCTGCCGGCGAGTGCCCGCAGCGCGCTCGGTCCGGACGCCACCGGGGTCGGCTGGGTCTATGAATATGCGCTCGTCGACAAGACCGGTCGACACGACCTGTCTCAGCTTCGCGGGCTTCAGGACTGGTTCCTGCGCTACGAGCTGAAGACCGTGCCCGGCGTCGCCGAGGTCGCGAGCATCGGCGGCATGGTCAAGCAGTATCAGGTGCTGCTCGATCCGGTGAAGCTCGCTGCCTACGGGATCACCCACAACCAGGCGGTCCAGGCGATCCAGCAGGCTAATCAAGAGGCCGGCGGCTCGGTGCTGGAGATGGCCGAGGCGGAATATATGGTCCGCGCTTCGGGCTATCTGAAGACTCTCGACGACTTCCGCGCGATTCCATTGAAGACGGCAGCAGCCGGAGTACCCGTGCGGCTGGGGGACGTCGCTACGATCCAGATCGGCCCCGAGATGCGGCGGGGCATCGCCGAACTGAACGGCCAGGGTGAGGTCGCCGGCGGCGTCGTCATCCTGCGTTCGGGCAAGAATGCGCGGGAGACGATCGCGGCGGTCAAGGACAAGCTCGCCGCTCTGAAGGCGAGCCTGCCGCCGGGCGTCGAGATCGTCACCACCTACGACCGCTCGCAGCTCATAGACCGCGCGGTCGAGAACCTCACCCATAAGCTGGTCGAGGAATTCATCGTCGTCGCCTTCGTCTGCGCTTTGTTCCTCTGGCACGTTCGCTCGGCACTAGTCGCGATCCTGACCCTGCCCTTGGGCGTGCTGGCCGCTTTCATCGTCATGCGGTTCCAGGGGGTCAACGCCAACATCATGTCGCTCGGCGGTATCGCCATCGCCATCGGCGCCATGGTCGATGCGGCGGTCGTCATGATCGAAAACGCCCACAAGAAGATCGAGCGCTGGGAGCAGGATCACCCGGACAAGCATCTGAAAAGCGAGATGCGCTGGATCGTTGTAACCGAGGCCGCCGCCGAAGTTGGACCGGCGCTGTTCTTCAGCCTGCTGATCATCACGCTCTCGTTCATACCGGTCTTCACGCTGGAGGCGCAGGAGGGGCGGCTGTTCGCACCGCTGGCCTTCACCAAGACCTACGCAATGGCGGGCGCGGCGATCCTATCGGTCACGCTGGTGCCGATCCTGATGGGCTGGCTGATCAGGGGGAAGATTCCGCCCGAGCAGGCCAATCCGGTCAACCGCTGGCTGACCGACATTTATCGGCCCGCGATCGACTGGACCTTGAAGCGGCCGAAGACGGTGCTGCTGATCGCGACGCTCGTCTTCGCCACCACGGCCTGGCCGCTGGCCCGGCTCGGCGGCGAGTTCATGCCAAACCTCGACGAAGGCGACCTGCTCTATATGCCCTCGGCACTGCCGGGCCTCTCGGCGGCCAAGGCGAGCGAACTGCTCCAGCAGACCGACCGGCTGGTCAAGACCGTGCCCGAGGTCGAGAGCGTGTTCGGCAAAGCCGGGCGCGCCGAGACCGCGACCGATCCAGCGCCGCTCGAAATGTTCGAGACCACGATCCAGTTCAAACCGCGCGACCAGTGGCGGCCCGGCATGACGCCCGACAAGCTGGTCGAGGAACTGGACCGGACGGTGAAGATTCCCGGCCTCGCCAATGTCTGGGTGCCGCCGATCCGCAACCGCATCGACATGCTCGCGACCGGCATCAAGAGCCCGATCGGGGTCAAGGTGTCGGGCGCCGATCTCGTCCAGCTTGACCGCATCGCTCATGATGTCGAGACGGTCGCCAAGACCGTACCGGGCGTCAGCTCGGCGCTCGCCGAGCGGCTCACTGGCGGGCGCTATGTCGATGTCGACATCGATCGGGCCGCCGCCGCGCGGTTCGGGCTCAACATTACGGATCTCCAGGCAATCGTCTCGGGCGCGGTCGGTGGTGAAACGATCGGTGAGACCGTCGAAGGGCTTGCCCGCTATCCGATCAGCGTGCGCTATCCACGCGAACTGCGCGACAGTCTTGAGGGGCTGAGGACGCTCCCGGTCCTCACACCTTCGGGCCAGCAGATCACGCTCGGTACGGTCGCGAACATTACGATCGCTGAGGGACCGCCGATGCTCAAGACAGAGAATGCCCGGCCCTCGACCTGGGTCTATGTCGACGTGCGTGGCCGCGACCTTGCTTCGGTGGTCAGCGATCTCCAGCACGCGGTGGCGAAGGAAGTCAGGCTCTCGCCCGGCGTCAGCATCGCCTATTCCGGCCAGTTCGAATATCTCCAGCGTGCCGTCGACAAATTGAAGCTGGTCGTTCCCGCAACACTGCTGATCATCTTCGTGCTGCTCTACATGATCTTCGGCCGGTTTGACGAAGCGGCCCTTATCATGGGTACGCTGCCCTTCGCGCTTACCGGCGGCATCTGGACGCTTTATCTGCTGGGCTTCAACCAGTCTGTCGCTACCGGGGTCGGGTTTATTGCGCTCGCCGGCGTCTCGGCCGAGTTCGGCGTGGTGATGCTGATCTACCTGAAGAATGCGCTCGAGGAGCGCGAGAACCATCCCGATGCCGCCGAAGTTCAGGCGGCGGTGCGTGAGGGCGCGCTACTGCGCGTTCGCCCCAAGGCGATGACAGTCGCGGTGATCCTCGCCGGCCTGCTGCCGATCCTGCTCGGGTCGGGCGCAGGCTCGGAGGTCATGAGCCGGATCGCCGCGCCGATGATCGGCGGCATGCTGACCGCACCGCTGCTCTCGATGTTCGTCCTGCCTGCTGCCTATCTGCTGCTGCGCCGGCCACGACGCGGTTCCCCCGAAATTACCCCAGCCTCTCAGCAAAGGAGTTGATCATGAGAGCATTTTCTACCCTGTTGGTTGCCGCCTCCATTTTTACGGCCGGGCCTGCGTTCGCGCAGTCGATGGCGAACATGCCTGGCATGAGCCATGCCGCCACGCAGGCGAAGACCGGTCATGGCACCGGCGTGATTACCGCGATCGATCCGAAGACGGCCAAACTGACCATCCAGCATGGGCCGATCCCGGCGGTGAGTTGGCCTGCCATGACCATGGCGTTCAAGGCCAACCCGCCGACGCTGCTGCGTGGTCTCCACGTCGGCCAGCGAATTGGCTTCGACGTCAAAGTCCAGGGCGCATCTGCGGAGGTGACCAGCGTTCGCCCGCAATGATGGCTTTGGGGTCGGGGTGGCAGCGCCATTCCGGCCCCGTGCTTTCAGGCGAGCGAGCCTCGAGCGATCATTACGAGCAGAAGGAGGCCCAGCGCACCACGATAGACAACGAATGGCCATGCGGAGAAGCGTTCGAGAATTCGCATCAACGCCCAGATGGCCACGAAGGCGGAGATCGAGGCGGTTATGAGGCCGAGCGCCAGTATCGACCAGCCATGCATATCGAGCCCCACCCGGTGCAGTTCCCACAGCTCCTTGAGCCCGGCGAGAGCGATCGCTGGGATACCCAGCAGGAAGGAGAAGCGCGCAGCCTCCTCGCGCCTGAAACCAAGCGCCAAGGCGGCGGTCAGGGTCGAGCCGGAGCGCGAGACACCGGGAATGAGAGCACCGACCTGGGCGATTCCGACCAGCAACGCATCGGCAAGCGAGGAACTCTCTACGGCTCGGCGATGGCGAGCCGTGATCTCGGTCAGTGCCATCAAGAGCGCCATGCCGACACAGGCCCAGCCAATCACCGTGAGGCTGCGAAGCGGCGAGGCGCATTGATTGAGGATGGAACTGAGTGCGGTGCCGGCGAGCACGATCGGCAGGGTCGCCAGTCCGATCCGCAGCGTCATGCGCAGGTCGGCATCGTCGAAACGCCGTTCAGCGATGGCCGAGACGGAACCTCCCGCCAGCCGGGCTACGTCCCGCCAGAAATAGCTGACCACCGCTACCAGGGCGGCGAGCTGCATTGCGGCGGAAAAAGCCGCGCCCGGATCGCGCCAGCCCAGCAACGCGGGAACGACGCGCATGTGCGCTGTCGAGGAAATCGGGAGCAGTTCGGTGATCCCCTGAACCAGGCCCAGCCAAGCGACCTTGGCATAACCGAGCGACACGAAGCCGGTATCGACGCCAGGCGAGCATGCGGCGGTCATGGACTATCTTCCCTTGGTGGAGCGAGCTGCATCAGGATGCCCGCCGCCGATTGAACGAGAAGCCGATGAATATGGCCGCGACCATCGCAAGCTGAGTCAGGATCGACTGCCAGGTCGGGAAGATACCGAGCATCGACAGCCGCGGCGCGACCGCCAGCGGCGCGATGTCGATGATCCCCGCCTCCTGTAGGGCGGCGACGCCTTTTCCGGCGAGAACGACCGTCAGCGCCGCCATCAGCCACGAACTGTAGGAGAAGAATTGCGCGATCGGCAGTTGGCGGCTGTAGCGCAACATGGCCCAGGCGATCACAGCCAGCAGCAGCACCGCGGCACCTGCACCTGCGAGCAGCGCGCCACCATTCCCCTGCGCCCAAAGCGCCGCATAAAAGAGGATCGTCTCGAACACCTCGCGGTACACGACGACGAAGGCGAGCCCACACAGCAACCAGGCCGACCGACCCGACAGGGCATGCGCCATCTTGTCCCGGATGTAGCGCTGCCACTGATCTGCCTGCGCCTTGCCGTGCATCCAGATTCCGACCGATAGCAGGACCACAGCGGCAAAGAGCGAGCCGAACCCTTCGGTCAGCTCGCGGCTCGCGCCGCTGATCCCGATCGCATAGGTGGCGACGAACCAGGTGAGCAGCCCCGCCGCGAGAGCGCCGACCCAACCGCCATGGACATAAGGAAGAACTTCCGTCCGCTCCGCCTTGCGGAGAAAGGCGATCATCGCGACAATGATGAGCAGAGCTTCCAGCCCTTCACGCAGCAGGATCGTGAACGCTCCCAGGAACGTCGAGGCCTGGCTGGAGGCGCTTGGCGCCAGCGCCGCCTCGGCGTCATCGAACAGCCCGTTCAGGATGAGCACGCGATTCGCAAGATCATCCGCCGGAACACCCTGGTCGATTGCGGCGCGATACTCGCCCATCGCCCCTTCGATTCGGCTGAGCAAAGTCGCATCGCGGGCACCCAGCGTCGGCTCGACCGGTTCGAATCCATCAAGATAGGCAGAGAGCGCGATCTCCTTGGCGGCGCGGCGGTCTCCCTTGCGGAAGGCATCGAGGCTGGCCGCGAGCTTATGCCGAACCAGCGCCAGCGAAGTCGGCGCCTGCGCGACCACGGCTTCGGGATGGCGGCGCAGATAGGCCATGACCGCCAGAGCGCGCGGCTCGCCGATGCTCGATGCGAGCGCAGCGGGCGTGAGCGAAACCAGCGTCTTGAGATCGGGTATGCGCTGCCGAAGCGCGGGATCAGCCTTCCACAGTCGTTTGCCTTCGCGCGCCTCGGCGTCGGTCAGTGCGAAGCTCCCGGCGCGGAGCGCAAGCGCCCAGCGATCGTCGCTCGGAAGGTCCGCGAAGCTCTGCATCGCGGTCCCATCAATGCCCTGGCCAATGACCTGATACAGCGCGAAGATGCTGCGCTGGCGCGCGCGGACCTGATCGGTGAAGGCGATCGGCGGGGTGCTGACCTTGGCCGCATTCGGGCCATGCCCATCACCCGTCGCGCCATGGCAGGCGGCGCAGTTCGTCTGGAACAGCGCCTCGCCCCGCGCGAAGTTCGGCGGAGTGTTGGGAGCGAGTGGGACCGGATAGGCTTGGAGAAGGTCTGCGGCGAGGGCATGCGCCAGTTTCGCAACCTCTTCGGGCGGTCCCTTGCGCGCGATGACGGCCTGGAGCCGCGCTGCGCCGGACATCAGTTCCGCGCGCTGTGGTGTGGATGGCAAGGCATCAAGCTTCGCCGACACGGATGCCGCGAATTCCGTCATCTCGGCATATTCCGACGCGCTCTTGACCCGGCCTCCCTCGACCGCACCGCCATAGTCCACGGCCATATAATCGAGCAGTCGCCAGGCAGTTTGCACGTTGTTCGGATCAGCCGTCGGCGCAGCGCTCGCTCCGGCCGGCGCCAGCATCGACCACAGCAGAGCGATCAACAAGGCGATGAGTGGTCGGGCCATGGCGGCCGGGATTTCTCGGCAAGGACGGGTGTGCATGATTCCGCTCTACAACCTCCAGTGGCTGTAGAAGCAAGAAATTTGCGATTGGGTCGCAATAACAATTCTCAGGATCACCGGATGCCCGTCATGGATGGCGTGCCATCTATGCGGCCGGTCGAGCGATGGCCTGAATGACGCGGCAGTCAGCGATCCGCTGACGGTCGCAATTCCGGCTCATCACGGCCAGTTCGTCGCGAAGGGCGGTAAGCTGTTCCAATCGTTCCTCAACGACTGCAAGGTGGCGAGATGCGATCGCCATCGCTTCCCCGCAATCGCGCCCCGGTTCGCTGGCGAGTGCAATGAGCGAACGGATCTCCTCGATCGAGAAGCCCAGTCTGCGGCCGTTGCGAACAAAGTTGAGCCGTTCGACATCACGAAGCGCATAAGTGCGCCGGCCAGAGGCGGTCCGTACTGGCCGATCGAGCAACCCGATCTCCTCATAGAAGCGGATCGTCGTCACCTTGGTGGCGGTCGCGCGCGATAGCTCTCCGATCTTCATGCCGTTCCCGTCCCCAACTTCTCACGCATCGCTTAAGCCTTGCTTCTACAGTGACTAGAGATTGTAGGAAAGGCTGATGACCGAATCCGCCTCCTCATCCTGCGCCTGTCATGGCGACGAGAAACGCGCGCAGCACGACCCTGCCTATCGGCATGCGCTGATGATCGTCGTCGTCCTCAACCTCGCCTTCGGCCTGTGCGAACTGGTTGGGGGCTTCATTGCAGACAGTCAGGCCTTGAAAGCGGATTCGCTCGACTTCCTTGGCGATGGCTCGATCAGCCTGCTGGGCCTGATCGCGCTGACATGGTCCGCCAGCGGCCGCGCCCGGATCGCACTTACTCAAGGGCTTTTCCTAGGTGCATTAGGACTGGGTGTCATCTGTTTCGCGATCTGGCGGGCGCTGAATGCAGCGGTGCCCGAAGCGGAATTGATGGGCGGGATCGGTGTCGTGGCGCTGACCGTCAATGTCACAGCGGCCCTGGTGCTCGCCCGTTTCCGCGAAGGCGATGCCAATGTGCAGGCAATCTGGCTGTTCAGTCGCAACGATGCCATCGCGAACATTGCCGTCATCGTCGCGGCTGGGCTGGTCGCCTGGACAGGCAGCGCTTGGCCCGACCTCTTGGTCGCTGGCGTGATTGCTCTCCTCTTCCTCCATTCCTCTTTTGAAATTGTCCGCAACGCGCGATCTGAACTTCACATCTTTCGTTAGCTTACGGCTTGGCTCGGCCGGATCAGGCGCTGCCTTCGCCTCTGTCGGTCGGTCCCAAGGCTTCGACGATCCGGCAATCGGCGACCACGCCGCCTTCGCAGGAGCTGACAAGAGCGCTCAGCTCGCGTCGCAGGGCTTTCAAATCCGCGATCTTTCGGTCGACGTCCTGCAAATGCATAGTGGCGATCCGATCGACCGTTGCGCAGTCGCGGGTGCGATCGTCGGAGAGATCGAGCAATGCGCGCACCTGATCGATCCCGAAACCGAGCGCACGCGCGCGCCGGATGAACGAGAGCCGGGCCAGATGTGCTTCGCCGTAGCTGCGATAGTTGCCGCTGGTACGTCCCGGTGGCGGCAGCAGGCCCGCCTGCTCATAATAACGGATCGTTTCGATCTTGGTCGACGTCGCCTTGCCGAGTTCGCCGATACGCATCGCTTGACCCTCTAGTTACTTGAGGGTGCATAAGGCCAAGCGACTCGGAAGGCGAGGCCGAATGGCAGGTTGCGGATCATGCTGCGGAGAGACGACACGCGTCGAGAACGCGCGCTGGCGGCGCGCGCTCATGATCGCGCTCTGCGTCAATCTCACAATGTTCGCGATCGAGATCGTCGCCGGCGTCGCGGCGGACTCGGCGGCGCTCAAGGCCGATGCGCTGGATTTTCTCGGTGACAGTGCCAATTACGCGATCAGCCTGGGCGTTGCCGGCCTGGCTTTGGCCTGGCGCGCCCGAGCGGCGCTCGTGAAGGGCGCCACGATCTTTGCCTTCGGCCTCTGGGTGTTGGCTTCCGCGCTATGGTCGATCGGCCATGGCGGTCTGCCGCATGCGGACGCAATGGGAACGGTCGGTTTGCTTGCGCTGATCGCCAATGGCGCGGTCGCCCTCATGCTCTACCGCCACCGCAGCGGTGACGCGAACATGCGTTCGGTCTGGATCTGCTCGCGCAACGACGCGATCGGTAACGCGGCCGTGATGCTTGCGGCGCTCGGCGTGTTCGGCACCGGGTCTGCCTGGCCCGACCTTCTGGTCGCAGGCATCATGGCGTCTCTCGCTCTGTGGGGTGGAGCGCAAATCCTTCAACAGGCATGGCGTGAGCTGCATCGACCAATGCCGCTGGCGATACCGGCCGAATAGATGCTAAGAACAGGACCGATGCGTCGGCTGCTCTTCCTGTTTGCCTGCCTTGGCGTCGTCCTCTCGATCGGGGGCGGCTCGATAGCGCATGCGATGGAGCCGGTGATCTGCATCGAACCGGGCACGGTTGCCGCCGCGGCGCATAGCGTCGGCGATGGCGACGAGGTGCCTGCCGACGCTGACAAGGGGTATCCGCATCATCACGCCGGGTGCCATGGCCATCACGTCGCGGCTCCGGCGGAGCTTACCTCGACGGCTGACGGCATTACATCGCCGAGCCGTGTCGCGATTCAGCCGTCGGCTGCTCTGGTGGCCGCTGCCAACGATCCTGGCCTGAGGCCGCCACAGGCCTGACGATCCGTCCGTCCGCGATTCGTCGCGGACTCTTTCGGTTCGTCAGGAGTTTCCCATGTATCGTATTTTCGCGGCCCTGCTGGCCGTGTCGTCTTGCGCGTCGATCGCGCAGGCGCAAATGGCGGCATCGTCACCAAGTTCATCACCTCCCTATACGTTGGAGCGCGCCCTGATCTCGGCGGGTGCGACGTCCCCCAACCTCGAAGCTGCCGATGCTGGCGTGCGGGCGGCCAGCGCTGCACGCACAGTAGCGGGTCTGCGGCCGAATCCCGAAGTCCAGGTTCAGGTCGAAAATGTCGGCGGCTCCGGACTCTACCGAGGCACCCAAAGCGCGGAAACCACTACCGGCGTGGCGCTCCCGATCGAGCTGGGAGGCAAACGCTCTGCGCGCATCGCGGTGGCTGATTCGCGCGGCACCCGGGCACGCATCGAGGTCGCCATCACACAGGCTGACCTGCGCGAGCGTGTGACGCTGGCCTACATAGCAGCCGTGGCGGCTGAACGCCGCGTCGGTGTAGCGCGGATGTTGGCGGAATTCGCTGATCGGGGTTTCCGCGCGGCAAGCACGCGGGTGACGGCCGGTGCGGGCTCACCGATCGAGCAGCAGCGGGCCGATGTCGAGCGCGTCAATGCCAGTGTCGCGCTGGAGAGGGCAATCCGGGAGGCTGCCGTCGCACGCGAGAATCTCGCCCGTCTGATCGGCGAACCGATTGTCGGTGAACTCGACACGGAATGGTTCGATCGGGTCGGCACCTATGGGCCGACGATGCCCGCATCGGCACAGGGCACCCTCATCGTCGCTGCGGCCCAAGCGGATGTCGCGACCGCCGACGCCCAGGTTCGGCTCGCCCGCTCGCAACGCATCCCGGATGTGACGCTCAGCGCCGGAGCACGGCGCCTGTCGGCCACCAACGACATGGCGGCGGTGTTCGGGGTCAGCATCCCGTTCCCCCTGTTCAACAATGGGCAGGCTGCGGTGAGCCAGGCCGAGTCCGAGCGGCTTCAGGTGGATGCTAGACGACGGGTCACGCTCATCGATACGGAACAGGCTATCGCCAGCGTGCAGGCCGATCTTGCCAATGCCGCCGCAACCGCGCGCTCGGCTGGTGGTCCAGCGCTCGCTGCGGCCATGGAAGCGGCCCGGATCGCGAGAATCGGATATGCGCAGGGCAAGTTCGGTCAGCTCGATCTACTCCAGGCGGAACGAACGCTGGCCGACACCAATGCCGCGTTCATCGATGCGCTCATCGGCTATCACGAAGCGGGCGCCCGGCTCGCACGCCTGACCACCCCTGCACCGGCTCTTTCGGAGGCAGCGCAATGAGAGCGCGTGTCCCATCCGCGCCGGTGGCGATCAGCTTCCCGTTCTCACCCTTCAAAGCGCCGCTTGAGTCTTTCGCGAGCCGCTCAATCAATTTCGGAGATACACAATGATAACACAGGACAAACGCCTCCTCGGGGGCGTGGCAGGAGCGGTCCTGCTCGCCGCCGTCGGCGGTTTCAGCGTTGCGCGCTGCACCGCCGATCCAGCCCCAAGTAGCCAATCGGCAGAAAAGAAGGGTGAGCAGCGCGAAACGCCGCCAGATACCCTCGTCATGACCGCGCAGGCGATCCGCGATGCCGGCATCGCGACTGAAGCAGTGCGTGCCGGGGGCCTAGGGTCGGAGATCGTTGCGCAGGCGGTCGTCTCCCCATCCCCCACGGGCGAAGCACTTGTGACGGCCCGCGCGGGCGGTGCGGTCACGCGCGTCTTCAAGCGGCTCGGCGATCCCGTCCGGGCCGGTGAAGCGCTCGCCGTGGTCGAGAGCCGGGATGCCGCGCAGATCGCTGCCGATCGAACCGCGGCTGCAGCGCGGGCCGAGCTAGCGCGCAAGGCGCTCGCTCGCGAGCGTTACCTATACGACCAGAAGGTGTCGGCGCGCGTCGATCTTGAACAGGCGCAGGCAGAAGCAGCCGCGACGGCTGCCGAAGCGCACCGCGCGCAGGTTGCGGCGGGTGCGGCCAACGTCACCGGCGACGGTCGAGGCGTCATCGTGGCAAGCCCGATCGCAGGCCGCGTCACCGCAGCGTCGGTGAGCCTCGGCGCTTTTGTCCAGCCTGAAGCTGAACTATTCCGCGTCGCTGATCCGAGCAAGATCCAGGTCGAAGCCGCGATCAACCCTGGCGATATCACGCGTCTGGCCGCCGGCGATCGCGCGGTCGTCGAACTGAATGATGGACGCACCGTCGAGGGCCGGGTTCGCGCCGTCACGCCGACGCTGAGCGGTGAGACCCGTTCGGCCACGGCGCTTATCGAGGTGCCAGGCGGCATCCTCCAGCCCGGCCTCGGGGTCCGGGTCCGGCTGATGCCGAGCCAAGGTGCCGCGACCAACGCGATCGTGGTCCCCGAAGATGCCGTGCAGAGCGTCGATGGCCGCGATGCCGTCTTCGTCCGCACGCCCCAAGGTTTCCGTGCTCGTCGCGTGACACTGGGCCAGCGCAGCGCCGGTCGTGTCGAGATCGTCTCCGGACTCAAGTCCGGCGACACCATCGCCACCCGCAACGCATTCCTGCTCAAGGCCGAACTCGGCAAGGGCGCGGGCGAGGAGGAATAGACCATGATCGCAAGTCTCATGGCGCTGTCCGTCCGCGCGCGCTGGGCGGTTCTGTTTCTCTTCCTCGCAATCGCCGGGCTCGGTATCTGGCAGCTCACCAAGCTGCCGATCGACGCGGTTCCCGACATCACCAACAAGCAGGTCCAGATCAACACCGTCGATCGCGGCCTGTCCCCGGTCGAGATGGAAAAGCTCGTCACCTATCCGATCGAAACGGCACTGGCCGGTATTCCGGGCCTCGAGACCACGCGCTCGCTGTCACGTAACGGATTCAGTCAGGTCACGGCGATCTTCTCGGATTCGACCGATCTCTATTTCGCGCGGCAGCAGGTCGGCGAACGCCTGATCCAGGCGCAGGAGACCCTGCCACAAGGGGTCCAGCCCCAAATCGGTCCGGTAACCACCGGCCTCGGCGAGGTCGTCATGTATACGGTCGGCTTCGCCAATCCCGACGGCCGCGGAGCCAGCAAGACCGCCGGACAACCGGGCTGGCAGCCGGACGGCAGCTACCTGACGCCGGAGGGCGATCGGCTGACCGACGAGATCGCCAAGGCCGGCTATCTCCGCACCGTCCAGGACTGGATCATCCGGCCCCAGCTCAGGAGCGTGCCGGGCGTCGCCGGGGTCGACTCGATCGGCGGTTATGCCAAGACCTTCGTCGTCGAACCCGACCCCGTGAAGCTCACCAGCTACGGCATTTCCTACACCGAGCTGGGCGAAGCATTGGAGGCCGCGAACCTCGCGGTCGGCGCTAATTATTTCAACCGGGGTGGTGAAGCTTATCTGGTCCGCGCCGACGCGCGCATCCGCTCGGTCGATGAAATCCGCAACGCGGTGGCCGCAACGCGCGGCGGCGTGCCGATCACCGTCGGGCAGATCGCCAATGTCAAGATCGGCGGCGACCTGCGCACTGGCGCCGCCAGCATGAACGGCGAGGAATCCGTCGTCGGGACGGCGCTGATGCTGATCGGCGAGAACAGCCGGGTCGTGGCCCGTGCAGTCGGCGAGAAGCTCGACCAGATCAAGTCGACGCTACCGCCCGGCGTCGAGGTCAAGGTGGTGCTCGATCGGGCCAACCTCGTCAGCGCCACCGTCGCCACGGTCGAACGCAACCTCACCGAGGGCGCGATCCTCGTCGCTGCATCGCTGTTCCTCCTGCTTGGCAACTGGCGGGCTGCGCTGATCGCGGTGCTCGTCATTCCCTTCTCGTTCCTGATGATGGCGATGGGGATGAATGCGTTCCGCGTGCCGGGCAACCTCATGAGCCTCGGCGCGCTCGACTTCGGTTTGATCGTCGACGGCGCCGTCATCATCGTCGAGAACTGCCTGGCGCGTCTCGCCCATCGGCAGGAGCACGAAGGCCGCTTGCTGACCTTGCGCGAACGGCTCGAGGAGACGATGCGGGCCAGCCAGGAGATGATCCGGCCGACGGTATTCGGCCAAGCCATCATCCTGCTCGCCTTCGCGCCGTTGCTGATGTTCACCGGGGTTGAAGGCAAGACCTTCTCGCCGATGGCAATCACCATCATGCTCGCGCTGGTGGCGGCCTTCGTTTTGGCCATCACCCTCGTTCCGGCGCTGGTCGCCCTGCTCATCCGCGGCAAGGTTGCCGAGAAGGAAGTGTGGCTGATCCGCAAATCGAAGGAACGCTATCTGCCGCTCCTGGACAAGGCGATCGCGCGGCCCTGGCTGTTCATCGGCGGGGGCCTTGCCTTCTTCCTCGCCGCGATCCCCGCGTTCGGCCTGCTAGGCTCGGAGTTCATCCCCCAGCTCGATGAGAAGAATCTGGCGCTCGCCTCGACACGCGTACCGTCGGTCAGCCTCGAACAGTCACTCACGATGCAGCGCGGTGTCGAAAGAGCAGTCTCGAAGCTGCCCGAAGTCGCGCTGATGTTCTCGAAAACGGGCACCGCCGAAGTTGCGACTGACCCCATGCCGCCCAATGTCTCCGATGGTTTTGTCATCCTGAAACCTCAGGACCAATGGCCAAGCGGCGTCGATACGAAGGCGTCTGTCGTCGAGCGCGTCGAGAAGGCCGCCAATGGAAGGATGGGGCAACTCTATGAGGTGAGCCAACCCATCCAGCTTCGCTTCAACGAGCTGATCGCCGGCGTTCGTGGCGACGTGGCGATCAAGCTCTATGGCGACGATCTCGACAAGATGTCGCAATCGGCGAACGAGATCGTCCGCGTCCTCCAGTCGATCCCCGGCGCCTCGAGCGTAAAAGCCGACCAGACCGGCGGCGCGCCCACACTCGACGTCCGGTTCGATCGTGCCGCGATTGCGCGGTACGGACTCACGGTGCGGGAGGTGGCCGATACGGTGGCCGCCGCCATGGGTGGTCGCGAGTCGGGACTCTTGTTCGAGGGCGATCGCCGGTTCGACATTGCTGTGCGCGTCCCCGAAACCACGCGGGTCGACCTCGATTCCGTCCTCGCGTTGCCTGTTCTGCTGCCGCAGCAGGAAGGACAGACGCGCCGGTCGGTCCCCCTCTCACAGGTCGCGCAAATCCGCTTCACCGACGGGCTGAACCAGATCAGCCGCGAGAACGGCAAGCGGCGTGTCGTTATCCAGGCCAATCTACAAGGTCGGGATGCCGGTTCGTTCGTTGCGGAGGCCCAGGCCAAGGTCGCGCAGATCAAGCTGCCCACCGGCTATTATCTGGGGTGGGGCGGCCAGTTCCAGAACCTGCAGGCTGCTTCGCAGCGCCTGTCAATCGTCGTGCCGCTTTGCTTCGCGGCAATCTTCGGCCTGCTCTACCTGGCGCTTGGCGGGTTCGGACGTGCAGCAGCGGTGTTCCTGGCCGTACCGCTGGGGCTCGCGGGCGGCGTGTTCACGCTTGCCATGACCGGCATCGCCTTCTCGGTCTCGGCCGCTGTCGGCTTCATCTGCCTCGCCGGTGTCGCCGTGCTCAACGGCCTCGTGGTCATGACCGCGATCCGCGAGCGCCTCGAAGCCGGGATGCCGCTGGTCGACGCGATCAGGGAGGGCATGACCGAAAAGATGCGGGCCGTCGTGATGACAGGGTTCGTGCCGGCGATCGGTTTCGTGCCGATGGCGCTCGCGCACGGCACCGGCGCCGAGGTTCAGAAGCCGCTCGCGACGACCGTGATCGGCGGCCTAATCGCGGCGACTATCCTGACCCTGCTCGTGCTGCCCGCGATCGCGAAGGTGGTCCTCGGCATGAAGGTCAGTTGGAGAGGGCGAAAGACGGAACCGTTGCCCGGCGGTGAAACGGCCATGGAAGGAGAGGCCTGATGAGCAAGAAAACAACCAAGCTGCTGCGCATCTACACCGACGAAGCGGCCTTCATCGGAGATCGTAAGGTTTTCGAATATGTCGCTTCGCTGGCGCGTGATCGAAAGATGGCCGGCGTCACCGTGCTCGAAGCCTTGATCGGGTTCGGCAGCTCCGCGCACGTTCATCGCCGGCACGTGCTCGAAAGCGACCGCGCGGTAGTGATCGAGATCGTCGACTGGGAGGATTCCCTGCGGGCATTTGTCGCCATGCTGCAGGACGTGCCCGACATCGGCCTCATCACCCTCGAAGCCGTCGAGGTCATCGGCGGCAAGACGAGCCAGGCGCTCGCCGAGCCACGCCCGTGATGGGTAGACCGGTGCGCGGGCCAAGTCTTGTCCAGCACAAGATCGAGCCGCTCCGCCATTGCCCCATCGATTCCGCCTCGAACCGGGAGGGAGGCCGCGCGCGCGCGGCCTCCTGCCTGGCCGTGCCGCGGACTGACAGGACAGGCAGCCATGAAGGAAGAAACCACATTCGATTTCAATATGTCGGCGCTGAGAGTCTGGTCGCTGCTGACCGATCTCAACCGCTTTGCGCGCTGGCACCCGGTCTATCGCATCTCCGGGGAAGCCGAGCGGGGCGCAGAAGTGGATGTGACATGGCTGCTCTTCGGCGGCGATGGCAAGATGAAAACGCAGATGGTCATCAACAGGCTGGTCAAGCCTCGGATGATCGGATGGCGGATGGGTGTGCGCGGGCTCCTGACCTTCGACGAGCGCTACGAGATCGACCCGATCGCGAACGGGGTGAGCATCCGCCATGCCGTCGAATGCCGGGGCATCGTTGGCATGCTGGCCGGCCGATTGATGCGAAAGGGTCTTCTTCGCACCATGCGGCACCAGGACGCCGCGCTGCTTGCCCTGCTTCGTCGGCAATCCCGACTACCTCGCCAGTCGGCGCGGGAACGCCTGCGACCCGTCAGGGTGCAGGGCAAACGGGACCCAGCCAATGATTGAAGCAAGTCCCACCGGCGCCTTGGGCGCGACCAAGGCACGGAGAAGGTTTCTATGACCCAGAAGCTTCAGCTCGATATCCCGCTCATACTGCCGCAGATCGCCGACGCCACCGACGCCTGCGTCGATCGTTTGACAGCCGACCTCGCGGCGCGACCAGGTGTCGAACGGGTTCACGTCGTCCAGCCGGGCACGGATCGGCCCGCGATGCTGTGCATTCATTATGACCCCGACACGGTCTCGCTGACCCGCATCCGGGAAAGCGCGCACGCTGCAGGCGCGGCGCTTACCGAGCGCTTCGGCCATCTTCTCTGGCAAGTCGATGGCATCACGCATCAACGCCGGGCGCGCACCGTCGCCGACCGGCTGCGTAGATTGTCCGGGGTCATGGAAGCGGAAGCCTCGTCGATCGGAACCGTCCGCATCGAATATGATCGTGAACGCATCACCGAAGATCGCATCCGCGAGGAACTTGCGCATCTGGGTGTCCGCCGAAAGGGGGCCGCGCTCAAGGCCGGCGATCATGCCGGCCATGGTCACGCGGATCATGACCATGCGCCGGGCGAGCATCGCCATGGCGCGGGCGATGGCCACGACCATGCGCATGGCGGTTTTCTCGGACCCAATACGGAGTTGATCTTCGCGCTTTCCTGCGGCGTGTCGCTGGGAGTCGGGTTCGCGATCGACAAGCTGGTCCCCGGCATTCCGCCGTGGCTGCCGACGGCACTTTACGTGACCGCTTATTTCTTTGGTGGCTTCTTCACGCTGCGCGAAGCGATCGACAATCTGAAGCTGCGCAAGTTCGAGATTGACACGCTGATGCTCGTCGCGGCCGCCGGCGCCGCCGCCCTCGGCGCCTTCGCCGAGGGCGCGTTGCTGCTGTTTCTGTTCAGCCTGGGCCATGCGCTCGAACATTATGCGATGGGCCGCGCCAAGCGGGCGATCGAGGCGCTGGCCGAGTTGGCCCCCAAGACGGCGACCGTGCGCCGGCCGGATGGCGGTACAGGCGAGGTTCCGGTCGAAGACCTCAAGCTCGGCGAGATCGTCATCATCAAGCCCGACGAGCGCGTCCCCGCCGACGGCTTCATCGTCAAGGGTACGACGGCGATCAACCAGGCCCCGGTAACGGGAGAAAGCATGCCGGTCGACAAGCGGGCGGTCCAGGACGACGAGGCGGCGCGCGTCAATCCCGACCGGCTCGACGGAGCCTATCGGGTGTTTGCCGGCACCATCAACGGCAGTGGCCTGATCGAGATCGAAGTGACCCGGCTCTCGACCGAAAGCACGCTCGCCAAGGTGGTCAAGCTGGTCAGCGAAGCCGAGACGCAAAAGTCGCCGACACAGCGCTTCACCGATCGGTTCGAGCGATTCTTCGTGCCTGCGGTGGTGGCGCTCGCCTTCGTGTTGCTGTTCGCTTGGGTCGTGATCGACGAGCCGTTCCGCGACAGCTTCTATCGCGCGATGGCGGTATTGGTCGCAGCGAGTCCCTGCGCGCTCGCCATCGCCACCCCCAGCGCCGTCCTCTCCGGAGTGGCGCGCGCTGCGCGCGGCGGCGTCCTCGTCAAGGGTGGCGCGCCGCTCGAATTGCTTGGATCGCTGAACGCGATCGCCTTCGATAAGACCGGCACGCTTACCATCGGGGAACCGCGCATCCAGCAGGTCATCCCGGCTGCCGGCGTGGCGAAGCAAGAGCTGATGGCGATCGCCGTCGCGGTCGAGAGCCTGAGCGACCATCCCCTGGCGCAGGCGATCGCGCGCGACGGCCGCGATCATGTCGGCGACCATGCTATACCGCAGGCCGAAAGCCTGAAGAGCCTGACGGGTCGCGGCGTCTCGGCGCTTGTCGGTGAGGACGAAATTCTCATCGGCAAGGCCGAGATGTTCGGCGCCGATGGCATCGCTCCTCTGTCGCAGGAGATGAAGGACGCGATCGAAACTCTGAGGGCGGCGGGGCAGACCAGCATGATCGTCCGGCGGGGTCTGCAGGATCTCGGCGCCATTGGCCTCATGGACACAGCGCGTGAGGCGGCGCGAGAAACGCTGATGCGGCTTCGCAAAATCGGCATCGAACGGATGATCATGATTTCCGGTGACCATCAGCGGGTCGCCGAGGCCGTAGCCGCCCAGGTCGGCATCGATGAAGCCTGGGGCGACCTCATGCCCGAGGACAAGGTCGAGGCGATCAAGAAGCTTCGCGCCGAAACCAGGGTGGCGATGGTCGGCGACGGGGTGAATGACGCGCCCGCCATGGCCAGCGCGACAGTCGGCATCGCCATGGGTGCGGCCGGCTCCGACGTCGCGCTCGAGACGGCGGATGTCGCACTGATGGCCGACGACCTCTCCCATCTCCCGTTCGCGGTGGATCTCAGCCGCCACACGCGATCGGTCATCCGCCAGAATGTGTTCGTGAGCCTTGGCGTGGTTGCCTTGCTCGTTCCGGCAACGATCTTGGGGCTTGGTATCGGCCTGGCCGTTGCAATGCATGAGGGTTCGACCCTGCTCGTCGTGTTCAACGCATTGCGGTTGCTTGGCTATCGGGACAAGGGGGAGACCCGCGCATGACCGCGTTCGCCTATACGATCATTCCCGTTCTTGCGGTGCTGATCGGCGCGATGGTTGCCGTCTGGCGGCGGCCGGGGCCGAAGCTCACCAGCGCGATCCAGCACCTCGCCGCCGGCGTCGTCTTCGCCGCGGCCGCCACCGAGATTCTCCCGGACGTGATGCACGGCCGCGCGCCCTTGGCGACGCTGGCGGGCGGCGCGGCCGGCGTCGCGGTCATGCTGGGCCTCAAGTCGCTCGAAGAGCGCGTCCGCGGCCCGCTCGCGCTGATCGGCGCCATCGGCACGGATCTGCTGATCGACGGCCTGGTGCTGGGGCTTGCATTCATCGCTGGTGCGAAAGCGGGGCTGCTGCTGACTATCGCCCTGACGCTCGAAGTCCTGTTTCTCGGCGTCACCGTGACCGAAGAACTGGGCGAGACCGTCACATCCAAGCTGCGCATCGTTGCTATCACGACCGCGCTCGCGTTCCTCATGCCATTGGGAGCACTGATCGCATTGCCCGTCGCCGGATTTCCGCCGGCGATCGTCGCTGGCTTTTTGAGCTTCGGGCTGATCGCGCTCCTCTATCTCGTGACCGAAGAACTTCTCGTCGAGGCGCATGAGAAACCGGACAGCCCGCTCATCAGCGCAATGTTCTTCGTCGGTTTCCTCGCGCTGCTGCTGCTCGAAGAACTGATCTGACCTGTTCGACGATGACGCGCGATGCTGTGCGGAGCAGGCCGCCAAAGATCGATAGCCGCGTGGCCGCCACAGGGTGGGCGGAGTTGCCGTTTGTCTACCGGGGGCGATCAGCGCGAAATCGTCGCTGCTGGAGTTACATGAGTGCCTACTATGTGCGTTGAAACAAACCTGATCGGTGATGTCCCATTGCGTCAAGCCGAGTCAGATGAGATTTTCCATCATCTGACCAGACGCTGGGTTCTTCAGATCCTCATGGCTCTGAATAGCAGGCAAATGCGCTTCACCTGCCTTCGGCGGGCGATACCGAAGGTGAGCGCCAATGTTCTAACTGCTCGTCTAAGAGAGCTCGAGACGGCACGTCTGATAACGCGGACCAATCTTCCTCCGCCGACTGTCTACCAAGTTTACGAACTCGGGCCACTCGCCCAAGATCTGCGACCTGCGCTCGATCATCTTGAACACTGGAAATTGCATCTATCTGAATTCAATCGGAGCACTCCGCTTGACGACGAACAGTAGTGCTGCTCGGGAGTTGGCTCCGGCCAATGTTCAGCAACAGGGGGTAGGGTCCATCACGGTCGCGCCAGGAGCACTTTTGAAATATCGCGGTAGCTGATCGGATGGACATGGTCCTTCGAGCGAAAGCGCATCAGATCCAGCGTTTCGTCACCGAACCTGACCGCCACCGAATTGACGAGATATGCGCGCTCCCTTGAATAGGGGAGGAGCCAGATGACCCTCCGGGTGGTGATACTCTGGCGCAGCCTGCTGAGCTTTGCCGCCAATGCCGCACTGATTTCATCGTTCGAGCCAATTGCGAATATGCTGGCTCCATAGATTTTGCGAGGTTTCCGCCAGGCGAGTATCTGGTCGGTTGTCGCGCGTTCCACCGCTGTCACATCGCATTGTCGTGCGTAGCGGGCGTTGATCTCTTTCGCGATGCCGACGCCAATGCTGTCGCCCAGGATGAGGCATTCGAACATGGAGCTATCCTCCGCGAGGCATAAGCTATTCGCGTTTGAGTGAGCAGCGCAACCAGACGGCATTCATTCTATCCGTCTCTCGGGGCCGCTAAAGGTAATAGTCTAACCGCTAATGGCGGCGCTGACATGCGCCTCGAGCTCGGAGACATCCGCGTTGCCCAGGATGTATGATGCGTCAGGCGCCGCGAAGAAGAGTTTAACCTGGTCATCGTCCGAGGCCGGTCGAGGCGTGTCCGCGGTCTCGCGATGGGTGTTCCACCTGCTGTCGACGAAGCGCAGAAGTTCAGACCAGGCTCGAACGTCGTCTTCGTGTATCGTAATATGGTCTTTGCCACGATGCAGGATGACAAGGACTGAAACGCGCATACTAACTCACCACTGAAAGCTCATCGACCGGCTCTGCGGCCGCCAGCGCTATCGGGCCGGCCTATCTTAGTAGGGAGCCGCATAAGCCAGTTCCCCGACAATCGCGTCCATTATGGTGTTATGTTGCGGCGCAGAGCGGTTCGTTGGGATGGCGTTAACCCTAAGGGCACTATTTTGATGGAGCATGCAAGCAGTGGCACTCAGGAAGCGATCTTCGTTTGGAGGTCTTGCCTAGGCTTGCGGAATAAGGACCGGTGAAGCTGGTGGCACATCTTTCGGCCTTGGAAATTCAGAACTGGATAGCGATTTACGCCGCGGCGGGCCTGTGCTGCGCGTTTGCAGTGGTTCTCTCGATTGCGGCCGTCTTTGTCGAGCTGTACCGCGAGGAAGCATGGGGGCATTTCAAGAGTTGCCGTAGCGCGATCCTCTTTGTCCCCAGGACCTGGTGGCGGTGGCAGAAGCTTTACCTGCTTTCGACCCCTGTCACCCTCGCAATCGTCTGTTCGTTTGCAGCGACCCTCTCGTGGGGCTGAAGATGCTCCAGACGTAATTCACGCACAATTCAATGCTTCGGAAAGAAGCCGGCCGACCCTCCCATCGGCGATGTCCCGGGGCGTAATGAGAAGCACGGGGGCGACCTGCGCCAGGTTTCGGTGTCCTGCCGCTTTCTGAGCAAGATAGTCTGAGCTCGCCGAGCCCATCGCTTCGACGATCAGTTTTCGAATCTCCCCGGTCGATCGGGAGCGCGCTTCTATCAGGAAATCCGGCCGACACGGACCGAGAGGCGTCAGCCTGTCGAAGACTGGCTTCTCGAACGCTATGTCGACGCCGCAGCGTGCGAATTCATGTCTGGAGCCAAGAATCGTCCGCAGTACGTGCCGCTCAAAATCGCGTTCGACCGGCATGAAGCGAGTGCCCGAAAAAATCGGTTGCGCATAGGCTCGCAGCGGCGCGTATCCCTGTGCTTCGGGATATTCGCCCATCACTACGATCACAAGATACGGTCCCTTGACCGGGTTTGCTCTTACCGATGGCGACTGGACGCGATTTGCGACCAATATGGGCTCTGACCCCGCCGGGAAGATCGTGGAGCCTTTGAACTCTTTGGCAAAGACCGTAAGAAAGCCTTGTGGGGCATGACCGCTGGGCCAACGGCGCGAGAGCTCCCGAATGCCCGCATAGGCGCGCCGGCTGTGCAGCGCGTCCCCGTGGGTCCAAAGTACGCGACCGAGCTCGATGCCCGGGGCGACCTCGATCCCAGCGGACGCGCTGGCGAGCGCTTTGAACTCTGCTGCGATGGTCCGGTCGGGTGGCTCCTCATGATAGGGGACGGCTATATTGAGGCCCGAGTTGCTCAGCAGGCGCCAGAGCAGGCGAGCCAGGCGTGGTACGGATGCGCTTCGCGTGCGATCGTCGCTTGCGTCACCGTCGGGGCGTTGAGCCAGCTTTTCCGGTGCCGGACGCAAAACTTCGAAATAACCGATGGGCGGGTCTGCAGGCGTCTGAGCGCTGCGGGTCTCGGTGCGGCGGTTCGTGACCTGATCCCGGAAGAACGGACAATCCACGTGATGCTCGGGCCGCTTCGTGCTGGTGAGCCGGCGCAGATAATAGGTTTCGGCTTCAGACAGAAACGCGGGGGTCAGAATCGGAGGCGGGCGATCCGTTCCAAGGCAGTCGCAGGCGATCCACTTCGCGCCAATGCGCGCTTGCTGCACTAGGGTGATGCCAGCGTCCTCGTCGGGACGGGAGCCCTCGCCGGAGTACCACCGCATCATGGCCGCCCGAAGCGGGAGGGGAAGGGGGATGCGGGCGGTGGCGAGCCCGTCGCTATGGCGATCGATCAACCACATGAACGAACCTGTCTGAGCTGATTTTCAGCGATGCTTCCTGAGGTTCGCGGGATTGACAACAATATTCGCCCTGACCTCCACTGTCGCTGATGTCGGGTGGGAGGTTCCATATGAGATCGATATTGTTGCCGTGCGTAGCCCTGTCCGTTGGGCTTTGTGCTACGGAGTCGAGCGCCGGCCAGCGAACCAAGACCCCGCGGACGGTTCAGGTTATCGTGATGGGGGCAGGGTCAGCAGCGGGCACGCTATCAGGTGAGCAGCCTCCCGTCGCGACCGCCCTCGAGGGTGAGGACAATGGTGGAACACCGGCCCCGAAACCGATCCCTGCCGGGTTTCGGACCCATGACTTGAGTCGACGCTGGGTTGCCTTTGAGATGGCGAACAGCTTCGCCGCTACCGGCCAGGCTGACAGTGGCGACGCCGATCCATTCGCTCATGTCGGAGTGGCGCCTGTTGACCCTGTTTCCGTGAACACGGCCGTTTCCTTGCCGCCACCCATCGCCATCCCGGGTTGGATGCGAGAAGGGGTGCCGTTTTCGAGCGTGCCAACGAGCTTCGCGCCCGGCTGTTCTCCAGGCGGCTATCGGCCCACGGGCTTTCTGGATGCGCGCGCCGAATCCAGACGATTCGGCTATTATGGAATGATGAGCAGCATCGCGTGCGAGTACGGGATTCCTGTTGGGCTATTCGATGCAATGATCATTCGGGAGAGCGCGTACGATGCCGGAATTTACTCCGCAAAGAACGCGTTCGGCCTTACGCAGCTGATGCCCGGCACGGCTGCCGGGCTCGGTGTAGATCGCTATGACGTCGAGCAGAATTTACGAGGTGGCGCCCGCTATCTGCGCCAGCAGCTCGATCGGTTCGGACAAGTCCATCTGGCGCTCGCGGCCTATAATGCTGGGCCTGGACGCATTAGGGATGGGATGCTGCCACGGATCGTGGAAACACAGGCTTATGTCGCAAATGTCTTGCTAAACTGGCGACGCTTGGCCGGGCTTTCGCCGCGCGTAACAGTGCAAGGAACGACGGTGGTGCCTGCAACGCGGCCGCCGCTGATCGGCAGCGCGGTAACAGTTACTTCATATTAGATCAGGAGCGGCTCGAATAGGTTTGTGGTCAATGTCGAAAACCATAATAGCAGACTCAGGGTCGATATCTGAGCGAGATGAGTTCTTCGCGCCATGACGGCGCCGACCTCTCTAACCAGCTTCTCAATCACGGCCTGTCTCAGCGGACCGGCCCACTCTTTGCGGACTTCGGTGCCGTCCAATCCTTCGATTTCATCGAGCGCAGCCACGAGCATCGACGGCAGCCCTTTGAACAGTTCGGTTAGCATTGCGATCGAGGTCTGGAATCGTTCGTCGAGGAACAGCTTCGGATCGCGGTATGTCTCTACGGCAATCATGGCCTGAACGACGTTGATGTCGAGAGCCCCTAGAATCTGCTGAAACTCGCCCAGAAACATCGCCGCCCGTTTGCCGGGATCGCTGTGGAGCAGGAGCCCCAAGCGGGTTTTGCTGATGCCGGTCTTGAGTGCGAGTTTGCGTTGTCCGATGTTTCGCTCGGACATGGCTTCGAGGATCAGCGGAACGAAATCCCGCTGCTCGACGCTGACTGGACTGCAGTCAGCGTCTGACGCCTCGAACTGGGCAAGGGATGACAAGTCACAGCCCCCTTTTGCACGCAACGCTGAAAACGAAACACAGAGGCGGCAACTTGGCAAGCCACAGTATCTTTGTGCATTTGCAGCAAAACTGGGGTGTAACTATCTGAGCGGAACTATGTTATCTGCGGGCGCATCTTCGCCGGACGCTGCTATTCCTGGACTGTCATGCGCGCACTCGAGACCAATCCGTTGAAGAACACGCGCCGCTTTTTGGCCCACGACATAATGAAACAGCATAACCGAAAGCGTATCGCCCAGGGTGATATCGGACCCTAAGCGATCGGCAATAAGCTGTTTCACTGCATCGAGGCTATCGGCACTCGATTTGGTAATTGTCAGATCGATGCGGATATCGCCGGTTGTCGGGATCGCCGAAAGATGTTCGCGTATCGTCTCGGGCGGGTGGTCTTCCAGCACGCACGTCATGCCCACCCTATCCGACAGCAGGTCTTCGAGCGTCTGGTAGCGCTTCGTTTCGTTCGCGCGCAGACGCAGGCTCTCCGTCGTCAGATGGAAAAGATGCTCCGAGATGTCGAGCGCCAGGATGCATTGATCTCCTGCCATCGCACATGCTCCAGGCAATGCGTTATCCGCGTAGCCGACGGTCCATATCGTAAACTCTATCAAGTCTGGCTGACGGCTTTCTTGCGACTCCGGTTAGCGAATCTAACCTGCATAATCGTTAATCGCAATTATCGGGGCGTGTGCCGAATCGAAAAGTACAGTGCCCCGGGAAAAAGGGCAGCCTGCCCCAATATTCAGGGCGGCCCGCCCCGCGATCTGGGGCAGGCCGCCCCGGCTTCCGGGGCACGACCCGATCAGAGTCAAATTATGTTCGACTCGATCATGGCGCCGTCGAGAACTGCATTGCGACCCGTCACTTGACGAGACCACCCTTCGATTGGGCGCGGATCAGTCGCGTTCCGTTTGAAGGGAAACTCTCATGCAGTCTGTCATCAAGTACAGCGGCCGTGCGGAGCTGGCGATCTTCGCTCTGGTCGCTCTCGCGTTCGCGCTCCTCCTCTTCGCCGGCCCAGCCTTCGCCGGTGCTGATACGACGTTCGACACCGCCCTGACGAAGTTCACCGACTTCCTCGAAGGCTCGGGCGGCAAGATCATCACTGTCCTCTCGCTCGCCGGCGGCATCGTCGCGCTCGCCTCGGGCCGGTTCTCAATGGGCCAGATCGCGATCCCCGTGGGTGTCGGCGTCGGTGCCGGCACGGGCATCCCGATCGTCACCTCCACCGTCACGGCAACAATCTGAACAGTCCAAGGGTCGGCCAGAATAGCAGATCCGGTCGGCCTGCGGGGAGGGTGGTGATATGGCCGCGGACAAGTACGTCATTCCGTCTCATCTGGACGATCCTGAGCTAATCGGGCTGTGGACCCTAGATGAGTTCCTGGCGATGGTTCTCCCATTCGTCTGGGGCATCCTGTCTCAGCATATCCTCATTGGCATGTTGCTTGCGGGCGCGGGCTGGTGGGGGCTGAAGAAGGCTAAGGCAGGACGGGCGATCTCCTGGCTGCTGCACATGGCCTACTGGCATCTTCCGGCCGGCTTTACCGGCATGAAGGCCACACCGCCCTCCTATCTTGGCCCAGTCGGCCCGAATCTGCGATTTTGGCCAGGTTGAAGAACGAACACTGAAC
>NZ_CALMPA010000057.1 GCF_937871615.1 uncultured Sphingomonas sp. | reverse complement strand
AGGCTGCTGGTCGCTCAACAGAAGAAGCTGGAAGCAAATTGTCGACGGCGGTGTCTGAACTGAATTCGGCACTCAATCCTGTGGCTGCGGCCGCCAAATCTGTGAGCGACGCAGCTGCATCGATCTCGACGGCCCTTAGATCACACGAGCAGGCTACAGAGGAACTTACCGGGCAGCTCATAGCAACCGCCAGCTCAGCCGAAACCGCCTGGTCGAGCTATGAAGGCAGATTCAACCAGGTTGATGAATCGCTGGGCAAAACGCTGGACGGGTTGATCTCCGCGACCGCTCAGCACGCAACAGCAGTCAATCAGCAGGTTGGGGAGCTTGATGGTGAGTTGGCAAAGGCGGTGAGCAATCTGCGGGATGCTTTGGAACCGCTTGAGGAGCTTGCCGACGAGATTTCCTCTCTCCTTGAAAAATTGAAATCGTAACATGAGTGAAATTTCAGCTCGCAGCCGTCGGTCCGAGGTCGAAGAGGAGAGCTACTTCATTTCGATGTCGGACATGTTGGTTGGACTTCTTTTCGTATTCATCATTCTCCTAGTGTACTTTGCCGTCACCTTTAAGCAGAAAGAGGACTATCTGGTAGGTGCCGGTGAAGCTCGTAAAAAGCTTCTCGAGCAGCTTGAGAAAGACATCGAGCACAAACTGCCTGGGGTCGATGTAGTGATCGACACTGAAACCGGAATTCTACGGTTGCCGGAAGAGGTGCTTTTCGAATCGAATGAATTTGAACTTAGTCCCCGGGGGCAGGCGGCGATCAAGACGGTTGCAGATATCCTCGCGGACCGACTACCTTGCTATACGAAATCAATCGATCCGAACGGCCTCCGTTGTGCAGGACAAGAGGAGTCGCACAAGATCGACACGTTGCTTGTCGAAGGCCATACGGACGGAGACCCCATTAGGGGTGATCTAACTGGTTTGGGGAACCTCGACCTATCCGCCCGTCGCGCCACTCGAACTTACCTTGCTCTGACGCAGGCGCAGCCCGGTTTGGACAAACTAACGAATGGAGACAATGTCCATCCTACGCCTGTCTTGGGAGTTGCAGGTTATGGCCCGCACCGGCCTGTAACAGATAATTCTGGCCGTCCCTTGCCTGACGCGGAAAAGGCACGCCATCGCCGTATCGACCTGCGGTTTATAATGGTCACACCGAAAAGCGACGCGGCTCAACAAGCTAGCAAAATGCTGAGTTCCCGCTGATGCCGGGTCTAAGCGCGATAGCCCTGAAATGGCAAACTGGCGGGATGGCGTTGCCGCCGCCCCCGCAAATCCGGGCCATCATCAAAGTCACCCGGGATTGGGGTTCGATCGGGATCGATAACCGTGTCGATCCGGAACCTTGGCAGGCATTTATAGATCGGATCGATCCAGCCGAACCATCACGGCTTTCTCGCAAGGACTTGCGCCGATTAGCGACCGAAATCTGGGATTTTCCAGAACTCCAGGCCTACGTTTCCGGGCTCGTCGAACACTGCGCCACTCTGGGCAAGCGCACTTTGGACAGGAGGTTGGCAAGGGCCTATTGGAACAGGTTCAGGTCCGATGCTTCAGTTTTCTCTTATCTCGGGCAATATTGCTCATCACGGGTGAGCACCCTGGGTTCACCTTGGACGGAGATCAGCGCGGTGTTGCCCGTATGGGATTGCGACATCGGGCCGAAGGCGCTCGGGCTGCTGCTACTGGACGTCAACAAGCGTGATGCTCTGCTCAGCCGTGCGAAGCTGACACTCCGAGATATGCAGGGCGGGTACGTCGAGGCTGCCTTCAGTGCTCTGCTGCTTGATCGTTGCGTTCGGACAATCAGAGGGCATTCGGACGCTGCCATTTGCGACGAAACTGAGACAATCATTCAATTGGCAGAGGGACTTGGCGCCGGAGCAATCCAGGGCAATGCGGGCCTTATCGCCTATGCCTTGCTTAAGCCTTGGATGGATCGATCGGCGCCCGCCGAGCACAAGGATATGATCCGAATTTTCCTGATCAAGGAATTCGGTGACCCTCGCATAAATAGCAACCAATGGCTTTCGCGGGCGAATGCTCTCTCGAAGAAGCATCAAATCACTGACGCGGCTGACGTCTTCAGGCTGCTGAATCGCTGGCTCACGGAAAGGTCGGTTGAGCTATTTTTCGAAATAATTGCCGATACGACGGAGCGGAAGGATCATTGGAAGGCCCGCCGTGCGTTTTGGAATGCCTATCTGGCAACCGATGCCATCAGCGACGCGTGGTGCATTTTGGGCACTCAGGCGGAGCGACACGTCAAAAGGATATCCGGCATCTCCCCCAATGATTTTGGCAAGGTCGAGGGCAGTAACATCGACTCTGGCCATTCAGCCCTGCTGATGCGGATCGGCGATCTTGTGATAGCAGACTGGAGCCACGTTGGCGCGGTGCGGTTCTGGAAGGACCCGAATACGCCCACACTCTATTCGAGAAAATATTATGGGAAGAATCTCGATAAGGGGGGCGGATATAGCTACGCGAAGATGAACCACGTTCCAGTCAAATCCATGTCCCACATCGGAAAATGGTATCGCAAGTTTTCCGATTTCATAAAGCAGGAAACGGGGATCCAGTATTCTGGACCAAAGGGTGCCGACTTGTGGGGATGGTAACATTTGCATCTCAAGCTACCTTCACGGGCGAGCGCCTTGTCCTGAGCGACGAAAATGGCGCGAAGGTGCCGTTCGAAGATTGGTCCCTGCGTGGGCCCGTGGCAGCCCGAACTATCGCTGCGGACCTACTTGACCGCTGGGCCAATGATAGCCGGGACAGTGCGGGCACACCTTTGGTTTCTCCCGAGCCAGACGGATCCGTTGTCCTCTCCAATGCGCTAGTAGCAAGTCTTTCCGAACAGGAGGCGATGGCTCTCGCGCTACCGCCCGCAATCCGCATTCAGCTCGAAATTGAAACGTCAGGCATTTTCGGACGTCCGGGCTTCAAGATAGAAACGCGCTGGGTCCGGCCCGGCGGTCTTGCCGCGCGCGTTGTGCCGGTCGAAGGCCGCTTGCGCTATGGCGGACAGGAATGGCGGATCGCAGAGCCGCTCTGGTCAACGCAGGAAGCCATAAGGGCCGTAAATGAGGCGGTCGATCCGCCTGCCCAGCAGTACGCAATGTCGAAACTGCGCGAAACACTCGGCGCGGCCGAGGGTGATATTTTGCACCCTGATGGCTTCCTGAAGCGCCTGCGCATCAGCTACGCCGCCGGCTTCTCGCTGGACCTGAAAACCACTGGCGGGAAATTCGACTTCGATCCGATCCTCTTCAGTCGCAGTCGTCGGGCTGCCGCTCAGGAAGGCGAAGTGCCCGATAGTGACGAGGATGGACTGCTTCCATCGTCGCTCCAGCAGAAGTTCATCGAGCGGTTCCGCGCGTCCGATCGTGCCCAGAATGCCTACCGGCTCGATGATTGCACGATCGTCTACCTGGACCCCGAACTGAAGCGGGCTCTGGAAATCGTTCACAGGGCGCAAGGGCTGGACGAAGACAGCCGCCGGAAATTCGCACTCAGCCCGCGCCGCTACATTTCGGAAGCGATGCCTGAAGGCGAGCTGGCCGATGACGCCGTCAGTGCCCTGTTCATCGAAACGCAGCAGTATTCCGAGCGGGTCAACGGCATCGACATCTGGCGGAAGCCGGTTCTTCCTTGGATAAAGCCCAAACCCAATAGCTGGTTACCCGAGAGCTTCGGCCTGTACATCGGCGACCCGCCTAACGGCGAACAGGTCGACATCGAACCCGATCAGCTGGATTTCGCAATTGATAGGCTCGAGGCAGCCGTTGCCGCAGAACAGGAAAGCGTCGAGATCGGCGGCAAGACAGTGCCCGCCACGGCGCAGGCACTTGATGCCCTTCGCAGTTTGCGTGAGCGGGTCACGCAGGAGATGCCGGAGAAGCCTGAGGTCGACGAAAGCGACCCGCTGCCTGGCCCCCTCTTCCTGACCGTATCGGAAAATTTCGAGCACGTTGAATATGAGGAAAGCGCCCTCGGCGCTATCCAGGCATTCTCCGCCCCTCGGTTCCCCGGTGCCGTGGCAAGCACGCCTAAGGATCACCAGCGCACCGGGTTCAACTGGTTGGCGGAAGCGTGGGCCAACCGGCTGCCTGGCGTCCTGCTCGCGGACGATATGGGCCTCGGCAAGACGTATCAGCTCCTAGCCTTCCTTGCGTGGCTCCGCCACGACCAAGGGGTCAAGGAGCCGTTCCTGATCGTTGCGCCCACAGGCTTGCTCGAAAACTGGCGGCAGGAAATGCGCATCCACCTTGAGGAAGGTGCGCTTGGGGAGGTTCTGCCCGCATTCGGCAGCAATCTAAGCCTGCTTCGGCAAGGTCGCAGTCGCGATACGCAATCGGGCGCGGCGCAACTCTCGACCAGCGCGTTCGATGGCTACGGCGTGGTGCTTACCACCTACGAAACGCTGCGTGACTATCACATGAGCTTCGCCCGCCAGCGGTTTGCCGTCGCGGTCTGCGACGAGGCGCAGAAGATCA
Organism: uncultured Sphingomonas sp.; assembly: GCF_937871615.1. GTDB lineage: Bacteria > Pseudomonadota > Alphaproteobacteria > Sphingomonadales > Sphingomonadaceae > Sphingomonas. The sequence continues at coordinate 2,034 of NZ_CALMPA010000057.1, read as the reverse complement.
AGAACGCCACGAGCCAGATTCGCCGAGCGGCAACCACGGTGAACGCGCGGTTCCGCATCGCGATGACCGGCACGCCGGTCGAGAACCGCTTGCAGGATCTGTGGACGATCATGGATTGGTCCTGGCCCAAGCTGCTTGGGGCCAGTCGCGACTTCGAACGGCGCTATCCTGACGATGATGGCAACGCGCTTGGCGAACTGCGGGGGATGCTTGTCGATCGACAGGAGGGACGTCCGCCGGTCATGCTCCGGCGCATGAAGAGCGAGGTACTCGACGGACTGCCGCAGAAGCGGGTAGTCAAGCATGAGATCGAGATGCCACCATTGCAGGCAGAACGGTACTCACGGGCTATCGAGCAGGCCATGATGCTGCGCGGCAGTGGTCAGCGCGGCCTGATGCTCAAGGTGCTACATGAGCTGCGCGGCACGTCGCTCTATCCGGGCGGTCGAGACAATCCGGAGTTCGAACCCGCCAATTCAGCGCGAATGAAGGCAGTCTTCGCAGCGCTTGAACAGATCAAGGCTGCGGGCGAGAAGGCGCTGGTCTTCTGCGAAGACCTGGCGATGCAGGCCTGCCTTGCCGCCGAAATCCGCCATCGGTTTGGCATCAGCCATCCCGTCGCCCGCATTCACGGCGGCGTCGGCCCCCAGGTGCGCCAGCAGATCGTCAACGAGTTCCAGAACCGGCCAGCGGGGTTCGACGTGCTGATCCTTTCGCCCAAGGCGGGCGGGGTTGGTCTCACCCTGACGGCGGCCAACCATGTCATTCACGCCTCGCGCTGGTGGAACCCGGCAATCGAGGATCAGGCGACGGACCGTGTTTATCGCATCGGCCAGACCCGCGACGTGACCGTTCATATCCCGCTGGCCGTCCATCCCGATCCGGCGCTGCGTGACGCCAGCTTTGACTTCAAGCTCGACCAGCTGATGGAGCGCAAGCGCGGTCTGAGCGCGCAATTGCTGATGCCGGGCGAAACGGATGGCGACCTCGACAGCCTGTTCGAAAGTCTGTTCGAGCAGGGCGAGCCGGAACCGTCCGATGTTCCGCCTGCAAGCGAGGGACAGCTTGATGCGGTGCCGAATGAACCGGCAGCACCTGAACCGCCCGAAGAACCGTCACGTCCGCCTCAGGCGGAGCGCCCCGTCCTGTCCGCGCGTGTCCAGCAGCCTGCGCCGCCACAGCGACGAGTGCCGCGCATGGTCCGCTACAGTCCCGGCGATGATCGCGAATGGGATATCTTTGCCGGCAATCTCGCCAACAGGGCAATCGAGCACCTGGTCATTCGCGATCCCTACGCGCTGGCCGGGCGGAGAAACCGGCTTTTGACGGCCGATTTTGCCACGCATCTCGCCCGCAAGGTTCCCGGCATTTCGCGGGTGACGGTGATCGCCTGGGACGCGGAAAGCGCGCGGAACGACAATTATGAAACGACGCAGCGCGCGGCAGATGAAATGGAGCGCGAATGGGACCGCCGCTTCATGGGACGGGTGCCGCTGATGCTCGAACTGAAATCGCGCGGCGAGGACCGCCGGTTCCATGACCGCTGGGTCGAGGCACACCTGCCCGAGGGCGAGCGCCTGGCCTGGAACCTCACGAGCGGGGTGGACGGGTTCATGAACACCGACAGCGAATGCACTGTAACGCTGTGGGATGAATAGGGCTCAGGACCGGGAGTCCCGGTTCTGCCTCAGCCGAACACCTCGTTGAGCATCGCTGGCAGCAGCTGATCGAGATGCGCCGTCGCCTCGGCCTGAGCGGCCTTGGCGGCGCGGGCTTTCGACTGGAGGCTGTCGAACCAGAGCTGGGCGTCGAGCGATGGGACTGGGACCTTGATGGTTTGCAGTCGCTTGGTGGCCAGGGTGCGGTTGCGGTCGGCGCTGCCAGCCGATGCTTTCCCCACCTGATAAAGGCCTTCCTCGGATTGAAGATAATGCCAGAGGAAGTGGGCGGTCGCCCGGTTGGCATCGGGCACGCAGGTCAGATACCGGTGCGAACCATGTTGGGGCTCCGTGGGAATTCCTTCAGCGGTGTACG
>NZ_CALMPA010000056.1 GCF_937871615.1 uncultured Sphingomonas sp. | reverse complement strand
CAGGTGAAGCATCGCAGATCAAAGCCCTCATGGCTCAGGCAGTCATTGGGTCTAAGCGAGCTGGAACGCACGCGCCGCTGGATGCTGTTGCTGGGGCGCAAATCAGCGCCCGAGAAGATCGCCTGCCTCCTGCTCGAAATGGCGGAACGGATGCCGCTTCCGATCTGCATGTCCGGCGTTGCGGCAGCGCATCGTCACCTCACCCTCCCCTTTTCGCGCCAGCAGATCGCCGACCTGCTGGGGCTGACGATCGAAACCGTCAGCCGCCAGTTTACCCGGCTGAAGAAGGAGGGCGTGGTCGATCTGCCGTCGCGGCGCGAGGTCGTCATCCTCGATCATGCGCGGCTGGTCAGCGAAGCCGGCTGATTTCTCAGCGTTCGCTACGGGTCTTTCCGCGCACGATCCGCCAGAGGCGTGACACGAGGCCAGAGCGCCGATCGACCGTCCGCCCGCCACCGCAGGCGCATCGAAGCTCAAGCGGCCCCGGCGCAATCACTTCACCGCATTCAGGACATAGCATCGCCATCCCTCCGCATATGCTGCCGGGCGCCCAGCGCCTTTGCCTTGACGATGAAATCCCACGCCATCAGCAGCGCGCCGGCGGCGAACACCACATCGCCGGGAAGCCGCATCCACTGCCAGATCAGGGTGCCGTTGTAGAATTCGAGGCTGCGCGCATAGGCCAGGCCATGCTCGAACACCGCATCGAGCTGCGGCCAGCCGATGGGGAAGAAGTTGAGCAGGGCCCACAGCACCAGCCCGGCATTGTAGAGCCAGAACGCCCAGAGCCCGAGCTTCTCGCTGAACGGATGCCGATCGCCCGCGGCATAGCGCAGGCAGAAATAGATCAGCCCGATCGCCAGCTCGCCGAACGCCCCGAACAGGGCGGTATGCGCGTGGTTGAGCGTCAGGAACGTGCCGTGCTCGTAATAATTGACGAGAGGCGCATTGAGCGTCCCCCCGCCGAACACGCCCGCGCCGACGAAATTCCAGAAGGCGGCGCCGATCACATAGAGATAGGCGAGGCGATATTTGAACTCCTGATGTCGCCGGATCAGCCGGTGATTGTTGATCGCCTCGATGATGAGCAGCACCAGCGGCAGCACCTCGATGAACGAGAACATGCTGCCCATCGGCACCCACATGCTCGGACCACCCGCCCAATAAAGGTGATGCCCGGTGCCGATCACCCCGCCGAGAAAGATCAGGATCAGCTCGAAATAGACCGCGCGCTCGGCAAGCTGGCGTGAGACGAGGCCAACCGACATCAGCAGATAGGCGCTCATGCACGCAGCGAAGAACTCGAACGACTGCTCGACCCACAGATGCACCACCCACCAGCGCCAGTAATCGGTGATGGTGAAGGATTTCTCGATCCCCGTGAGCGGGATCATGCCGAACACGTAAAGCACCGCGATATTGATCGTCGCCGCCCAGATCAGATGCTCCATGCGGATGCGCCCGGTCCAGAATTCGCCGGCGGCGGTGCGGAACAGGGCGCGGCTCGGCCAGAGCGCGCGCATCACCAGCAGGCTCCACAGCGCAAGGCCGATGAAGAAGCCGATCTGCCAGAAACGCCCGAGCTGGATATACGACAGCCCCTGGTTGCCGAACCAGAACCAGCCGCGATCAATCACCCCCATGATGCCGAGATAATCGCCGATCAGCGCCCCCACGACGACGATCACCGTCGCCCAGAACAGGAGATCGACGAGGATATGCTGCCCCTTCGCCTCACGCCCGCCCGCGATCGCGGGCGCGAGGAACAGCGCCGCGCCGATCCACGACAGCCCGATCCACACGATCGGCGCCTGGATATGGACGCTGCGCAGGAAATTGAACGGCAGCCAGCGGTTGATGTCGATCCCGTAAAAGGCTTCGCGCTCGTAATAGGAATGCGCCATCACCGTGCCCGCGCCGATCTGCACCAGCAGCAATGCGGCGACGACGAGGAAATATTTGCCGATCCGCTTCTGGCTGGGGGTGAGCGCGCGGAATTCGGCGAGCACCGGGTCCATCGGCGCCTCGTCCGGGCCATTCAGATAGAATTCGTAGATGAACAGCACCAGCCCGAAGGCGAAGAAGGTGAAGCAGAAGCTGATCCACGTCCAACGGAAGGTATTGGTGGTCGGCGTGTTGCCGACGAGCGGCTCATAGGGCCAGTTCTCGGTCCACGACCAGGTGACGCCGGGCCGGCGCGCGACCGTGGTGAGCGCGGAAAAGACGAGGAAATCGGCGGTCTGCCGCGCGAGCGCCGGATCAAGGCTGTGCGCCGGGGTCCAGCCCCGCTTCGGATCGGTCACCGCCAGCCCGCGCGCCAGTTCGTCGCGCACGGAAATCACCGCGCCCGCCACGCTATCGGGCAACGTCACCTCGCGCTGCGTAAGGTCGATCCCGTGGAGCGCCTTTTGCATCGCCGCCGTCGCCGCCGCCTGCTGCTCGTCGGGGAGGCTGGCGAAGGCACGACCGTAGCGCGCCCGCGCCTCCGCCTCGCGTGCGGCCTTGCCGATCCGCACCAGCGCATCGGCGGTATAATCCTCGCCGTAATAGGAGCCCATGCCGTAGATGCTGCCGTAATCCATCAGGTCGGCTTTCTGGAAACCGCCCTTGCCGGCAAAGATATCGTCGCCGGTCAGCACCACCGCGCCGGCTCGCGTCACGAAGCGATCGGGCTGTGGCGGGACCGCGCGATAGGTGGCGACGGTCGCCCAGGCGAGCAGCCCGAAGGTCAGCACCGCGACCGCGAGCAGCACCCATTTGAGCACGGCACTGACCGGATCGGCCAGCGGCGGAACGATCGGCTCGGCTTCCTGCATCATCGGCAACCCCTCTTGAAGTGAGGCATACGGCCCGGATTTTCGGCCGCTATTTCATATCACATCCGTCACAAATCCGTCTCGTCAGAAAACCGACCAGCCATGGCTCCCCGCGACAGCGCCGAACACGGTGACGAGGCCGAGCGTCAGCAGCACGACATGCATGCGGTGGAGCCAGGCGAATGCCGCGTCGGGATCGCGCGCGACCAGGCCGGGCAGGCGGCGATGGAGCACCAGCGGCTCCCCGACGAACAGCAGCAGCGCGAAGATCAGCCACACGCCGACCATCGCGTGCATCCACCAGAAAGCGGGCTCGCGGAAGCGAGCCCACAGATCGAGTTTCGCCACCATGTAAAGCCCGGTCAGCCCGACAAGGATGACCGCGGCGCGCGCCTGCCAGACGAAGCGCGATTCGATCGCGTGGAAGGCCGCGAGGCGATTGGGGCCGAGATCGCCGCGTCGCACCGCGGGGATCGCCACCGTCGTCGCCATGCCGACGCCGCCGATCCATATGACGACGCCCAGAACATGGAGCGCGCGGGCAAGCGCCAGATCATCCATCGGCCGGGCCTCCCATGGCAAACCCTTCCCGCGCCGAACGGCGGGTATGGGCGGAAGCTATCCTCGATTTTCCCGATCGAGGTTGCGCCAGCGCAAACTTGCCGGTGATGAACAGTTATATTCATCGCCGTGATGGCGATGATCCGGTTCGAAAATGATGCGATTGAGGTCGATGCCGCGCTGATCGCGGACGGCCTCGGGATCGCGCCCGAACAGGTTCAGGCGGCGATGCGGGAAGGGCGCATCACGTCGATTTGCGAACGCGGCATCGACGAGGATGCCGGGACTTTCCGCCTCACCTTCTTCGCCGGCGAGCGGCGCCTTCGGCTGACGGTATCGGCAACGGGGGAGGCTCTCCGCCGATCGACAGTGACGGTCCGCGAGCCGCCGACGGCGCCGTGAGGCTGTTGCCACAAACCAACTCGTCAAAAGTGCCTGGCGCGATAAGATGAAGGGGTGAGCCTCAACGACCCGGCCCTGTCCGTCACCATCGCCGCCCTGCCGTTGTTCGAAGGCGTGCCGACCGCGGCGATAGCGGAACTCGCCACAACTACGCGGATGCGGACGCTGGCGCGCGGCGAACGCGCGTTCGATCAGGGCGAAACCGTCGAGCGCGCGCACGTGCTGCTTTCCGGCGCGATCCGCATCTCGCAGGCGGGGAGCGACGGCGGCCAGGTCGCGATCCGCTTCATCGCGCCGGGGGAGATATTCGGCAGCGTCGCGATCTTCACCGACGGGCAATATCCGGCGGACGGGATCGCGATGACCGCGTCGGTCGAACTGAGCTGGGCGCGGCAGGAATTGCTGGCGCTTGCCGAGCGATATCCCCAAATCGCGCTCAATCTGATCGCGATCATCGGGCGCCGGCTCGCCGAGCTTCAGAACCGCGTTCGCGAGATGGCGACACAGCGCGCCGAAAGCCGCATCGCCCACACCCTGCTGCGGCTCGCGCGGCAGGCGGGGCGGACGACGGCGGACGGCATCGCGATCGCCTTTCCCGTCCGGCGCAAGGATATCGCCGATATTGCCGGAACCTCGCTCTATACCGTCAGCCGAACACTCAATGAATGGCATCGCCAGCGGCTAATCATCGCTGACGGGCGCGGGCTGGTTCTTTCGCGGCTTCAAGAGCTTGATCGAGTGGCGGAAGGTTTGCTTGGCTGAACGCCGGCGCCGGTCGGCGGGTCTTCCGCCGGGGGTTTCACTGCCACCTTGCGCGGGCAGGAGAATAATGTTCGGGGCCAGCTCGATCGACGCCTGCGACGTCGCCAGCACAACATTTTCGGCGCCTCACCAGCGAGCGATGCCCATAGCTCGCTCGCCTGGAGCGAATCATGGTTGCCGGGCAGGATCACCCAGCGGATCGGCGCATGGTACGCCATTTCGGTGAGCGCCTGCCGCCGAACATCGGCAGCCGGCGTCTCGGTATCGAACGCAGGATCGTATCCGCGCCATTCGCCCGCGCCTGTTCGGCCAACCTAGCAAGCACCGCGTGGCGCGCCTCGCGCAACCGGCCCGGCAGATCGCCCGAGAAATTTTCCGAACCGCTTGCCCAGATGCAGATCGCTCGAATGAATGAAGCGGGCCATGCTCATTGCGCTCCCGACAGCGCCGGTGCGACCGGGGCGGTTTCGCCGCCGCGACCGCACGCGATCGCTTCATCGAGCCGCGCGCGCGCCTGCCGTGAGCCGTTCGCCCCCCAGCATCCGCGCCAGTTCGCGCGCCGGGTTCGGTTCGGCGAGCAAGGCCGGATTGCTCCGGGCCACCGCGCCAGCTCGGCGAGAGGTATGTCGGGGATTCCCCGCCGCGCCTCGTCGCCATGTGGCGGGCGATAAGCGCGGATGTCCGCCACCGTTCGCGCCTTCCGGATAAACTCGTCGCTCGATTTCTGGGTTCGATCGAAATCATGCAATCGCAATAGATTATGCGTGTGCGATAGCCTCCATATCCTTGACCGACACATAGGCGAGACTGGTTTCGCGAAGGCTGTTGGAATTATATTGGATGGCGTCGCCGAATATGGCCCTTCCCGGCACAAACGGGGCCAACATAACGGCTTCAACAAACTCGAAAATGTGGAGAGAAATTGCCGCTTACGGCGAGTTCGTGCCTTGGAGCG
>NZ_CALMPA010000055.1 GCF_937871615.1 uncultured Sphingomonas sp. | reverse complement strand
CAAGCATCCCGGCTACGGCTCGATGGGCAAGGCGGCCCGCAGACCACGCTTACTGGCGGGAAGCGGTCGAGCAGGGAGCCGATGCGTCTCCATGTGTCTTCGGCGGTCCGCTCGGCGGCCCTTCGGAGCATGAGTTTGAGCTTGGCGAAGACCTGTTCGATCGTGTGTTCATGATGACTCTCCAGTTCAGATTCCTGTTGAGGTATTTGCGGCATTGACGAGCCAGATGCGTTGCGAACCGACCTTGGCCAGTCGTCCCTTGATCCGGCCGCGGCGGAGCCATCCATAGACGGTTTGGCGGTGAGCCCCGACGCGGTCGGCATATTCCTGAAGCGTGACCTCGCCATCATGCTGGCGCGGGACATTACCTGACCAGATCGGCCGGGTGGTCCCGAGCCCACGCCGTTGGAGCAGGCGGTGGATCATCGGCGCGTTGAAGCTGTCCTTCTTGGGCGGCGTCCAGCCTTCGGCATTGAGCTTTTCAGCGATGCTCTGCGCTGTCGCGCCCTGACCTCGCAGGTACATGATCTGGGCGAGCAGCTTGTCGAAGTGCTCCAGCTGTTCGAACCGTCGTACCGGTCGGGTGAACGCGTGCCTGGTTGTGGTACCACCCGACCAGTGACAGGTGAGTTCGGCGCGCTCGGTTTCCCCGGCAACGAGGACTTCAACACGCTCAAGCATCATGCGCGCAATGGTTTGGCGATCTCGTGGCGTCGTCGATGCCGCTCGCCAAAGTGCCGGGATATCCTGCGCCAACTGCCGTATGGCGTCGCGGTCGACCTCGGTGAGTTGCTCGGGCTCTTCAGCCAGGGCGCGTTGCTGTTCGCCCCGAAGCGATTGCTCGGCGGCGAGTGCGTCTTCCCAGTCCCGTTCCAGCGTACGGGCAACCAAGCGATTATCCGGGTCAACCGCCTCGTAACGACGGCGCACAAGCGCGGTCTCATATCCGGCGCGTTCCAGTCGAAGCTTCCATTGACCATGAAGCTGCTGACGTTCGAGTTCGATATCCTCAGCGGCCTGCAGGCTCACATCAATGGCGGCTGGCAAGAGTGCCTCGAGGATCAGCGTCGTGATCAAGCCGTCAACCGGCCGCGCACTAATCGATTGGCAGCGGGATTCGCCATAAGTTGTCGCGAGCTGATGGCAGATATAGCGCGCGTCGCGGCCATCATCTGTGTAGGTGGTGAACATCCGCCGTCCGCACACCCCGCAGGTGATCAGGCCTCCCAGCAGTGCTGCCCCGCCGCGAGGGATGCCAGTGTGCCGAGAGCGGTTTATGGCCATCTGCTGCTGGTTCCTCTCGAAGCTGCTCCAGTCGATATAGGCCGGTAAAGCATCCTGGTGGAGCACCATCCATTTCTGCGGGTCACGCACATAATGGCGCCCGCTGTGCGGCTTGCCGGGAAGCCGGCGGCGACCATCATAATGTCGCCGGCCGAAGACATAGGCACCGGCGTAAACGGGGTGCCGCAACATGTCCGACAGCGTCGCACGATTGGGGCGATTCCAGCATATGTCGCCTTTGTTTGGGCCACTCCGAACGCGGTCGGGCAGTTGCAGGTCATGATCGACAAGATAACGCAGCACGCCGCTGATCGATCGACGCCGTTCGAAGACGGCAAAGACCTGACGGATCGCGCGCTGAACCCCTTCATCAGGATCAAGCGCGACGTCGCCTGACGGCTTCAGCACATAGCCGCGCGGAAGGCCCATGATGAGTTCGCCGCGGCGCGCTTTGGCGCGTCGCCCCTCATGCATGCGGGCCTTCAGGATGTGCAGTTCAGCCTCGCTCATCGTGCCCTTGAGCCCGAGCAGAAGCCGGTCATTATATGTCCCGGGATCGTAGATGCCGTCAGCATCACCGATCAGCGTGTCGAACAGCGCACACATTTCGAGAAGCTGATGCCAGTCTCGGCAGGATCGCGCCAAGCGAGACACTTCGATTCCCAGCACCAGCCCGACATGGCCGAGGCCCACCTCCGCGACGAGGCGCTGGAAGCCCGGCCTGTCCAGGGTGGAGGAAGCGGAACGACCAAGATCATCATCGATGACGGTCACTTGTTCGCGCTGCCAACCAAGATGACAGGCCCGATCCGCCAGACCATATTGCAGCCGGGTGGACTCCCGGTTTTGCGTCACCTGCCGCACCGTCGATTGGCGAACATAGACGATCGCCTGCCGCTCCTGATGTCGTTGCCGGATCTTTTCAGGCAGCGCCGCGGCGAGTTCCATCTTCATGGTCTGTCTCCCGGTTCGCCGACATCCGCCGCTGGATCAACTCTCCCAGAATGACGACAAGCCGTCGGCGCCGTTCGATCGGCAGATCCATCCACCGGACATGTTTGCGATACGACATCATCACGCCTCGCGACCCAACAGGCCAGGCTGAGAAGCGCACGATGGCCCGCATAAGGCGCTAAATGAACCTGTGACTCAGAGGTTCCAGGGCTGCACTTTCTCGATGGGGTTTAGATCCGGCGAGTATGGCGGCAGGAAGAGAAGCTTTGCGCCTGCTGCCCGGATCGCTTTTCTGACGCCGGGTCCTTTGTGGCTGCCCAGATTATCCATGATGACGATATCGCCGGGTGCGAGTGTCGGGACGAGGAACTGTTCGATCCAGCCGGTGAAGCTTTGGCCATTGATAGGGCCGTCGAGCACACAGGGCGCATCGATGCGGTCTGATCGAAGCGCGGCGACGAAGGTCAGGGTCGACCATTTCCCAAAGGGCGCCCTGCCGACCAGCTTTTGGCCGCGCTCGCTCCAACCCCGGATCGGGGTCATGTTGGTCTTCGCCCATGTTTCGTCGATGAAGACGAGGCGCCGGGGATCAAGCCGGCCTTGATATTTACGCCACTGCGCCCGCCTGCGCGCTATCGCAGGCCGCTCTTGCTCGACGGCGAACAGAGTTTTTTTTGAACGTGATCCCGGCAGAACGGACCAGGCGCCACACCGATACCGTGCTCGTCACCACCCCGTGCTCCGCCAGATCGGCTACCAGCATACGCATCGTCATGTCAGGTGACGCCGCCAGCCGCGCCAGAACGAGATCCCGGTGCGGCTCAAGCAGCACCTTGCGATGGCCGCCCATCTTGCCCGACGCGGCCGTCCCCGTCGCCCGCAAGCGCTGGGACCATTTCACCGCACTCGCCACGCTCACCCCAAAGGTCTGCGCCACCTCGCGGCAGGAACGGCCCGAAACCACCGCCGCCGCCACCCGATCACGAAGATCATTCGAATAGGGCCTCGCCATCGCTCCCTCCTCAACCTCGACGAAGTTGAATCAGACCTCAGGCAAAAAGGGAATCCCCTTCGATTCAATCAATCAGAAATCAACTCTAGGCCTGCTGGTGCGCCACCGCGGTGAGGTTCAACATCTGTTCGAGGAACACCGGTCCATCCTCGACCGCGAAGCATTGCTCATTCTCACAGAACAGGACGAACGCGCGCTCCCCGCCTTCCCTGGAACTGCTATAGATTATGCCGTCGATCGCGCGGTCTTCGGCGTCGCGGAACACCCGCCGGAAATATTCGGTGACGATCTGCGTCGGAACATATTCGATGTGCTCACGTCCGTCGCGCGCGATCGGTTTCACCATGTCGCGCGCGAAGGCGTGAAGGAACCGCAACGGATGGATGCGGTGATGCCCGTCCTCCTCGAACACACTCGGGATATCGGGCAGGTCAGCAAGGTCGAGCACTCGCAGGCTGCGGGTCGCGCGGAATGTCCCGATCGAAAGGGTTTGACCGGCATGGTGCTCGGGATCGAAGGTTTCGAGCCGGGCTGTCTCGACGTCGAAGGCTCCGTAGAACATGGGAATGCCCGCCGGGCTCATCCGGTTCGATTGGGTTGCGAACTGCGCCGGGGGCGTGCCGATCTGCGCGCCGGTATGGAAGGGTTCAGCGCCGATGCGGATGCGGAAGAGGTCGGTATCGGCCTGGATCTCGACGATGAGATTGAGCTCGGCGAGTTCGTCGACCACCGTTTCGCCGATCGCGGCCAGCATCCGCGATGGCGGAACCTCCGGCGAGTGGTCGCTATCGTCGGGCGTAAGGAAGACATAGCGCGTCTGGTGTTTGACGGTCTCCTTGAAGGCATCCCAGCCCCATTCGAGCCGCTGGCTTTTGTCGCCGATGTAGAATTCACGCTCAACCCAGCCATCGCTGCCGACCAGCTCGATGATCGCGTCGATGACATCGCTGTCCTCACTGATATCGTACTCGCCGAGCACTTCCCAAGTGTCACTGGTTGGCGCCTGGTAGCCACCCTCCGCCGAGATATACATGATCCCCTCGTCGTCGGGGTGGTTCCAGTCGAAGCGGACGCCTGTCAGCACGACGCCGATGAACGCATCGAAGCTGGCCGCGATCGGGTCATCCGATTCCGCGCCGCAGAACCGGCACTGCGTTTCCGACACATTGTCCGACACCCAAGATTTGAGCGCGGGGTCGGTCACGCAGTCCTCACAGATCGCTCCGTCGGCCTCGTAATAGCCGCGCTCTTCCTGCTCCATCTGCCACGCTTTTGCTCGGCCCATTACACCACCCCCGACACGCTCGTTTCAGGTGCGATATGGTGGCTGACAGCGGACGTTGAAGAGCATGCTCCAAACACAACCGCAGGATCGTTCAGCGCGGCTCGATCCGAATGATATCACCCTCGATCGCGCCCCGCGCCGCGGTCATGCCCCCCACCACCTGCGCTCAGTGTCGGCGATTCGACCCGCCAGTCTATCCACGAGAGATGGTTAGGCAGATCGTCCCATCGCCACTCTTGCCGGAATGGCAAGTTTTTATTCCATCGAAATTCACCGTGATCTGCGGCTTTCGAAAGCCCGCGCATCTAGCCCTATGTCGAGGTCAGCAGCCGACGCATCGTAACACACTCGGAAACGTCACGAGCTTCCGCACTTTAGATCGTTAGCCAACCACCCAGCCGTCGGCATTCACTGACGCGGAGCGCTGCTGGAGCGGAAGAACGACCGAAGTTGGGCGCCGAGCCGACGATCGCGAAGCAAGAACCGAGGGCCGAGGCCGATATCGCTGGTTTTCAATTGACACCTGGCCGAACGAATGAGACTTTGTAATGCAAAGTGGAGTCGTGATGACCGATCTCGAACGTGCGATGGCAGATATTGCTTTTATCCAGCAGCGGCTGGCGGCAAGCACGCGCTTTGACGGACTGGCGCCGCAGGCGGTGGCCGGCACGGGGCTGCTCGCGTTGGCGACCGCATTCGTTCAAGCGCATTGGCCGGCGCCGCTAGCGGGGACGGCTTTCGCTTATATCGCCGTCTGGTCGGTCGTGGCGTTGGTCGCGGTTGGGCTGATCGGTGGCGAAGCACTGATCCGCGCGCGAAGATTGCACGGCTCGATGGCGGATATGTTGATCGCCAGCACGTTAAGCCTGTTGCTGCCGTTCGTGGTCGCAGGCGGCGCGCTCGCACTGATCGTGCTGCGGTTCGCGCCGCAAAGCGCATGGATGCTGCCGGGCCTGTGGCAAGTGCTGATCGCACTTGCCGGCTTTTGCTCGGTATCCACCCTGCCCCGCGCGATCGTCTGGGCGGCAGGATGGTATTTCGCGAGCGCGGTGATCACGCTAATCGTCGGTGCGCAAACTCTGGCGCTCGATCCGTGGATGATGGGCGTACCGTTCGGGGTCGGGCAGATCGCGGTCGCCGTTGTTCTCCATCGTGCGACGCAAGAGACAATATGAGCAAGGACAAGGCACCTTATGCCTATGAGGGGCTCGACCGCGTCTTTCACGAGCGTGCCCGGCTCGGTATCGTGACTTCGCTTGCCGGCCACCCGCAAGGGCTGGGTTTTTCTGAACTCAAGGCGCTGTGCGGGCTGACTGACGGCAATCTCGCGCGCCATCTCCAGGTCCTCGACGAAGCCGGCTTCGTCGAGCAGCGGAAGGGCCATGACGGCCGGCGGGCGGTGACGCGGTGCCAGTTGACCGACAAGGGGCGCGAGCGGTTCGGCGCCTATCTCGTGACGCTGCATGATGTCGTGCGACAGGCATCGCAAGCGAACGGCGGGGCGCCCACTCCCAGCCCGCTGCGGACCCGGCCAGCATGAGCACCTCTCATTTGCCCACAAACTTTGCATTGCAAAGTGTCGGACCCATTTCGGCGAGAACGAATGGAGCGAGACTGCTCGAGGCGGTCATCACCGATAGCGGGCGAGGGTTGGCGATTTGGCTCGAGCCTGGGCGCCGGTGCGATACTTCCACCACCTTGCGGGTTACCGGTCTCCTATCGCGACGCTTCTATAGACTCGACGGTGCGCAATCCGGTTTTGCGCGGGCAGACAATCGTGGTGTGCTGACGGTCTCGTTGATGGTCCGGCGGCGCGCCCTGCTCACGCTTCAGCCGGTTGTTTGAGATGGTGCCGGATTTCGTTGCACGCATCCATGCCGGGATTTTCAGTCGATGGCGCAGCATCGGTTATGCCGCACATGGACTTGGCCTGCTGGTCAGCCAGGAGCCCAATGCCCGACTGCATCTGTTCGCAACGCTCGCCGTTGTGATCGCCGGTGCGTTTGCGGGACTTTCGCTGGAAGAATGGCGGTGGATCGCATTGGCCTGCGGGCTCGTATGGGCTGCCGAAAGCTTCAATACGGCGATTGAGCGATTGTGCGATCGTATTTGTCCAACGCGGGATCCGTTGATTGGCGCGGCCAAGGATTTCGCAGCCGGCGCGGTTTTGGTGACGGCGCTCGTTGCCGCGGCGATCGGAATCTCGGTCTTCGCCCCACATTTTCCCATCGCCGCGCCGCAACAATGAGCGCGATCGCGAGCCGCTCATCGTTCGGGAGATTCTTAGATGCTATTGTTGCTCGGCTTCTGGAGCGTGTGGCTCTCATTGATTGCCGCGCCGCTCATTTGTCTATTCCTGATGAAGACGAGGCAGGTGCAGGGTGTGCCGCTCGCGCGTGTCGTCGTGCTCGCAGGGAGCCTCATTGTATTGGTTCCGCTCTGCTGGGTTTCGGGCCTGCAATGGTCGTCTACGACGCTGAACTTCGTCTCGTGCCTTTCAGCACTATATGCGTGGTGGATATTGGCGGCGGCGGCCTTGAGGATTCCCCATATCGCGCTCCGCATCATCGTGGGCGTTTTCTGTTACGCCCCGGTCATACCATCGTTACTGGTCGCCACGATCGGAATATTGGGATTAATGTTCGTTCTTGGCGACTATCTGTCGCCAGCAATCCACGACCGGCGATTGGATGATCAGTTGACCTGCCGGGTGACGAGTTGGGGCGCCGCCTTCAGCGACAGCGGTTACACCGTCCACCTCTATCGCTCGCCAATCTGGTTTCCCATTGCGCGGCTCGAAGTGGCCGAGACCATCGTCAACGAAACCGATCCGGGTCCGGGCCCGACCAGTGCCAATTGCGAAGGTGTTGCTGCGAACTGGCGCCGGACGTGAGTTACGAGGCAAGGTCGCAGTACCCTGTGAAGGCCCGCGCCCCACTCGAGCGCGTCGATGACAGCGCCGCACACCGATTCACCGCCTACCAGACTGACCGAGATTGCCAAGACCCAAGCCATACCAATCGCCACCGATGCTCTCTCACAAATAAAAGGCAGACAGTCCGGTTTCAGGAAGCGATATCGAAAGCAGGAACGGCTACAAATGGGCGCATAACTGGCGTACAAATTGCCTCCCCGTCACTGCCAAAGACTGCCGGGCATAATCGCCCGGCAGTCTGTTCACCTGCTTAGGAACTGACGCTTTAGTTATTTGGTGTGCTGCTGGCGGAACCGCTCCCGTTCGCAGCGCCGGACCCGCTTACCGAGCCTGCCTCGCCGGTTATCGTTCCTGCAAGGCCGCCCGACCCATTGGCGCTGGCGGAGCCCGCCGTCTCACGCGCGCGGTTGACGGACTGGCCCGCACGGTCACGCGCTTTGCCGGCAACCGAACCCAGGCGAGCGGTAGTAGCGTTGGCGACGTCGCCCGCCGTGGTGTGCGCCACGCTGACCGCGCTGGTTGCGGTATCGCGGGTCGTGCCGACCGAATTAGTGGCATAGCTGCGGGTCGCGTTCACGGTGTTCGATACCTGATCGGTGCCGACCAGTTGGGCGCTCCCGCCGACATTGCGGCTTGCGCTGGCGCTGCCTGCGTTGCTCGCCGAACCGGCCAACGTGCCACCGTTGCCGCCAGTGGCTCCCAGTGACGCGTTCGTGCTGCGGCTCACATTGCCCGCCAGGCTGGCGTCGCCCGAGACGTTGCCAGACTTGGTGTTGACCGAACGGTGGCCGCTGACGCTGCCCGATCCGGACACACTGTTCGACAGGGTGCCGGTCGTGGAGCCGAGGCGGCCTCCACCCAGATCGCCGTTACCCGACAAGGCGCCGCCGAGGCTTCCGGTCTGGCTGACCGCGCCCCTAAGCAGGCCGCCGCCGCCAAGCAACTGTGCGCCAGCTGGCATCGAGGTCGTTCCGGCTACGATCATCGCCGCCGCAATCAGGGGAATCCGAACATTGTTCATTACTCTTCTCCTTCTCGGCGACCGGGTCCATTTTCCCGGCCTCGAAAGAGCAACGATGTTGAATTCGCGTTTAATCCCGTTGGGCCGCGATTTATTTTAGGCCAACGCTTTTCGGCGTGGTCGCGCAGACGCCGCAGACGATGCCGCGCCCTACGCGCCCGCTGCCCGGCCGCGCTTCTGCTGCAAGCGCCTGCACGCCTCCCACGCGCGCCAGCCGGGCCGCGACCAGTGGCGCTGCGAACGAGGTACCGCGCAACGCTTCCCAGCCCCCGCCGGGGACCGCACCGACCATATCGACGCCGGGCGCCGCGAAATCGAGATGGAGCGCACGGCCCGCCTCGATCAACGCGCGACCTTTCGCATCCACGCCGGTGACCGCGATCACGCCGGGATAGGAAGCGGGATATTGCGGCGGTGCCGCCGGACCATCGTTGCCGACCGCCGCAACGACGAGAATGCCACGTGAGATCAGCTCCTTGGTCGCGGCCTCCAGTAATGGGTTGGGCGAACCGACGAGGCTGATGTTGATGACGCGCGCGCCGCTGGCGGCCAGCCATCCCATCGCTCGCACGATCGCCACCGCCGAACCGTTCGCCGCCGACCCGCCATAGACATCCGCAACCAGAAGTGTCGCGCCCGGCGCTGCGCCACGGAATATACCGGCGCTGCCGACAATCAGGGAAGCTACGGCCGTTCCATGCCCGGTCGGCTTGGGCGGACCGGCGAAGCCGCGTTGCTCGATCCGCGCGCCGGCAAACGCGGGATGGGTGCCAACGCCCCCGTCGATCAGCCCGATGCGCGCGCCGCGCGACGACGCATCGTCGCCCGCGATGCTCCCTCCGGTCGGCGCGAGCGGTGCGCGTGCCGGCTCGTAGATCGGATCGAGCGTGAACTGCGCCTCGGGCACCAGCGCGTGCAGCGCCGCAATAGCCTTGCGGGCGGTTTTGCCCTTTGGTGGCGCAAAGGTGGTGACATCGAGCGCCAGTCCTTCGACCGATTCCTGGCCCCGCACGGTGAAACCGGCAGCGACAGCCTGCGCGATCTGTTCCTTCGTCAACGCGATCCCGATGATTTCGTCGCGTCGGATCGCGTTTCCACGTTCATCCACGTCGAGCACGTCGCGATTGTCGCGGACGAGCGTGGTGATGCGTTGGCGGCGCAGCGACAGCAAGTCACTGGGGGTCGTGGCGCTCAGCGTGTCGCCGACCGTAATCAGCGGCTCCGCGACGGCGCCCAGGACATTGCCCTGCGCCCCGGTCGATTGTCCGAGCAGATCGCCAGCGACGCTGCCTAATTGGCCGCCATTCAGAATGCCTCCGCCACGACCGCCGAGAAGTTGCGCCGATGCCGGCGCGGCCATCCCGACCATCGCCGCAGTAATCCAAATAGTCGCGATCGTGCGCATGCTCTTTCCTTTTTTCCCGTGTCGAGGGATGAAACGACGGACGGGTATCGTTTCATCCACATGAACATGAGGGCGATCATTGGACGAGGTCGAACGCGCGCTGGCAAGCCTGCTGCCCCGCCTGCGCCGCTTCGCGCACGGCCTTGCCCGCAATCGGGCGGACGCGGACGATCTGACGCAGGCCGCCGCCGAGCGCGTCCTGAAATCGCGCGCCCAATGGCAGCCGGGCACCAATTTCGATGCATGGGCCTATCGCATCCTGCGCAATCTGTGGATCGACACGGCGCGGAGTCGCCAGCGGCGCGAGGCGGTGCTCGCGCCGGAAGAACAAGGCTGGTCTGTCGGCGTGGACGGCAACGCCGAGGCCAATGTGGAGCTTGGTTATCTGATGCGGGCGATGGGAACTTTGCCCGACGAGCAACGCGAAGCCGTCGCACTGGTGATGATCGAAGGTCTTGCCTATGCCGATGCCGCCGAGGTGCTCGACATTCCGATCGGCACGCTGACCAGCCGGCTCGTGCGCGGGCGCCAGGCGCTAATGACGATGCTGGAGGATTGAGCCATGGTTGAGCCGATCGACGAGGCGACGATCATTGCCTGGGTAGATGGCGAACTGGATGACGGGGCAGCAGCGCGCGTTATCGCGGCCGTTGCGCAGGACCCGGCACTTGCTGTTTTGGCGGAGCGGCATCGCCGGATAAAGGCGTGCTTCGCCGCTGCCTTCGATCAAATCGGGGATGAAGCCGTGGCCATGCCCGTATCGCCGCCGGCCTCCGTTCATTCACTCGAAGCGGCGCGAAAGCGGCGCGACGCGGGTAATACAGCACGATCCGCTCCGTCGCGGTGGGCGATCCCGGGGGCCATCGCGGCGAGCCTGCTCGTTGGCCTGATGACCGGATATGGCATGAACGGAAGCTCAGGCCTTGCCGACAGTTCAGGAGCGCTCGCCTTGTCGCCGCCGATTGCGACCGCACTCGATCAACAATTGGCGGGAGAACCCGGCACGGTCCGCATCGCCCTTTCTTATCGCGATCGCAACGGTGATCTATGCCGCAGCTTCATCGCCTCGCATATCGCCGGTGTCGCCTGCCGCGCAAATGGTGGCTGGCAATTACGCTACGGGTCGGCAGCAACAGCGTCAAAAGGCGATTATCGCATGGCCGGCACCGATGATGGCGAGATGGCCTTCATCCAGTCCGTCATCGCAGGCGAACCGCTGGATCGCGCAGGCGAAGTGGCAGCGCGCGCGAAGAAGTGGACGAAATAAGCCTGGTGAGGCCCTTTGGGGTCGGAGGTTGACGTGCGGGTCGCCAGCGACTGCCTCGGCACGGCTGCTTCCACTATCGCGAGCTATGGTCTGAACGTCGCATTTAGGGGCGCAAAGCCGGTCGGCTGGTTTGCGCGAAACGAATGGCGGGTTTCAGCAAGAACCGCCGCTCACATCAACGACGCTGAATGTCTTGAGCTGGTCGACTGCTGCCGGCGGTGTCGTTCGACAGAGGATAGTCGGAGTCAGGCGCGGCGGCGCAGGCAGACGAATGCCCGCCTCAGCCAGTTCGCATTCTGAAATGCTGCCCGCGCGCTTTCCCGCACCCTAGCCACGCTGCATCGACATCTTCCAACAGCATCCGTCTCTTTGTGGGCGCGCGTAGCGCCCGGCAGCGTGCGACACTGCCCCGCGTCAGCGATCGTGACCGCCAGGCCGAGCCCCGCCGCGCGGGGCTCGGTGGCATCGCCGAGAAGGCGGGCCATAGAGCGCGGTCGCACGGCCAGGGCCGTGCGAGACGCAGAATCACTCCTTCTGGTGCATCAGAAGGCGATATCCGCCCCCGGCGAGCCGCCGCGCATCGGCGACCAGCCGTCGCACGCGCGACCTGAGCGAATCCGATTCTCTCGCCCCTGTGTCCAATGCCAGGTCGCCGCCAAACAGCACCCGCGCGATGTCACGCTGGCTCGCGCCGGCGACAAGCGCATCATGAACACGCAGGACCACGATCCACCGCGCGACGCGCCGGTCGGGAGGATAGAGCGAAACGGAAAACCGACGATTGCGGCACAGATCGAGAAAACGCCTGAGCGGGAGGATCGCATGCTCGGCGCTCACCAATCCCGCCAGCTGGTAATGCAGCACCACTGGCCCCGCATCGAGACTGCCGCACGCGATATCGAGCCTGATATGACGCCAGCCATCGGAAAGCACCACGTGCTCGCCGCTCATATCCGCGACGACGCTCAGCCAGCGCCCAAGCAAGGCCGGCGTGATACCGTCGGGATCGGACGACGATGTCGGGGCGGCGGTGGCGCGCAATATCCCGGGATCACAATCGGCATGCCAGATCAGCCGGGCGTCGGGGGCCGTGCGGCCCGGACTCTCGGCGAAAGTGAAGACCCCATTGGATCGGGTCGACGTCGGGAACATCCCCTGACGCGTGACCACGCGTCACGACACTGGCGCGCGCGTGCCAGGCGATATAGCCTGGGTCGCGCCGCAGCCACTCCCACATCAACCCGGCACGATCGATGCCCGCCAGACGGGCATAGACCTGGTCATCGCGCCAGTCGCAAACCGGTGCGGCAGGCTCTATCGTGTGCAATCTGGCCGCAACGCGCTTGCGGCCGGGAAATTCACCCACCATTCGCTTGCGGCGTTTGTGGTTGAAGCGTTGCTATCACGAGACGAGTCGATGCACCATGGCTCGAAACCCGCAGGGTCTGGCCATATCCTTGCGCTTTCGGATGCGCACGATGCCGGCATGAGAGCCCGGCCTCTGGCCGATGCCCGGGGGAAAGGGCGATCGCGAGACGACCGGTGACTTGAGGCACTGCTCGGGATCGTACGTTGAGCCGATGAACCTGCTGCCTCTGGTGGAGGAATTCGCCCGCGCGGCCGCGCATCTTTCGTCGCCCGGCGCGCTGCACGCCAGCCTGTCGCTGATCACCAGCCAGCTGGGTTTTCATTATTTCGCGCTGACCCATCACGTCGATATGCTGCACATCGGCGATGAGGCGGTCCGGCTGCACAATTATCCGGAAAGCTGGGTCGAGTTCTTCGATCGCAACCGGCTTGGCCTCTCCGATCCGGTCCACCGCGCCAGTGAGCACACCAATGTCGGGTTCGCCTGGTCGCAGGTGCCGCGCATGATCAATCTCACCGCTGGCGATCACGAGATTCTGGCGCACGCCCGTGAGCATGGCATCGGCGAGGGCTTCACGATACCCGCGCATATTCCCGGCGAAGCCAATGGATCGGTGTCCTTCGCCACTATTGCCGGCCGCCCCCTCCCCACAGAAATGCTGTCGGCGGCGCAACTCGCCGGCGCCTTCGCGTTCGAAGGCGCGCGACGCCTGAGGCGCATGCGCGCGCCGATGCTCGCCATCCCCAAACTCACCGACCGGCAACGCGATTGCCTGATCTGGGTGGCGCGCGGCAAATCGGACTGGGAGACCAGCCGCATCGTCGATGTCAGCGAAGAAACGGTGATCCGACACCTCAAACAGGCGCGCGAGCGTTATGGCGTACAGAAAAGGACATCATTGCTGATCCGGACGTTGTTCGACGGAACGATCAGCTTCGCCGACATTTTCCGGCGATGATATGCCCATTTCTGGGAATAGCGGCGCATCGCCACCCGATCGATCTTCGCCGCCTCACAGGATGGAGGCGAGATCATGCTGCATATTATCGGCTATTCCCCGCGCTGGCGCGACGACCCGCGGTTGTGCACGATGTTCGCGGCGCGCAAGCGCGTGTTCGTCGACCTGCTGCGCTGGGACGTACCGGTCGTCGCGGACCGTTTCGAGGTGGATCAGTTCGACCGCCCGGGCGCGATCTATGTGCTGCTGACCGATGCAGCCGGCACCCACCTCGCCTCTGCGCGTCTGCTCCCGACGACACGGCCGCATATCCTCGATACGCTGTTTGCGAGATTGTGCGAGGGCCCCGCGCCAAGCGGGCCGACGATCTTCGAGATAACCCGTTTCTGCCTCGATCGCCGGTTGCGCGCGGCCGAGCGCCTGACGGTCCGCAACCGCCTCGTCAGCACGCTGGTCGACCATGCGCTAGCGACCGGCATCTCAAGCTATACCGGCGTCGCCGAGATCGGCTGGCTGCAGCAGATACTGGCGTTCGGCTGGCATTGCCGCCCGCTCGGCCTCCCGCTGACGTCGGGGAGCGCGCTGCTCGGCGCCCTCGAGATCAAGATCACGCCTGAGACCCCGGCGCTGCTGGACGAGGCAGGAACGTGGCACGGCGCCAGCGTCGAGGAGCTGTCCCATGCGGCATGACCCGATCATCGCGCCGGCCAGCGACAAGGCGGTCGAACGCTGGAGCACGCAATTGCTCGAGCAGGGCTATGTCGTCATCCCCGACCTCGTGCCGACGGCGGAGATCGCCGCGCTCGACGCGGACCTCGCGGGCGCCTTTGCCGACACGCCGTTTTGCGACGGTCTGTTCTATGGCCGGCGCACGAAACGGTTCGGGCGGTTGCTCACGCGCTCCGATCGCGCCGCCACGCTGGTGCAGCATGACCTCATCCTCGGCATCACCGAGCGCATTCTGCGCCCGTTTTGCGATGTGATACAGCTCAACCTCACCCAGGCGATCGCGCTTCATCCCGGCGCGCTGCCGCAGCTCCCGCACCGCGACCAGGATATGTGGCGGGGCGAGACTGGCAGAATCGAATATCTCGTCAATGTGATGTGGCCGCTCACCGACTATAATAGCGAGAATGGCGCGACGCTGATCTGGCCGGGCAGCCACGGCGACAACGTCGGCGAAACCGCACCGGCCAACGATCCGGTCATCGCCGCCATGTCACCCGGCACCGCGCTGATGTTTCTCGGATCGACGCTGCACGGCGCGGGCGGGAACGACAGTGCAGCGGTGCGGCGCGGGATGATCGTGAGCTACTGCCTCGGCTGGCTCAAGCCTTATGAGAATCAGTGGCTCGCCTACCCGCCGGCTGTCGCGCGTCATTTTGCGCCCGACCTCGCCGCACTGGTCGGCTATCGCCAGCATCGCCCCAATCTCGGCAATTTCGAAGGCCAATGCCCATCGATCCTGCTCGGCGAGCATGATGGCGGACCGCTCGGGGCGATCGACGCGTTGCGCCCCGACCAGGAACGGTTGATCGCCGATTTCGTCGGCGCGCAACGCCGGGCATCATGAATGCCGGGGTGACGTCCGAGCGCGTCTATGACGCGCTCAAGCGCCGCATCCAGCGCGGTGAATTTCGCCCGGGCATCCGGCTCGATCCGGCCGCCTTCACCGAAACACTCTCAGCGAGCGTCACCCCGATCCGCGATGCGCTGCACCTCCTGGCCGGCGAGGGTCTGGTCGACAGCCGCACCAGCGACGGCTTTCATATTCCCGCCATCCACGAGATCGGGCTGCGCGATCTCTATATCTGGACCGCGCAATTGCTTGGGGTCGGCATCGGCGCGCGGCGGGGGCCGCACGTCGAGGCGCTGCCCGCCGACGCGACAGGTAACACAGATAACATCGTCGACGATACCGCGCGTCTCTTCGCCATGATCGCCGGGCGATCGGGCAATATCGAGCATCGCGGCGCGATCGCGTCGGCGAATGCGCGACTGCACGTCGCACGCCTCGTCGAGGGGCAGGTCATCGCCGACCGCCAACAGGAATTCGATGCGCTACGCAGCGCGTGGTGCGCGGATGATCGCCCGGTGCTGCGCAGGTTGTGCAATGCCTATCATCGCCGGCGCGCGCAGCAGGTCGCCGATATCGTCCGCGCGATCTACGCGCCGCACGCGTGAGCGTGCGCCCATTTCGCAAAAACTATCTCGATATATTCCCCGTATAAAATTCGAATAGCGCGCTCATGGGCATAATTTCGAGGCGCTGCAGAATCGCAGCGATCGAAAGGAAACAGCCATGGAACGCGAAGACGATGTGATCGAGCTCGGCACCGCCAGCATCGAGACGCAGGGCCCGGGTCTCCAGCCGGGCGACGACTTTATCGGGCTCGTCGCCACCGGTCTTTCGAACGATTGACCGCAGGCGCGCGCGGGTCAGTCCCCGCGCGCGCTAGTCGGGCATCTGACCATGTGCTTCGCGCTCGCACCCGGGATCAGCTTCTGCGACGCAGGCGGGCGTCACCTGTTCCTCGACCTGCCCAACGACCGCTATTTCTGTCTCGAAAGTGTCGCCGACCGGGCGTTCGCCGCGTTGGTGAGCGGCGCCGTGCTCGACAGTGACACGCGCGCGCGGCTCGACCGCCTGCGGCAAAGCGGCTTGCTTGTTGCCGGTCGCGACGGGGCAAGGCCGCACCCCTGTCCGCCGGCCGGAATCGGGGCCGCGCCGCTCGATGGCGAAGAGCTGCCGCGTGTCGGGGCTGCAGCGGTCGCGCGCGCGGCGTTCGGCCTCGCGCGCGCGAAGCTCGAGTTGCGTCGGCGCCCATTGCATCAGCTGTGCGCCACGTTCGGCGCGGCCAAGGCGGCGCTATCGCCGCACCGCCGGCCGGATCCGCAGGAACTGGCCGCGCTGGCGGCCGCGTTCCACGCAGCCGGGCGGATCGTCGGCGCGCTTGACCAATGCCTCGCGCTGTCGCTGGCGATCGCGCGGCGGGCGCTGGCCTCTGGTTTCCCGGCCGATCTGCTGCTCGGGGTCAGGCTCCGCCCGTTCCAGGCCCATGCGTGGGTGCTGATCGACGGCGTGCTGATCAGTGACCGGCAGCATGTCGTACGACCATTCACACCGATCCTCATCCTATGACTGGCGGGCGCTATTTCGTTTTCCTAGCCAACGATGCCGCGACCGGTGAACGCTGGCGGGCGGCACTGACGGCGAAGGCCGCGCACGCCGGCTTTGATGTGACGCTCGCCAGCAGGGACGCCACTGTCCTCACCACGCGCGCGGCGCTCCGGGTCGACAACCGCGGGGGTGATCGCGGCGCGGAGGATTGCGACGGGGACGATAGCGGCGTGGTGATCGGGAGCGCGTTCCGCCGCGGGGAGGTCGCCGCTGCCGCGACACTCACCGCGTCCGAAGCACAGATGCTGCGCGACACGCGCGGCGGCGCATTGATCGACCTTTTCTGGGGCGATTATGTCGCCATCCTTCCCGACCCGCACGACGGAACCAGCGTGGTGCGCGCGCCGTTCGGCGACCTCGCCTGCTATTATCACGCTTGCCCCGCAGGAATGATGCTCGCCTCGGACATCGATCTCCTGATGCGGCTGGGCGATTATGCGCCGCGGTTCGAGCTCGACGCGATCGCTGCCCATCTTATCGCGGCCGATATCCGGCATCCGGCGACGTGTCTTGCCGGCGTGCGCGAACTGACGGGTGGCGAGCGTCTGTCGCTGCGCGGCAATGCGTCGGTCGAGGTGATCTGGTCGCCCTGGTCCTGCGTGACGCGCGAACGCCGCTGCGACGACGCCGCGCTGGCGGCACGCCGCGTCGCCGATACGGTGTGCGAGGTCGTGGCGGCGCGTACCGCGCACCATGACGTGACCATCCTGCTGCTGTCGGGCGGTCTCGATTCCTCGATCGTCGCAGCGGCACTGGCACGGGCGCAGCGGTGCTGCACCGCGATCACCATGGTCACGCGGGATGCCGGCGGTGACGAGCGCGCGCATGCCCGCGCGACCGCGTCGCACCTCGCGATGCCGCTGATCGAAATCGTCCGCGACACCGCAATGGTCGATATCGCGCATTCCGCCGCCGCCGGACTTCCCTATCCCATCGCGCGCAGCTTCAGCCAGGCGACGATGCGTGCGGCGGAAACCGCCGCGGCGTCGCTCGGCGCCAGCGCGATCGTCCATGGCGGCGGGGGCGACAATGTCTTTTGCGCGCTGCAATCAGCGGCACCGGTCGCCGATCTGATCCTGGCGGGGAAAATCGGCACCGACCTCCCCAACCTGGCCCGGGACATTGCAGCGCTCGCCCAGACGACGACGTTCGCCGTACTGCAGCAGGCGATGGCGCGGGTCTGGCGCGGCCGGCCGGATTATCGCTGGCGCGGCGACACGAGCCTGCTGTCGGTCGACGCCGCCGGGCAGCGCGAGGCGGCGCTCGCCCACCCGTGGCTGGCAGCACCTCCCGGCACCATGCCGGGCTCGGCGGCGCATGTCGCACTTGTCCTGGGCGCGCTCAGCCTGGTGC
Organism: uncultured Sphingomonas sp.; assembly: GCF_937871615.1. Lineage (GTDB taxonomy): Bacteria > Pseudomonadota > Alphaproteobacteria > Sphingomonadales > Sphingomonadaceae > Sphingomonas. The sequence continues at coordinate 21,137 of NZ_CALMPA010000055.1, read as the reverse complement.
AAAGCCCCGATGCGCGCGCGTCGCTCCCGTCGATCGCGGTGCTGCTCGCGCAACCGGTGATCGAGGCATGTTTGTCGGTGCCGACGTGGCGCTGGTTCGATCGCGGGCGCAACCGCGCGATCGCCCGGCACGGCTTCTCGGCGATGCTCCCGCCAGGCATCGCATGGCGCCGCTCGAAGGGGGCGATGGACAGTTTCATCGTCGAGCTCTTCGAGCGGCACCGGACGCATCTCAAATCGCTGCTGCTCGACGGGATGCTCGCCGCGTACGGACTGCTCGACCGCGCCGCGATCGCCGCGGTGCTCGACGATACCGCGCCGACCAGGGGGCATGATTATGCCCGGGTGATGCGGCTGGCGGATGTCGAAGTGTGGCTGCGGTCATGGGCGTGACGCGGCTGTGAGCGAAGGATGGTCCGGGCGCCCCGCGCGATCGCCCGCAGCGCGCAGCGCGCGCCAGTGGGCGAATTGGGCTGCCTTGGCCGGCGCCGGATCCTCGCGTCCCTGCAACCAGAAGGAAAACCAGTCGAGCACGCGTTCGAACACCGCGCGCCGATGTTGCGGTTGCCATTTGATGTGAAATTCCCCGGGAAAGACATAGAGATCGACCGGCTGGCGATAGGCGTGGAGCGCCGTATACGCCGGAAGCCCCGTCAGCAGCTCGGAATCGGCGAGCTGCATCAGCAGCGGCGTGTCGATATGATCGGCGTTGAGCGCCAGCGAATAGGGGCGCCAGAACGCGCGATCGACCGGATAGGCCGGCGGATAGCCGATCGTCCGGCTATAGGCTTCCCAGGCCGGCCCCATGAGCGTGTCGGAGGATTCTTCGACGCAACAGCTGCTGATCGCCGCCGCCGCGAACAGGCGCGATCGGCTCAGCGCAAAGCGCACCGCCGATGCGCCGTCGCTGAGGCCGGTGATGCCGAGCCGCGCCGGATCGGCGATGCCGCGTGCGACCAACAGCTCCACGCCCCGCTCGATCGCCGACGCGATATTGCGGCGTTCGGCCCAGTCGCGCGTGTTGACCACGCTGATTTCGTCGAACGATGTCAGCATCGGGAAGGAGGCTGCGACCATTGCCGGCTTCTGGATGCTGAGCACCGCGAAACCGCGCGCGGCGAGCAGATAGATCGGATATTCATTGCCGGTGCCGCCGCGCAGAAATCCACGCGAGCTATATTGGACGATCAGGGTCGGTAGTCGCGCGCGCCCATGATAATCGGGCGGCAGCACGAGATCGCCATAGACCTCGCGGCCGGCGTCGGTGCGCCAGACGAGCCGCCTGACCGATCCCAGTGAAAGCCGCGCGAAGGACGGATTGGGATCGAACACCAGATGATCGCGGCCATTGCCGAGGTCGATCGATACCAGGCGCGGCGGTCGGGTCGCGCCTTCGCGGACGCAGAGCAGCGCGCGTTGCGCCAGCCGGCATCCACCCAACTCGTCATCGGTCCGCAACAACCGGCGCGGCGTGTCGCGGCCCGGCGACCAACGATAGAGCGCGGCGAAACGCTCGTTCCAGCCTTCCCGTTTGAGGAAGGTCATGTGCCGACCATCGCCGTCCCACCACAGACCAAGGATCCGTCCGACGCAGGCATCGGCGCCGCACGGCGCGGAGGCACCACCCGCGCGGCGCGCGTGAAGCCGCCACGGCGCAAGTGGCGACGCCCCTTCCCGCTCGGCCCAGACCATGTCGCCCCGCGCGTTAGTACGGCGCAGATCAAGCGGCTCATCGCCATCGTGCGCCACCGGGCGCTGGTCCGCGACACTCGCCGGCGATGTGGCGCCCGTTTCAGGGTCGACCAGCACGGTCACCTGCGGTAGCGGCGCGTGCACCTGGGGTCGGATACCGTAAGCCGGCGCTGTCCGCGCGTCATAATGCCATCCAGCCACCCCTTCGCGGTCGATCGACGCTTCCGCCGCGATCCGGTCCGGCGCACTCGCATAGACCAGCGAATGGCCATCCCCGGCCCAGGCCCAGGCATCCACGTCCACCGGTGCGTGGGTGACCGGTTGCGCGGGCCCGCCCGCGAGCCGAACGCGCCACAATTGCGTCCGGCCATTGTCGCGCCGCAGATAGGCGATCGCCTGTCCGTCAGGCGACCAGCGCGGCGCGTTGAGGCGCGGGAAGCCGTTGGGGATGGACATCGCGCGCATCGCGACCGTCGTCATGAGATAGTCGCCACCGCGATCGAGCACGCGCGGCATGGTGCGGCCGCGCAGATCGATCACAACCAGCGCCTGGCAATAGCCATTGGTCGCGAGGTCGGCGCGCTGGAGGATCGTGGCGACCCATCGACCGTCCGGCGAGAGCGCCAGCGGGCTCGGACCCCCGACCGGTTCGGCGTCGGGGCGCCCGAAATTGACCAGTCCGATCAAATCGGCTGCGGTCACCGCCCGACCTACCGCAGCGCCGCGATTGTCGAGCGGACTCCAGTCGGCACACGCGGCCTCGGCGCGCGGAGCCGATAGCATTGCCAGTGCCGCCACTATCATCCCGACCAGCCGCGCGGTCCGGATCGGCCGATCCATGCTCACCATTTTCGGGCGATCGTGACAGCGACGAACCGGCCAACCGCCGAATAATTGGTCGAATCATACGGTGTGTCGGTCACTGGCCCGGTGGCGATCAACGGCGGCGCGGCATCGAACAGATTCTGCACCGACAAACTGACATCGAGGCCCCGCAGGATTCCCGGAGCCCGGTCCGGCGTCCGGTAGCGCAAGGTAAGGTCGATCGTCGCCTGTCCCGGAATCCGCAGCGGCCGGGTCGCGCGGGTGTCGCTGAGCGGTCCGAGATAATTGGTGACCGCGGTCAGGCTCATCCCGTCGTGCCGCCATCCCGCGCTCGCCCGCGCCCGCCAGTGCGGGGGATTGAACAGGATACCGGCGAGCGGGAGCACGGGCTGGTCGGCGCTGATCTGCCGGTGACTGACGAGATAGCTCGCATTGCCGGTCAGCGTCATGCTGTCGCGTGGACCGAGATCGGTGCGATAGGAGACGAGCGCGTCGATGCCGTGGATCGGCTGGCGGCCGGCGTTGACGTTGCTGTTGTCGACCAGCGCAACGACAGCGCCGGGATCATAGGGCGCGCCTGTGCTGTTGGTGAACAACCCACTGCTCGCGAGAGTTGCCGCCAGCAGAGCGGCCGAGGGCGAGCGCGTGACCTGCGCGGCATAGATCGGGTTGCTCAATGACTGGGTGATGAAGCCGATCGGCGTCACGATCCGGTCGGTATAATTTGTCGAGAAATAACTGACTTCCGCATTGAAGCCGGGCAACGCGGGCGGATGAAATGCAGCCGACAGCGACCAGCTCGCGGCGCGCTCGGGCTTGAGCGCCGGATTGCCGCCCTGGAGGTAAAGCACACTCGCCGCGGCCGGAACCCCGCTCGCGCCGAGTGTCGCAGCGCGCAGCAGGGTCAGCGCGGGGGGCTGGTAGCGTTGCAACAGGGTCGGCGCACGGAACGAGCGGCCCCAGCTTGCCTTGAGGTCAAGCGCGGGAATTGGCGCATAGACCAGGCCCAGCTTGGGATTGGCGACCGAACCGATCCCGTCATAATGCTCATAGCGGGCAGCGGCACTGAGCGTCAGCCGCGTGACACCGGCGACACCATTGTCGGGCGAGACCAGCGGCAGGCTCAATTCGCCATAAGCGTAATGATTGGCTTGAGAGCGATTGAAATTGAGCGCGTTGCCGGCACCGCGATCGTTCAGGAGCGCGCTGTTGCGATAACCGATGCCGATCGCGGCCTTCGCCCAGCCCCCCGGCAAGCGAAAGAGCCGACCGTCGCCCGAGAGTTCAACCGACTCGGTGCGGTTGCAATAGCAGCCGGCGGCGAGCAACGTCCGCGCGGCGGGGGTGACGAGATCGTTGCGATAATCGACCCTGTCCTCGGCATAACTCCCCGACAGCGCGAGACGGGCCCCCTCCCCCAGCGCCAGCGACAGCGCGGGCGCGACCGCGAACGCGGTATCGGTCGTGGCCTGCTCCGACCGGCTGACGGCAAGATCCCCCGCCGGATTTTGCGGATAAAGGAAGAAGGTGCCGCGCTTGTTGAACAGCCCGTCGATGGTGAAATCGAGTCCCGGCGCGATCGTCTGATGGGCGCTGATCAGCGCATTGTTGTTGCGCGCGGACGGCAGCAGCCTGAGCCCCGGCGAACGCGTCGCGGCATAGCCACGGTCACGCGCGTCGATCGCGGTGGCGCGATTGAATTCATAGGCGGCGATAAATCCGCCCGACGCCCAGCGCGCGCCGCCCGTCGCATTATATTGCTGCTGGAAATCGCCGCCCTCGGTGGCGCGCCCGATCCGTGCCGCTGTCTCGACGCCGGCCATATCACGCCGCAGGATGATATTGGCGACGCCACCGACGGCGTCGGAACCGTAGAGCGCCGACGCGCCGTCGGGGACGATCTCGATCCGGTCCAGCGCGCCGAGCGGGATCGTCGAGACATCGACGCTCTGGCGCGAGCCGCTATAGGCAACCCGATGCCCGTTGAGCAGGGTCAGCGTCGCATCGCTGCCGAGGCCACGCAGGTTGATCGACGAGCCGCCCCCGGTGTCGACACCGTTGATCGCCGGTACATTGAAACCGATACCGGGATTCTGTCCTCCGCCGAAACTCTGCGGGATGCTGCGCACGACATCGCCGAGGCTAGCTTGCCCGGCGTCGCGGATTGTTTCACGGTCGAGCGTAATAACCGGCGAGGCGACCGCGGCACCGCGGATCCGTGTCCCCGTAACGACGACATCTGCGGCGTTCTCACCGGTGGCGCTCAGCCCCGCCGCCGCGGCGCGGATGACGAGCGTATTGCCCATTCTGGTGACAGCGAGGCCGGTGCCCGCAAGAAGCTGCGTGAGTGCCTCGTCAAGGGTAAGATCCCCGGACAACGCGGGCGCCGTCCGGCCGTCGGTGAGCGTCGAGGCCACAACGATATTGCGGTGAGTGATGATCGCGACCGCGCGAAGCGATATGCCGAGCGGCTGCGCTGGCAGGTTGAAGCTATACTGTCCGGCGTCCTCGGCATGCGCGCCCGGCGCCCCCGCGATCATCGCGATCGCGCTTGCGGTGCACCCGAATGCCTTTGCTGAAAATGGCGAAAATCGCATCGTCTCTCCCCCGACGACGCTCGAAAATGGCATCGTCCGGAGCGCTTGATCCCGACGCGCGGAATTGTTCCCCGTATTTTTTCTTACGGCGCCTGGGGGATGGTACGCGGTGCAAGCAGCAGTCCGCCTCCCGCCCGGTCGAGGATGACAAGATCGAACGATGCCGCCATCGCATCGGCGAAACGCCGCACGTCGCTGGCGCGAAAGGCCCCCGTAATCCTGAGATCGCCGATAGCGGGCGCCGCGACCGAAAGCTTGCGCTGATTATAGCGATTGAATTCGACCACGGCATCGGCGAGCCGCGCGCCTTCGAACATGAGCATGCCAGAAGTCCAGCGCAACGCGGCGGGACGCAGCGGCTGCGCTGGCGGAATCGGATGAATCTGGTCAAACGTCACCTGCTGACCCGGGCTGAGGCGACGGGACGGCGCGTCCGGCTGCCCAGTGCCAACGCTTGCCTTTCGCGTCACCTCCACCGCGCCACGCAGCAGCGCAACGTTGACCCCTGCCGGCCGGATGCTGACGTCGAAGATCGTGCCATGCGCGATGACCCGGCCACTTCCCGCGTTGACGATGAATGGACGCGCGGCATCGTGCGCGACCTCGAAGCGCGCGCGGCCGGCATCGAGCCGCACCGCACGTTCGCTCGATGTGAAGGCGACGCGCAGGATCGAATCCGTATCGAGCGTGACCCGGGAGCCGTCCGCGAGCGTGATCGTTCGAACTTCTCCGACCCGGGTGGCGTAGAGCGTGTCCTGGCTGGCGGCGGTCGACGCCCCCCAATAGCCCGCTTCGCGCAGGCTGACACCGGTACCGGCCAGCAGCATCGCGGCGACGCTGGCGGCAATTGCATAGCCGGCGCCGGGATTGCGTTCGAGAAACGACGCCCGGCGCAATTCCGCCGTCCGCACCATCTCGGTATCGGCGAGCGGGGCGCTGATGGTCAAATCCTGGATCAGATCGTCATAAGCAGCGGCATTAGCGGGGTCGGCCGACCGCCATGCCTCGAACGCGTCGCGATCGAACGCGTCGCTCAACTGGACCCGTACGAGCCAGTCGTTCGCTTCACGCCGCGCGGTTCGCGATCGGAAAGGATGGCGCAGCATCACCGCGCGCCAATCGTGCGACGGATATGCGCGGTCGCCTTGCCCAGATGCTTGTCGATCGCCTTCATCCGGAGCCCGGTGCGCTCGGCGATTTCCGCCCGGCTGTAGCCATGGAAACGGCAGGCAAAGTAAATCTCTCGGGTCATCGGCTTGAGCGCCAGCATAGCGACTTCCAGTCGCTTTAGCATATCACGCGCCTCGAGCGACCGCTCCAGATCGTGTCCGACGAGCGGCACGTCGTCGATGGATACATGCAATGCCGCCGATCGCCGCGCCGCGGTCCTCGCGCGCCTGCGCAGCACATTGCCCGCCACTTCGGTCAAATAGGCCTCGGGACAGTCGATCGCCGACGGCCGCCCGATATCGGCATGCGCGAATTGGGTGAAGGTCTCCTGCACCAGATCCTCGGCCTCTTGCCGATCAGCGCGCCGTCGGAACAGGCGAAACAGTCGAGCGGCCTGGGAATGGTAGAGCGCCTCGAGTGTGGACCGCTCAGGCGGAGTGTGCCCGCGGCCGCCCTCTCGCACGTGCTCTACATCGCACAGCCCCGCCGCGCCGCTCTCCAACTCGGGGTCGAAACTCAGGCGCACGATCTCGCCGTCCGTCCCGGGACGCTTGCACCTTCGTCGTTATGACACCACCCTCTCGCGCGCATCTGCGACCATGCTCCCGTAACGAGGCACGGCCGTCAAAAGCCGGGTGTTGAGAACACGCTTGAGCATGCGCCGACGCCTTTAGCCGCGAACGGCCTGAACATACGCGCCGGCCACCCGGCCGCAGTGATCGCGAAACCAATTCCTCAAGCGAGGTTCTCACGCCTCGGCGCCGCATCCTCGCGGCGCGGAAATCAGCCTAGAGCCCAAGCGGCAAAATTCAAGTGCACTGACAGCCTAGGTGTTCAGTCCCGGCATCTGGTGGATCGGGTTGACGATGAACCGCTCTGGTTCTGAAGTCCAGATTTTGACGATGTATTCGTAAGTGACGTGACCCCCGCTTTTCATTCAACGGCAACCAGAGACCGACCATTGTTGTCGCGCATGAGCGCAGGTGAAGCAATGGGCGGGGTTATCCGCCCGCGACCGAGCAGCCCAAACTCGCCATTTAGCGCAGGGGGCTGCTCAGCAACTTGACGCGGATGGCCGAGTCTGTGAACATAGAGGGAACAAAAGAGTAGATTCCCTTGCAATGTCCTACGTGCCCGCCCTGACCGTTCCCGACCGTGCGCATGTGCTCAATACTCTTCGCGCATCGGTGGCGATCAAGGCAGGCGAGACGATCGACGCGCTTCCGTTCGGCGTCGATGAGCTAGACCGGCGGCTCGGGGCCGGCGGTATCGACGGCGGCGGTCTGCACGAAATCACCGCCGCCTCGCCGACGCTCGGCGACGATGCTGCCGCTACTTTGTTCCTCGCGGGGCTTGCCGCCCGATTCGCTGCTGGGGCCGGCGCCACCGTCGCCTGGGCGCTCACCCGCTTCGATCTCTATGCGCCCGGTCTTGAACAGGCCGGGCTGCCGGCTGCCAAACTGCTCTACCTCCAGGACCAAAACGAGGTGATGGCGCTGGCGCTCGCCGAAGACTCGCTGCGCGACGGCAGTTTTGCCGCCGTGGTCGCCGAGGTGAAGGCAGCTGACCAGACCGCCACACGGCGGCTGCAACTGGCCGCCGCCGATGGCCGGACGCCGATGTTGCTGCTCCGGCGCTGGGCCAGGACCAGCCGCGATCCGCTCGAACGTCCGTCCGCGGCGATGACCCGCTGGCGGATCGGCTGTGCACCCTCCCTGCCCTTGCCTGCGCCAGGCGTCGGCCGCGCCTGCTGGTCGGTCGAGCTGGTGCGGCAGCGCAACGGCAATCCATTCTCTATCGTGCTCGAGGCATGCGATGACACGGGTCGCCTCGCTCTACCTGCCCCAGCTCGCCATCGAGCGGCTGCGGCGGTCGGAGCGGCCAGCCAGGCCGCTTGAACCGCGCGCTCACGCAGCGCCGCTCGCTTCGCCTGTCGACGATGACCCCGGCACCTGCTCGGTTCCGCGCGGCGGCGGCTGGCGACCGGGCGCACGCTGGGCGCGAGACCGCGGCCTGACCAAGGCCCAGGCCATCGGCCAAATCGCGCAGTTGCCGGCTCACCAGCGCCCACCGATGCGCATGCTGGGGCGTCGTTCCGAACCCGTCGAACATCCGTTCAAGGCGTTGCCACCAGATGAAGGCGGTCGCAGCGCGACACCGATGCCCGTCATCGACTTCCGGCCCGATCGACCGACAATCTTGATCGAACGCGTCGGACAGCGCGACCTGGTCCGCTCGGCCTGTCCGGTCGCATTGTCGCTTGGCCTGACCCGGGGAATGGTCGCGGCTCATGCCCGGGTGTTGGTTTCCGATTTGGATGTGCGGGATGCCGATCCCGACGGTGACCAGGCCTGGCTCGACCGGCTGGCACTGCATGCCGCCACGCATTGGACGCCGACCGCCAGTGTCTCAGGCGGCGATGGTCTGTGGCTCGATCTGTCCGGCACAACCCATCTTTTCGGGGGCGAGGAACGCTTTTGTCGCCGGCTGCTCCGCTTCCTGGAGCGGCTAGGCTTCACGGCGCGCATCGCAATCGCCGGCACGCCGGGCGCGGCGCATGCACTCGCGCGCTATAGCGGTAGGAACATACTTATTCTCGACGCCGGAGCCGAGACGGCAGCGCTTGCCGAGCTCCCGGTTGCGGCGCTGCGACTCGAGCCGGCTGCGTTGACGGCGGCGGCGCGCTTTGGCCTCGACCGGGTAGCGGACCTCATCAGGCTGCCGCGCGGCCCGATGGCGAAAAGGCTCGGCCTCGCGGCCGTCACGCGCCTTGACCAGGCGGTTGGCCATATCGCCGAGCCGATCACCCCGGTCGTGCCATTCGAGGCACCTGCTGTGTCGCTTCGCCTGCTGGAACCGATTGGAACGCCCAAGAGTATCACTCTGGTGATCTCGGATCTCGTCGATGACCTGATCGGCTTGCTCCGGGAGCGCGGTCTTGGCGTCCGCACCGCGCTGCTCGTGGCGGTCAGGGTCGATGGGGAGGCACAGCGGATCGTGATCGGCGCGTCTCGCGCAACACGTGACGCCAGGCATCTGAAGCGCATGTTCACCCTGAAGCTTGATCGGCTCGAGCCCGGACTCGGGATCGAAGCGATGCATCTCACCGTGCCCTACAGCGAGCCGCTCGGTGCGAGCATCGCCGGCTCACTCATCACGTCGGAAGGCGCTGCGGCGGATCTGGCACCGGCGATCGATCAGCTTGTCGGGCGCGCCGGCGAGGATGCCGTGTTCCGCGTCGGCCCGAACGAAAGCGACGTGCCGGAACGCGCGATACGGCGCGTCGGGCCGTTGGAGGAACCAGGTTGCTGGCCGCGATGGAAGCGCCCGGTCCGCATGTTGCGCCGGCCGGAGCATCTGACCCATGTCGTGGCGCTGCTTCCCGACCATCCACCGCGGCGCTTCACCTGGCGCGGCCGGCCCTATCGTGTGATCGCTGGCGATGGCCCGGAGCGTATCCACGGCGAATGGTGGCGGACCGATACCGAGCTATGGGCGGTGCGGGACTATTTCCGCGTCGAGGTCGAGAGCGGCGAGCGCTTCTGGCTGTTCCGGCGCGGTGACGGCGTCGAGCCCGAGACCGGCGACTTGAGCTGGTACATCCATGGGATGTTCGGCTGATGACGGCGTACGTCGAACTTCAGGTGATGAGCCATTTCTCGTTCCTGCGCGGCGCGAGTTCGCCCGAGGAGCTGTTTGCGACCGCGGCGCTGCAGGGGCACAGCGCACTCGGGCTCGCCGACTGGGGTAGCGTTGCCGGTGTTGTACGCGGCTGGGACGGCCAGAAAACGACGGGCGTGCGCATGATCCCGGGCGCCCGCGTTCGTGCGACCGAGGGCCATGATCTTCTCCTCTATCCGCAGAACCGCGCCGCCTGGAGCCGGCTGACCCGGCTGCTGTCGATCGGCAAGGCGCGCGGCGGCAAGGGCTGCTGCATTCTCGGCTGGGCCGACATCGTCCATCACGCCGAAGACCTCGTCGGCATCCTGCTGCCCGATCTTCCCGACGAAAGGACCGCGGGTCAGCTTGCCGACATCGCGGCGGCGTTCGGCACGGGCGCTTATTGCGCGCTGTCGTTCCGCCGCCGACCGGACGACGCGATCCGGCTTTACGAACTCGCCGCCCTGGCGGGCCGGCACGGTGTGCGGGCCGTCGCGACCGGTGATGTGCTCTATCACAGCCCGGAGGTACGACCGTTGCAGGACGTGGTGACGGCGATCCGCGAGAAGACGACGGTTGACGCCCTCGGCTACCGGCGCGAGCGCTTCATGGACCGCCATTTGAAGACGCCCGCGGAAATGGAGCGGCGCTTCCAGGCGTTTCCCGACGCGGTCCAGGCCAGCGCCGACATCGCGCGCGCCTGCACCTTCGACCTCGGTGAGATCCAGTACCAATATCCCTATGAGCAGGTGATGGCCGGGCGCACCGCGCAAGAAGCGCTGGCCGAAATGACAGAGGAGGCGGCGGCGGCGAAGTTCCCCGACGGGGTGCCGCAGCGCTATCGCGACCAGATTGCCCATGAGCTCCACCTCATCGAGCAGCTCGATTACGCGCCCTATTTCCTGACGGTCAATTCGATCGTCGCCGAGAGCCGCCGGCGCGGCATCCTCTGCCAAGGCAGGGGCTCGGCCGCCAACAGCTGCGTCTGTTATCTGCTCGGCATCACCTCGATCGACCCGATCCAGCATGAATTGCTGTTCGAGCGCTTCGTCTCGGGCGAGCGGAAGGAGCCGCCCGATATCGATGTCGATTTCGAGCATGAGCGGCGCGAGGAGATCATCCAGTGGATCTACGAGACCTACGGTCGTGATCGCTCGGCGCTGACCGCGGTCGTCACCCGCTACCGCACGCGCGGCGCGGTGTCGGAAGTCGGCAAGGCGCTTGGGCTCCCGCGCGATCTCACCAAGATGCTGACCGGCCTCGTCTGGGGCTGGTCGATGGACGGGATCAGCGATGATCAGATCGAGAGCCTCAACATCAATGCGCAGGATCATCGCCTCAAACTGACGCTGCGCCTCGCGCGCCAGCTGATCGGCACGCCGCGGCACCTCTCGCAGCACCCCGGCGGCTTCGTCCTGACCCAGGACCGGCTCGACGATCTCGTGCCGATCGCACCGGCGCGGATGGAGGACCGGCAGATCATCGAATGGGACAAGGACGATATCGACGCGCTCAAGTTCATGAAAGTCGACGTGCTGGGCTTGGGCATGCTCGGCTGCATGAACCGCGCCTTCAACTTCCTCGAACAGGACAAGGGCATCAAGATTAGCATGGCGGACCTGCAGGATGACGATCCAGAGGTCTATAAGATGATCCAGCGCGCCGACACGCTGGGTGTCTTCCAGATCGAGAGCCGGGCGCAGATGTCGATGCTCCCGCGCATGAAGCCCAAGCAATTCTACGATCTCGTGATCGAAGTCGCGATCGTGCGTCCCGGACCGATCCAGGGCGACATGGTCCATCCCTATCTCCGCCGCCGCGAGGGCAAGGAGAAGCCCGAATATCCCAAGCCCGAACTCCGCGCCGTGCTGGAGAAGACGCTGGGCGTGCCGCTCTTCCAGGAACAGGCGATGAAGGTCGCGATCGTCGGCGCGGGGTTCACGGCGGTCGAAGCCGATCAGCTGCGCCGCGCCATGGCGACGTTCAAGCTGACCGGTGGCGTCAGCCACTTCTACGACAAGCTCGTCAATGGGATGATCGACCGCGGCTATCCCAAGGATTTCGCCGAACGCACATTCAAGCAGATCGAGGGGTTCGGAAGCTATGGCTTCCCCGAAAGCCACGCTGCGAGCTTCGCAAAGATTGCTTATGCAAGCTGCTGGGTGAAACATCACCACCCGGATGTGTTCTGCGCCGCGCTGCTGAATGCGCAGCCGATGGGCTTCTATTCCCCGGCACAGATCGTGCAGGACGCCTGTAAGCATGGCGTCGAGGTGCGGCCCGTTTCGATCAACCACAGCCATTGGGATTGCACGCTCGAGCCGACGAGGGGCCGGCTCATGGCCGTGCGGCTCGGCTTCCGCCAGGTGCGCGGTCTCGCCAACATCCATGGTGCCCAGATCGCGGTCGCGCGCGGCGACATGCCCTATGGCAGCGTCGAGGAGGTTTGGCGCCGCGCCGACGTGCCGCGCACGACGATCGAACGCCTCGCGGAAGCCGATGCGTTTCACTGCATTGCGGAAGATCGGCGGCAGGGTTTGTGGAAGGTGAAGGGGCTGGGCGAAGCGCCGTTGCCGCTGTTCGCCGCCGCCGATGCGCGCGAGGCACGCTTCTCGCCCGAAGGACGCGAGCCGGATGTGGCCCTCGCGCCGCTGACCGCCGGGCGTGAGGTCGTCGAGGACTATCGCTCGCTTCAGCTGTCGCTGCGCGGGCATCCCATAAGCTTCCTGCGTGGTGAGCTCGACGCGATGCGGATCGTCCGCTGTGCGGATCTCGCGACCATCCGCGATGGCCGCAATGTCGAGGTTGCCGGCGTCGTCCTCGTTCGCCAGCGCCCCGGCTCGGCCAAGGGCGTGCTGTTCATCACGATCGAGGATGAGACCGGCATCGCCAATGGCATCCTCTGGCCCAACAGGTTCGAGATCTACCGGCGCCAGGTCATGTCCGCATCGATGATCGCGATGCGCGGGCGCCTGCAAAAGGAAGGCGAGGTCATCCATATCATCTGCGATCGGATCACCAATCATGACGACATGCTACGTTCTATCAGCCGGACGAGCTTCGCGGTCGCTCCAGGCCGCGGCGATGGCGCCCACAATGGCGGCGGCCCGAATCCACGCGATCCGAGCTTCCCACGTGGGCGCACGCTGGCATCGCCTCCGTTCGGTACGGTTCAGGAGCAAGAGGAAATCCTCCGCATCCGCAGCCATGACTTCCACTGAGGCGAAGGCCCGCGTCGGCGGGACCGTCGAACGTGCGGTCAACATCCTGCGCGAGGCCACGGCGTGAATCGGATCCCAATCTTGACCCGCAACGATCTTTGAATTCGATAGACTATTCGTGCCGATCGGCGCCCAATCCCGAAGCCGATTCACACAATCGCTCTGAATCGCAAGAATGCCCTGTTCGCCGGCTCCGACGAGGGCGGCGACAACTGGGCGGTGATCGCGACGCTGATCGAGAACTGCAAGCTCACCGGCATCAACCCGCATGACTGGCTGACCCGCACCCTTACCGAACTCGCCAACGGTCATCCCGCCAACAACGTCGGCAGCCTCATGCCATGGACAGCCGTGGTCTGAGCACAGCGCTTACGGCTAACCTGCCACCCGCGCCGATTGTCGGGCATCGTCGATCGGGATGTTGCTTAAAATACTAAGCAGCCCGCTCGCAAGGAAAGGCTGAGCCTGCGAGTTCAACCGAGCCTCCAAACATCAAAAGATGTAGCTATTAGGTTCCAGTCCGATCAGTGAGCGACCGAGAAGTTCATTGGCGCCGTCAAAATCATAGACAACATGGCTGGCCATCACATTGACGTCACGAAGCGCGCGCTGAATCGGGTTGTTGAGCATATGCGCGCTGGAGCCGGCCCCTTCGGCAATGAGCCGAATGGCGGCTTGGCAAAGGTTCATCGCCAGCGCTACTTGAGCCCTGAGCGCGATACGGTCTTCATCGCGGACCGGATCGGGGCCGGCCGCTAGTTCGACATTGCGGCGCGCCGTTTTGCGTAAAATCATTTCGGCGGCGGCAACCTTGGCACTTGCCTCGCCCAGACGCATATGGGCCGCTGGCTTTTCGTTTTGTTTGACGGTGGTGCCCACCAACGCTCTTACGCCGATGCGCTCCTTGAAATGCGCAATCGCCGATCGCGCCACGCCGACCGCGCCGATCGCCGCTGTCACGGCCTGAAAGGGCGTCATGGGCATCCGATAAACCGGATTGTGGGCATGTAACGTTGCTCCAGGCCCGCTCGCGTTGCGCATTTCCGCCATTTTTATCACGCGATGCGCCGGGACGAAAACCTGCTCGCACCGAATGTCGTTGCTGCCGGTGCCGATCATGCCGTCGACGAACCAGGTGTCGATAACGTCCACTTCACTCGCCGGAAGGGCCAGCATGAGCGGCTGGGGCGGCCTGGTCTCTGGATTGACCCCGACGACCATCACCCAATCGGCATTCATAATGCCGGTGCCCCATTTCCATTGTCCCGACAGGAGATATCCGTCGGCCACGGGCTGGGCGACGCCGGGCGGATTAGTTGCCCCCGGTGCGATCATATAGGGGAAATCGCCGCCGAAGGTTTCTTCTTGAAATTGTTCGGAAAATTGCGCAAACATCCAGTTGTGTTCTACGCAGAACGCGGTCACCCAGCCGGTCGAGCCACAAGCTTCGGCAATGGGCAGCATTGCATCGATGAACGTATCGACGTCGAATTCCAACCCGCCATAACGCTTCGGCACGAAATGATAAAAACAGCCGGTTTTCCGAATAGCATCCCAGACCACATCAACAGGTTTGCGCAACTGCTCGCACTCAAGCGCGTGGGCGGCGATGAGCGGCTTTAGCGCGGTGGTGCGGCGAACCAACTCTTCGGGGGTCAGCGCCTCAAGCTCTTCGCGGGACAGCCAATCGTCTCCCTTGGGGATACGGCGGTCGGCAACCGCCTCTGCTTTGGCTTTCTGCGCAATGGCAACGACACCCATGAGCTTCCGACTCCCACTTTATGATCGCCACGATCATCGGAGACGACAAACAGGAAGTCAATTTAAGAAATATTCTTTCCTATTTTTATGAGGGCGCCGATACGACATCTTCGTTCCCCGCGTCCGCATGTTGCAGGGTGGCAGGAACCTTGGGTGGCTCCCCCCAATCCTTGTTCAGCGCATCCCGCAGGCCGTTATAATGCGCCACCCCGATGCGTTGGGCGAGTTCGAGCTCCATATAGTCGAGCGTCCTGGCCGCCGCCCTGTAGCTCTGATCCGCCGGACCGACGAGCCGCGCAATTCGCGCCCGGCCATCCGCCGGATCAGTCACGATCTCCACCACGCCCCTGGCTTGCAGCTCATTAAGCATTTGCCCCACTGCTTGCGGTGTAATTCCCAGGTTTTTAGCGATTCTCGATGCACGATTCACCCCGGCGGAAATGTTCGCAATCAGCAGCGATTGCGCGCGGGTGACATTGGGCACGCCGGCTTCTTTCAGCGCCGTTTGCAACCCCTCATCGAACCAATAGACGGCTGTCAAAAGCCTCATCATCAGGCGTGGGTTGCTCATCTGGATGCCTTATCAAGCATGGGGTCGAATTTCACGACATCTGCGCCTCGCTGTGTTGCAGTATGAGCGGAGGCGCAAGCCTTGGCGATGACGGTTGCGCGCCATACCGCCCAATTGGGTCAGACACCCGACCCATATTTTAGGAAAATATTTGACATATTTTTGAAACGTGCAAGGTTAGGTGTCTAAGAATAAATTTACCTCGACGGCCATCCAGTGCGCCGTTCGCGGGAAAAATCGTCGGCAAAAAACTGCTAAAGCGGAGAGTGTGCAATGACTGGCAAGACATACTGGGCGTTGAAGATCGGCTCTGCGGCCATCGCGCTGACAGTCGCCTCAGTCCCCGCGAACGCACAGCAGATTGCGGATGCCCAACGCGCCGCTCCCACAGAAAACACGGCTTCGCCGGAGATTATCGTCACGGCCACCAAGCGCGCGCAAAGCGTGCAAAAAGTGCCGATCTCGATGACCGTTATCGGCAGCGAGAAGTTGGCCGAATTTCAGGCGACCGATATGAAATCGATCGTCAATTCGGTGCCGAACGTCGCGATCCAGCGCGCCAACGGTAACGACGCCATCTATATCCGCGGCTTTGGCTCGGCCTCCAGTAACTACGCCTTCGATCCATCTGTAAGCCTTTATATGGATGGGATTTATACCGGGAAGCAGCGTCAGGCCGCCGCGCCCTTCTTCGACGTGGAGCGCGTTGAGGTGCTGCGCGGACCACAGGGCGCGCTGTTCGGCAAGAACACCGCCGCCGGCGCGATCAGCGTCGTTTCGGCCAACCCCACCAAGGAGATGTCCGCAGGTCTGACCGGTACCTATAATTTCGACCAAAAAGGCTATCTGCTCGATGGCTATGTGTCCGGGCCAGTCACCGATACGCTGGGCGTCCGTTTCGCCCTGCGCCTGCAGGATCAGGATGGCTATGTTCACAATCTTGGCACCGGGGCGTGGGATCGCCGTGACAAGATGCAGATGTTCCGCGTAACCGCGCACTGGGAACCGTCCAATTTCTTCGATACCACGCTGAAGGCCGAATATGGCAATATCGACCGCGCTGGCGGCCTGACCGTTTCTTCGCCGCTGAACGTGCGGCAGGATCCGGGGTATGACCGCTATACCCAATCGAGTCCGCTCGGGCCGGAGGGGTGGACGAACCACTCGGTGCTGCTGTCGAACACCGCGAATGCGCATTTCGGCGAATTCACGCTTACCAGCGTCACCGGCTATTCGTGGTTCAGCGGCCGCGCGACCAATGTCTTCGATCAGAATACGCCATCGGGAACCATCGTTCCGCTTACGATCGCCAATTCCTATCCGGAAAAATTCAGCCAGTTCTCGCAGGAAGTCCGGCTGCTCTCACCAACCGGGCGGACGATCGAATATGTCGTGGGCGCATATTACGACACCGGGAAATATTCCCTCGCCGGGACGAGTTATTACAATCTCCCGACATATCAGAGGACGATCCACACCAATTTTGCGCAGAACAGCGATACGAAATCGGTTTTCGGACAAGTCACCATCCGTCCCGCCGCGATCGTCCGGGTGATCGGCAGCCTGCGCTATACCAACACGCATAAAGACGCGACGTTCTTCGGAGATATTTTCCGCTCACCGACGAACGCCACATCCAGCGCGGTCGGCAAAATCAACGAGGATCACGTCGATCCATCCGCCACGATCCAGGTCGATCTCGCGCCGGACGTGATGGCCTATGCAACCTATGGCCGCGGATCGAAATCCGGTGGCTTCGCGAGCAACACCAACGGTACCACCAGCGCCACGTTCCAGTTCCTTCCCGAGCAATCCGAAAACTACGAAGCCGGGCTTAAATTCGCCGCGCTCAATCGCGCGATCGTCGGCAGCATTTCCACCTATCACACGCGGTTCAAGAATTTGCAGGTTTCGGTTTATTCGCCGTCGACGTCGAGCTTCCTGATCAGCAATGCCGCCAGCGCGACCGCCAAGGGCTTCGAGGGTTCGTTGACGGTGCGTCCGATCCGCAATTTCGATATCTCGGCCAATGGTGCTTATCTCGATATCAAATATGATGATTATCCCGGTGCGGCCTGCCTTGCGACCCAGCCCTCGACGTGCGTCGCAGCGACTAACAATCTTGCCGGCTACAGTCCGCCCTATTCGTCAAAATGGACTGGATCGGTGCAGGCGCACGCGCGCTTCGATCTCGCCGACTATAAGATCGATGTGACGGGTGGCGGCGCCGGCCGAACGGGCTTTTATGACGCGGACACGCAGGATCCGAATTACGGTTACCAGAAGGGCTACATTAAATACGATCTGCGCGTGCAATTCGCGCCCACCAGCGAGAATTGGCACATCGCGTTGGTAGGCAGGAACCTGTCGGACGTTCACACCGTAGCGAGCGTCTTTGTATTGCCGGCGAGCCTCACGCCGATCCCACGCGCTTTGAAATTCCCGGACGCGCCACGTTCAATTGCTCTGGAAGTCGGCGTAAAACTGTAAATCGAAGAGATGAGCTGCACCGCGGCCGTTTGCGCGCAATCATAAAAGCGGGAGAGTATCATGCTGCCCAAGGTAACGATGACACGCCGGGGAATATTGGGCTCCGCAATAGCCGGTATGGCAACCTCGGCGCTACCGCTCCGGGCGGCCGCTCCGCCAACCGATCGTTGGGTTTTGCTCGGCACTGGCGGCGGCCCTATCCCTCGCAAGACGCGGGCTCAGCCGGCCAACCTCCTGCAAATCGGCGATCGTTCCTACCTGATCGATCTGGGTGCAGGCGTTACCCATCAACTGACCCTGGCAGGGGTCAATCTGAGCAAGATCGACGTTGCGTTCATTTCACACCTCCATCTCGATCACTCGGCGGGCCTTGCCTCCTTTATTGCACTGGACTGGGTCGAGGCGGCGATGCGAAGGCTTCGGAGTACGCCGGTCCCCATCTACGGCCCGCCGGGCACGCAACAGGTGGTCGAAGACACCCTGAAGGCGATATCAATCCAGGCGAACATTTTCAGGGCCGAGAGCGCTCAGGCGACGCCCCCGGAGCAATGGTTCTCGGGACGGGACATCAAGCAATCGGGGCCGCTGGAAGTCTATCGTGACGAAGTGCTGCGCGTAACCGCAGTTGAAAACACCCATTATTCAACCATGAAGCTGCCCGAGCATTCCTACGGCCGGGATATGTCCTTTTCTTATCGCTTCGAAACGCCTTGGCGGAGCATTGTCTATACCGGCGACACGGGCCCGAGCCCGGCGGTGGAAAAGCTGGCCATGGGCGCGGACGTTCTTATCAGCGAAGTGATCGACTTGCAGGGCGTGATCGGGGATATCCGCCGCAAAGCCGCCGGTAAGAATATCGATGACACGCCCATGATCCGCCATATGGAAATGGAGCATCTCACCCCTGAAAATGTTGGCGCAATGGCAGCGCGCACGGAGGTCAAGAAGCTAGTTCTAACTCATATCGGGCTGCCGCCGAATGCAGAGACCGCCGATGAAAAATATATGCTGTCCGAGATCAGAAAAAATTACGCTGGCCCGGTGATATTCGGCAGCGATCTGATGAGTATATAGACTATCCGGAGTGGATGGATCACCGCTGGTTGCGGGTCACTTGCCGGCTTCCAACCGAGCGCAACGAACAATCTGTACGAACGACCGGTTCCAGGATCGACTATCCTAGCATGAGCGAAAATTTGGTCGAGCGATTTCAGCGGCTTGTGATTCACTCTGGTTTGGAAAGACTACAGGGGCTCACATGGGCTGGACTGAAATCGCTCGCCGCGAGCATGACAGAGGCCGCCTGCGCTATGCAAGCGACTGCACGGATGAGGAATGGGCTGTCGTCCGCCCGTTGTTGAGGCTGACAACCAAGGTTGGCCGCCCGCGTAAGCCCCGTGCACGGAACCTGTGGAATGCGATCCAGTATATCGCGACGACGGGGTGCCAATGGGCGCAACTGCCCAAGGACTTCCCGCCCTTCACGACGGTGCAGTATCATTTCTACCGGATGCGCGACAACGGCCTGCTCGATGTCGTCAACGCAGTGCTGATGGCATGGGTGCGGGTTTCGGAAGGTCGCAAGCCGGCACCGACGGCGGGCATCATCGACAGCCAGTCGGTCAAGACCACCGAAGCGGGTGGGCCGCGCGGATACGACGCCGGCAAGAAGATAAAGGGGCGCAAACGCCATGTCGTGACCGACACGCTCGGCAACATGCTGGAAGGCGTGGTGCATGGTGCCGATGTTCAGGATCGCGACGGGGCGCCCGGCCTGATCGAGCGATCCTGTGACGCGTATCCCACACTCGCCAAGCTATTCGCCGATGGCGGGTACGCCGGGCAAAAGCTCGAAGCTGGAGTCGCGCACATCGATCGGCTGACGATCGAAATCATCAGGCGCTCCGACCTGTCCGGCTTTGTCATTCTACCCCGGCGCTGGGTTGTTGAACGCACCCTGGCGTGGCTCAATCGGTGCCGGCGCCTCGCCAAGGATTGGGAAGCCTCCATCGCATCGTCCGAAGCCTGGATGGTCATCTCATCCATCAGGCGAATGACCCGCCGTATCGCCAAGCTCGAATTTTGAGTCCGGCTCTCAGATATCGACCGATCGATGCTCGGGCCTCGCTGACCGCGCCATGGGCGCGCAGGTAAACCTCCTCATATTTTACTGAGCGCCACAGGCGTTCGACCACGACATTGTCGCGCCACGCGCCCCGCCCGTCCATGCTGATGCCAATCTTTTCGCGCAGCAACACGCGGGTGAACGCTTGCGAAGTGAACTGGCTGCCCTGATCGGTGTTGAATATCTCCGGTTCCTGCCGAAGCAGATCGCGCAGCATCCGGCTGCCGGCGATGGAAACTCCAGATGCAACTCGTCCATCCGCCGCATAATGGCCAGATCGGCGGGCGACACCGGCTTTGGCAGGTAATATATGCTGCTCCGGCTGATCCCAAGTTCCCGGGCCTGCCGCGCCAGCGGCAAGCCGTGTGAGCGGTCGATCATCGTTTTGCGCTCGGCAACAGCCCCGCCTTGCCGAGCACTCCGGACAAAAAATCGTTCACCAGCGTCAGTTCGTCAATCTTGGCGTGGAGCGTCTTTACGTCGATCGCCGGTTCCGCAGCTTCGTTGCGCGCCTGCTGCCGAATACGCCGGCCGCTCCCTCCAGAAGCTGCGAGCGCCATGTCGTGATCTGGTTCGGGCGAACATCAAACAGTTGCGCCAACTCCGCCAGCGTTTTCTCCCCCTTCACCGCAGCCAACGCTACCTTCGCCTTAAATGCCGGGCTATGATTTCGGCGCGGTCTCTTGCTCATCTCTACTCCTGTCACGCGGCCGCCCTCGCCGCCATCAGGCAGAAAATCCACTTATCTCGCTGTGCGGTTTTGCCAGGCCACCTCTCTCCAAGGTGGCCGATCGGCTCGAGTCGCATTGGTCGTATCAACCTGTTTATTGGTGCCACCGCTCCAGCAACCGCCACCTCTCGTCGCATTCTTCGATCGCCGGCCCCGTTCGACAAACACGCGAAGGTTGCCCGAGCGCCCCCAAGCAACGGTTGCACGTGACCAAGATGTGGCAAATCGGCCAATATTGTATGCTCTCATGACTGCCATCTGCGTTACAAGGCGAGTTTACGCGTCCGCTGGCCTTT
>NZ_CALMPA010000054.1 GCF_937871615.1 uncultured Sphingomonas sp. | reverse complement strand
TCATGTCTGCAATCCGGTTCAATCGGCCAAGACCGGACTGTCGCTTTTCCACCCATCCCGACATAAACAAAACAACCGGCCCTCACCCCCGCCCCAACCCCCGCGCCAGCATCGCCGCGATCTGATCGGCGATCTCGGCGGTCGGCGCATCCTTCGCCCACACGCCGAAGCGTAAGCCCAGGAACACGTTCATCCCCATGATCGCCCAGGCGTGGACCTCGCCCACCCCGTCGATCAGTTCACCGCGCGCGGCGGCGGCCTGAAGCCGCTCGCGGATACGATCGGCGGTGGAGCAATAATGCAGCCGGAAGCTCTCAGGATCGACGAATTCGGATTCGTCGATGATGCGATATATCTCCTTGTGACCGCGCACGAACTCCAGGAAATGCTCAAGGCCCGCGCGCTCCGCCGCGATCTGATCCGGCGCGGCGCGGATCGCGGGGGCGACGTGATCGCGCACCTGATCGGACATGTCGCGGACCAGCGCGCGAAACACCGCGTCCTTCGAATCGAACCAGGTGTAGAAACTGCCGAGCGCCACGCCCGCCCGCCGGGTGATCCCGCTGATCGAGGTGGCGTGAAAACCATGCTCGCCAAATTCCAGCGCCGCCGCATCGAGGATCGCGCGCTGGGTGCGCTGTCCGCGCGCCGTGCGCGGCCGTTTATCGGCGCTCGCCCCCGCCTGATCCGCGACGGGCGGGGCAGCGCCTCGCTCCATCTGCCGCCCGTCGCCCATCCGTGCCTCACATCCAAGTTGAATCCTGGTTCAACTTTCACTATTGTGCTTTGGTTCGCCGCACAAGCTCGCAGGGAGGCGAGCCGCCGTAAAGTGCCGCAAAGGGGAGGTTCAGCCTTGTTCACGTTCGTCAATTCCCACGCCGCGCTCCGCTGTGGCGTCGCCGCGCTCGCGCTCACCGCCGCCGCCCCCGCGCTGGCGCAGGAGGCTCCGCAATCCGCAGCTGAGGAGGCCGCCGCCACCAACGACATGGATATCGTCGTCACCGCGCGCCGCCGTGAGGAAACGCTGCAAACCGTGCCGGTCGCCGTCACCGCCTTCACTGCCGACAAGCTGGCGAAGACGGGCGCGCTCGACCTTACCGATATCCAGAACACCACGCCCAACACCACGCTGAAGGTTTCGCGCGGCACCAATTCCACGCTCTCCGCCTTCATTCGCGGCGTGGGCCAGCAGGATCCGGTGCCCGGCTTCGAGGCGGGCATCGGCATCTATCTCGACGATGTGTACCTCAATCGCCCGCAGGCCGCCGTTCTGGACATCTATGATGTCGAGCGGATCGAGGTGCTGCGCGGCCCGCAGGGCACGCTTTACGGGCGCAACACGATCGGCGGCGCGGTGAAATACGTCACCAAGAAGCTGGCCGACGTGCCGACCGCGACGGTGAAGGCCACTTACGGCAGCTACAATCAGGCGGACGGCGTCATCAGCCTGTCCACCCCGATCGGCGATATGTTCAAGGTCGGCGTCTCCGGTGCGCGGCTGACGCGCGACGGGTTCGGGCGCAACCTCAACCTCGGCATCGACAATTACGACAAGAAGCTGTGGGCCGGGCGCGGCACGGTGGAGTTCGAATCGCCCGACAAGCGGCTGTTCATCCGCATCACCGGCGATTACACGCACGACACGTCGGCCCCGCGCAACGGCCATCGCCTGATCCCCGGCCTGCTATCGGGCGCGCCGGTGCTGTCGAACGTGTTCGATACGCGCGCGGGCCTCAACAATCCGAAGCAGGATGTGCAGGGCGGCGGCCTGTCGATGACGATCAACGCCGAGCTTTCGGATCACTTCACGCTGCGCAGCATCAGCGCGTGGCGCAAGGATCGTTCGTACACGCCGATTGATTTCGATTCGCTCCCGTCGGTCGATGTCGACGTGCCGGCGGTCTATCGCAACGAGCAGACCAGCCAGGAATTCCAGCTCCATTACAAGAGCGACAAGGTGAACGGCCTCGTCGGCTTCTATTATCTCGGCGCCAAGGCATCGACCGCGTTCGACGTGCTGCTGTTCACCACCGGCGGCGCGGTGTTGCCGGGCCTCGACGGCTTCACTTCGGGTGACGTGCGGACCGAGACCAGCTCGATCTATGGCGATTTCACCTTCGATCTCACCGATCAACTGAGCCTGTCGCTGGGCGGGCGTTATACCTGGGATCAGCGCACGTCGTTCATCTACAAGGCGAATTATCTGAACGGGCCGAGCGCGGAATTCGGCGGCAATCCGATCCTGCTCGGCGCGCCGGCGACCAATTTCCGCGGCACCGCCAATTTCAAGAAGTTCACGCCGCGCGCGTCGCTCAGCTACAAGATCACGCCCGATCACATGATCTATGCGTCATATTCGGAAGGGTTCAAGGGCGGCGGCTTCGATCCGCGTGGCGCCGGCACCAGCGCGCCGATCAGCAATCCGGCTGCTGGCCGAACCTATCAGGACATTTACAACTTCCTGCGGTTCAAGCCGGAATCGGTCACCAGCTATGAAATCGGTTACAAGGGATCGCTGTTCGATCGCCGCTGGACCTATGCGCTCGACGCTTTCTATTCCAAATACACCGATGTGCAGGTCCCCGGTTCGGTCGCCTGCACGGTGAACGGCATCGCCAGCTTCTGCGGCATCACCACCAATGCGGCAAAGGCGACGATCAAGGGCGTCGAGGCGGAAACCAACGCGCAGCTCGCACGCGATTTCGCCGGCGTCGGCTCGTCGTTCAGCCTCTCCGGCACGCTTGGCTATATCGACGCGAAATATGATCGCTTCATCGGCCCGACCGGCACCGATGTCGCCAATGTCCGCGTGTTCCAGAACACCCCGCACTGGACGACATCGGGCACCGCTACGCTCAACCTGCCGGCGGGCGACGGGCTGTTCACCGCCAACACCACCCTGTCGTACCGCAGCCTGACGCATCAGTTCGAGACGGCAAGCCCGTTCCTCGACCAGCCCGGCTATACCCTGCTCGATGCCGGCGTAACCTATGCGTTCGGCGCCAACCGGCAATTCTCGTTCGGCGTTTATGGCCGCAACCTGACCGACAAGAAGTACAAGACGGCGGGCTATCAATATATCAAGACCGATATCGCCGGTAATCCGCTCAACGCCGCAGGCCAGATCATCACCAACGGGCAAGGCTATGTCGCAACGCTCGGCAAGGAAGGCATCGCCACCGCCTTCTACGGCAATCCGCGACAGGTATTCGCCACCTTCACCGCGAAGTTCTGATCCGTTAGGACAATGAAACAGGGGCCGGCAACGTCCGGCCCCTTTTTGCGTCGGGGGAGGGTGCAATGATTGATCGCGAACGGCCGGGCTATCGCGGGCTGGTGCTGGCGATGCTGCTGGCGGTCTATACGTTCAATTTCCTCGACCGGCAGATCCTCGGCATCCTTGCCAAGCCGATCCAGCAGGATCTCGGCCTCAACGACGCGCAATTCGGCGCGATCGGGGGCATCGCCTTCGCCCTGCTCTATTCCTGCCTCGGCGTGCCGCTGGCGTTGCTGGCGGATCGGATCGGCAAGACGAAGGTGATCGCCGCCTCGCTGATCGTGTGGAGCGGCTTCACCGCCTTGTGCGGCATCGCGGGCAATTTCTGGCATCTGTTCCTGTATCGGCTCGGCGTCGGCGTGGGCGAGGCGGGCGGCGTCGCACCTTCCTATGCGCTGATCGCGGATTATTATCCGATCGAACGCCGCGCGCGCGCGCTCGCCATCTATTCGCTGGGCATTCCCGTTGGCCTCGCGTGCGGCGTGCTGCTGGGCGCCTATATCGCCGCGCTGGTCAACTGGCGGGTGGCCTTCCTGACGGTGGGGCTGGCCGGCATCGTCCTCGCGCCGATCTTTCTGTGGATCGTGCGCGATCGCCCGCGCCCCGCGCCCGCAGCGGCAGCGGAACGCGTGCCTCTGCTCGCCGTTTTTCCGATCCTCGCCGCCAAGCCCGCCTTCTGGCTGATGGCGTTTGGCGCGGGGTTCAGCTCGCTCGCCGGCTATGGCCTCGCGCTATGGGTGCCCAAGATCCTGATGGTCCGTTTCGACTGGGGGCTGATTACCGCCGGGCAGTTCATGGGATCGCTGCTGCTGATCGGCGGCGCGGGCGGCGTGTTCATCGGCGGCGTGCTGGCGGACAAGCTCGGGAAGGGCGATCGCGGCTGGTATGTCCGCCTGCCCGCCTTCGCCTGGCTGATTACCGCGCCGACCTTCGCGATCGGGCTTATCACGCCATCGCCCGCGCTCGCCTGGGCGTGCCTGCTGATCCCCAACGCGCTCAATATCCTGTGGCTCGGGCCGATCACCACCGCCGTGCAGCATCTTGCCCCGCCGCATATGCGGGCGAGCGCATCGGGGGCGTTCCTGTTCATCAACAATCTCGTCGGGCTGGGCATCGGCCCGTGGCTGCTCGGCGCGATCTCGGTGGCGCTGAAGGCGCAATATGGCGACGATTCGCTGCGCTATGCCGCGATCATCGGCGTCGGCTTCTATCTGATCGCGGGCCTGCTCGGGTTGCTCGCGGTCAAGGCATTGCGCCGCGGATGGATCGAGGAACAGGCGGCCTGATCCGCCCGGCGCTCACCGCTCCCGCGTCGCCGCGAATTTCACCTTGGGATAGCGATCGGCGATGTAATTCACTTCCCATGCGCTCTTGGCGAGGAACACGGGATTGCCGTCGCGATCCTTCGCCAGCGCGCCGCGGTTGATATCGGTGAAGTCCTTGAGCGCGCCCGCATCGTCGCTCGATACCCAGCGCGCGGTATCGAACGGCGCCGGCTCAAGCCCGGCGGCAACCTTATATTCCGCCTCCAGCCGCGAGATCAGCACGTCGAGCTGGAGCTGCCCGACCACGCCGATGATCCGGTTCGATCCGATCTCGGGATAGAAAACCTGCGTCACCCCTTCCTCGGCCATATCGTCCAGCGCCTTACGGAGCTGCTTGGTCTTGGTCGGATCCTTGAGCGCCACGCGGCGCAGGATTTCGGGCGCGAAATTGGGCAGCCCGGTGAAACGCACCATGGCACGTTCGGAAAGCGTATCCCCCACCCGCAACGTGCCGTGGTTGGGGATGCCGATGATGTCGCCGGGATAGGCCTCATCCGCGATCTCGCGATCCTGCGCAAAGAACAGGATCGGCGAATGGACGGCGATCGGCTTGCCATGGCCGGTCGGCGTCAGCTTCATGCCGCGTTTGAACGTGCCCGAGCACAGCCGCATGAACGCGATGCGATCGCGGTGCTGCGGGTCCATATTCGCCTGCACCTTGAAGACGAAGCCGGTGACTTCCTTCTCGTCCGGTGAAACGGGCGCGGGATCGGCCGGCTGCGGGCGCGGCGGCGGGGCATAATCGGCGAGCGCGTCGATCAGTTCGCCGGGGCCGAAATCCTTGAGCGCGGAGCCGAAATAGACCGGGGTGAGATCGCCGTTGCGATACGCCTCGGCATCGAACTGGGCATAGCCCGCCTGCGCCAGCTCCACTTCCTCGCGCACCGCATCGGGCAGGATCGGCTCGGCATCGACCTTGCCCTGAAAGGTGCGGCTGCCCCCTTCCGGCCGGCTGATCGACCAGCGTTTGAGATCGAGCACACCCTCGAACGTGCCCCCCATGCCGACTGGCCAGCTCATCGGCGCGACATCCAGCGCCAGCGCGTCCGCCACCTCGTCGAGCAGCTCGAACGCGCTGCGGCCCTCGCGATCGACCTTGTTGATGAAGGTGATGATCGGCACCGAGCGCAACCGGCACACCTCGAACAGCTTGCGCGTCTGGCTTTCGATGCCGCGCGCCGCGTCGATCACCATCACCGCCGAATCGACCGCGGTGAGCGTGCGATAGGTATCCTCGCTGAAATCCTCGTGCCCCGGCGTGTCGAGCAGGTTGAAGGTCACACCGTCCTTCTCGAACGTCATCACCGAGGAGGTGACCGAGATGCCGCGCTGCTGCTCGATCTTCATCCAGTCCGATCGCGCGCGCCGGTTCGCACCGCGCGCCTTCACTTCGCCCGCAAGGTGGATCGCGCCGCCGACCTGGAGCAGCTTTTCTGTGAGCGTCGTCTTACCGGCGTCAGGGTGCGAGATGATCGCGAAGGTGCGGCGGGGGGAAGTCATGTAGCGGGCTTTCGTGAGGCCGGATGGGATGCGCGGGGAAAAAGGCGCGCGGTTATGATTCGCGCAGCAATGTCACGCGCATCGCGATCTGTTTCGTCGCCCCCGGCGCGACTTCGAACACGCCGGGCTTGGCGCGGAAATCGCCCGTGAAACCGGCCGGATCGGCGATGCCGTGCCACGGCTCGATGCACACGAACCGCGCGCCCGGCTTGCTCCAAATGCCGAGCATCGGCGTATCGGGAAAGGCGACGCGCACGCGCGGGCCGGTGGCATCACCGTAAGTGACGTGATCGGAATGGAGCCTGTCCCAGATCAGCGCGTCGTGCGCGAACAGATCATCGCGCAAGTGAAGCATTCGGCCATCGAGCGGCGAGGCGCACGCGGCGGGGGCGATCTGCCCGTCGCCGTCGATCCGGCGGATCGCTTCAGGCTCGTCCGCCGCGAAGGTGACGCGATGCACCTCCTTCGCGCCCCCGCCGGGCAGCGGCCAGGCAAAGGCGGGGTGGAAGCCGAAGCTCGCCGGGAGCGGCGCGTCACCGGGATTCACCACCGACACGTCCACCGAAAGCGTCGCGCCCGCGATGCTGAACGTCACTTCCAGCCGGAACGCGAAGGGATAGCACTCACGTGTCTCGGGCGTATCGGTCAGCACGAACGTCGCGCGATCCGGTGCCTGCTCGGTCACCGTGAAGGCCATCCGCCGCGCGAAGCCATGCTGCTTCATCGGGTATTCGCGACCATCGACGCGGATCGTCTCCCCCGCCGGCCTTCCCACCACCGGGAACAGTAAGGGCGCGCGCCCGGTCCAGAATGCGGGATCGGCATCGGTCATCAATTCGCGACCGGCGGCATCCTTCAGCGACGACAATTCCGCGCCAAGCGGATTGATCGCCGCCGAAAGGCCATCGCCCGCGATGACGATCCATTCAGCCACGCAGGACCGCGCCCTGCTTCACAGCCGCCGCGACCACCTTGTCGGCGATCGCCTTCAGCTCGGCATCGGTGAAGCTCTTTTCGCCCGGCTGGAGCACCACTTCGAGCGCGACCGACTTCCTGCCCGGCTCCACGCCGGTGCCGGTGAACACGTCGAACACGCGTGCCGAGACGATCGCCGCCTTGTCCGCCCCCTTCGCCGCGCGGGTGAGCGCGTCCGCTGTCACCTCCTCGGGCACGAGGAAGGCGAAATCGCGCCGCACCGGCTGGAGCGCGGGCGGCGCATAGGCCGGACGCATGAAGCCATTGCCGCCGCGCTTGGCGGGCAGCGCATCGAGATACAGCTCCACCGCCGCGACCGCGCCATCGAGATCGAACGCATCCACCGTGCGCGGATGGAGCATCCCGAACGCCGCCAGCACCGTCTTCGGCCCCAACCGCAACGTGCCGGACTGGCCGGGATGCCACGCCTCCCCGGCATCCCCGAACACCTGGAGATTCTCCACCGGCGCGCCAGCGGCGGCGAGCAGCGCCAGCGCCTCCGCCTTGGCGTCAAACGCGTCGAACGCGGCGGCCTTGCCCTCGCGCCAGCCGCGCGCGCGGCGATCCCCCGCCAGCACCAGCCCGAGCGTCGCGCGCTCGGCATCGGCGAGGTAGCGCCGCCCGATCTCGAACAGCCGGATGCTGCCCGCGCCGCGCTTCGCGTTGCGCGCGGCAGCCGAGAGCAGCCCCGGCAACAGCGACGGGCGCATGACCTTCAGGTCTTCGCTGATCGGATTGGCGAGCGTCCATGCGCCGCCGCCGAACACCGCGGCCTCCTTCTCGCTTAGGAAGCTCCACGTCACCGCCTCGTCCAGCCCGCGCGCGGCGGCGGCACGGCGAACGCGGCGCTCCAGCTTCTGCTCGGGGGTGGCGGTGGGCCGCGCAACGCCGGGCAGGCGCGCGAGCGGCACGGAAGGCACATTGTCGATACCCTCGATGCGAATCACTTCCTCGACCAGATCGGCGGCGCCGTCCACATCGCGGCGCCATGTCGGCGGGGTCACCTGCCAGTCGGCGGTGACGGTGAAGCCGAGCGATTCGAGGATCGCGCGCTGGCGCTCCGGCGCAACCGCGAGGCCGCCCAGCGTCTCCGCGCGCGCCGGATCATAGGCATAGCTGCGCGTGCCGAGCGGCGCTTCGCCCGCGCGCGTGATCGCGCTGGGCGTGCCGCCGCAATGCTCCACCACCAGCCGCGTCGCGATGGCGAGGCCGTCGTCAAGGAACGCCGGGTCCACCCCGCGCTCAAAGCGCTGGCGCGCGTCGCTGGTCAGCGCGAGCTTCTGCCCGGTGCGCGCGATATGATCGGGATCGAAATAGGCGCATTCGATCAGCACGTCGGTGGTCGCATCCGACACGCCCGAATCCTCGCCGCCCATGATGCCGCCGATATCGTGGACGTGCTTGTCGTCCGCGATCACCGTCATCGTCGCGTCGAGCGTATAGGTCTTGCCGTTCAGCGCCAGCACCGTCTCGCCATCGCGCGCCTTGCGCGCGATGAGCGCGCCGGAGAGCTTGGCGCGGTCATAGACGTGCAACGGGCGCCCGAGATCGACCGAGACGAAATTGGTGATATCCACCAGCACGGAAATCGGCTTCTGCCCGATCGCGGTGAGCTTCTGGCGCATCCATGCCGGGGCCGCGCCGTTGGTGACCCCCGACACCGCCTGCGCGTAAAACGCCGGGCAGCCTTCGCGGTCATCGGTCCGCACGTCGGGCGCCGGGCCGTCGCCCGCCACCGGCGCGATTCGATCGGTGCGATAGACTTGCGCCAGCGGCCGGAGCGTCCCCAGCCCCGCCGCCGCCAGATCGCGCGCGATGCCGCGCACGCCCATGCAATCCTGCCGGTTGGGCGTGATCGCCACGTCAATCACCGGATCGTCGAGCCCGGCATAAGCGGGATAGGGCGTGCCGACCGGCGCATCGGCGGGAAGCTCGATGATGCCGTCATGCTCGTCGCCAAGTTCCAACTCGCGCGTGGAACACATCATGCCGTTCGATTCGACGCCCCGGATCGCCGCGACCTTCAGCACCATGCCATTCGCCGGCACCACCGCGCCCGGCATCCCGAACACGCCGATCAGCCCGGCGCGCGCATTGGGCGCGCCGCACACCACCTGAAGCGGCCCGTCCCCGGCATCGACCGACAGCACCTGCAGCTTGTCCGCCTGCGGGTGGCGCTCGGCGGTCAGCACCTTCGCCACGCGGAACGCGGCGAGCTTCTCGCCCGGATTGTCGACGCCTTCGACCTCCAGCCCGATGCGGGTCAGCCCCTCGACGATCGCGTCGAGCGAGGCATTGGTGTCGAGATGCTCCTTGAGCCAGCCAAGCGTGAACTTCATGCGCCGACTCCCCCGCTCAGCGTCGGCACGTCGAGCGCCGAAAACCCGTAATGTTTCAGCCAGCGGATATCGCCGTCGAAGAAGGCGCGCAGATCATCCATGCCGTATTTCAGCATCGCCAGCCGGTCGATCCCGCAACCAAAGGCGAAGCCCTGCCACTCGTCCGGATCGAGCCCGCACGCCGCGATCACCTTGGGGTGGACCATGCCGGAACCCAGCACCTCCATCCAGCCGCCACCGGAGCCACCGATCACGCGCTTGCTCTTCTCCAGCGTATAGCCGACATCAACCTCCGCCGAAGGCTCGGTGAAGGGGAAATAGCTCGGGCGCAGCCGCAGCACGATATCGTCGCGCTCGAAGAACGCCTTGAGGAATGTCTCCAGCGTCCATTTGAGGTGGCCGAGCGTGATGCCCTTGTCGATCACCAGCCCCTCGACCTGATGGAACATCGGCGTGTGCGTCGCATCGCTGTCCGAACGATAGGTGCGCCCCGGCGCGATGATGCGGATCGGCGGCTTCTGCTTCAGCATCGTGCGGATCTGCACCGGCGAGGTGTGGGTGCGCAGGAGCATCTTGCGCGGTTCGCCGGTCGCGTTCGCACTGTTGCGGTCCCCATCCTGGGCACGATTGTCCGCCATGTAGAAGGTATCATGCATGGCCCGCGCGGGATGGCTCGCGGGGATATTAAGCGCGGTGAAATTGTGCCAGTCGTCCTCGATCTCCGGGCCGGTCGCGACCGCGAAGCCGAGATCGGCGAAGATTTCCGCCAGTTCGTCCATCACCTGGCTGACCGGATGGATCGTGCCAGCGGTGGCCGCATCGACCGGCAGCGTCATGTCCAGCCGCTCGCCCGCCAGCCGCGCGTCGAGCGCCACCGCCTCAAGCGCGGCCTTGCGCGTCGCGATCGCGCCAGCCACCGCCTCGCGCAAGTGTTGGATGCGCGGCCCTTTCAGAACCCGATCATCAGGCGACATCCCGCCCAAGGTTTTGAGAAAAAGTGTAATCCAACCGTTCTTACCTAGGAGTTCGACGCGCAACCCTTCTAGCTCAGTAAGACTGACCGCACCAATGATGCGGGGAAGGTAGTCACTCTCGTATTTGGCGAGATTTATTGACCAGTCTTGGTCGCTCATGCCCGATTCCTAGTTTGCCGACGGCGCGGCGATAACGAAAAGGGCGCCGGTGGCCTAGACCACCGACGCCCCGTTTCTCTTAGCGCAGGCCCGCTTCAGGCGGCCTGGGGCAGCGCCGCCTTCGCCTGCGCGATGATGGCGCTAAACGCTTCACCTTCGTGCATCGCGATATCGGCCAGCACCTTGCGGTCCAGCTCGATGCCCGCCAGCTTCAGGCCGTGCATGAACTGGCTGTAGCTCAGCCCCTCGGCGCGGACGCCGGCGTTGATGCGCTGAATCCACAGGCCACG
Organism: uncultured Sphingomonas sp.; assembly: GCF_937871615.1. Classification (GTDB taxonomy): domain Bacteria; phylum Pseudomonadota; class Alphaproteobacteria; order Sphingomonadales; family Sphingomonadaceae; genus Sphingomonas. Next base: position 28,683 of record NZ_CALMPA010000054.1, on the reverse strand, counting down.
GAAGGTGCGCTTCTTAACCTTGCGGTCGCGATACGCATATTGGCCGGCCTTTTCGACCGCCTGCCGCGCGACGCGGATCGTATTCTTCCGGCGGCCACGGTAGCCCTTGGCCTGTTCCAGAATGTTCTTGTGCTTGGCGCGGGTGGTTACACCCCGTTTGACGCGTGCCATCTCTTAAGTCTCCTCAGTTCAGGCCGTACGGCGCCCAGGCCTTCACGGTCTTCGTGTCGGCGTCCGACAGCACCGAGGTGCCGCGATTCTGGCGGATGTACTTGCCGTTGTGGCTGATGAGACGGTGGCGCTTGCCGGCCACGCCGTGCTTGAGCTTGCCGGTCGCGGTGAGCTTGAAGCGCTTTTTCACGCCGCTCTTGGTCTTGAGCTTGGGCATTTTTGTCCTTTCAGTTCGGGCGAGGTCAAAACGGCCGCGGCAGCCCTTGTGGCCGGGCCGTTCGTCATGATCCTCACGCGGGAAGCGGGGCCATTAGCGCCGGGGCGGGCAAAAAGCAACCGGAGCGCCCGTGCGCCCCGCTCAGCCCGCCTCGACCTTCGCGGATTCAGGCAAAGCGAAGCCGCGGCGATCCTCCTCGAAAATCCCGTTCCTCACCCATGTCCCATGCGCGTGCGCCGTCCCCAGCACCGCCCATTCATCGTGCCCCGGCCAGCTCTTTACCTGGACGACCTGATGCGCGAAGGCGCGATCCGGCTCCATCATCACCCAGCCGAGCGGGCGCTCCGCCGTGGCGCGTGCCCCCGCCGCCGCCATCGCCGCGCGCACCCGATTCGCGCTATCCTCGGGCAGATATTGCCAGACGACCGAATGCATCAGCACCCGCGTGACGCCCGGCTCCTGCGGTTCGGCGAGCCGCGCCTCCAGCCACTCGGCGGCATCGGCGCGCACCAGATCGACGCCGCGCGCGCGCTGCATCGCGATCGCGCGGGTCAACCGCTCCGCACGCGCCGGCGTTTCCGGCCAGACATAGGCGAGCAGCCGTGCCTCCACCGCCGGATCGGTCGCGTCGAGCGGCTGGATATCGCAGCCGCGCACCGAGGCGATCGTCATCTCCACCGGCGCGGGCGGCTCACCACGCCATTCGGGGCGGATCGTGACCGGCGAATCGACCGGCCCGAGCTTCACCCCGCCGAGATCGAAGGCATAACGGTCGATCAGCAGATTGAGGCCCGCGCTCGATCCTATCTCCAGCAGTTCGATCCTCGGGCCGTGCCGCCGCGCGATTTCCATCAGGCCGAGCATCAGCGCGCCGGAACGCCCCGGCTCATTGGTCTGCGGTGGCCCGTCGAGCCACGGATATAGCGCGTCATCGTGCCGCACGAGCGCGGCGTTGAGCGCCGCCGCGATTCCGTCTGGCGCGGTGATCTCTCCGGCGAAGATCGCCGCCAACCCCGCGTCCCGCCTGCCACGCACCAGCGCGTGCAGCCCGCCGCACAAGCGCAGCGGCAGCGCATCGCGGGTCGGCTCGCCCGGCCAGTCAAGCACGCGGGCGCCGGTGCGGCTCGCGCGCGTCAGCCCGGCGGCCACCGCACCACACAGCCGCGCATACATCGGCGCGTCCATATGCCCGCAGTAAAATTCCTGAATGCGGAATGCCTCGCGCACTTTCTCGTCAATCGCCATCGGATCGCCCTCCTGTCCCTGTATTGCGCCTCCCCGGCGCCCCGCGTAAAGGCCGCGCCCGTGAGCGAACCGATCGTCATCGCCGTCCCCAAGGGCCGCATCCTGAGCGAGGCGCTGCCGCTGCTCGCCCGCGCCGGCATCGTGCCCGAGGCCGCGTTCGGCGACGAGGACAGCCGCGCGCTGCGTTTCCGCACCGACACGCCCGAGATCGAGCTGATCCGCGTCCGCGCGTTCGATGTCGCAACCTTCGTCGCGCATGGCGCGGCACAGCTTGGCATCGTCGGGTCCGACGTGCTCGCGGAATTCGCTTATTCCGAGCTGTACGCGCCGGTCGATCTCGCGATCGGCCATTGCCGGCTGTCGATCGCCGAGCCGGTCGAGATGGCGGAACGCGATGATCCGCGCGGCTGGAGCCATGTGCGCGTCGCGACCAAATATCCCCATGTCACCGCCGAGCATTTCGCGCGGCGCGGCGTGCAGGCGGAATGCATCAAGCTGAACGGCGCGATGGAGCTTGCCCCCACGCTCGGCCTCGCGCCGCGCATCGTCGATCTCGTCTCGTCGGGGCGCACGCTCAAGGAAAACGGGCTGGTCGAGGTGGAGCGGATCATGGAGGTTTCCTCGCGCCTGATCGTCAATCGCGCGGCGATGAAGACGCGCGCCGGGGTGGTGCCGCTGGTCGAGGCGTTCCGCCGCGCGGTCGATCAGACGGCGGCGGCATGATCCGGCTCGACGCCGCCCACCTATCGTTCGAGGCGGATTTTGCCGCGCTGGTCGATGCGCGGCGCGAATCGGATGCGGATGTGGCGCGCGATGTCACCGCGATCCTGCGCGCGGTGCGCGAGGAGGGCGACACCGCGTTGCGCGCCTATACGCAAAAGCTCGATCGCCACGATCTCGATGCCACCGGCTGGAGCATCCCGGCCAGCGATTGCGCGGCGGCGTTCGCAGCACTCGCCCCCGAACTGCGCGAGGCGCTGGAACTGGCCGCGTCGCGCATCCGCGCTTACCATGAGAAGCAGCGGCCCGACGATCTCGCCTTCACCGACGATGCCGGCGTCCGGCTCGGCGCGCGGTGGCGCGCGGTGGATGCGGCGGGCGTCTATGTTCCGGGCGGACGCGCGGCTTACCCATCAACCCTGCTGATGAACGCCATCCCCGCGAAGGTCGCTGGCGTCGAACGGCTGGTGGTGGTGACGCCGACGCCGGATGGCGCGGTCAATCCGCTCGTGCTCGCCGCGGCGCATCTGGCGGGCGCGGACGAGGTGTGGCGCGTCGGCGGCGCGCAGGCGATCGCGGCGCTCGCCTGGGGCACCGATCGCATCGCTCCGGTCGATGTCGTCACCGGGCCGGGCAATGCCTGGGTCGCGGAGGCGAAGCGGCAGGTTTACGGCGTGGTCGGCATCGACATGGTCGCGGGGCCGAGCGAGATCGTGGTGATCGCCGATGGCGCCAACGACGCCGAATGGATCGCCGCCGATCTGCTCAGCCAGGCCGAGCATGATGTGACCACCCAGTCGATCCTGTTCACCGATGACGCGGGCTTCGCGGATCGCGTGGCCGATGCGGTCGAGCGCCAGCTCGCCGGCCTCGCGACCGGAGAAACCGCGCGGGTGGCGTGGGAAGCGAATGGCGCGATCATCCTCGTCCCCGATCTGGCCGATGCCTGCGCGCTCACCGATCGCCTTGCGCCCGAGCATGTCGAGATCGCCACCGACGATCCGCACGCCTTGTTCAGCAAGCTGCGCCACGCCGGCTCCGCCTTCCTTGGCCGCCATACGCCCGAAGCGATCGGCGATTATGTCGCGGGGCCGAATCACGTTCTCCCCACCGGGCGGCGCGCGCGATTCGCCAGCGGGCTTTCCGTCACCGATTTCATGAAGCGGACGAGCTTCCTCCAGCTCGACGCCACAGCACTCGGCAAGCTCGGCCCCGCCACCGTCGCGCTGGCGACGGCGGAGGGGTTGCCCGCGCACGCCGCCTCGGTCGCGCTCAGACTCGCAAAGGGGTGACGCGGGCGCGTCTCGCGCGTAAAGGCCCTGCCCCATGTCCCGTACCGCAGCACGATCCAAGGCCCGCGCCGCCGCGCGGCTCGCCGCCGTCCAGGCGCTCTATCAGCACGAGATGGAGAAGACCCCGCTCCAGACCCTGCTCCACGAATTTCACCACCACCGGCTCGGCGCGACGATCGAGGGCGACGAATATGCCGAGGCCGACATTCTGTTCTTCGACGATATCGTCACCGGCACGACCGCGCGGCTCGGCGAGATCGACCTGTTGATCGAGCCGAGGCTGCAAGGCTGGACGCTCGCGCGGCTCGACAAGCCGATGAAGGCGATCCTGCGTTGCGGCGCATATGAACTGCTCGCACGCCGCGATGTCGCGGTGGGCACCGCGATCAGCGAATATGTCGATGTCGCCCACGCCTTTTACGACAAGCGCGAGGCGGGCTTCGTCAACGGCCTGCTCGACGCGCTGGCGAAGGAAGTGCGCAACTGATGGGCGAGGTCGTCAACCTCCGGCTGGCGCGCAAGGCGAAACGCCGCGCCACCGAGGCGACGACCGCCGCCGCCAACCGCGCCGCCTTCGGACGGACGAAATCGGAGAAGGACGCCGATCGGGCGAACCGCGCCCGCGCGGAGCGCGCGCTCGACGGGGCGAAGCGCGAGGATTGAGCGTTATCGCGTCACGCGCGCCGCGCCGCCAGCGCGAGCACCGCAAAGCCGCCAACCGCCGACAGCAATGATCCGGCCAGCACGCCCATCTTGACCTCCTCCACCAGCATCGCATCCCCCGGAAAGGCGAGGCCGCCGACGAACAGGCTCATCGTGAAGCCGATTCCCGCGAGCAGCGCCATGCCATAGATCTGCGCCCAGCTTACCCCGCCGGGCCGCGTCGCGATCCCCAGCCGCACCGCGCCCCAGATGCCGCCGAACACGCCGAGTTGCTTGCCGACGAACAGCCCGAGCGCGACGCCGAGCACCACCGGTTCGGCCAGCACGCTCAAGCCGAACCCACCCAGCGCGACGCCTGCATTGGCAAAGGCGAACAGCGGCACGATCACGAATGCGACCCAGGGGGCAAGCGCGTGTTCCAGCCGGTGGAGCGGCGAATCGACCGCATCGGGCGCGCCCGGCGTCGGCACGATCGGAATGAACGCGGCGGTCGCCACCCCGGCGATCGTCGCATGGACGCCCGATTGCAGCACGAACAGCCACAACACCGCGCCCGTTACCAGATATGGCCACAGGGCCATCACCTTGCGCCGGTTCATCACATAGAGCAGCGCCAGCGCCACGCCCGCGCCGGCCAGCGCGATCACGCGAATCTCGTCGGTATAGGCAAGCGCGATGATCGCCACCGCGCCCATATCGTCGACGATGGCGACGGTGGTGAGCAGCAGCTTGAGCGCGGCGGGCACGCGCTTGCCCAGCATCGCCATCACCCCGATCGCAAAGGCGATATCGGTCGCCGCGGGAATCGCCCAGCCGCGCTGCAATCCGCTATGGTCACCCACCACCAGCAGATAGACGAGCGCCGGCACCGCCATGCCGGTCGCTGCGGCGATGAACGGCAGCCGCCGTTGATCCGCGCGGGCAAGCTGCCCGTCGACGAACTCGCGCTTGATCTCCAGCCCGACGAGCAGGAAGAACAGCGCCATCAGCGCATCGTTGATCCACAGATGGATCGTCATCGGGCCAAGCGTGGCGGACAGCACCGGCCCCGTCTCGGCATGGAGGACATGGGCGTACCAGTCAGCCGTCGCGGGCAGATTGGCGACGAGCATCGCCAGCGCCGCCGCCGCGATCAGCACGAATCCCCCCGCCGCCTCGCCCGCGAGAAAGGCGCGCAGCGCGGAGATTCGCCCCTTTCTCATCACACGCGCCTCATCCGCCCGCGCGCGCCAGCGCCTCGGCGATCAGCTTGCGGCTGTTCGCGATGCCGTAAAGCTTGATGAAGCTGCCCATGCGCGGCCCCTGCGAGGAGCCGAGCAGCGTTTCGTACAGCGCCCTGAACCAGTCCCGCAGTTCGGCGAACCCGCCGGTCTTGCCGATCTCATAGATGTGGTTCTGGATCTCCTCCGCCGCCGCGTCCGCCGGCAGCGCGGCAAGCGCCGCGTCGAGCCGTTGCAGAGCATCCACCTCCGCACCTTCAGGCGCGCGGCGCTCAAGTGTCGGCGCGACGAAATCGCGATGATAGGCCAGCGCATAGCCGATCAGCCGATCCAGTTCCGGATAGGCCTCGGGCGTCGCGTCCGCCACATAATTGCCGAGATAGCCCCACACCTGCTCGGGCGATGCTTCCCCCATCACCCCGACGAGGTTGAGCAGCAGCCCGAACGTCACCGGCAGCGTCCCCTCGGGCGGCTTGCCGTCGTGAATATGGTGGACCGGGTTGCCCAGCCGCTCCTTGGTCGCCTGCCCGGCGTAATTGCTGCGGAACTGCCAATATTCGTCCACCGCGCGCGGGATCACCCCCATGTGGAGCTGCTTGGCCTTCTTCGGCTCGCGATAGGCGTAGAAGGCGACCGATTCCTCGGGGCCATAGGTCAGCCACTGATCGAGGCTGAGGCCATTGCCCTTCGACTTGGAGATCTTCTCCCCCTTTTCATCGAGGAACAGCTCGTACACCAGCGTCTCGGGCTTGCGCGCGCCGAGGATCTGGCAGATTTTCCCGCCGAGGATGGCGGAATCGATCAGATCCTTGCCGTGCATCTCGTAATCGACGCCAAGCGCCGCCCAGCGCATCCCCCAATCGGGCTTCCACTGCAGCTTCGCGCCACCGCCTAGGATCGACTGTTCGATCATTTCGCCTTCATCGACGAAGCGGATCAGTCCGGCCTCCGCATCGACCACCTCGACCGGCACCTGAAGCACGACGCCGGATTTCGGGCTGATCGGCAGCACCGGCGAATAGGTCGCCTGCCGCTCGCCGCGCAGCGTCGGCAGCATCACGCCCATGATCGCATCATAATTGCGCAGCACGTTCCTGAGCTGCGCGTCGAACCGGCCCGATGTGTAATATTCGGTCGAGGACGCGAATTCGTAATCGAAGCCATAGCGATCGAGGAACGCGCGCAGCATCGCATTGTTGTGATGCGCGAAGCTTTCGTATTTTTCGAACGGATCGGGCACCCTGGTCAGCGGCTTGCCGAGATATTCGGTCAGCATCGCCTGATTGGGCACGTTGTCGGGCACCTTGCGCAGCCCGTCCATATCGTCGGAAAAAGCGATCAGCCGCGATGGCTGGTCGGACAGCGCGGCAAAGGCGTTCCGCACCATCGTCGTGCGCAGCACCTCGTTGAACGTGCCGATATGCGGCAGCCCCGAGGGGCCGTAACCCGTTTCGAAGATGATCGGCGCGCCGCCCGGTTTGCCATCGGGCCAGCGCTTGAGCAGCCGGCGCGCTTCCTCGAACGGCCAGGCCTTGGACTCTAGGGCTGCGGTGCGGATATCATCTGTCATGGTGCAGTGCGACGTAGCGACGCATCGCCGCGATGGCTATATCCCAGCGCATGTTCTGGTGGCTCGGCCCGGCCCTGTTCGTGATGACCGTCGCGGGGATGGAGGCGTTCGCCTATGTCATGCACCGCTGGGTGATGCATGGCCCCGGCTGGTTCCTCCACGAAAGCCACCATCGCGCACGCACCGGGCGATTCGAGCTGAACGATCTGTACGGCGTGATCTTCGCGATTCCCTCGATCGTGCTGCTCTATGGCGGAACGCAGGCCGGCTGGTGGGCGGGCTGGGCGTGGATCGGCGCGGGGATCGCGGGCTATGGCGCGATCTATTTCGGCTTCCACGACGTGATCGTCCATCGCCGCGTGACGACACGCTACCTGCCGAGATCGCGCTACATGAAGCGCATCGTGCAGGCGCATCGGCTGCATCATGCGATCGGCACCAGGCGCGGCGCGGTGAGCTTCGGCTTTCTCGTGGCGCCGCCGCCTATCATGCTGAAAGCAGAGCTTAAACGGCGCGGGATCGAGCGCCGGCGCGCGACGAAACATGCCGGTTCGTTTGCAGATTGGTAACCATTGGCCGCGCATAAGCCGGGCCATGGATCAGGCCGTTTCCCTACCCGTGATTCACGACGGCGAGGATAATCGCCTCGCGCTGCGCAAGGCGGTGAAGATGCGCGCGCATCTGCGCGATCGTGGGACGACGCGGTTCGAGATCGACGTTGTAGACCTATCCACCACCGGATTTCGCGCGCAGACCAGCTTCACGCTCTGGCCCGGCCAGACGGTGTGGCTCACGCTGCCGGGGCTCGCCGGGCTGGAAGCCGTGGTCGCGTGGCGGGACAAATATCGTTACGGCTGCGCCTTCGCCAAGCCGCTGCATCCGGCAGTGTTCGATCATATCGTGGCGCTGGGGAACAGCTAAGCGCAGGCGCGCGCATCGCGCGCCGATGCGCCAAAGGCGCAGCACGAAAGCCGGCCGGCGGGTCGGCAACGCCGAACCCGACCGACGGCGCGGCTTCGCCGCGACGGGCCACCTTGCCGAAATACCGATCCAACTGAGCACGCCGCGGCAAAGCCGCGTCGTCGGTCGAGCGCTTCACGCCCGCCGTCCGTGACGGGCGCTGCGCCTTTGGCGCATCGGCGCGCGGCACGCGCGCCTGCGCCCGTCAGTCAAACAGGCTCGACACGCTCGATTCATCCGCGATCCGCCGGATCGCCTCCGCCAGCAATGGCGCGATGGTCAGGTGGCGGATGCGCTTGGCCTCGGCGATCACGTCCTGATTGCCGATCGAATCGGTAATCACCAGTTCGCGCAGCGCCGATCCCTCGACCCGCGCCACCGCGCCGCCCGAAAGCACGCCATGGGTTACATAAGCGACGACATCCTCCGCGCCCGCGGCTTTGAGCGCGGCGGCGGCGTTGCACAGCGTGCCGGCGGAATCGACGATATCGTCGATCAGGATGCAGAAACGGCCCTCGACGTCGCCGATGATGTTCATCACCTCGGATTCGCCCGCGCGCTCGCGGCGCTTGTCGACGATCGCCAGCGGCGCGTTGTCGAGCCGCTTGGCGAGCGCGCGCGCGCGCACCACGCCGCCGACATCGGGCGAAACGACCATCAGATTCTTGTCGCCGAAGCGCGAATGGATGTCCGCGGACATCACCGGCGCGCCGAACAGATTGTCGGTCGGGATATCGAAGAAGCCCTGAATCTGCCCGGCATGGAGATCGACCGAGAGCACGCGATCCGCCCCCGCCGTGGTGATGAGGTTAGCGACCAGCTTGGCCGAAATCGGGGTGCGCGGGCCGGGTTTGCGATCCTGCCGCGCATAGCCGAAATATGGAACGACCGCGGTGATCCGCTTGGCCGACGCGCGCTTCAGCGCGTCGATGCAGATCAGCAGCTCCATCAGATTGTCGTTCGCGGGATAGCTGGTCGACTGGATCAGGAACACATCCTCGCCGCGCACATTCTCGCGAATCTCGACGAAGATTTCCTCGTCGGCGAAGCGGCGCACCAGCGCCTCGGTCAGCGGCAGCTCGAGATAGGCCGCGATATCGCGCGCCAGCGGCAGATTCGAGTTACCCGTCATCAATTTCATGTGTCACGCCCTTCGCCCAGACGGGTCGCCCTTAATACCGGGGGCTGGCGAGGGGAAGGGCAAGCGCCTAAGCGGGGGAATTGGGAATGTGCTCGCCGCGCATTTCGCAGGCCCGGCCCGCTCCCCCACCCCGCCTCCCATCAAGGATATACTGAATGGGAGGCGGGGTGGGGGAGCGGGCCGGCACCGCCCTTTTTTCCTAAGGACTGGCATGACCACGGTTACCCGCTTCGCGCCGTCGCCCACCGGGCGGCTGCATGTCGGCAATATCCGCACCGCGCTGCACAACTGGCTGTTCGCCCAGGCGAGCGGCGGCAAGTTCATGCTGCGTATCGACGATACCGATGCCGAGCGCAGCGAGGAGCGTTTCGTCGAGGCGATTCGCGCCGATCTGGCCTGGCTCGGTCTCGCGCCCGCAGCGGAGGTGCGGCAATCGGCGCGATTCGCGCTCTATCAGGAAAGGTTCGACGCGCTGGTCGCGGCGGGGCGGATCTATCCCGCCTATGAAACCGCGCAGGAGCTTGATCTAAAGCGCAAGATCCAGCGCGGGCGCGGGCTGCCCCCGGTTTATGATCGCGCCGCGCTCGCCCTCAGCGATGCCGAGCGCGCACGGCTCGAGGCGGACGGGGTGCGCCCGCACTGGCGCTTCAGGCTCGATCATGGCGCGACGATCGAATGGCGCGATCTGATCCGTGGCGACCAGCATTTCGATCCCGCGACGATGAGCGATCCGGTGGTGCGCCGCGCCGACGGATCGTGGCTCTATATGCTCCCGTCGGCGATCGACGATGTGGACCTTGGCATCACCCATGTCGTGCGCGGCGAGGATCACGTTTCGAACACCGCGCTCCAGATTCAGATGTTCGAGGCGCTGGGCGCCGCGCCGCCGGCGTTCGCGCATGAGGCGCTGCTCACCGGCAACGAAGGCAAATTATCGAAGCGGCTCGGCAGCGTCGGGGTCGATCAGTTCCGCGAGGCGGGGATCGAGCCGCAGGCGATCCGCGCGCTGCTCGCCCGGCTCGGCACGAGCGATCCGGTCGAGCCGGTCGTGGATGTGGCGCCGCTTGTTGCCGGTTTCGATTTCTCGCGCTTCGGCCGCGCGCCGGCGCGGTTCGACGAAGCGGAACTGGCGCAGGTCAACGCGCGGATCATCCACCAGCTTGCATTCGCGGCGGTCGCCGATCGGTTGCCCGCCGCGATGGGGGAGGCGGCGTGGGAAGCCGTTCGCCCCAATATCGGCACCATCGCGGAGGTGCGCGACTGGTGGCAGGTGATCGAGGGGCCGATCGACCGCGTCGATTCCGGCGAGGACACTGATTATCTCGCCGCCGCCGCTGAAGCAGCCGCCACGATCGACTGGGCAAGCGATCCCTGGCACGCGCTGACCACGCGATTGAAGGAAAGCACCGGGCGCAAGGGCAAGGCGCTGTTCCTCCCGCTCCGCCGCGCGCTGACCGGGCGCGATCACGGCCCGGACATGGCCGCGCTGCTCCCCCTGATCGGTCGTGACCGCGCGCTCAGCCGCCTTTCCGCGGGCTGAGCGCGCGCGCCGGCTCGCCGGTCGCGGGCTGTTTCGGTAATGTTATAAAGTCTCTTTTCCACGTAATTGGTACGTTGTATCATCCCACTACCGGGAGACCGGCGAAGGAGAATAATCGAGAGGATCAGGCCTATGTATGCGGATCGCCACGCCCGCTCTGGCGGGTTCAACCCTGGCAGCCTCGCCATCGCGCTCACCATCAACGCCACGCTCGTTGCCGGGCTGGTGATGTCGGTGCCCGAATTCCGGCCGCCGCTGGATAAGGTGCTCGCCATCCGCAACATTCCGATCATCGACCCGCCGCCGCCCGAGCCGCTCCCCAAACCCGAACCGAGGATCGCGCACCAGCCCCGACTCGCGCCGCAGCGGATCGACACCGTCAGGCCAGTGGTGGATACGACGCGGGCGACCGATGCCTTCGTCCTTCCGCCGCCCCCGCCGCTCGATCCGGGAATCGGCAGCGGGGGAACGACGATCATCAATCCCCCCGTCAAGCCGCCGGTGCTCAGCGACGCCACGGTCGACCCGCGTTTTGCCCGCGATTTCCAGCCCGAATATCCCGCCGGCGAACGCCGCATGGGCAATGGGGGCAAGGTGGTGATCCGCGTGCTGATCGGCACCGACGGGCGCGTGAAGCAGGTCGAGCGCGTCTCCGCCGCGAGCGAAGCCTTCTGGCAGGCGACCGAGCGGCAGGCGCTCAGCCGCTGGCGCTTCCGCCCCGCGTTGCGCGATGGCGTGGCGGTCGAATCGTGGCGCACGATGACGGTTCGGTTCGAGATGACCGCCTGACGGCGCGCCGCCGGTCCCTTGCGGCGATCGCTTCGCGAGGAGGGGGCCGCAAGGGGCCGGCGCGATGCGATTCGCCGGGAGGGGTGGCAAGTGGCGCCGCACGGGCCTATCTAGGCCGCCATGCAATTCCTCGCCCGCATGTCGCCGCTTCGCGCGTTGCGAGACCTTCGGCTGTTCCTGCACCAGCGCCAGCCGCACGAACTGGGCTTCCTCGCGCTCGCGATGCTCGTCACCGGCTTCTTCATCTTCGCCTTCGTGAAGGATTCGAGCGTCGCGAAGGTCTATAAGCCCGACATCATCTACGTGCAGCAATGGCGGCTCGATCGCACAGAGGCGGAAATCATCGCACAGCAGAAGGTCGATCAGGCGAAGAAGGACAAGGATCAGGCCGCGCTTGAAAAGGAACAAGCCAAGACCCGCGCCGAATTCCAGCGGCTCGACGACAAGCTGAAGCGCTGGGGCATCTGAGCGCCCCCGCCGATCAGCGCTGGATCGCCGCCGCGCTCGCGCTCGCCGCGCGATCGCGCGGGCGGACCGCGCCCAATCCCAATGTCGGCTGTGTGATCGTCAACGCCGGGCGCGTCGTCGGGCGCGGCTGGACCCAGCCCGGCGGGCGCCCCCATGCCGAAGCGATGGCGCTGGCCGAGGCTGGAGAGGCGGCGCGCGGCGCCACCGCTTATGTTACGCTCGAGCCCTGCGCGCATCGCTCCCCGCGCGGCCCGGCCTGCGCCGATCTGCTCACGCAAGCGGGCGTGGCACGCGTCGTCGCGGCGCTCCGCGATCCCGATCCACGCACCGACGGCGCTGGCTTCGCGCGGCTCTCCGCCGCCGGAATCACCATCGTCAGCGACATTTGCGCGGACGAGGCGCGGCGGTCGATGGCGGGCTTCCTCACCCGCCGCGCGCTGGGCCGGCCACATGTCACGCTCAAGCTCGCCACCTCGCTCGACGGGTGTATCGCGCTGGCGGGCGGCGAAAGCCGCTGGATCACCGGCCCCGAATCGCGCGCGCACGCGCATCTCGAACGCGCGCGGCATGAGGCGATCCTCGTCGGGCGCGGCACGTGGGAGGCCGATGCCCCCCGCCTCGACGTGCGGCTGCCGGGGCTCGAATCGCGCGCGCCGCGACGCGTCATCCTCTCCACGAGCATGGGCGATGCGCAGGGCTGCCCGGTCATCGCGCACCCCGCCGAGATCGCGGCGCTTCCGGGCGATCATCTGCTGATCGAGGGCGGCGCGGGCGCGGCTGCCGCCTTCCTCGCCGCCGATCTGGTCGATCGCCTGCTCATCTATCGCGCGCCGATCCTGATCGGTGGCGGACGCGCCGCGCTGGGCGACATCGGCCTCGCCAGCCTCGCCGATGCGCATGGCCGCTGGCGCCTCACCGACGCGCGCGCGCTTGGCAGCGACCGGCTCGAAGCATATGAGCGCCAGCGACAGCAGGACTCCAATTGAATGTTCACCGGGATCGTCTCCGACATCGGCACCATCAGCGCGGTGGAATCGCGCGGCGATCTGCGCGTGGTCGTCAACACCGCTTATGACACCGCCGGGATTGATCTCGGCGCCTCGATCTCCTGCTCGGGCGTGTGCCTGACGGTGGTGGACAAGGCCCCCGGCTGGTTCGCGGTCGACGTATCGGGCGAAACCGCCAGTCGCACCGCGCAGGGGCAGTGGAGCGCGGGGGCGCGCCTCAACCTCGAACGCGCGATGAAGCTGGGCGAGGAACTCGGCGGCCATATCGTGACGGGCCATGTCGATGGCGTCGCCGAGGTGGTGGAAATCGCGCCCGACGGCGATTCGAAACGCATCGCGATTCGCGTCTCCCGCGATCTGGCGCCCTTCCTCGCCGCCAAGGGCTCGGTAACGGTCGATGGCGTATCGCTCACCGTCAACACCGTCGAGGATCGCGCCGACGGCACATTGTTCGCGATCAACCTCATTCCCCACACCCAGGCGGTGACCACGCTGGGCGCGCTTTCCGTGGGGCAGCCCGTCAATATCGAGATCGACGTCCTCGCCCGCTACCTCCAACGTATGGAACATTATCGTGTCAAAGCCGGCTGAACTCGCGCGTCTGCGCCACGCATTCCTGTCTTCGCCCGAGGAAATCATCGAGGAGGCGAAGAACGGTCGCATGTTCATCCTCGTCGATGACGAGGATCGCGAGAATGAGGGCGATCTGGTGATCCCGGCGCAGATGGCGACGCCGGAGAAGATCAATTTCATGGCGAAGCACGGGCGCGGCCTGGTCTGCCTCGCGCTCACCAAGGCGCGGGTCGACCAGCTCGGGCTCGATCTGATGAGCCGCAACAACGGCACGCGCCACGAAACCGCCTTCACCGTCTCGATCGAGGCGCGCGAGGGCGTGACCACGGGGATTTCGGCGGCCGATCGCGCGCGCACCGTGGCGGTGGCGATCGACGCGTCGAAGGGCCGCGAGGAGATCGTGACGCCGGGCCATGTCTTCCCGCTCGTCGCGCGCGATGGCGGCGTGCTCGTCCGCGCCGGCCATACCGAGGCGGCGGTGGACGTTTCGCGGCTCGCCGGGCTCAATCCCTCGGGCGTGATCTGCGAGATCATGAACGAAGACGGCACGATGTCTCGCCTCGACGATCTCGTCGCCTTCGCGCAGCTTCACAATCTCAAGATCGGCACGATCCGCGATCTGATCGCCTATCGCCGCCGCCACGATCATCTCGTCCAGAAACAGGCGGAGATGACGTTCGAATCGCGCTGGGGCGGCACGTGGAAGGGCATCACCTTCTTCAACAAGGCAACCGGCGACGAGACGATCGCGCTGGTGAAGGGCCGGATCGACCCGGCAAAGCCCACCCTGGTCAGGATGCACACCGCGAGCTTCTTCGTCGACATGTTCGGCGAACAATCCGATCGCTCGGGGCTGCTGTCACGCTCGATGGAGATGATCGGCGACGAGGGCGCGGGCGTGATCGTCGTCATCAATCGCCCGATGCAGGGCGCCGTCACGCGCTTCATGAAGGCGCGCGCCGAGGGCAAGGGCGCTGGGGAACCGGAGATCGAGGAACTGCGCGATTACGGCGTCGGCGCACAGATCCTCGCGGAGCTGGGGGTGGAGGAGATGGTGCTCCTCACCAACACCCATCACGCGCTGATCGGGCTGGAAGGCTATGGCCTGTCGATCGTCGCGGAACGCCCGATCACGGGTATCGGCACGGCATAATCCGGCAAGATCGAGGGTATCGCATCCATGGCTCGCATCCTTATCGTCGAAGCACGCTTCTACGATCACCTGAACGACATGCTGATCGCCGGCGCGCGCGCCGCGATCGAGGGCGCCGGGCATCAGGCGGACGTCGTCACCGTCCCCGGCGCGCTGGAAGTGCCGGGCGCCATCGCGATGGCGGCGGAAACGGGGCGCTATGACGGTTATGTCGCGCTCGGCGTGGTGATCCGGGGCGAGACCTATCATTTCGAGATCGTCTCGAACGAAAGCGCGCGCGGGATCATGGCGCTGACGATGGATGGCCTGCCCATCGGCAACGGCATCCTGACGACGGAGAACGAGGCGCAGGCGATCCGCCGCGCCGATCCCGCGCAGCTCGACAAGGGCGGCGGCGCGGCTGAAGCGGCGCTCGCGATGCTCAAGCTGCGCGAACGATTCGGCTGACGTGCCGATCGAGCCGCCCCCGACACGCTATCGCGTCGTCGAGCGTGGGCGGCGGCTCGAAGTGATCGACACGCATATGGGCGGCCCGGCGGCGCCCGCGATGCGCGCCATCGGCGGATCGGCGCGGCGCCCGCCGCCGAAACCGCCGATCATCAGCCGAACCGCGACGAACGGAACGAGGGCCGACACCGCGTTCGTCACGATGCGGCTTTACGACGCCAAGGGGCCACGCGCCGTCCGGCTCGATGATCGCGCGTTCACCATGCTTGCGCGCCTCCGGCTGGTGGCGGTGTTTTTCGTGATGGCGTGGATCACGGTCGCGCTGTGGCAGCCGGTGCTCGCGCTGCTGCCGCTGTTCCTGTTCGGCAGGAACGGGCCGGGCACAGCGATCCGGCGGCGGATCACCAACTGGCTCGATCGTTATGCCGTGGAATGATCCTGCGCCGCCCCGCCGCGGGGACGGAGGCGGCGCAGCGGTGTTCAGGCGGCAGATTCCTCCAGCGCCGGATAATCGACATAGCCTTCCGGCCCCGGTCGATAGAAGGTCTTCGGATTGGGCGTGTTGAGCGGCGCATCGCGGCGGAAACGCTCGACCAGATCGGGGTTGGCGATGAACAGCCGGCCCCAGCTTATCGCATCGGCCAGCCCCGAATCGAGATCGCCCTGCGCGCCGGCCAGCGAATAATCCTGATTGAGCACCAGCGGGCGGGTGAAGGCCTGGCGGATCAGCGGGCTGAGCTTGGGCACCTCGCTGCTGCCGAACGTTCCCGCCGGCGATTGCTCGCGCAGTTCGAGGAAGGCGATGCCGAGCGTATCGAGCAATCGCGCCACCGGCACGAACACGCTCGCCGGATCGCTGTCGTCCGCCCCTTGCGATTCGCCATTGGGCGATAGCCGCACCGAGGTGCGATCCGCGCCGACCTCCGCGATCACCCGCTCGGTCACCTCACGCAGCAGGCGGATGCGGTTTTCCGGCGGCCCGCCATATTCATCGTCGCGCAAATTGGTGCCGTCGCGCAGGAATTCGTCGATGAAATAGCCGTTGGCGCTGTGGATCTGCACCCCGTCGAACCCGGCGGCGATCGCGTTGCGCGCGGCGGCGGCATAATCGTCCAGCGTCTGGCGGATATCATCGAGCGTCGCCGGGCGCGGCGTATCATAGGGATTCTTCTCCGGCACCGCATAAGGCGCGCGGAGCGCCGACGGGGCGAGCGATTGCAGCCCGCTCACATCGGGCCGCGCCAGCCGCCCCATATGCCAGAGCTGCGCGACGATCCGGCCACCGGCGCGATGCACCGCCTCGGTCACCGGCTTCCACGCCTCGACATGGCTGTCGAGCCACAGCCCCGGCGCGCTCGGCCAGCCAAGCCCCTGCCGGCTGATCCCGGTCGCCTCGCTGATGATGAGGCCGGCGCCCGCGCGCTGGCGATAATATTCGATCATCAATTCGGTCGGCACATGGCCTTCGGTGGCGCGGGTGCGCGTCAGCGGCGCCATGATGATACGATTTGGCGCGTTTATCGCGCCGAGCGCGATCGGATCGAACAGACTGGGCATGGATTCCCCTTCGGTTGCACATTGCCACCTGACGCAGCGGAGATAGGCGGTTACAGGACGCCATGCACCAGGCGAGTCTCCCAAGAAAAGCTATCGTCCGGCCAAGCGGCACGGCAATCGCCTTTATCGCGCTGCTGGCGGGCAATGTCGCGCTCGCTTTCGGGCCGTGGTTCGTGCGGATGACGGATGTGGGGCCGGTCGCGGCGGGATTCTGGCGCATATCGCTTGCCGCGCCGGTGCTGCTGCTGCTCGCCCGCGCCAGCGGCAGCCGCCCGTTCACCGAAGCGCGCGGCCTGTGGTGGATTCTCGGCGCATCGGGCGTGCTGTTCGCGGGCGATCTCGCGACATGGCATATCGGCATCCACCACACCAAGCTCGCCAACGCCACGCTGTTCGGCAATTGCGCGTCGCTGATCTACCCGATCTACGGCTTTTTCATCGCGCGCGCCTGGCCCAGCCGCACGCAGGGCGCCGCGTTGCTGATCGCGCTGGTCGGGGCGGCGGTGCTGATGGGGCGTTCCGCGGAGGTCTCCCCCGAAAATCTCGTCGGGGATCTTTTCTGCATGACTGCCGGCGTGCTCTACGCCGCCTATTTCATCTTCATGGCGCGCGCGCGGGCGACGATGCAGCCGCTCCCCGCGCTCGCCTTATCCTCGGTCGCCGCCAGCCTGCCGCTCTTGGTCGTCGCGCTGGCGATGGGCGAACGGGTGATGCCGGCGAGCTGGAGCCCGCTCATCACGCTGGCGCTGGTCAGCCAGGTATTCGGCCAAGGGCTGATGATCTACGCGCTCGGCGCGCTCAGCCCGCTCGTCATCGGGCTGGCGCTGCTCACCCAGCCGATCGTCGCGGCGGCGATCGGGTGGAGCGTCTATGGCGAGCGGCTCGGCCTGCTCGATCTGGTCGGCGCGGTGATGATCGCGATCGCGCTGGTACTGGTGCGCCGCGCCTCGGGCGGTGATAAGGTGGCGGCATGAGCAACCTGGCCGACGCCACCCTCGATGAAATCCGCGCCGCGCTCGCGCCGCGCATCGCCACCAACGCCGCGTTCGACGGCTGGGCCGCGCCCGCGCGCGATATCGCGGCGGACGCGCTCGGGATCGATCGGGATATCGCCGCGCTCGCGCTGCCCGATGCGCCGGCGATGATCGACGCATGGTTCGCGGCGATCGACGCGGTGATGTTGGAAAAGGCGCCCGCCGAACATTGCGCGACGCTCAAGGTGCGCGATCGGATCGCGGCGCTGGTCGGCGCGCGGATCGAGGCGGTCACCCCGCATCGCGAGGCCTTGCGCCGCGCGCTCGCCATCCTCGCCTTGCCGCAGAACATGGCGCTCGGCGCGCGGCTGGCATGGCGGACGGTCGACACGATCTGGCACACCGCCGGCGACACCGCGACCGACTATAATCATTATACCAAGCGCACCATCCTGCTCGGCGTCTATGCCGCGACGATGACGATATTGCTCAACGACGAGAGCGAGGGGCAGGCCGAAACCCGCGCCTTTCTCGCGCGGCGGATCGACGGGATCATGCGCTTCGAAAAGGCCAAGGCCGGTTTCCTGCGCCGCGCGCGGCATCGCCCCAGCCTGTCGCGCTTCGTGGGGCGGCTGCGCTACCCGGTGGTATAGGGCCGAAAGGTAATTGATAATCGTTCGCAGTACGGTTAGATCGTCCGCGTGCTCCTATCCATTCCCAGCCTCGAATCACTGCCGCTGCGCCAGCGCGCGACGATCGCCGCGATCGCTTGGGATCGGCTCGCCGCGCCGGAAGCGCGCCGGCTGCGCGAATTCGGATTCGACGAGGGCGTCGCGGTGGAGGTGCTGCATCGCGCCACATTGGGGCGCGGCCCGATCGCCTGCCGCATCGGCCGGATGACGGTGGCGCTGCGCCGCCGTGTCGCCGCCACGGTGACGGTGACGCTCGGATAATGGCGACGCTCCCGCTGGTTGCGCTGGTCGGCAATCCGAACGCCGGCAAGAGCGCCCTGTTCAACGCGCTGACCGGCGCGCGGCAAAAGGTGGGCAATTATCCCGGCGTCACGGTGGAGCGTCATTCGGGCCGCTTCGCGCTCGATGACGGCCGGCCGATCGAGCTGGTCGATCTGCCCGGCGCATACAGCCTCGATCCCTCCTCGCCCGACGAACGCGTCACGCGCGACGTAGTGAGCGGCACGCAGGCAGGCGAGCGGCGGCCCGATGCGCTGGTGGTGGTGGTGGATGCCGCCAATCTCGACAATCACCTGCGCTTCACGCTCCAGCTCGCCGCGCTCGGCCTGCCGATGGTGGTGGCGCTCAACATGATCGACCTCGCCGAACGCGACGGGCTGACGCTCGATCCGGAGGCGCTTTCACGCGAACTCGGCGTGCCGGTCGTCCCCACGGTCGCGGTGCGGCGGCGCGGGCTCGATGGCCTGCGCCAGGCGCTGACGCTGGCGGTTGACGGCAAGGCCGCGCCGCGCCCGGCCAGCCACGCCGGGCATGAGGATATCGCCGCGCTGCAACGGCGCGCGCGCGCGATCTCCACCGCCGCGACGCTCCACGAAACGCCGGTGCGCCGCTGGACGCACATGCTCGACGCGGTGGCGCTTCACCCGGTCGTCGGGCCGATCCTGCTGCTCGCGCTGCTGTTCGTGATGTTCCAGGCGGTGTTCACCTGGTCAGAAGCGCCGATCGGCTGGATCGAGGATGGGTTCAAGGCGCTGGAGGCCGGCGTCACCGTGGCGATGCCCGATGGCATATTGCGCTCGCTCATCAGCGACGGGGTGATCGCGGGCGTCGGCGCGGTCATCGTGTTCCTGCCGCAGATCCTGATCCTGTTCCTGTTCATCCTCGTGCTGGAGGCATCGGGCTATATGGTCCGCGCCGCCTTCCTGATGGATCGGCTGATGGCCGCCGTCGGCCTGTCGGGGCGCGCGTTCATCCCGCTGCTCTCCAGCTTCGCCTGCGCGGTGCCGGGCATCATGGCGACGCGCACGATCGACGACGAGAAGGATCGGCTCACCACGATCCTGATCGCGCCGCTGATGACATGTTCGGCGCGGCTGCCGGTCTATACGATCATCATCGGCGCGTTCATCCCGAACACGAAGGTGCTGCCGTTCGTGGGGTTGCAGGGGCTGGTGCTGCTCGGCCTCTATCTGATGGGGATCGTCGGCGCCTTTTGCGCGGCGCTGTTCCTGCGCCGCACCGTCACCAAGGGTTCGTCCTCCGGCTTCATGATGGAGATGCCGAAATATCAATGGCCGCGGTTGGGCGACGTGCTGATCGGGCTGTGGAGTCGCGCGGCGATCTTCCTGAAGCGCGCCGGCACGATCATCGCGCTCACCACCATCATCCTGTGGGCGCTGTTGAGCTTCCCGCGCGCGCCCGAAGGGCAGAGCCAGGTCGATCATTCGATCGCCGGGCGCATCGCCAACGGGGTGGAAGTGGTCGTCAGGCCGATCGGCTTCAATCGCGATATCGCGCTGGCGCTGATCCCGGCGATGGCCGCGCGCGAGGTGGCGGTTTCGGCGATCGGCACGGTCTATGCCGTCGACGATGCCGAATCCGACAAGGGCAAGGGCACGATCATCGAAAACCTGCGCAAACGCTGGTCGCTGCCCACCGCGCTCGCCTTCCTGATGTGGTTCGTCTTCGCGCCGCAATGCATCTCGACCATCGCGGTCACCCGGCGCGAGACGAACGGATGGAAGTGGCCGTTGTTCATGGTCGGCTACCTTTTCGTTGCCGCCTATGTCATGGCTGGCATTACATATTGGCTGGCGGTAGCCGCCGGCCTCTAGCGAGGTGTAAATGGCAGGCAGCGTCAACAAGGTAATTCTCGTCGGCAATCTGGGGCGCGATCCCGAATCGCGCAGCTTCCAGAACGGCGGCAAGGTGGTGAACCTCCGCATCGCTACCAGCGAGCAGTGGAAGGATCGCAACACCGGCGAGCGCAAGGAGCGCACCGAATGGCATTCGGTGGCGATCTTCAACGAGGGCCTCGCGAACGTCGCGGAACGCTATCTGCGCAAGGGCTCCAAGGTCTATATCGAGGGCCAGCTCCAGACGCGCAAATGGCAGGATCAGCAGGGGCAGGATCGCTATTCCACCGAAATCGTGCTCCAGGGCTTCAACAGCGTGCTGACCATGCTGGATGGCGCGCCGGGTGGCGGTGGCGGCTCGGGCGGTGGCTCCGGCGGCGGCGGCCGTGACGATTGGGGCGGCGGCGGCGACGATTTCGGCGGCGGTGCGCGTGGCGGCGGGAACAAAGCCGGCGGTGGCGGATTCGGTCAGAATCGCGGTGGTTTCGCCGACGATCTGGATGACGACGTACCGTTCTAAAGGAGGATTGTGCAGCCGCCCGCCGAACCTGTGCTGGATGAGGTGGCACGCGCCCGCGCGATGGCGCTCTACGATCTGGCCGGCGCGCGGGAGGATGGCACGCTCGACGATCTCGTGCGCTTCGCCAGCCAGTTGTGCGAAGCGCCGGTCGCGCTGGTCAGCGTGGTGGAGGAGCGGTTCCAGCGCTTCCTGGCGCGGCTCGGCACCGATCTGAGCGAAACGCCGCGCAGCCAGTCCTTCTGCGCTTATGCGATGCACGGCCAGCATGTGATGGAGGTGCCGGACGCGGCGCTCGATCCGCGTTTCGCCACCAATCCGCTCGTCACCGGCGCGCCCTTCGTCCGCTTCTACGCGGGCGCGCCGCTCGTCACCGCGGATGGCGTGCCGCTTGGCGCGCTGTGCGTCATCGACGACAAGCCACGCGCCGCGCTCTCGGCGTTCCAGCGTGAAGGAATGGCGATCCTCGCCTCCACCGCGCTCGCCCGGCTGGAGAAGCGCCGCACCGCGCGCGAGGCGCTGCACGCCCGCGCCGCGCTCGCGGAAAGCGAAATCCGTTTCCGCACCCTCGCCGATACGATGCCGCAGATCGTATGGTCCACGCGCGCGGACGGCCGCACCGATTATTCGAACGCGCGCTGGTATGAATATACCGGGACGAGCGAGGCCGCCGCCACGGGGGATTCGTGGAGCACATTGTTCCACCCTGACGATCAGCAGCGCGCGCGCGAACGCTGGGCGCATAGCATCGCCACGGGCGAGCCGTATCAGATCGAATATCGCCTGCGCCACCATGACGGCGAATATCGCTGGGTGCTTGGCCGGGCGCTGCCGATCCGCGATGCGCAGGGGCATATCACCCGCTGGTTCGGCACCTGCACCGATATCCATGCGCAGAAGCTCGCGCTGGAGGAGCGCGAGGTGGTCAGCCAGGAACTGGCGCACCGCATCAAGAACATCTTCGCGGTGATCGCCGGGCTGATCCAGTTCACCGCGCGCAGCCATCCCGAATTCGCCCCCGCCGCCGCCGATCTGCGCGATCGCGTGACGGCGCTGGGGCGCGCGCATGATTTCGTCGGGCCGCATCGCGCGGATTCACGCCCCGCGCCCGGCATCGACAATCTGCGCGGGCTGCTCGGGCAATTGTTCGCGCCCTATCAGGCCGATGGGCGCGCACGGATCATCGTTTCGGGCGGCGAGGTGGCGATCGACGATCGCGCCGCCACGCCGATCGCCTTGCTGTTCCACGAACTCGCCACCAACGCGACCAAATATGGCGCGCTGTCGCACCATGACGGGTTTGTCGCGATCGAGATAATCGCCGATCCCGCGACGACGCGATTGTTGTGGCGGGAAGCGGGTGGTCCGCCTGTGGCCGCCCCGATCGGCGATGGCGG
This sequence comes from uncultured Sphingomonas sp., assembly GCF_937871615.1. Classification (GTDB taxonomy): domain Bacteria; phylum Pseudomonadota; class Alphaproteobacteria; order Sphingomonadales; family Sphingomonadaceae; genus Sphingomonas. The sequence goes on along the minus strand of NZ_CALMPA010000054.1, from coordinate 6,235 downwards.
CTTCGGCAGCCGGTTGATCGAATTGAGCGTGGTGCGGCAGCTTGGCGGCAGCGTGCGGCGCGATTGGCATCGCGACGGGCTTGCCGTGGAGATCGAATTGCCCAGCGCCGCGCTCAGCCGCGCGTGAACGCGACGAAATCATTGTCGAGCGAAATCACCCCGTCGAACGCGAGCGCGGCGGCGGCACGGATCGCGCCTTCGCTGAACGGCTTGCGGATATAGCCCAGCGCCGCGCTTTCCGCCGCGATCTGCGCCGGATTGGCGGTGACGAACACCACCTTCACCCCATGTTCGCGCGCGATCCGCTCGGCGATCGACGGCCCGGTCGCGCCATCGCGCAGATTGACATCGACGAACGCCGCGCAACAGGCCGGCGCGGCGGCCAGCGCCTCCGCCTCATCCGCCGCGATCGCCGCCACGCTATAGCCCGCGTCGATCAGAATCCGTTCGAGATCCAGCGCGACGAAAATCTCGTCCTCTACGATCAGCGCGGTCTTGCCCATTGTCCTGTCCAGATCATGATCTGGCGCTAACCAGCGTCGCGCGCGCCGGTTCCACGCAACAGGAACACGGCGTGCTCGGCGAGCACATTTGCCGCCGCCGATGTGGTTTTGCGGCCACGCGTCAGAAACCACGCACCTTCCACCGCGACGCCGTTCTCGTTCAGATAGGCGCGGAAATCGTCGATCGTCAGATGGTGGATATTGGGCGTGTCATACCAGCGTTCGGGCAACAGCGGCGTCACCGGCATCCGCCCGCCCCACAGCAGCGACAGGCGCACCCGCCAATGCGCGAAATTGGGGAAGCTGACGAAGGCGCGCCGCCCGATCCTGAGCAGATCGGCGAGCACCTTGTCCGGCGCGCGGCAGGTTTGCAGCGTCTGGCTCAGGATCGCATAGTCAAAGCTTTGCGCGGGGTAATCGGCCAGATCGGTATCGGCATCGCCCTGGATCACGGGCAGCCCGCGCCCCACCGCATCGGCGACGTTGCGCGCATCCAGTTCCAGCCCGCGCGCATCCACGCCCTTGGCATCGCGCAGCGCGGCCATCAGCATCCCGTCGCCGCAGCCGATATCGAGCACGCGCGCGCCCGGCGCGACATGATCGGCGATCACCGCCAGATCGGGCCGCAACGTCATGCGCCATTCCCCATGAAGCCCGCCACCACGCGATACAATTCCGGCGCGTCGAGCAGAAAGGCATCATGGCCATAAGGGCTGGAAAGCTCGACAAAGCTCACCGGCGCACCGGCGGCGTTCAGCGCATGGACGATGCTGCGCGATTCACGCGTGGGGTAAAGCCAGTCGGTATCGAAGCTGACAAGGCAGAAGCGCGGCCCGTTCGCGCTGAACGCATTGGCGAGCCGCCCGCCATGTTCCTCCGCCAGATCGAAATAATCCATCGCGCGGGTGATATAGAGATAGGAATTGGCGTCGAACCGATCGACGAAGCTCAGCCCCTGATAGCGCAGATAGCTTTCGATCTGGAAATCGGCGTCGAACCCGAAGGATTTCGCGTCGCGCGCCTGAAGCCGCCGCCCGAACTTCTCGGTCAGCCCCGCTTCGGAGAGGTAGGTGATGTGCGCCGCCATTCGCGCCACCGCGAGGCCCGATGCCGGTGGCTCGCCACCGTAATAGTCCCCGCCGTTCCAGTGCGGATCGGCCATCACCGCCTGCCGCCCCACCTCATGGAAGGCGATGTTCTGCGCCGAATGCCGCGCGGCGGATGCGATCACCACCGCCGCCGCGACGCGATCGGGGAAGGTCGCCGCCCAGGACAGCGCCTGCATCCCCCCCATCGACCCGCCGACCACCGCCGCCAGCCGCCCGACGCCGAGATGATCGAGCAGCATCGCCTGCGCGCGCACCATGTCGCGGATCGTGATGACCGGGAAGGCCATGGCATATTCGCGCGCGGTCGCGGGATTGATCGTCGCCGGGCCGGACGAGCCCATGCACGAACCCAGCACATTGGCGCACACGACGAACATCCGATCGGTATCAATCGGCCGCCCCGGCCCCACCATCGCGGTCCACCAGCCGGGCTTGCCCGTGCGCGGATGCGGCGAGGCGACATATTGATCCATCGTCAGCGCGTGGCAGATCAGCACCGCATTGCCGGCATCGGGCGCGAGCGTGCCATAGGTTTCATACGCGATCTCGACCGGCGCCAGCATCCCGCCGCCATCGAGCCTGAGCGGCCCAGGCAACGTCACATGGCGCCCTGGGCCGAAACGCTGGTCATCCGACATTATGGAAAGCGCGTTAGCGGGCACCGTCCCTCATCACAACACCCGCCGCGCGCACCCCCTTTCCCGCGACGCCCGAGCCGCGTAAGCGACGCATCCATGACGAACGCACCCGCGCCCAAGCCATGGATCATGGAAATCGCCCCTTATGTTCCGGGGCGCTCGACCACCGACGACGGCCGCAAGGTCGCCAAACTCTCGTCGAACGAGAACCCGCTCGGCACCAGCCCGCGCGCGCGCGAAGCCTTCGCCACCGCGGCGACCAGCCTGGAGCGTTATCCCGATGCCAGCGGCAGCGAATTGCGCGAAACGCTGGCGGCGAAGCACGGGCTTGATCCGGCGCGGATCATCTACGGCAATGGTTCGGACGAAATCCTGCACCTCGCCACCGGCGCGTTCGCCGGGCCGGGCGACGAGGTGATCTACGTCAATTACGGTTTCGCGGTCTATCCGATCGCCACCCGCCGCGTCGGCGCGACGCCGGTGGTGGCGCGCGACAAGGATTACGCCACCGATGTCGATGCGATCCTAGCCGCGGTCACGCCGCGCACCCGCATCGTGTTCGTCGCGAATCCGAACAACCCCACCGGCACCTATGCGCCGCGCGCGGAGATCGAGCGGCTCCACGCGGGCCTGCGCCCCGATATCCTGCTCGTGCTCGATCATGCTTATGCCGAATATATCGACGGCGATGACGATGATGGCGGGATGGCGCTGGCCGAACGCGCGTCGAACGTGCTCGTCACGCGCACCTTCTCCAAGATGTACGGCCTTGCCGCGGAGCGGATCGGCTGGGGCTATGCCGCCGCGCCGATCATCGAGGCGATGCACCGCATCCGCCTGCCCTTCTCGATCACCATCGCGGGCACGGCGGCGGCGGTGGCGGCGGTCGGCGACACCGAATTCGTCGCTCACACCCGCGCGCATAACGCTGAGTGGCGCGCATGGTTCGCGGGCGAGATCGCCCGGCTCGGCAATGCCGGGCTGCGCGCGATCCCGAGCCAGGCGAATTTCATCCTCGTCCTGTTCGAAGGCGAGTTGACCGCCGAGGCCGCGTACAAGGGGCTGATGGACGCGGGCTATATCGTCCGCTGGCTGCCGGGGCAGGGCCTGCCCCACGGCCTGCGCATCACGATCGGCACCGAGGCGGAGACGAAGGGCGTGATCGCGGCGCTGCGCCGCCTTGCCGGCGCGGATTGATGCTGCCCTTTTCGCGCGTCACGATCATCGGGCTGGGGCTGATCGGCTCCTCGGTCGCCCGCGCGGTGCGCCATGCGATGCCGACCGTCCGGCTGACCGGCCATGATGCCAGCGCGGAGGTGCGCGAAACGGTGCGCCGGCTCGATCTGGTCGACGATGTGACCGACACGCCGGGCGCCGCGGTAACCGATGCCGAACTGGTCATCCTGTGCGTCCCCGTCGGCGCGATGGGGGGAATCGCGGCGGAAATCGCCGCCGATCTGCCCGCCGAGGCGATCGTCAGCGATGTGGGATCGAGCAAGGAATTCGTCGCCAGAACGCTGAGCGAGGCGCTGCCCGACGCGATCGTCGTCCCGGCGCATCCGGTCGCGGGCACCGAGAAAAGCGGCCCCGAAGCCGGCTTCGCCTCGCTGTTTCAGGGGCGCTGGTGCATCGTCACCCCGCTTGCCGGGGGCGATCCGGCGGCGGCGGAGCGGGTGGCCGAATTCTGGCGGCGGCTTGGCAGCAATGTCGAGATGATGGCGCCCGATCACCACGATCGCGTCCTCGCCATCACCAGCCACCTGCCGCACCTTATCGCCTATACGATCGTCGGCACCGCCAATGATCTGGCGGAGGTGACCGAATCCGAAGTCATCAAGTTTTCAGCCGGCGGCTTCCGCGATTTCACCCGCATCGCCGCATCGGACCCGACGATGTGGCGCGACGTGTTCCTCAGCAACAAGGATGCGGTGCTGGAGATGCTCCAGCGGTTCAGCGAGGATCTGTCGCAGTTGCAGCGCGCGATCCGCTGGGGCGATGGCGACACCTTGTTCGATCATTTCACCCAGACCCGCGCGATCCGCCGCTCGATCGTCGATCAGGGGCAGGACGACGCGGCGGCGGACTTCGGGCGCCGCCACGAATAGCGCGGATCGCTCAGCGCGCCGCCTCCAGCGCGTTGATCGCCTCCCACGCGCGGCGTTCGGCCTCGGCGCGCGGCAGGCCGGGCGGGATCGTCTCGCCGATGCGGAAGGTGACGATGCCGGGGCGCTTGGCGCCCTTTTTCGGCAACAGCAGCCCGCTGTCGGTGGCGATCGGCACCACCGGCAAGTCAAGCGCCTTGTACAGCCCGGCAAAGCCCGATCGCAGCGGCGGCGTCTCGCCCGGCGGCACGCGTGTCCCCTCGGGATAGACGATCACCGAGCGGCCCGATTCGCGCGCCGCGCGCGCGTCATGCATCAATTTGCGCAGCGCCTTGCTCGATGCCTCCCGATCGACCACGATCGAGCCGTAGAGCGTCGTCGCCCAGCCCCATAGCGGGATGCGCATCAGTTCCTTCTTCAGCACCATCGCCGGGCTGTGGAGGATCAGTTGCAATTCCACCGTCTCGTACATCGCCTGATGCTTGACGACGTAGAGATGCTGGCCGCGCGGCACCTGCCCTTCCACCCGGCTGCGGATGCCCAGGATCGCGCGCATCGCCCAGCGATGCACCCATGCCCAGCTATTGGCATAAGCGATCACCACACGCTGCCCGCCGAGCGCGGCGATCGGCACGCCAAGCACGATCAGCACCGAAATCGCGTAGAACACCACCCGGAACGCGATCGTCCGCAGCCAGCCGCTCAACGCTCCGCTCCCAGCCACAGCACGATGCGCCGCAGGATCAGCTTGTTATATTCGTTCACCAATTGCCTCAATCGTGGTTCGGTCGGCACGCCATCGCGGATGATCGTCACATTATCATCCAGCGCCGCATCCAGCTCCATCCGCGCGCGCGCCATATGCCAGTCGGATGTAACCAGCCGCACCGAACGATAATTATGTTCGCGCACCCAGGCGGCGGTTTCTTCCGCGTTCGAGCGGGTATCCACCGCCTGCCGCCCGAGATCGACGCAGCATTCGATCGCCGGCGCATGGCCGAAGGCGATGGCGAGATCGCGCTTGCCGACGCCGGGGGCGACCCCGGTGACGAGCATCCGCTGCGCGCGCTTCTCCTCGATCAGCGTCAGGCCGCGCGCGATCCGCCCGGCGCCCCCGGTCGGCACCACGATCGCATCGGTCCGCGCCACGTCCGATGGTTGCGCGAGAAACAGCATGAAGGCGGCGAATCCCAGCCCCCATGCCACCGCCAGCAGCCCGATGAGCCGCGCAATCACAGGATTCGCCTCAAGGTGCGCGTCACCGCCACCCGCGCGGCGACCATCGCCAGCGCGACGAAGACGAGCGGCAGCAACGCGAGCAGCGCCCATGCCCCCATCCCAAGCGCCGCGCCGCCGAGCAGTTCGGAGCCAAGCCCCGCCGCGCGCATCCCGATCAGCAGCACCACGGCCAGCGCCGCCGCCGCCCCGATCGCCCCGCCGATCAACGCGTCGCGCGCGATGCGGCGCTGGAACAGCCGCGCCACCTGCACATCGGTCGCGCCGAGCATGTGCATCACCTCGATCGTCGCACGGTGCGCGTCGAGCCCGGCGCGCGCGGTGAGCACCACCACCGTCGCGGTCGCCGATGCCATCAGCGCGACCAGCGCCGCGCCAAGCCATGTCGCGAGCGAAAGCATCCCCGCGATCGCGGTCATCCACCCGGCGTGCAGGTCAATCCGCGCATCGGGCGCGCCCGCCGCCACCGCCGCGCGCACCCGCGCCAGCGTCGCCGGGCTGCCATCGGCAAGGTCGACATCAATCATCACCGGCAGCGGCAGGCCCGGATCGGCGCCGTCGCCGCCCAGCCAGGGCCGCAGCAATTCGGCCAGCGCCGCGCGGCTCACCGGCGTCACCCGCGTCACCCCCGCCGTGCCGCGCAGCCG
>NZ_CALMPA010000053.1 GCF_937871615.1 uncultured Sphingomonas sp. | reverse complement strand
GGCCCAGTCGGCCCCAAGCTGCGATTTTGGCCAAGTCGGAGAACGTTTTGGGAACGTGGCATTCGGTATTGACGATGGAAATCATAGAAGAGGACAGTTCGCTCCATCATAGGGAGTGGGTTGATGGATCGGAGTATTCCGGGCGGGGATTTGATCGGACGATGGAGCCTGAGCTTTGCCGATATTGATTTTGTAAATTCGAAGCCGGCCCTGACGCGCCTTGGCCTCGCCGCGCAGCTGAAATTCTTCGCTTCCCTGGGGTTTTTCGCGATCGATCCCGGCTCAATCCCTACCGATGGCCTCTCGTATCTGGCCGAGCAACTCGGTGTCGAGGCTGGCGAGATAGCCGGTTATGACTTTTCCAGTCGGACAGCACGACGGCATTGTGCGGAGATCCTGATCCATCTTGGATATCACCGCATGAAGCGGGTGGATCGCGCGCAATTGACGGAATGGATTGCTGGCGAGCTGTGCCCGGGCGGCCAGTCGATCAATGCCATGCTTGAGCATGTTTTCCTGTGGTGCCGGGACCGGCGTATTTATGGGCCGTCGCGCAAGGAGCTTGAACGTGTCGTTCGCTCACAACGGCAAGATTATCTGGACACCTGGCTGATCGGAGCCAGTGATCGGCTTTCGTCAGATGCGGTGGCGTTATTGGAAGCCTCGCTTGCCGATCCGGACAGCTCGACCGGATTCAACAGGATGAAGGGTGACGCCGGACAGGCAACGCTCGACAACATTCTCGACGTGACCGAGAAACTCGCCTTTATCCAGAGACTTGATCTTCCCCATGATCTCCTGACGGCTACGGGCAAGCCATGGGTCGATCAGATTGTTCGCCGCGTTGCCGGTGAAAAGGCCTCGGAGATGCGCCGGCATGCGCCGGCGCGACAGCTCGGCCTTTATGCGATTTATCTAATGTCGCGGGAGGCGCAACTCACTGACGCGATGATCGACCTGCTGATCGAAACCGTTCACAAGATCGGAACGCGCTCGAAACGCAAGGTGGTGGGCGATATCGCGAAAGACATCGAGCGGGTCTATGGAAAGGAGCGCCTGCTGGTCGAGATCGCCAGCGCCTCGATCAATGAACCATCGGGGCGCATCTGCGATGTCATTTTCCCGATCGCCGGTAAGGCCAAGCTGGCGGCGATCGTCAAGGAGAGCCATGCGAAGGGCGCTCTGGACCGGCGCATCTACAAGGTGATGCGTGGTTCCTGGGCCAATCATTACCGGCGCATGCTGCCAAGCCTGCTTTCCGTACTTGAGTTCCGGTCGAACAACGCGGTGTGGCGGCCGGTCCTGGCGGCCCTCGACTGGATCAGGAGCAAGGTGGATGGCGGATGCCGCTTCGTGCCATTGCAGGATGTTCCGATCGATGAGGTGATTCCAGCGCGATGGCGCAGTTCCGTCATTGATGACGATGGGCGGGTAAACCGGATCAGCTATGAGCTTTGCGTCCTGACGCAACTGCGCGACCGCATCCGCTCCAAAGAAATCTGGGTGGTCGGGGCGGATCGCTATCGCAATCCCGATGACGATCTTCCCAAGGACTTCGAGATCAGGCGAGAGGCGTACTATTCCGGCCTCAGCCTGACGCCAGATGCGCAGGCGTTTTGCGCCTCGATCCGGGAGGAGCTTGAACGGGAACTGTTGCTCCTCAATGCCAATATTCCACAAAACGACAAGGTCCGGCTCCTGTGGCGCGGCGACAACCGGATATCGATTACACCGTTCAAGCCCTTGCCCGAACCGAAGGGTCTCGCTTCGATCAAAAGCGAGATCGGTCAGCGCTGGCCGATGACCGGACTGCTGGACGTGTTGAAAGAGGCTGCTCTGGACACGGGATTGATGGATGCTTTCGAAACGTCGGCCTCGCGGGTTACCCTGTCGAAAGCAGCCTTGGCTCAGCGTCTTTTGCTGTGTCTCTATGGCTTGGGCACGAACGCCGGGCTCAAGCGGGTCGCTGGCGCAACACCCGATGTCAGTTACGAGGAATTGCTGCATGTCCATCGCCGTTTCATCCACGCGCCAGCGCTGAGGGAGGCGTGCGCGCGGGTAGCAAACGCGACACTGGCAATCCGCAATGCCGCAGTATGGGGAGATGCGGGCACGGCATGCGCGTCCGATTCAACGAAGTTCGGCGCGTGGGACCGCAACCTGATGACGGAATGGCACGCCCGCTATGGCGGCCGTGGCGTCATGATCTACTGGCATGTGGAGAAGCGCGCGACCTGCGTTTATTCCCAGCTCAAGCGGTGCTCTTCCTCGGAGGTCGCCTCCATGATCGAAGGCGTGCTACGCCATTGCACCGACATGGAAATCCAGCGCCAGTACGTCGATAGCCACGGCCAGAGCGCAGTCGGCTTTGCGTTCTGCCGACTCCTTGGATTTGAGCTTGCCCCGCGGCTGAAAGCAGTGGCACGCCAGAAACTGGCCCTTCCCCAAGCCGGCATGCGCACGCGGCTTTCCAATTTACTGCCGATCCTCTCCAGCCCGATCGACTGGGACGAGATCGAGCAACAATATGACGAAATGGTCAAATATGCCGCTGCCATGCAATCGCGCACCGCCGATCCGGAAGCGATCCTGCTCCGGTTTGCCAGAGCCGAAGTGATGCACCCGACCTACAAGGCGCTGAGTGAACTCGGCCGCGCGGTCAAAACAATCTTCCTATGCCGGTATTTGCGTCAGGAGGCATTCCGCCGCGAGATCCACGAAGGGCTGAATGTGGTTGAGAACTGGAACGGCGCTAATGGTTTCGTGTTCTTCGGCAAGGGCGGCGAGATCGCCACCAACCGCATCCATGAGCAGGAAATCTCCGTTCTGGCGCTACACCTCCTGCAAGCGTCGCTGGTGTATGTGAACACCCGCATGCTTCAGACCGTACTGGTTGAGCCGAAGTGGGCGGGGCGGATGACGCCGGAAGATTATCGTGGTCTCACGCCGTTGATCTACAGTCATGTGAACCCTTATGGCCGCTTCGACCTCGACCTGAACGACCGGATTGATTTTGGACGGCTTGCAGCGTGAGGCGGCTGATCGGCCTATAACATTTGGGTACACCCCAGAGTGATAGGGCCGAGTGACACCATTCGTCTGTCACAAAAGGGTGGGTTTGCGCTCAATGTGACGATACACTGCAAGAGCCACCCTAATGTGACGGATTTTGCACTTGGCTCGTATCGGATATGCCCGCGTCAGCACCACGGACCAGGATCTGGATATCCAGATTGGCCGCCTCAAGAATGCAGGTTGCGAAATTATCCGTTCCGAGACCGGATCGGGGGCCTCGCGGAGCGGGCGCACGGAACTGGAAACGATCATGCAGTTTATGCACACCGGCGACGAGCTGGTCGTGCTGCGGCTCGACCGGCTCGGCCGCTCCACGCGCGATGTCCTGAACCTGGTGCATGAGCTTGATGAAAAGGGAGCTTCGCTGCGCATCCTTGAGCCAGAGGTGACGACGGCGGGCGACATGGGGCGAATGGTCATCACCATACTCGGCATGGTCGCCGATATGGAGCTGAAGTTCATCAAGGATCGTCAGCGCGCCGGGATCGAAGCGGCGCGCGCCGAAGGCGTTTACAAAGGCCGGAAGAAGAACGTCGATGACGATGAAATCCGCCGTCGCCTTGCCGCCGGCGCCAGCAAGGCCCGCGTTGCCCGCGACCTGAAGGTCTCACGAATGACCGTCTATCGGGCGCTCGACATTATTCCGTCACAGACCAAACTGCCGGAAAAGCCGCCCACTGCCAGCATCGCCCTGCATCTGATTATCGAGAACTTCAACAAGCGTGGAAGAGGTAGAAAACCCGCTCGGGAGCGGATTGAGGCGATGCTGGAACGCGACTACGCCATGGTAAAAAACGGCAATTGTGATTACAAACTGACCGTCGCCTATGACCCCGATCCGGATGGCATTTCCCTTGATGAGGAAATCCAAAGCCTCCTCTCCGAGATGTTCAACATCGCAGAGAGCTACAATTGCTCCATGGAAGCCGATATCTACGAGGTCGGTGGTCAGCAACGGTCCTGGTAGAATCAATCAAGCGTTCAGTGTTCGTTCTTCAACCTGGCCAAAATCGCAGATTCGGGCCGACTGGGCC
>NZ_CALMPA010000052.1 GCF_937871615.1 uncultured Sphingomonas sp. | reverse complement strand
GACAAGCATCCCGGCTACGGCTCGATGGGCAAGGCGGCCCGCAGACCACGCTTACGCTTCACCACTCGATTCGCACGATGATCAAGCCGACGACGACAGCCACGCGCCGTGTCTCAGTGATTCCCAAACGCCGCGATGGTAAAGCTGCTACGGCAGCGCCGCTTCACACGCATCGATGCGGCGGGGCCGGGGCCTCCAGGTGCTGATGGCCGAGGCGTTCAACGACGTGCTGCGGAAGTATGCGGAGAGCCCGATAGGAGAGTGAGGGATTACAGCAATTGCCGCGCCTTGATGAGGTATCTGAAATGAACGGCGACATTGGAGAATGGCTGGCCGATCCGCGAGAGCGAGCGTGCCATTTCGTGGCCGACCGTGAGCTTGCTGCGTAACCCTTGGGTTGATGCGCCGCCCGTTCTGAACATCGTCGTTATGACAGGCAGGGTTGCCCAAGTGCAATTGTCGCGCAGGATGGCCCTCGCAAGGAGATCGAAATCGCCGGCAATCCGTGTTTCTGCGTCGAAGCCATTAAGCGTGACCAATATCTTGCGACGCGAAGCCATTGATGGATGAGGTGGCATTACTCCAAATCTTAGCCACCATGGCTGGAACTTTTGCGCTGAATATAAGCGTCGACTAAACGGGTCGCCTTTTGTTGCCACGAATTGCGTATCGGCGAATATGAAGTCAGCATCTGTTTTCATCGCATGCATCGCGATCAGGCGAACGGCATCTGGTCGCGCGAAAAAGTCATCGGAGTTAAGGAATATTATATATTCTCCGGTAGACTTCATGATTCCCTTATTCATGGCGTCATAAATTCCGTTGTCAGGTCCACTGAAGAATTTCAGTTCGGCACGGGAAAATTCGTTGATGATATCTGCGGTCGCGTCACCCGATGCGCCATCGATGATAATGTGTTCCAGGTCATGCCAATCCTGCTCCTGAACGCTGGATAGCGTATCGCGGATGGTGCGCGCCGAATTATAACAGACCGTGACGACGGAGATACGCATGGAAACCTTGCAACGGTGAGGAAGGCGACGGTAGTAGCCGCTCATCGCGATTGCGCGCAACCCAGCGCGCTTTTGTGACTTGCCTCTCCCGATTTGAGATTTGATTGGAGCATGGATGTCGTTGTCTGGGTGGGCCGGTTTTCGTGGTCGCGTGACGGGCGCGATGCTGGCGGCCTGTCTGCTGGCAGTGATTCTTGCGTTAGCAGGTGGTGCGTCGCGCGCGGATGCGGCCAGTCAGATAGTGGTACGTTCAGCGGCGGTGCTGGCGATTGCCTGCGCGCTGGGGATGCGAGGATCTCTGTTTACCGCGAGGCAGTTGCGGCCAGCGTTCTGGATGATGATGGCGCTGGCTGCGCTGATTGCCGCGCAACTGACGCCACTTCCACCAGACCTGTGGTTGTCGCTGCCGGGCCGGGCACATTATGCCGAAGCGGCGACGATGCTGGGGCAGCCGCAACCATGGCGACCGCTCAACCTTACGCCAGATCTGGGGTGGAATGCGTTGCTCGCATTGCTGCCATGCGCAGCGGTGCTGGCCTTCGTCGCCGTGGCACGAGGGAAAGAGGCACGGATTGGACCGACTCTGGTAATGGTGGTTGCGGTTTCAAGTGCTTTGCTCGGCATCGCGCAACTCGCGGGCGGACCGGAAAGCGTGCTGCGTTATTATAGCGACACGTCGATCGGTTCGCCGACGGGCTTCTTCACCAACCGCAATCACCAGGCGATGATGCTAGCCTGCGCCCTGCCGATCATTGCCTATTGGGCTACGGATCGAGAAATCGCTCTTGACCGTGTCAAGGCGCGTCGGTTGACCGCGTTTCTCTCTGGGCTGGTGTTGATGCTGGTGATCGCTGCCAGCGGATCGCGCGCCGGACTGGTGCTGGGCGTGATTGGCGCGCTGATAGCGGGCACGATTATCTGGCCGACGTTTCGTTATCGGCAAAGCTACATGCGGATCGCCGTCGTGGCGGGCACCATGTTGCTGATCATCGGAGTCGCGCTGGCGCTCTATCATTTCGATCGACTCCCTTCGGTTAACCGGTTGCTCGCAGTAGACGATGATCAGGACATGCGGCTGAAATGGCTGGGGCCAGCGATGCACATCATTCGCGACTTCTTTCCGTGGGGCACGGGCTTCGGAAGCTTCGATTCGATATTTCGCCAATATGAGCCGCTTGAGTTGCTGCGGTTCACTTATGCGAACCAACTCCACAACGAATTCGTTCAACTGGTGCTAGAAGCCGGTTTGCCGGGGCTGGTGCTAGAGGCCGCCTTCGCGGCGGGGTACGCGGTGCAATGCACTCGAATCGTGCGCGCGCCGGCCTCCCGCGATCGGGTGTTGGCCCTGGTCGGCATCGCGGTCACAGCGATGCTCGTGGCCGGCTCAATATTCGATTACCCCCTGCGCACGCCGCTACTGTCAGGGGTGTTCGTGCTGGCGGTAAGCTGGATGCTGGCGATCGGAACCGGGCCTCAACGAATCGAGCAAGGCTGAAACGCCTTTACCCTTTTCGGTAGTCTCCCTATGAGCGGCGCGGGTCTTTTGACTAAATCTTGTCCCCCAGATATTGGTTTGCCTGTGTCGATTTCACGTTCGCTCCTTATCGGTGTGTTGTTACTGACGAATGTGAGTTGCGCATCAGGGCCACCGCTGCGGGGTTCCGAGCGACTGACAGTGCTCAACGACACCAGCCTGCCCAAGCCGGTGCGCGCGGATTTGTCGGCGCCCGATCGCACGAATCTGATCGGGCCGCTCGATACGCTTTCGATCGAGGTGTTCGGCGTCGAAGACCTGACACGTGAGGTGAAGGTCGATTCCAGTGGCCGGATCGCTTTCCCGATGATCGGTGAGATGGAGGTGGCGGGGAAGACGTCCAGCGAGTTGGCAGCTGCCATCCGTTCGAAGATCACCTCTTTCGTCCGCGCCCCTCAGGTGATCGTGAATCTGCGCGAGGCGGTGAGCCAGGTGGTGACGGTCGATGGCGAGGTTCGCAAACCAGGCCTGTACCCGGTCACCAATCAGATGACCTTGCTGCGCGCCGTCGCATCAGCGGAAGGCACGACCGAATTCGCTCGGCTCGACAACGTCATCATCCTCCGGCGCGTCGATGGAAAGCAATATGCGGGCCTTTATAGCGTCGCGGCAATCCGGCGCGGTGTATATGACGACCCTTATGTCTACGCCAATGACGTGGTTGTGGTCGGGGAATCACCGGCGCGGCGCCTCTTCAAGGACGTGCTCGCCATCGCTCCGCTGATGGTGGGGCCGGTTATCGCTCTGATTCAACGCAACTGATCAGTGCTTCCGAGAAAGATTGCTAAATGGACGACAAGAGGCGCGCCTTTATCTATCCGGCACTGGAAGCGGTGAGCGATACTGTCGCTCCCGCACCAGTAGTCACACCTGATAGCGAAGCGCCGGTTTTCTATCAGTATTTCATGATAGCGCTTCGATGGAAGATGGTCATTGCCGCGGCGATGGCGATCTGCCTCCTCGGGGGCCTGCTCGTCACCTTTCTCATGACGCCGAAATATACGGCGGTGACGACGATCGAAATCGCGCGCGAAGGCAATCGCATCGCCCCTGTGCAGGGGGTAGAACGCGAGGCAAGTGATGCCGATCTGGAATTCTACCAGACCCAATATGGGCTGTTGCAATCGAACTCGCTTGCCGAGCGCGTCGCGGTTGAATTGAATCTCGCCAATGACCCAGTCTTCTTCGATCTTTTCGGCAAGCGCCCCGCCGGTTCCGAGGACCGGGCGGCCGGTGACAAAAGTCCCTTGCCCGCCGCTTCGCGCGCCGATCGCGTGCGTCAGGCAGGTGCGATCCTGCTACAACATCTGGAGATCGATCCGGTCAGGTTGTCGCGGTTGGTGACGATCAGGTTCACCGCGCCCGACAAACGGCTGGCAGCCAAGGTCGCCAATGCTTGGGCAAGCAACTTTATTTCGAGCACGCTCGAACGGCGCTATGACGCGACGTCCTACGCACGGAAATTCCTTGAAGGCCGGCTAGGACAGCTTCGCCTCCGTCTCGAAGATTCCGAGCGTCAGCTCGTTGGCTATGCGGCGCGCGAGCGGATCATCAACATTCCGGCGACCGGGCCCGGTGCGACCGGCGGGGAGCGCTCGATCGTCGCGGACAATCTCGCGGCTCTGAACACAGCGCTTAACGAAGCGAAGGCGGATCGTGTGCGTGCGGCGTCGCGCCTTTCCGGGGGGGCGCGTGGCGCGGTGCCCGAGGCATTGCAGAATTCAGCAATCGCCGGCCTGCGGGAGCGTCGCGCGGAAGCCGCGGCCGAATATCAGAAGATGATGGTGCAGTTCGAGCCGAGCTACCCACAAGCCAAGGCGCTGAAGGCCAAGCTCGATCAGCTCGACGCCAGCATCGCGCGCGAGGAAAGCCGCGTGCAGGCAACGCTGCGTGGCCAATACGATGACAGTACCCGCCGCGAGGAGCAGCTTTCTACCAAGGTCGGCGATCTGGAGAATTCGCTGCTGCAACAGCGCCGGCGGGGAATTCAGTATCAGATATTCCAGCGTGAGGCGGATACCAATCGGCAGCTCTACGACGCGTTGCTGCAGCGTTATAAGGAGATTGGCGTCGCCAGTGGGGTTGGAGTCAACAATATCGCTGTCGTCGATCCAGCGAGTGAGCCCGTCCGGCCATCGTCGCCGCGCCTGCTGCTCAACTTATTGTTGAGTTTCATTGTGGGGGGGGCGCTTAGCGCGAGCCTGGTCTTCCTGTTGGAGCAGACGGGAGATTCCTTCGATGATCCGGAGAAGGTCGAGCGCGAATTGGGCGTACCGCTGCTAGGTACGATTCCGCTGGTTGCCGAGGGGTCGCCGGTGGACGCGCTCCAGGATCGCAAATCGCAGCTGGTGGAGGCCTATCTTTCGCTCGAGGCGGGCCTCAGTCTGACGACCGATCACGGCGTTCCTCAGGTAATGTCGGTCACCAGTACGCGGCCGGCCGAAGGCAAGTCGCTCACCGCACTGGCGCTTGCGACCTTGCTCGCCCGTTCGGGACGGCGGACATTGCTGATTGATGGCGATATGCGTTCGCCATCGGTCGCCCCGATGCTGGAACTGAGCAACGAATTCGGACTCAGCAGCTATCTCGCCGGCAATGACGACCTTGCCGCGATGATCGTTCCGATGTCATCGTCGCTGGGCGTTCTGCCCGCGGGGACCACGCCGCCCAATGCGGCGGAGCTTTTGTCGAGCGATCGCTTCCCGGCGATGCTGACGCGGCTGCGGAAGGAATATGATCACCTGATCATCGATTCTCCGCCGGTCATGGGGCTCGCAGATTCGCCGTTGATCGGGCACCGCATGGATGCGGTGTTGCTTGCGGTCGAATCGCACGGCATCCGCGCCGCACTGGTGCGGCGGGCATTCAAGCGGCTGATCGCGGCGCGCGTGCGCGTCATTGGCGTGGTGCTGACCAAGTTCCGCAATGATCGCGCGCATCTCGGTTATGGCTATGATTATGGCTATGGCTATGGTCACGACGATCAACGTCGGCCGGGCAAGGCCTGATCGATCGCAATGCCTCGCGCATCCCGCCTCTCCCATATCCTCATCATCGCGCTGATTGCGGTGGGGGTCGAGATAGTGGTGGTGCGCAACGCGATGGGGTTGAGCCTGTCGCGGATCGTGCCGGCAACGTTGCGGCTGCGGTTCAACGGCGCGGATGCGGGCATCAACGCGGCGGTGGCTTCGCAATTGCTTGTTATGGAAAGCCGGGCAAATGCGCTGGCAGCGCAGGACTATGCCCAACGAGCGCTGTTGCGCGATCCACTGATGGCGGAAGCCGCGCGAGATTCCGGCGTGGCAGCCGGACTGCTTGGCCGCACCGACGCGTTGAAGCGGCGGCTGGATTATTCCCTTTGGGTGTCACGCCGCGATTTGCCGACGCTGCTTGGCGAGATTGAGCAGCGCGTTGCGGCGGGCGATATAGCTGGTGCGCTCCGTTACTATGATATCGCGCTGCGCTCCTCCGGCAGCGCTGGCACGGTCCTGATGCCGGTACTGGTCAAGGCGGTGAACGATGCGCCGGTGCGAACGGCGCTCATCGGCTATATCAACCATCATCGGCCGCCATGGACGCAATCCTATTATGACGCATTGTTGCAAACCGGTCGCGATTGGCGGGCACTGGCTTCGGTAACGCGCGGCTTGGTAGCCGCAAAGGTGCCGCTTGCTGGCGACGCCGTCGATCAGGCGATCCGCACGGTGGCCGAAGCGGGGCATCCGGCCGAGGCTTATGGAATCTATCTCGCCAAGACCGGCAGCGCCGAGCAGCAGGCATTGCGCAATGGCAACTTCACGTCGACTGAGGGAACCAGCCCGTTCGACTGGAATTTGACGCAGGAGGCCGGTCGGCAGGCGGTGATCGCCGACGGGCAGTTGCGGATCGACGTCGCCCGTGACACCAATGGCAGCGTAGTGAGCCAATTGTTGATTTTGTCCCCCGGTCGTTATCGTTTTCGGGCGAAGCTTGACCAGGACGGCGACCCAGGCAACGCATTGCCCTATTGGAGGATTTCCTGTTTTCCGGGTTCTGCCGAGGCCGGGAGGATGGAAGCTCGCATGGTGGATGCCCAGCGCGGCTGGTCAGGGGAATTCGTCGTGCCGCCGGATTGCAAGGCGCAGGAACTGGCGCTGATTGCGCGCGCGGCAGACGCTGCGACAACATATAGTGTCAGCGATGCCGCGATCAGCGCGACACGATGAGACCTGGACGAAGACATCCGAACCTTGGCTAGCAATAACCTCTATCGTCGACATGGCAGCGCCTATCGCTGGGCGCGTCTGCGTTGCCAGTTGCCGGTCACGCTTCTGCTCGCGGCAGTCATTCCATATCTGGCGCGCTATGTCACGGTATCCGATCCGCTGCTGCTTGCTGCGCTGAGCACCACCTTTGCCGCCAATATCATCTGTATCGGTATTGGCATCTGGCTGTTTCGTAGCGTGAGTGATTTTCCGGGGGTAGAAGCAAGCAGTTACATCCTGCCTGCTTTCTCGATCGCTTACGCGTTTGCCTTGCTGGTTCTGTTATTCGGGAGGATCGATTACAATCGCGGGCTATTATTGGTCGGGTTTATCCTTGCTGTCCTGTGCTCCTATTTCATTTATTCCCGGATGCAGCGCCGACGGTTGCGCATTGGCTTCGTTCCGATCGGGGCGGGGGGGAATCTACGCGTGGTCAAGGCGGTGGATTGGGTAGTTCTCGACGATCCGACGCTTCCGTTGCCGCGTGTCGACGCGGTCGCAGCCGATCTCCGCGTCAATCTGCCTGACTCATGGGAGCGGCGGCTGGCGGATATCGCGCTATCCGGCACTCCGGTCTATCATTGGAAGCACCTCGCGGAGTCGCTAACCGGCCGGGTGGAACTGGAGCATCTTTCCGAGAACAATTTCGGCTCACTGACGCCAGCGTCAGCTTATATGTCGATCAAGCACGCGGTGGATTGGATTTTCGCGGGCGTCGCGTTGCTGTTGTTGTCGCCCTTTCTGCTGTTGCTGCTGCTAGCGATACGGCTTGATTCCCCTGGCGCACCGATCTTCCGTCAGACGAGGGTCGGCTATCAAGGGCATCCGTTCACCGTATATAAACTGCGCACCATGTCGCAGGGGCGCGCGACTGGGGACGCGCGCAGGGCTGCGATGACCAGTTCTGACGATTTGCGCGTGACCAGGCTAGGGGCATTGCTCCGCCGTTCGCGGATTGATGAGCTACCGCAACTCATCAACGTCCTGCGCGGTGAGATGAGCTGGATTGGGCCGCGCCCTGAGGCCGAGATTCTGTCGAAATGGTATGAGGACGAAATCGTCTTCTACCGTTACCGTCATATCGTTCGGCCAGGGATAACTGGCTGGGCGCAGGTGAATCAGGGACACGTCGCCGAGGTCGACGACGTGCGCAGCAAGCTGCATTATGATTTCTTCTACATCAGAAATTATTCGCCCTGGCTGGATCTGTTGATCGTGGTACGCACCATCGTCACGATGCTGAACGGTTTCGGAGCACGTTAGATGACAATTGTCGTTGTAACAGGGGGTGTCGCTTGAAAGTTGTTATTCTAGCCGGGGGACTCGGAACGCGTATCTCCGAAGAAACCCACCTTCGCCCCAAGCCGATGATAGAAATCGGAGGTATGCCGATCATATGGCATATTATGAAGATATACTCTTCGTTCGGCATGAACGATTTTGTCGTTTGCTGCGGCTATAAAGGTTATATAATAAAAGAATATTTCTCCAATTACTTCCTGCATATGTCGGATGTGACTATCGATCTCTCGTCGAACGGGTTGGAAGTCCATAATCGCAAGGCGGAGCCTTGGCGCATCACCCTGGTCGATACTGGGGAATCGACAATGACGGGCGGACGGCTTCGTCGCGTCGCCGATTATCTGCGCGATGAGAAAGAATTCTGCTTCACTTATGGCGATGGCCTGGCCGATGTAGATGTCGGCGCGCTAGTCGATTTCCACCGTACGCACGGCAAGCTGGCAACGGTGACGGCGGTCTCGCCGCCCGGCCGCTATGGCGCGCTGGATATCGATGGCCAACAAGTTCGGGGGTTCGCCGAGAAGCCGCGGGGCGATGGTGGGTTCATCAACGGCGGCTTCTTCGTGCTCGACCCCGCCGTCGTCGATTATATCGCCAATGACGCGATGCCGTGGGAGGCCGCTCCGCTCGAACGGCTCGCCGCCGAGGACCAATTGCAGGCTTTTGAACATCATGGCTTCTGGCAGCCGATGGATACGCTCCGCGACCGTAACGCGCTGGAAGACATGTGGGCGAAAGGGCTGGCGCCTTGGAAAAGGTGGTAAGCTTGGCTGGCTCGGATTTCTGGCGCGGCAAACGCGTCCTGCTGACCGGACATACGGGCTTTAAGGGAGGGTGGCTGGCGCTCGCCTTGCTCCGCCGGGGCGCGCTTATCACCGGATATGCCCTGGCGCCCGATCATCGGCCCGCCTTGTTCGACGCGTTGCGGCTCGGCGAGCATCTGGACAGCCGGTTTGGCGATCTTCGTGACGGCTCGGCGCTGGCCGCGCTGGTGGCCGAAGTGCGGCCGGATGTTGTCTTCCATCTCGCCGCGCAGCCGCTCGTCCGGGCAAGCTATGCCGATCCGGTCGGCACCTTCGGCAGCAACGTGCAGGGCACCGTGAATCTGCTCGATGCGCTTCGGCGTACGCCAACAGCTCGCGCGATCGTGGCGGTGACCACTGACAAGGTTTATCGCAATCGCGAATGGGTCCACCCTTATCGTGAGGACGACCGGCTCGGTGGGCACGATCCGTATAGCGCCAGCAAGGCCGCGACGGAGATCGTGATTGCCAGCTATCGGGATTCATTCCTGACCGGCCTCGGCGTTCACGTCGTTTCGGCTCGGGCCGGCAATGTTGTTGGTGGTGGGGACTGGTCAGCCGACCGACTTATCCCCGATGCGGTGCGTGCTTGGAGCAGCGGTGCCACGCTGGATATCCGTCGCCCTGATGCGACTCGTCCGTGGCAGCACGTGATCGAGCCGGTGTGCGCTTATATGGAGCTTGCCGAGCGATTGTGGAATGAGCCGAACCTGCCGACGGCCTTCAATTTCGGCCCGGACCCGCACGATGTAGCCGATGTTCGGACGGTGATCGAACTGGCTCGACAAGCGTTTGGTAGTGGGTCGGTTGCTTATGCGGATATGGTGAGCGGCCCGCATGAGGCGGGATTGCTCGCGCTCGACAACAGCCTGGCGCGCCGGCACTTGGCGGTCGCGCCGCGCTGGCAGCTGACGGAGACGGTGGCGCGCACGATGCACTGGTATCGTGAACGGGCCGCCGGCGGTGATGCGTGGCAGCTGTGCATGGACGATTTCGCCGCTTATGAGGCCGCCGCGTGAAGCGCCTGAACATTACCGCAACGCCGTTGGATGGCGTGGTGCGCGTTGACCGCGCTATCGGCCGCGATACACGGGGCGCGTTTGCCCGGCTGTTCTGCGCCGAGGAACTGGCAGCGTGCGGCTGGACGGACCCGATTGCGCAGGTCAACCATAGCGCAACCCCACGGCGCGGCAGCCTGCGGGGCATGCATTTTCAATATGCGCCCTATGCCGAGGCCAAGCTGGTGACGTGCATCCGTGGCGTGATTTTCGACGTGGCGGTCGACCTGCGGAAAGGGTCTTCCACCTACCTTCACTGGCATGGCGAAATACTGGGCGGTGCGGATGGCGGCGCCATGTTGATCCCGCCGGGCTTCGCGCATGGTTTTCAGACATTGTCCGACGATGTTGAACTGATCTATTGCCATTCGCGGCCCTATGCCGCGTCGACTGAGGGAGGACTTCATCCGTTCGACCCAGCGATCGGCATTGGCTGGCCGGAGCCGGTGAGCGAGATATCCGATCGCGATCTGGACCACCCAGCGCTGACCGGCGATTTTCAGGGAGTGATTTTGTGAATTGTCGTCATTGTGGACACGGGCTTGAAAAGACGTTCCTTGATCTCGGCAGCGCTCCGCCTTCCAATGCATATCTCGACCGTGCCGGGCTGGAAAAACCGGAGACCTGGTTCCCGCTCAGGCTGCTGGTATGCGGTCGTTGCTGGCTGGTGCAGACGGCGGATCATGCGGGGCGTGAGTTGCTGTTCAGCGACGATTATGCCTATTTCAGCTCCTTTTCCTCGTCTTGGCTCGCGCATGCTCGCGGCTATGTCGCGGCGATGACCGAACGGTTCAACCTCGCGAGCGACAGCTGTGTGGTAGAGGTTGCTGCGAACGACGGTTATCTGCTCCGTTATGTTCAGGAGCGTGGGATCGACTGCTACGGCATCGAGCCGACGCACAGCACCGCCGAGGCCGCTCGCGCGATCGGCATCGAGATTGTCGAGGAATTCTTTGGCGTGGCGTTGGCGCGAGAACTGGTCGCCGCCGGGCGCAGCGCGGATCTTATGGCCGCGAACAATGTGCTGGCGCATGTGCCCGACATCAACGATTTCGTTGCGGGTTTCGCGACTTTGCTCAAGCAGGCTGGCGTGGCGACGTTCGAATTTCCCCATCTGTTGCGGATGATGGCGGAAAATCAGTTCGACACCGCATATCACGAGCATTTCTCCTATCTGTCGCTGCTGGCGGTGGAGGCTATTTTCGCAGCCAATGGCTTACAGGTTTTCGACGTGGAGCAACTGGCGACCCATGGCGGCAGCCTGCGTATATTCGCCCAACGCCAGGGCGGCCCGCACGCGGTGACTGCGAATGTTGCGGCGGTCCGCGCGGACGAACAGGCCGCAGGGCTGGCGACATTTGCGCCTTATGCCGCCTTCCAGAAGGCCGCGGAGCAGGTGAAGACCGATTTTCTCCGCTATCTTCTTGATGCACGGGCGACCGGGTTGCGCGTCGGCGCCTATGGCGCGGCCGCCAAGGGCAACACCTTGCTCAATTACGCGGGCGTCCGCCCTGATCTGCTTCCATATGTGGTCGATCGCAACCCGGCGAAAGCAGGCCGTTTCATGCCGGGCAGCCGCATCCCGATCGTTGGGGAGGATCATCTGCGGGCGGATAGGCCTGACCGTATCGTCATCCTGCCGTGGAACCTGACGGACGAGGTGATACAGCAGCTCGCCTACGCGCGTGAATGGGGCGTGCGTTTCGTGACCGCCGTGCCGGAACTGATCGAACGATGAGCCGGATCTTAGACATCGAGCTATCAAAGGGAGCTTGCCTACTAATGTGCCAACGGCGAGCAGAAGGATGACCCAGGCCGGATTTTGCGAGATGAGGAGAAGATTCGTGACGACGCTCTCTAGGCTGCGCTCGCCGTGAAACTATTGATAACGGGAGCCTCTGGGTTTATCGGTCGACATGTTCTTGCACGTCTGGAGCATTGTGCCGATGTGGATGTGACGGTCCTCTCACGTCGCGAAATGGCCACCCCGCCTGATGTAACGACGATTGTCAGTGATCTTTCCAGGGATTGTCCGGATTGGAGCGATCTGGGGCGCCCGGATATTGTGTTGGACTTGGCTTGGGGAGGATTGCCTAATTATCTGTCCTCGCATCATTTTGATGAGGCGCACCGGCATCTGGTATTTTTGCGCAAGATCGCAGGGCAAGGTTTGGCACGGATTGTTTGCGCTGGAAGCTGTTACGAATATGGAATGCAGCAAGGTTGCTTGACAGAAGATATGATAACGGCGCCGTCCAATCCCTATGGGTTAGCCAAAGATGTTTTGCGCAAGCAGCTTGAATTCGATCATGGCAGCGCCGAACTGATCTGGGCGCGTTTTTTTTATCTTTATGGAGAAGGACAAGCTCCATCGTCGCTTTATTCGCAGGTCACTGCCGCTATCGCACGCGAAGACAGTGTTTTCCCAATGTCTCATGGAGAGCAAATACGAGATTTTCTTCCGGTTGAGCAGGCAGTAGATTATCTTATACGCTTAACATTATCCAATGTTGCGCATGGTATATATAATATTTCGTCGGGAAATCCTGTGTCAATTCGACGGCTGGTGGAGTCATGGTTCGCACAAAGCGGCCATTCAATAGCGCTTGATCTTGGCCATTATCCGTATCCGGATTGGGAACCTCTAGCATTCTGGGGTTCAACAGAGCGTCTTCGCGGCGCCTTGGCTCAAGGTTGAGGCGTTATGTCGCTAGCTCTGCGCATTGAATCCAAAGAACGATTGGTGCGGCACGTATGTGGCCAGCTTTCAATGTTTTATCCATTGTCCGTCCTGGAAAATGATATTCATTCGATATCACTTTTTGTCGAAGAATCTTTGTCTAGAATGGCTGTAATCGTTAATAGCGTACGCAATTTCAAACAAGGGTATTTTGATCACCTTAATACCTTGCAATACGCCAGCTTTATCTATATATTAGGCAATACAATCTGCAAATCCAAAGATAATAAAAAATTGAATGAAGACGAAAAATCTGATTTGGTGGACAGACTCTTCGGGCTAAACCGGGCTGTCAGCGGGTTAGAAATTTACCCATCTACTTCGCTCCCTGAACCATTTTTTCTTTCCCACGCGCTTGGCACGATTTTGGGCAATGTCCAATACGGCAGGGGTTTAGTCATATTTCACAATGTTACCGTGGGGAGAATCGGCGAAAATCGTCCATCTGTTGGAGATGACGTAATTCTATTTCCAGGGTCGTCAGTTACCGGACGAAGCACGATTGGTGCCGGAAGCGTGATATCAGCCAATACTCATCTTCACAATGTTCATATTCCGGAAAAATCTTTAGTATTTTCTGGAAACGGCAAAATTTCTATAAAAAATCTAGATCGGGATTATTTATCTCTATATTTTAGATAGGCTGAAAATGCGAAAAATTGTCGGCCGAAGAGTGTGGTTATGGCCCAGACTCATTCGCAGCCAGAAGGCGACGGCTGAAAGGAAGTTGTCGACAAGCTGGGCGCGTCTATTTACCATCGGAACTGAGCGCGGAGGGGTGGTGAGGGCCTGAATGACGCTTTCCGGGGTGACCGGTACTGATTTCTCGTTCCGGTCAATTCGACCGTTTTGGGCGGGATTTCCCGGCATGCGGGCGTCGGACACGTTGTTCTGCGCCGCCAGCACCAGCACCTTCAGCATCACCACCG
>NZ_CALMPA010000051.1 GCF_937871615.1 uncultured Sphingomonas sp. | reverse complement strand
GATGAAATACCGGTTCGGCGGCAAGGAAAAGCGGCTGGTGATCGGCCCCTATCCGATGGCGGAATGACCAGATAGAGCGAGACCGGACGTTTACCGTCGATCAGATCGGCGATCCGCCAGTCGCAACGCGACGTAACCTCCGCCACGGTCGGATCGCGGTAGAGCCCGAGGAACGACATCGCGGTCGACAGCACGCCCGAGCGTTCGTTCTCGCTCTTGTTGAGCAGTTCTCGCGCCGCCGACGCGACGACAGGGTGGACGCGCGGCGCATCCTGGGTGCCGAGGTGATTGGTCGACATCATCCGCCGCAGCGTCGCGACGAAGCTGCGCTGCGGATCAGACAAGAAGGTCGCGACCCGGGCGAGCGTCTTTTCGTCCTCGGCATAAAGAACGTGAAGGATCGCCCCGACCAGTAGCGAATGGCTGGTCTTCTCCTAGTGATTGCGGCGTTCGAGCGCGCCTTCCGGGTCGACCAGAATATCGGCGATATTTTGGACGTCGCGCACCTCGTCGGCGCCGCGGCGGACTTCGAGCAACGGGTTATAGCGCGCCGAGCGCGCGTCGGTCGGATTGAACAGCAGGCAGTGCGAGAAACGCGCGCGCCAACCGGCGGTCAGCGTCCAGTTCTCGCCCTTGATGTCGTGCACGACGGTCGATCCGGTCCACGAAAGAAGCGTCGGCACGACGAGGCCCACGCCCTTGCCCGACCGGGTCGGCGCGAAGGACATGACATGCTCAGGCCCGTCATGACGCAGATATTGTCCGCCGATCGGCGCGTTCGAGATCCACGTCTTGCTGCCCGAGATGCGATAGCCGCCGTCGGTCTTGATCGCGCGGGTCTTCATGCCGCCGGGATCGGAGCCGGCATCGGGCTCGGTCAGCCCGAAACAGCCGATCCATTCGCCGCTGGCGAGCCTGGGCAGATATTTCCGCTTCTGCTCCTCCGAGCCGTAGGCATAGATCGGATACATCACGAGGCTCGACTGCACCGACATCATCGAGCGATAGCCCGAGTCGATCCGCTCCACCTCGCGCGCGACAAGGCCGTAAGCGACGTAGCTCGCGCCGACCCCGCCATATTCTTCCGGCACCGTCGGGCCGAGCAGCCCCAGCGCGCCCATATCGCGGAAGATCGCCGGATCGGTCACTCCATTGGCGAAGGCGTCGATGATCCGCGGCGCCAGCCGATCCTCGGCATAAGCACGCGCCGTATCGCGCACCATCCGCTCGTCGTCGGTGAGTTTCTCGTCGAGCAGGAACGGATCGGACCAATCGAATGTAGCCAACGCTCCGATCCTAGCGCCCAACGTTCATACCGGGCAACGTTTCCGCTTTCCGCCAGTCCTCAAGCAACTTGATGAACGCCACCGGGCCATCGCCGTACATCGCATTGCGCGCGGCCTTCAGCGTCTGCTTGCCTTCATTGTTGTAATAACCGGGGGTACAATTCTCGACGAAGGTGCGCTGGCGTTCGCCAAGCCGCACGATCGTATCGACCCATTCAGTTTCGTGCGCCGCATCGGCCTCGACCAGCGTGATGTTCTCCGCGCGGCATTTACCGATGATATAGGCGATGTGCTTCGCCTCTTCGTTGAGCATGTGGGTGAAATTCGGCGAATTTGCCGCCTGAACGATCGTCACGAAGAACAGGTTGGGGAAGCCGTGGGTGTGCATCCCGTGCAGCGTCGAGGCGCCATCATGCCATTTCTCGGTAAGCGATTGCCCGCCCCGTCCGTGAATGTCGAAGCCAAGCCGCCGGGTGTAGTCGGTGCCGAACTCGAACCCCGTAGCGTAGATCAGGCAGTCGAGTTCGTATTCCTTGCCATCAATCACGACGCCCTTGGGTGTGATCCGCTCGACGCCCTGGCCTTGTGTGTCCACCAGCGCCACGTTCGGGCGATTGAACGTCGGCAGATAATCGTCGTGGAAACAGGGACGCTTGCACATCTGGTTGTAATAAGGCTTGAGCGCCTCGGCCGTCTTGGCGTCGGTGACGATCGTGTCGACGCGCGAGCGGATCTGCTCCATCTTCTGGAAATCGGCGAGCTGCATCAACTCGGCCATGTCGGCGGGCGTCGCTCCCGCGCTGCCCATCGCGGAAAGGTTGCGCAGGATATCGGTCCACCCGTCCGAAACCATATCCTTGTCCTGGTGACCGCCAGAGACGATGATGTTGAAATTGTCCATCCGCTCCTGCTGCCATCCCGGCGCCAGCGTCTTCGCCCATTCGGGATCGGTGGGGCGATCATTGCGCACGTCGATCGATGACGGGGTGCGCTGGAACACGTAGAGTTGCTGCGCCGCCGCGCCGAGATGCGGGATACACTGCACCGCTGTCGCGCCGGTGCCGATGATGCCGACGCGCTTGTCAGCCAGACCCGTGAGTCCCCCCGCAGACGTGCCGCCGGTATAGTCATAGTCCCAACGACTGGTGTGAAAAGTGTGCCCCGCGAAGGTTTCCACGCCCGGAATACCGGGGAGCTTGGGTTTGCTCAGCGTGCCGCTGGCGGCGACGACGAAGCGCGCCGCGATCCGATCGCCGCGATTGGTAGTGACGATCCAGCGCGACTGCGCATCGTCCCAGTCGAGCCCGCTGACCTCGGTTTGCAGGAGCGCGCGTTCATAGAGGCCGAAATGCCGCGCGATCCGGCGGCTGTGATCGAGGATCTCGGGCGCGCGCGCATATTTTTCGCTCGGCAGATATCCCATTTCCTCGAGCAGCGGCATGTAGATATAGGCTTCGATATCGCATGCCGCACCTGGGTAACGATTCCAATACCAGGTGCCGCCGAAATCGCCCGCCCGCTCGATCACTCGCAGATCGTCGACGCCCCCCTCACGCAACCGCGCGGCCGCGAGCATCCCGCCGAAACCGCCACCGATCACCGCAACCTCGATCTCGATATCCAGCGCGTCGCGCTCGATCGGCTGCTCGACATAGGGATCGTCCGCGAGGTGACCCGTCACCTCCTGATAATCGTCGGTCGCCTCGCGGCGCATGCGCTTGTCACGTTCGATCCGGTAGCGCTCGGCGAGCGCGGCGGGGTCAAAACCCAGGGTCTCCGACGACCCGTTGGCAGTGTTTGTATTGCTCATCGAATCCTCGTCCTTCACGCCATTCTCTGTTTAACATTAAAATACCTAAATGCACTTATTTGTCAATATTGTGATCGAACTAGCCCAAGCGCACGACCGGCGCGGCATATCAATAAATTGAATTTACGCTATATTTTACCGATATCGGCCCAACAACTGCGGCCGGCACAGGCTTGC
Organism: uncultured Sphingomonas sp.; assembly: GCF_937871615.1. GTDB lineage: Bacteria > Pseudomonadota > Alphaproteobacteria > Sphingomonadales > Sphingomonadaceae > Sphingomonas. The sequence goes on along the minus strand of NZ_CALMPA010000051.1, from coordinate 75,175 downwards.
TATCGCGCCCCTGAATCGCCGAGCGAGATATCGACTCGCTCCACGCCGTTGAGTCTGAACGGCACGCGATAATCCTCGACGAGCGGGGTGCCCGCATCCCAGCCGATCGTCGCCCCCTCCAGTGGCCACGCGCCGGCAACGGTGCGCGCCATTTTCATCGTGCCGGCCGCCTCGCCGTCGATCCGCATCGTGAGCGTGCCACCCTTGCCCATGCCACTGCCGTCATAAGCAAAGTCCAGATCGATCTGATGCTTGCCCGCGCCAAGCGGCTTCGCACCGGCCAGACGGAACAGATCCTCAGGCAGGCTCGAGCGCTTGTAGATGAAGGTCGGCTTGCCATCGAGCAACACCAGTCCCCAGCCACCGAAGCGGCCGCCCTGGGTGACGACCGCGCCGCTTTCCCCGGCATGTGGAAGATCGAGCTTGGCCGAGATCTTCCACGAGCGATTGCGGATATCAGGGAACGAGCCGTTCGTATAACGCGCGGTGCCGGGATAGAATGTGAGCTTCGACAATCCCGCAAACGGCGACGGCCGATTGCTCTCGGGGAGGCGATCGAAAATCGACGCCTGCACCGGCAGCACGTGGTTGCGCGCTGCTTCCTCCTCGAAGCGTACCTTCAACTCCGCCAGCTTTTGCGGGTATTTCGTCGCGAGATCGGTCGCCTGCGAGAAATCCTTGTCGAGGTTGTAGAGTTCCCATTTGAACTTCTGCGGATCGACGTCCAGCCCCGGCATCCACGGCAAGCGCTCAGGCACCGTATTGGCAAGCCACCCGTGATCGTAGATCCCGCGGTTTGCGAACATCTCGAAATACTGCACGTCACGACCCGGTGCGGTTTTCGAATAAAAGCTTGCCGCGATGCTCCTGCCGTCAAGCGCGTGGACCTTCACGCCGTCCTTCGTTTCGGGCAGCTTGATGCCGATCACGTCGTAGAGTGTCGGGGCGATATCGATGACGTGGCTGAACTGCGAGCGGACCTGCCCGACGTCCTTGATCCGCGCGGGCCAGGACACGACCATGCCGTTGCGCACCCCGCCGAGATGCGAGGCGATCTGCTTGGTCCACTGGAACGGTGTGTCCATCGCCCACGCCCAGCCGACCGGATAATGGCCGGACGCCATCGGCCCGCCGAGCGTATCGATCTTCGACAGTGTGAATTCGAGCGGCTCGTAGATACCACCCAGCCCCGCGATCTCGTTGGTCGTGCCGCCAAGCCCGCCTTCGGCGCTCGCGCCATTGTCACCCTGGATGTAAATGATCAGCGTGTTGTCGAGCTTGCCTTCGCTACGCACCTCATCGATCACGCGCCCGATCTGGTGGTCGGCATAAGCGAGCGCGCCAGCATAGACCTCCATCATCCGCGCATAAAGCCGGTGTTGATCGGCGGAGAGCGAATCCCATGCGGGGATCTGGCTCGGGCGCGGTGTCAGCTTCGCGTCGGCGGGGATCACGCCGAGTTTCTTCTGGCGCGCGAAACTCTCCTCGCGCATCTTGTCCCAGCCCTGATCGAATTGGCCCTTGAATTTGTCGATCCATTCGCGCGGGGCATGGTGCGGGCCGTGCGCCGTACCGGGAGCGTAATAGACCAGGAACGGCTTTTCCGGCGCGACGGAGCGTTGCGTGCGCATCCAGTCGATCGTGCGGTCGGCCAGATCGCGATCGAGGATATAGCTGGGATCGTCCGTCGGCGGCTCGATCGTTGTGCGGTTCTCCACCAGCGCGGGCGCCCATTGGTCGGTTTCGCCACCGTTGAAGCCGAAGAAATAATCGAAGCCGAAGCCGGTCGGCCAGCGAGTGAACGGCCCGTCCGGCCCGGTTTCCCAATCGGGCGTATTGTGGTTCTTGCCGATGAAAGCGGTGCTGTAGCCATTGTCGTGCAGCACGCGGCCGAAGGTGATCGCATCGTCGGGGATCACCCCGGTGTACCCACGCCGCCCGGTTGCGATCTCGCTGATAACGCCCTGATTAACCGCGTGGTGGTTCCGCCCGGTCAGCAGCGCCGCGCGCGTTGGCGAGCACAAGGCGGTGGTGTTGAAACGATTGTAGCGCAGCCCCCGCGCTGCAAGCGCGTCGAACGTGCGTGTCGCGATCGGGCCGCCGAACGTGCTACTTGCCCCGAAGCCGACGTCATCGGTCATGATGATCAACACGTTGGGGGCGCCAGCGGGCGCCTTGGGCTGTGCTGGGTAAGCCGCCAGCGAGGTGGGCGGCGGCGTAGTCTGGGCATTGGCCCAGCCGGGCATTACAGGGGCGAGCGTCAGTGCCAGTGCTGACGTAGCGGCAAGGCCCGCTCTGCCGCGTAGAATATTGCGCATTCGCCTCTCCCATTCAGTCATTTATCAACGCGGCGTCGATGCGCTCACGCCACCCGTGTGCGCCGACCGGCCCATGGCGCCGCCTGCTCAAGCTGACCGGCGAGGCGGAACAGCGTGGCTTCGTCGCCATAGCGCGCGCTGAACATCACCCCGATCGGCAGGCCCGCTTTCGACATCGCCAGCGGCACCGACATGCTCGGCTGCCCGGTCTGGTTCTCAAGCGCACTGAACGGCCCGAAGGTGGTGAGCGCCTTGGCATAAACAGCCATGTCGGTTTGCGAGGGCGACAACACCCCCAGCTTCACCGGCGGCGTGGCCAGCGTCGGCGACAGCAGAACGTCGTAACGCTGCATGAACTCCGCCACCGTGTACGCCGCCGCGAGCAGATCGTTGTTGGCGGCGGCAAAGTCCGGGCCGCTGACGCGCAGCCCCATCTGGTAAAACGCCAACGTCATGGGTTCGAGGACATCGAGGCTCGGCTTGACGCCCGTCGCGGTCGCGCGTGCGTTGAGATCAGCTGCGATCGAGGAGGAGATGATCGTGAACACCGCCCGGCCCAGTGCGGCATAATCCAGCGCGGGCGCCACTTCCTCGACATGGTGGCCATGGTTTTCGCACAGCCGCGCCGCCGCGCGCGTTGCCTCGGCACATTCGGGATCGACGGGCGTCCCGGTTGGCGACACGGGCGAGAACGCGATGCGCAGCCGGCCCGGATCGCGGCGCACTTCTTCGAGATACGGCCGTTCGGGCGTCGGCGCGCTGTACCGCGATCCGGGTTCGATTCCGTGCGTCGCATCGAGCAGCGCGGCGCTGTCGCGGACGCTGATGGTGACAGCATGATGGGTGGACATGCCGCCCCAGCCTTCGCTGCGCGGCGGCCCCATCGGCACACGGCCACGGCTCGGCTTCAATCCGAACAAGCCGCAGCATGAGGCGGGAACGCGGATCGATCCGCCACCGTCGGTAGCGTGCGCAGCCGGGATCACGCCGGCCGAAACCGCGCACGCCGATCCGCCGCTCGATCCGCCGGTGGTATAATCCGGGTTCCATGGGTTGTGGGTGGCACCGGTGGCCTTCGACTCGGTCGTCCCCGACAGGCCGAACTCGGGCACTGTCGTCTTGCCGAAAACGACCAGGCCTGCGCGCTCATGGCGGCGGACAAGTTCCGACGTCACCGTCGCGCGATTGCCCTTGTAGTAGCGGCTGCCCTGCTCGGTCAGCAGCCCGGCGACATAGGTGTTGAGATCCTTGAGCAGCCACGGGACGCCGGTGAACGGTCCTTCCGGCAGCCCTTTGGCGATCGCGGCACGGGCATAGTCATAATGTTTCTGCGCCATGAAATTGAGGCGCGGGTTGAGCGCTTCGGCGCGGGCAATCGCGGCTTCGAGCAATTCGGTCGGCGAAACGGCGCGCCGGCGAACCAGTTCAGCCAGCCCGAGCGCATCTGGTTCGCCGCCGGTTTCATGCGCAGGTTTCACCGGCGCGGCAGTCGCCGGCGTGGTTGCAGCTGCCAGTACGGCGGAGGACGCGATGCCGCCCAGCGCATCTCGCCGGGAAAGCCGCATTGTCGATACATCCGCAGTCTCGGACATCGCGATCCCACCTTGTGCGTTTCGTTGGATCAGAATTTGGCGCGGAACTCGACGCCATATTGTCGCGGCGAACCCCAGGTGACGAAGCGCGCGCCGAAATTGTCGGACGAGTCCATTTGCGCGATGTACGCCTTGTTGGTCAGGTTGGTCCCGAACAGCCGCACGCGATACGTCTCGTCCGGGCTCTCCCAGGTGACCGACGCACTGAGCAGCGCATAGGGGTTCTGCAGATCAAGGGGCCCGTTGAACTCGCGGAAATATATGGTGCTGCGCTGACTTACGTCGGAGCGAAACGAGAACGTGCCGATCCCGGTGGGCGATGTACGATAGCCGATGCCGAAATTGCTCGACACCTTCGGCGACTGATTGAGCGTGTGGCCGTTGAGTACCTGCACGCCGAGTTGCGGCGCCAGCCCATCGGCGTTTGAGAAGCTTTCGTACGTCGCGTCGAGCAGCGACACATTGCCGTTGATGGACCAGTGATCATCCGGTCGCCACGCGGCGTCAACCTCCGCACCCTTCACGCGGGCGGCGGCGGCGTTGGTGATGATCCGTGTCAGCCCGACGACCTGACTGATCTGCAGATTGTCATAGTTGTAATAGAAAGCGGAAAGATTGAGCGTCACTGTCCGATCGAATAGCCGTGTCTTGATGCCGCCTTCATAGGAAGTCAGCTTCTCCGGGTTGAACTGATTGTTGCAGCTATACTGGTTGAACCCGCCGGCCTTGAACCCCTTGGAATAGGTGACGTAGGCGTTGATATCGTCGGTGAATTCATAGCGCGCCCCGAAACGCGGCGTGGTCGAGGTGAATTTCACGTCGTTGGTGCGCGTCGGGCAAGTAGGAATCACCGGGCCGCCAGTGCCGAAGGTGACGGTGTTCGTCTGTGTCTGGCTCTGCGTTTCTTCCGAATAGCGAACACCGGCGATGAGGCTAAGCCGATCTGTCGCCTTCACCGTGACATCGGCGAAGGCCGCCTTCACCTCGGTCTGATAGCGCGGGATACGGAAGGTCAGATGGCTGCCGGGCGGCAGGCCCCGCGGCGTGGACGCAGCGACGCCATTGACCATGTTATAGTCCAGCGTATGGCGCAGATCGTCGTTCAGGTAATAGAGGCCGGTAACGATATCGGCCCGGTCGAGATGCGCGGCGACGTTGAATTCCTGCGAAAAGGTCTTCGAGTAATAATCCCGCGTCACCGGAAAGAGTGAAACGCTGATGCCGTCGTCATCCGCGACCGAGTTATCGCGCAGGAAGGTCAGGCCGCTGATCGATTTCAGCGAAACATCTCCGAGGTCCCAAGTCAGCGTTCCGGCAGTCATCGAGAAATTGCGCCGGGTGTTGATCGGGTCGTTCGCGGTAGTCTGCCATGGCTTGAACGAATAGGTCGCGGTCGCAAGTATCGGGTTGAGCGCAACCGCCTGCGCCGTCGGCGGATTGTGCAGCACGAAATATTGCGACGGCCCGTTCTGATGCAGGAAGGTGCTGGACAGATCGAGGTGCAGGTTCGGCGCCAGCTCGAACGCGAACTTCACGCGGCCGGAGAAGGTCTCGCTCTTGTCGACATCCTGCCCGCCGGGAATGATGTTCTTGACGAAACCGTCGCCACGCTTGTTCCAGTCGAGCACGACGCGCATCTTCACCGCATCGTTGAACGGCAGGTTGACCATGCCCTGCACCCGCCCTTCATTATAATTCTGGTAGCTGCCGAGGATATAACCCTCGTACTTGTCGGTCGGCCCCTTGGTGATGAAATTGACGACACCGCCGTTCGCGTTGCGTCCGTAGAGCGTGCCCTGCGGCCCGCGCAGCACCTCCACGCGCTCCAGATCGATCTGAAGCAGATCGCCCATCGAGGGGCGTGGCTGATAGACGCCATCGACATGCACCGCGACGCCCGGCGCGCCCTGGTTGAGACCGACGCCGCGGATCGTGATCGCGGTCGCGCCGATCAGCTTGCCTACCTGCATGCTGGGCACCGCGAACTGGAGCCCCGCCGGATCGGTGATGCCGCGCTGTTCGAGCATTGCGGAATTGAGCGCGGTGATCGCGACCGGCACCTGCTGCACTGTTTCCGCACGCTTCTGCGCGGTGACGACGACTTCCTCGGGCTGGGATGCGCTCGGCGCAGCCTCCTGCGCAAACGCAGGCGAAGCCACCGCCAATATGGTCGACGCCAACAGATACATTCCTAGCTGCCGCATTCCCTTGCCCTCTCCTGAGTGTCGCGCCGCACACCGCCTTTTTGTGACGGTTTTTGCATTTGAGGGCACAAGTACATTCTAATGTAAGTTCCCTGTCAAGCGCATTTTACGTTTGCGTGCATCCAAACGTGTTGACGTCAAGCGACGTGCATGTTGAAAGCGACGAGTGAACAAGGAAGCTGCAACCGCGAAGTCGGGCCGGGGAGCGAAACGCGCACGGGTACTCGAAACCGCAGCGAAGACGCTGAATCGATTCGGCGTGTCCTACGCTTCGCTGCCGAATGTCGCCGAGCAACTCGGCATCTCGCGCGCGGCGCTCTATTATTATTTCGACGACCAGGAAGACCTGGTGTTCCAGAGCTATCAGCGTTCCTGCGAGATACTCGCTCACAATCTCGATCAGGCAGCGTGCGCCGAAGGCGGGGCGATGGCGGTGATCGAGTGCTTCGTCGATGGTATCCTCGGCCCCGACGCGCCGGAAATCGCGTCGCTCAGCGACATGGCCTATCTTGGAGAGGAGCGGCGCGGCATCATCCTCGCGCGGCTGGGCGCGATCAAGGACACGCTCGCCGGCATATTGGAAGATGGCGCGCGGGAAGGCACGCTCCGGCCATGCGCGTCCGGCATCATCGCGGCATGCATATTGGGGCTTGTATCATGGCCGCCGGTCGCGCGCTTCTGGCGCAGCAGTGAGACGCTCACCCACCACGATATGATCGATGCGATCAAGTCGCTGCTGCGCGAGGGCATCGCCGCCGACCGTACCAGGCCGGTCGATTTTCGTCCGATCGACATCGAGCCACCCAAGCTGGCGGTCGATCACATTTTCGATTCCGCCGCGATGACGGCAGCCAAGCAGGAATCGCTGCTGGCGGCGGCTTCATGGCTGTTCAATCTCAAGGGCGTGGATGCGACCTCGCTCGACGAGGTTGCGATGCGGCTCGGGGTTACCAAGAAAGTGATCTATCACAATCTCGGTGACAAGGAGACGCTGGTCGCCGAATGTTATCGTCGATCGTTCCGCTTCTATGCGGATGTCGCGCGTAACGTGATCACCTACGACGGAACGAGGATTGCGGCGTTCATCGCCTCGACCCATGCCTTCGCCACGGCGAATCTGCGCGAGGATATCGCACCGCTGGCGCCATTGAGCGGCGTGGAGGCGCTTCCCGACAACGTGACCGAGGAAATCAATACCACCTCGGCGTGGTTGATGGACACCTTCATCGAGCTCTACGAACAGGGCCAGCGCGAAGGGTCGATCCGTCAGTTGAACGCGCGCGCAATCCTCGCGATCCAACCGGGCAGCTTCGAGTGGTTGCCGAAATGGTATGACGCGCTCAGCGATGAGGAGCGTGCGCGGGCGCCACGCGAACTGGCAGAGCTGCAACAACTGGGGCTGCTCGCCATCTGAATCGAACGGGCGGGCTTGGGCACCGCTTATTGGCGAGCCGCGACGGACGGCGATCGCGCACGCCCGATTGACTTTCATTTTCACGCACGTTTATCATTGCACCAATATGTAAGATTCGGCGCGCAGATCGGAAGCAATGCCGGACAGGTACGAGGTGAGGATGCACGACGGCGCACGCTCAGCAAGCCATCAGACCGGCTGGATCGCGAATATCACGCGACCGGCCCTCGGCAGCGGCGGCCGATTTCATCACACCGTGTCGATCACGCGCATCGCGACGATCCATTGCACCGCCCCTCGCCTCGCCAGCATCGCCGGTGCCGATCGACTTCACGCGTAATCCTTCATCTTCAACCAGGAGTTACAACCATGGCCGAGTCCGAAATTGCCCAATTCAAGCAGGGTTGGCGCGCGCAGGTTGCCGCGATGGCGGACGCGCCGCCACCGACTATTCAGCAGCAACGCGATGCGTTCGAGGCCGAGCATGGCGCGGTGCCCCCGGCGGCGGATTGCACGATCGAGCCAATCGACCATGGCGGAATTCGCGGCGAGCGCATCACGCCGGCAGGCGCCGACACTACCAAGGCGCTGCTCTATCACCACGGCGGTGGCCACGCGTTCGGCTCATCGCAGAGCCATCGCCATCTCGTATCGCGACTGGCGAGCGCGGCCGGCGTCGTCGCGTACAATATGGACTATGCGCTGGCCCCCGAACGCCCATTCCCGGCCGGGCTGGACGATGCGATGGCCAATTGGCGCTTCGTCCAATCACAAGGATTCGCGCCGGGCGATATCATCGTCGGCGGGGAATCGGCGGGCGGCAATTTGACGCTCGCGCTGGTGGCGAAATTGCTGGGCGAGCGCGCCGCGCTGCCATCTGGCGCCTATCTGCTCAGCCCGTGGCTCGATCTGACGCAGAGCGGCGAAGCCTATGACGTGCGCGGGCCGCACGATCCGATGATCAGTCGCGATGCGCTCCAGATGATGGCAACGCTCTATTGCGGCGATGCCGATCGGGGTGATCGGCTGATCTCGCCACTCAACGCCGATCTTGCCGGACTGCCGCCGCTGCTGATCCAGGTCGGCGCCGACGAAGTGCTGCTCGGGGATTCGACCCGGCTGGCGCATCGGGCTGCGCTGGCGGGGGGCGACGTGACGCTGCGTGTGTGGCCGGAAATGATCCACGCATGGCCGCTGTTCCACCATGTGTTGCCGACCGCCGGCAATGCGGCGATCGCGGAAGCAGGGGGCTGGATCGCTCACCGGTTCCGCGCCGGCGCGAAATGATCACGCGCCGGCACACGCTGGCAGGAATGACGGCTGTAGCAATGCTCCCGGCGAAATTGAGCGCGGCACGGAGTAATGGGGAAGGAAAATCGATGAGCCAATCCGATAGACATGATGCGTCACACGGCGTTCCCGTGCGGCTGGCGAAACCGCGCATCGCGCCGGTGAATTATGATCAGGCGACGGCGGCGCAACGTCAGGCGATCGATGCGTTCGGGCTTCCGCAGCCGGTGCTCAACATCTTCGCGACCTTGGCGCAGGCGCCCGAGGCGCTGAACGCTTTTCGCCCATGGGGCGGCTATGTGCTGTCGCCCGACAACAGCCTTCCGGCGCGCGAGCGCGAGATCGTGATCCTGCGGGTCGGCGCGCGCTGCCGATCGGGTTATGAATTCACGCAACATTGGCGGATCGGGCTGCACGCCGGTCTCTCCGAAGCCGAGATGACCCGTATCCGCGACGGATCGGCAAGCGACTGGCCCGCGCCCGAAGCCGCGCTGATCCGCGCGTGCGACGATATCGTCACCGACCAATTCGTCAGCGACGCAAGCTGGACGGCGCTCGCCGCGCATTTCACCGAGCGGCAGGTGATGGACGTCGTGTTCACCGCGAGCGAATATGTCATGGTTTCGACCATGCTCAGTTCGTTCGGGGTGCAGGTCGAGGAGGCGCCCGCGGCATGAGCGCGCGCCTTGCGGGAAAGATCGCGGTCGTTGTTGGCGCCGGGCAAACGCCCGGCGCGACGATCGGCAATGGGCGCGCCATCGCGCTGCTCTTCGCGCGTGAAGGGGCGAGCGTCGTCTGCGTCGACCGGGATCTCGCGCGGGCGGAAGAAACGGTGCGGCTGATCGCGGCGGAGGGCGGATCGGCCGACGCTTTCGCCGCCGATATCACCGATCCCGGTGCCGGGGCGGCGATCGTCGCTGCCGCGCTCGATCGGCACGGCCGGATCGATATCCTCGTCAACAATGTCGGTGCCGGCCCGGCGACCGTGCCGGGCGACGGCGCGATTCATGAGGCCGATGACAATGCGCTCACTCGCGGCTGAACTCGTCGATGATGTTGAGCATTCGGAATTTACGGCCGTTGTGGGTCTGATCCTCGACGAAATCGTAGGACCAGACATGCCCGCGATACTGCGGGCGCAGCCGGATACACGACCCGTCGCCCAACCAAAGCCGGCGCCGTTTTGGCTGCCTCTTCGGCACTTTGAGACCCTCCCGCCGCCAGATGCGCTCGACCACCGACAGGCCGACCTGCCAACCAGTATGACCCAGTAAAGCGTGGATGCGACGATAGCCGTAGCGGCCATAATCCTTCGCCAGCGCGACGATGTCGGCCGTCAGCCGCTGCTCGTCGGCATCATCCCGCGAGCGGTGACGCTGCGTCGAACGGTGCTGACCAAGCACCCAGCAGGTCCGCCGCTCCGATACCGGCAGCGCGCGACGAACCTGCCCGATCACCTCACGGCGACGGGAGGGGCTTAAAAAGTCAGCTTCGATGCCTCTTGCAGGATCGCCTTGTCCAACGCGAGGTCGGCCACCAGCTTTTTCAGCCTCGCATTCTCGCGCTCCAGATCTTTCATCCGTCGAGCCTGGTCGACCTTCAGGCCGCCATATTCCTTGCGCCATCGATACAGCGTCTGTTCCGAGATGCCGATCTGCCGACACGCCTCGACTGCTGTCGAGCCTCGCCCGACGAGCACGTCAACCTCGCGTAGCTTCGCGATGATCTGCTCAGGCGTAAATCTCTGACGTCCCATAGCTTTCTCCAATTCCTATGCCTCACATGGCTATCTTCAGAATTGGACCAGTTTGTGAATCGGATTCCAATTTTCACCCTCACAGATCATTGACTTAAATGGATTATTCGTCCTGATCGGCGTCCAATGCCGATGCCGATTCACAGCCGCGAAGAAACAGGTGTTTTGCAACCCGTTGCATCGGAAGGCCGGAACGCGATTTTGTAGCACTCATTGGTGCAGCGCTATCGCCGAAGCACCCGGATTTCCAACATTTTTAGTGAAATCAGGGCCTTGGAGAGCGGCTGGCGGAGACGGAGGGATTCGAACCCTCGATACGGTTTCCCGTATGACGCTTTAGCAAAGCGTTGGTTTCAGCCACTCACCCACGTCTCCGGTGCGGCGTGGGGCGGGCTATAGCGACGGGATTCGCGGCAATCAACCGGCCCGTTGCAGATTCGCCTCGGCGCGAAATCGACTCGGGTCGTCGTCGTGTTCATTGCCGCGACAGCGACATGATGGTTACGCTTGTTCGCTGGGAACATTCCCGTTTCCGAAGGGGGAAGGTTTGACGATGCGCAAGGTGATGCTGGCTCTGGGGCTGACGGCGACGCTGATGGCCGGCACCGCCGCGCCAGCGCAGGTGCGGACGATCGACCCGAACAAGGCGATCGACAACGATATTTCCCCCGCGCCCCATAACGCGCCGCAAACGCCGACGCAGCGTTATCCCGACGAGCCGGTGCCGGTCGATCCGCCCGCAGCGCAAGCCGCACCGCTCACGCTGCCCCCTGCCCCGGATAATGCCGCGCAGGACGGGCGCGCCCAATCCACCACCACGGCGGCGGAAACATTCAAGCGCGATGATCTGATCGGTGCGGGCGAAGGCGTGTTCGGCAAGGGCGCCGAAGGCTTCGCTTCGATCATCGAGAAAATCCTGAAGGACCAGGGCGAGCCAAACGCCTATATCGCCGGGCGGGAGGCATCGGGCGCGGTGGTCGTCGGGCTGCGCTATGGCTCGGGAATCATGACGCACAAGGTGGAGGGGCAGATGCCGGTCTATTGGACCGGGCCGTCGGTCGGCTTCGATCTCGGCGGCGATGCCAACAAGGTGTTCGTGCTGGTGTATAACCTCTACGACACCGAGGATCTGTTCCGGCGCTTCCCCGGCGGCGAAGGGCGGCTGTATTTCGTCGGCGGATTCGCCGCCACCTATCTGCGGCGCGGCAATATCGTGCTGATCCCGGTGCGGCTGGGTGTCGGCTGGCGGGCCGGCGTCAATGTCGGCTACATGAATTTCTCGCACAAATCGAAATGGCTGCCGTTCTGACGGACGGCGCCATTCCGATCCGCGCCATCATCAATCGCTGAACACCGGCGCGCGCTTTTCCATGTTCGCGCGCACCGCCTCCACCTGATTGGGCGAGCGCATCAGCGCGATCTGCTCCGCACTTTCAGCGCGCAGCACCGTCGCCGCATCGGCATCCGCCGCGACATTATAGAGCCGCTTCGATGCGCGCACCGCATCCGGGTTGCGCCCCGCGATCTCGCGCGCGAGCGCCATCGCCGCCGCACGGGGATCGTCGTCAAGCCGCGTCGCAAAGCCATAGCCCAGCGCCTCCGCCCCGGAGAATTCCCGCGCGGTATAGGTCAGTTCGCGCAGCACATCGTCGCGCGCCAGCGTGCGCCACAGAGCGACCCCGGCCATATCGGGCACCAGCCCCCAATAGGTTTCGCGGATCGACATGCGGGTCGCGGGGTGGACGATGCGGATATCCGCGCCGGACAGCACCTGAAACCCGCCGCCCATCGCGACGCCATGCACGGCGGCGATCACCGGCATCGGCAGTTCGCGCCACCCCCATGCGACATGCTGCGCGGCGTTGGCGAGGCCATGGCTGCGCGCGGCAAGATCGGTGCCCGATCCGCCCCCCGCCATCGAGCTCATGTCCAGCCCGGCGCAAAACGCCCTGCCCTCGCCAGACAGCACCGCGACGCGCACGCCGCTCATCCCGCCGAGCTTCGCGATCGCTTCGTTTAGCCCGGCGAACATCGCCGGATCGAGCGCGTTCATCTTGTCCGCGCGATTGAGCCGGACATCGGCGATCCCGTCCGCCACCGTGATCGTAACCCGTTGCTCCATCATTCGCTCTCCTGCCGTTCGTTAACCCAGCGCTAGCCCGCCCCGCGCCGCCCGGCAACGCCACAGCGTTGCGCCGCGCGCGCGAGGGTGTAGGGAAGCGGGCATGAACTTCGATCCCGCAAAGATGGCGCTCGAGATGATCGAGAACCGCAGGTTCAGCGGCCATGCCGGTCGGCTGGGCACCCGCTTTCACGCAATGGGCGCCGACTGGATCGAACTGGCGATGCCCTATTCCGAAGAGCTGATCGGCGATGAGGAAAGCGGCGTGATCGCATCCGGCCCGATCATCGCGATGATGGATGTGGCGACCAGCCTCGCGGTGTGGCAGCGCGTCGGCGGCTTCGCGCCCCATGCCACGCTCGATCTGCGCATCGACTATCTGCGCCCCGCCCGCCCCGGCCACACCGTCATCGGGCGGGCCGAATGCCTGCGCGTCGCGCGCTCGATCTCGTTCACCCGCGGCATCGCGCATGATGGCGATATCGACGATCCGATCGCGCATGTCGCCGCGACCTTCATGGTACCGAGCGGCAGCTATCCGAGGACCGAGCGATGAAACTCCCCCCTTATGCCGCGCTGCTGGAAGCGACGCTGGAGCGCGACGAAGACGATACGCCGGTGATGGTGATGCCGTTCCACGCCGGCGTGCTGGGCCGCCCCGGCTTCCTTCAGGGCGGCGCGATCGCGGGCCTGCTGGAGGTGGCCGCGATCGCGGCGCTGCGCCACGCGCTGGAAAGCGAAGGCGGCGGGCGGATCAAGCCGATCAACGTGACGGTCGATTTCATGCGCGGCGGGCGCGATCGCGAGACGCGCGCGGCGGGGCGGATCACCCGGCTTGGCAATCGCGTCGCCAATGTCGTGGCCTTCGCCTGGCAGGACGATCGCGAGCGCCCGATCGCGGCGGCGCGGATGAATTACCTGATCGAACGCGATTGAGCGGCGCGGCGCGGCTCAGCGCTGCGCATTATATTTGAGCTGATCCTCGGTGAGTTGGAAGCCGACCAGCGCCTCGAAGCTGGCGGACAACACCGCCTGGCGCACATCGGGCGCGCTCAGCGGATCGACGGCGGCATCCTCCTGCCCGGCCTTGCGCTTGCGGTTGAGCTTGGCGCGCACGTCCTCAGGCAGCGTCGCCGCCACGCGATTGATCGTCGAGGATGCCTGCCCGCTCGTCGTCGCAAGCGTTTGCCCGGCATCGAAATGCAGCCCGACATAGCCGATGCGCTTGGCGATCACGGCATTGCCGCCGCGCACGATCGTGATGAAATAGGGCAAGGTCACGTCACGCGCGCCTTCGCCCCGCGTCCGGCGCGCACGCACGTCGAAGGTGACGGTGGTGAGCACATCGTCGCCGCTGTCATCGCAGGTCGAGCGGACGTTGCTGATATCCGCCACCACATCAATCGCGGTCGAATCGCGGCTGGCCGGCGGATCGAACAGCGTGATATCGCCGGTTCCCGCCGGCACGCCCACCGATGGGCAAGCGGAACGCACCGCCGTGATGCCGACGCCGGAAGAAAGGTCGATATCGCCGGTCTTCGCGCAGCCCCCCAGCGCGGCGAGAAGGGCGATCGGGGCGGCTGCATGGCGAAGGGTCACAGGCACTACCTTGGCTCGAACACGAAATAGGGCCGCGCTTGCGATCGAAGGCGGCCCCGTTGCGTCTGCACCATAATCGTTCCGCGCGCGCTGGCAATGCCGCGCGGTGCGGCGAAACTTACTGTTCGAGCGAAATCCCGCCCGTCACTGGCGCTTTCGCCGCCGCCGCGATCGTCGCATTGGCCAGCGCGGTGGTGCTGCGCGTATCGGTGTCGATCGCGGGATGCGATGCGGCGGGCGCATCATCGCCGTAGATGAAGCCGCTGGTGGGATAATTGGAGGTGCCAAGCCCGCCCTGCGGCGCATACCACACCTTCACCATGCTCCAATCGTTGTTCGGCGACACGTCGATCGCGCGAACATTCGCTTCGACGCGGCCGGGGCGCGACCAATTGGCATGGGTCAGCAGAACTTCGCGATCGCTGACCACCCGCGAAACCATCGCGACATGGCCCACGCGCATCCGCGCCGTCGCCTTGAACGCCAGCACCGCGCCGACGCGCGGCTCGTTGCCGCGCTCGTAGCGGCCCGCCGCCTGGCCCCACCAGGTGTTGGCATTGCCACGAATGTCGATGCCCGAAATCTCGCGGGCGTAAGGGGCGCACTGCCAGAACTGGGCTGCCGCAGGGGCAGCCGCCATCAGGCCGAATGAGAACACCAGCGCAACGCGCGCCGCCAAAACCTTCAAATTCACTTGCGACCCCCCGGTCAACAGGACGTTCGTTGCATCCCGGCTACGGGCAAGGGTTAAAGAAACCAAGCGCGTCGGGAACCTTTTCCGACGAGTCGTTTCGACGTGCCGATGATCCGATCCGAACGCGGTTCATCCAGCGGTCATGCAAAGGGTTCGCGCGGTTCCGAATCGAGCACGCCGGTCGCCGCGAGCCGCGCGAGCCGCGCCTCATGCTCCCCGCGCCCGAACGGGAATCGCGCATAGAACAGCGCGGCCAGCCCGTAGAACAACAGATAGCAGCAGCAGAAGATCAGCGTCAGCCGATCCAGCGTCGGGATCGCCACCTGCCCCGGCACCGCCTTCGCCGGGAAGCCGGCGGCGGCAAGGATCAGCCCGGTGGCGAAGATACCGATGCCGCTGGTGCATTTCTGGACGAAGAAGCCGCCCGCGAAGAACACGCCCTCCGATCGGCGCCCCGTCCGCGCCTCCGAATCCTCCACCACATCGGCCAGCATCGACGCGCCGAGAATATAGGCCGTGACGCTGAACGCGGTGGAAATCCCCGCGAACAGAAACACCAGCGGGAGCATCCACTGGTCGCCCGGCGAAGGAAACCAGCCCGCCAGCCGCAGCCAATATGGCGTCGTGCCGATCACCGCCGAGGTGATGGAGGCGATCGCGGCGGTCAGCGGCTTGCTGCCACGCCGGCCCGCGCGTGGCGCGATAACGAAGGCCACGGCCACCCCGGCGAACAGCGCGATGCTGTAATAAAGGAAGGTCATCCCCTTGAAGCCCCATACGAAGCTCGCAAGGTAATTGGAGATCGCATAGATGATCCCCTGCCCGGTATAGGCGCAGATTCCGGCCACCATCAGCGTGGCGAAGGCGCGGTTCTTCACCGTTTCGGCGATATCGCGCAGGTTCTGCGACAGCGTTTGCCGCTCGATCTCCGGCTTGGGCAGGCGCGGAATCTCGCGATGCGTGCCGATCGCGGAGGTGAGGATCGCGCCCCCCATCAGCAACGCGCCCGCGATCGCGAAGCCGCCATAGCCCGCCGGATTGAGCAACCCGTTGGGATATTCCGGCGTCGCGGCCAGGAAATAGACATAGGCCGAAACCAATATCGTCAGCCCGCCGAGCCAGCCGAACAGATAGCGATAGGACATGATCCGCGTGCGCTCGTCATAATCCGCGCTCAGTTCGGCGGCCATCGCCTGCCCCGGCACCTCATAGGCGCTCACCGCGCTACGCACGAGCACCGCGACGACGAACAGCCACAGCAGGATCAGCGTTTCGCTCGCGCCGATCGGCGGATTCCACAAGGCGACCCAGCCGAGCATGATCGGCAGCACCGCGCCATAAAGCCACGGGTGCCGCCGCCCCCAGCGGCTGCGCGTGCGATCAGAGAGAAACCCGACGGTGGGATCGACGAAGGCATCGACGATCAGCGCGATCATCACGACAAAGCCCACCGTCGCCGCCGGCACGCCCACCACCTGGTTGTAGAACAGGAGAAGGAAGGTGCCGAAGCCCGCGTCCTTCACCCCATAAGCAGCCGCCCCGAAGCCGTAACATCCCATCACGCCGTTCGACAGGCGCCGCGCCGGCGGTGTGATCGCTGCTGGCGTCGCCCCCGTCACCGGCGCGACGGGCGCGTTCACGCCATCGCCTCCAATGCTTCGAACATGCCCGGCATCGTCGGATCCCAGCTCTGCCGCGTGCCGATGGTCAGCCCGCCATCGACCAGGATGTGCGTGCCGGTAACGAATGCCGCGTCGTCGCTGGCGAGATAGGCGACAGCAGCCGCGATATCCTCCGGGCGCCCCGCGCGCTTCACCGGCTGCGCGTGCGCGGCGATCCCGCCGATCGCCTGATTCGCCGCCGCGCGCTTCTCCGGCGGCAGATCGAGCGCGCTCACGAAGATATTGGTGGTGATGAAACCGGGGATTACCGCGTTCACCCGGATCGCATCCTTCGCCAGCTCCGCCGCCGCCACCTTGCTCAGGTGCAGCACGCCGGCCTTGGCGGTGGAATAAGCGATCGGGGCATAGCCGCTGCCGAGCGCCGAAACGCTGGAGGTGTTGACGATCGCGCCGCCGCCGCGCTTCGCCATCAGCGGCGCGGCGTAACGGATGCCGAGCGCGACCGAGCGCAACAGCAGCGCATGGGTGCGATCCCAATCCTCGGGCGCGATCTCGTCGATATGTTCGCGCGCGCCGCCCGCGCCGGCATTGTTGAACAGCACATCGAGCCCGCCCGCCGCGTCCGCCGCCTCGATCAGCGCCCGGATATCCTCGGCCCGCGTGACATCGCAGCGCATGAAGCGGATGCGGCCATTGGATGTTTCCGCCACCTCGCGGCCACCGGCCTCGTCGAGATCGCCGATCCACACCTCGGCGCCTTCTTCCGCCAGCCGCAACGCGGTCGCACGACCGATGCCGGAGGCGCCGCCGGTCACGACGGCGCGCTTGCCCGTAAAGCGCATACACTCTCCTGTATCTTGTTTTCGGCATCATAGTATGGGGCAACAGCACGTCAATCGACCATGGTTCGAATTTTCGGTTTGCCACCCTTGCCCACGGCCCGACCGTTCGGTAGCGCCCGGTGCAGACGCCCACACCGTGCACGCGGATCGAGGAGAGAGACATGAGCCTGAACAATCTTTTCAGCCTGGAAGGGCGCATCGCCCTCGTCACCGGCGGATCGCGCGGGATCGGCAAGATCATCGCGCGCGCGTTCATCGCGCAGGGCGCGAAGGTCTATATCTCCTCGCGCAAGGCCGCCGCGTGCGATGAAACCGCCGCCGAGCTTGGCCCGAACTGCATCGCCCTGCCCGCCGATGTCTCCACCGTGGCGGGGTGCAGGGAACTCGCGGAGGCACTGATGGCGCGCGAGCAGCGTCTCGACATCCTCGTCAACAATGCCGGCGTGGCATGGGGCGCGCCGTTCGAGGAATTTCCCGAGAGCGGGTGGGACAAGGTGATGAACCTCAACGTGAAATCCCCCTTCTTCCTCACGCAGATGCTGCACGATCATCTGAAGCGCGATGCCAGCCACGATCGCCCGTCAAAGGTGATAAACATCACCTCGATCGACGGCCTGCGGCTCAATCCGTGGGAAACGTACAGCTATCACGCTTCCAAATCGGCGCTGATCTATCTCACCAAGCGGATGGCCGCGCGGCTGGTGAAGGACGGCATCATCGTCACCAGCCTCGCCCCCGGCGCCTTCGCCAGCGAGATGAACCGCGCCGCGCGCGATCATGGTGACGAGGTGGCAAAGGGCATCCCGATGCGTCGCATCGGCAATTTCGATGATATGGCCGGCGCCGCGATCTTCCTCGCCAGCCGCGCATCGGATTATGTCGTGGGCGATACCTTGGTGGTCGACGGCGGGCTGGTCAATGCGGCGCTGGGCACGAGCATCGACGCCTGAGCCTACCCTCTCGCAACCTGAACGGACACGCGCCACCTCGGCTTGGGGTGGCGCGCATTCTTGTGCGCCGGACACTTCCCGCCATCTCGTGAAGTGGGGAGCTTCTGTTGCCCGGTGCTCCCCGTACCGCTGGAATCCGCTTCTGTTGCCCGGTGCGGCCCAACCGCGCTTTTGTTCGAATAACCTTGGGCCGTGAGGCCTTCAGTTACGCGGCAATCGCGAGTGCTTCGTTATCGTTGGCACTTGTGTACGGGCCGTCACGGTGGTCCCATTCCGGGCAAAAGCCAGTGCCTTTCAACACACGTCGATCCTAGTTCGGCCCCGTCATCACCCGCCGGAAAAAGGCGGTTGGTGGTGGAGCCGCCGGGTACCGCCCCCGGGTCCGCTGCGTCTATTCTACACCGGCGCTTATCGCCATAGCCGTGGGGCAAGCCCCGCGAGCCCGGCCAATATAGGCGATCGCGCCGGAAACTGAAAGCCCGCCTTTCGCTCGCCATAATGCAGGTGCATAGAACGGGGCATCATGTTGACGCAGCGTTCCCGCTACGCGCTACGCGCGATGCTTTTTCTGGCCGAAGCGCCCGCCGCCAGCCCGCCGATCCCGATGAACCGCATCGCGACGGAGGCGAATGTGCCGCGCAAGTTTCTGGAGCTGATTCTGGCGGATCTGCGCGACGCCGGGCTGCTCCACAGCCATCGCGGGAAAATGGGCGGTTATCGCCTGTCGCGCGCCAGCCATCTGATTTCGCTGGGCGACATCATCCGCGTGATCGAAGGCCCGCTGGCGCTGGTGCCGTGCGTCAGCCGCACCGCCTATCGCGCGTGCAAGGATTGCAAGAGCGAGGCGGATTGCGCGATCCGGCACGCGATGATGCGCGTGCGCGACGAAACCGCACGCATTCTGGACGGCACCAGCCTCGCCGATGCGACGGCGGAGGATCTGGTCGCCGCCTGAAGGCGATCCGCCGCCCCGGCCCCTAGGGCCAATCGCATTCAGGTCAGGTCGAGCCGAAAATGGTGGTTTCTCGTGACCCGCAAGCGCAGCGTACTAAAGGTACGTGAGCACCGAAAAGCGCGGGAAACCGCCATTTGCAGGCCAGCATGGGTTGAATGTCGCGTCGGCCCTAACCGGCAGCGGCGGACAGCCCGTTCACGCCCCGCGCCGGCTGCGCAGTTCGTCGCGGATTTCGCGCAGCAGTACCACGTCCGCCGGATCGGCCGCCGGCGCCGCTTCAGCCTTGGGCATCACGCGGTTCACCGCGCGGATGACGAGGAAGATGATGAAGGCGATAATCAGGAAATTGACCGCCTGGGTGATGAACTCACCATAGCCGAGCAGCGGCACGCCCGCCTTCTTCAGCGCGGCATAATCGGTCGATCCCTGCAACTTCTCAGGCACCTTCCCCAGCACGATGAAATAGCTGGAGAAATCGAGCCCGCCGAACAATTTTCCGATCACCGGCATGATGACATCTTCGGTCAGCGAGGTGATGATCTTGCCGAATGCCGCGCCGATGATCACCGCGACGGCGAGATCGAGCACGTTGCCGCGCATGATGAACGCCTTGAATTCCTTGAACATGAGCCACCACTCCTGAAGTGTGCGCTGAGGTTAACCACACGATTGCCCCTTCGCCAAGCGCGACAAGTGCACTATATGCCTAAGACAGGAACCGGAGGACCACACCCAATGACGTTTCGTTCGCTCGCCCCTCGTTCGCTTGCTGTCGCCGGCCTTGCGCTCACGCTCGGCGGGTGCGGGATCAACAGCATCCCGACGGCGGAGGAAAATGCGAAGGCGCGCTGGGCCGATGTCCAGAATCAATATCAGCGGCGCGCCGATCTGATCCCGAACCTCGTCGCCACGGTGAAGGCCGCAGGCGCGCAGGAAAAGGAAATCCTGGTGGAAGTGACGCAGGCCCGCGCATCCGCCAATAAGGTACAGGTATCGGGTGAGCAGCTCACCGATCCCGCCGCGATCCAGCGTTATCAGACGGCGCAGGCCGGGCTCACCATGTCGCTCCAGCGCTTGCAGGAGGCCTATCCCGAACTGAAGAGCCAGGGCAATTACACCACGCTGATGAGCCAGCTCGAAGGCACCGAGAACCGCATCACTATCGCCCGCAACGATTACAACGCCGCGGTCCAGCAATATAACACCACGATCCGCACCTTCCCGGCGGCGGTGGGCGCGAAGATCTTCTACGGCGCGAAGCCGATGGTGCCGTTCGCCGCGACCACGCCGGGGGCGGATACCGCGCCAAAGGTGAATTTCGGCAGTTGAGATGACGATGCGCCCCCGTCCGATCGCCCATCCGGCGCAGGCCGGGGCAAATGCGTTCGTGCAAGATTATGCGCGCCGGCTGGCGTGGGCGCGCCGGCTGCTGTGGGTGTTGCTCGCGCTGGCGGCGGCGCTGCTTGTCGCCCTCGCGTCACCCGCCGGCGCGCAGACCTTCCCCAAATTCACCGGCTTCGTGGTGGACGACGCCGGCATCCTCTCGCCCCAGGTGCAGGCGGAGCTTACGCAGAAGCTGGCGGCGTTGCAGCGTGATACCAAGCGGCAGGTCGCCGTCGTCACGATCAGGGATCTGCAGGGCTATCCGATCGAGGAATATAGCAACAAGCTGCTGCGCGCCTGGGGCGTGGGGCTGAAGGACGTGAACAACGGCGCGCTGTTCGTCATCGCGCCGAACGATCGCAAGCTGCGGATCGAGGTGGGCTACGGGCTCGAACCATTCCTTACCGATGCCTTGTCCAGCGTCATTATCAACAATGATGTCCTCCCCCGCTTCAAGGCGGGCGACATGGCCGGCGGGATCGAGGCCGGCACCGATGCGATCATCGCCCAGCTCCGCGCCTCGCCGGAGGAGGCGCAGGCGCGGCTGAACGCGGCGGTGAAACAGTTCGACCAGACGCACAAGGCGCAGCGCGGCGGCGGCGGCATCCCGCTCGGGCTGGTGTTCTGGGGGATGGTGATGCTGTTCGTCCTGCTTTCCTTCGCGCGACGCGGTGGGAAGGGGCAACGCTATGGCGGAGACGGCTCCGGCGCGCTGCCGATCATATTATGGTCGATCGTCAATGAGATCGGTCGCCGTGGCGGTGGCGGCGGTGGCGGCTGGGGTGACGGCGATGGCGGCGGCGGTGGCTGGGGCGATGGCGGCTTCGGCGGCGGCGGCGGCGGATCGGGCGGCGGCGGCGGCGCGTCGGGGGGCTGGTGATGCGGATGACGGCTGAGGATCGCGATCGCGTCACCGCGGCGGTGACGGCGGCGGAGGCAGGCACCGATGGCGAAATCGTCACCGTCGTGGCGCGCGCATCCGATGCCTATCACGATGTCGCGCTGCACTGGACATTGCTGGTGATGCTGCTGGTGGTGGCGTTGCTGGCGACCTTCCCGGTGGCGATCGAGCGGGTGCATCTGCTGGTCGATCCATGGGCGCCGGTGGTTTCGATCCGCGCGACGCTGACCATCGCGCTGTTCCTCGTCGCGATCACCTTTCTCGCCTGTCGCGGCATCTTCGCGTGGCGCCCGCTGCGGCTGGCGCTGACGCCGGGGGCGACCAAATCACGCCGCGTCCGCGCCCGCGCGCTCGCCATCTTCCGCGCCGCCGCCGAGAAGCGCACGATCGGGTCAACCGGGGTGCTGCTCTATCTCAGCCTTGATGAGCGCCGCGCGGAAATCATCGCGGATGCCGCGATCCACGATCGCGTGCCCGATGCCACCTGGGGTGCCGCGATGGCGGCGCTGGTCGGCCCGCTGCGCGAGGAGCATCCGGCGGACGGCATGGCCGCCGCGGTGGGGCAGATCGGGCTGGTGCTGGGCGAACATTTCCCGCGCACGCCGGGCGATATCAATGAACTGCCGGATCGGCTTATCATCCTATGACCGCTGAAACCGTTTGGGAGGGCCGCTTCATCCGCATGATGAAGGACGGCAAATGGGAATATGCCGCGCGCAGCCGGGGGATCGGCGCGGCGGTGATCCTCGCCATCACCCCGGCGGACGAGGTGATCCTCGTCGAGCAATATCGCGTGCCGCTGGGCCGCAATTGCTTGGAGCTGCCCGCCGGCCTCGTCGGCGACGAACAGGCGGGCGAGGATATCGCGCCAGCCGCGATCCGTGAGCTGGAGGAGGAAACCGGCTATCGCGCCGGGCGGGTTGAGCTGCTCGGCGCTTTCCATTCCTCTCCCGGCATGGTCAGCGAAGGCTTCACCTTTGTCCGCGCGCACGATCTGGTGAAGGTTGGCGAAGGCGGCGGCGATGCGGACGAGAATATCATCGTCCACCGCGTTCCGCGCCGCGAGATCGCCGCCTTCGTCACGCGCAAACGCGCCGAGGGCGTCGCGATCGACGTCAAGCTGATGCTGCTGCTCGCGGACACGCTGGCGCCCAGCGCCTGACGCCGGGGCGCGGACGCCCCACGCGCGCCTCAGCGAAAATTATCGGCGTAGGTCTGCAACTTGAGCGTGCGCGTCGGCGTCGGGGTCACCGAAAAGGCCAGCCCTTCGCGCTCGGCATAGGCGATCGCCGCCGCGCTCGTCGGGAACATCATCCGCACCTGATCGCGGGTGTCACCGCTGCCGGCCCAGCCGGTCAGCGGATCGGGCTGCTTCGCCTCGGCCGGTTCGAATTCGAGCATCCAGCAATCGGTGCGGTGCTTGCCCGATTGCATGGCATTTTTCGGGCGCTGGTAGATACGAGCGATAGGCATGACGTGCCCCTTAGCCCGAATGTTTGCGCCTTGCATCGGCATTTTTCGTCCGGAGCGTCGCATTGGCACCCGCCGGATCGTCCGGCCATGGATGGCGCGGGTAGCGGCCACGCATTTCCTTCGCCACCGCCGCCCAGCTTCCCGCCCAGAAACCGGGCAGATCGCGCGTCGTCTGGATCGGGCGCCCGGCGGGCGATGTGAGCGACAGGACGAGCGGCACGCGCCCCTCCCCCACCACCGGATGCTCGGCAAGGCCGAACAGCGCCTGCACGCGCAATTCGACGCGCGGCCCCCCGTCGGCGCCATAGTCGATCGCGTGGGTGCTGCCGGCGGGGCTGGTGAAATGGGCCGGGGCAACGCGCTCGATGCGCTGGAGATCGTCCCATGACAAAAGGCCCCGGATCGCATCGGTGAGCGCGCCCGGCGGGATCGCATCGAGCCGCCGCCGCCCCTCGACCACCGCCGGCAGCCATTCGTCAAGCCGCGCCGCCAGCGCGGCATCGTCCAGCGCCACGCCCGCATAGCCCGCCCGCACCCGGAGCGCGCGCGCGCCCTCGCTCCATGGCAGCAGATCGAGGCCATGGCGCCGCACGCCCGCGACCAGCGCCGCCGCGATCGCCACCGGCGACGCATTCGCATCCGGCCCGCTCGACAGCCGCACCGCGCCGAGCCGCCGTTCGCGCAAAGGCCGCACCGCGCCGCTCGCTGGATCGAACTCGGCAGTATGGCGCGTCTCGATCCGATCCGCGAACAGCGCCTCCACTGTCTCCACCTCGATCGCCGCCGCCGAAAGGATGCGCGCGCCCGCCGCCATCCCCTGCGTCTCCGCCACCGCGAGCCATTCGCCCCGCGCCAGCGGCGAGGCCGGATCGAGCCTGAACCCACGCCCGCCGACCGACGCCCAGCGCTCGCCAGAGGCATCGCGCCGCCGCGCGACACGATCGGGGAAGGCGAGCGCGATACAGGTCGCGATCCCCTCAGCCCCCGTATTCCCGCCGACCAGCTTCGCCCAGCGCGCCGCGAGGTCGCGCGCGGCATCCGCCTTGCGCGAACGGTCCCCCCGCCAGCGCCGCAGCCGCAGTTCGAGATCGGCGTCATTGCCGCCCAGCCCGCGCTCGCCGAGCAACACCGCGACCTCCGCCGCCACGCTTCCCAGCCCCATTTCCCCAGCCCGCACGAGCATGTGCGCCAGCCGTGGCGGCATCGGCAAAGCGGCGATCGCGCGGCCATGCGCGGTCGGGCGGCTATCCGCGTCCACCGCCTCCAGCGTCGTAAGCCGCGCGCGCGCTTCCGCCACCGCCGCTTCCGGCGGCGCGTCGATCCATGCCAGATCGCGCGGATCGGCGACGCCCCAGATCGCGCAGGCCAGCACCAGCGCGGAGAGGTCCGCCTCCAGAATCTCCGGCGGATCGAAGCGCGGCAGCCCTGCGGTGGCGGCTTCTTCCCACAGGCGATAGGCAACGCCTGGCCGCTGCCGCGCGGCGCGCCCGGCGCGCTGCGTCACCGCCGCCTGGCTCGCGCGTTCGGTGACGAGCCGCGTCATCCCCGCCGCGCGATCGTAGCGCGGGCGCCGTGCGAGGCCGGAATCGACCACCACGCCGATCCCGTCGAGCGTCAGGCTGGTCTCCGCGATCGAGGTGGCGAGCACCAGTTTGCGCGCGCCATCCGGCTCGGGCCGGATCGCCGCGCGCTGCGCTGCCGGATCGAGGCTGCCGTGGAGCTTGTGGAGCGCGACACCCGCGATTCCCTCCAGCCGCTCGGCGGTGCGCTCGATCTCGGCCACGCCGGGGAGGAAGGCGAGCACGCCATCCG
Organism: uncultured Sphingomonas sp.; assembly: GCF_937871615.1. GTDB lineage: Bacteria > Pseudomonadota > Alphaproteobacteria > Sphingomonadales > Sphingomonadaceae > Sphingomonas. Next base: position 50,248 of record NZ_CALMPA010000051.1, on the reverse strand, counting down.
CCGTTTCGCGCAGCGCCTGCCGCACCGCGCCCGCCACCGCATCCTCTATCCGCGTCTCCCCGCCGCGCGCGATATAGCGCAGTTCGAGCGGCCAGCTACGCCCCGCGCTCTCGATCACCGGCGCGTCGCCGAGCAGCCGGGCGAAGCGCGCGCCGTCGAGCGTGGCGGACATCGCCACCAGCCGCAGATCGGGGCGCAATCCCCCCTGCGCGTCGATCGCCAGCGCAAGGCCGAAATCGCCATCGAGGCTGCGCTCGTGCACTTCGTCGAACAGCACGGCGGAAACCCCCGCCAGTTCGGGATCGCTCTGGATGCGCGCGACGAAAATGCCCTCCGTCACCACGGTCACGCGGGTTTTCGCCGAACGCTTGCTGTCCAGCCGCGTGGCATAGCCGAACGTCTGCCCCACCGGCTCCCCGGCCAGCGCCGCCATCCGCTCCGCCGCCGCGCGCGCCGCGAGCCGGCGCGGCGAGAGCAGCAGCACCTCGCCCGTGCACCAGCCTTCCGCGATCAGCGCGGGCGCCACCGCCGTCGTCTTGCCCGCCCCCGGCGGCGCGACCAGCACCACGCCCGACCCCACGCGCAACGCGGCGAGCAGATCGGGGAGCACGGCGTGGATGGGAAGATCAGGCGACACGATCGGCCCTTTAGCCCGTTCGGGCGGAATTTGTCGAAGTGCCGCGCGCCTGGTCACCCCTCCCCTTCAGGGGAGGGGCTTGTATGCCACCGATCAGGCCAGCGTCTTCAGATCCACCAGCGGCCGCGCGCCATAATGGCTGATTACCTCCGCCGCGCAGATCGCGCCGAGCCGCAGCGAATGCGCCAGATCGCTCCCCTGCGCCTGCGCATGAAGGAAGCCCGCTGCGAACAGATCGCCCGCGCCGGTGGTGTCGATCACCTTGTCGACCGGCGCGGCGGGGGCGTGAACGCGCTTGTCCCCCGCGATCGCCAGCGCGCCCTTCTCGCTCAGCGTCACCACCAGCAGCGGCACCTTCGCCCGCACCGCCGCGATCGCCGCTTCAACATCGGCGGTTTCGGTCAGGCACATGATCTCCGCCTCATTGGCGAACAGCACGTCGATCAGCCCGTGTTCGATCAGATCGTGAAACGCCGCGCGATGCCGCTCGATGACGAACTCCGCCGACAGCGTGAACGCCACCTTGCGCCCCGCCGCGCGCGCCACGTCGATCGCGGCGCGCATCGCCGCGCGCGGCTCCTCGGGATCCCACAGATAGCCTTCGAGATAGAGATAGGCGGCATCGGCGATCAGATCGCGATCCAGCGCCTGCGCGGGCAGATAGTGCGACGCGCCGAGGAAGGTGTTCATCGTGCGCTGCCCATCGGGCGTCACGAAGATCAGGCAACGCCCGGTGCTGGGCTGGCCGGGGCGCGAGGCCGTATCGAAACGGATGCCGGCGGAGCGGATGTCATGCCCGAAAACCTGCCCGAGCTGATCGTCGGCGACCTGCCCGATGAAGCCGCATTTGCCGCCCAATGAGGCGATGCCCGCGATCGTGTTCGCCGCCGATCCGCCCGAAATCTCCTGCCCCGGCCCCATCTTCGCATAAAGCGCGTCGGCCTCCTCGGGCGAGAAGACGAGCTGCATCGCGCCCTTGGTCATGCCGTTGTCGGTGATGAAATCGTCGGTGGCGGGGGCGATGATGTCGACGATCGCATTGCCGATCGCGACGACCGCGTAATTGGGCCTGGTCAAGAAACTGTCTCCGGTATCTCATCGTTCAATACCGGCGAAAGCCCGGCGCGAACGTAAACCGCGGTGCGTTAGTGGCGTGCCGCGCCTTGCGCAACCGCCCGTAGCCACGCATCTGGGGCGGCAATGTTCGGCGCCCTTGCCCTGTCGCTCGCCCAATTGGGCGATCCACGCATCCTCAGGGTGCTGGGCAAGAGCCTGCTCGTCACGCTCGCATTGTTCGCGGCGCTCGGCATCGCCCTGTGGTGGGGCATGGAAGGGCTGCTCGCGCGATCGGCATGGCATGACGAACTCGCCTCCGCCGCGACGCTGGTGCTGATCGCGCTCGCCTTCTGGTTCCTGTTCCGCGCGGTGGCGGTGCTGGCGGTGGGGCTGTTCGCCGACGATGTGGTCGCGGCGGTGGAGGCGAAACATTATCCTGCCGCGCTCGCCTCGGCGCGGGCGATTTCCTTCCACCGCGCGCTGGTGATGGGGCTGCGCTCGGGCGCGCGCTTCATCGCGATCAACCTGTTGCTCGTGCCCGTCTATGCGGTGCTGCTGATTACCGGGATCGGCACGGCGGCGCTGTTCTTCGCGGTCAACGGCTGGCTGCTCGGGCGCGATCTGGGCGATATGGTCGCGGCGCGGCACATGGACGATGCGGCGATGCGCGCGTGGCGCCGGACGAACCGCGCGCAACGCTTCCTGCTCGGCCTTGCGGCGACGGGGCTGTTCGTGGTTCCGCTCCTCAACATCCTCGCGCCGGTGCTTGGCGCGGCGATGGCGACGCATCTGTTTCATCGGGGACGGCAATGAGAACTGGCCTGGCGGTTGTGGCGATGGCGGCATTGCTGGCGGGCTGCGCCTCGACCGGCGCGGCCCCGCCGCCCGCCACCCCGGCTGTCGTAACCGTGCCCTATAGCTCGACCGGGCTGGAGCGCGTGATCGGGCATGACGCGGCCGCGCTGGTCAAGTTGTTCGGCCAGCCCGATGCGGACGTGCGCGAAGGCAATGCGCGCAAGCTCCAGTTCACCAGCCGCATCTGCGTTCTCGACGCCTATCTCTATCCGCGCGGATCGGATGAGCCGCGCGTCACCTATATCGACGCGCGCGAGGCGGATGGCAGCGCGATCGACCGGGCAAGCTGCGTCGCGGCGCTCACCCGGCGCGAGGGCGGGAGGTAGTTTTTGTCGCGGCGCCGGCCCGCTCCCCCACCCCGCCTCCCCCGCCAGTATCCTGAATGGGAGGCGGGGTGGGGGAGCGGGCCGGAACCGCCTTACCCGAGCAGAAACACGCCCTCGATCACCGTCACGCAATCGCCGCCCAGCACGACGCGATCCCCCGTGAACCGGCATGACAGCCGCCCGCCGCGCGCGCTCGCCTGCCAGGCGCTGAACGTATCGCGCCCCAGCCGACGCGCCCAATAAGGCACCATCACCGCATGGGCGGAGCCGGTCACCGGATCCTCGTCGATCCCCGCCCCCGGCGCGAAGGCGCGGCTGATGATATCCGTATCGTCGCCCGGCGCGGTAACGATGGTGAGCAGATCGCCCTCCCGCGCCAGCGCGCGGAAATCGGGATCGAGCGCGCGCACGGTCGCGGCATCCTTCACCACGACGAGGCCGTAGCGGCTCTCATGCCACAAGGTTTCCACCGCCTCGCCAAGCCCCAGCGCGGCGACGATCGCGGGTAGCGGTTTCGGCGACGGCGCCCAGGCCGGCAGCGCCATGGCATAGCCCGCGCCGTCACGCGCCACCTCCAGCACGCCCGCCTTGCGCGTGCGGAAGCGCACCCGCTGGCGCGCGTCGTCGCCAGACAGCACGAAATGCCCGCTCGCCAGCGTCGCATGGCCGCATAGAGCAACCTCCGCGGCGGGGGTGAACCAGCGCAGCTCGAAATCCGCCTCCCCGCTCGCATCGGGGATCAGGAACGCGGTTTCGGATAAATTGTTCTCCGCCGCGATTGCCTGGAGCGTCGCATCGTCCAGCCATGCGGAAAGCGGCATCACCGCCGCCGGATTGCCCGCGAACGCCGCGCTGGCGAAAGCGTCGATCTGCGCGAACCCTATCCTCATCTCGCCTCCCCGATCACACGCGCTTGCCGAACCAGTGCGGCGTGACATCCGCTTCGATCAGCGGGTTATCCGTATCGACATGCCCCTCGGGATCGAGGTGGATCAGCACCTCCACCTTGGGAAAGGCATCGCGCAGGCGCCGCTCCATGCTCTCGACGATATCATGCGCCTGCGCGACGGTCAGATCGCGGGCAACCTCCATATGAAATTGCGCGAAATCATGGCTGCCCGAACGGCGCGTGCGGAAATCGTGGATGCCGCGAACCCCCGGCTGGCGCGCGGCGACCTCGATATAGGCGCGGCGCTGATCCTCGGACCATTCCTTATCCATCAACTGGTCGATCGCCTGGCTGGACGCCTGGAACGCCCCATAGGCGAGCCACATCGCGATGACGATGCCGAACACCGGGTCCGCCCAGCTCCACCCGATGAACTGATCGAGCACCAGCGCGACGATCACCGATCCGTTGAGCAGCGCATCGGATTGGTAATGCAGGTTATCCGCCATGATCGCCACCGATCCGGTGCGGCGGATGATCGTCCGCTGATACCATAGCAGCAGCAACGTCGCCGCGATCGCCGCCACCGATACGGCGATCCCCGTCCCCGCGTCATGCGTCGGCTGCGGGTCGCTGAGCGCCACCACCGCGCGCCACGCGATCGCGGCGGCGGATGCGGTAATCAGCGCGACCTGGAACAATGCGGCCAGCGCCTCCGCCTTGCCGTGGCCGAAACGGTGATCGTGATCCGCCGGCTCCGCCGCCAGCTTCACGCCGTAAAGCGTGACGAGGCTCGCCAGCAGATCGAGCGCGGTATCGGCAAGCGAGCCGAGCATCGCCACCGATCCAGTATGCCACGCGCCAAAGCCCTTCAGGATCAGCAGCCCGCTCGCCATCGCCACGCTCGCCATGGCGGCGCGCATGGCAAGCGGGATGATGCGGCGGCGTTCCTCGCGGGTCATGGATAAAGCAATCCCTCGCTCCACCCGCCGGTTCCGTCGGGAAGGAACAGGCGGCGCTCATGCAGGCGGTGCGCGCGATCCTGCCAGAATTCGATCCGTTCGGGCGTGACGCGATAGCCGCCCCAATGCGGCGGGCGCGGCACGTCTGCGCCCGCGAAGCGCGCGCTCACCTCCTCGAAACGCGCCTCGAACGTCTCACGGCGATCGAGCGGGCGCGATTGATCGGATGCCCATGCGCCAAGCTGCGAATCGCGGCTGCGCGTCGCGAAATAGGCGTCGCTCTCGGCGTCGCTCGCCAGCGTCACCGGCCCTTCGATGCGAATCTGGCGGCGCAGCGACTTCCAGTGGAACAGCAAGGCGGCATGGGGATTCGCCGCCAGATCGCCCGCCTTGCGCCCCTCGCGATTGGTGTAGAAGACGAAACCGTCGCGGCCATGCCCTTTCAGCAGCACCATCCGCACCGACGGGCGCCCCCGCGCATCCGCCGTCGCCAGCGCCATCGCATTGGAATCGTTCGGCTCGCTGGCGCGCGCCTCGGCATACCAGGCATCGAACAGGGCGAATGGATCATCAGTCATCGGCACTCCCATAGCGGGCGACCACGCTTCGCGCCATCGCACGTATCTTGAGCAGGCCCGCCCACGCGCCTACAGGACGCGCCACAGATTTCCCGGAGTCCCCATGGCAGGCCATTCCAAATTCAAGAACATCATGCACCGCAAGGGCGCGCAGGATAAGAAGCGTTCCGCGGCATTCTCCAAGCTCAGCCGCGAAATCACCGTCGCGGCGAAGATGGGCACGCCCGATCCGGATATGAACCCGCGCCTGCGCGCCGCGGTCAATGCGGCCAAGGCGGCGTCGATGCCGAAGGACAATATCGCGCGCGCGATCGACAAGGCGACGCGCGGCGACGCGGAGAATTACGAGGAAGTCCGCTACGAGGGCTTCGGCCCCGGCGGGGTGAGCCTCATCATCGAGGCGCTGACCGACAATCGCAACCGCACCGCCACCAACGTGCGCACCGCCGTGAGCAAGAACGGCGGCAACCTTGGCGCGTCCGGCTCGGTCAGCCACGGTTTCGACCGGATGGGGCTGATTACCTATCCGGCGAGCGTCGGCGACGCAGAAAAGGTGTTCGAGGCAGCACTTGAGGCCGGCGCGGAAGACGTGCAGTCGAGCGACGAAGGGCATGAGATCTGGACGGCACAGGCCGATCTCCACGAAGTCGCCCGCGCGCTGGAGCCGGTGCTCGGCGAATATGAGGGCGCAAAGCTCGCCTGGCGCCCGCAGACCAACGTGCAGGTCGACGAAAGCGACGCCGCCACCTTGTTCAAGCTGATCGACACGCTCGACGATGACGACGATGTGCAGCAGGTGTGGGGCAATTACGAAGTGTCCGACGAAGTGATGGAAAAGCTCGGCTGACCTTATAAGCCCCTCCCCTTCAGGGGAGGGGTTTGGGGTGGGGAAATGTCATGCCGACGGAGCGCGAATTGCTGGATCGCGCGGCGGAAATGCGCCGCAACCCGACGGAATGGGAAAAACGCCTGTGGCGCCGTCTCTCCAATTCCCAAACCGGCCACAAATTCCGTCGGCAAGCGGTAATCGGCGGTTACATCTGCGACTTCTTCTGTCCGGCGAAGGGATCGGTGGTGGAGATCGACGGCGACACGCATGATCCCGCCGCCGATCGCCGCCGCGATGCCGACCTCACGCAACAAGGCTTCCACACCTTGCGCTTCACCAACGCCGAGGTTCGCGAGAATATGGAGGGTGTCATGCTGACGATCGCAGCGGTACTCATCAGCCGACCCGATCGCTGGTCCGCCCCCCACCCCAACCCCTCCCCTGAAGGGGAGAGGCTTTGATTATATTGGGCCTCGATCCCGGCCTCGGCACCACCGGCTGGGGCGTGATCCGGGCGGAGGGCAACCGGCTGTCGCATCTCGCCAATGGCCGGCTGAAGACCGACACCGCCGAGCCGCTCGCGCGGCGGCTCGCGGATCTCGATACGATGCTCGCCGCGCTGATCGCCGATCATGCGCCACAGGCGGCGGCGGTGGAGGAGGTGTTCGTCAACGCCAATCCGCAATCCACGCTGAAGCTTGGGCAGGCGCGCGGCGTCGTGCTGCTCGCGGTGGCGCGCGCGGGGATCGAACCGGGCGAATATGCCGCGCGGCTGGTGAAGAAAGCGGTGGTCGGTGTCGGCAATGCAGACAAGGCGCAGGTCCATGCGATGGTCGCGCGGCTGCTGCCGGGCGTGAAGATCGCGGGCGCCGATGCCGCAGACGCGCTCGCCGTCGCGATCACCCACGCGCATCATCTGGCGAGCCGCCGCGCGGGGATTGGCTAGCGCGATTCACGGCAGGCCGAATCCGCCGCCGTCTCGTAATTCGCGGCAAACAAAGGGAAATAAAGCGCCGATCCGATGCGGGCGGATCGCCGCTCCAGGGCCGATCGACATTCAGGCCAGATCGACCCTTGGGTTCAAACTCGATCAGGACAGCGTCGTGATCGCGCGGAGAAGCCCGCGGTGCGGCGGGCGGATTTGGCGTCATGCGGCGTCGCGGCGTCGGTCATGATGCTTGAGCATCGCACCCTCCTTGCTTCTTGCCTGACACCAAAATCCGCTCCGTCACGGCACTGTCCTGATTGAGCTTGCGCCCCAAGCCAAGTCCACCGCCGTCAGATCAATACGGGCGATACCGGTATCCGCGCCCACCGCGATAGCCGTAGCCGGGGCGGCCATAGCCGTAATTGCGATAATACCAATTGTGATACGGATAGGGCCGGTAAACCCAGCGCCGGTCCATGAACACCCAGGGCCGATACCAGCCCGGCGCGGCGTAATAATATGGCTGGCCATAGCCTTCGTAATAGAAAGCGGGGGCGCCGCCGCGCACCACATATCCCGGCGGGCAGCCGGGGCTGGTTTCGTGGCTGCTCGCGCTGCCGATCGCCGCGCCACCCGCCGCCCCCGCGATCCCGCCGACGATCACGCCCGCCCCGCGATCATGCCGCCCGGCCACGCTCGATCCGACCAGCGCGCCGAGCAAGCCGCCGATCACCGCGCCCGCGCCGGTATTGTTGTTCGCCCGCACGCAATAACGTTGCGCCCAATCCTCGGCATAAGCCTCGAACCGGCGATCCTGATCGGGCTGCGCGGCATAGGCGGGGTCCGGCTGATATCCCGGCGGCGGCGGTGGCGGCTGCGATCCGTCATATCCCGGCGGCGGCGCCGTGTCATAGCCGCCTTGCTGCCGATAGTCGGGCGTTTGGGGATAATCGGGCGATTGCGGATATTGGCCGCCCGGCTCGTCATATTGCCCGCCCGATGGAGCTGGCGGCGGCGGCGGCGGATAATCCGGCGGGGGCGGTGCGGGATAATTCTGGGCCGATGCGGCGGTGATCGGGCTTGCCGCCGCGACAAGGCCCGCGATCATCGTCAACGTCCTTGTGCGCCACTGAATAGCCATGGGGGCGGACCTTATCCAAGCCTGTGTGCCGCCTTGTTACCGCAGAATTTGTGAACCGGGCCTGACGCTGCGGGCGCGGGCGGCAAGGCGCACGATCAAACCCGCTTCCGCCGCCTTCGCCTTTCCGGTTATGTGCCGGCCATGCGACACCTTCTTCCCCCTTCCCGCCCCGTCGACGCCCGATGATCGCGCATCTCAAGGGCCGGCTGGAGGAAATCGCGCTCGATCATGCGGTGATCGACGTTGGCGGGGTCGGCTATCTGGTCGGCGCCTCGTCGCGCACGCTCGCCGCGATCGGGCCGGTCGGCGAGGCGTGCGTGTTGTTCACCGAGATGCTGGTGGGGGATGATTTCATCCGCCTCGTCGGCTTCGCGCGCGCCGATGAGCGGGATTGGTTCAGGCTGTTGACCGGGGTGCAGGGGGTTGGCGCGCGGGTGGCGCTGGCGATCCTTTCCGCGCTGGAGCCGGCGGACCTGTCGCGCGCGATCGCGGCGCAGGACAAGGCGATGGTCGCGCGCGCCAACGGCGTCGGCCCCAAGCTCGCCGAACGCATCGTGCGCGAACTGAAGGACAAGGCTGGCGGCATCGTGCTCGGCCCGGCGGGTTCGGGGGGCACCGCCGCGATGGCAAGCGGCGCGGGCGCGGATGCGGTGTCGGCGCTGCTCAACCTCGGCTTCCGCCCGGCGGAAGCGAGCGCCGCCGTCACCGCGGCGGAGGAGGAACTGGGCGGCGGCGCCACGCTCGACGCGCTCGTCCGCCTCGCGCTGCGCAAGGCGGCGCGCTGACGCGCTAACACGTCGCCCGATTTCGCTTCCCCCGCCGCGCGCGTTCTGGCTATGTCCCCGCGATGACCGATGCCGATCGCCTGCTCACCTCCGCCCGCCGGCCGGAGGATATGGACGCAGCACTGCGCCCCAAGACGCTGGACGAGTTCGTCGGGCAGAAGGCGGCGCGCGAGAATCTGCGCGTGTTCATTCAGGCGGCGAAGGGGCGTGGCGACGCGCTCGATCATGTATTGCTGTTCGGCCCCCCCGGCCTGGGCAAGACGACTCTGGCGCAGATCGTCGCGCGCGAGATGGGGGTGGGCTTTCGCGCGACATCCGGCCCGGTGATCGCCAAATCGGGCGATCTCGCCGCGCTGCTCACCAATCTCGAGGACGGCGATGTGCTGTTCATCGACGAGATCCACCGCCTCCAGCCCGCCGTGGAGGAGGTGCTCTATCCCGCGATGGAGGATCGCGCGCTCGATCTGATGATCGGCGAAGGCCCCTCGGCGCGCTCGGTCAGGATTGATCTGCCGCGCTTCACGCTGGTCGGCGCGACGACGCGGCAGGGGCTGCTCACCACGCCGCTGCGCGATCGTTTCGGCATCCCGGTCCGCCTGCAATTCTACACCGTGGATGAGCTGGAACATGTCGTCTCGCGCGCGGCGCGGCTGCTCGATCTGCATATCGCCCGCGATGGCGCGGCGGAGATCGCGCGGCGCGCGCGCGGCACCCCGCGGATCGCCGGGCGGCTGCTGCGCCGGGTGCGCGATTTCGCCAATGTCGCGGGAACGATCGAGGTGGACGCCGCCGCCGCCGATCGCGCGCTCAACCGGCTGGAGGTGGACAACCTCGGGCTCGATGCGATGGATCGCCGCTATCTCACGATGATCGCGGACATTTATCGCGGCGGCCCGGTGGGGGTGGAAACGCTCGCCGCCGGTCTGTCGGAGCCGCGCGACACGATCGAGGAAGTGATCGAACCCTATCTGATCCAGCTCGGCCTCGTCGCGCGCACCGCGCGAGGGCGGATGCTCAACGCCGGCGGCTGGAAGCATCTGGGGCTGAATCCGCCGGCGGGCGCGCAGGACGGCTTGTTCGATTGAACGCCGCCCGATCAGGCCAAAACGCATACATGTCCCGCATCGGGAAAACTTTCCCGTCGATCGCAGATTAATCTTTCGCTAACCTAGCCGCTAAGGGTCGAATTTGCGATTTGGTCAAACGGGGAGTTTGATATGAGCTATTTGAAGGGGGCCATCGCGCTCGCGGCGCTGGCTACATTCGCGACATCGGCTGACGCAGCCACCAAGGTCTTCACTTATTCCTCGGGCGGCACGGATGTCGCCACCGGCAGTTTCAGCTATGCCAACGGCGCTACCGGGGTGCTCGGCTATGGCGACCTGACCGCATTTTCGGTTTCCATCGCGAACACCGGGAATACCTATACGCTGGCGGACATTGCCGGGCTCACCAACTATGTCCATTTCGCCTATGATACCGCGACGAATGTTTTCGTGGCCGATCTCAATAGCTGCGGCTTCGCCGGCTGCGGCTATCACAGTTCACTCAGCGCGCTCAACGGCAACGGGTCGTTCGGATTCTTCTTCAACCCGGCGCCGGGTTCGGGAAGTGATTACCGCAACGGAATCCACAGCTTCGATTTCGACACCCTGTCGATCAAGGCCGGCGGCGTGCCGGAGCCGGCGAGCTGGGCCTTGATGATCCTCGGCTTCGGCGCGGTGGGCGGCATGTTGCGCAGCGCAAAGCGCCGCTCGGACGCTCGGTTCGACGCGAAGGTGAAGCGCATCGCCAGCGGCGAAGCGATGTAACGTCCGATCCAATGGATGGCATAGAGCCGCCGGTCGCAAGGTCGGCGGCTTTATCGTAATGTCGCGCGCGCCGCGCGGGGGCGGATGCTCAACGCAGGCGGCGGGACGGGTTGTTCGATTGAGCCGGCGTTCGGCGAACAGGGGTGGATCATGCCGCGAATTACCCGGCCCGAAGATGCCTCGCCCGCGTTTCAGGCCGCCTGGAACGCGCATGACATGCTTGCCTTCGGTGATCTGTTTCACGCCGACGCGACATTCGTGAACCGATTTGGGCATTATGTGCGCGGCGTCGACGAAATCGTCGCCCTTCACCGCTCGATCCACGAAACCATCTATCGCGATTCGACATTGAAGAATGAGCTGATCGACGTGGTTCCGGTCGGCGAGGATGCCGCGGTGACGCATTTCTGGACGCGCCTCACCACCGGCACCGCGCACCCGGCCGGCCCGCACGAGATAGACACGCTCATCATGGCCGTCCTCACCCGCGCGGGCGACGAATGGCGCATCCTGGCGCTCGAAAATGTCACGCTGACCAATCCCCGGACCGGCGAGCCCATACTGCGGGAGTGAAGCCGGGCTGGTCGCGCGTCCATTGCCGCATGGCCCAGGGCGCCGCGCTCTGATAGCTGGCTGACCGACATGCCCCCGCCCGCCGCCACCATTGATCGTTTTCGCGCCAGCCTCGCGCGCCTCGCCGCCGATGACGATCGGCTGGTGATCGCGGTATCGGGCGGGGCGGACAGCATGGCGCTGCTCGCCCTCGTCCACACCGCCGCTCCCGCGCGGATCGTGGCGGCCACCGTCGATCATCGCCTCCGCCCCGCCAGCGCCGACGAAGCCGCGATGGTCGCGGCGCATTGCGCGGCGCTCGGCGTGCGCCACGCGATCCTCGCGCCCGATGCGCCGATCGCGGGCGCCAGCATCCAGGCGCGCGCGCGCGAGGCGCGCTATGCGCTGCTCGCCGGCTGGGCGCGCGAACAGGGCGCGGCGGCGATCCTCACCGCGCATCATGCCGACGATCAGGCGGAAACCTTCCTGATGCGCGCCGCGCGCGGCTCCGGCGTGGCCGGGCTTTCGGGCATCCGCGCGCGCGCGACGATCGCGGGCTTTCCCGCGCTGCGCCCGCTGCTCGGCTGGCGGCGGCGCGAATTGCGCGAGATCGCGATCCATGCCCAGGCCCCGTTCGTCGATGACCCGAGCAACGCCGATCCGCGCCACGACCGGACGCGTATCCGCGCGCTGCTCGCCGATGCGCCGTCGCTCGATCCGCTCGCGCTGGCGCAATCCGCCGCCGCGCTGGCCGAGGCCGAGGCTGCGCTCGCTTATGTCGCGGATCGCCTGTGGGCGGAGCGCGCAAGCGGCGATGGCGCGATCCTCGCCGATGTCGCGGGGCTGCCGCGCGAGTTGCGCCGCCGGCTCGCCCGCCGCGCGATCAGCGCGGCGCGCGCGCGCCATGCGCTCACCGCGCCTGCGTGGAGCGAGGCGACCAATATCGAGCCGCTGCTCGATTCGCTGGAGGCTGGCGCGCGCGCCACGCAAGGCGGCGTGATGATCGCGCCGCGCGGCGATTCATGGGCGATCGAAAAAGCGCCACCGCGTCGATCACTCTGATGGGCGTTGTTCCATTGCCATTAACCTCCCGTCGCCTACATTGGAGGTTGCGAAAGGTAGTGCATGATCGACAAGGACAAGCAGCCCGGCCCCGACAATAACGGCGGTGGCCCGAATCCATGGATGAAGAGCCTGCTGATCTGGGTCGGCATCCTGCTCGCGCTGGCGCTCGTCGTCACGATGTTCGACAGCAAGACGCCGGCGGCACAGGGCAATACGATCGCCTATTCGACCTTCCTCGACAAGGTCGATCAGGGCACCGTGAAGGATGTGAACGTCAGCCGCGATCTCATCACCGGCACGTTCAAGTCCGGCGAGAAATTCCGCGCCTATCCGGTCAGCGATCCGCAGCTCACCGATCGTCTGCGCAAGGCGAATATCGCGATTTCGGGCAAGCCGGAGGATGGGCCGTCGATCTGGCAATATGTGCTGGTGCAGGCGCTGCCGTTCATGCTGTTCCTCGGCATCGCGTTCCTCGTGATGCGCCAGATGCAGAAGGGCGGCGGTGCCGGCGGCGCGATGGGCTTCGGCAAGAGCCGCGCGCGGATGCTGACGCAAAAGGAAGGCAAGGTCACCTTCGATGATGTCGCCGGCATCGACGAGGCCCGTGAGGAGCTGGAGGAGATCGTCGAATTCCTGAAGGATCCGACGAAATTCGCCCGGCTTGGCGGCAAGATCCCCAAGGGCGCGCTGCTGGTCGGCTCGCCCGGCACCGGCAAGACGCTGCTCGCCCGCGCGATCGCGGGTGAAGCGGGTGTGCCGTTCTTTACGATCAGTGGTTCCGATTTCGTGGAAATGTTCGTCGGCGTGGGCGCCAGCCGTGTCCGCGACATGTTCGAACAGGCCAAGAAATCCGCGCCTTGCATCGTCTTCATCGACGAAATCGACGCGGTGGGCCGCCATCGCGGCGCCGGGCTCGGCAACGGCAATGATGAACGCGAACAGACGCTGAATCAGCTACTTGTCGAGATGGACGGGTTCGAGGCGAACGAAGGAATCATCATCATCGCCGCCACCAACCGGCCCGATGTGCTCGATCCGGCGCTGCTCCGGCCCGGTCGTTTCGATCGCCAGGTCGTCGTGCCGCGCCCGGATATCGAGGGCCGTATCAAGATCCTCGAAGTCCACATGAAGAAGGTCCCCCTCGCCCCCGACGTCGACGCCCGCGTCATCGCGCGCGGCACGCCGGGCTTCTCGGGCGCCGATCTCGCCAATCTCGTCAACGAGGCGGCGCTGATGGCGGCGCGCAAGAGCAAGCGGCTCGTCGCCATGGCCGAGTTCGAGGAGGCGAAGGACAAGGTGATGATGGGCGCCGAGCGGCGCTCCATGGTGATGACCGAGGACGAGAAGCGTATGACCGCCTATCATGAGGCAGGCCACGCGATCGTCGCGCTGCACGAGCCGGCATCGGACCCGATCCACAAGGCGACGATCATCCCGCGCGGTCGCGCGCTTGGCATGGTGATGCGCCTGCCGGAACGCGATTCGTACAGCTATCACCGCGACAAGATGTACGCCAACCTCGCCGTTTCGATGGGCGGGCGTGTCGCCGAGGAAGTGATCTTCGGCTATGACAAGGTATCGTCCGGCGCATCGGGCGATATCCAATATGCCACCGGCCTCGCGCGCGACATGGTCACCAAATGGGGCATGTCCGACAAGGTCGGCCCGGTCGAATATTCGCAGCCGGAGGGCGAAAGTTTCCTCGGCTATTCGTCATCGCAGCCGGTGCGCATGTCGAACCAGACGCAGCAGTTGATCGACGACGAGATTCGCATGATCGTCGAAGGCGGGCTGGCGCGCGCCAAGCACGTGCTGAGCGAGCATATCGACCAGCTTCACACGCTGGCCGGGGCACTGCTCGAATATGAAACGCTTACCGGCGACGAGATCAAGAAGCTGATCGCCGGCGAGGAGATCGGTCGCATGGATAACGGCCCGAAGGCGCCGCCGGTGCGCGCCGCCGGCACCTCTATCCCCAAGACGCGGCGGCCTTCCGGGCCGTTCGGAACGCCCTCGCCCGCCGGGGCGTGACGCGGGCGGGATTAGCGCTCGGTTTTCAAGGGAAACCCCGGCCATCGCCGCCGGGGTTTCTTTTTGCGCGTTACGCCAGCCCCAGGACGATCAGCAGCACCGCGAAGATCGGCACGATCGCGCACAGGATCATCGCGCATAGCAGCATGGTCCGGATCAGTCCGCTCGTCCGGCTCAGCCGATAGGTGCCCTTGAGCTGCTTGTAGATGTGGATCGGTGATATGATCGCCGCCGCCGCCCATAGCTGCCATCCCGGCACGCCAATCGCGCCCAGCAATGCCAGCGCGATCGTAAGCAAGGTCATGAAAGTCAGCGAATAGGTGGTGAAGACGGCGTGATCGTACATGCCGTAGCGGCGGCTGAACGGAAACAGCAGCCACAGGAACGGCAGCGAGATCGGGATCAGCGCCCAACTATATTTGTAGGCCGTGTTCTTCAGCTTGTAGAGCACTAGCTCGGGATTTTCCCGCATGTGGCGGAATTTCGCTTCCAGCCAGTTGCTGTCCGATGATCGGGGGGCGCCCTCCACGTCGAACGTCGTCGGCAGCGGCAGCGCGCGTTCGGCGGTAGTGATCGCGCGCACCGCCTCATCCGCTTTCGCGATCCGCTGCTGGAATCTGGCAACACGCTCATTGTCCGGATCGGATTTGCGCTGTTCCTTCGCCAGTTTCGCCCGCGCGCCGTTCGCGGCGGCAACCGCGCGTAGGCGCTCCTCATCGAGCTTGAGCCGCGCCTGCGCCATCCCGCCGTTCACGCCGGGTTTCAGAAAATCCGGATTGCTAAGATGCCAGCCCGACAGATTGGCTACCACCGCGAACATCAGAAAGACGGAGAACAGGAAAACCGCCAGCGGCGAGACAAAGCGCGCGCGCTCTCCCGCGATATAGCGCCGCGTCAATTCACCCGGATGGAGCACCAGCAACGGCAGCGTGCGCCAGATCTTGCCATCGAAATGGAACACGCCGTGCGCGATTTCGTGGCCGATCGCGCTTATGGTGCGATGGACATGCCCCGCCTGCCCGCACCCGTGGCAATGTGCGCCGATCAGCCCCGTTCCGCAATTGAGGCATTCCCCCGCGCCATGGCCGCCCGTGGCGGAATCGACCGCCCCCACCGGCTCCACGGCACGGGCTAACAACGCCCCGGTGGCAATATCCGCTCCCGCCTCAATCCCTGTCATGCCTGTTCCCCGCTGACAGCCGGCGAATACCGGCTGTCGGGCGGGTTGGCAAAGGGCGTCAATATCGGCTCAATTCCACCGGAATCTTGCGATAACCATGGACGAAACATGCCGGGACGCGTTCCACCGCGCCGGTCACATTCACGCGCATCCGGCGCTTCGCCATTTCCTCCAGCAGGATGCCGACCTGCAATTCGGCCAGTCGCGCGCCGACGCAGCGGTGGATGCCGTGGCCGAACGCCAGATGCCGCCGCGCGTTGGCGCGATCGACCACCAGCTTGTCCGCATCGTCGCCGAACACCGTCTGATCGCGGTTGGCGGAGATATACCAGAGCGCGAGCTTGTCGCCGGCCTTGATCTGCTGCCCCATCAGTTCGGTATCGGCGGTCGCGGTGCGGCGCATGTGCGCGAGCGGTGTCTGCCAGCGGATCACCTCGCTCACCGCGTTGGGGATGAGTGACGGATCGGCCTCCAGCTTGGCGCGCTCGTCCGGGAATTTGTTCAGGCCAAAGGCAAGGCCGGACATGGTGTTGCGCGTCGTATCGTTGCCGCCGACGATCAGCAGGATCAGATTTCCGATAAATTCGAAATGATCCATGTGGCTCATCGCGTCCGAATGGATCATCATGCTGATGAGATCCGGCGTCTGCGGCTTGCCGACCTTCGCGTTCCACAGATTCTGGAAATAGGCGCCGCATTCATACATATATTGCAGCCGCTGCTGGCGCAGTTCCTCGTTCTTGACGATCTCGATATCGCCCGCCCAATCGGACCAGAAGGTCAGCTTGCGGCGATCCTCCCAGGGAAAATCGAACAGGATCGCCAGCATCTGCGTGGTCAGTTCGATCGAAACCTTGTCCACCCAGTCGAAGCCCTCGCCCCATGGCAGGCTATCCAGCACCTCCTCGGTGCGGCGGCGGATATCGCCGGACATGCGTGTCATTTCCGATGGCGTGAAAGCGGGGGAAACCGTGCGGCGCTGGCCGGTGTGCACCGGGCGATCGCGCGCGATGAACATCGGCATCTTCACATCGGAATTCTCGATGAAGTCCGCGAGCGTAATCCCGCCGACCTCCGACGAATAGAGATCGGGCAGCGACTCGACCTCGACGATCGGCTTGTAGGTGGAAACCGACCAATACGGCCCGTATTCCGAATGCTCGACCTTGTGGACCGGCGCGGTCGCGCGCAGTTCGGCGAAGGGCTTATGCCATGTATCGTCGCGATAAAGCTCC
This sequence comes from uncultured Sphingomonas sp., assembly GCF_937871615.1. Taxonomy (GTDB): domain Bacteria; phylum Pseudomonadota; class Alphaproteobacteria; order Sphingomonadales; family Sphingomonadaceae; genus Sphingomonas. Next base: position 33,388 of record NZ_CALMPA010000051.1, on the reverse strand, counting down.
GCGCGGCTGACATCGAGCGGATCGACCGCCGCGATATCGCTCACGTTCTTCGCCAGCGTGGCCATGCTTCTCTCCTAGTTCTTTGTGCGAAGGAAAGCCTTAGCTGACATGAATGTCAATAGCCTGCGCGATCGGCGCGATTGAACAATCTGCGCCATGCGCCCACCGGGCTGCCGGACTGGAGCACGCCGCGCCGGAACAGCCGCGCACCGATCGCGATGAAGATCGCCACCCACAGCGCCTGCCACGCGAGCGCCAGGAGATGCGGCCACAGTTCAGGCGCGTTCACGGCGTGCCCGATCATGGCGAACGGCGACGATAGCGGGAATATCTCCGCCGCCCGCGCCAGCCATGATCCGGGATGCGAAACCGCCGCGGAAGCCAGAGCAAACATCCCGATCTGGATGATGGTGATCGGCAGCGACAGCATCTGGATCTCGCGCATGGTCGACGCCTGCGCGCCGACGCTGAGGAAGACCGCGCCAAGCAGCAGATAAGCCATCGCGAAATAGGCCGCGAACAAGAATGCGAAGGCTCCCATCCCCACGCCCGGCGCCATGCTCGCCAGCCCGCCGCCCGGCAGGAAGGTGCTGATCTGGCTCAGCACCACGCCCCAGAAGACGACGAACAGCGCCGCCACGCCGAACATGCCGACGAGCTTGCCGAGGAACACGCTTTCCAGCGGCACCGCGGCGGCCAGCACCTCGATCACCTTGTTGTTGCGCTCCTCCGCCATGGTGCCGACCACCTGCCCCGACAGGAACAGCGTGAGGAAGAATATCCCGAACACCGCGATGAAGGCGGATGCGTCACGGTTCCGCGCGCTCGGCCCCGCGCGCGCGACGATGCTGATCGCCGGGATGGAGCGAGTCGCGGGATCGCGCGCGAGGCGGGTCGCGCGATCCGCCAGCGCGGCGAGATACGCTCCCCCGCGCCGCGCATCGGACGTGCGCATGATGTTCGGTCGATCGAGCGGGCCGGCCATCACCGCGGCGATATCCACATCGGGCGCGGCGAAGGCGGCGCGCGCCTGCATCGCCGGATCGCCCGAGGGCGCGCGAATCTCCAGCGTCGGCGGTTCCGCGTCGGGCGGAAACAGCGGGCGCAGCGCGGCATCCGCCTCACGCAGCAATGCCGCATCCGATGGCGCGGCGATCGCCACCAGATGCGTTCTGGCGGCGGCGCCTGCCGACACGTTCTGCGCACCCAGCCCGCCGATCGCGCCGAACGACCCCATGATGACGGGCGCGAACAGGAACAGCAGGAAGATCGGCGTGAAGACGGTCGCGACGAAATCGCGGCGCGCGATCGTCAACGTCTGGCGCAGGGCGCGGGGCAATGCGCTCATGCCGCATCCTCCATCGCCGCATCGCCGACGATGCGGACGAACGCCTCATGCAAGCCGGGCCGCTCGATCGACAGGCCGGAAATGCCATATCCGCCGTCGATCAGCCGCTTCAGCAACGCCTCGATCCCACCGCCCGGCATTTCGAAGCGCCATGCCTCCCCCGCGCGCGTCGCATCGGGCGGCAACAGCGCGGTGATCCCACCATCGGCGAAATGCGGCGTATAGAGCACCTGCTGCGGCAACAGCGCGCGCGCGTCAGCCACCGTCCCCTCGAACCGCCGCTTGCCGCGCGCGATGATCGAGAGGCGGTCGCACAGCCGCTGCGCGTGCGCCATGACATGGGTGGAAAACAGGATCGTCGCCCCGCGATCGCGCTCGGCGAGGATCAGTGCCTCCAGCCGTTCCTGATTGACCGGATCCAGCCCGGAGAACGGCTCATCGAGCACGAGCAGTTCGGGCCGGTGCACGATCGAACCAAACAATTGAACAAGCTGAGCCATCCCCTTGGAAAGCTTGCGTATCTTCTGGTCGATCGCATGGCCTAGCCCGTTTTCTTCGAGCAGCATCGTCGCGCGTGCCCGCCCTTCGGCCCAGGGCAGGCCACGCAGCGCGCCCATGAAGGCGATCGCCTCCTGCGTCTTCATCGTCGGATAAAGCCCGCGCTCCTCCGGCAGATAGCCGACGAGATCGCTCACCTCGCGCGGATGGCTGTTGCCGAGCAGGGTGCGGCTCCCCTCATCCGGCTCGATGATGCCAAGCAGGGTGCGCAGCGTCGTCGTCTTGCCCGCGCCATTGGGGCCGAGCACGCCATAGATCAGCCCGCGCGACACAAGGAGATCAACCCCGTCGACCACGGGCCGCCCCCCGAAACGCTTGACCAGGCCGCTCGCGGTGATCGCCGGATTATCGCTCACGCATTCACTTTCGTTCGCCTGATCGCGCGGGAATTGTGATCCGCGCCTTACCGCTTTGTGCTAATTATAGGCGGTGTCTGTAAACAATTCTCTTGAAGCGCGGCTGAAGCTGAAGGCCGCCGAACTCGGCTTCGTAGCCTGCGGCATCGCGCTGGCCGATGCCGCGCCGCGCACGGCGGAGCGGCTGCGCGCATGGCTTGCGGAAGGCGCGCATGGCGACATGCTGTGGATGGAGGCGCGCGCGCATCACCGCGAGAATCCCGCCGGGCTATGGCCGGAAGCGCGCAGCGTGATCGCGCTCGGCATGAGCTACGCCCCGCGCGAAGACCCGATGCGCCTGGCAGGCGAGCCGGCGCATGGCCGCATCTCCGTCTATGCGCAGGGCACCGATTATCACGATCTGGTGAAAAAGGCGCTGAAAGCGCTCGCTCGCTGGCTGGTGGCGGAGGCCGGCGGAGACCTAAAGGTGTTCGTCGATACCGCGCCGGTGATGGAAAAGCCGCTGGCGGAGGCCGCCGGGCTCGGCTGGCAGGGCAAGCACACCAATCTCGTCAGCCGGACGGACGGAAGCTGGCTGTTCCTCGGCGCGATCTACACCACGCTGGCGCTCGAACCGGACAAGGCCGGGCGCGACACCTGCGGCTCGTGCGACGCGTGCCAGCGCGCCTGCCCGACCAATGCCTTTCCCGCCCCCTATCGGCTCGATGCGCGGCGCTGCATCTCCTATCTCACGATCGAACATGCCGGGCCGATCCCGGAGGAATTTCGCGCGTCGATCGGCAATCGCATCTATGGCTGTGACGATTGCCTCGCCGCCTGTCCGTGGAACAAGTTCGCCGAGGCGGCGCGCGCCAACCGCGCCTTCGCCCCGCGCGCGGAGCTGGCCGCGCCGCATCTCGCCGATCTGCTCGCGCTGGACGATGCGGGCTTCCGCCAGGTGTTCGCCGGTTCCCCGATCAAGCGCATCGGGCGGGATCGGATGATGCGCAACTGCCTGATCGCGGCGGGAAACAGCGGCGATGCGGCGCTGGCGAGCGCAGTCGCATCGTTGCTCGACGACGCGAACGACGTGGTGCGCGATGCCGCGCAATGGGCGATAGCGCGGCTCGCCCCGCTCCAAACCCGTTCGCCCTGAGCTTGTCGAGGGGCTGCCCTTTTCTTCGGCAAGGAAAAGACAGAGCGTCGACAAGCTCAGCCCGAATGGAAGTTTGCAGCCCGGCGGGCGCCCCGTCTCAGGCCGCCTTCCTGATCTCCAGCCGGTCCCAGATTTCGGCCAGCGCGTCGGTAAGCTCTCGCATCATCGCTTCGTCATGCGTCGGGCCGGGGGTGAAGCGCAGCCGCTCGGTGCCACGCGGCACGGTCGGATAATTGATCGGCTGGACGTAGATGCCATATTCGGCGAGCAGCACGTCGCTGATCTTCTTCGCCTTCACCGGATCGCCCACCATCAGCGGCACGATATGCGTTTCGCCGATCATCACCGGCAGCCCGGCCTCGGCGAACATCGCCTTCAGCTTCGCCGCCGCCGCCTGCTGGCCCTCGCGCTCCGCGGTCGATTGCTTCAGGTGGCGCACGCTCGCCAGCACGCCCGCGACCAGCACCGGGGACAGCGAGGTGGTGAAGATGAACCCCGGCGCATAGGAGCGGATCACGTCGATGATGACCTTGTCGGCGGCGATATAGCCCCCCATCACGCCAAACGCCTTGCCCAGCGTGCCTTCGATGATCGTCAGGCGATGCGCCACCGCGTCACGCTCGGAAATGCCGCCGCCGCGCGGGCCGTACATGCCCACCGCATGGACCTCATCGAGATAGGTCAGCGCGTTATATTTGTCGGCAAGGTCGCAGATCGCCGCGATCGGGGCGACATCGCCCTCCATCGAATAAACGCTCTCGAACGCGATCAGCTTGGGCAGCGACGGATCGGCCGCCGCGAGCAGCTCCTCCAGATGCGCAAGATCGTTGTGGCGGAAAACATGCTTCTCGCAGCCCGCGTTGCGGATGCCCGCGATCATCGAGGCGTGATTGAGTTCGTCGGAAAAGATGATGCAGCCCGGCAGCACCTTCGCCACCGTCGCCAGCGTCGCCTCGTTCGAGACATAGCCGGAGGTGAACAGCAGCGCGCCTTCCTTGCCGTGCAGATCGGCAAGCTCGGCTTCCAGATCAATGTGGTAATGCGTGTTGCCGCCGATGTTGCGCGTGCCGCCGGAGCCGGCGCCGACATCGTGGAGCGCCTCCTCCATCGCCGCGATCACCTTGGGATGCTGGCCCATCGCGAGATAATCGTTCGAGCACCACACCGTGATCGGCTTCGGCCCGTTATGCCCGGCGAAGCAGCGCGCGTTGGGAAAGGCGCCCTTGTTGCGCAGGATGTCGATGAAAACGCGATAGCGGCCCTCGGTGTGAAGCCGGTCGATCGCTTGGTTGAAAACGCGCGAATAGTCGACTGGGCGCGCGTCGCTTTCCTCGGTGCTCATGCCCAGTCGCTTACCTTGGTGTCAGCAACAGCGCCAGCGGAAATCCGCTCGGGGAAAAGTCATCAGAGCCGGTCGACCCGCGAAAAGCCGTAACGCGCCAGCGCCGGGGCCAGCGCCGCCCCGCCCTCGCCCGTGAACACCGCGACATCCTCGGCATTACGCGCGAAATCCTGCCCTTGCGTCAGATAGGCGATGCGCCGCGCGATCCCCGCGCCGCCATCGACGAAGCGCACCGCATGAGGTGCTGCGGCGGCAAGCTCATCCTCGACCAGCGGGAAATGCGTGCAGGCGTTGACGATCACGTCGATCGCCTCCCCGCCCGGCTGATCGAACAGCCCGGCGAGCACGGCGCGATAGCGTGCCGGATCGGTCGCCTCGCCGCGCAATTTGGCCTCGGCGAGTTGCACCAGCTCCGCCGAGCCGTGGCGAATCACCCGGCAATCGGCGGCGAAACGCGCGGCGAGATCGTCGACATAGGCCTGCCGCACCGTGGCTTTCGTGCCGAGCACGCCGATCGTGCGCGTCTCGCTCATCGCCGCCGCCGGCTTGATCGCGGGCACGGTGCCGACGATCGGCAGGTCCAGCGCCTGGCGCACCGCCGCCAGCGCGATCGTCGAGGCGGTGTTGCACGCGATCACGATCAGCCGCGGATCATAACGCTCCGCCAGCCGCCCGAGCAGCGCGGGCACGCGCGCGGCGATTTCCACCTCGCTGCGCGTGCCATAAGGAAAGCCCGCCGAATCCGCGACATAGACGAACCGCGCATCGGGCACCGCCGCGCGCGCCGGCGCCGCGATCGACAACCCGCCCACACCCGAATCGAAAAACAGGATGGGCCGCGCATCGCTCATGTATCGCGCCATTAGGGGGCAAATCCGGCCGCGACAATGCAACCGGCAAAGCCGCGCCGCACGGCGTTGCCCTGAACGGGTTTGGGCCTTAAGCCATCATCCGTCATTTGGGGGATATGGCGCTGGAAACTGGAATCGTCTGGGTAGCACCGGCCGCGGCTTTGCTGATCGGCTATCTGCTTGGCTCCATCCCGTTCGGGGTGATCCTGACGCGATTGTTCGGCGCGGGGGATCTGCGCGCGATCGGATCGGGCAATATCGGCGCCACCAACGTGTTGCGCACCGGGCGCAAGGGGCTGGCGGCGGCGACGCTGCTGCTCGATCTCGGCAAGGGCGCCGCCGCCGTGCTGATCGTGGAGGCGCTGTTCCCCGGCGATGCCGCGCTCGCCGCCGCGGGCGCGTTCTTCGGCCATTGCTATCCGATCTGGCTCGCCTTTCGCGGCGGCAAGGGGGTGGCGACGCTGATGGGCATCGTGCTGGCGCTGCACTGGCAGCTTGGCCTCGTCTATGCCGTGGTATGGCTTGGGCTGCTCGCGTTGCTGCGCGTTTCCTCGCTTGCGGGAATGGCGGCGGCGATCGCCGCGCCGGTGACGGCGGCGGCATTCGGCTGGTTCGATATCGTGCCGCTGCTGATCGCGCTGGCGCTGATCGTATTGTGGAAGCACCGCGCGAACATCGCCCGGCTGCTCGACGGGACCGAACCGAGGGTCGGCGGCGCGCGTGAGTGATGCCGATCGGCTGCGGCTGATCCGCACGCCCGGCATCGGCCCCGTCACCTATCGCCAGTTGATCGCGCGTTTCGGCGATGCGACGCGCGCGCTGGCGGCATTGCCCGATCTCGCGCGGCGTGGCGGTGGCCGCGCGCCTTCGCCGCCAGAGCAGCGCGTGATCGAACACGAGATGCAGCGGGTGAGCGAACTCGGCGCGCGCTATCTGTTTCTGGGCAATGCGGATTATCCCCCGCTGCTCGCCGAACTCGAAAACGCCCCGAGCGCGATCATCGTGCGCGGCGATATCGCGCTGGCGCGGCGCCCGGCGATCGCCATCGTCGGCGCGCGCAACGCCTCCGCCGCCGCGTGCCGCTTCGCCCGCCAACTCGCCCATGATCTCGCGGGCGAAGGCGCATCGGTCGTCTCGGGCCTCGCGCGCGGGATCGACACCGCGGCGCATATGGGCGCGGGCGCGCGCACCATCGCGGTGATCGCCGGCGGGATCGACATCGCTTACCCGCCCGAGAATGCCGCGCTTCAGGAACGGATCGCGCAAGAGGCTCTGCTGATCGCGGAAATGCCGCCCGGCACCGAGCCGCGCGCGCGCCACTTCCCGCATCGCAACCGCATCATCGCCGGGATCGCGGCGGGCACGGTGGTGGTGGAGGCGGCGCCCAAATCCGGCTCGCTGATTACCGCGCGGCTGGCGAACGAGGCCGGGCGCGAGGTGATGGCGGTGCCCGGCAGCCCGCTCGATCCGCGCGCGCAGGGCTGCAATCTGCTGATTCGCGAAGGCGCGATCCTGGTGCAGACCGCCGCCGACGTGCTCGAACAGATCCGCCCGATCGACGCCCGCGCGGTGCGCGCGCCCACCTCGCCATTCGCCGGTGCGCCTCCCGACGATGCCGACGATGCCGCACGGCGCGCCATCGCCGCCCTGCTCGGCCCGGTGCCGGTCGCGGTGGACGAGTTGATCCGCCAGTCCGGCCATCCGCCCGCGATCGTGCAGACGGTGCTGCTTGAACTGGAACTGGCCGGGCGGCTCGAACGTCATGCCGGGGGCCGGGCAAGCCTGGCCTGACGAGCGGAGGAAAGCGGTGGCGCCAGCATGGGTTTCGCGATGGTTCCGGGGCGCCGCGATCTACGGGCTGGTCGTGCTGCTCCCGCAATATTTCCAGACGCCGCCGGCGGGCGCGGAAGCCTTTGCTTATGGTTTCATCGGCACGGCAAGCGCCTTCCAGCTCGCCTTCTGGATCATCGGCGGCGATCCGGTGCGGTATCGCGCGCTGATGCCGGTAGCCGTAGTGGAGAAACTCGTGTTCGCCGCGCCGGTCGCGATCCTGTGCGCGCAGGGCCGCGCGCCGGCCCTGCTCCTGCCCTTCGGCCTGATTGATCTTTTGCTCGGCATCGGTTTTTTGCTGGCGTTCCGCGCCACACCACGCTCTTGACGGGCGCGCCGACACCTCGCCACCCTCGCGCGTACGTGTGAAGGATAAAACGAAGCCACAATGCAGCTTGTCATCGTAGAATCGCCGGCCAAGGCGAAAACCATCGAGAAGTATCTCGGCGCCGATTATCGCGTGCTCGCGAGCTACGGCCATGTCCGCGATCTGCCGCCGAAGGATGGTTCGGTCGATCCCGACGCGGGCTTCGCGATGGAATGGGAAAATTACGCCGACAAGGCAAAGCAGTTGAAGGCGATCGCCGACGAGGCGAAAAAGGCCGACCGTCTGATCCTCGCGACCGACCCTGATCGCGAGGGCGAGGCGATTTCGTGGCACGTGCAAGAGGTGCTGCGGGGCCGCAAGGCGCTGCCCAAGCAGGTGGAGCGCGTCACCTTCAACGCGATCACCAAGGCGGCGGTGACGGCGGCGATGGCGGCGCCGCGCGAACTCGATACCGATCTGATCGACGCCTATCGCGCGCGCCGCGCGCTCGATTATCTCGTCGGCTTCACGCTCTCGCCGGTGCTGTGGCGCAAGCTGCCGGGCGCCAAATCCGCCGGGCGTGTGCAGTCGGTCGCGCTCAGGCTGATCGTGGGGCGCGAGCGCGAGATCGAGCTGTTCCGCGCGCAGGAATATTGGTCGATCACCGCCGCGATGGAGCAGGATGGCACGCCGTTCGCCGCGCGCCTCGTCCAGTGGGAGGGCAAGAAGCTCGATCGCCTGTCGATCGGCGACGAGGGCACCGCGAGCCGCGCGCGCGCCGATGTTGAGGCGGGGCGCTTCGCCGTCCAGTCGGTCGAGACCAAGCCCGCGACGCGCAACCCGCCGCCGCCGTTCACCACCTCCACCTTGCAGCAGGAGGCCGCGCGCAAGCTCGGCTTCTCCGCCAGCCACACGATGCGGATCGCGCAGGGCCTCTACGAGGACGGCGCGATCACCTATATGCGTACCGATGGCGTGCAGATGGACGGCAGCGCCATCTCCGCCGCGCGGCGCGCGGTCGCCGATCGCTATGACGCGAGCTACGTGCCGGATAAGCCGCGCCAGTATCAGACCAAGGCGAAGAACGCGCAGGAAGCGCACGAGGCGATCCGCCCGACCGATTTTTCCCGCGATCATGCCGGCAGCGGCGATCACGCGCGGCTCTATGAGCTGATCTGGAAGCGCGCGCTGGCAAGCCAGATGGCGTCGGCGCGGATGGAGCGCACCACGATCGAGCTGGCCGACGGCACCGGGCGCAACGTGCTGCGCGCGACCGGGCAGGTCGTGCTGTTCCCCGGTTATCTCGCGCTTTACGAGGAAGGCGTGGACGATGCCGAGGGCGATGATGCCCGCCGCCTGCCGCGCCTGCGCGAAGGCGATGCCCCGGCGAAGAAATCGGTCGAGGCCGAACAGCATTTCACCCAGCCGCCGCCGCGCTTTTCCGAAGCCTCGCTGGTCAAGCGGATGGAGGAACTCGGCATCGGGCGCCCCTCCACCTATGCCTCGATCATCCAGACGCTTAAGGACCGTTCTTACGTCCGCATCGAGAAGAACCGCTTCTTCGCGGAGGAGAGCGGGCGGCTGGTGACGGCGTTCCTCGAACGCTTTTTCGAGCGTTACGTGGGTTATGATTATACCGCCGAGCTTGAGGACGAGCTTGACGATGTGTCCGGCGGCCGCGCGCAATGGCAGGCGGTGCTGGAGGCGTTCTGGCGCGATTTCAAGCCGCGCACGACCGAGGTGATGGAGCAGAAGCCGTCGGATATCACCGCCGCGCTCGATCAGTTCCTCGCGCCATATCTGTTCCCCGAACGCGCCGATGGCGGCGATCCGCGCGCCTGCCCGAATTGCGGCGACGGCAAGCTCGCGCTGCGCGGGGGCCGGTTTGGCGCGTTCATCGCCTGCTCCAATTATCCCGAGTGCAAATACACCCGCCGCTTCGCCCAGCCGGGCGGCAGCGAGGGCGAAAGCACCGGGCCGGAAGCGCTTGGCCGCGATCCCGAGACGGGGCTGGAGGTGGAGCGCAAGGCGGGGCGCTTCGGCCCCTATATCCAGCTCGGCGAGGGCAAGGATGCGAAGCGCGCGTCGATCCCCAAGGATATCGGCGAGATGACGCTCGAATGGGCGCTGAAGCTGTTGAGCCTGCCGCGCACGATCGGCGTGCATCCCGATAGCGGGCATCCGATCACCGCCTCGATCGGGCGCTACGGCCCCTATCTCGCGCACGATGGCAAATATGCCCGGCTGCAATCGACCGCCGATGTGTTCGAAACCGGCATGAACGCCGCCGTCGTCAAGCTCGCGGAGGCCGCCGCCGGGGGCGGTCGCGGGCAACGCGGCAGCCGCGAACCACTCAGGGTGCTCGGCGCACACCCGCGCACCGAGGCGGAGATCAAGCTGATGGAGGGGCGTTACGGCCCTTACGTCACCGACGGGACGACGAATGCGACCCTGCCCAAGACGATCGCGCCGGATCAACTCACGCTGGAGGAAGCCGCGCAACTGATCGACGCGCGCGCGGCGATGCCCGCCAAGGGAAAGAAGAAGGCGGCACCGAAGAAAAAGGCGGCGCCCGCAAAGAAGGCAGCGGCGAAAAAGACACCCGCGAAGAAGGCCGCGGCGAAGGAATGACGATCGACCGCCCCGGCCATGTGCCGGGGCCGATCAGGCGCCCGATCGGATGACACGATAAAGCGAGCCGCGATGGCTCGCCGCCGGTTCAGGCCGCGCGTGCCCGCAACATGCCCAGCCAGTCGCGCGCGGCGCGCTGGGCGATCGCCACTTCGCGCGCGCTCATGTCGCCCGCGATCTCCGCACGTGCCGCCTGCGCTGTCTCGTCGCCATTGATCGCGGCGAGATTGAACCATTTATGCGCTTCGATCAGATCGAACTGCACGCCGGCGGTGCCGGTGGAATAAGCCACGCCAAGATCATAATATGCCGTGATCTCGCCGCGTGCGGCATCGCGCAGCCGGCTTTCGATCAGGAAGTTCGCGCTCTTGAGACTGTTGCCCATCTCGCCGCCCCTTTTCGGTTTCAAAAAGAACCGATCCGGGGGTTTGCCGCGCACTCCCTTCAGAAATGGTTAACGCCGTTAAGGGCGTTTATTGACCATCCTCGATCGCGATATTGTCGATCAGCCGCGTCGCGCCCATCCGCGCCGCGGCGAGCAGCCGGCGCGGGCGTCCATCGGCGGGATCGGTATCCAGCGTCTCGGCATCGGCCAGCGCGATATAATCGACCGCGAAGCCCGCCGCGACGAGGTTCGCCTCCGCCTCCGCCAGCGCCGCCGCCACATCGTCTCCACGCCCGATCGCGCGCGCCGCGACGCCGAGCACGCGCGGCAACGCCACCGCCTTCGCCCGCTCCGTTTCGTCGAGATAGATATTGCGCGACGACAGCGCGAGGCCGTCATCATCGCGCTGCGTCGGCACGCCGACCACCTCGATATCGAAATCGAGATCGGCAACCATGCGGCGAATCACCTGCAATTGCTGGTAATCCTTCTCGCCGAAATAGGCGGCGTCGGGCGAAACCTGATTGAACAGCTTGGACACCACGGTCGCCACGCCATCGAAATGGCCGGGGCGTGACGCGCCATCCAGCCCCTCGGTGACGCCCGAAACGCTGACATTGGTGGCAAAGCCATCCGGGTACATCGTCTCCACCGCCGGCAGCCATGCCAGATCGCAACCGGCATCGGCCAGCATCGCCAGATCCGCCGTTTCGCGGCGGGGATAGCGGGTAAGATCCTCGTTCGGCCCGAATTGCCTGGGGTTGACGAAGATCGACGCGACCACCTTCGTGCCCTGACGCCTGGCCGCCTCGACCAGCGCGATGTGCCCCGGATGCAGTGCGCCCATCGTCGGCACGAGCGCCACACGCATTCCCTCAGCACGGAACTCCCTCACCGCATCTCGCAATGCGGCAAGGTCACGAACGGTCAACACTCGATCTTACCCCCTCGTCCTTGACGAACCGGGCTTCTATGGGTGCCTATCCAGGGGATCAACAAGGGATTCGACGAATTGCCCAGCGGTAACGGACAGACTCACGTCATCGTCTTCGCCAATGAAAAGGGGGGGACCGGCAAATCGACCACGGCGGTGCACGTCGCGATCGCGCTGGCGGCACAGGGTGCGCGGGTGGCGTGCCTCGATCTCGATCACCGCCAGCGCACGATGGGGCGCTATCTCGATAACCGTGCCGAAACGGTACGGCGCAAAGGAATCGAGCTGGCCGTTCCGCGCCACGCGACCGGCGACGGGCAGGACGGCGGCAATTTCGAATCGCTGTTCGACGATCTGGCGGACGGCAGCGACTATCTGGTGATCGACACGCCGGGCCGCGACGATCCGGTCGCGCGCGCGGCGGCGACCCGCGCCGATTCGCTCGTCACGCCGATGAACGACAGCTTCGTCGATTTCGACCTGATCGGGCAGGTTCATCCCGAAACCTTCAAGGTCACGCGCCCGAGCTTCTATTCGGAGCTGATCTGGGATGCGCGCAAGGCGCGCGCCAAGGCCGATGGCTCGACGATCGACTGGGTGGTGCTGCGCAATCGCCTCCAGCATATCGAGGCGCGCAACATGCGGCGCGTGTCGGAGGCGCTCGATCAGCTATCCAAGCGCGTCGGCTTCCGCATCATTCCGGGGCTGGGCGAACGCGTGATCTATCGCGAGCTGTTCCCGGCCGGCCTCACCATGCTGGACGCGAAGGAATTCGGCGCCATGGGGCTGGGCCATGTGGCGGCACGGCAGGAATTGCGCGAGATGATGGCCGGGCTGGCGCTTCCCGAACCCGCGCTGCCGCTGTTCGCCTGATGGCGAAGTTCATCCTCGCCCTGCTCGTCGCTTATGCCGGCTGGCGGCTGTGGAAGGATGCGTTCGGCCAGAAACCAAAGCCGAAGCGGCGGGCGGGCGTCGATGCCGGCCAGCAGGCGGCGCGCGCCTTGCTCGGCGTCGGCCCTTCGGCGGATCGCGAGGAAATTCGTGCCGCCCACCGCCGGCTGATGGCCGAAGCGCACCCCGATCACGGCGGCTCCGACGATCGCGCGCGCGAACTGAACGCGGCGCGCGATCTGCTGATCCGGCACGCGGGCTGAGCCAGCGATGTCGCATCGCTTCGCTCCGTCGATCCTGCGCGAATATGACATTCGCGGCGTGGTCGGCGCCACGCTCGGCACCGAGGATGCGACCGCATTGGGGCGCAGCTTCGCCACGCTGGTGCGGCGCGCGGGCGGCAAGGCCGTCGCGGTCGGCTATGACGGGCGGCTGACCTCGCCCGCGCTGGAAGCCGCGCTGACCGAGGGGCTAGTCGCAAGTGGCGGGGATGTCGTGCGCATCGGCCTCTGCCCCTCGCCGATGCTGTATCACGCCGCCGCGACGCTAAAGGTGGATGGCGGCATACAGGTAACCGGCAGCCACAATCCCGCCGGTCACAACGGCTTCAAGATGCTCCACCAATGCCGCCCGATATTCGGCGCGGCGATCCGCGATCTTGCCGCGATGGCCGAGGCTGGCGATTGGGAGAGCGGCGCCGGGCGCGTCTCCGCCGCCGACGTGCTCGACGGCTATGTCCGCCGCGTCGCGGGCGATTGCAGCGGCGCTTTCCGCATCGGCTGGGATGCCGGCAACGGCGCCGCCGGCCCGGCGATCGAGCAACTCGTCAAGCTGCTGCCGGGTGAGCATCACCTGCTGTTCACCGATGTCGACGGCAATTTTCCTAATCATCATCCCGATCCGACCGAGGATGCCAATCTTGCCGACCTGCGCGCATTGGTCGCGGCGAAGAAGCTCCATTTCGGTGTGGCCTTCGATGGCGATGGTGATCGCGTCGGGGTGATCGACGGCGAAGGCCGCGTGCTGCGCGGCGATCAGATTCTCTCCATTCTGGTGGAGCCGGTGTTGCGCGCGATGCCCGGCGCGGCGATCGTGGCGGATGTCAAATCGAGCAGCGCGCTGTTCGATCGGATCGCCGCGCTTGGCGGTCGCCCGGTGATGTGGAAATCGGGCCACAGCAATATCAAGGCGATGATGCGCGAACTTGGCGCGCCGATCGGCGGCGAGATGAGCGGCCACATCTTCTTCGGTGGAGACTGGCTGGGCTTCGACGACGCGCTCCACGCGGCGGTGCGGCTGATCGACGCGGTGCAGGCATCGGGCAAATCGCTCGCCGCGATGCACGATGCGCTGCCGGCGCTGGTCAGCACGCCGGAACTGCGCTTCGCGGTCGATCCGGCGCGCAAGGAGCAGGTGGTGGCGGAGGTCGTCGCCCGGCTGCGCGCCGCCGGCGCGGCGGTGGACACCACCGATGGCGCGCGGGTGTCGGTCGACGGCGGCTGGTGGTTGCTGCGCGCATCGAACACCGAGGATATGCTCACCGCGCGCGCCGAGGCGGGGAGCGCGGATGCCCTCGCCCGCATCGTCGCGGCGATCGACGCGCAACTCGCGCTCAGCAACGTCGCTCGACATGGCGGCTGCGAGGCTCCACATTAGGGCGATGCGTTCCCCGCCCAGTATCATCCGCGTAATCGACCTTGAAACCACCGGCCCCGCCCCGCCCCAGCATGGCGTGTGCGAAATCGGCTGGCAGGACGTGGCGCTCGGGCCGGACGGTCGCTGGGAATTGTCGGGCGAAGGGGGCAACCGCATGGTCAATCCCGGTCGCCCGATGCCGCCGATCACGCAGGCGATCCACCATATCCGTGATGAGGATGTGGCGGATGCGCCATGGTGGCACGATGTCGCGCGGCCAGTTCTCGATCCGTGGCCGCGCCGCATCGCGCTCGCCGCGCACCGCGCCGATTTCGAGCAGGTGTTCTGCACGTCCGCGCTGACGCATGGCGCCGAATGGATCTGCACCTGGAAATGCGCGATGCGGCTGTGGCCGGATTCGCCGAGCTTTTCCAATCAGGTGCTGCGCTACTGGCGCAAGCCGCATGGCCTGATCCACGAACGCGGGCTTCCCGCGCATCGCGCCTTTCCCGATGCCTATGTCACCGCTTTTCACCTGCGCGACATGCTGAACGAGGTGAGCATCGCGCAATTGCTCGAATGGTCGCGCGTGCCGGGGCTGCTGCCGCGCGTGCGCTACGGCCCCGATCGCGGCAAGGACTGGCGCGAGATCGAGGAGGAGAGCCTGATCGGCTTCCTCGGCGATCGCGATCCGGATGTGCGCTTCACCGCGGAAACGGAAATGGCGCGGCGGCGCGGCGGCGGGAACGTCGGGCGCCCCAGCCCCGAGGATCTGCTGCTATAGGGTTGGCTCAACCCGGCAGGAAATTCATCAAATTCGGCTGCCCGGTCCATGCGGTCTGCCCGCCATCCGCGACGATCACCGATCCCGTGACATAGGATGCCGCATCGGAGGCGAGGAAGGCGACCACCTCCGCCATCTCCTCCGGCCGGGCGGCGCGACCGAGCGGGATCGTGTCGTTCCACGCCTGCTCCAGCCCCGCCAGCGCCTTGGCGCGATCGGTGAGCGGGGTGGCGACCAGACCGGGGCATAACGCATTGGCGCGAATCCCTTCGCGCGCATGGTCGATCGCCAGGCTGCGGGTGTAGTTGATGACCGCCGCCTTCGCCGCGTTATAGGCGGTGAAGCCGTAATCCGCCGCCAGCCCGGAAATCGAGGCGGTGTTGACGATCGCCCCGCCCGGCCTTGGCATATGCGGGATCGCGGCGCGGCAGGCGTAGAACACCGCGTTGAGATCGACCGCAATCACGCGTTCCCACTGGGCCGGATCGAGATCGGGGGTGCGCCCGACGCAACCGATGCCGGCGTTGTTGAACAATATGTCGATCCGCCCGTGCCGTTCGACCGCTACCGCCACCGCACGCTCCACATCGGCGCGCTGCGCCACATCCGCCGTCACCGCGATTCCGCTGGTTTCGTCCGCCACCACCTGCGCATGTTCCGCGACGAGATCGACCACGACGAGCTTCGCGCCCTCGCGCGCCAGCAGCCGCGCGGTCGCCGCGCCGATGCCCGATCCCCCGCCGGTGACGAGCGCCACCTTGCCCGCAAAGCGCATCTCTCTCTCCTGCTACGGCTGGTTGATTCACTCGCCGCTTCGCGCCATCATAACTTTCGTTACGGACGCCGGGCAAGCCGGCGCCGCGAGAGGATGGCCGCATGACCGATATGTTGCGTGACGCCCGCGAGGCGCCGCCTGCCCTCACGGCGGAGGATCGTGCCGCATTGGTCGATTCGGTGCGCCGCCTGCTCGCCGACGCTTGCACGGAAACCGATGTGCGCCGCATCATGGAAAGCGAGAGCGGGCACGATCCCGCATTGTGGCGAGCATTGGCCGATCTCGGCGTGGTCGGCCTCACCGTGCCGGAAGCGTTTGGCGGCGCGGCGCTCGGCCCGGTCGAACTGGGGCTGGTGATGGAGGCGACGGGCGCCGCGCTGCTCCCCGCCCCGCTGATCTCCGCCGCGATCGCCGCCACGCTGCTAGACGGCGAGCGGCTTTCCGCGCTCGCCGCCGGAGAAAGCCTCGTCGCGGTGGCCTTCGCCGGCAGCCGCGACTGGACGGGCAGGAGCGACGTGCGGCACGGTGACGACACGCTTTCCGGCACCGCGCGCTTCGTGCCCGACGCCGCGATCGCCGACACGATCCTCGTCGCGATGGACGACGCGGTGTTCACCGTCGCCCGCGCCGATGCCACGATCACCCCCCTCCCCGTGTTCGACCGCACGCGCCGCATGGCGGACGTGGCGTTCCACGGCCCCGCCACCCGCATTGGCGACGGCAACCGCGTGACCCGCGCGCACGACATCGCGATGGTCGCGCTGGCGGGCGAACAGGCCGGGGCCGCGCGGCGCATCATGGAAATGGCGGTCGATTACGCGCGCGAACGCCACCAGTTCGGCCGCGCGATCGGCAGCTTCCAGGCCGTGAAGCATATGGCTGCCGACCTGTTGCTTGAGTCGGAGAGCGCCACCAGCGCCGCGCGCGACGCCGCGCGCCAGCTCAGCGTGGGTGCGCCGATGAAGGATGCCGCGATCGCGCTCGCCGCCTTCGCCTGCGGTGACGCTTTCGTCCGCTGCGCGAAGGATGCGATCCAGATGCACGGCGGCATCGCCTTCACCTGGGAGCATCCCGCACATCTCTATCTGCGCCGCGCGCGATCCGGCGCCCAGCTTTACGGCGACGGCAATCATTGGCGCGAACGCTACCTAAGCGCGCTGGAGGCTCAGGTATGACCGACGAACAACTCAAGGCGGAGGTGGAAGCCTGGCTCGCCGCCAACTGGAAGGGCGTGCCTGCGCATCACGAATCGTTCGGTCGCGATCCGCGCAGCGCGTGGCTGGCGAAAGTGCGCGACGCCGGCTGGGCCGTCCCGCGTTGGTCAAGCGAATGGCACGGTCGCGATCTTTCCAACGATCAGGCGAAGATCGTCGAGCGCGCCTTCGCGGCGGTCGATGCGCCGGGCGCCGGGCAGGATCGCACTAACCTCTGGGCCAATACCGCGCTCGCCCATGCCACGCCCGCGTTCAAGCGCGAGATCGTGCCGAAGCTTCTCGCGGGCGAGGTCGGCATGTGCCTGCTTTATTCGGAGCCGGGCGCGGGCAGCGATCTCGCCGCGGTTCGCACGCGGGCGGACAAGGTGGATGGCGGCTGGCGCATCACCGGGCAGAAGGTGTGGACCAGCGGCGCGATGATCGCCGATTACGGGATGCTGATCGCGCGCACCGATTGGGACGTGCCCAAGCATCGCGGCATCAGCTTCTTCTTCCTGCCGATGAAGCAGGAGGGCGTGGAGGTGCGACCGCTCAGGCAGATCACCGATGAGGCGCATTTCAACGAGGTATTCATCACCGATGCCTTCGTGCCTGACGAAAATCTGCTCGGGCCGTTGAACGGCGGATGGGGCGTGTTGCAGACCGCGCTTGCCTATGAACGATCGGTGATGGGCGATCGCGCGCGCGGCCCGCGTTCGGGCACGGGCGGGCCGAAGGGCGATTATTCGCTGCTCGGGCTGGCGCGCGAGGCGGGGAAGCTCGGCGATCCGGTGATCCGGCAGGAACTGGCGCAGGTGATCGCGTGGCGCGCGCTCAACAAGCTCAACACCGGGCGCGCCAAGGCGGAACTGGCGCAGGGCACCTCCGCGTCGATCATGTCATTGGGCAAGCTCGCGATGAGCCGCATCCTGCACGAGGAAGCGCGCGTCCGCACCCTGCTGCTCGGCCCTGAAAGCCTGTTGCAGGGGCCGGAGCATCCGCGCGCCGAGGACGCCAATTTCCTGACGCTCAACGCCTATTTCACCTCGATCGGCGGCGGCACGGATCAGATCCAGCGCAATATCATCGGCGAGCGCGTGCTCGGGCTGCCGAAGGAGCCGGAGGTCGATCGCACCATCCCGTTCCGAGAGGTGCGCGCAGGATGAGCCGGGCGATCTTCATCAGCGGCGGCGCATCGGGGATCGGCCTCGCCGCCGCGCGCCGCTTCCACCGCGAAGGCTGGACGATCGGCATCGGCGATATCGACAGCACCGGCATGGCGCGGGTGGCGGGCGAACTGGGCGCCTTCACCATATCGCTCGACGTGCGTGATCGCGCGGGGTGGGATGCCGCGCTGGCCGCGTTCGTTGAACGGACCGGGCGGCTCGACGCCCTGCTCAACAATGCAGGGATCGCGCGCTACGGCATGTTCGAGGAAGTGACGCCCGACGAATCCGAGCTTGAAGTCGATATCAATCTGAAGGGGGTCATCAACGGCGTCTATGCGGCGCTGCCGCACCTGAAGGCGACACCGGGCAGCCGCCTCATCAACGTCGCCTCGGTCGCCGGGATCATCGGCTCGCCCGGCCTCGCGGTCTATTCCGCGACCAAGCACGCGGTGCGCGGGCTTTCCGAGGCGCTGGACGCGGAATTCACGCGCCACGGCATCGCGGTATCATGCGTCATGCCGTTCTTCATCGAAACGCCATTGCTCGATACCGGCTCGAAGGGCAGCAACCGCGCGATCCGCGACGGGCTGGGCAAGGCCCCGGTCTATACCCCCGAAGATGCCGCCGAGGTGATCTGGCAGGCAGCACACGGCAGCGAGCGCGAATATATCGTCGGCAAGGCGGGCAGACAGGCCAGCTTCGCGCGGCGCTTCATGCCGGGCCGGTTGCGCAGGCGGATGAAGGCGGCGTTCGGCGGATAGGTCAGGCCGCCACCGCCTTCTCTTTCGGCGCGGGCGTCTTGGGCTTGTATGCGCACAGATCGGCCTCCACGCAGCGCCAGCATTCGGGCCGCCGCGCCTTGCAGACATAGCGCCCGTGCAGGATCAGCCAGTGATGCGCGTGGACGCGAAACGGCTGCGGCGTATCGTGATCGAGCTTCTTCTCCACCGCCAGCGGGGTCTTGCCTTTCGCCAGCCCCGTGCGGTTGCCGACACGGAAGATATGCGTATCGACCGCGAACGTCTCCGCGCCGAAGGCCACGTTCAGCACGACATTGGCGGTCTTGCGCCCCACACCGGGCAGCTTTTCCAGCGCGGCGCGATCCTGCGGCACTTCGCCGCCATGATCGGCGATCAGCGCCTCGCTCAGCGCGATGACGTTTTTGGCCTTGGTGTTGAACAGGCCGATCGTCTTGATGTGTTCCTTCAGCCCCGCCTCGCCCAGCGCGACCATCTCAGCGGGCGTCTTCACCGCGGCGAACAACCGCCGGGTCGCCTTGTTGACGCCAACGTCGGTCGCCTGCGCGGACAGCGCGACCGCGACGACGAGCTGATAGTCATTGCCATATTCCAGCTCGGTCACCGGATGCGGATCGGCCTCCGCCAGCCGGCGATAGAATTCGAAGATGTCGGCCTTTTTCAAAGCCCCAGCACCTCGTCCATCCGATAGCGCCCCGCCGGTTTGCCCGCGAGCCACAGCGCCGCCTTCACCGCGCCGCGCGCGAAGATCGTGCGATCCTCGCCGCGATGGCCAAGCTCGATCCGCTCGCCCTCGCCCGCGAACACCACCTGATGATCGCCAACCACCGATCCGCCGCGCAGCGAGGAGAAGCCGATCGTCCCCTCGGTCCGCGCGCCGGTCAGCCCGGCGCGGCCATCGACGCGCACCTCGCCCAGCGTCGTGCCGCGCCCCGCCGCCGCCGCCTCGCCGAGCAGCGTCGCGGTGCCCGATGGCGCATCGACCTTGTGGCGGTGGTGCATCTCGACGATCTCGATATCCCATTCCGTGCCGAGCCGCTCCGCCGCCTCGCGCACCAATGCCGCAAGCAGCGTGACGCCAAGCGAGGTGTTCCCCGTCTGGAGCACCGCGATGGTCTGCGCCGCCTTGTCGATCAGCGCGTGATGCGCCGCGTTCAGGCCGGTCGTCCCGATCACGATCGGCGTGCCGGCGGACACCGCCGCCGCGAGGTTCGCCTCCAGCGCGGCGGGCGCGGAGAAATCGACCAGCACGTCCGCCGCCCGCGCCAGCGGCGCCGGATCGCCTCCGGCATCAACGCCGCCCGCGATCGTCACGCCTTCCTCGGTCGCGATCGCCGCGATCGCCCGCCCCATGCGCCCCGCGCTGCCGTAGATGCCCAGTTTCATCACATGCTCCCTGCGGTTCCGATACCGCTATCTCGCGGCGCTCATGGCACAGTTCGATCGGCCCGGCGACACCCGATCGGGCCGCCGCGTGCCTTGCACCCCGATCGCGGCGCTGCCAAACAGCAGCACGTTCTTTTTGCGCCTCGGAGCCTGTAATGCGTTCTCGCCTGCCTCTGTTCCTTCTCGCCACCGCGCTTGCCACGCCCGCGCTCGCGCAGCAGCAGCCCGGCTTCTCGCTCGACACGCTGAAATCGGTGACGAAGGAGCTGTCGTCCGATGCCTATGAAGGCCGCGCGCCGACCAGCGAGGGCGAAAGGAAGACCGTCGCCTATATCATCGAACGGATGAAGGCCGCCGGCCTGAAGCCGGGCAATCAGGGCCAGTGGACGCAGGACGTGCCGATGGTCGAAATCACCGCGACCAACGTGAAGCCGTTCACCATCACCGGCGGCAAGAAGCCAATCTCTCTCGCCTATCGCGACGATATTGTCGCGGGCACCTATCGCGTGGTGCCGCGGATCGCGTTGAAGAACAGCGACATGGTGTTCGTCGGCTATGGCATCAACGCGCCCGAGAAAGGCTGGAACGATTATGCCGGCCTGGATGTGAAGGGCAAAACGGTCGTCATCCTCATCAACGATCCTGATTGGCAGACGAAAGAAGCCGGCCCTGCCGCCGGCCCGTTCGAGGGCCGCGCGATGACCTATTACGGGCGCTGGACCTACAAGTTCGAGGAAGCCGCGCGGCAGGGCGCCGCCGCCGCGATCATCGTCCATGATACAGAGCCCGCGGCCTATCCCTGGGCGGTGGTCCGCTCGTCCTGGACCGGCCCGCAGCACGAGCTGGACGAGCCGGGCGATCATATGGATCAGAGCCAGATCGTCAGTTGGGTGCAGCTCGATCGCGCGAAGGAAATCTTCGCCGCCGCCGGCAAGGATTTCACCGCACTCTCCGAAGCCGCGAAGCACCAGGGTTTCAAGGCGGTGCCGCTGGGCGTGAAATTCTCCGGCGATTTCTCGAACACGATCCGCCGCAGCGCCTCGAAGAACGTCGTCGGCCTCCTCCCCGGCAGCGGCGCGCCCGACGAGACGGTGCTTTATTCGGCGCATTGGGATCACCTCGGCCATTGCGATCCGGTCAATGGCGACGGCATCTGCAACGGCGCGGTCGACAATGCCTCCGGCGTCGCCGGGCTGATCGCGATGGCGGAAACCCAGGCCAAGGCCGGCCCGGCGCGCCGCTCGATCGCGTTCCTCGCGGTGACGGCGGAGGAAAGCGGGCTGCTCGGCTCAGCCTATTACGCGCGGCATCCGGTGTTTCCGCTCGGCAAGACGGTGGGCGGGGTCAATATGGACGTGCTCAACGTCAACGGCGCGACGCGCGATTTCTCGCTGACCGGCGCGGGTAAATCCGAGCTGGAGGATATGGTGAAGCCGCTCGTCGCCGCGCAGGGCCGCACGATCGCGCCCGAAGCGACGCCGGAAAAGGGGCATTATTACCGCTCCGACCATTTCTCCTTCGCCAAGCTCGGCGTGCCGATGCTGTCGGGCGGCAGTGGGGAGGATCTGGTCAATGGCGGCATCGCGGCGGGCCGCGCGGCGGCGGAGGATTACAACGCCAATCGCTATCACAAGCCGGCCGACGAATATAATCCGAACTGGGACTGGTCCGGCGCGGTGCAGGATCTGACGATCTATTATCAGCTCGGGCG
Organism: uncultured Sphingomonas sp.; assembly: GCF_937871615.1. Taxonomy (GTDB): domain Bacteria; phylum Pseudomonadota; class Alphaproteobacteria; order Sphingomonadales; family Sphingomonadaceae; genus Sphingomonas. The sequence goes on along the minus strand of NZ_CALMPA010000051.1, from coordinate 11,409 downwards.
CGAACTGGCGGATGGCTCGATGTGGCCGAACTGGTATCCGACCGCCGAATTCCGCGCGATCCGCGATCAGTCGCGCGGAGCAGCGAAGTGAGCCGCACCCCGCCAGCCGAATGGGCGCACCACAAGGCGGTGTGGATCGGTTTCCCATCGCACGCCGAATTGTGGCAGGACGATCTCGATCAGGCGCAGGAGGAGGTTGCCGCCTTCGCCCGCGCGGTCGATGCCGAGGGGCGCGGTGAAAAGGTGCTGCTGGTCGCGGCGGACGCCGAGGCCGGTGCCACCGCCGCCGAACTCGCCCCCTTCGCGGAGGTGGTGATCGAGCCGTTCGGTGACATCTGGCTGCGCGATACCGCAACGATCATCACCGGCGACGGCACCGCGCGCGATTTCGGCTTCAACGGCTGGGGCGGCAAATATGATCTGCCCGGCGACGACGATATCGGCGCGCGCCTCGCCCGCCGCCGGGGCAAGCGCATCGTGCCGTGCGACTGGGTGCTGGAGGGCGGCGCGCTCGACGGCGACGGCACCGGGCTGGTCGTCACCACCGAGCAATGCCTGCTCAACCCGAACCGCAACGGCGCGATCGGCAAGGCCGCGATCGAGGAGCGGCTGGAACGCGATCTGGGCTATGATCGCGTGCTGTGGCTCGGCGATGGCCTGCTCAACGATCATACCGACGGCCATGTCGATAATCTCGCGCGCTTCGTCGGCGAAGGTCGGCTCGCGATCCCGGTTGGATCGGAGAATGATCCCAACTGGCAGGTCTATCAGCAGGCCAGCGAACGCGCACGCGCCTTTGGGCTCACGGTGGCTCCCGTCCCTTCGCCCGGCCGCGTGATGCGTGACGATGAGATCGTGCCGGCGAGCTACATGAACTTCTATATCGGCAATGCGAGCGTCGTCGTGCCGCTATACGGCGCGCCCGAAGACGATGCGGCGGTGCGCGAATTCCAGGCGATCTTCCCCGATCGCAAGGTGATCGGCCTGCGCGCCGACGCGATCCTTACCGGCGGCGGCAGCTTCCACTGCATCAGCCAGCAGATTCCGGGATGATCGGGGTGGGCGCTTCGGGCATCCGGGGCGCCAACAATTGGAGCCTTGGCCCCCGGCCCCAAAAGAAAACGGCCGCGTCACCCCCCGATGCCGCGGCCGTCTCCCGGTGACGAAGCTGGCTTTAGGTCAGGCGACCTGCGCCGCTTCTTCAGGTTCGCGCAGCACATAGCCGCGACCCCATACGGTCTCGATATAATTCTCGCCTTCGCACGCCAGGCTGAGCTTCTTGCGCAGCTTGCAGATGAAGACGTCGATGATCTTGAGTTCCGGCTCGTCCATCCCGCCGTAAAGATGGTTGAGGAACATTTCCTTGGTGAGCGTGGTGCCCTTGCGGAGCGACAGCAGCTCCAGCATCGCATATTCCTTGCCGGTCAGATGCACCCGCGCGCCATCGACCTCCACCGTCTTCGCGTCGAGGTTCACGGCCAGCTTGCCGGTTTTGATAACCGATTGCGAATGGCCCTTCGAGCGGCGCACGACGGCATGGATGCGCGCGATCAGTTCCTCGCGATGGAATGGCTTGGTGACATAATCATCGGCGCCGAAGCCGAACGATCGCACCTTGGAATCCATTTCGTTGATACCGGAAAGGATGAGCACCGGCGTGGTGACGCGCGCGACGCGGAGCCGCTTCAGCACGTCATAACCGTGCATATCCGGCAGGTTCAGATCGAGCAGGATGATATCGTAATCATAGAGCTTGCCGAGATCGAGGCCCTCCTCGCCAAGGTCCGTCGAATAGACGTTGAACCCCTCGGTGGAGAGCATCAGTTCGATCGCCCTGGCGGTCGTCGGCTCGTCCTCGATCAGCAGCACCCGCATCTGACATTCCCCGTTCGAGACCGCGACGAGCCTCCTCCTGGCCCGAACGCGTCAGAATCATTAACCAAATACTGTCTGAACGCAAAAGGTTAATTTCGACTTAAGCGAGGGATTCCGGCGAGTCGCGGGGACGAATCGCCGAATCAGCGCATTTCAGCGCGTGCCATGTGGCATATCCTCCCCAAGGGTTTCCCGGAGGTAAAGGCTGCGCACGAGCGTGAAAATCACCACCAGTAGCGCGGCTGAAAAGAACAGGCCGAAAATGCCGAACACCGCGCCGATCGCCAGTATCGCGAACAGGGTCACCGCGGGCGGGATCGCGATCACCCGGCTGGTGCTGAGCGGCGTGACGAAATTGGTCTGCACCAGCCGCACCAGGGCGAACACCAGCAGCGCCCAGAACACCGATGCCGGCCCCTGCGTCGCCGCCAGCCCAAGCGCGGGCAGCATCGCCGCGAGCGGCCCGATATAGGGGATGAACTCCGAAAGCCCGCTCAACAGCCCCAGCGCGGCGGCGGAGGGCACACCGGCCAGCCACAGCCCGCAGCCGACCATCACCCCCATCGTCGTCATCTGGATCAGTTGCGCGCGCAGCCACAGGCGCAGGGTGGAGGCAACGTCGACCAGCGCATCATCTATCGCGGCGCGCTTCGAAGGCGGCATCAGCAGCAGGAAGCCGCGTTCATATACCCCCGGATCGACCGCGAAGAAGATCGCGCCGATCAGCACCAGCAGCGCGTTGAGGAATATCTCCCCCACCCCCTGCGCCAGCCCACCGATATCCTGCGCGACACGGCTGCCGGCATAAGCCGCGCGTACCGCGTCATCAATCTTCGCGCCGACCGGCGATTGCGCCATATAGCGGCCAAGCGCGTCGAGCATCGCGGGCAGCCGCGCGACGAACATGTTGACCTGCTCGCGGAATGCCACCCCGAACAGCCAGCCGAGAAACGCGACCAGCGCCAGCACCGTGACGATCGCCAGACCGAGCGCGAGCCGCGCCGGCATCCGCAGCCGCTCGCGATAGATTTCGGCGACGGCATGGATCACGATCGCGCCGAGCACCGAGCCGAAGGCGAGGATCAGCAGATCGCCCGCGACATAGAGCGCGGCGAACAGCCCGACGACCAGCACGACAAGAAACAGCCGCCGGATGAAGCGGGCGTCGGCGTCATCGGGAGCGAGACGGCTCATCGCCCACGAAAGTGCCAGAAAAGCGACCTGAGCGACAGCGTGTTCGGCGCACCGAAACGCGCCGGAACGATTGCTCGATCAACCCTAGATGTCGTGCACCAGCCGCCCGTACAATTCCGGCCGGCGATCGCGGAAGAAGCCGAAGGCGGCGCGGTGGCGCTTGACGCGATCGAGATCGAGCGTCGCGGCGATCACGCCCTCCTCCGCGCGATCGAGTTCGGCGAGAATATCGCCGCGCTCGTCGCAGATGAAGCTGGTGCCGTAGAAGGTCTGGCCGTGCTCGGTGCCGACACGGTTGGCCGCGATCACCGGCACGACGTTCGACACCGCATGGCCGATCATCGCGCGGCGCCACAGCCGCGCGGTATCCAGCCCCTCGTCATGCGGCTCGTTGCCGATCGCGGTGGGGTAGAACAGCAGTTCCGCGCCTATCAGCATCAGCGCGCGCGCGGTTTCGGGATACCATTGATCCCAGCAGATACCGATGCCCAGCTTCGCGCCCGGCCCGTCCCACACCTTGAACCCGGTATTGCCGGGGCGGAAATAGAATTTCTCCTCATAACCCGGCCCATCCGGGATATGGCTCTTGCGATAGACGCCAGCGACCTTGCCGTCGGGATTGACCATCGCGAGGCTATTGTAATGATGCGGGCCATCCGCCTCGAAGAAGCTGGTGGGAATCCACACCTTCAACTCGGCGGCGAGCGCCTGCATCGCGGCCACCGCGCGATGCTCGCCCACGGGCTTGGCATTGGCGAACAGCCCCTCATCCTCGACGCGGCAGAAATATTCGCCCTCGAACAATTCGGGCGGCAGGATCACCTGCGCGCCCTTCGCCGCCGCCTCGCGGACAAGGCGGGAGACGTTGGCGATATTGCCCTCCAGATCATCGGAGAAGGCGAGTTGCAGCGCGGCGACGGTGATTTCGGTCATGCGCGCGCATGTAGGCGAAGTGCGGGGCTGCGCCAATGGCGTGGCAATGATCGTCCGCCGCTCAGAGTTGCAAGCCGAAGCGCGGGCCTGCCCATGTCATCGCGAGATAGAGCGCGATCGTAAGCCCGCATCCGGCGATCAGCGCGGGCCAGAAACCGATGCCATGCCGCAGCAGCACGGGGATCAGCAGGAACATCGGCAGCGAAGGCAGCACGAACCAGAAGGTCGCCCCGACATGCGCCGCCATATTCTCCGCATCGGGCCTGTCGTTCCACAACCACATCATGCCGAGAACCGAAACCAGCGGCAGCGAGGCGATCAGCGCCCCGAAGCCGGGATAGCGCTTCGCCAATGTCGAGGCGACGGCAACGAGAATGCCCGAGATCGCCGCTTTTACCGCGAGGTGGAACATAGCCGCCGGTACACGATGCGCGCTTTTCCCGAAAGAGCGCGGCGAGCTATCCGTGCCCCCCTATTTCCGCTCCCACACCTTCTCGCCGCCGATCCATGTCTGCTCCACCACCGTCTTGCGCAATTCGCTCGCGCTGGCGTTGAGCGGATCGCGATCGACGATGATGAAATCGGCGCGCTGGCCGGGTGCGAGGATGCCGAATTTGTTCTCGGCGAAGGCGGCATAGGCAGCGCCGCCGGTATAGGCCCACCACGCCTGTTCGCGCGTCACCGCCTCCTCGGGGTGCCAGCCGCCATAGGGCTGGCCGTCGGCGTCCTGCCGTGTGAACGCTGCGGCCCAGCCAGCCCATGGATCGGGCCGCTCGACCGGCGTGTCGGAACCGAAGGCGAGCTTCGATCCGTTCGCCAGCATGGATTTCCACGCATAGGCGCCCGCCAGCCGCTCAGGGCCGAGCCGCGCCTCCGCCATCGTGCGATCGCTCGTCTGGTGCGTCGGTTGCATCGAGGCGATCGTGCCGAAATGCCCGAAGCGCGGCAGATCGTCCGATGCGACGATCTGGGCGTGCTCGATGCGCCAGCGGCGATCGCCGGTATAAGTGTCCGACAGCGCCTGAATCGCATCCAGCACCTGGGCGTTGGCGCGATCGCCGATCGCATGAACCGCGACCTGAAACCCGTCCATCGCGGCGCGGCTCATCTGGTTCTGCAATTGCGCGTCGCTGTTGAAGCCAAGGCCGGACTGGCCCGGCGCATCGGCATAAGGCGCCTTCAGCCACGCGCCGCGCGATCCCAGCGCGCCATCGGCGTAGATTTTCACGCCCCCCATCCGCAGCCGATCGCCATATAGCCACGGCGTCGGCCCCTTGCCGCCGACGCGGCTCGCCGTCTCCATGCCGCGCGCATAGCTCATCACGCGGATGCGCATGGCGCCGATATCGGCCATGCGGCGATAGCTGAGCCAGTCGTCCAGCGTCGTCCCCATGTCCGCGATCGCGGTGACGCCATAGCCAAGCAACACCTGTTGCGCGGCGAGGAAGGCGGCATCGCGTTCCTTGGGCAAAGGCGGCGCGATCGCCTTCGCGACAAGCTGTGTCGCGGCATCGACGAACACGCCAGCGGGCTGGCCGCCCGCGCCTTTCTCGATCCGCCCGCCCGCTGGTGCCGCGGTGGCGACGGTGACGCCCGCCTCGCGCATCGCCGCGCTGTTCGCCCAGCCGGCATGGCTGTCGGCACGCTCCAGCCACACCGGATGATCGCCCGATACGGGATCGAGATCGGCGGCGGTGGGGAAGCGCCCCAGCCCCCATTTCTCCTGATTCCAGCCACGCCCGATGATCCACTTCCGATCGGGATTGGCGGCGATATAGGCCGCGATCTTCGCCTTCGCCTCATCGAGCGATTTCGTGTCCGACAGATCGAGCGACATCGCCGCGAAGCCCAGTTGCTCGACATGGCCGTGCGCGTCGATGAAGCCGGGCAGCAACACCTTGCCCTTCATGTCCGTGCGCCAATCATAGCGCGGGCCGGGATCCTTCTTCGTCGGCTTGTGCGGCACTTCGTTGACGGGGACGAGGCGGACGACCTTGCCGTCCTTGTCGATCACGATCGCCTTGAACCGCGTGACCTGCCCGCTTCGATCGAGCGTGATGCCCTGCACATTGTCGATCAGCGCATCGGCAAGCGCCGGCACGGGGAGAAGCGCGGCGACCGCCGCCAGCAATGCCCCCCTCACTTCGGCAACCGCCGCACCAGCGCGCTGGTATCCTGTCGCCCGCCACCCATCTTCTGCACCTCGGCATAGAATTGATCGACCAGCGCGGCGACCGGCAGCACCGCGCCGCACCGCTTCGCCTCGTCGAGCGCGAGGCCCAGATCCTTGCGCATCCAGTCTATCGCGAAGCCGAAATCGAATTCGTCCTTCGCCATCGTCCCCCAGCGGTTTACCATCTGCCAGCTCTGCGCCGCGCCGCCGGATACCGCCTCGAACACCTTGTCGAGATCAAGCCCGCTCGCCTGGGCGAAGCGCAACGCCTCGCTCAGCCCCTGCACCACCCCGGCGATGCAGATCTGGTTGACCATCTTGGTCTGCTGCCCCGCGCCCGCTGTGCCGACATGGACGATGCGCGCGGCATAAGGCTCCATGATCGGTCGCGCCTTCGCCATCGCGGCGTCGCTGCCGCCGCACATGATCGAAAGCTGGCCCTTCTCCGCGCCCGCCTGCCCGCCGGAAACGGGCGCATCGACGCATAGCGCGCGCGCCGCCGCCAGCCGCCGCGCGATATCGGCGGAAACGGTGGTGTGGTCGATGAACACCGCGTCGTCGCGCATCGCGGCGAAGGCACCGTCGGCGCCCAGCGTCACCTGTTCCAGATCGCCGTCATTGCCGACGCAGGCGACCACCGCGTCCGCGCCCGTTGCGGCGGCGGCGGGCGTGTCGGCGACGCGCAGCCCGGTCGCCTCCGCCTTGTGGCGCGTGCGGTTATAGACGATGACCTCGTGTCCGGCGCGGGCGAGATGCCCGGCCATCGGGGCGCCCATGACGCCGGTGCCGATGAATGCGATCCTCATGGGCACGTCGATTAGGCGCAGTTTCCACGGCGCGCTAGATGGTCTAGGCGGCGGGCGTGTTCCGATCGGTCGTTTCCCCGGCCGGGATACATGGCGTTGCCGCCAGTAGATCAGCGTGAACGGAGGTTATGTTGGCCAGTCTTGCCACGAACAACGAGTCCCTTCCCGTCACTATCGAGGACGTGCGTGCCGCGCACATGCGGATTCGCGATTCGATCGTGCGCACGCCAACGCTGATTAGCCGCACGCTTTCCCAGATGATCGGCGCCACCATCTATCTGAAGTTCGAGAATCTTCAGTTCACGGCGGCCTATAAGGAGCGCGGCGCGCTCAACACCCTGCTCCAGTTGTCGGACGAGGCGAAGGCGCGCGGCGTGATCGCGGCGTCCGCGGGCAATCACGCGCAGGGCCTCGCCTATCACGCGAACCGGCTCGGCGTGCCCGCCACGATCGTCATGCCGACGACCACGCCGATCGTGAAGGTCACCCAAACACAGGGCCATGGCGCAACTGTCGTGCTGGAAGGCGACACGTTCGACGCCGCCTACGCCCACGCCCGCACCCTCGAAGCCCGCGACGGCTATACCTTCATCCACCCGTTCGACGATCCGCGCGTGATCGCCGGGCAAGGCACCGTCGCGCTGGAGATGCTGGAGGATGTGCCGGAGATCGACACCTTCATCACCCCGATCGGCGGCGGCGGCCTGATTTCCGGGATGGCGACGGTTGCCGCCGCCGCATCCCGCCCGGTGGAGGTGATCGGGGTGCAGGCGGAATTGTTCCCTTCGATGTACAATCGCATTCATCACACCAATCTTCCCTGTGCCGGCGATACGCTGGCGGAGGGCATTGCGGTGAAGGAGCCGGGCGGCATCACCGCGCGCATGGTGAAGGCGCTGGTCGACGATATCGTGCTCGTCTCCGAACGCAGCCTGGAGGAAGCGGTCAGCCTGCTGCTCCAGATCGAGAAGACGGTGGTGGAAGGGGCCGGCGCCGCCGGGCTCGCCGCGCTGCTGCAACATCGTGAGCGTTTCCGTGGTAAGACGGTGGGCGTGGTGCTGTGCGGGGGCAATATCGACACCCGCCTGCTCGCCAACGTGCTGCTGCGCGATCTCGCCCGCTCGGGCCGGCTCGCGCGGCTGCGCATCCGGCTGCAGGATCAGCCCGGCTCGCTATACAATGTCGCGCGGATCTTCGACGAACAGCGCGTCAACATCATCGAGGTCTATCACCAGCGCGTGTTCACGTCGCTGCCGGCCAAGGGACTGATCGCCGAAATCGAATGCGAGGCGCGCGATCGCGATCATCTGAACCGGCTGATGGCCGCGCTGCGCGACACCGGATATGAGGTGAGCCAGGTCGAACCCGCCTGATTTTCCCCCACTGGAATGGCGGGCACGGGCGCGTTAACCTCTATTCGTGGTTAACGCGCTTTTCACGATTGGGCGGAGGATTCATATCCTGTCGACAAGGCGCGAACCCGCGCGCCGGGCAGAAGGATATCGTCGGTGACCGCGCCATTCCGCTTTCCACGCTTCTTCGTGACCAGCCCGGCGCCCTGCCCCTATCTGCCTGACCGGCAGGAGCGCAAAGTATTCACCGAACTGACCGGCCCACACGCCGGGGAGCTTAACGACGCGCTTGGCCGAATCGGTTTCCGGCGCAGCCAGTCTGTCGCCTATCGCCCATCGTGCGCGGGATGCACGGCGTGCATATCAGTGCGGGTGGTGGCGCATGATTTTCAGGCCAATGCATCGCAACGCAAGCTGATCCGCCGCCATTCGGATCTGGAGGTTACCGCGTGCCGCCCATGGGCGACCGACGAGCAATATCAATTGCTCCGCCGTTATCTCGCGGCGCGGCACCCCGGCGGCGGCATGGCCGGGATGGACGAGACCGATTATGCCGACATGATCGAGCAATCGCCGGTCAATTCGGTGATCGTGGAATATCGCGAGCCTTCGGTGAACGGCGCGCAGGGCCGCCTCGTCGGCGCCTGCCTCACCGATCGGCAGGCGGACGGGCTGTCGATGATCTACAGCTTCTTCGCCCCCGATCTTGAGGAACGGCCCGGCCTGGGCAATCTCATCATCCTCGATCACATCCTGCGCGCGCGCGCCGCCGCACTCCCCTATGTCTATCTCGGTTATTGGGTGAAAGGCTCACCCCGGATGGAATATAAGACGCGCTATCGCCCGCTGGAGATACTCGGCCCGCGCGGCTGGGCGCTGTTGCCGGAGGATGAAGCGGTCGCCTGAATGCGCTATTCCGCGGGCAACGCCGCGAGCATATCCGCCGTCAGCAATTGCGGCAGCACGCGCGGGCTACGCGCGCCGGGAGCATACCATAGATAGAGCGGCACGCCGGCGCGGTTGTTCGCCTCGATAAAGCGGCCGATCGCGGGATTGCCGTCGGTCCAGTCGCCGACCAGCACCGCGACCTTGCCCTTGCCGAAGGCGCGGGCGACCCGCTCCGTTTCGATCGCGGTCTTTTCGTTGACCTTGCACGTCAGGCACCAGTCGGCGGTGAAATAGGCGAACACCGGGCGCCCTTCCCCGCGCAGCGCCGCGAGCCGCGCCTCGCTGAACGGCTCCGCCCCGGCGATCGCCACCACTGGCGAAGCCGTCGCCGGGCGCAACAGCCCGACCGCGACGAACGCAAGCGGCACCGCCGCCAGCACCGGCCAATATGCGCGGTCGACGCCAGCGAATTGTCGTCGCCCGGTCCACCACAAGGCGAGCGCGAGTAGCAACACCGCGCCGAGCGCGAGCATCAGCCCGTCGGCTCCCGCCTGTCGCCCGACCACCCAGCCTAGCGCCAGTGCCGTCAAGAACATCGGCACAGACAGGATGCGCCGCATCCGCACCATCCACGCCCCCGGCTTGGGTAACCGCCGCCGCAGCGCGGGCACGAAGCCGATCAGCAGGAACGGCAGCGCGATGCCAAGCCCAAGCCCGCCGAACACCAGCAACGCCGCGATCGTCGGCAGCACCAGGGCGGCGCCCAGGGCGGCGCCCATGAAGGGGCCGCTGCAGGGAGTCGCCACGAACGCCGCGAGCGCGCCGGTGGCGAAGGCGCCGGGGGTGCCCGAGCCGGCGGCGAAGCGCGGCGTGGGCAGTTCGAACAGCCCCGCGAGGTTGAACGCGATCCCCGCGACCAGCAGCAGCAGCAGGCCAATCACGCGCGGATCCTGCAACTGGAACGCCCAGCCGACCGCCGCCCCGCCGGCGCGCAACGCAAGCAACGTGCCGCCCAGCGCGAGGCAGACGAGGATCACGCCCGCCGCATAAGCCAATGCCTCGCGCCGCGCGGTGGCTTCCGTCTCGCCCGAGCGCGCGAGGCTGAGCGCCTTGAGGCTGAGAATCGGGAAGACGCATGGCATGATGTTGAGCAGCAGCCCGCCGAGCACCGCCCCGCCGAATGCCGCCAGCGCCGCGAGCCACGCGCTGCCCTCCGCCGCGCCCGCGATCGGCGCGACCACGCCCGGCTCGGCGACGACCGCCAGCCCGCGCCCGTCGCCGGTCGCCAATACGCCCTCGATCCGACCGCTCACCGGGCTAGCCGCCGCCTTCGTCTCGACCACCAGCCGATCGCCTTCGCGCGCCACTTTCTGGGGAGCGGCGAAATCCACCGCACCGGATTCGAGCGGGTAGAAATAGACATCGCGTGCCGGTGCATCCGCCGGGAACGGCACCCCGAGCCGGAACGTGCCGCCGCTCGCCGCCCATGTCGCGGTGGCGCCGAGCGGGCGCGGCAGGGCGCGCCGCCATGCGTCGAACCTGGCCCTGAACGCCGGATCAGCCGCGCCATCGCCCACCGTCAGCGTCGTCGCCAGCGTCTGCGTTTCAGGCACGCACAGATCGTTGGTGCAGACCAGATAATCGGCCTTCACGCTCACCGGCAGCCTCGTGCCCGTTGCGAGGCCCGCGGGAATCTTCAGATCGACCAGCATCGCGAACGGTCGCTCGAACACATAGTTCATCAGCCCCGCGATCAGCAGCCGCTGCGGCACCGGATAGCGCAATTCGCCCGCGCTCGCGCCCGCCGGCAGCTTCCACTCAAGCCGCGTGCCGACGCCAGCGTCACCGGGATTCTGCCAATAAGCGTGCCAGCCTGATTCCGGCGCCGCATCGAACGCCAGCGTCACCGTCTGCCCGGCGGCGGGGTGCGCGGTTTCCGCCACCAGACGCATCGCGACATGCGGCTGCGCGGCGGCGGGAATCGCCGCCAGTGTCATCAGACCGACCATGACGGTGGCTAACCACCCCAACCACGCTTGCCTCGCCATCATGGCGCGGACATACCGTGGCCCGTGAATTATTGCACCAAGGACCGTTGATGAAAGTTCGGATCGCCGCCCCGCTCGCCCTGATCGCCGCCACGCTCGCCAGCCCGGCGCTCGCGCGGCAGGCCGCGCCCGCCGCCGCC
>NZ_CALMPA010000050.1 GCF_937871615.1 uncultured Sphingomonas sp. | reverse complement strand
GCGACGATTATCAGCGCGATCGCGATCGCATCATCCACTCGATCGCGTTCCGCCGCTTGCGCCACAAGACGCAGGTGTTCCTCGCCCCCGATGGCGATCATTTTCGTGTCCGCCTGACGCACAGCCTTGAAGTGGCGCAGATCGGGCGCACGATCGCGCGCACGCTGGGGCTGAACGAGGATCTCACCGAGGCGATCTGTCTTGCGCACGATATCGGCCATCCGCCGTTCGGCCATGCGGGGGAGGATGCGCTCAAGGCCGCGACGATGGCGGCGGGCGGGTTCGACCATAACGGCCATGCGCTGCGCACGCTGATGCGGATCGAGCGTTCCTATCCGCGCTTCGACGGGCTCAATCTGACATGGGAGACGCTGGAGGGGCTGGCGAAGCACAACGGCCCGGTCCGCCATCCCGGCTGGGCGCTGGCCGAGGCGGATGCGGAAGCTGCGCTCGATCTCCACACCTGGCCCAGCCTTGAGGCGCAGATCGCGGCGATCGCCGACGATATCGCTTACGACAATCACGATATCGACGATGGCCTGCGCGCCGGGCTGCTCAGCCCCGAGCAACTGCGCGAGGTGCCGCTGGTGGCGCGCGGCTGGGCGGCGGCGCGCGCGCGTTTCCCGGATATCTCCGATCGCCGGCTGTCGCGCGAACTGGTGCGCCAGCAGATCGGCACGATGGTGCTCGATCTGATTGGCGAGACGAAACGGCGCATCGCCGACGCGGGCGTGCGCGACGTGGCAGACGTGCGCGCGGCGGGGCGGGCACTGGTCGCCTTTTCCGATGCGATGCGCGAGGAGGAGCGAGACCTCAAACGCTTCATGTACGCCAACCTTTATCACCACCCACGCCAGCTTGAGGCGGCGGCGGCGGCGCATGACGTGGTGGCCGGGCTGTTCGCGGCATTCCACGCGGATCCGTGCCTGATGCCCGAGGAATGGCGCGCCGATGCGCCGCGCGAGGAACCGGCGCTCACGCGCCACATCGCTGATTATATCGCCGGCATGACCGATCGTTTCGCGATCCGCGAATATGAGCGCGTGGTGGGGCCGGCGGCGATGCCGGAGGGGTTTTAGGCCGCCACTTGCCGACCTGCGGGCGTGCGTGCGATCGCACCGGCATGGCAGATCAATCGACCACCCCTGCGCGCGCCGACGATATTTCTATCGTGGCGTTCGAGCCGCGTCACGCCGCCGCGTTCAGCGCGCTCAACATCGCCTGGCTCGAACGCTTCTTCGCCGTGGAGGACAAGGATCGCGAGCAGCTTGGCGCCGCGCAGGCGCGCGTGATCGACAAGGGCGGCGCGATCCTGATCGCCGAGGACGAGGCGGGCGTCGCGCTTGGGTGCGTCGCGCTGATCCCTTATGCGGAAGGCGAACTGGAACTGGCGAAGATGGCCGTCGCCGAGGCCGCGCAGGGGCGCGGGGTGGGGCGCAAGCTGATGGATGCGGCGATCGCGCGGGCACAGGCGATGGGTGCGCGGTCGCTCTATCTGGAATCGAACAAGGCCCTGATCCCGGCGATTACGCTCTACGAGCGCAGCGGGTTTCAGCACCTTGCGCCCGAAGCGCGCCCCAAATCGCCATATGCGCGCTGCGACGTTTACATGCGGCGCGCGCTTTGACCCGCGATCAGCTCTTGAGCTTCCATCCGCTGCGCAACAGCGCGTAGCACAGCACGCCCAGCACCACGTCGATCGCGAGGATCACCACGCTGCCGATCAGCACCGGCGAATCGGCGGTGCCGAGAAAGCCGAAGCGGAAGCCGGAGATGATGTAGAAAAACGGATTGGCATGGCTGAACGCGCGGAAGGCGGGCGCGAGATTGTCGACCGAATAGAAGGTGCCCGAGAGGAGCGCGAGCGGCGCGATGACGAAATTCGTCACCGCCGCGGCATGATCGAATTTCTCCGCCCAGATCGAGGTCAGCACGCCGAGCAGCGACAGGAACGCCGCGCCGAGGAAGCCGAACCAGAGCACCGCCCACGGATGCACCGGCGTGACACGCACGCCCGGATAAAGCGCCATGGCCGCCCAGCAGATCGTCCCCACGAGAAAGGCGCGGGTCATCGCGCCGCCGAGCAGCGCGGCGAGCAATTCGGCATTGGAAAGCGGCGGCTGGAGATAATCGACGATCGTTCCCTGAATCTTGCCGACCAGGAGCGAGAAGCTGGCGTTGGCGAAGGCCGGCCCCATCATCCCCTGGCTGATGATAAGCCCAGGGGCGATGAAATCGGCGAACGGAATGTCGATTCCGCCGACATGCACCGGCCGTTTCGCGCCCGTGGCGATGGTGAAAACGATCAGAAACAGCAATGTCGTGGCGGCTGGCGCCCAGATCGTCTGGAGCTGCACCTTGAAGAAACGGCGCACCTCCTTCAAATAGAGGGTCTTCAGGCCGCCCCAATTGACGTTCCGGATCACCGGGACGCCTGGCGCGTTTCTGATTGCCGACGGAATTTGGCCGATTGGGGGATGGCTGCTCATCGCACATGCGGGTAAACGCTGCTGCGAGCGCCTGCAACCCGGCCGCCAGCGAAGGAAATACGATGTCGTGGACCGAGGAGCGTATCCAGACGCTCAAGACCATGTGGGAAAGCGGGCAGACCGCGAGCCAGATCGCCGAGGCGCTGGGCGGCGTCAGCCGCAATGCGGTGATCGGCAAGGCGCATCGCCTCGATCTGCAATCGCGCCCGTCGCCGGTGGTGCCCAAGGATGCCGAGGCGAAAGCCGAGGCAAAGGCGGGAGCAAAGGCGCAGACGCCGGCGCAGGCAGCGCCCACCGCTGCGCCGCCGCCACCCGCCG
>NZ_CALMPA010000049.1 GCF_937871615.1 uncultured Sphingomonas sp. | reverse complement strand
TGTCCTCGCCGATGTGATGGAAACCGGCGCGTGGCGCGATCCGCGTTATCACGCGTGGGAGGCGGTGACGTGATGCCCGGCCTTTCCGACAACGAGGCGATCGCGCGTGAGGGCGGGCTGCACCGCACGCTCGGCAAGCGCCAGATCACGATGATCGGGCTGGGCGGCGCGATCGGCACCGGGCTGTTCATGGGCAGCGGCATCGCGATCGGCTATGCCGGTCCGGCGGTGCTGCTGAGTTACCTGATCGCCGCGCTGATCGCGGTGATTATGGTGTTCAGCCTGTCGGAAATGGCGGTGGTCCATCCCACCGCCGGATCGTTCGGCACCTATGCCGAAATCTATCTCGGGCCGTTCGCCGGCTTCCTGATCCGCTACACCTATTGGATCCAGCAAGTGCTGCTGATCGGCAGCGAGGCGATCGCGATCGGCACCTATATGCGCTTCTGGTTCCCGGAAGTGCCGATATGGCTTTCGGCGATCGGCTTCTCGGGCGCGCTGCTCTGGCTCAACTCGCGGCCAGTGCGCAATTTCGCCTCGGTGGAATATTGGCTGACCGTCATCAAGGTGACGGCGATCGTGCTGTTCATCATCGTCGGCGGCAGCCGCATCCTCGGCCTCACCGGCCCGTCGACCGGGCTGCACAATGTTATCGGCCTACCCGGCGGTTTCATGCCAAACGGTTTCAGCGGCGTGTGGATGGGCGTGCTGATGGCGCTGTTCTCCTTCCTCGGGCTGGAGTTCGTCGTCGCCACCGCCGGTGAGGCGGAGAACCCGCGCGAGGCGATTCCCGCCGCGCTGCGCACAATGGCGGCGCGATTGTTCCTGTTCTACATCCTCGCATTGTTCATCATCCTCGCCTTCATGCCGTGGACGCAAGCCGGCGCGAAGGTGGTGACGCAAAGCCCGTTCGTGCGCATGTTTGGCGCGGCGGGCATCCCCTATGCCGCCGATGCGATGAACTTCGTCGTCGCCGTCGCCGCGCTGTCCGCGATGAACACCAGCCTTTATCTCGCCTCGCGGATGCTGTTCTCGCTGTCGCGCGGGGGCTATGCGCCGGCCTTGTTCGGCAAACTCAGCGCGGGCGGGGTGCCACTGGCGGCGACATTGCTGTCGGGCGCGTGCGTGCTGCTGGCGGGATCACTCGCGATGTTGACGCCGCTCGCCTATAATTATCTGTTCGGCGTCGCGCTGTTCGGCGGCATTCTCACCTGGGCGAGCATTCTCGCCAGCCATATGGTGTTCCGCCGCCGCCACGCCGCCGGCGACCTCCCGGTCAAAATGCCATTTTTCCCGGCGGCGCAGCTATTGGGATTGGGGCTGCTCGCCGCGATCACCGCAACGATGGCGTTCGATCATGAATTCTGGGATGTCGCGGTGCTGGCGGGTGGGCCGTGGTGCGTGTTCGTCGCGATCGTCTATCGGCTGTGGGCGGTGCGGCGCGGGCGGGTTGCGGCCTCAGCCACCATCGCCAACTGAGGGCATGTCGGCCCGGATCGTCGCCGCCACCTCGCGCACCATATCCATGAAGCACGATACGGCGGCGGACGGCGTGACGGTCGCCCGCGTCGTCGCCCCGATGCGCGAGGCGGTTGCCTCCATGCTGATCGGCAGGATCGCCAGCCCCGGCTGCACCGTCGCCACCTGATAGGGGATGGCGGCCAGCAGGTCCGTCTCCAGCAGCAGCGAATGGTTGGTGAGGATCGAGACGGATTCGATCGCATCGACCGGCGGCTCGATCCCGGCGCGGCGGAACGCGAACATGAGTTGCCGGCGCAACGAGGTCTCCGGCGGCGGGAGAATCCAGGATTGATCGGCGAGATCGGCCAGCGTTAACCCCTGTTTCGCGGCCAGCGGATGTCCTTCGCGCGCGACGATCGCGATCGGCTCGTCATAGAGCACTTCCTGCTCCAGCCCTTCGCGTTCACGGAAATCGGGCAGCCGACCGAGCACCACGTCGAGATCGCCGGTGCGCAGCGCGGGCATCAGTTTGTCGATCGTCCCCTCGATCACCGTGACGGCGATTCCCGGTCGCCGCGCGCGCAGCAGGGCGAGGCTGCGTGGCAACAGGGTGGGCGAGGCGGCGAGCAAGGTGCCGACGAACACGCGGCCCGACAGCCCGGATTCGATCGACTGCAATTCCTCGCTGGCGTGGCGAAGCTGTGTGAGGATCAGCTTGGCGTGCTTGATGATGACATCGCCGTACAGCGTCGGCGTCACCCCGCGCGACGAACGCTCGAACAGTTGGACACCCAGCGCCTCCTCAAGCTCCTTGATGCTCTTGGTCGCGGCGGGCTGGGCGATGTTGAGGATTTGCGACCCGCGCAGGATATTCCCCTCCTGCGCCACCGCCGCAAGCAGCTTGAGCTGGCGCAGCTTCAGCCGGCTGAGCAGGAAATTCTCGTGGAAACGCGACACTGCCTGTCATCCTCCCCGTTTGCGGGGCCGTCCCTACTATAATTTTTTGGTAATAACAGCCGGGCGCATCGGAATTATTCCGCGATATCTGCCGCCCCTATTGAGCAAAGGGCCATAGAAGTTTTTCAGGAGCGCACCGGGCGTGACCATCATCGACATGCACAGCCATTTCTTCCCGATGTCGGACCCGGCCCATGCCGAGGCGGCGGAGCGGGATGGGCTGCCGTGGCTGAAGCGGACCGGCGCGGGCGAGGGCATGATAATGGTCGGCACGCGCGAGTTTCGCCCGGTGCGCGAGGCGCTGTGGAACCCGGCGGCGCGGATCGAGGATCTCGATCGCAACCATATCGACATGCAGGTGATCTGCGCGACGCCGGTGATGTTCGGTTATGCGCGACCGGCGAAGGACGCGGCGGAGACGGCGAAGCGGTTCAACGACCAGGCGGTCGAGATGGCGGCGCACGATCCCCGGCGGTTGAAGGCGCTGGCGCAGGTGCCGTTGCAGGACGTGGACCTGGCCTGCGCCGAGGCGAGCCGTGCGATGGAGACCGGGCATCTCGGCGTGCAGATCGGCAACCACCTCGGCAACGCCTATCTCGATGACGAACGGTTGCTGACCTTTCTCACGCATTGCGCGGAGATTGGCGCGGCGGTGCTGGTCCATCCGTGGGATATGATGGCGCGCGAGCGGATGCCGAAATACATGCTGCCCTGGCTGGTGGCGATGCCGGCCGAGACGCAGCTTTCGATCCTGTCGCTGATCCTTTCCGGCGCGTTCGAGCGGCTGCCCAAATCGCTGCGGCTATGCTTCGCGCATGGCGGCGGCAGCTTCGCCTTCCTGCTCGGCCGGGTCGAGAACGCCTGGGCGCAGCGCGATATCGTGCGCGTCGATTGCCCCAATCCGCCCTCGTCCTATCTCGATCGCTTCTACGTCGATTCCGCCGTGTTCAGCCCGGATTCGCTGCAACTGGTGGTGGACGTGCTGGGCGA
Source organism: uncultured Sphingomonas sp. (assembly GCF_937871615.1). Taxonomy (GTDB): domain Bacteria; phylum Pseudomonadota; class Alphaproteobacteria; order Sphingomonadales; family Sphingomonadaceae; genus Sphingomonas. The sequence goes on along the minus strand of NZ_CALMPA010000049.1, from coordinate 8,979 downwards.
GGATCGCGTGATGCTCGGCTCCGATCACCCCTTCCCGCTGGGCGAGGAGGCGATCGGGCAACTCGTCGGCACGCATGACCGGCTGAGCGGCGCGGCGAAGCGCAAGATTCTCGGCGGCAACGCGGCGCGCTGGCTCGCGCTGGAGGAAGTCGCGGCGGGCTGATTTTCCGGTTCACGGAGGCTTTGTGCTCCCGCGAAGGCGGGAGCCCAGACTGGGTCCCCGCCTTCGCGGGGACGCACGGAAGGGCGCAACGCCGATCGCACAAAAAAGCCGCCCGCCACTCCGGGAAAGTTGAGAACCGGATGGCGGGCAGTAAGGAAAACGAGACGGATCAGCCCGCGCTTTGCGGCGCGCGATAGCTTTCGGTGCCGACCCAGCCGCGTTCCGACACGTCGACCATCACGTTCTCCGGTCCGGTCATCTTGTATTCGGCATTGTCCTTCGCCGGATTCTTGCCCAGCCCCTGCGCGAGGTTGACATCGTGGCGCGGGGCGAAGCCGCTGGCTTCGAAGCGCTCGACGATCTCGTTGATGTCGTCGCACTGGAAGCCGATATGGTGCAGCCCCGCATAGCCCTCGGCGAACTCCATCCCCGCCGCCGGACGGTTCTTGAAGGCGAGCAGCGCGATGTTGATGTGGCCGTCGGTGACATAATAGCCGCGGGCATTGCGGCTGTCGACGCGCCCGGCCACCTCCCAGCCGAGCACTTCGGTGAAGAAGCGGACCGAATTGTCCGGGTCTGCGGCGGCGATGGCGACGTGGCGTAAGCGAACGGGCATGACGGTTTTTCCCTTCAGGTTCCGATGTGTAGCGGGGTGACGAGCGCACGGAGCGCCGCGATGACGCTCAATGCGGTGATCCGGCCGGTGCCGGGGTTCTCGTCGGTGGGGACGTTCTCGATGCTCAGCGTGAAGCGCGCGCTATCGGCATCGACGATGATGAAATGCGTGTTGCGCTCCAGCGCCGGGTCCGCCCAGATTTCCAGCCGTGTGCGCTCCGGCCCGACGCCGGCAAGCCCCAGCGCGGCGGCGACGTTGACATTGGCGGGGAAAGCGATCGCGCCCTCGCGCGCGCTGCCCTCGAAAATCTTCAGCGGCGCATCGAGCGCGGTGAGGTCGATATTGTTGCGCACGACATGCTCGGCCTTGACCAGCGATTTCGGCGGCTTGCGCGTCACCATCGTCACCGAATGGATCGTGCCGAGTGCGGCGGCGCGCACCGCGTCCAGCCCGAGCAGCGCGCCGGTGGCGAGAATGATCCGTCCGCCGCCTCGCGCGGCGCGCGCGGCGAGATCGTCGGCCTGGATCAGCGCCGCGCCGCTGACGGTGATGAGGATCTTGCCGTTATCGACCGTCGCTTCGGCGATGTCGCGAAATGCGGCGGAGGGGGCGCAATCGACGATCACGTCCGCGCGCCGCGCCATCTCCGCGATGCTTACCACGGGCACGTCCCAGCCGGCTGCGGCGAGATAGCCGCGCGCCTTTTCCTCGTCACCCGCGGCGACGCAATCGAGGACGAGCACGTCCTCCTGTTCGATCAGGCGGCGCGCTACCACGCGGCCAATGGTGCCCAGTCCGGCGATGCCAATCTTCATGGCCCCGGTCTAGGATCGGTGCGGGCGCGCCGGAAATATCGTTTGCGGCAGCCGCTATAGACACGTCGCTATAGTGATGCGGCGGGCTATAATGAAATCCGCGCCACTTATGCGGAAGCCATATTGGACCTGAGGCGCGCCGCCCGCCACCTTTCCACCTCGATACGAGTGGGAGAGGAAGATGATCTGGCACGCGCTGGCGACCTGGCGACGCGACGGAGCGGAGCGGGCCGCGATCGTGGTGGGGGACGCGATCCACGATCTCGATGGCGCGGCGGCGGCCCATGCCCCGTCGCTGGTCGGGTGCAGCGTCAACGACCTCATCGCGGATTGGGCCAATGCGGCCCCGGTGGTCGCCGCGCTGGCGGAGGCGCTGGGTGCGTGCGCGGCGGATGTTTCGCGGGCCGATCTCGCCGCGCCGTTCGTGCCGCGGCGGGTGTTCGGGGCCGCTTCCAATTATATCGAACACGCCGAGGAGATGCAGACCAAGCTGGCAGCCAAGGCGGACAGCGAGCCGTACGTCTTCCTCAAGACGATAGAGAGCGTGATCGGGCCGGAGGAAACGGTGGTGATCCCGCCGCAGGTCAAGCGGCCGGACTGGGAGGTGGAGCTTGGCGTGGTGATCGGCCACGCCGGGCGCGATATCGCCGCCGCCGACGCCTTCGCGCACATCGCCGGCTATACGATCGTCAACGACGTGTCCGCGCGCGACAAGACGCGGCGCACCGATTTTCCGTTCTCGCACGATTGGTTCCGCGGCAAGAGCTTCGACACGTTCACCCCGATCGGGCCGTGGTTCGTACCGCGCGATTGCCTTGGCGATCCGCATGACATCCGGCTTGGCCTCAAGGTCAACGATGCGGCGATGCAGGACGGCAATACGGCCGAGATGATTTTCGATTGCTTCGAGCAGATCGCCTATCTCTCGACGATCCTCGAACTGAAGGCGGGCGACCTGATCGCCACTGGCACCCCGGCCGGCGTTGGCATGGGGCGCGGCGTGTTCCTCAAGGACGGCGACGTGATGACCGCCTGGGTCGACGGGATCGGCGAGTTGCGCAATCCGGTGCGCGCGGGATGAAGCGCGCGACGCTCGTGCGGATGACGCCGGGGCTGGCGGTGATCCTCGCGATCGCGGTCGTCACGCTGCTTTCGGCGTTGCGGCCCGAGCCGGTGGCGCGGGCGGCGGCTGGCCAGGCGCTGACCCCGGTGCGCTTCAACATGAGTTGGCTGCCGCAGGGCAGCATGGCCGGCGTGTTCGTTGCGATGGACAAGGGCTATTATACGGACGCCGGGCTCAGCGTGGAGCCGATGCGGGGCTTCGGCGGCGCGCGCACCGTCAACGAGCTTGATCGCGGGATGTTCGAATTCGGCTATGTCGATCCGCTCAGTGTCGCGATGAACCGCGCCGGCGGCGGCCATGCGCGGATGGTGGGGGGCATCAATATGCGTTTTCCCGCCGGCGTCTGTTTCGTGCGTGAGCGGCATCGGATCGCGACGCCCGCCGATCTTGCCGGCCTCACCTTCGGCGCGGGGCTGAACAGCGCGGTGCAGACGCTGCTTCCGGCGTGGCTGCGCCGCAACGGCGTCGATCCCGCGCGCGTGCGGCGAATCCAGCTCGATCCCGCCGTTGTCGTCGCCGCGTTGATCGAGGGGAAGGTCGATGCCGCCGAATGCTGGCTCGGCAATTCGATGGCGCTGTTCCAGAAGCGCGCCAAGGCGGCCGGGCTGACGATCGGGCGGATCGACTATGCCGATTTCGGTTTTGACGCTTATGGCAGCGGCATCGCCACGCGCGATGCGCTGATCGCGCGCGATCCCGATCTGGTGCGCCGTTTCCTCGCCGCCACTTATCGCGGCTATGCCGATGCGGCGCGCGACCCGGACGCGGCGCTGGCGAGCATCCGGCGGCATTTTCCGTTGCTCGATGCGGGCGTGACGCGGCAGCAGATCGTGGAGACCGCCGTTCTGATGGCGGGCCCGCATCGCTTTGCCCCCGCGCGGATCGAGAACACCATCCACTTCCTGAGGGCAGCGGGCCGGCCCGGCGGAGAGCTGCCGGCGAACGCCTTGTTCACCAACGATTATCTTGACGGAAAGGCAGCGCAATGACCGACGATGCGATCCATTACCGGCCGCGTCCGACCAAGCTCGGCCATCTCGTGTTAAAGGTGCGCGATATCCAGCGTTCGCTGGCCTTTTATACCGAGGTGGTTGGCCTCACCGTTTCCGACTGGATCGGCGACCATATGGTGTTCCTGCGCTGCGGCGTCGATCATCACGATCTCGCGCTGTTGCAGTTGCCGCCGGGGCATCAGGCGATCCCGGAGGGCTTCTTTCCATCGGTCGAGCATTTCTCCTACCGCGTCGAATCGATCGCGGAGATGGAGCGGATCACCGCGATGCTCGTCGCGCGCGGGATCGAGATAGATCGCGGGCTGGGGCGGCACGGGCCGGGGGCGAACACCTTCATCGTGTTCAAGGATCCCGACGGCAACAATGTCGAATTCTATTCCGATATGACGCAGATCGCGCTCGATGCGCAGCATGAACCGGCGGTTTGGGACGGCGGCACGCTCGAGACGTTCGATCAATGGCGGCTGGAGAAATTCGTCGTGCCGCCCCCCGCGCGCATCCTGCCTTTGCTAGACAAGGATGGGACGAAGAAGTGAGCCGGGCGAAGGATATCGCCATCACGATGCTGTTCTTCGCCGCTCTATTGCTGGTGTGGGAAACGGGGGTGCGCTGGTCGGGCGCGAAATCCTATCTGCTCGCGCCGCCCAGCGCGATCGTCGGCGAATTGTGGCGATCGCGCGCGGCACTGGCCGATGGCACGCTCAAGACGCTGACCGAGGTGTTCTGGGGCTTCGTCATCGCGCTGGTGGTGGGGGTGCCGGTGTCGGCGTTCGTATTCTTCTCGAACGGCGCGCGGCGGACGGTCTATCCCTTGCTCGTCGCGCTTCAGAGCATTCCCAAGGTCGGGCTGGCACCGATCCTTGTCGCCTGGCTCGGCTATGGCCTGTCCTCCAAGCTGACGATGGCGTTCCTGTTCGCCTTCTTCCCGATCGTTGTCGCCGGGATGGGCGGGCTCGCCAGCACGCCGGCGCATCTGGAGGAGCATTTCCGCGCCTTGCGCGCGACGCGCTGGCAGACGTTCTGGCGGCTGCGGCTGCCGTGCGCGCTGCCGGCGTTCCTCGACGGGTGCAAGGTGGCGATGCCGCTCGCGGTGATCGGGGCGATCGTCGGCGAGTTCGTCGGGTCGAACGATGGCCTTGGCAATCTCATCCTCACCGCATCGGGATCGGGCAACACCGCGCTTACCTTCGCCGCGCTGCTGACGGTGACCGTCCTGTCGCTGCTCCTGTTCTACGGCGTCGAATATTGGGAGAAGTTCGTGTGGTGGCGCGCGGCATGACGGCGGCGATCGAGATCGACAGCGTCGCCAAGACCTTCGGCGGGCGCAGCATCATCGCCGAGGTGCGCGCGAGCGTGCGCGACCATGAGTTCGTCTCGGTGCTCGGCCCGTCGGGGTGTGGCAAGAGCACGCTGCTGCGCCTGATCGCCGGGCTGGAGCCGATCGACGGCGGCGCGATCCGCCTGTCCGGTGCCCCGGTCACCGCGCCCGCCGCCGACGTGGGTTTCGTGTTCCAGACCTCCAACCTGCTGCCGTGGCTCGACGTGCGTGGCAATCTGCTGCTTGGCGTCGATCTAGACCGGGACGCGCGACGGCCTTCGGAAGGCGAGCTTGCCGCGCTGATCGACACGCTTGGCCTTGCGGGGTTCGAGGAGAGCTTCCCGCACCAGCTTTCCGGCGGGATGCGGCATCGCGTCGCGATCGGGCAGGCGCTGGTGCGCAACCCGCGCGTGCTGCTGATGGACGAACCGTTCGGCGCGCTCGACGCGTTGACGCGGGATCGGCTCAACATGGAATTGCTGCGCATCTGGCAACGCGATCGCAAGACGGTGGTGCTGGTGACGCACAGCATCGCGGAGGCGGTGTTGCTGTCCGATCGCGTGATCGTCATGTCCGAACGCCCCAGCCGCGTGCTGGAGGAAGTGACGATCGACCTGCCGCGCCCGCGCGATCCGTCGCGCACCCGCGAAGACCCGGCGTTCGGCGATTATGTCGTGCGCCTCAGCCGATTGATGGGAGTGGAATGATGCGATCGGGTATCCTCGCCGTCGACGGGGCGGAGCTTTACTGGGAAACGCATGGTGAAGGGCCGGCGATCGTGCTGGCACACGGCGTCGGCGGCAATCATGCGATCTGGTTCCGGCAGCTCGGGCCGCTGGCGCGCGCCAATCGCGTCATCACCTTCGATCATCGCGGCTTCGGTCGGTCGGAGGACCGCGACGGGCGCGGGCGGGCGGCGTTCGCCGATGATCTGCGCGCGTTGCTCGATCATCTTGGGGTGGAGCGGGCGCTGCTGGTCGGGCAATCAATGGGCGGCGGCACCTGCATTGATTTCGCCTGTCGCTGGCCGGAGCGGGTGGCGGCGCTCGCCATCGCCGATAGCCTCCACGCCATCGCCGAGCCGGATGACGTGCGCGCGTTGATGGACGAAGCGCGTGCGGTGACGCGCGATCTGGAGCAGATCGAGCGCGTGTTGGGCGAGAGGGCGCGGGCCGAGGATCCTGCGCTCGCGATTCTCTATGCGCAGATCAACAGCTTCAACGCGACCGACCGGCATAACCTTTCGGGCAATTTCCCGACCTACGCGCCGGAGGAGATCGGCGGCGGGCGCTTTCCGATCCTGTTCATCGCGGGGGTGGATGATGCGCTGTTCCCGATCGAGGCGATCCGCCGCGTGCAGGCGCGCGTACCGGGATCGTTCATGGTCGAGGTGAATGGCGCGGGCCATTCCGCCTTCCTCGAACGAGCGACAGAGTTCAACGACACGCTGCTAACGCTGGCGCAGATGGCGGGCCATGCCGGCCGCATCCCGGCGCATTCCAACGCGGCGGGCTATACCCCCGCCTGATCTATAACGAAGCAGCCATAAGGGCGGCGGGAGATGATATTTTCCACGCGACTTTGCCCCCGATAGGCCGATAGCATGAACAAGCATCCCTATCCCTTCGCGGGCGGCGCGTTGCGCAATTTCATCGACGGGCGGTTCGTCGAGGGGCCGGCGCTTTTCCCCAATTTCGATCCGGTGACGGGCGCGAAGCTGGCGGACGTTGGCGCGGCTGACCACGCGATGGTCGATGCCGCTGTCGCCGCCGCGCGCGCGGCGTTGAAGGGCGATTGGGGCGGCATGGCGCAGGCGGAGCGCTGCCGGCTGCTGGTCCGCGTCGCGGAGGGGATCGAGGCGCGGTTCGACGATTTCGTCGCGGCGGAAGTGGCCGATACCGGCAAGCCGCTCGCCCACGCCCGCGCGGTGGATATCCCGCGCGGCGCGGCCAATTTTCGCAGCTTCGCCGCATTGGCCGAGGCGCGCGCGATGCCGAGCTTCCAGACACGCACCGCCGATGGGCGCACCGCGATCAACTACAGCATCCCGCGCCCGCTTGGCGTGGTCGCGGTGATCTCGCCATGGAATTTGCCGCTGCTGCTGATGAGCTGGAAAGTCGCGCCCGCGCTGGCCTGCGGCAACACGATCGTCGCCAAGCCGTCGGAAGAAACGCCGTCCACCGCGACGCTGTTGGCGGAGGTGATCGAGGCGGCGGGTGTTCCGCCCGGCGTGTTCAATCTCATTCACGGCGCGGGGGCGAACGCGCCGGGCGAGTGGCTGGTGTCGCACCCGGACGTGGATGCGATCACCTTTACCGGCGAATCCTCGACCGGCTCGACCATCATGCGGGCCGCGGCGGCGGGGGTGAAGCCGATCTCGTTCGAACTGGGCGGCAAGAACCCCGCACTGATCTTCGCCGATTGCGATTTCGAGGCGGCGCTGGCCGGCACCGTCCGCTCGGTCTTCTCCAATTGCGGGCAGGTGTGCCTGTGCACCGAGCGCGTCTATGTCGAGCGACCGATCTTCGATCGCTTCGTCGCGGCGCTGGCGGAGAAGGCGCGGGGGCTTTCGATCGGTGACCCATGGGGCGGCGCGGCGATCGGGCCGGTGATCTCCGCGCAACAGCGCGACAAGGTGCTGGGCTATTACAGGCTGGCGGCGGAGGAAGGCGCGCGCTTCCATGCCGGCGGCGGCGCGCCCGCGATGGAGGGCGCGCTGGCGGGCGGCTATTTCGTCGAGCCGACGGTGATTACCGGGCTGCCCGAAACCGCGCGCGCGGTGCGCGAGGAGATTTTCGGCCCGGTCTGCCACGTCGCCCCCTTCGATCGCGAGGAACAGGCGATCGCACTCGCCAACGATTCCGCCTACGGGCTGGCGGCGGCGGTGTGGACCCAGAACGTCAGCCGCGCGCACCGCGTCGCGGGGCGGATCGAGGCCGGGATCGTCTGGGTCAACGACTGGTTTCTGCGTGATCTGCGCACGCCGTTCGGCGGCGTGAAACTTTCCGGCATCGGGCGCGAGGGTGGCGAACATTCGCTCAACTTCTATTCCGAGCCGACCAACATCTGCGTGAGTTTCTGACGATGGGCGATGCGATCGAAACAGTCGCGGCGATGCTGCGCGAGGCGGCGGAGACGCGCACGCCGGTGGCGCCCGTCGCGCCGCTGCTGCCAGCGGGCGATCTCGATGCGGCCTATGCGGTGCAGGAGATCAACACCCGCGCCGCGCTGGCGGGGGGACGGCGGCTGGTGGGGCGCAAGATCGGGCTGACTTCCGCCGCCGTGCAGCGGCAACTGGGGGTGGATCAGCCCGATTACGGGATGCTGTTCGCCGATATGGGGTATGACGATCGCGCCGACATCCCCGCCGACGCGGTGCTGCAACCGCGCGTCGAGGCGGAGGTGGCGCTGGTGCTGGGCGCGGATCTGACGAGCGAGCGCAACAGCCTCGCCGACGTGATCGCCGCCACCGCCTTCGCGCTGCCGTGCCTGGAAATCGTCGGCAGCCGGATCGCGGACTGGAAGATCGGCATCGTCGATACGATCGCCGACAACGCCTCGTCGGGCGCGCTCGTGCTCGGCGCGACGCCACGCCCGCTGTCGGCGCTCGATCTCCGGCTGTGCGGCATGGTGCTGGAGAAGAATGGCGAGCCGGCCTCGACCGGGGTGGGGCAGGCGTGTCTCGGCAATCCGCTCAACGCCGCGCGTTGGCTTGCCGACGTGATGGCGCGCGCCGGGCGACCGCTGCGCGCGGGCGACGTGATCCTGTCCGGGGCATTGGGGCCGATGACGCCGATCGCGACGGGCGATCTGATCGAGGCACGGATCAACGGCCTCGGCTCGGTCGCGGCGCGGTTCGTCTGAGGGGAATGACGATGACCAAGGTGAAAGCGGCGATCATTGGATCGGGTAACATCGGGACCGATCTGAT
>NZ_CALMPA010000048.1 GCF_937871615.1 uncultured Sphingomonas sp. | reverse complement strand
TCGGCATCGAAATCGACATAGCCGCGCAGTTCGCCGCCGCGATAATCGACCACCAGCAGCCGCACGACGCCATTTTCGGTCTGCGCCTGAAGCGTCAATTGCCCCGCATCGTCCTTCAGCGTCGATCCGATCAGCGCGCCGAGCACCAACGCTTCCGCCAGCAGCGCCTCGATCGCGGGCGGATAGGCATGGCCGGAAAGAATCGCATCCACCACCGGCCCGAGCCGCGTCACCCGCCCGCGTGCGTCGCGCGCCGGAATCGTGAAGCGCAGCGTGCGATCGAGATCGGCCCTGGTCGTGTCAGTCATATCCGTCATTCAGCCCCGCCTGTCGAAAACCCGCCCTTTGCGCCGCGCGAAAGCCGCGCAAGCCGCCGCGATCTGCTCAGCGTGAAGCGGGATTCCCGGCACGAAAGATGGGGTGACGCCCCCGCGCGATCAACCGATCTGGCCGAAGCACCAGCGCAGGATCGCCTTCTGGGCATGGAGCCGGTTCTCCGCTTCGTCCCAGATCAGCGATTGCGGCCCGTCGATCACCTCGCCGGTCACTTCCTCGCCGCGGTGTGCCGGCAGGCAATGGAGGAACACCGCATCGGGCCTGGCGCGCGCCATCAATTGCCGCGTCACCTGATACGGCATCATCGCCTTCAGCTTGGTATCGGCGTGCGCCTGGCCCATCGAAATCCAGGTATCGGTGACGATCACATCGGCGCCCGCCGCCGCCTCGCCCGGATCGGCGACGACGCGCGCGCGGCCCTTGCCCAGCGCGACATCGGCCTCACTGGGCATGAAGCCCTGCGGGCAGGCCGCGACGACATCGAAATGCATCAGCCCCGCCGCTTCCATGATCGAGGCGAGCACGTTGTTGCCGTCGCCCAGCCACGCCACCTTGAGGCCGGGGAGCGCCTTGCCATGCTCGATGATCGTCTGGAGATCGGCGACGATCTGGCACGGGTGCGAAGCATCGGTCAGGCCATTGATAACCGGAACGCTGGCATGGGCCGCCATTTCCTCGATCTTGGCGTGATCGTCGGTGCGGATCATGATCGCATCGACATAGCCGGAGAGGACGCGCGCAGTATCCGCGATCGTCTCGCCGCGCCCGATCTGCATCGTCCCCGCATCCGCGACGATCGGGGTGCCGCCAAGCTGGCGAATCGCCATGTCGAAGCTGAAGCGCGTGCGGGTCGAATTCTTCTCGAACACCATCGCGAGCGCACGGCCCGCAAGCGGCGCATCGGCGTCCGGCGTTCCTTTCGGAAAGCCGGCGCGCGCCGCCTTGCGGTCGATCGCGTCGGCGAGAATCGCGGCGACGCCATCGGCGCCCGCATCGGAAAGATTCAGGAAATGGCGGATGGTCATCATGTCTCCCCCCGGAGAATCATGCCCCTTGGCGCCGATCCGATCGGCGCCAAGGGGCAGGGAATCAATCGTCGGCAGCCGGCACGTACATCCGGGCGGCCTCGCTCAGCCGCTCGACGCATTCGGCGATATGGCTTTCCTCGATATTGAGCGGCGGCAGGATGCGGACAACATTGTCACCGGCCGAAACCAGCAGCAGCCCGTGATTGTCGCGGGCGTGCGCCACGAAGGCGCGGCTGTCGCTCTTGAGCTTCAGGCCAAGCATCAGGCCATGGCCGCGCACGCTTTCGAACAGATGATCGTGGTTGGGGATCATCTGTTCCAGCGCCTGGCGCAGGCGATTGCCGGTCTTCTCGACATTTTCGAGGAAGCCGTCTTCCAGCAGCACATCGAGCACCGCCTCGCCCGCCGCCATGGCGAGCGGGTTGCCGCCATAAGTGGAGCCGTGCGTGCCGATCACCATGCCCTTGGCGGCCTGCTCGGTCGCGAGGCACGCGCCGAGCGGGAAGCCGCCGCCGATCCCCTTGGCCACCGCCATGATGTCCGGCGTAATGCCGTAAAGCTCATGCGCGAACAATTTGCCGGTGCGGCCATAGCCCGCCTGCACCTCGTCCAGCACCAGCAGCAGGCCGTGCGCGTCGCACGCCTTGCGCAGGCCTTGCAGGAACTCCTGCGTCGCCGGGCGGATGCCGCCCTCGCCCTGGATCGGCTCGACCAGGAAAC
>NZ_CALMPA010000047.1 GCF_937871615.1 uncultured Sphingomonas sp. | reverse complement strand
GGAAATCTGCGCCTCCCGCTGCCACGCTCGACATAAACTGCGACTGCAAAGAATATGTCATCGACTATCTCGAACGTGCCTTCCCGACCCGTCAGATGCGCGTTTTCACCGACGACACCGGTACGCAGCGATCGGAGCCGATGACGGATGATGCCGGCAATCCCGTCTATAATCCGGAGGCGGAGGCTGCCCGGGCACTGATGATCGAACATCTGTGTTCGCTGCCACCGATCATGTCGGCGCTCGACGGTGTGCTGGAGCATTTCGGGCATGACTGCGTGGCCGAAGTCACCGGCAGGACCAAGCGCCTGATCTCGACCGGCGATGGCCGCCAGAAGCTGGAGACCCGCTCGACCCGCACCAGCCAGGCAGAGGCCGCGGCCTTCATGCAGGGGTTGAAGCGCATCCTCATCTTCTCGGACGCCGGTGGGACGGGCCGATCCTATCACGCGTCAAGGGATGTGCCGAACCAGGAGCAGCGCGTGCACCTGTTGCTCGAGCCGGGCTGGCGCGCCGACCGGGCGATCCAGGGTCTCGGCCGCACCCATCGCACCCATCAGGCGAGCACCCCGCTGTTTCGGCCTGTCACAACGGACTGCAAGGGCGAGCTGCGCTTCACCAGCACGATCGCGCGGCGGCTCGACAGCCTCGGCGCCCTCACGCGGGGCCAGCGTCAAACCGGCGGCCAGAACCTGTTCGATCCGGCCGACAATCTTGAAAGCGAATATGCCTGCGCCGCGCTGGTCACCTGGTTCCATCTTCTTGTCGACGGCAAGCTGACCAGCATCTCGCACGCGGATTTCGAGGACCGAACCGGTCTCGAACTCTGTGACAAGGATGGTGTCATGAAGGACGAGTTGCCGCCCATCCAGCGGTGGCTCAACCGTATCCTCGCGCTTCCGATTGGCTTGCAGAACAGCATTTTCGAGGAATTCCTGTCTTTGGTCGAAACCCGCGTCTCGGCCGCGCGAGAGGCTGGCCGGCTCGATGTCGGGGTCGAGACCATCCTCGTCGATTCCGCCACGTTGATCGACGACACGCTGCTACGAACCGACCCGGTCAGCGGTGCGACATCGCACTTGCTGACCATCGAAATCGCACGGCGGCGCACACCCGTCACCCTGGAGCGCGTGCTACGCATCGCCGAGAGCGACAGCACGGCCGTGTTTCTGATCAATGCCAAGTCCGGGATGGTTGCTCTGCAAACTCGCGCTCGGGCGCTCATGGAGGAGAAGGACGGGACGCCGATCCCGCGCTTCGAACTCACCCGGCCAACCCGGCGCGAATATATTCGCGAACATGAGCTGTTCGAGAGCGCGTGGAAGATCATCGGCCGCGACGCCTTCTGCGAGAACTGGCAGACGGAAGCCGACGAAGCGGCGAACAAGGTCGATACCGAGACGATCCGCCTCGCGACTGGATTGCTCCTGCCGATCTGGTCGGCGTTGCCCAGCGATCATCTTGTGGTCAACCGCATCGCCGACAAGGCGGGCAATAGCTGGCTCGGCAGGCTCGTTTTCGACGAACATGTCGTTCAGCTCTTCACCAAGCTCGGCATTGATCGTGCCGAGAATCTTCCGCCCGCCGACATCATCAAGTCGGCTCATTCCGGTCGCAGCGTCGATATTGGCCGCCCGTTCCCCATGACGATCCGCCGCTCGATGGTGAACCGGCATCATCGCGTCGAGTTGATCGGCGCGCCCTCGGATCAGCTCGCCTGGCTGAAATCCCTGGGGTGCTTCACCGAGGTCATCCAGTACCGCACACGGGTGTTCCTGCCGGTGAACGAGGCCGCGGACATCCTGGGACGCATCCTTGGCGGCCCTGGATGAGCGCGGTTCGTCCTTGGTGAATCGTGCCCCGGGGCCGCTCTTGGGAAAGAGGGAAGGGGGAGCGGGGTGGTGTCCGGGAATTGCCGGACGCCAAGAGGAGTGACCCCGGTGATTCAGACCATCAAACTTGCCAAGCTGCGGCTTTCGCCGATCAACGTCCGCACGGCGCCCGACGAGCAACTGCAGATCGAGCCCATGGCCGCCAGTATCGAGGCCAAGGGCGTCCTTCAGAACCTGCTCGTCACCCCGGCCAAGAAGCCGCGCGGCACCTACGAGGTGTTCGACGGCGGTCGCCGTTGGCGCGCGCTGCGTCTTCTCGCCGAGCGCGGCACGATCTCGGAAGTCGATTTCGACGTCCCCGTCATGGTCCTGACCGGCGACGATGCTGAATTGTCCGAGACCTCCACCGCCACCAATTTCCATCAGCTCAAGATGACGCCTGCGGAGGAATGCCGCGCGTTCCAGCACTTCATCGGCTCGACCGGCGATCTCGATGCGGTCGCCAAGCGTTTCGGTGTGACACGTCGCTTCGTGGAAGGACGGCTCCGCCTGGCTTCCCTCTCGGCGCCGATCTTCGATGCGCTGAGCAAGGGCGAGATCACCCTCGATATCGCCAAGGCCTATGCATCGACCGAAAACCACGACAAGCAGCTCCTCGTCTGGAAAAGCTACCAGAACGGCCACGTCACGGCTGATACCATCCGGCGCGTCATCGCGAACGACACACTCAAGGCCAGCGATCCGATCGCTATCCTCGTTGGCGAGGAGCGGTATCGCGCAGCCGGGGGTAAGGTCGACGGCGATCTCTTCTCCGACGGCAATGATCGTTGGAACAATCCGGAAATCGCGCATCGGCTCGCCGGCGACATCATGGAAGCCGAGGCCCGGCGCATCGGTGAGGAAACGGGCCTCGCCTGGATCAGGCCGATTGCTAGCAATTATGCCCAAAACGCCGCCCATGGCCTGTATCGCGCCATCCTTCAGCCGCCCGCGCTGACGGACGAACAGTCCGCCCGTCTGAGCGAGATCGAGGCGCGCCGCAGCCAGCTCGAAATCGAGATGCAGGACGAGACCATCTCGCAGGAAGCTTACAAGGCGCTCGATCAGGAGGACGATCGGCTGATTGCCGAGGTCCATGCGATCGAACACCGCGCTCCCGTGCTCCCCGATGAATTACGGCCGTATGTGGGCGCGTTTCTGCTCTTGACCCCCCAGGGTGAAATGCGCCTCGATTCCGAATTCTACAGTGAACAGGAGCTCATCATCGAGGAACCCGATGCGGCCGACGACGCTGAGGACGACGAGCAGGGCGAGCCCGACGAGGGCAGTGTGGGCAGGTTCCGCGTCGGCGTGAAGGATGCATCCGAGCCAGCACGCAGACCCGAGGCCGTGGGACCAGGCGGCAAGCCGCTCAGCAATCGGCTCTACGACGAGCTTGCCATACAACGCCGCGACATCCTCGCCTCCTGTCTGCTCGCACAGCCGGCACTCGCGCTCGATTACGCTCTGTTCGTCATGATCGACGCACGCGTCTTTGCCGGTGGCGGTTCGACCGATGAGATCGTCCAATATGGCACGACGATCTGTGCCGATGCGCCTCAGGACCCCGTCTCGACGGACCTGCCCGGCTCCCGGGCGCGCTCATATCTGGCTGAAGCCCATGACGGGCTCGACGCCGGATGGTGCGATCACGATCACGAGATTGATCGGTTCGAAGGCTTTCGCGCGCTCGACGACGACAGCAAGGCACAATGGCTGGCCTACATCGTTGCCATGTCGATCGAGGCAAAGCCGCGCGGTGCCGGTGGCCAGGTAGCCATCCACAATCGGTTGGCCTCGATCCTTGAGATCGACGTTGCGAGCTGGTGGCGCCCGACCGCGGAAAACTTCTTCGATCGGGTCAACAAGGGCAGCATCTTGAGCCTGCTCCACGAGGTCGGCGGCGGCGCACTGACGGCCCGGCACGCCACCCTCAAGAAGACGGAGATCTCCGAGAGCTGCGAGAAGCTCTTCGCCGGCGCCGCCATCGTCGAGCCGGAGACGAAGGAGGCCGTGCTTGCATGGGTGCCTGACGTGATGCGCTTTGGTGCTGCGGAGCCGTGCCCGACCGATCGTCGTGGCGAAGACCCCGATACCCTCGAAATGCCGATTGCGGGCGAGGCCGACGGCGAGCCCATGGCTGACGACACGGTGATCGAGCCGGTCGAAGCCTGACCTGGTGGGGGAGGGGCGATCCACCTCGCGTCACCGCCGATGGTCAGATCGTCCCCGCCCGTGCCCGAACCATCCTCACCTCGCCGGAGCATCAGCTATGTCCGTGAAAGCCCGTCCGAGCCGCGATGTCGCGGCCGAAATCACTGATCTCATCATCCGCAAGCTCGAGGAGGGCGTTCCGCCCTGGACCCGGCCCTGGCGCGTGGCCGGTGCCGGTGGCCGTCCGCTGCGCCATTGCGGCACGCCGTACACGGGCATCAACACGGTCTACCTCTGGGCGATCGCGGACGCGAACGGCTATCGCTCGCGTTTCTGGATGACTTACCGCCAGGCCGAAGCGCTTGGCGGCCATGTCCGCCGCGGCGAGCACGGGTCGCTTTCCGTCTACTACTCGAATTTCAAGAAGACCGAGGCGGACCCCGTAACCGGTGCCGAGAGCGAGCGCAGCATCCGCTTTCTTAGGCACTATCTCGTGTTCAACGCCGATCAGATCGACGGGCTCCCGGCCTATTTCTACCCTGACGCCGAGGCGCTTGCGCCGATCGATCCATCCGCCCGGCAATGCGCCATCGACCAGTTCTTCGACCGGGTGCCGGCCGAGGTTCGTCATGGCGGCGACCGGGCCTTTTTTCACCCGACATTCGACTACATCCAGATGCCACATCGCCGGTCATTCACCACGATGGATCATTACGCATCGGTGAGGGCGCACGAGACCGTGCATTGGTCAGGCGGTAGCTCGCGCCTGGCGCGGACTTTCGGCAAAAGGTTCGGCGATCGAGCCTATAGTTTCGAAGAGCTCGTGGCCGAGATCGGAAGCGGCCTGATCTGCGCCAATCTGGGCCTGCCCAACGAATTGCATGACAATCATGCGAGCTACGTTGCCCATTGGCTCGGCATTTTGCGCGCCGACAAGACCGCGATCATCCACGCCTCCTCCAAGGCCGAACAAGCCTTCAACTACCTGCTCGCCTTCGGCGACGGCAGCGGGATCGAGGCACCGACCGAGGCCGTGGCGCCAATCCCGCAGGCGGCATGAGCTGTCGCGATCCTATCTTCCCTCGACACCACAGGAGACACCGATGGGCTGGCTCACCATGTCCCGCTACCACATGGGCGGTCACAAGACCGCCAAGGACTATCTGGACGCGCAGTTCACCTACAGCCGTGAGGCGGACGGGACCATCAAGGGCCTGAAGGTACTCGCCTCGTCCTGCCCACAGAACCGCACCTATTATGCCGCGGCTCAGGTGATGGTCGACGGCATCGGCAAAGAGGTCTTTGCCATCGTCTGCAAGGTGATGTGGAATCCGAAAAGCAAATCGGGCGAGCACTTCGGCTACAAGGATATGGACGAATCCGTCGGACCCTGTGAGGATAGCTGCCCGGGCCACATCCTCGATCTTCTCACGCCGACGGACCGAGAGCACGCCCTGGACTGGCGCGCCCGGTGCCGCGCCAATCTTGCCCGCCGAGCGCGCAGGATCGAGGACGGCGACCGGATCAAGCTAGCCCAGGCCCTGACCTTCTCCGATGGCCATGTGGGCGACGAATTTATCGTCGTGAAGCGCGGCCGCCGCCTGAGCTTCCGCGATCCCGAGACCCGCTGCGGCTATGCGATCAGCCGGTTCATGGAGCGCGAATGGGCGATTGTCCCCGTGACCAAAGTTCACAAGACGATCTTTGCATGAGTGCATCAGCCAGTATCATTCCCGCAGCAGGGAGGAGCCATCATGTTCGCCGCGTGTCTTAAACTGTCGCCCAAGCGCCTCCAGCTCTGCAGCCGCGAGAACGCCAATCGCGTCGCCGGCCGCCTGTTCGACGATCGACCGGGCCGTGTGTCGATCGTCCGGACTGGAGACCCGCTGCAACCTTTCCGGGTCTGCACCGCGCCGACGGCCGATGATCACGTCGAGGTGGAGATGACATTTTGATCCGGGCTGCGACGACCATCGCGCTCATCAGCGGCGCGCTTCTTTCGTCGGCCGCATGGTCGCAGACATTCGACGCCAAGGCCCGAGCGATCGATGGGGATACGGTGGCGGTCGACCTTCGCCTGCTCGGCGTCGATGCCTTCGAGCGGGGGCAGCTTTGTCAGCGCGAGTCTGGTTGCTGGCAGTGCGGCAAGGCGGCGCAGGATTTCGCGGCCAATGCCCTTCGTTCCAAGGCCGCGACGATCCGGCTCATGCCCTCGTCCTCCTATGGACGGCCCGTGGCGGTCGTGACGGTCGATGGTGAGGACCTGGGAGTACGTCTCATCCGCGCGGGCCTCGCGACCCCGCAGGCGAGCTTTCTCCGGGACGATCCAGCGCGGCTGCGCGCCTACAATATGGCGTTTGCTTCGGCCAGGAGCCAAAGGGTAGGGGCCTTCGCCGGGGTCTGGCTTGAGCCCTCGCGCTGGCGGCACGGCGACCGCTTGAGCTGCGAGCGGTGACAGGTCAGGCCGACAAAGTCGGGTCGGCCCACCACGAAGGCCCTTGCTCGAAGTTCCCGTCCATCCTGACCAGCGGCCCGTCAGGCGCGTCGGCCACATAGGGGTTCGCCAGCGGCATCACCGTCGCCTTCAGACGCTTCTGCTCACCAGCAACACGTCCGCGCCGCTCCAGCAGATCCTCCAGCCATTCGAGATCGTCGAGCATGGACACCACGCCGCGGCCCGCGAGGCAGAAATAGACGCAGCGCTGGAAATCATCGGCACCATCATTGCCGAGGATCTCCGCCAGCTTCAGCTTGCCCGCCGGGACGCCTTCATGCACCCAGCTCACCGCCTCGCGCAGCTCGCGCACCGAATAATAGGCGTCCTCAACATGGATGCCGATCGCCGCGTTGGCGATCATCCGCCGGGTCGGCCGGTGCTCCATGTCCAGCGCCGCATCCCGCAACGTGATGTCGAGGTCGAACAGGTGTCGGAAGCTGGGCGTCGTCATGGCAAATCTCCTACTCACTAGAACGTAACGTGAACATGCGCGACCGTCAATTGTCGTCGTGCTGTCGGTTGCGAGCGGAGCATGCATCATGCCCATCAACGTCATCGTCGGCCTGCCGCATCTCAATGAGGGACCAATCCTGCAGCGCGCACGCACGCTGGGTCGGACTGCGCTGATCTCGGTGAACGCTCTTTCGCGCTGGTCCGAAAAGCGGGGCTGGCGCGAGTGGGCGGGTTGGCGCCTTGGTCAGCTTCACAACGCACGGGGCTTGCCCGGCCTCTGCCTGGATTCCGCCGGCTTTGTCGCGGCGGCCCGCTATGGCGGCTTCCCCTGGTCACTGGCGGACTATGTATCGCTGGCGGCGGCCTATCCCTTTCATTGGTGGGCGAGCGCCGATTATTGCGTCGAGGCCGAAATCGCCCACGATCGCGATGCTGTGATCGACCGCCTGGCGCGGACCATCCGCGCAAACCGCGATTGTCGCACCTTGGGGGAGGATGCCGGCATCGCGGACAGGTTGATGCCGGTGATCCAGGGCCGGCGACCGTCCGACTATGAACGTTGCATCGATGCGCTCTGGGGCTCCATCCGCCCCGGGGCGCTGATCGGTATCGGCAGCATGTGCCGGCGCGATATCCACGGACCGGAAGGCCTGATTGCGGTCATCGATCACCTCGATCAAA
Source organism: uncultured Sphingomonas sp. (assembly GCF_937871615.1). Classification (GTDB taxonomy): domain Bacteria; phylum Pseudomonadota; class Alphaproteobacteria; order Sphingomonadales; family Sphingomonadaceae; genus Sphingomonas. Next base: position 29,101 of record NZ_CALMPA010000047.1, on the reverse strand, counting down.
TCCTGCCTCGCGGTGTGCGTCTTCACGCATTTGGCGTCAAAGGCACAGCGCTGCCCTATCTCCTGCCTTTCTCGCACCGGATCACCTCGATCGACAGCCAGGCCTATGGCGTCGGAGCCCGGCGGGAGGCTTTGAGGACTGGCATCTCCAAAACGGATCGCATGGTGGCCGATCACATGGAGAAATGGCTGGCCGGTCAGCGCAACCGGCTTGCCGGGCGGCCACGACGCCTTCCGCAGCAACGGCCTGCGGTCGCAGAGCCTCTGCCGATCGACCCCTGGGAGGCCGCGATCGCACAGGCCCGTATCGAAATCCGCGAGCTCATCGAGTCCGGCGATCTCGATCATGACGAGGTGTTCGAGCCGTGGATCGAGCAATGGGCGGCCGACATCTTCCATGGCGAGACGGCCCAGCGGTGAAAGGGGAGGGGGGATGGGAGGGTGAGCATCAGGCTCATCGAAAGTGTGCATGTCGCGGGCAAGCGCGTGCGCCGCCATTCCCATCAGGAGAACTGCCTTGACCGCACCGCACCCTGCAGGGACCGCCATGGTCCCGCTCGCCCGGATCGCCGTTGGTTATAATCCGCGCCGCTATTTCGACCGGAAGAAACATGACGAACTCGTCGCTTCCCTGCGTTTGCGGGGCATGTTGCAGCCGATGCTGGTGCGGCCCGCCGCCGACCTGCCGGAGCATTTCACGATCGTCGCAGGCGGTCGCCGCTACCGGGCGGCAATGGAGGCATTCGGCGACAACGGCGAGGTGCCGGTCCTCATACGGGAGATGACCGACCAGGAGGCGCTCGACGCGGCGATTGCCGAAAACGATGATCGAGACGACCCTTCCGAGACCGAGCAGGCGGACGCGGCCGTCCGCTATCTCGCGGCGTGCCAAGGCGACCGAGCCGAAACTGCCCGGCGGCTTGGCTGGTCTCGCGCGAAGCTCGATCGCCGCCTCGCCCTCGCAGACCTTTCCGAGACCGTCAAAACCGCGCTCGACGAGCGCCGGATCAAGGTCGGACACGCCGAGCTGCTCGCCGCCGTCCCCGCCGACAAGCAGGACAAGGCGCTCGAGACGATCATCGCCGCCGGCCTGGATATCGCCAAGACCCGCGATCTTCTTATGAAGGTCACGCAGCGCCTCGCCGATGCCATTTTCGACAAGACGGAATGCACCACCTGTCCGTTCAATTCGGGCACACAACGTGCCTTGTTCGACACCCATGTCGACGATGGACACTGCACCAACGCCACCTGCTTTCAGCTCAAGACCGAGGCCGTCGAAGCCGCACGCCGTGAAGCGGAGGCGGCGGCCGAGGCCGAGGATGCCGCTGCAGCGATCGAGCCCGATGATGACGATCCCGCTGAGGATGGCGACGAAAACGAGGATGATGGCGAGATCGGCGGTCTGATCGATGACGCGGCGCCTTCCGCGCCTCTGGTCGGTCGCGGAACCGTCGTGCGCAAGGTTTCCACCAGCACCGGCCCCAGCATCACCGCAAAGTCCATCGCAAGCCGCACGGCCGACCTGCGGGAGGCGACGTGGCGAACGGCACTCGCCCGCGGGCTGGCTGACGATCCATCAAACGCCCAGGCGGCGATCCTCGTGGCAGCGCTGACCGGCACGCTTTCGCACATCAAGGCAGGGACCTTGACCTCGCGCGCTGCGCTGCTGGTCGACGCAGCGTTCCCCGATCGCGGCTTCAAGGAAAAGATCGCGGAGATCCGCGAGCTGTCCGAGGGCCAGGCCACGACGGTGCTCGCTGCAATCGGGGCCGCATATGCCCGGGACGTCCAGTCGTTTACCCACGTCGCTGATCTTTCGAGCGCCTTCGGTATCGACATCCGGACGGTCTGGCAGGTCGATCGCGCATTCCTCGAACGCTACACGAAGGACGAGCTGAAGTTCATCGCCGGCGAGTGCGGCCTTGTGGCGCATACGGGGGAGAAAGCCTTCGCCAAGCTGCTCGGCGCCAAGAAGGGCGACCTCATCACGGGCATGTTGAACGCGGTCGGGTTCGACTGGGCTGGCCGAGTGCCGAGCGCGATGACCCTCGATGGCCGCTATTCGCCGCCCCAGCCCCTTACGCCTGCGAAGACCCAGGAGGTGGTGGCCGATCTGGCTGCCTGAGCCCACCCCGCTTTCCAATCAAGGAATCACCAAAATGCTGATCACAAATCTCCTGCCCTTGCTGGGCAGCTATTCGCTCGCCTTCGACCTGGTCGCCGGCGCCGACGGCGTTGTCACCCTCATCATCATTCCCCGTGTAGCCGAGGGCAAATCGCAAAAGGCCGAGGCCGGCGAGCTGCACCCGATCTCTATCATCGCGACCGCCGCCGAGATCGACGCCGAACTTGCAAAGGGCGCTGAAGGTGCGCTCGGCGGACTGATAGCCACGCGCAAGACGCTGGCCGACCAGATCGCCACCCAGCGGGACGCGGCCGAGGCCGTCCGCGCTGCCTCCGCCGAGGCCGCGAAGGCAAAAGCAGCATCGCCGTCTCCCAAACCGGCGGTCGCCACCAGCGCTCCGGCAGCGCCAGCGCCGGGAGCCCTGCCGGCCGACGCAAAATCGGAGGAGCCGGCCAGTCTCTGGTGATCGGAAGCAGCCGACACCCCTTTGCAATTCCAACGAGGACATTCCGATGCAGATCGACCATCTTGCCCGCGTCTACCGCTATGACGGTATCGACCTCCCGCAGCCGCCCCATCTTGCCAATGACCCGCAGGGGCTGCGCGCTTACCACGCCACCCTCTACCCGGCGATCCTCAATGCCGACCTGGTCGATGCCGGGGTTACGGGCGGTGTCCACGTCACCGAATATCGCCGAGCTATCGGCACGAAGGGCTGACGTGGCGCGCCCTCAATCGGCGGCCATCCCCGCCGCACCGCGCAAGACGCTCCTCGAATGGATCGAGAATGATCATGGCGACACTCCCGGACTTTCCCGCCCATCCTGCAGCAAACAGGCCCAGGCCCTCCATGCGCAGATCGTCCTTTGCGCGGGCGCGCAAGAGGACGGTCCCGCCGATCCCATCCCTCCGCCCACCGGACTGCGCCTCCCTCCGCTCGGCTGATCTGGCTGGGCGGTCCGTCGGCCTATCGCCCGATATTCCCGTGATCTTCGATCGACCGCTGGTCGCGCATCACAAGCTGGTGGGCAGCTGGGTCGCATCACAGGAGGGGGCGATCACCTGTCTAACGCGCCCCGAGGCCCGGCGTCACATCGAACAGGTCTTCACGGCGAAGGTTCTGGAGATCCTGCGAAGCTGTCCGATCGCGGACCTGCGCGTCGTCCTCCTCAACGGCGAATCCTGCGGCGCGCCGGCGATCGCCATCGTCTGCGACAGCATCGGGCAACTGGATCTTGGATGGATCGAAGACAGCAACCGGCCCATCCCATGGCGCGCGGCCGCCTACCGGGCGCTTGAGCGAACGCTCGGAAGTGTTCTCCCGGTCTTCTGCTACGACGACCTCTTTGACAATATCTCGATGTATTATTGGGATGGCGAAACCGAGGATGACGCCGCCCGCGAAGCCCTCATGGCACTTCACGGGGCTGACGATAGCGAAATCGAGGCCCAGATCATGCCGTCCGCCATGAACGCCAAGCGACCGGACTGGATGCTTGCGGCGCAGGCGGCGCCCCTGTCGAAGCTACCAACTGCCCTTCGCCGGGCCTTGCGCGAACTGCGAGACGCCCACGCAGCCCTCTCCAACCTGCCGAACGAAGATCATGCCTGGCACCTCGAGATGGACGTTCTCTACGAATATGTCCCCGGCATCGAGGAGTGCTCGCCTCTCCCGCCGCTAACCCTCGTTCCTGTCGAGCAGTTCGGGGTCGAGGTCGACGACGTCGGCCGCCACGGCATGGAGTACGGCTTCATGGACGTGACAGGCCTCTGCCCGATGACGCAGGCCGTGGCGATCGACGCCTGGCTTGCCTCCCTCGCGGTTGGCGCGCGGCTGCTCCGGGCCGCCAAGCACCTCATCGAACTTTATCCCCCCGAATAACGAGGCCGACATGACCGACCATAGCGTGCAGTTCGAGCGAACCGCAGGCGGCATGGTGCTGACCAACGCCATCCTGCTCTACAGAAGCGACGGGGCCCGCGGGCTCGGCTCCCATCTTACCCCTGGTGAAGATGCCGAGGCATTCGCCAGCATCCACCAGATCGATCATGACGCCACCGGCGCGCCGACCATCGCCGCCGGCACTCCTCTGACCAGGGCACATTTGCGGCATTGGTCGCAGTCTCTCGGCCGAGTAGCTCCGCCTCGAATTCTCCCCGAGACAGTGCTGGTCGCCCATCCCGATCTGCTTGTCTGGTGGGTTCCCGCCCAGGTGCGGCCAGCGTATTTCAATCTCTCGACCACGCCGACGGGCCTGCGGGCGCTCGCTGGCCGCACCGTTGTTCCGGTCGCCTATCCGGCACACGTCCTTGTCGCTTCGCGGCGCCGGCTCGGCGTCTACGCGCTTGGGTGCAGTGAACGGCCCACGGCCGAGACTGTCCTTCTTCATTCGCCCATCCTCAACGTCTTCCTCAATGGCTCGCTCTGCTGGGGCAATATCCCGAGGCCGACTTCGCTTGAGGTGGCGGCCATTCCCGAATTCGAGCGCGCGCTGTTCGACTCATGGTCGACGCATCCGAATCCGGGTCAGGAGCTGACGGTCACGGGGAAGGGCGGTCTCGTGCGTCTCTGGGACAATCTCGCGGCAACCGGTGCAACACGCTTTCCGGTCAAACGCCTGAAGCCATTCCTCGGCGATCGTCGTCAGACAGCACCACGAGGCGGCCTCAAGGCCGAGCCGGTGACGCTCGGCGACCTCATCTATGGAAAGGCCCGTCGATGACAGCCCTCGCCGAAGATCCAACCGCCGCAGCCATCCTTGAGGCCGCGCCATGTTATCCGGTGCCCCCCAATGGCCGATCCCCCGCGATTGACGCGGTTCGCGGCGCCCGTGTCGGCAATTGCCTCGCCGTCGGACGTGACGGCGTCTGCCTGATTCTGCGCCGGGCCTGGCTCTCGCTGGACCTGCCACTGACCCCGCCCATTCCAGCCTATCTGCCCTACGGAAGCATTGGCACCGGGCGCGCGGACTTACGCTGCGGCTTGATACCGGCGGAGCTGTTTCAACAAATTCTCGAGCATTTCCGGGACGCCCTGCCGAACGAGGCCGCGGCCTTCATCGTCTGGAATGAAGACGATCGGCAGTTCGCGCTGGATTTTCCCCAGATCGACCGCGCGACGCCGTCGCACCTGACCTACCGCACACCCGTCCTGCCGCCGCATCACCATATCGTCTGCGACATTCACAGCCATGGCCATGGTCCGGCCTTCTTCAGCGCGACCGACGATGCTGACGACGCGCACGCGACCAAGATTTCTTTGGTGGTCGGCCGTCTCGGTCATGCGGGCGGTCCGGCAATTGCCTCCCGGCTGTGCGCCGGCGGGATGTTCCTGCCGCTTCCGCGCAGCCCCTTTTCAGGAGACTATCATGACCTCTGATATGCCCGCCCGTCACTTTCTGCCGGCGGCCCTTGGCAACCGCGCGATCAAGGTTGTGCTCGTCGGCTGCGGCGGAAACGGTGCGCAGATACTGATGGGGCTCGCCTCGCTGGACACGGCGCTGCGCGCCATCTCCACCCGCTCGCTCGACGTGACCGTCGTCGACGATGATACCGTCAACGAAGCCAATCTTGGCCGACAGCCTTTCTATCGATGCGACATTGGCAGTTCGAAGGCCCGCACCCTGACCGAGCGGATCAATCTCGCGCACGGCCTCGACTGGACGGCGCTGCACGGTCGTGCCCCCGAGGCCGTCAAGCTCGACGGCGCCGATCTCATCATCACCTGCGTCGACACCGCATCCGCACGTCGCAGCATAGGCACGGCGCTCGCCGCGGCGCGAAACGCGCCGACCTATTGGATGGATCTCGGCAATCGGGCGGGCGACGGGCAGTTCCTTCTCGGCTGCCCGAACCGCGAGACCGAAGCCGATCAGCCATCCCTGCCCACCGTCCTCGAATATTTCCCCGAGATCGCGGACGAGACCTTGCCGGATGACGATGCTCCGTCGTGCTCGGTCGCCGAGGCCCTGGAGCGCCAGTCGCTCTTCGTGAACAGGGTGGTGGCGAGCCACGCCCTGGCTCTTCTCTTTGACCTTCTTGGTCGAGGATCGATCGGTCATGCCGGCGCCTTCATCAACATCGCCACCGGACAGAGCGTTCCCATTCCGCTGCCGATCACCACCTGAAGGGAAGCGCCGCCCCGAGGCCGCCCACGGGAGAAAGGGGAGGGGGGAAGGGCCGTTTGAGCGGATTTTCGCTCAAGACCGGAGGCCCTTCCCATGACTTACGACGTCGCCATGCGCCATCAGCAAGCGCTCGACCCCAGTTCGCTGATCACGGTCGGCACCACCCTCCATGCCATCGGCGCGGCCATCAAGGATTGCCGCAATGCCGGCAAGGATGCCGAGACCGATCCCGCCGTAATCCTGCTCGTTCGCCACCTCAGCGCGGTGTGCGAGGATCGGCCGTCCAGTCTGGAGCTTCGGCGCACCTGCATGGACCAGATCGCCGAAATCCGCCGAACCCCGGTGCTGCGCAATCTCGCCTATCGCGGCGTGAGCTACGACGAGGCGGCAAAGCGCCTCTTTCATTCCGAGGGCCGCTCCGCGATGCGACGCCTGGCCGACGCCTTGGGCCTCTGCGATGGAAGTTACGATATTCGCTCCAACAAGGGCGGGCCCGCGGTCTCAGGCGAAATCACGCTCCACGGCGAGGAGGCATGGGTACAGCTCTCGCTCGGCTGTTCGGGGCCGGGCCGGGAAGTCCTCTATCGCCGTGTTCGCGGCCGCGACGATCACTGCGGCGATCGCAATCACTGGGCATCGGTCAACGACCTCATGGCGCCCGACCGTTTCGCCACGCGCCTTCAGCGCGACCTACGCCTGACCCCACCGGTTGCGCAGCCCATGCGCCTCTTTGCCTGATACCGATGGAGGCCGAGCGTATGAGCCGCGCAGTGAACATCGCGCCTTTCGATCCTTGCTCGGCCGCCACCTGGCTTGCCCGAGGGCGGGCACCCAATCACGCCGAGGCGATCGCGAAGGCCTGGCGTGACTATCCCGATCTTCCGCCAACATCGCCGGCGGCAGACCGGATGGCGCGCACCCGCGAACGTGTCGTCGCAATGAGGCCGGTCAACGATGCCATTGCCGCCGCTACCGAGGCCGAGCGTCAGGTGCGCAATTTCGGCTTCACCGAGAGCCGGGCCGTGTCGCCACACGGCGACGAGCGTGATGCTGCGATCCTGCGTGGACGCGATCGCTATGGCTATGACTGGAATCAGGCAGTCCGCTATGCCGATGGCTGGTACGCAGCCCATGCCGGTTGGGATCACCGGGCGCCAGCCAAGGCCGCAGAACGGCCGGCCTATGATCGCGGGTTTGCCGATGGCGGCGGCGACGTCGATGATCTCTTCGATGCGGCGCGCCGGACCAACCTTGCCGCCGGACGATCGGCCGCCCCAGTGCTGTCGCAGGGCGCGGCGCGATCACTACCCTCGGACTGGCCGAAACCCAGCGACCGCCCTCGACCGACGCCATGGCCGCGGCGCGTCATCATTCTCGGTGATCACCCGGTGGCAGCGCTCGGCCGAACCGGAGTCCTAGAGCGCTTTCGTGAGACGGGCGGTCGCTTTGGCGGCCACGCGATCATCCTGACAGCGGCGCGAGGCTTCGTCTCATCGACCGGGATATCGCCCGAGGCCGAGGAATTGACGGCGGCTCGTGCCGATGAACTCATCGCCAGCCCCGAACAGGCTGACCGCCTTCGCGCTCTTTTGTCGGGCATCGACGTCGAGGACATTTTGGTCGCGCTGCACGGCGAGTATCTTCGGGTTCTCGACGCTCACTCGGTTGCCCTTCCGATCTGTCGAAATCGTGAGCGCACGCGTAACACGCCCCTACAGGTCAAGGCTCATCTGAAGCTCTGGCTGGACCGAGGCCGCGAGGCCGGGAGCAATCTCGGCGCCGGGCACATCCGTTGGTCCAAGGCGACCAAGGGCCTCACCGCCAAGCTTGGCGAGTTGACGGCCCACTATCAGGGGCCTGGGCCTGGAAGAGGGCATCTCGTTTCAATCGAACAGGGCGGTGCTCCCGCGCATGGCTTCATCGACCCCAGCGGAAAACTCCTCGCGCCGACGCTAATCGTCGGGAGCAAAGCCCGGCTGCGCGACGAGATGGCGCGGGCGCTTCGCCTCTTCGGTGGCGCAACGAGGTTCGACGCTCTCTGATCCCTGAGACTGAGGGGAGGGGGATCTTGATGGTCGCGGCGATGGGCCGCGATCGAGGCCGAGAACCCCATGCACATTCCCAGCAACCGACGATTGGTGGACACCATATTGGTGGCCGCCCCGCCGCCTGTCGTCCTCGCCTATGGCATCGGGGTCGATTCGACGGCGCTCCTGATCGAACTCGAGGCCCGCGGCGAAGCCCCCGACCTGGTCCTTTCCGCCGATCCCGGCGCGGAAAAGCCGGAGACCTACGAATATCAGGCGATGATCGCGGCCTGGATGCGCGCGCGCGGCATCCCTTACGAGGTGGTTCGCTATGTCCCCAGGCGCTTCAAGCACTGGCCGCCCTATTATTCGATCCTCGCCAATGTCCTGACGAACGCGACCCTGCCCAGCATCAGTCTGGGTCGGCACAGTTGCAGCCTCAAATGGAAGGTGGCGCCCCAGGACGCGTTCCTGAAACAATGGGCGCCTGCCCAGGCGGCATGGGCGAATGGGCAGAAGGTCATTCGTCTGATCGGCTATGACGTGTCCGCCGCCGATACGCGGCGCTATGCCCATGCCGCAGCGCTGGACGATCCGCTGTTCGAGTGCCGCTATCCGCTGCGCGAATGGAACTGGACGCGCGATCGCTGCATCGCCCGGATCGAGGCCGCCGGCCTCCCGGTGCCGCCCAAGTCGAGCTGCTTTTTCTGCGGCGCCATCCGGCCCGACGAAGTGCGCGCCTTGCCAGTGTGGTGCCTGCGCCTGATCGTCCTGATCGAAGCCCGCGCTGAGCCACGGCTGCGCACCGTCGAAGGGCTGTGGCGACGGTCGACCAAGACCAGACCCGGCAGGATCACCGATTTCATCCGCGCCGAACGGCTGCTGGCCGAGGCCGAGATTGACGCCATCCGGCGCGATGCACCGACCGACCTCATCCGCTTCCAGGACGCAGCCAGCATCGTGCCGCTCTCCGAACGGCCGACGATGGAAGAGTGGATCGAGACCTTCAACACCGGCCTGATGGAGGCAGCATGACCAGCACCATATCCCGGATCGCCGAGCTCAACGATCGTGTGCGCCTCGGACTCGATCGCAATGCGCGCATCGTGATGACGGCGACCTGTCTCGCCACGCTGGCGGGCGACAACAGGATCGTCAGTGAAGCAATAGCCCAGGCCGCCGTCCTCGCGGCCGTCCGGCGCTACGAGTTCAAGCCCGACGACGGCCCGGAACGCAACTATGGGCAGTTCGAGATCGAGGGTCACGCGGTGCGCTTCCGCATCGACTATTATGACCCCTCGCTCGAATGGGGCTCGGAAGACCCGGCCGATGCCGCGGCGACCGTCCGCGTCATGACCATCATGCTGCCCAGCGACGACTGAGCCCGGCACGAGCCCCGCCAATTCGCATCCAAAATGGAGGTAACTTTGCGCCGCATAACACCTGCGACGTCCGAAGACGGACAAGCCATCGCGATTGCCGTTGAACGCCTGCGCGAAGCCCGTACCCTGCTGCGCAGGGCAGGCGCGCGCCGAGCCGCATCGGCGGCAGGCCAGGCCATCAACAGCGCCGAAGGCGCCGCGCGTCACGTCGCGCATAGAATGCGGAGGACTCTTCCATGAGCAGGCACATTCTCCCGCCCAGGGTCGGCCATCCCGATGTCATCTGCGCAGCGGTCGGATGGGATCGGCCGCTCCAGACCTTCTTTGCGCAGGTGTGTTTCCGCACCGAAGATGAGCCAGAGGAGGGAGAGGCCCTGATCTGGCAGGGAACCGAACCGGGCGAACTGCCCACCCCCGAGGCCGCGATCGCCGTCGTCGCGCCCTATGTGGAGGTTCCGGCCGACCTCGCCGAGCGGCTCGCGGACGATATGCGTGCGACGATCGGCGAGAAGGATGGCCAGTATCAGGCTGAAATGAAGCGGCGCTTGTTCGGCTCGATCCATTAGAATCAAGCCTTTCGGCACATAATCGCTTGCGCGGGTGCGTGCGCTCGATAGCCTCGCACCTAGGGGAAAGCCGATGACGTCTGTTCCGACCGATTATGATTCTGCCCGGGCGGCGCTGACGCGCCTCATCCCTCTCGCGATGAGCGACACAGGTCAGGCCCGCCGCGTCGCCAACTTCCTGATGGCCTGGTGGAATGGTCCCGCCCTCGGCCATTTCGAGATCGCCGACCTGTTCGGCCTCGACGTCGCTGTCGCCAACGACATCACCACCATCATCGGCTTCCTCGGCCAGAATGATCGCGGTGCTGTCTATATCGACGGTTTGGGCTTTGCCGAAGAGATGCAGGACATCATCGCTCGCTGGCGATCCTCGGCACAGTCGCAGGAGGATTGACCCACAGTCTGGGTTGATATCCCACGGCGGATCCGACGGCGCCGAAGTGGCGCGTCGGAGCGGCGCTGGCGCGCCTTACTCGGCCGAACGGCCGAGGAGAGGAGTGGGAGAGAGAAGGTGTTCGGACAAGGGGTTCGAGCGCACTATCTCAGGAGACATCCCATGAACATCGGCACCATCACCCAGAACGCCAGCGGCACCTACACCGGCAAGATCTCGACCCTCACGGTCGCCATCGTCATCGCCTTGCGCACCGTCCAGTCCGCCAACCCGCGCGCACCCAAGTTCGAGATCCTCGCGCTCTCGGCTGCCCGTCAGTGGGTCCAGGTCGGCGCGCTTTTCGAACTGTCCTCCAACTCGACCGGCGAGATGTTCCTCAACGGCAAGATCGAGGATCCCAGCCTCGACAAGCCGCTCTACATCTCGGCCTTCCGCCAGGAGGACGGCTCGTACAACATCGTCTGGTCGCGGCCGAACCGCCGTCGGGATGCGCCGACCGACACCGCTGCGGCCGATGACGGTCTGCCGCCGCTGCCCGGCGCGGACGAGCCGGCTGCGCCGAACGGTCCCGCTGGCCCTGACGGACTGGGTGAATCCTCGGCCGCAGGCGCGTTCGGCAGCGAGCCCGCCCAGGGCAACGGTCGCCGTCGGCGCACGCCCGAAATGGCGGACTGACGATCCTCTCCCCCGGCCGCGCGTCTCCCCCTGGCGCGCGGCATCCCCGCAGGGCTCGCTTGTCTCGGCACAAGCGGGCCCTGCTTTCGTTTCCCTCCGATCATGCCCTCGGCTATGGTCTGATCGCAGTCGGAACAGCAGACTTGAAATTTGTCCGGAAACTCCGTACTTTCCGGATAGGAGAATCACCATGCCCCAGACTGTCAGTTCCGTTGAGGCGTCAAAGGCCTTCGGCCGCATCAGCCGCCAGGCGCTTGTTGCGCCTCTTACCATCACGCACCATGGCCATGATAGCCTCGTGCTGATGTCGGCCGCTGAATATCAGCGGCTCAAGCGGCGCGATCGCGAAGTCTACGCGCTGAATGAGGTGCCGGAGGAGATCGCGGATGCCGTTCGGTCTGCGCGCGCGCCTGCTGAAGCCGATGCGTTCAATCACGAGGTCGGATCCTGACGAGTGCAGATTCCTGATCCAGTTCCCGGTCTCGTAATTCGCTATTCCTATCTCTGGAGCCACGAAGCAAAGGCAGGTCACGAAGAGGGCAGCAAGGACCGTCCCTGCGCCGTGCTGCTCGCGACGACGAACAAGGCAGGCGCCAAGATGGTCACCATCCTGCCTGTGACCCATACACCGCCGTCCGACACGAGCCTTGCCGTCGAAATCCCGCACGCCACAAAGGCGCGTCTCGGCCTGGACGATGATCGCTCGTGGGTTGTCCTGACGGAGATCAATCATTTCCAGTGGCCCGGGCCTGATCTTCGGCCGGTGCCGGGCGATGCCTCCGGCGAGGTGGCCTATGGGCACCTTCCGTCCGCGCTTTACGAAACCATCCGCACACGCTGGCTCGCCGCCTACGACGCCGGCAAGGTGACGCAGGTCAAGCGCACCTCCTGACCAGTATCGGCCGCGCCCGCATTTGCCATGCAGCGCGGCCCGTCGCGACTTCGGAGTACGATTCCATGGGAGCCAACGATCAGCGCGGCAATCGAACGGCAATCGCGGCCGAGACCATGAACGACGAGCAGCGGGCCGAGCTTGCGGCATCGCGACCGACGGCAGCGGAGATCGCCGCCGACCGCTGGGCCGACGAGCCCGAAATCGCACCTGAAAAGTCCCGCCGGGCGAAGCTCCGACTACCCTTCCGAACCTGAGGCCGTCTCGGCCGGGCAGCATCGCCGATTGACCTAGAACACGGACGTGGCGTTCCGCACACGTCGACCCAAAGGTGCCGGCCTGTCTGATCGCTGTTCGAGCGGCGCCATACGTTCTTTCCGGCGTGAGATCGGACCATCGGCAGCGCAGCGCGACATCGTCCACCGGATAGAGCCGCGCTGCGACCTGCGGCCTTCCTTCGCCTGTTCCTGACACCTGCGGCGAGACGAAGACGTCCCGCAACCCCTTCCGGTCGCCCGTGTTGCCGCTGCGCGGCTGCCCGCGCCAACTCCCGCCAGGGGTTCCCCTCCGCTGGCGCTCCGGTGCGGGCCGTCTCCGCACGCCGCTCTTCGGTGCCACCGGCGGGAAGGCCGCTGGACCCAACGAGGAGCACTACCATGAACAACGTCAATCTCGCCGGCCGCGTTGCCAAGGACCCCGAAACCCGCGGCGCCGTCACCACCCTCATCGTCGCGACCGATCACGTGAAGCTCAGGGACGGCAAGACCTATGTCGACGAGGCCACCGGCTACACCGCCAAGGAGACCGAGTTCCACAAGGTCACCTGCTTCAACGGCCTCGGCAAGGCCGGTGCCTCGCGCAAGAAGGGCGATGTCGTCGCCATCACCGGCCGGCTGCACTATTCGAGCTGGGAGGATCGCGACGGCGTCACCCGGTACGGTTGCGAGATCATCGCCGACAAGATCGACTTCTTCTGACCCGAAGGGGCGGCGCCTGACGGCGCCGCCGGTCAGCTCAATTGGCCCGGGAAGTTCGCGCGTCGCCCCGTCTCGAGGTTGCGCACCATGTTCTCGACGCCGATCGCGTAGAACTCGCCGACGTGGAAGCTCGCCCCATCCCGGAGCTTCCACTCCTGGTCGGTGACGACCTTGATCACGCTGTTCACCAGCGCGATCACGTCTTGCTCCGCCAGCGGATAGTCGGTGTAGATGCGCTCCGGCTCCCGCAGGTATCGCTTGTCCAGATGGGCAAAGAATTTGTCCCGCCGGCCCATGATGGCGTCGATCGTCGCGCGCTGGGATTCCAGCTCCCCAATCTGCCGCTCGAACTCGCCCTCAGGCGGCGTGCCGGACTTCCAGGTGATGTTGGTCCGGTTCTTCACGCAGAACTCAAGGAAAGCGAAAAGGCTGCCCTCCGCCCGGCGCGGATTCTCAAGCAGTCGGCCCACGGCCAGGTGCAGGTCCGTCTCGGCGGACAGGATCAGCGGACAGAGGATTGGCTCGATCTGCCACAGACGGTCGCCGTGAATATCCCGCTGTCGCAGGAGCTGCTGATAGACGGCGAGTTTCGCCGCCAGCCCCGATGGCTCATTGCCATGCAACAGCGCAGCATATCGCGATAGACGCTCCTCATAGTTCGCCTGAATCTGGGCCTTCACTCTTCATTCCTTCAACATTGCCTGCGGCGTCGGTGCTCGATCATTCGGCGCATCCCGGGCCTTCGACAGGCTCAGGCCGGGACCGGCGCTCTACTCGCCTCCGGCTCCCGGAGCCACGGCCTTGCCGCGTCTCCGCCCTGCCGGGTGACGATCACCTTGCGAGGGGCGATTTGGGGAGGGGTTTCGTCCTGATCAGTCAGGAGCGATTTGCTGTTAACCCGCCCGCTGGCGCGGCCGGGGCAAATCCAATTCTCTCTCTAACATCTCGGTATCAGACAAGCTTCATCGCCGTAGTGTGATGTGCCTTTGGGGGCTTTCTCAAGGATGCGCGGTCCCCCCAATTTTCCCGGGACCGTCGCTGCGCTCTGGCCCCAAGAAAATCGGTTCCCCCACGCCCCGCCGAGGCGGCGCGGGGACAAGCCCCGCGTCCCTGACAAAGCCCCGTCGGCCCATCCGATGAGATTTCATCTTTCATCCAATCCCGGATGAGAGATCGACTTGTTCGGAGGCTTTTATGACTTCTTTCAACAACTTCGCCGACCTTGCCAGTTTCGTCGCCGCGTCGCGTGAAAATGACGGACTGACCCAGACCTACGAGGGCGCGTTCATCGAACATAGCGAGATGGCCAAGCTCAGCATCGTCGAGGCGCCGGAAGCGCTCGACATGCCCGATCCCGAGCAGGTGCGGGCCGCCACCGAGATGATGATGCAGACCATGTTCGACGTGCTGCGCGACACCCGCATGGAGCCGTTCGCGGCCGACCTGGCATGGGGTTTCGCCAACAGCTTCCACGTCGTTGCAAAGCGCATCGAGGGCCGCGAGGATGACGCCGCCAAGAAGCTCGGCGATCTCGCACGCAGCTATGATCCGTCCGAGATCTACGCGACTGAACTCGAAGATACCCAGCTCCTCTGCCAGACCCTGCAGGGTTGCCGCGAGGCGATGGAATGCATGCGTGACCACGCTGCCGAGGTCTATCGTGTCGAAACCGGCAAGCCCTTCTCGCCAGTGCGGGGAAGCCGGGTTTCCAGCGCCCTCAACGCGTCGATGATCGAAGCCCGCGACTATCTCGCCTCCCGCGCCCGGGAGCGGCGCGAGCAGTTCGCCCCGGAAGGCCCGGTCGTGGCCTTCTCCGGCGGTCAGGTGTGGGAGGACGCGGACCTGCTCTGGAACGGTCTCGACAGCATCAAGGCGCGCATCCCGGAGATGATCCTCGCGACCACCGCGCAGGCCAAAGGCTGCGATGCCGTGGCGCACGCATGGGCGGCGTCGCGCGGCGTCAAGGTCATCCAGTTCCGCCTCGATCGCAGTCAGGGCAACCGCGCCGCCTTCGTCCGCAATGACCGCATCCTCGGTCTCAAGCCGGTGGAAGCCGTCATCTGCGAAGGCTCCGGCATCCAGCAGAACCTCGCCCAGAAGCTGCGGCAGGCCGGGGTGCCGCTGCACATCGTCCGCCTCGCGCACCAGCGCACCCAGCGCAGCGCGTGAGCGCTCGCTTGGAGGGGCTCCGGCTTCGGCCGGGGCCTCTCCATCTTTTTCTGCGTGGAGATACGGCGCTCAGGGGCATCGAGCCCCTTCGCGCCGTCGGGGACTGAGCGCTGGCGCGCTCACGCAATGGCCCGCTGATCGCGCCGACTTCGCCCCGCAATGCGGTCAGAGGGGAGAGGGAATGGGCGCTGCGTTCAGCAAGGGAGGACGAGATGTCCATTGTATTTCGCATCACCACATCGGCCGACCATCAGGAACGCCAGACCGCCGTCATCAACGCCCGCGAGCTCGCCGCCTTCCGGGAATTCCTGCGCCGTGAGGGCGAGCGTCTCGACACGATCCTGCTGGACCCGGATTTCGCGGAAGACGACTATCTCTCCTACCGGTTCGAGGCGCGCGTCTGCCCGCTGGCGCTCGCCAGCATCGCGCGCATCTTCGACTATCAGACCGATGTCATCACTGTGCTGGATGAGGCCCAGTTTCGCGGCCGCCGGGTCAGCGTCTATCGCGAGGGCGACACTGGCCCGATCACCCTGTCGGTCGGGCTGACCTCCGATCTCGCCCTCGAACTCGATCTGGCCTATCAGAACGCATTTGCGCTGCTCGAAGGACTGGGACTGCAGCCGGACAGCGTCGGCGAAATCCCGGTCGATAATGTCCGCGCCCGCCTCGCTGATCCCGCCATCCGCCGCAGCGTCGAAGCGCAGGGTGCGGCCGGATATCTGTCCCGGCTCGACCGCCTGATCGCGACCGGAAGTCTCGACGACAGTTCCCGTCTGCAATGGGCTTAGCCTCCGCACGGACCAGACGTCGGAAAGGGACGCGTCGCCGCGTGCGGCGCGCACCGCAATGCTTTTCCGCGCCTATGCTGCGACCGGCGTTCGCGGTGTCAGAAGGGTGTCGATCGCGCGCTGCAACTGGTCGGCGGCATCGCCATCCTTCGTCGCCGTCAGATACTCCTTCGCCTGGCGCATCAATGCCAGCGCAAGCGCCCGCGTCATCGTCGGGTCGGTTTCAAAAGTGTCCACTTCGCCGCCTCGAGCGCGATACATCCTGGAAACTTCCGGGCCGTCGCTCCTCCCCGGAGAGCTCCCGCGCTGAGCGCGGGAGCCGGGGCTGGTAACACGTCGAGACATGCGCCTACGCTTTTAGCACCGAGGCACCTGGACATATGCGCAGGCACCCCGGCGTGAGATCACACCGAGTTGCCTTTCTCGACGGGATTACCAGTCCCGGCGCCGCAGCCTTCGCAGCGCAACCCCGCGCCTAACACAGACCGATCGTCGCACCAAGATGAAGTGAGTTCGGCTCGATGGACCCTTGCCCACAGCCAAATTGTTAATCCATCAGGGAGGTTGGTGGTCCGCCGAAAATCGAACGTTACGATTGGTGACGCTGGGCCGCCCAAAATGCGTCACGACGCAGGGACTCTCTGGCTCGCTTGCGTACCGCACGGACCCGTCAGCTCGCGCGTCGCTACGCATTGCCGTGGCGCACGCCTGAGAGGAAAAATCTCTCACAGTCTTCCCATTCTGTCGGGCGGACGAGACCGTCTCAAGCCCGGCGGGGCCCCACCATTTTCTTCGGCGGAGCGGGCGCTGCGCATCATCGGCGGCCGGGGTGGCCGCCGAAGAAAATCGTGACCCCCACCGCCGCTTCGCGGTCGCCGGCAAGCCGGCGAGGCCTGACACGGTCCCGCCCGCCCGACGCCATTCCCCTGTCATTCAAGACGACAGGAGACGAACATGCAGACGATCACGAACATCGCCGCCGCCGATCAGCACGCCGCCTACTTCGCCGCCGTCGCCAATGCCGAGCGCCGCGCGATGCACAGCTACTTCGACCAGCATGTGGTCGAAGACGATGAGCTGGGGTTCCTCGCCATCGACGAGGGCGACTACGGCGCGCTCGGACATGCGATGATCGACCGGATCGTCTACACCGCGCCGGGCGGCATCATCGACGAGTTCTGAACGACAGGGGAGGGGCTACGGCCTCTCCCTTTTTTTGCTGGGAGAGGAACGGTCATGGGGGGCATCGAGCCCCCCATGACCGTGCCGCGGCGTTGCCGCGGCCGGGGGTGGTTCAGGCCTTGAGGCGCTTCTCGACTTCCTCGAAACCCAGTGTCTTGATGCGGCCCGTCAGATCGGCAAGCCGCTTAGGTTCAAGCTTCAGCAGTCCGGATTTCTCGATCGTCGCGATCGCCTGCTCACGCTCCTTCTCTTCGAGCTTCCTGCGCCGCTCTTCCAGCCGGCGCTGATCCTCTTCGAGAGCCTGTCTCTCCTGTTCCAGTGTCTTTGCCATAGGTGCCTCTTGTGAAGGCTAATCGGGCTATGAACGGGGCAAGCATAGCGCCGGTTGGTGAGGGCAGGAAGAAGAAGATTCATAGGGCTGGGCGCATCGGGCCTGCGCCCGATGACGGCTCTATTCGCTAGGGCTCCCGATGCCCTTCAGGCAACGGGAGCCCAACCTCACGGAGCCAAGGCATGCGCCTTGTCTCCGCCCTTCGGGTCACGATCCTCGCCTTTCCAACGCGGCCCTTTGGCCGACGTTGATGCTGTGCTTCGGGGCTTTTCCCACCCTGATCGGATCGGTGACGCCCGCCTCGCGCGTTCCGCCTTACGGCGGCGCGTAACTCGCCGGTCCCGGCAACCGGCTCCTCTCCGACGACATCAAGACAGACCCAGGGACAGGGGATCGGGCTCTTGGGATTAGCACACCCTACGCGGCTTAAGTCGCAAAAATGGGAAAAAGTGCAGCAAAATCAATTAAGGCAACCTTGGAAGCCCTCGACAGCTTGACTGCTGCTGATGGCTGCCTGGTCCCCAGAATTGGCAATAATTCCGAGACTTTGTCGAGCAGTTCCGGTAGTTCTGATGGCTATATGGTCCCCAAGCGGCATTTGCCCGGGAACCGGGCATTCCTTGACGGCAATCTGGCTCGCCGGAAGATGCCGCCCGCACCCAGTGACTATGTCATCTGGGATGCGGAGCTTGCAGGCTTTGGAATGCGAGTCCGGTCATCGGGCAATCGCTACTGGTTCGTGCGGGTGCGGCGACGCGGCAGGCATTGCCGTGTCTCGCTGGGCAAGGTCGACGAGGTCGATGCCCTGACCGCTCGGGGCGAGGCGCGTAAGCGCCTCGCCGAAGTCGCGCTCGATGGTTTGCCACGCCGGGTGGCGGTGAAGGTCGCTCCTCTGTTTTCGGATTACGCCGATGAATTCTGGGCCGACTACGCACGGCATTGGAAGGGATCGACCCAGAAGCGCAACCTGGATGCGATCAACCGCGACCTGATGCCGCGATTTGGGAAGATGCGGATCGACCTGATCGGCAAGTCCGACGTCGTGCGTTGGCGCGACGATTGCGCGAACGTGAGCGAGGGCAAGTTCAACCGTGCTGTCCCGGTCCTTGCGGCAATGTTCAAGTACGCCGCCCAGCTTGGCTATGTCCGGAAGGGCTCGAATCCTTGCCGGGGCATGCCGCGCTTCAAGACCAAGCCGAAGGAGCGCTACCTCTGCCCCCAGGAGTTCCGCCGTCTGGCCCGAGAGCTGGACGCTGACGAGGCAACCTATCCGGCGCAGGTTGCGGTTACACGCCTGCTGATCTTTACCGGCGCGCGCATTGGAGAAATTCGGGACCTGGAATGGGACTGGGTCCAATTGCCCCGTCTTCTCCTGCCCGACAGCAAGACCGGCCCTAAGACCATCTGGCTCAACAGCCAGGCCGTGAAGATCGTGGAAGGGATCAAAAGACGGGAAGACAGCAAATACGTCTTCGCCAACCAGTCCGGCGCGCGCCCCGTCAACATCGACAATTGGTGGTTTCCCTTCCGCAAGCGCTGCGCCTTGCCGGATGTCCGCATCCACGATCTTCGCCACAGCTTCGCCTCGGTCGCGATAAGGGAGAGGGTTCCACTTGCGACCATCGGCGGCCTGCTGGGACACGTCTTGCCGGAAACGACCGCACGATATGCCCACCTGGCCGACGAGACGATTGCCGACGCGGCTTCGCGTGTTTCGAGCGGAATCGCTGGATCATTGGGCCTGTCCGCATGACCAGCCTCTCGCTCAAGCAAATCGTCGAAAAGGCGCTTGCGGAGATCGGCGTCAATCCGAAGCTGTCGCAGACACCGAAGGGCAAGGCGCGAACGACCACCTGGATTGCCGTGGAGAACGGGTTCGGCATCCGCCACTACCCCAGTGGTCGGCATGTCTACATCGTTCAGACGCGGATGGGCGGGCGGGTTCGGACGATTACGATAGGTCCGGCGTCAGTCCTCACGCGGCATCAAGCGGTGATGGTGGCGCGCCAGGTTCTTGCCCACGCCCGTGTTGGTCACGATCCGGCGACTACGCGCCAGCGCGTTCGCAATGCACCGCGCATGGACGACTTTCTGCGGGAGTATTGGGAGAAGTGTTCCCCAGCTTGGAAGCCGTCCACGCAGGAAACAGCTACGGGCTATCGCCGGAGCCATATCGACGGCGCCTTCCCGGAAGCGTTCGTGGATAGTTTGAGCGAGGCCGAAGTTACCAAGTGGTTCGTCGCCCTGACCGACAAGTCTGGCCCCGGCGCGGCAAACCGTTGCCTTGAAATCCTGCGCGCCGCACTGAACAAGGCGGAAGAATGGGGGTATCGCGTCGAAAACACGAACCCTTGCTATGGAATCCGGCAGAACCGGAAAAACCATCGCAACCGATTCCTGTCCGATGACGAGTTGGCCCGACTTGGAGCAGTCCTGGCCAAGGCACGTGCAGGTGAGGACCGAACAGAGCAAGCCTATGCCTCGGCGATCTTGCTGCTAACGCTGACAGGATGCCGGGTTGGTGAAATTCTTTCCCTGCAATGGTCGGACCTTAAAGGTCTCCGCCTAAACCTCCGGGACAGCAAGACCGGCCCGCGAACCGTCTGGCTGGGTGACGAGGCGCGCGACCTGATCCTTGCCCTACCGCGCTGCGGCAAGAATCCGTGGATTTTCTGGAATTGGCGCTGTCATCGACCAATTCAGACAATCCAAAGCCCTTGGGTCAAGTTTCGCGATGAGGCTCGTTTGAAGGACGTCAGGCCTCACGATTTGCGGCATACTTACGCCAGCCACGCCGTGATGGGCCGGGAGAGTCTGCCTATGATCGGTCGGCTGCTCGGACATGCTACGGTCAAATCCACATCTCGGTACGCCCATTTCGAGGACGCGCACCTGTTGGAGGCGGCGGAGGCGATCGGAATCGCGATCGAACGGGCGATGCGAACAGGTAGGTTTTGAAGCCTTTCCAGTATTCCATTGGCTCCGCTGCCGCAGTTTTCGCGCCTGGGTGAAAACTTCCTTGGGGTGGGCGCAAATTCTCGGTAATCGGGTTTATCGAATCTCTAGGGGACTTAAATGAACGCGGAAGATGGCGACATTTCGGGAGAGATTGATCGCATTCGCGCCAGGATAGCGGGCCTTATTGATGGGCATTTTTCCGAAGGCGCAACGTCTTATTATCTTTCTCAGCTTGGAAACGAGTTGAAAGATGATCGCAAAACTCTGGAACGCCTTACGCGGAAGAAGGTGTCCGAGTTCGTTCAGGATGAATTTCAGTACGAGATTGGGCGGACTGGCTCCCATAACAATGTGCTTTTTATTGTAGCACCTGGTGCGAATCCAGAGAAGCCGGCGCCCGCCCTGCCTCGGTTTAATAAGAGATTCTGGGCTGCATTTTCTGTTCCCTTGCCGGAAGGGGAGCGCCGCTTTCTGGATTTGAGTAATCTGAATTTTGGCCCCCACCGCGAAGATCTGGGATCCGAAGGGCATGACATACGCGAAATTGAAGCCCGCTACCTCCCGACAGCAAATGAATCTCGAACCCCGGCTCAAGTCGCGGAGGAAATCAGAGCATGGGCTGAAGTGCAGAGGCTCGATGTGGAGCAATTCACCATTGCCCGACGAAAGCGTCCGACTGAGAACGGCAAGAGCTTACTCGCTGAGATCATCACCGTGCTAGACAAAGATCAATTGAAAAGGGTCTGCCTTCCTCTCGATGTGATACAGACGCTTAGTTCCAGATCACGTTGATCCAATGAAGATACTCTGCTGCGTAGCAGGATTTCCTCAAGAGGTGGTGGAGGCTGTCCAGTCGAAGCCCGTGGAACGCTTCACAGGAAGCAAAGACAGTCGAATCATCATCAAAAGGATCAAAGAGCCCTTTAATTTTCGTGATGGGATGGCTGCTCCGTTTCTCACCGATTTGGCGAGAGAGGTTTCGGAACTTAATCCGAGAGATGAGATCGCGGTTGTTGTCGCATATGCAAATTTTGATCACGCAGGGACAAAAGCTTTTGTCAGGAGCTTCTTCCCCTTTGCGCTTTGCGCGCCAATTGAACCATTCTATCCCGACGTAGCACCTAAAAATGAACGACGGCGGGCACTTATGGAATTCGTCGGAAGCTTGGAAGATCATGTCCAGGCGCTAGTTTCCAGAGCCAGAATTGTTCGAGATCAGTTGAGTGGGCAGAACTTCTCGCCGCTACTTCTTCCGCTTTGCAATTTTCGGTCTGACGTTCTTTCTCCATCGATTAGCGATTTATATCAAGAACTTGGCATCGACAACGATCCAGCATTCCGTCTCAAACAGGCCAAAGCCGCGCTCTTGGCGGCTCATCCGATTAGATTGGAAGAGGCTAAGGGAGAGAAGAGGAGGCGTTTCTTTGAAGACGACCGATCACTTTGCTTCCACAGCCCTGGCAGTGACCGGCACGGGATGGCCCGAGCACTGACAGAGGGGCACAATCAAAAGTGTTTGATTGGTGCCCGCGTGCGGCTCGGCGGCCCATTCGATTCTCAATTCCACTATGATTGTTGCGACCGCAGGGGTGGCGTCGACCGGAGCTATCCCAATTGTCACAATGAGGAGACGCGCCCTGCTCATGCGGACAATGTGAACATTGCTCCGAATGATTACATACGCTGAAACGTTTACGGCGGACCCTTTCGAGCCCGCCGCGAAACATGCTTGCTTTTCAGCATCACGGACAATCACGGACGGTTAGTCTCGTATCATCCTCACACCTACTGTCGCGAATTCGACCACCCCAAACGAACCCTGCAGGGCCACATTTGACGTCTAACCAAACCGCGCACGTGCAAGAGAGCCGCAAGTAACTATCTTACACTCGACTGGCTTCCCAAACTGCCAACAGCGATGCTGCTCGCAGCCGGTCGGCTCGTGCGTTGCTGCAATCCATATAGCGTACATGTGGAAAAGTTCAAACTCTCTTAAAGCCCCAGCTTCACACATCAGATATGATGTGTTACTCGACTTCCAATGGTCGCGAAATCCATCATAGCCAATGATCGCCAAGCTCGTGACACTGCGTCAGCCATAGAGCAGATTTCTGCGGCTTTGTCATCGGTTCAGGCACTTAAGTCTATCGTCGAAGGGTTGCCGAAAGAGGTGATCGCGAGCGTCCGACGATCGCTCCTGACCGAGAGGGAGGAGCTTGCTGCGCTTCTTGCCGCGTACAACGAAGCAAAGCTGGGTCGTCCAGAGCAGCTTCGCGAGCGGATTGGTAACGATCCAGGTGGGCTCTTGGTGGTCGCGCGAGTCGCGCGGGGATGGTCGCAAAAAGAGCTGGCGCGCCGCCTCTTCATCCCAGAGCAGCAGGTCCAGCGCTACGAGGCTGAGCGATATCGGAGCATTAGCCTCGGCAATCTTATCCGAGTCGCACGGACACTTGGCGTGAAATTGACTGCGGACCTCCCGGCCCAGTCCCATGAACAATGGCTACCCTCATACGAGATGACGCAGGCCGAGGCGCAAAAGGTCTTGAAGCATGCGCGCGCTGAAGGATGGCTCGATAAGGCAGATCAGTCCGATGAGAGTGGACTTAGCCAGCTAAAGCGCACTGTCGCCGAACATGTCGCTGACCACGGTACGCCGTCCCTCCTGCGGACAGGCCTCAACGTGGAGGATCATTCAGGGGACTGGCTGCTGCTATCGTGGAAAGCCCAGGTGACGCGACGCGCGCAAGCCCAGATCCAACGGACTAAGCCGAAGTACAAGGCGCTCGATGTAAGCTGGGTCATGGAACTTGCACGGCTCAGCGCCCATGACGATGGCCCTAAGCTGGCTGAAAAGCTGCTCGCCGATCACGGCATCGTGCTGATCATTGAACGGCAAATTGCGGGTATGAGTGTCGATGGAGCTGCGTTCCTCGTCGACGAAACGCCAGTGATTGGAATGACACTGCGTCACGACAGGATCGACAATTTCTGGTTCACGCTGATGCATGAGTTGGGGCATGTGATCCTTCACTACCGTACGGGGCTTTCAGCTGGCTTCTTCGATAGCACCGAGGACTTCGCGGTTGATGAATTTGAGCGGCAGGCAGACGAGTTTGCGAGCAACATTCTGATCCCGGAAGAACTTTGGGTGCGCTCACCTGCCCGAATTGCCAAGAGTCCGGAGCCGCTTGAAAGGCTCGCGGCACAACTGGGGATTGCACCGGCCATTGTCTTTGGTCGTGTGCGGATGGAACGAAAAAACTACACGATTTTCGCGAACAAGCTCGGCGCGGGTAAGGTCCGCAAATCGTTCGATGCCCGGCAATTGGAGAATACCCAATGACCACAAGAAAGGCCCCTCTGTACGCGCCGGCGCTTCGTATGAAGGCAGGCGAACTTGAAGGTGTTCGGCTTCTCGCGAGTGATGTAGCCGACTGCGTCCTCCCGCGCTTCATTGTGCCGCCATTTGGTGAGCGCGACCCAGACATGCCACTCCCCCTTTCCATGGACCGGGTTCCGGATATTTCGGCAGCATTGGCTGGAGCATGGCGGGGGCGTCCGGCGCTGATCGACGCGACATACATCCTTGATGAATTCGGACGGGATCAAGCATCACATTGGCTTCCTGCAATGGTCAGGATGGCTAGGGCGAAGGGCGTCGATGTCATTCCCGCCGCGTTCCTGAGCGATATTGCCGACTGTTCGACCGCATTACGTGCAGCGATCGACCGAGGCGCTGACACCAAATTCGCGCTTCTCATCTCTTCCGATGAGATGGTGGGGCCTGACTTGCAGGCGTCCTTGAATACAGCATTGGTTTCGTTGGGCCTCAAGGCAGACGAATGTGTCGTCGTTGCCGAGTTCGCAGATGTCGAGTTCTCCGAACCCAGCATCGTTGCGCCGATTATCAGCGGAACCTTGGAAACTCTCCAGGAATGCGGTTTGTGGCAGTACATCGTTTTCCAAGGCAGCCATTATCCCGACAAAAATCCTGCTGAGCCTGGAACGACGGAATTCTGGCCTCGAAACGAATGGCGAGCATGGAAGCTCGCGGTCAGGTTCGATCCTACGACGGCAGAACACATGATATTCGGCGATTTTGCGGCTGACTGTTCGCGTATCGAGTTCGGAGGAACTGGCGGGAAGGCTATCAGCCATCTTCGATATACGGTCGGCGATAGCTGGCGTGTCGAGCGAGGGCCGAAGACAGGTTCTGATCGGGAGGCTATGCACCGGGTCTTTTCCAAGATCGCAGGCAGCACCGACTTTGCTGGCGCCGGGTTTTCAAAAGCTGACGCCTACATCGCCCAAGCTGCGGCCAACTTGAATGCCCCGCACGGCAATGCCAAGATCTGGCGAGAGATCAACACGACCCACCACATTACCCAGGTTGTGAACGACATCGCACGTGTTCGCGGGATCGGTATCAAAGCACCGACCGTGGATACCGAAGTCCAGATGGTCTTGCCTGACTTGGCGTAGCCGGCGCTCTGCGCGCTTACACGAAGGAGTTAGCTGAAGGCTCTCGAGAGAAATTGCGCCGAGGCGAAATTCTATCGTCCAGCACAAGGGGGCTTTTGCCGGTTGCGGAGAGCCCCGTCGCTTCGGCTACCAGTAAGCGATCTTCGTGAGTAAAGCACTATTGCCGCGCGTCGACTTCCGTTGTTAAGTCCCTGAATAGGGGGTTCAACAGGATCGGCGACTATAATTCCAGTTTCGCAAGATCCTGGAAATTTTCGCATCCCGGCCCTCTCCAACGGGAGACCGAGCAAGTATATGGCAATCTTCACCACGAGCACCATTCCGATCCTTTCCCTGATCGAAGACATCGACATGGGTAAGATCGGATTGCCGGAATTGCAGCGACCTTTCGTCTGGCCCAACGTCAATGTTCGAGACCTGTTTGACTCGCTGTACCGAGGCTATCCGGCCGGGTTTTTGCTGTTCTGGAAAACTGGGGCAGAAGGCGGGCTGAAGATTATCGGCACTGGGCAGAAGCAATCTGTCCCGGAACTCGCGATAGTTGACGGTCAGCAAAGGCTAACGTCCCTTTATGCTGTGATCAAAGGCGCCGAGGTTTTGAGGGCCAATTTCAAGAAGGAACGGATTCAAATCGCCTTCAATCCACTCTCGGGGCGCTTTGATGTCGCAGATGCGGCCATACGCAAAGATCGAGGATACATCCCTGATATCTCGGCCATATGGGCCCCAGATTTCAAAGCTGGGGCCTTCCGAAAGGCGTTCATCAGCCAGTTGTCGGAGATCAGAGAGCTGAGCGACGAGGAGGAATCCACGATTGAAGACTCAATCGACCACCTTCGAAATTTGCCCAACTACAATTTCGTCGCCCTGACGCTCGCCTCCTCCGTCAACGAGGAGACCATTGCCGAGGTTTTCGTCCGCATCAATGGCAAGGGCAAAGCCCTTAACCAGGCGGACTTCATCATGACTTTGATGTCCGTGTTCTGGGATGAAGGCCGCTTCGAACTGGAGGACTTTGCGCAAAAATCTGTGCTGCCCAGCGATGGCCAATCGTCTCCATTCAATCATTTCATCAAGCCGTCACCCGATCAGATGCTGCGAGCGACGGTTGGCTTGGCCCTGAAGCGGGCGCGGCTTGAAAACGTGTATAGCGCGTTGAGAGGGCGTGATGCGGCGACGGGGCTGGATAACCCCGAAAAGCGCGACGGCCAGTTTGCACTGATGCGCGAAGCTCAGAAGGCAGTGCTGAATCTGACCAACTGGCACCACTTTCTCGATGGCCTCAAACTTGCCGGCTATCGTGGTCAGAAAATGATCAGCTCCGAGACTGCGATCATCTACTGCTACGTTCTCTATCTTATCGGCATCCGAGACTACGGCATCGATCGGTCGGACGCGCGACAGGCAATCGCAGAATACTTCTTCATGTCCGCTATGACCGGACGATATACAAATTCTCCGGAAACCCGGTTCGAGGCGGATCTAGCGGCGGTTCGGGATCTAACGAACGGCCAAGCTTTTCTGGCTAAACTCCGCGAGATTTGCGCGACTACGCTGACGAACGACTATTGGGAAATTACGCTCCCCAGCCAGCTCGCTACGTCAGCTGCCCGAAGCCCGTCGTTATTCGCTTACCAGGCCGCGCTGATCAAGTTGGACGCTCCAGCACTCTTCAGCCCGATGAAGCTTGCCGCAATGGTTGACCCAGCAATCAAAGGATCAAAAGCGGCACTCGAGCAACATCATCTTTTCCCGCGGGGCTTTCTCGAGGAGCAAGGCATCAGTGATCTTAAGCTTATCAATCAGATAGCGAATTTCGCACCCGTGGAATGGCCTGCCAACATCAAGATCGGAAAGCAATCGCCGAGCCTGTATGTCCCCGCGCTTGACGCTGCGCAAAGCCAGTCAGAACGTGATCTTGCAAATCGCTTCCACGCGCTTCCATCCGCGTGGTGGGAAATGCCGTACGACGAATTCCTGGTCGAACGCCGGAAGAGAATGGCTCTAGTGGTTCGGGACGCATGGAAGGCGCTTACCGGCGACAAGCCGTTGGAACCCGCTACGCCCCCTACAGTGAGCGAATTGATCGCATCCGGTGAGAATGGAGCCGTGGAGTTCAAGTCCACTCTTCGCACCAACCTGCATACCGGACAGCCCGACGAGAAGATGCACTTGTCCGTCCTCAAGACCATCGCAGCATTTTTGAATGCGAAAGGTGGTTCGCTCCTGATTGGTGTTGATGACAACGGGCAGGTCCTTGGCCTTGCAGCTGATGGCTTCCCCAATGAGGACAAGATGGGGCTGCACCTAGTTAATCTCATCAAGGATCGGATCGGCGAGCTGTTCATGCCCTACGTGCATCCGCATTTCGAAGAACAGGAAGGTACGAGGATTCTAGCAGTGCGCTGCGAACAAGGACCAAAGCCTGCATTCGTAAAGGATGGAAACGTCCAGCGCTTTTACGTCAGAGGCGGAAATGCCACTACCGAATTGTCTGGAAATGCGGTGACGGATTACGTCAAGCACCGGTTTTGATTGATTGCTGCTGATAGGGGCAAAGAATTTTATGGATGGGGTATTTGGCAGCATACTCGATGGCATGGGCGCGCCAATTCATTGGGCAAGCCAGGCCCTGTTATTTGTACTTCGATACGACGCAAGTGTGTTCTTGCTCTGCGTGCTCGGTGCTGTGTGGTGCTGGCACTTCATTCGACGAAACAGGGTTGCGCATTTCGACGAAGCAATGGCCGGATTGTTGAGCCGTGAAGACGCCTTATCGAAAGTCGCGGCTGCCAGTGATCCGGTCGAAGCTCAGGTCAGGTTTTCTGAGGATTTCGACACCATTGCCGACGTAATGGCGCGACAGGATCGGAAGGAACTGGCGCTAGCTTGGGAGCAGTTTCGCGAGACGTTCATCGACGAAAATGAGACTACCATCCGAACGACCGCAAGGGCCGAGGCATATTTTCTGCACTTGGCAGATGATACGCGTGTTCTGGCTTGGGGGGCGAATATCGCCGTTGGTCTCGGCCTGACCGCTACCTTTCTGGGTCTGATCGCTGCGCTGACATCCGCTATGGATGTGCTGTCTGGCGCATCCAACGGGACCGAGACTGCGGCAGCTCTTCAGGGGCTTCTCAAAATCACGGCGGCAAAATTTTGGACCTCCGTTACCGGTATCATCTGCTCGATTGTTCTGCGGCGCACTGATCGCCGCTGGCACGAGCAGTTGCAGCACCATATCGAGACGATATGCCAAATCCTTGATCGTGGGACGCTCTTCACTCCGGCACAAAGGCTGGCCGCAGATCAGTTGCGCGAGATGAAGCGTCAAACGGAAGCGTTCCAGACGTTGGGTACCGATCTCGCCACTGCAATCGACAACGCGCTGACCAACCGCATGTCTCCGGTCGTGTCGGTACTGGGTAGCATCAGCGAAAGTATTGAACAGTTCGGGAAGGGTGGATTCAACCAGATTAGCCAGGATTTGGGCAAGGCGCTCGGCGAGCACGCGGGCCGAGAAATGCAACAGCTTGGTCAGACCTTGGCGGTAATGGCTACCAAGTTCGACGATCTGTCAAATGGCCTCGCTGGTGTTCCTGCGTCGCTGGAAAATTCGCTTCGAGAGATGCGCGAGCAATTCGAAAGCGAGCAAGAGGCTACCCGCCGCCGCCAGGCAGAAGCCGGGGAGCAAATGTCTGCCCAGCTCAGTGAACTGGCCGAGAAACTAGGAGGAGTGACGGGTCAATTTTCCGACGAACTTGCAACCAAGTTGCAGGAAACCATAAAGGCAGTCACCGACACAAGTGGGGAAGCTATCGGCTCGGCATTCGCGAAGTTCGGCGAAAAGATGACGAAGTCGAGCGACGAGTTGGTTGAACGTCTTGCGTTGTTGGCGAATACGGCGGCTCCGCTGAGTGAAGCAATGACCAAGGCAGCTGCGGTAACCAATGAGCAGGCACAGCGCCTAGGGTCAAAACTCAATCAGCCTCTTGAATCGCAGCCGGTTTCCTGATTCACC
>NZ_CALMPA010000046.1 GCF_937871615.1 uncultured Sphingomonas sp. | reverse complement strand
CAGATCAGCCGCTCGCGCAAGCCGCTTAAACCGCGGCCCTCTCACCACGCTTACTTCGAACAAATAACCGCGCCGCTTGAGATAGACGTCTGGCTGTGGTTCGCACCATGTCATCTTGGGCCGCGCGAGAACGAAGCCGCCCTCTTTCTCCCCAAGCGTGTCGCCCGTCCGCTCCGTCCATTTTTCGGGGGTGAGGCGCTGTAGGACATGCACCATGCGCGCACCGTCAGCGAGCGCGCTGCCGCCACGACCGCTATACTGATCCAGCGTTTCCTCGCGGGCGTTCGCCTTGCCGGTGTGGTGAACATAGAGCACGGCGCAGCGCACGGTATTCCTGATGCGCCGCGCGGCGTCGATCATCCCTTGCTCGGCGTCGTTGATGCGGCTCTCGCCCACTCCAAATGACACCATTGGGTCGATGACAACGAGCGAGGGGCAGAGTAGTCCAACCTCAACAATAAGGCGGTCAAGCTGCTTGCTGGGCATCACCACGTCCTTCTCCACCGTGGTCAGCTTGATCCCTTTCCCCGACACGTCAGTGATGATGATGCTGTCGCGCACCTCCTGAACCTGCTCGTCGGTAAGTCCAAGCTCATGGCACATATAGCGCAGCCGGGCGATCAGCGTCTCGCGGCTGTCCTCCGCTGTCAGCAGGACGACCGGACCGGGTGCCCGAACCTCATATCCGAAAAGGTCGAGACCCAGGACGATATGGATAAGCTGAAACAGCAAGAGGGTCGTCTTGCCGGTGCCACCCGGTGCGATGAATACGCCAACGTCTTCGTAGAACCACCGATCCACGATGCACGGCTGCTTGCCACGCGCGCTGTTCCATTCATCACGCGATATAGGGCCGTCCAGCTTGAGTAGCAGGTTCACCTTCTCCGCGCGGCGGTCCATCTCGTCAAAGAAGGCAGCGGCGACCCTGACGATAGATCCATGCTGCGTGCGCTCGGTGTGGTCCGCGTTGTCAGATGGCACGTCGTTCCAGAAGAACCCCTGCTTGGCGAGTTCCGGGTCAATCATGACGAGACCTCCCGCCGGTCGGGGCGGTAGTCAATCTGCGCCCGTCGCCATCTGCACCCGGCGAATTTTTACGCGGCGGTGAGTTTTGCGGGAAAACACTCGGGGATTGCGGACCCACGGCGAGGCCCTGTAAATTGGTGCGGTTCACGATGATACTCCACCGGCAGGGCCACCACCCTGCCGGTATTCATGACGGGGATGGTCAGGCGGCGACCTGTTCGCTGGTGCTGTAGCGCGCGCCCGATGCGAGCCACGCCAGCACGTCGCGTTCCGAATATCGGACGATTCGCGTTCCGGGCGGTGCGAAGTGGCGCAACGGGATGCCACGTCCTCGATAGCCCTCAAGGGTATCAGGGGAGATGCCGATCAACTCGGCGCATTCTTTCGGATCGAGCGGACGGCCCTTGGGCGTATAGTTGAACAGCTCGCAAAGCTGGTCGAAAGACATATCGATTTCGGCGGTCATGCCGGAACTCCACAGCTTCCCCGCGCGGTTCTCGACCGTCGATCAGGGTGAATTAAGCTGTGGTCATCAGCACCAGAAGAACACCTTCTGGCAGAATGGCCGAGTCCTGGGGGAATCTCACCCTTGCTGCATCGGCTTCGGTTCCGGGAACTTCTCTCGAGGATGCGGGTCCGGCCGCAGTCACCTGTGAGTGACGGTAGTTACCTTATGCTGCTCGCAATGGGTCGTGCAAGCGAGTTAACAGCCATTGCCAACATCGGCGCAGATCAGGCTGGCAGATTTTTCTTTCCAAACCGATCAGGGGGCGATTGGCCTATCCCCGGCCTCGACCGATTTCCCTCGGTTGCGCGATTTTGACCTGACCGAGATGGCCTCTCGGCTACAGGCCGGCGTGGGGCGCGATCGGGGTGCTGCCGCCCCTGCACCGGCGGCGCTGCGCGATCGCGGCTGTAGCCCCGGCGCTGCCGCTCCCTGCCGTGCATCACCCCGCGGCGTGCAGCGGCACCACATTCGCCCCGCTCGCCTTCGCTGCCTCAACCTCGATCCAGTCTGCGATCTTCTGCACTTCGGGCTGGAGCCATTGGAGGTTCGTCGTGTCGAAGTAGTGCTCGGCGGTCACGTCGCGGGTCAGGTGGTTTGTGAGCAGGTCGGTGCGGAACTTCTCGATGCGGCAGCACCGAAGCGAGATGTTCGTCATCGTGCGGCGCAGGTCGTGGTTCGTGAGGCGAACGCCCGCCGCGACGCTCACTTTTTTCATCACGTCGCGCGGGTCAGCAATATGGCCGGTCTTGCCCCACGAAGGGAATACAAAGTCGCCGTTCGTCAAAGCGCGGCGGCGATTGAGCAGCGCCACGGCTTGCGTCGATAGGGGTAGAAACACCTCATGGGAGTTTTTCGGGTCGGGCAGATGCCAATGGCCCTCGTCCAGATTGATCTGATCCCAGCGGAGGGAGTTGCCCTCGGAAAGACGGCAGCCGGTCAGCAGAAGCCATGTCACCAGATCGACGCTGGTGACCGTTTGCGGGTTATGCGAATCCTCGCGCAACTGATTGAGCATATTCCACACTACGCCGACCTTGCTGTCGGGGATGCGTGTGGTCCGCGCTTTCAGCCTCACCCGGTCGTCCTTGAGGACAGCCACCGGATTGAGCGCGACCGCCAGCTTATATTGGCGACTGGCATAGTTGATGAGAGCACCGAGGACCGAGAACGCCTGATTGGCCTGCCCCGGCGCGCCCTTCTTGCCATGCAGGCCGCCCGTCAGCATCTTCCGATACAGCTTCTTGCACTGGTCCTCGGTGATCGAGGCGATAGGCTTCTGCGCGAGACTGGCGAAGGTCGTTCGCAAATGCCGTTCAATGGTCGCCTTGCTGCTCGCCTTCAGCTTGCCGGGGCGGGCAACATACGCCTCAACCACTGTAGTCAGCGTCACCTTGAGCGCCTCGTCGTGCCGCTTCGCATCGCGTGGGTCGATGCCCTCGCGCATGTCCTGCAACACCTTCTGCGCCCGCTTCCGCGCGTTCTCCTCGGTGTAGGTGCCAAACGCGCCGATTGTGAACTGCACCAGCTTCCCCTTCACGCGACCAAGCGCAACGAAGGTCTTCTTCCCCTCCGACGACACACGGAGGCCGTAGCCCTTCACCGTCGCGTCCCATCTAATCTCGTAACCCTCGGTCGGTATCGCGACACGCTCAATGAACGCCTTCGTGATCTTCACCGGCTCTTGCTTTGGCTTCGCCATATCCACGCTCCGTCGAACACATTTGTAACAGGTAATACCGTGCTACGACGTGCGCTCGCGAGCCTGCAAGGACGTTATGTTATTGATTCAAAAGGCGTTTAACGGTGTCTGCGTGCAGTGACAGGTTGCTACAGGGTCGGGTGTCCCAAACTTGAAAACCGCCGTGGGTTCACGCTCACCGTGGGTTCGAATCCCACCCTCTCCGCCATCACCTTTTGCGTGACAGTTCTCGCATCGCATCGTCCAGGCCGCCGAGTGTCAGGGGGAACATGCGATCGTTCATCAGTTCGCGGATGATCTTGGTCGATTGCGAATAGCCCCATTGCGCCTGCGCGACGGGATTGAGCCACACGGCGGCCGGATAGGTCGTCGCCAGCCGGTGCATCCACACCGCGCCCGATTCCTCGTTGAAATGCTCCACCGAGCCGCCGGGATGGGTGATCTCATACGGGCTCATCGCCGCGTCGCCGACGAAGATCAGTTTGTAATCATGCGGGAATTTGTGGAGCACATCCCAGGTGGGCGTGCGTTCGGAGAAGCGGCGGCGATTGTCCTTCCACACGCCTTCATAGGGGCAATTGTGGAAATAGAAGAATTCGAGATTCTTGAATTCGGTGGTGGCGGCGGAAAACAGCTCCTCGCACAGCTTGATGAACGGGTCCATCGACCCGCCGACATCGAGGAACAGCAGCAATTTCACCGCGTTGCGCCGCTCCGCACGCATGTGAACGTCAAGCCAGCCCTGCCGCGCGGTGCCGTCGATCGTCGCGTCGATATCGAGTTCGTCCGCCGCGCCCTCACGCGCGAATTTGCGCAACCGGCGCAGCGCGATCTTGATGTTGCGCGTGCCCAGTTCGCGCGTGCTGTCCAGATTCTTGAATTCGCGCTGATCCCACACCTTGAGCGCGCGCTTCTGCTTGCTCTCACCGCCGATCCGCACACCTTCGGGATTATAGCCCGAATTGCCATAGGGCGAGGTGCCGCCGGTGCCGATCCACTTGTTACCGCCTTCGTGGCGTTTCTGCTGTTCTTCCAGACGCTTCTTGAGCGTTTCCATGATCTCGTCCCAGGAGCCGAGCGACTTGATCGCCTCCATCTCCTCGGGCGTGAGGAATTTCTCCGCCACCGCCTTCAGCCAATCGGCGGGCATCTCCGCGCCGACCTGCGCGAAGCTGGTCTCGATCCCCTTGAACACCTTGGCGAAAACCTGATCGAAGCGATCGAGCAGGCCCTCGTCCTTCACGTAAACCGCGCGGCTGAGGTAATAGAAATCCTCGGGCGTGCGCTCGATCACGTCCTTTTCGAGCGCCTCAAGCAGCAGCAAATGCTCCTTCATGCTCGCCGGAATGCCCGCGCTGCGCAGTTCATCGAGGAAATTCAGGAACATGCGAAAACTCCGGCATCAACGGGCGAGCAACGATACATATTAGCGCCGATCATAGGCCTTGGGCAAAGCGCCCTCCGCCGGGGTGAGATAGCGATCGCGCAATTCGGTCTGGCGCGATCGCATCGGCTGCGGGCGACCGTCGATCCAGATCGCGACCGGCTGGGATTCGATCTCCAGCGGATCGCCATCCCACAAGACCACGTCCGCCCGGCGCCCCGGCTTCAATGAGCCGAGTTCGCCTTCCATCCCGAGCGCCGCCGCCGGGCCGGAGGTGATCGACGCCAGCGCCTGCCCCCAATCCAGCCCGGTCGCGCCGGGCACACGGGTGATCGCGACAAGGTTTCCGGCATATTGGCGGATATTGTGTTCGCCGCCCGACGCGCCGGCAGCGGACAGCGCGACCTGCACCCCCGCCGCGCGCATCCGCCCGACGTTCGATTCGGTCGCCGCGAGCGCCTCGAAACTTTCCGGCAGGTCCGCCAGCGCGGCGGCGACGACCGGCACGCGCGCCGCCGCGATCTCGTGCGCGACCATCCAGCCCTCGCTCGCGCCCGTCAGCACTAGCCGCAGCTTGGGATAATCGCGCACCAGCCCGAGCACGCTCCTGATATCGCTGGCGCGCTCGACATGGACGACGAGCGGCGTCTGGCCGTCGATCACCCTGAGCAGCGCCTCGGCATCGCCGCGCTTGAGCAGCGACGCCTTTTCGCGACCGCCGAACGCTGTGGGGTTGCGGCGGAAATCCTGCGCCTGCGCCAATGCGTCGCGGAACATCGCATAAGCGGCGGGGCGGCTGCCACCGGCCTCGCGCGCGCCATGCTCGCCCAGTTCGACATATTGGAACGCGCGCGGGCGGGTGACGGCGTCCGCATCGTCGCCCAGGTCGATCACCGCGCCCTGCCCGGCGAAGATCGATCCGGCGGTGGACGGCGCGATCAGCGCGCGGGTGACGCCGCCGAGCCGCTCGTTGGCGATCTTCACGCCCGCCGGGTTGATCGCGGTCGACACGTCGATCGCAGCGGTGAACGGGCTGCCGCGCGCGGCGGTGTCGTTGCTTTCGTCGACCCCGCCCGCATCCTGCAGGCCAAGATCGGTGAAGCCCGCGATCAGGCCGGGCGCGACCCATTTGCCGCGCGCGTCGATCACCTCGGCACCGGCGGGCACCGCGACATTGCCGCCGGCGGCGACGATCCGCCCATCGCGGAACAGGACGGTGCCGTTCGGGATCGGCGCGCTGCCGTCGCCAAGCGCCACCGTGCCGCCGGTGACGGCGACAGTCTGCGCGAGCGAGGGAGACGCGACCAGCGCGGCGGCGGAAAGAAGCAGCGCGCGGATCATTTCACATCTCCCGCGCCGGGCTGGCCAAGCTCGAAATCGCTGACCGGGCGCCGTTTCGGATCATCGGCATCATAGAGCAGCGCGCCATCGACCCACACCTTCTCGGGCCGGGTATAGACGCTGAACGGATTGCCGTTCCACAACACCACATCCGCCATCTTGCCCGCTTTCAGGCTACCCGTCTTGTCGTCGATGCCGAGCGCCTTCGCCGGATTGAGCGACAGCCACTTCCACGCCACCGCATCGGGGATATCGACCCCGGCGCGACGCCCGGAGGAGAGCGCCTTCGCGACTTCCTGATTGAGCCGCTGAATGCCGTTCTGATCGTCCGAATGGATCATCGCGCAGGCGCCGGCCTTTTCGAGCAGCGCCAGATTGGCGCCGATCCCGTCATAGCTTTCCATCTTGAAGCCATACCAATCGGCCCACACCGCCGCGCAGGTGCCGCTCGCCTTCAGCAGATCGGCGATCTTGTACGCCTCAACCGCATGGTGGAAGGCGGTTACCTTATAGCCGAACTCCTTCGCCATATCGAGGACGATGGCCATTTCGTCGGCGCGATAGCAATGGTTCTGCACGCGGATTTCGCCGGCGAGGACGCCGCGCAGCGTATCCATCGCGATATCGCGTTCGGGCGGATCGCCGCCGTCGCGCTCATATTTGTCCCATTTGCGCTTGTAGGTCTGCGCCTTGGCCCAGGTGGCGCGATCTACCGCGATATTGCCCATGCGCGTCGAAGGCTCGCGGCCCTTCGCGCCATAAACGCGCTTGGGATTTTCGCCGCACGCCATCTTCAGCCCATAGCCCGCGCCGGGGAACTTCATTCCCTGCACCGTGCGGGAATAGACGTTCTTCAGCACCACCGAACGCCCGCCGAACAGATTGGCCGAGCCAGGAAGGATCTGCAGCGTCGTCACCCCGCCATTGGCAAGCGCGCGGCTGAAGCCGGGATCCTGCGGCCAGACGCTGTGCTCCGCCCAGACATCGGCGGTGACCGGCGAGGTCGCCTCGTTGCCGTCGGACAATGCGCGCACCGCGGGGCTGGGATAATCGCCGAGGTGGCTGTGGATGTCGATCACGCCCGGCGTCACCCACTTGCCCCGCCCGTCGATCACCCGCGCGTTCGCCGGCGCATCCAGCGTCTGCCCGAGCGCGACGATCTTGCCATCCGCGAACACGACCGAGCCGTTGTCGATCCGGCCGCCCTCGCCATCGAATACCGTGACGTTGCGCACCAGCGTCGGCACACCGGGATAAGCGTGATAGGTGGAAGGATAGGGATCGCGCGAATAGGGTTTTCCGGGGGTGTGCGCCTTTGCCGGCGTGCTTGAAGCCGTTTTGGGCCGTTCCCCGTCCGCCCCACAGGCGACGAGCGACAAGGCCATCGCCGCCCCGCCCATCAGGCGCAGCCCCCCTATCCGAGCCGTGATTCCCATGATTCCCCTCTTGTTCAAATATTGCGCGAAGTGATGGCGCGCGCGATTTGCAAAGACAAGGGCGTGAACGGACTACGCTCCATAACTTTTGTCATGTTCCGCTTGTCCGCCGCGATCGCGCGCGATACCGAGTGCGACGAATATCGCAGGAGAGACATACCGTGAGCACCCCGCCCCTTGCCGGCATCCGCGTCGTCGAATTCGCCGGGATCGGCCCCGGCCCGTTCACTGGCATGATGCTGGCGGATCATGGCGCCGAGGTGATCCGCATTGATCGCCCCACACGCGGCGGCGGCCTTTCCATCGACGCCAAGGATGCGCTGCTGCGCAACCGCAAGTCGATCGGGCTCGATCTCAAGAACCCGAAGTCGATCGAGGCGGTGCGCCGGATCGTCAAATCGGCGGATGCGATCATCGAGGGTTTCCGCCCCGGCGTCATGGAGCGGCTGGGGCTTGGCCCCGATGTGCTGCTCGCGGACAATCCGAAGCTCGTCTATGGCCGCATGACCGGCTGGGGGCAGACCGGGCCGATGGCGCCGGAACCGGGCCATGACATCAATTATATCGCGATTTCGGGCGTGCTCCACGCGCTTGGCCGCGAAGGCGAGAAACCTACCCCCCCGATCAACCTCGCCGGCGATTTCGGTGGCGGTGGCATGTTCCTCGCCTTCGGGATGCTCGCCGCTTTGCTCCATGCGCAACGCACCGGCGAGGGCCAAGTGGTGGATGCGGCGATGACCGACGGCTCCGCGCTGCTGATGACGATGATGTGGTCGTTCCGCGCGATGGGGCGGTGGAGCGACGCACGCGGCACCAACCTGCTCGATACCGCCGCGCATTTCTATGACACCTATGAGACGAAGGACGGCAGGTTCATCTCGCTCGGCGCGATCGAGCCGCAATTCTATGCCGAGTTCCGCGCGGTGATGGGGCTTTCCGACGACAAATGGGCAGCGCAGATGGATGCGCGCCAATGGCCCGCGCTGAAGGCGGAACTGACCGGATTGTTCAAGGCGAGAACCCGCGACGAGTGGGTTTCCGCGTTCAAGGGACATGACGTGTGCTTCGCGCCGGTGCTCGGCTTTGACGAGGCGTGGGACGATCCGCACAATCGCGCGCGCGGCACCTTCGTAGAGGCAGGCGGCGTGCGCCAACCCGCCCCGGCGCCGCGCTATTCGGCCAGCAGCACCGTCGCCCCGGTGATGGCGGGGGAGCGCGACGACGCCGCTGTGCTGCGCGAGCTTGGTTTCGATGAAGCGGAGATCGCGGCGCTCGGCCTGTAAGCCGGGCGCCCTCCCCTCACGCTGTAATCAGTTCCGGGGCGGGGCGGCGGGCGTAGATGCCGTATCCGAGGATCACCGCATAGCAGAGCGCGGGCAGCAGCAGCGCGAAATGCAGGCTGCCGCTCACGTCCGCCAGATAGCCGGTGAGCGGCGGGATCACCGCGCCGCCGACGATCGCGGTGGCGATCACGCCGGAGCCTTCCGCCGCGCGCTTGCCCAGCCCCTCGCTCGCCAGGCTGAAGATCGTCGGGAACATGATCGAATTCATCAGCCCGATCGCCAACAGCGACCAGCCGGAAACCATGCCCATTGTGTTGGCCGAGATCAGGATGAGCGCGATCGAGCCCGTCGCCACGCAGGCCAGCACCTTGCCGGGCGACACGCGCGAGAGGACATAGGCGCCGATGAACCGGCCGATCAGCGCGCCGCCCCAATAGAATGGCACGTGCTTGCCCGCCGCCTGATCGGCAAGGCCAAGCACGCTCGGTTCCATCAGATAGCTGACGATCAGCGAACCGATCGCTACCTCCGCCCCGACATAAAGGAAGATGCACAGCGCCCCCATGCCGAAACGCGGGCGGGCGAGCAGATCGAACGCCTTCAGGATATTGCCGTGCGACTGTTCCTCGTTCAGCCGGTTGCGGCGCGACCAGACGACCGCCGCGACCACCGCCAGCGCGGCGGCGAGGCACAGATAGGTGACCACCACGACATGGGTTTCCTGCGCGCGATAGGCATCGAGCGCGGCGCCCGAGAGCGTATTCACGTCCACCTTGGCGAGACTGCCGAGGATCACGATCGAGCCGACGAACGGAAAGATCGTGGTGCCGAGCGAATTGAATGCCTGGGCGAAGGTCAGCCGGCTATGCGCGGTGCGCGGCGCGCCGAGCAGCGAGATCAGCGGATTGGCGACCACCTGCACGATCGTGATGCCGCTGGCGAGGACGAACAGCGCGAACAGGAACAGCCCGAACTTCGCCGAGGAGGAAGCCGGAACGAACAACAGGCAACCCGCCATCATCGTGACGAGGCCGATCGAGGCGGTGCGCATATAGCCGGCGCGCCGGACGATCGCCGCCGCCGGGATCGACATGATCGCATAAGCCGCGAAAAAGGCGGATTGCACCAAAAGGGCCTCCGCATAATTGAGCGTGAACAGTTCCTTCAGCTTCGGGATAATCACGTCGTTGAGGCTGGTGATCCCGCCGAAAATGAAGAACAGCGCGAATACGAACGCGCGCAGATCGGGCGCATCATAGCCATGGGCGGCGTCGCCGCTGGCGGCGCTTGAGCTGGTATCGGCGTGCATGTGAACTCCCCCCCTGTGGCCGATCGGCCCCGCCCCGTTCGGACGAGGGCAGAAAGACCATCGCCGCGATATTTGCAAGCAGCAGTGCCGGTAAATCCGTCGGCCCGGCGAATTATCATGCGCGATCCGCGCTTGGCGCGGCGCGCGCGTTTCGCCTAATCGGGAAGCATGGCTCGCCTCACGGTCAACAACGAAGCGATCGAATATCGCATGGACCCGCAGACGCCGCTGTTGTGGGCGCTGCGCGACGCATCGAATCTCACCGGCACGAAATACGGATGCGGCACCGGCAGTTGCGGCGCGTGCATCGTCGATGTCGATGGCAAGGCGGTGAAATCCTGCCGCATGACGATCGACGAGGCCGAAGGCGCCTTCGTCACCACGATCGAGGGGCTGTCGCGTGAGCGCACCCATCCGATCCAGCTCGCGCTGATCGACGCCAACGTGCCGCAATGCGGCTATTGCATCCCCGGCGTGGTGATGGCGGCGGCGATCCTCATCAAGCGCGATCGCGCGCCCAGCGACGAGGCGATCGCCGCGGCGATCACCAATATCTGCCGCTGCGGAATCTATCCCCGGCTGATCGAGGCGATCCAGCGCGCGGCGCGGGCGATGCACGGCGATGAGACGCTGCCGGCGGGCGCGCGCACGGGCATTGATCCGCGCGATGCGGCGCGGGTGGTTCCCGCGTTCGATCCGCGACAATCGGGCGATCGCTGACACGCATCGGCGCCCTCGTCCCAAACCGAGGCTTCGCGCCCCCAGCAAGCGTATTGCCCGAGCCATACACTTCGCGCTACAGCCTGATCCGAATTCAGGGAGGCACGATCGCGATGAACCTGGTGCGCGGTGCTTGGAAATTGCTGGTGGGCATCAAGGACGCGCTCGTGCTCGTCGCGATGCTGCTGTTCTTCGGCGTGCTGTTTGCCGTGCTCAACAGCCGCCCGACCCCGGCGGCGGTGAAGGATGGTGCGCTCGTCCTCGATCTGAAGGGGCCGATCGTCGAGCAGCCGGCGGAAATCCCGGCATTCGCGATGCTGAGCGGGCAGAAAACCGTGCGGCAATATCGCCTGCGCGATGTGGTTCGCGCGATCGACGCGGCGAGGGATGACAGCCGGGTCAAGGCGATCGTGCTCGATCTCGATCGGTTCGGCGGCGCCTATCCGGCAACGCTCGGCGAGGTGGCGGATGCGCTGCTGCGCGCGCGCAACGCGGGCAAGCCGGTGCTCGCCTTCGCGACCAGCTATACCGATGGCGGCTACCGCCTCGCCGCCGCGGCGAGCGAAGTGTGGATGGACCCGATGGGCGGCACTGTCTTCGCGGGGCCGGGCGGCAGCCAGCTCTATTACAAGGGGCTGATCGACAAGCTGGGCGTCAACGCCCATGTCTATCGCGTCGGGAAGTACAAATCCTTCGTCGAGCCATTTACCCGCACGGACCAAAGCCCCGAGGCGAGGGAAGCGGCCACCGTCCTCCAAAACGGCCTGTTCGATCAGTGGAAGGAGGCGATCGCCCGTACCCGCCCCAAAGCGCATATCGCCGACTGGCTGACCAGCCCCGACAAGGTGGTGCTCGCCGCGCAGGGCGATATCGCGAAAGCCAATCTTGCCTCCGGCATCGTCGACAAGCTGGGCGACCGGGTGTCGTTCGGGCGCCGTGTCGCCCAGATCGCGGGCGGCGACGAGACCAAGCCGGCGGGCTGGTTCAAGTCGATTGATTATGACGCCTGGAACGATGCGCATCCGCTGCCCAAGAGCGGCGCGATCGGCGTGGTGACCGTGGCGGGCGATATCGTGGACGGCAAGGCCGGGCCGGGCACCGCCGGCGGCGATACGATCGCGAAGTTCATCTACGACGGGCTGGCCAAGAAGACGCTGAAGGCGCTTGTCCTGCGCGTCGATTCGCCGGGCGGATCGGTCAACGCATCCGAACACATCCGCCTCGCGCTGCTGGAAGCCAAGCGGCAGGGCCTGCCCGTGGTCGTTTCGATGGGCGGCGTCGCGGCGTCGGGCGGCTTCTGGGTATCGACGCCGGGCGACGTGATCTTCGCCGAGCCTTCGACGATCACCGGGTCGATCGGCATCTTCGGCATCGTCCCGACATTCGAGAACACGCTCGCCAAGATCGGCGTGACGACCGACGGGGTGAGGACCACGCCACTATCGGGCCAGCCCGATATATTCGCGGGCACCAATCCGGCGACCGACGCGGTGTTCCAGTCCGCGATCGAGCACGGATATGCCGAATTCCTCGCCCGCGTCTCGCAATCGCGCAAGATGCCGGTGGCGAAGGTGGACGAGATCGCGCAGGGCCGGGTGTGGATCGGCGGCACCGCGCGGCAGCTTGGGCTGGTTGATCGGTTCGGCACGCTCAATGATGCCGTGGCGGAGGCCGCGAAGCGCGCGAAGCTCGATCCGGCCACGGCGCAAGTCACCTATCTCGAAAAGAAGCCCGGCTGGGGCGCTGAACTCGCGCGGCGGATCAATCGCGACAATGACGACGACAGCGCCGCGCCGGCGGATGCGCTGGCGCGGATCGCGTGGGAACAGCGCGCGCTGATGTCTCGCGCGATCGGCGATGTGAAGCGGCTGGCGATGGGCGGCGGCGTGCAGGCCGCGTGCCTCGAATGCGGCGGCTTCGGCCCGACCGCGCCCGCCCCGTCCGATGCGCGGCTGCTCGACGTGCTTCTGGCCCGGATCGGCCTGTAACCGCTCGCTTCGTCTTGTTGCGAGTCGGTATCGCTTCTCGCAACAAGCTTTGCGCAGTACAATGCCGCCATGTCCCGTAAGATTGATCTTGAAGCCCTGTGCCATGAAAAGGGCCTACGCATCACCGAGCAGCGCCGCGTCATCGCGCGCGTGCTGTCCGAGGCGGAGGACCATCCCGACGTCGAAAAGGTTTATGCCCGCGCCTCCGCGATTGATCCCGGCATCTCGATTGCGACGGTGTATCGTACCGTGCGATTGTTCGAGGAGGCGGGCATTCTCGATCGCCATGATTTCGGCGACGGACGCGCGCGTTACGAACCATCGCCCGAGGCGCATCACGATCATCTGATCGACGTGGAGACGGGCAAGGTGATCGAATTCGTCGATCCCGAGCTGGAGCAGCTCCAGAAGCAGATCGCGGAGAAGCTCGGCTTCCGGCTGGTCGATCACCGGATGGAATTGTACGGCGTCAGCCTCAATCGCAAGGATTGAGGCGGTTCGCCTTTATCCGAGACTTTGCGCGCTGATCGCGGCGCTCGCCATGGCGGTGCCGCTTCACCTGTTGTGGCGGCTGCTCCGCCTGCCCTCCCCCTGGCCGCGGCTGTTCCTGGGCGCGATGGGGCGGATCATCGGCGCGCGGCGACGCGTGATCGGCACGCCACTACGCCGTGACGTGGTGTTCCTCGCCAATCATCTGAGCTGGATGGACATCCCGATCCTCGCCGGGGCGAACGGCAGCGCCTTCGTCGCCAAGGCCGAATTGCGCGACGTGCCGGTGGTCGGCTGGCTCTGCACGCTCAACCGCACGCTGTTCGTCCGCCGTGACGACCGGATGGGCATCGCCGCGCAGATCAACCAGCTTCGCGATGCGCTGGCCGAAACATGGTCTATCACCATCTTCCCCGAGGGGACGACCGGCGACGGCAGCGAATTGCTGCCGTTCAAGGCCGCGCTGCTGGCCGTGCTCGATCCGCCGCCGCCGGGCGTACTCGTCCAGCCGGTACGGGTGGATTACGGCGCGGCGACGCACGAACTGGCGTGGGTCGGCGACGAGCCTGGGGCGGATCACGCCAAGCGCGTGCTGCGCCGCGCCGGCCATTTCACCGCCACGCTGCATTTTTGCGATCCGTTCGATCCGCACGATTTTCCCGGTCGCAAGGCGATCGCGGCGGAGGCGCGCGCACGGATAGCGGCAGCGGGTGGCGATCCGGTACGCGCTTCAGTATAGGCGCCGCCATGACGAAGACCCCGCCCAAGACTTTCCACGTCAAGTCGTTCGGCTGCCAGATGAACGTCTATGACGGCGAGCGGATGGCCGAACTGATGGCCGCCGACGGGCTGACCGCGACCGACGATGCGGCGAGCGCC
The DNA here is from genome assembly GCF_937871615.1 of uncultured Sphingomonas sp. Taxonomy (GTDB): domain Bacteria; phylum Pseudomonadota; class Alphaproteobacteria; order Sphingomonadales; family Sphingomonadaceae; genus Sphingomonas. The sequence goes on along the minus strand of NZ_CALMPA010000046.1, from coordinate 383,251 downwards.
GATCTGGTGGTGCTCAACACCTGCCACATCCGCGAGAAGGCGACCGAGAAGGTCTATTCCGATATCGGGCGCCTGCGCAAAACCGATCCGGCGAAGATGATCGCGATCGCGGGTTGCGTCGCGCAGGCCGAGGGCGAGGAAATCGTGCGCCGCGCCAAGGTGGACGTGGTGGTCGGCCCGCAAGCCTATCACAACCTACCCCGGCTGGTCGCCGATGCCGCGAAGGGCGAGGCCGCGCTCGATACCGATATGCCGGTCCTCTCCAAATTCGGCGCGCTGCCCGCCCGCCGCAAGGTTGGCCCGACGGCGTTTCTGACCGTGCAGGAAGGCTGCGACAAATTCTGCACCTATTGCGTCGTTCCCTATACGCGCGGCGCGGAGACCAGCCGGCGCCATGGCGAGATCGTCGATGAGGCGAAGGCGCTGGTCGATGCCGGCGCGCGCGAGATCACCCTGCTCGGCCAGAACGTAAACGCGTGGCGCGATGATGACGGGCGCGGGCTACATGATCTGATCCGCGCGCTCGACCGGATCGAGGGCCTTGCCCGCATCCGCTATACCACCAGCCACCCCAATGACATGGCGCAGGGGCTGATCGACGCGCATCGCGATGTCGAAAAGCTCATGCCGTTCCTGCATCTGCCGGTGCAATCGGGCAGCGATCGCGTGCTGAAGGCGATGAACCGCAGCCACACGCGGGACAGCTATTTGCGCATCCTCGATCGCGTCCGCGCCGCGCGACCCGATATCGCGCTGTCCGGCGATTTCATCGTCGGCTTCCCCGGCGAGACGGAAGCCGAGTTCGCCGAAACGCTGAGCCTGGTCGACGCGGTGGGCCATGCGTTCGCGTTCAGCTTCAAATACAGCCCCCGCCCCGGCACGCCCGCCGCGACGATGGACGGCCAGATCGCGCCGGAAGTGATGGACGAGCGGCTCCAGCGCCTGCAAGCCGCGCTCAATCGCGATCAGCTTGCCTTCAATCAGGCATCGGTCGGGCGGCGCTGCGCGGTGCTGATCGAGCGGCCGGGGAAGCTGCCGGGGCAGATGCTCGGCAAATCGCCGTGGCTGCAATCGGTGCTGCTCGATACATCCGCGCCGATCGGTGCGCTGGTGGAGGTGGAATTGATCCACGCCGGCCCCAATTCGATCATCGCGCGCGAAATTTCGCCCGCATCGCCCGCCGTCGCCGCAGCGTGATGCAATAGCGACACAGTGATGAAATCCTTTGTCATTAACGCTTGCGACGGGGCGGCGCGGGCCGCACCTTGGCGCAAGGCCATCACGGCGAGAATCGAAGGAGACGCATGAGCCGCAAGCCCGTTCCCGCCCATTCCGGCGAACGCAGCCGGGTGGACGTGCTGTTCGACAAGCCCCAGTTGCTTGCCCGATTGTTCGGCCAATATGACCAGAATCTGGTCGCGCTGGAAAACCGGCTTGGGGTCTATATCACGGCACGGGGCAATCGCATCGGACTGGAAGGAACCGCCGAGCAGGTGGCCGTCGCGCGCGATGTGCTGAACGAGCTTTACGCCCGCATCCAGCGTGGCGAGGAAGTGGATACCGGGCTGGTCGATGCCGCGATCGCGATGGCCGCCGAACCGACGCTTGACGGCATCATCTCGGCAGAGCGGACCGAATCGCCGCCGATCATGATCCGCACGCGCAAGAAAACGATCGTGCCGCGCACCGCCGCGCAGGCCCATTACATGCGCGAACTGACCACCAACGACATGATCTTCGCACTTGGGCCGGCGGGCACCGGCAAGACCTATATCGCGGTGGCGCAGGCGGTGGCGCAGCTCATCACCGGATCGGTGCAGCGGCTGATCCTGTCGCGCCCGGCGGTGGAGGCGGGCGAACGGCTCGGCTTCCTGCCCGGCGACATGAAGGAGAAGGTCGATCCCTATCTTCGCCCGCTTTACGATGCGCTCTACGATTGCCTGCCCGCCGAGCAGGTGGAGCGGCGCATCGCCTCGGGCGAGATCGAGATCGCGCCGATCGCGTTCATGCGCGGGCGGACGCTTTCCGATGCCTTCGTGATCCTGGACGAAGCGCAGAACACCACGCCGGCGCAGATGAAGATGTTCCTCACCCGTTTCGGCCAGAACAGCCGGATGGTGATCTGCGGCGATCCGAAGCAGACCGATCTTCCCGGTGGGGTGACGGCATCGGGGCTTGCGGATGCGACTTCCCGGCTGGAAGGGATCGAGGGCATTTCGCTTTGCCGCTTCACCGCCGCCGATGTGGTGCGCCATCCGATCGTCGGCCGGATCGTCGCGGCCTATGAGGGCGAGGATTCCGCGCCTATGGCGCAGCGATGATCGAGATCGAACTCAGCCGCGCGGCGCCGTGGCCCGAACGGGATTGGACGGTGCTTGCCGAAATGGCGGTGCGCGCGGCGGTGCGGCGGACGCCGTTTGGCGAATTGCTCACCACCGCGGCGCTGGTCGAGGTGAGCGTGCGGCTTGCCCCGGATGAGGAGGTGCGCACGCTCAACCGCCAGTATCGCGGCAAGGACAAGCCCACCAACGTGCTGTCCTTTCCGATGGTGCAACCCGATCTGATCGAAACAGTGAGCCAGAATACCGATGACGGCGAATTGCTGCTCGGCGATATCGTGCTGGCGCATGGCGTCTGCGCGCGCGAAGCGGTGGAGCGCGGCGTTACCTTCGATGCCCATGCCACGCATTTGATCGTGCATGGCACATTGCATCTGCTAGGTTATGACCACCTGACCGACGACGAGGGTGACGCGATGGAGGCGATCGAGCGCGATGCGCTCGCCGATCTCGGCATCGCGGACCCCTATTCCATCAACGAGGACTGACTTGCCCGAAGACCGAAGTAGCGCCGGAAACGGCGACCCCCATGAAAGCGGCATCTGGCGCGGCTTGCGCAACCTGATCTTCGGCGATCCGCAGGAAGATACGCTGCGCGACCAGCTCGAAGAAGCGATCGACCGACACGAGGACGATCCCGCCCCCGATGCCAAGGGCGATCTGACGCTGCTGGAGCGGCAGATGGTCCGCAATCTGCTCCATTTCGGCGAACGCGACGCGGGCGATGTCGGCGTGCCGCGCGCGGACATGATCGCGGTGGAGGAACAGACCCCGTTCGACGATCTCGTTCGCCTGTTCGCCGAAGCCGGGGTGACCCGCCTGCCGGTCTATCGCGAAAAACTCGATACGATCATCGGCATGATCCATATCAAGGATGTGTTCGCGATCCTTGCCGCCGAGGGGCCGCGCCCGCCCGCTATCGCCGAATTGATCCGCCAGCCGCTGTTCGTCCCCACATCGCGCGGCGCGCTCGATCTGCTCGCGGACATGCGGCAGACGCGGATGCATCTCGCGATCGTGCTCGATGAATATTCGGGCACCGAGGGCCTGGTGACGATCGAGGATCTGATCGAGGAAATCGTCGGCGAGATCGAGGACGAGCATGACGAGGCGCCCCAGGCGCAGCTCGTGCCGCTTGATGGCGGCGCGTGGGAGGCTGACGCGCGGGTCGAGCTTGAGGATATCGGCGCGGCTGTCGATCCCCGGCTGGGCCAGGCGGAGAGCGACGTTGACACGATTGGCGGCCTCACCGCGGTTCTGGCCGGCCATGTGCCCGAGCCCGGCGCCTGCATTTCCCACCCGAGCGGCTGGCGGATCGAGGTGATCGACGCGGACGAGCGTCGGGTGAACCGCGTGCGCCTCCACCCGCCACGCGCGACGCCGGAGGGCGCGGAACACTAACTCGCGATGCGCCCGCCATTTGCCGCGTAAAAGGCGGGTGGCGGGTGCCCCGCGCAGGAGGCCCCTTCCGTCCGCCGGTGAGCGCGCCTATCGTTACGCCATGCGCAAACATATTCTCATCGTTTTCGGCCTCTCCGTCTTGGCCGCGATCGCGATCATCACCTGGATCGCCTGGCCAGACACCGCACGCCTGGATATCGCCAGCGTCGAGGGCCGGCATCCCGATATCACCCCGCCGCGCGAACAGTGGATTCCCACGATGGAAGTGGCGAAGGCGGTGGGCTGGCCCAATGGCGCCACGCCGGTCGCCGCGCCGGGGCTGAGCGTTGCCGCTTATGCCACCGGGCTCGATCATCCGCGCTGGCTCTATCGCCTGCCCAACGGCGATATCCTTGTGGCGGAAAGCAATTCCCCACCGCGCGAGACTGGTGGGATCACCAACAAGGTGATGGGCTATCTGATGGGCCGCGCCGGCGCCGGCGTGCCATCCGCCAATCGCATCACCCTGCTGCGCGATGCGGACGGCGATGGCGTGCCGGAGGTGAAGACGGTGTTCATGACCGGGCTGAACTCGCCCTTCGGCATGGTGCTGTTCGACGGCCAGCTTTACATCGCCAACACCGATGCGCTCGTCCGCGTACCCTATACCGAGGGCATGACCAAGGTGACGGCGAAGCCCGAACTGGTCATCAAGCTGCAAGGCGGCGGGAATCACTGGGCGCGCAACGTGATCCCGGCGGAGGACGGCAGGACGCTCTATGTCTCGGTCGGTTCGTCATCGAACATCGCCGACAATGGCATGGCCGCAGAGCGTTATCGCGCGAACATCCTGCAGGTATGGCCCAAGGAGAAAACGTATCGCATCTATGCCGCGGGCTTGCGTAATCCCAACGGCATGGCGCTGGAGCCGCATACCCACCAGCTATGGACCGTGGTGAACGAGCGCGACCTGATCGGATCGGACCTCGCGCCGGATTATCTCACCGCGGTGGAGATGGGCGATCACTTCGGCTGGCCGTGGTATTATTGGGGCGGCTATCCCGACCGCCGCGTCGAGCCGGGCAACGCCCCGCTCCAGCAATATTCGAAGCGCCCCGATTACGCGCTCGGCCCGCATGTCGCGGCGCTGGGGCTGACCTTCGAGAATGATGCGAAGCTGGGCGCGAAATTTGCCAATGGCGCGTTCATCGGCGAACATGGCTCGTGGAACCGCAAGCCGTTGTCGGGCTACAAGGTGGTGTTCGTGCCGTTCGGCGATACCGGCTGGCCGGTGAAGGGCGCCAAGCCGATCGACGTGCTGACGGGCTTTCTCAACAAGGACGACCAGGCGCAGGGCCGCCCGGTCGGCGTAATCACCGACAAGACCGGCGCGCTGCTGGTGGCGGATGATGTCGGCAACCGCGTATGGCGGGTGAGCGCGCCGCAAGCGAAATGAACGACCGGCGGGCGGGCGGGCGAGAAACCCGCGCGCCCGCTATTCGAGCAGCTTCGGCGCCTCCCGCTCAAGCTTGGCACGGATGCGATCGGAGAACATCGCCAGGAATGCCGGCAGGGTGAAGGTGCAATGGACGTTGGCATCGCTCACGTCCATTTGCGCGGAAACGCGCTGGCCCAGCCCCTCCACCGTGAAATACAGCGTATCGCCATCCCAGCGATGATCGGTGATCGCCCCGCCCGGCACGAAATCGGCGAGCTTGCCGAAACCGTCGCCGATCCGCTGCTTCGCGGGCGCCGTACCCAGCCGGTGCGGCACATCCACCTCGATCGGCGCGGTCATGCTGTGCCCTCCGTGTCTCCGGTCGCGAACAGCATCGCGTCATCGGCAAACGCCTTGAACTCCAGCGCGTTGCCGGAAGGGTCGCGGAAAAACATCGTCGCCTGTTCGCCCGGCTGGCCGGCGAAGCGGACGTGCGGCGCGATGTCGAAGGCGACGCCGGCCTTCTCCACGCGTGCGGCGAGCGCGCGCCACGCCTCCATCGTCAGCACGATGCCGAAATGCGGCACCGGCACGTCATGCCCATCCACCGCATTGGCAAGCTCCGGCGGGCGCATCGCATCGTCGAGATGCGCGACGATCTGATGCCCGCCGAAATCGAAATCGACCCAGCGATCGCTCGACCGGCCTTCGCGGCAACCGAGAATATCGCCGTAGAACGCCCGCGCGGCGGCGAGATCGTGAACGGGAAAGGCGAGATGGAATGGTCGCAGTGTCATGGCCCGACCATATACCCGCCGCGATTATTCGCCACCCCAGGGCTTGAAGCGGCGCGGTGCCTCCCGCATGAACCGGGCGCGCGGGAATTGCGCATATGTGTCGCCGGGGCAGGCCCGGCACGACGAAGGACGAATGATGATCTCCCTCGCCCGGCGCCCTGCCCTCATTGCCTTGTTCCTCGGCGCGCTGGCGGCATGTGGCTTCGCGCCGCTGCAATGGTGGCCGCTGACGTTTGGCTCTTTCGCCGGATGGATGTGGCTGGTTCACCGCGCGCCGACGCTGAAGCGGGCGTTGTGGCTGGGCTGGGCCTTCGGGGTTGACCACTTCACGATCAACAATAACTGGTTCCAGCACGCCTTTGATTTTCAGGACAAGATGCCGCCGGTGCTGGGCTATGCAGCCCCGATCGCGCTGGCGCAGTATCTCGCCGTCTATCCGGCAATCGCGGGCGGGGCCGCATGGCTGCTACGCCGCCGGGAGAAGCCCGATGCCACCTATGTTCTTGGTTTCGGGGCGGCATGGATTTTGAGCGAATGGCTGAGGAGCGTGATGTTCACCGGCTATGCCTGGGATCCGATCGGGGTGATCTGGGTGCCGGTGCAGCCCGTGGCCGCGCTTGCCGCTTATGTCGGCACCTATGCGCTATCGGGGCTGACGATCGTGCTGGCCGGAGCACTATTGCTGCTGCCGCGGCGCCCGCTGCCGCTGATCGGCGCGGCTGCGATGCTGGCGCTGCTGCTGGCTGCGCAGGCGTTCAGCTATTTCCCGCGCGCCGGTTCGATCGCCGCCGCCGATGCGCCGCGCGTCGTGGTCGTCCAGCCCAATGTGTCGCAGGATCAGCGCGGCGACAGCGACGGCGAACTGATGCTGCGCAAGCTGTCCGCGCTTTCGGGCGGCCCCGGCGCGGCGCCACGCCTCGTGCTGTGGCCGGAAGGGGTGGTGCGCGATTTCATCGAGGATGGCTATCCGGCCTATGCCTATGGCTTCCAGCCAAGCCCCTATTACCTCCGCCACCGGATGGCAGCACTGCTCGGGCCGAACGACATGTTGCTGACCGGGGGCACCGCGCTCCAGTTCGACAGCAACGGCAATGTCGTCACCGCGACCAATTCGGTCTTCGCGATCGATCCGTCCGCGCGGATCACCGGGCGATACGACAAGGCGCATCTGGTGCCTTATGGCGAATATCTGCCGATGCCCTGGCTGCTGAAGCCGCTCGGCCTCGCGCGGCTGGTGCCGGGCGACATGGATTTCGCCGACGGGCCGGGACCGCGTGACCTCACCCTCCCCGGCTTTGGCGCGATCGGGGTGCAGATTTGTTATGAGATCATCTTCTCCGGCGAGGTGATCGACCGCGCGCACCGTCCGCGGCTGTTGTTCAATCCTTCGAACGACGCATGGTTCGGCAAATGGGGGCCGCCGCAGCATCTGGCACAGGCGCGGATGCGCGCGATCGAGGAAGGACTGCCGGTGATCCGCGCGACCCCCAACGGCATATCGGCGGTGATCGCCGCCGATGGCCGGCTCGTCGCCACGGTGCCGCACGAAAAGGCGGGGGCGATCGACGTACCGATCCCGCCCCCCGCCGCGCCGACGCCGTTTTCGCGGATCGGCAACTGGGCGGCGCTGGCGATCGCGCTGTTGCTGGCGAGCGGCGCGGTTGCGTTCCGGCGGCTGCGGCGCTAGGGCGATATAAAGCTATCTTTATATCGTTAAACCATTCGGAGCGATCATGCGTAAGTCGTTCATCTTCACCAGTGAATCAGTCAGCGAAGGGCATCCGGACAAGGTTGCCGACCAGATTTCGGATTCGATCGTCGATCTGTTTCTGTCGAAAGACCCGGAGGCGCGCGTCGCCTGCGAAACGCTGACCACCACGAACAAGGTGGTGCTCGCCGGTGAAATCCGCGGGCGCGGGATCATGGACACCGCGGGCAATTGGGCGCCCGGCATCGAGGCGGAGATCGAGCAGGCGGCGCGCGAGACGGTGAAGCGCATCGGCTACGAACAATCCGGCTTCCACTGGAAAACCTTCGATTTCTCGAACAACCTGCACCCGCAATCGGCGCATATCGCCATGGGTGTGGACGAAAGCGGCAACAAGGACGAGGGCGCCGGCGATCAGGGCATCATGTTCGGCTATGCCACCGACGAGACGCCGGGCCTGATGCCCGCCACGCTTTATTACAGCCACAAGATCCTCGAACGGATGGCGGAGGACCGCCATTCCGGCAAGGCGCCTTTCCTTGAACCGGATGCCAAGAGCCAGGTGACGCTCCAGTATGAAAACGAACTGCCGGTGCGCGCCACCGCGCTGGTCGTTTCCACGCAGCATTCCGCCGATCTGTCGAACGACGCCGGCCAGGCACGGCTGCGCGATTACGTAAAGGGCGTGTTCGCCGATGTGCTGCCCAAGGGCTGGTTGCCGGCGGAGGACAAGATCTACGTCAACCCCACCGGCCTGTTCGAGATCGGCGGCCCGGACGGAGACGCGGGCGTCACCGGGCGCAAGATCATCGTCGACACCTATGGCGGCGCGGCGCCGCACGGCGGCGGTGCGTTCAGCGGCAAGGATCCCACCAAGGTCGATCGTTCGGCGGCCTATGTCGCGCGCTATCTGGCGAAGAACGTCGTCGCGGCGGGGCTTGCGCGGCGCGTGACGATCCAGCTTTCCTATGCGATCGGGATAGCCGAGCCGCTGTCGGTCTATGTCGATACGCACGGCACCGGCACCGTATCGGAAGCGAAGCTGGAGGAGGTGCTGCCCAAGCTCGTCCGCCTGACGCCCAAGGGCATCCGCGAACACCTGAAGCTCAACGCGCCGATCTATTCGAAGACCGCCGCTTACGGCCATTTCGGGCGTGACAGCGACGGCACGCACTTCACCTGGGAAGCCACCGATCTGGTCGACAAGCTGAAGGCCGCCGTCGCCGCGTGATGCGTGATCGTGGGCGCCCTTCCCGTTCGCGGGGCACGGCGCCCACCGATTTTCAGAGCAGCGCGGCGGTATAGGCGCCGAAGGCTTCGCGCAGCACGGTGCGCGTGCCTTGCGTCACCTCGATGCCGCCGCCGGGATGCCCCGGCTCCACCGACACCATCACGCGATAGACGAAGCCGCGATTGGCGAATTCATAGACGCGCCGGCCATTGCTCTGATCGACCAGCCGCCCGCCGTCGATCGCCAGCGACGGGCGATTATCCTGCCCGCCCCATGGCTGGGCCACCTCGGGCAATTCCGAATCGAAATTGTAGCTGGTATAACGATAGCCGTTGCGATCGGTCCGTACGATCTGGATCGAGCGGCGCCCGGTCACACCCAGCACCCGCGTCTGCGCCGCGAACCGGCAATTGGTTATCTCACCCCCATAAGTGATCGAGACGACGGCGGGGGTGGTCGCCCCGGCCTCCACCATGCCGGGGTTGATCGCGTGGACATTGCCAACCTCGCGCCCGGCGAGGTTGAACAGCGGATAGTGAATCTGCCCCGCCCCCGGATCGCCCGCCCCCAGCCGCACCGCGACGCGATGCGCGCTCAACCCCGGCTTGGCGAAACTGAACAGGTCCATCAGGTGCTCACGCCCCGGCGCGCCGAGCACCAGCACGCGATCACGGTTGGTCGCATCGCAGATGAGCGGCACGTTGGCCCAATGGCCGTCGCGCTTCAGGAAGGAGATCGACTTCGCCGAATCCAGTTGCGCATCGCCCGCGACCGGGGCCACCACCAGCGGAAGCGCCAACGCCCAAGCCCAACGCATCGTCTTCTCCTCAATCCTTCGCCAGCGTGCGGTGTATGCGCGCCTAAATGAACGCGGCATTGCCCTTCTGGCGACACGCGATTAGTCGCGCCCGATCATGAACGATCCCACGACCATTCGCCGCCTCTATGGCCGGCGCCAGGGCCATGCGCTCCGCGCGGGACAAGCGGCGCTTGTCGAAGACCTGCTGCCGCACGTTTCGGTGCCCGAAACCGGGGCGCTCACGGCTGAAACGCTGTTCGGCGACGATCGCCCGCTGCAGGTCGAAATCGGCTTTGGCGCGGGCGAGCATCTCGCCGGGCAGGCAAGTGCCGCCCCGGACACCGGGTTCATCGGCTGCGAGCCGTTTCTGAACGGCGTGGTCGGCGCGCTCGGCCATATCCGCGATAAGTCGCTGAGCAATGTGCGCCTCCACATGGGCGACGCGCTGGAGGTGGTGGAACGGCTGCCCGACGCGAGCCTGACGCGGGTTTATCTGCTCCACCCCGATCCGTGGCCCAAGGCGCGCCATGCCAAGCGCCGGATGGTCAACCACGGCCCGCTCGATCTGATCGCGGCGAAGCTCAAGCCCGGCTGCGAATTCCGCCTCGGCACCGATGATCCGACATATTGCCGCTGGGCGATGATGATTATGGGGCAGCGCCACGATTTCGAATGGACCGCGCGAACGCCGCAGGATTTCCTCACCCGCCCCGCCGACTGGCCGGAGACGCGCTACGAGCGCAAGGCGCGCCGGCAGGGGCATGAAGTATGGTATTTCACCTACAGACGTATTTAAGCGTATAGTGCGCCACCGGGGATTTCGTCTGCTGTTCGAGCGAAGCGGCATCCGCGAGGCGTTTCGGTCGAGTTGTTCGCCCAACGCATTCAGCGAGGCATGGGCAAGCACTTGCCCCCGGATCGTCGAGTTGACGGAAGTTCCCTATTGCAGGTGGTCGCACCGCGATCGGCAACGCCACGTTATCGGAGCAGGCCGCGAACGATGATTTCCGCCGCCTCTTTCGCATTGCCGATTGCGCTGCGCGGGGTGTCATTCAGCGAGACATCCGCCGCATTCATCAATGGACCCAGCGCGATCAGCGCGCCGGCGCCATGGGCGAGGAGGGTGAAGGGCACCGCCGCATGAACCTCCCTGAATATCCCCGCTTCCTGCCCCTCGCGCAGCAGGGTTTGCAGAGGCCAGATGCGGCGATGGAAGAATTTCGCCGCGATATGCTCCAGCCGGTCGCTTCGGGCCGTGCCCTCGACGTTCATGAGGCGAACGAGCGCGGGCACCTCCATTAAACCTTCGAGGAAGTTGCAGCAGGCATCACGCAGGCGCTGCACGATATCGGGATTTTCGTGTTCAGGAGACGGAAGGCGCGACATGCTCGCGTGGAGCGTTTCCATGCCGAAATCGACCGCCGCCTCCCATAAGGCGCGCTTCGATCCGAACTTCGCGTTGAGCAGCCCGTGGCTCACGTTCAGCGTCCGCGCGACTTCGCGTACCGACGTGCCCTCGAAGCCATGCTCGGCGAATGCATCCAGCGCAGCGCGCAGGCATTCGGCCTCGTCGACTGCCCTGTCCGCATCCAACGATGGCCGTCCCCGGCTTCTTTTCGTGGCGCGTGCTGGTTCCTGCATATCCCCCCTTACCATCCGCGACCGAACAGGCAAAAATTAATTAGACATGTGACTATTAAATGCTTAGCCCGCTCACCATAAACGCAGGAGAGAATGGTGGCGGCGACCAACGAACAACTCATCGAACGCGCCAGGGCGCTGAAACCGATCATCGCGGAACGCGCGCCGGCGACCGAATCCGCCCGCCGCCCGCTCGATGAAACGATCGAGGATCTGATCGAGGCGGAGATCATGGCGATGCTCGCGCCGCGCCGATGGGGCGGGCTGGAATCCGATCTTCCCACCATGTTCGCGGTCGTCGAACAGATCAGTTCCGCCTGCATTTCAACAGGGTGGATCAGTTCCTTCTACATCAATCACAACGTCTATCCAGCAAAGCTGGATATCCGGTTGCAGCAGGAAGTGTACGGCCCGCGCGGCTTCTGCCTGATGCCAGGCGCCAATGCGCCGACGATGAGCGCGCACCGGGTCGATGGCGGCTGGGAACTCTCTGGCCGCGCTTCGTGGGGATCGGGGATCATGAATGCCGACTGGGCCTTCGTGAGCGGGCGGACGGAGGAAGGGCCATATTCCTTCATGCTCCCGGCCAGCGACGTTTCGGTGGGCGACGTATGGCATTTCGCCGGCATGGCGGGGACAGGCAGCAACGACATTGTCGTGGATAAGGTGTTCGTCCCCGAATATCGCGCGATCAACGGGATCGCGTTCGGCGGCGGGCGCACCGAGGGCTCCGCGCAGCATGAGAACCCGCTTTACTCAGTGCCGGTCCTGCCGCTGGCCTATTGCACCGTCGTCGGCGTGCTGTCTGGCGGCCTGCTCGGCGCGGTCGATGCATATGAAGCGATCGTCGCACGCCGCGTGCGCAACTATACCGGGGCCGTAGTGAAGGATCAGCAACATGCGCACGTCATGCTCGGTGAATTTCGCATCGCCGCTGACATCGCGCACAGCCTTGCCGCCCAGGTGATCGACACCACCACAAAGATCATCGGCACCCGGCCATTCACGCTTGACGACCGGCTGGCGCTCAAGGCGAAACTGGCTTTCCTGTCGCGCCATTGCCGCGATACGGTGAACGCGGTGATGGCGAGTGCTGGCGCCTCATCCTTCCACCTCGATCAGCCGCTGCAACGCTTCTGGCGCGATCTGAACACGGTCTGCTCCCACGCCTTCTGGGATTGGGACGCGACGCGCGAACTGGTCGGGCGGCACCGGCTTGGCCTCCAGCCCAATCATCCGCTCGTCTGACGAAGGGCGCGCCCTGAATATCGGAGAAACTATTGCCGGCCGATCGCTTGCGACAGTTTCTCCCCCATCATGATCGGCTCAGGCGCGGAGCTTTGCCGCCGTCCGCGCCACCCGCGCGCCGAGATAAGCCGCCCCGGCGAGATCGTTCTCGTCGGGCTGGCGCGCGCCGGTCGATCCGGCCAGCGTCGTCGCCCCATAAGGCGCGCCGCCCCGGATCGTATCGTCGCCCATCTGCCCGGCGAAACCGTAATCCAGCCCGACGATCGTCATGCCGAAGTGCAGCATGTTGGTGATGAGCGAGAACAAAGTGGTTTCCTGCCCGCCGTGCTGACTCCCGGCGGACGTGAATGCCGCGCCGACCTTGCCGATCAACGCGCCCGTTGCCCAGAGCCGTCCGGCTTGATCGAGGAAGGCGGCCATCTGTGAGGATATCCGGCCAAATCGCGTTCCCGTCCCAATGATGATGGCGTCATAGGCAACCAGATCATCAATCCGCGCGATTTCGGCCGCCTGATCGAGCTTGTAGAAGCTCGCCCGCGCCACTTCCTCCGCAACGGTTTCGGGCGCGCGTTTGATATCCACTTCGGCCCCCGCCTCGCGCGCGCCCTTCGCCACCGCCTGCGCCATCTGTTGGATGTGGCCGTAACTCGAATAATATAGCACCAGAACCTTGGTCATTTCCCCTCCCCAGTTGGATTGCGTCGTTCAAGCCAGCGACTGGCCTTCATCCACGATGATCGCATTTCCGGTGATCGACGCGCTCGCCTCGGAAAGCAGGAACAGAATTGCCGGGTCGAGCTTCTCGACCGGCATGAAATCCTTGTTCGGCCAGCGCGCCATATCGGCCTTGCCGCCGGGCGTTTCGAACCAATCGTCGATGATCTCGGTGGGCATGAAGCCTGGGCAGATCGTGTTCACGGTGATGCCGCGCCTGGCCCATTCCAGCGCCAGGGTTTTGGCCATGAGGATGACGCCCGCCTTCGTCGCGCCATAAACAGCCGCACCGGCCAGCGGCTTGGTGCCGAGGATCGACGCGACGAATATTACGCGTCGCCTGGTTGCGGCGATATCGTTTGCGATGATTCGGCGCGCGCCTTCCTGCGCGGTCAGAAAAGCTCCCCGCAGGTTGACGGACAGGATCGCGTCGAGGCTCTCCGCCGAAAGCTTGATCGCCGGCCCCGCATGGTTGATCCCCGCGTTGCAGATCACGCTGTCGATCGGACCGAGCCGCTCCTCGGCGACCGCAAAGGCGCCGACGATGGATTGATGATCGGTAACGTCGCACGGCACCGCGCACGCGCTCCCGCCTTGAGCCATGATCTGCGTGACAAGATCATGGAGCTTGTCGACCCGGCGGGCGCAGCACGCCACCGCCGCACCGCGCTGCGCCAGCATCAGCGCAAGATGCTTGCCGACGCCGGACGACGCGCCGGTTATCAATATGACGCGCCCCGCCAGTTCTTTTTCATTACCGTTCATGCTGTTACCCGTGCATTGCGTTGATGCGCTTGTGAGCCGCTGCGTCTCCCTCGGGCGCCGCTGAGCTGTCCATTGTTGAAAGTGGAACCGAGCCTTCGCTCCGCGTGTCGGGTCGATCATCGCCCGACGAATGACGAGGCGCGCCGCTCCTTGAACGCGGCGACGCCCTCCCGGAAATCGCGGGTCTGGCCGAGCAGCACCTGGTTCCGATCCTCAAGCGCCACCGCGGCCTCCAGGCTCGGCGCATCGAGGTTTGCGTTGAAGCATTGCTTGGTCAGCCGCAGCCCCATCGGCGCGGTGGCCAGCATCGCCTCGACCAGTTCCTGCGCGCTTTCCTCAAGCTGTTCGGGCGGAACGAGGCGCGAGATCAGCCCCAGCGCGAAGGCGCGATCGGCAGGCAGATCGAGCCCGGTGAACAGGATTTCGGCCGCCGCCGACGCGCCGATCAGGCGCGGCAGAAGATAGCTCGCGCCAACGTCGCAGCCCCCCAGCCCGATCTTGATGAACGCCGCGTTCATGCGGGTGCCGATCGCCGCGATGCGGATGTCGGACGCCAAAGCGAGGACGAAGCCGCCCCCCACCGAAGCGCCGTGCATCATCGCCACGATCGGCTGCGGGCAGCGCCGCATGGCGATCATGATATCCCGAATGTTGCGCTGCACATCGAGAGCCGCCGGAATGCCGTCCTCGGCAAAGCTGCGGCACTGTTCGCTGTCGAGGTCGAGCCCGGCACAGAAGCCGCGCCCTTCACCGCGCAGAACGATCACCCTGCAATCGGAATTGCGATATTGGCGTTCGAAATATTCGCGCAGTTCGGTGGTGAGTTGATCGTCCAGCGCATTCAGCCGATCGGGCCGGTTGAGCGTGATCCAGTCGACCGGCCCACGGCTTTCGATCGTCAACACTTCGGCCATCGCGCAATCCCTCTCATTGGGAACAGGGGTGAGGATCGGGCGGCGGATGGACGGCATCCCGTCGACAGGGCGCGTGCGGGGATGACCCGCCCTCCCCGCTCCATGGGTGACCAAGGGTAGGAGCCGCCGCCCGGCACATCCATTCGCTTTCCGCGAATTCAGGTTTGCCGGCCCGCCTTTCCGTGCCTCTAGACCGCATTGTGCCAAGTGGAAAGTCTGGTTATCCGCGTCGCGGGGTAGGGATCTCGTTCCCGGTTCCTTCAGGATCGGTAAGACGCCTTATGAGTTCGCCACGGAATGCAGGTTTGCGCAGGCCCACCAATCTCCTGAACGGGATTGATCTCCTGACCTTGCGCATCCTGCTGGCAGCGCGCGAAGAAGGAAATCTGGCGCGCGTCGCCGAGCGTGAGAACATCGCCATTTCCGCGGTCAGCCGCAGGATCGCGGACTTTGAGCAGCGTTACGGATTTGCGGTTTTCAACCGGCACGATCGCGGTGTTTCCGCAACCCCTGACGGAACGCAATTTCTCGATCGGCTGATGGGGATCATCGGCCAGTTGGAACAGGTTGCCGGTGAACTGATCGACCGGCGCGATGGCGTGGCCGGCGTGATCCGGATTCAGGCGCACATATCTTCGATGATGGCGGGGCTTCCCGCGAAGCTGGCCGATTTTCTGCGCGCCAACCCTTCGATCGACATCATCCTCGAAGAAGGCAAGAGCATCGAGATCATCCACGATATCCAGGCTGGCCTGTGCGATGTCGGCCTGATTTCGGGCACCATGGATGTGCGCAGCCTGGAATCCTTGCCCCTTGCCGGGGACGAACTGGTCGCGATCCTGCCGCCGGGCTCGCCCCTTGCCGCGCGCGCAGAGCTATCGCTGGCGGAGATGCTGGATGAGCCATTTGTCGGGATGCAGCACGACAGCGCCTTGCTGACGCTCTATCGCTCTCATGCGATCGCGCTGAATCGCATGATGCTGGAGCGCGTCCACGCCACGAGCTTCGAAAGCGTCCGTGCCTGTGTCGCGGCGGGCCTGGGCGTGTCGATATTGCCGGCGACCGCGGTGCTGCCCTTCGCCGAACAGCAAAACCTTGTGGTTCGCCCGCTGACCGACAGTTGGGCGAAACGACCGCTGCAATTGTGCTTCCGGTCAAAGGGCCAGATATCAGCGGCGGCGCGCCTGCTTATCAAGCACCTGACGGAATAGAGCCGAATCCGGCGTGGCCGAATTCGGCTCCGGCCGGCCCGATCAGGCGTGGGGATGCGGCGGCGTCGTCTCGCTGAAGCGCGCCTTGAATACATCGTCGGGGATCGCAAGCGTCGCCTTGTAACGATCCACCGGGCCGCTCGTATGCGGCTTGGCCGGATCGTAAGGCGGCTGCGGAAGCGATCCGTTTTCCCCGGCATATTTTTCCGGCCTGGTATAGCGCGCGAGTTCCTCCGCGCTGATGCCGGCAAGCGCGACGACCTCTGGGTCGATCCACGTCCGGTCGAGATCGAGCGGCGCCGATGCGCCGTCCGACGTGGCGATCTCCAGCGTCAGATTTTCCGGGCCGGCGAAATACATGGATTGGCAAATCCCGTGATCGAGCGGGCCGATCACATTCACCCCACGCGAACGAATCCGGTCACGCATGTTGAGCAGGTCCGCCATGGTCGCCACGTTCAGCGCGAGATGCTGCATGGTGCCCGGCGCGGAGGCCCCGGCACCATGGCCGGCGTGGGTGACCCCGATCTGCGGCGCAAGATTCTCGTTGCCCGGCGCGAACACGAAAGCGACGCAACTGTCGTCGATCATTCGCATGAAGCCGTGCCAGCATCCCTTTGCGCCGTGCATCCAGTAGAGGGCGACCAGTTCCATCCCCAGAACATCGGAAAAAAACTCGATCTGCGCCTTCATGTTGCTGGTGGAGATCGCGACGTGGTGCAGTCCGGCAGGTTGGGTCATCTGAGGTTCCTTCGGAATAGGCGGCCTGGCTTCGGCGTGGTGAACGTCGATGCGCTCGGCAATCATGGCACACTTTCCATTCGGAAAGTTAGGCGCTTTCCGCCCGGTAAGTCAAATGCGATTATGGCCCCTCCGCGGTGGTTGTGGCAGGACACGCCGATGAACTCACGCAATACCGACGACAACCGCACGCGCGTCCTTATGGCGGCGCAGGAGGCGTTTTCGACGAAAGGCTTCGAAGGGGTCAGCCTGCGCGAGATCGCCAGCAACGCGAACGTCATGCATCAGCTTGTGGTCTATCATTTCAAGACCAAGGATGGGCTGTGGCGCGCGGTCATGGAATTCCTGCTCGCCCAGTTGCGGGATTATCGGACGCGCAGCGGCGATTTGAAGCACCTTCCGCCCGGCGCGGCGCTTCGCCTGGGGGTTCGCTCGTTTGTTCAGTTCACCGCGCATTGTCCGCAATTTCACCGAATCTGGTCTCTCGAAGCGCAATCCGATAGCCCGCGCTCACGCTGGCTGATCGAAACCTATGTGAAGCCGCAGTTCGAATCCTCGATCCGGCTCATCCGCGCCGCGCAACAGGCGGGTTCGGCGCGATCGGGCGATCCGGCACGGCTGCACTACGGGTTCATCGGGCTGGTGACGACGACGTTCGTATTCTCACGAGAGGTCAGGGATGTCGCGGGGATTGATCCCTTCCTGCCCGAGGAAATCGACGCTGTTGACCGTCTGGCCGCCGATTTTTTCGGTCTGACGCCGGGCACTGAGCGGGCGGCGGGATAGGCCTCGCGCCCTCAGACGGCGGCCTGTCGCCCCTCCCAATGGGGTTTACGCAATTCCGCCTTGAGCACCTTCCCCGCCGGGCTGCGCGGCAAAGGCTGCGATCGCATTTCCCAGCTCTTGGGGCATTTGTATCTGGCCAGGCGCTCATGCAGGTGAGCAAGCAGCGCCTCCGCGACAGGATCGGCCCCCGCCACTGGAACGACGATCGCATGAACCCGCTCCCCCCAGCGCGCATCGGGCACACCGATTACGGCGCATTCGAGCACGTGCGGATGGAGGCCGAGCGCGTTTTCCACCTCGATCGAATAGATATTCTCCGCGCCGGAAACGATCATGTCCTTCATCCGATCGGTGATCGTGATGAAGCCGTCCGCATCCATGAAGCCCGCATCCTGCGAGTGCATCCACCCGCCGCGTAGCGCGGCTCGCGTTTCATCCGGGCGGTTCCAGTATCCCGCCATCACGCACGGCCCCCGCCCGACGATCTCGCCGACCTCACCGCGCGGCAGCTCTCGTCCGCTCGGATCGACAACCATCACCTCAAACCCGTAGGCCGGCACGCCCGCCGTGCGCAGCTTGCCCAGCCCGGATTCGGCGCGGTGGTTTGCCGGCGATAGAAAAGTGACGGATGGCATTTCGGTCATCCCGAAGCCCTGAATGAATTCGATCCCCGGCATCCGATCCTGCGCGCGCGCGATTGTCGCGGCGGGCATCGGCGAACCGCCATAGCCGAGCATCCGCAGCGACGAGAGATCGTGCGCGGAAAGATCGGCGCGGCTCAGCGCGTCGATCACCGAAGGGACCGTGAAGATGTGGGTGACGCGATGACGCTCGGTCAGCGCCATGATCGTCGGTGGATCAAGCCGCTGCGAGAAGACGTGGGTGCCCCCCACCATCGTCACCGTGAAGGTGCCGATGTCCGCCAGATGAAACATGGGCGCGCAATGCAGATTGATGCAATCCGGTGCGAAATGGATAATCATGACGAGATTGGATGCCACCGACACCAGATTGCGGTGGGTCAGCATCACGCCCTTGGGCAGCCCCGTGGTGCCGCCGGTGTAGAACACGCCGGCAAGATCGGTGTCCGCCCGTTCGGCGTCGTCGATCGGCGCGAGATCCGCGATGCGGCGACGCAATTCGCCGCCCGCCTCGTCGAAACGCTCGATCGCCAGGTTCGGGAATGCCGCGCCGATCGCCTCGGCCTGCGCTTCGAACCCGTCCCCGACCAGCAGCACCTTCGCGCCAACATCCTCAAGCTGGAATGAAAGCTCGGCGACCGACAACCGGGTATTGAGCGGAACGATCACCGCGCCGGCCCAGAATATCGCGAAATAGGCGTCGAAATAATGATCGCCGTTCGCCGCGAGCACCGCCACCCGGTCATCCCGCTCCACGCCGAGCGAGCGCAACAGGGCGGCGAAGCGCGCGACATCGTTCGCCACCTCGCGCCAGGTCCGCTGCCGCTCGCCGTCGATCGTGGCGATGCCGAGCGGGTTGATGCGGGCCGAACGATGAATGCCCTGGGTCAACTGCATAGATTGCACTCCATTCCAAACATGCCGTTCAGATCACGCCCCTCGCCGCAAGGTCCGTCAGCGCGGCCTCATCCAGTCCGAGGCGTTCATGATAGACCTCGATGTTATGCTCTCCCGGCACGCGCGGCGCGGGACGCCTTACTGCTGACGGCGTATCGGAGAGTTTCGGCATCGGCGCCTGCATACGCACTTTTCCATGGATAGGATGATCGACCGCCACGATCGCTTCGCGCGCGGCGAAATGCGGATCGGCGAGCATTTCCGCGCCGCGATAGATCCGCCCGGCCGGAACCGAATATTCGATCATCAGCGCTTCGAGTTGAGCGATGGTCAGTGTCTGCGTCCATTCATTGATGAGCGCGTCAAGCTCGGCCTGATGGTTGCCGCGTGCGACATGCGTTGCATAACGCTCGTCTTGTGCAAGCTCGGGCCGCCCCATCGCCTGTGACAGCCGGGCGAAGATCGCGTCTCCGTTGCCACCGATCAGATATTCGCCATCGCGGCAGCGATATACGTTCGACGGCGCGATGCCGGGCAGGATCGAGCCGGACCGCTGCCGCGTGATTCCCATCACGTCATATTCGGGGATCAGGCTCTCCATCACCTGAAGCACCGCCTCGTAAAGCGCGGAATCGACCACCTGCCCCCGCCCGGTCGCATCGCGCGCGCGCAGCGCGGCGAGCGCGCCCATCGCGCCATAGGTCGCAGCCAGCGTATCGCCGATGGATACGCCCATCCGGCTCGGCGGGCGATCCGGATCGCCGACGATCGCACGCCAGCCCCCCATCGCCTCGCCGATCCCGCCGAAGCCCGCACGCGAGGAATAAGGCCCCGTCTGGCCGTAACCGGACATCCGCACGATGATGAGACGCGGGTTGAGCGCATGGAGCCGATCCGGCGCCAGCCCCCATTTCTCCATCGTGCCCGGCTTGAAATTTTCGATCATGATATCGGCGTCCGCGAGCAGGCGACGCGCGAGTTCCTGGCCTTCGGGCACCCGCAGATTGGCGGTAACGGAACGCTTGTTGCGCCCGATCACCTCCCACCAGACCTTGTGCTCGCCATTCCCCCAGTTGCGCATCGGATCGCCCGCGCCCGGCGGCTCGATCTTGACCACGTCGGCGCCCATATCGCCCAGCAACTGGCCGCAGAACGGCCCCGCGATCAACTGCCCCATCTCGATGACCTTGAGGCCCGTGAGCGCGCCGTTATTCTCGCCCGTCACCATGGGGCTTGCGCCTTGTCGAATGGTCATCCGCGCGCGAACTCGCTCTTTCGTGGCCCCATATAGCCGAACAGATAGCCCGCCACCTTGCGCATCTGGATTTCCTCCGCGCCCTCGGTGATGCGATAGCGGCGGTGGTGGCGATAGATATGCTCGAACGGCTTGTGCCGCGAATAGCCGATGCCGCCATGTATCTGCATCGCGCGATCCGCCGCCTCGCAGACAAGCCGGTTCGCCCAATAATTGCACATCGAGATTTCGTGAGAGAGCCTGAGTTCGATCTCCTTGTGCTCCATCCGGTCCATTTCCCACGCGGTCTTGCGGATCAGCTGGCGCAGCATCGCGCATTGCGTCGCCAGTTCGACCACGGGAAACTGGATCGCCTGATTACGCGCCAGATCCTGACCGAAGGGCTTCCGCGCGCGCGCATAACGCACAGACTCCTCGATGCAGAAAGCCGCCGCGCCGAGCGATGACGCCGCCTGGCGGATGCGGTTCTGGTGCACGAAGCTTTGTGCGATCGACAGGCCGCCGCCGATCTTCCCCAGCACCGCCGCGTCGGGAACCCAGACATTCGTGAACGACACGCGCGGGTGATCCGTGGGCATGTTGAAGGTCCACAGATATTCCTCGATCACCATGCCGTCGGCGGGGTTCGGCACCAGGAAACAGGTGATCCCGGCGGCCTCGCCATCATCGCCGCCGGTTCGCGCGAAGGTGGCGCAGTGCGTCGCCTCGTGCATCCCGGTGGTCCACATCTTCTCGCCGTCGATGCGCCAGCCGGCAACGCCATCACGCACTTCGGGCACGGCGCGGGTCGACATATGGGTCGCGTCGGAGCCGTGATCCGGTTCGGTGAGGCCAAAGGCGATGCAGCGGGTGCGCTCGAATCCGCCCAGGATGAATTCGCGCTGCTGATCCGCGGTCCCGAAATGCTCGAACATGTTGACGAACGGGAAGTTGCCGACGATCGAATGCTCATTCTGCAGATCGTTGTGCAGCCCCAGCCCCCTGGCCGCGAAATGCTCGCGGATGACCGCCATCGCCAGATTGGAGCCGTCCTTCCCGCCGTAGCGAGCGGGCGCGGAAAAGCGCCAGTGGCCGGCCGCGTCCGCCCGGCGCTGCGCCTCGCGCAGCAAATCTTCCCATTCATGCCGTGGAAGGCCGCCGTTTTCGAAATCTGTGCGCGCCCATTCACGGCGATGATCGAAGAAGCGGATGTTGTCGTCCGCTTGCTCAAGCGGCTTTATCTCCCGCTCGATGAAATCATCGAGTTCGCCGAGATAGGTTTCGATTTCCAGCGGGAGATCAAAATTCATCATCCTCTCCTTCAGGCGAGCGGCGGGTCACGCCTCACGCCGGTTCAGGCGCGGCCATCATCCTGCCCCCGTGATTGTGGGTTCAGGCTGATAGCCGCCTGGACCGGCAGGAAAAGAGATGCCTCCTTGCCGATTGGGGAACGCAGGGTTCCCCGTTTCGGATGCCCGCCACCCGAAAATCGCCAAGGAGCCTCCAGCCGTCAGTTAAGCGGCGTGTTGGGCGCCAGGCCGAGCAGCCCGCGTCCATGCTGCTCCATCGCGATGTCGATATCGAACACGATGTGAGAGGATACGACGAGGATATCGCGCATCGCCCGCTGGAAGGGCTGATCAAGAAGCAGGATGCTGGTGCCGGCGCCCTCCACCAACGTCATCGCGGCGTCGCGACAAAGAATAACCGCCTGCGCGATCTGGGCACGCAACGCGAGCCGCTCGTTGGTGCGCTGCGGCTCCGCCAGCGCGGGCACATCCAGCAACCGGCGCCCGGCCTCGCGGATGAGGATTTCCGCGCTGCGTGCCAGCATATCCGCGCGCGCCAGCCGGATTTGCGGCGGCGCCTTCTCCGCCATCGCGCTCTCTGCGCCCGGACGCGCGAACGCGGCCATCCGTTCGCGAAAGAGGTTCACCATGCCGCGCGCCGCGCCAGCCGCCGGGATCGCCGCCGACATGGCGAGAAACGGCAGCATCGGAACGCCGTAAATCGGATTTGCGTGATGTCGTTGCGCGGGCGCCGAGCCGCCACGCGCGACGCCCAGCGCGGCGAAACGGCGCGGCACGAACACATCCTTCACCACGATATCGTTGCTGCCGGTTCCCGCCATGCCGCAGGCGTTCCACGTATCGAGCACTTCGACCTGATCGGCCGGAATGGCAACGATCATCATTTCAGGTGGGTGCCCCTCGCGCATCAGCAGCGCATTGCCCATCACCCAATCGGCGTGCATCACCCCGGTTCCCCATTTCCAGTGGGCGGAAACGCGGTATCCGCCCTCCACCTCCACAGCCTTGCCGGGGGGCACCGAAACCACCGGGGCGATGATATAGGGAAATTCGCCCGCCCATAGTTCGCGCTGCGTCTCGACGGGGAAGTGCGTGAAAATCCAGTTGTGCTCGGCACAGAAGGTCGCCGTCCAGGCGGTTGAGGCGTCAACCTCCGCGATCGCCATGCCGACATCAATGAACGTGTCGAAATCGCTCTCCATCCCGCCGAACTCCTTCGGCACGAACTGGTAGAAGAAGCCGCACTCGCGCAGCGCCGCCCACACCGCGTCATGCGGACGCCGCAACCGTTCCGCCTCGGCGGCGTGTTCGGCGATGAGCGGCTGAAGCGCCCGCACCCGCTCGCACAGCGCGGCCGGGGTCAGCGCGGCCAATTCCCCATCGCCCAGATAGCCTCCGCCCTGCGGAATCCTGCGGTCTGCCCACTTCACCGCGACATTCGCCACCGACATATGCTCTCCATTGTTAAGTATATTAACATATTAATCGCTCAAACCCTCACTCGCAACGCAAACTTTTGTATTGAAATCCATAATGATAGATATTTTGTTGCAGTCGAATTGGCGCGCGGTCGCAACGCGAGTCGGCGGCACTTTTTCGAGAGGCGACTATCCTCTAGGGTCGGCGCGTCGCATCCGGCCTGCCCGGCCTTCACGGAGAAGCGTATCAGAATGCCCGACCAAAAGGCGCCTCAGCCGAGTTTCCTGCTGATGGATATGCTGCGGCATTATTACTGGCTGGATGACGCGCTGAATCGCAACCTGGTGGGGCTGGGCTGGCCCGCCGTTTCCCGCTCGCAATGCCTTATCCTCGTCCATGTCGCCAACGGCGTCCACAAGGCCTCCGACATCGCCCGGAACATGGGCGTGTCACGCGCGGCGATGAGCCAGTTCCTGAAGGAGATGAAGGTGAAGGGGCTGATCGAATTTCGCCCCGATCCGAACGATCGGCGCGCGCAGATCGTGGAGTTCAGCGCTGATTCCGAGGCGATCCGCAGCGACGCGCTCAGGATCCTCGATCTGGTTGAACAGGATCTTGGCAAACGCCTCGGCCAACGGCTGCTCGACAGCCTGAAGCGCTCGCTCGCGTCGGACTGGGGCGAAATCCCGACCGTCGAGCGCACCGGCGCGGCTATCCGGATTGGAAAGCGCTGACCCCAGCCTGCCGCCCGTTCAGGCCGCGAGGCGGATCGGCAGGGTTTTCATGGCGCGGACGAGGTTCGAGCGCAAATAGGTTGGCTCGCCTGCCAGTTCATAGCCCGGAAACTCCGCGAGGAACGCCGACAAAATCAAGCGCAGCTGCAGCAGCGCGAGCCGCGAGCCGAGGCAATGATGAACGCCATAGCCGAACGTCAGGTGGCCGGCGGCTCCTTCCCGGCGCAGATCGAGCCGGTGGGGATCGGCAAAGACCGCCGGATCGCGATTTCCCGCGGCATAGAGCATCGCCACCCGCTCGCCGGTCTCGATCCGCACGCCCCCCACCTCGACATCGCGTATGGCGGTGCGCGACATCTGTATCACCGGGCCGAACCAGCGCAGCAATTCCGGCAAGGACGATTGTAGAAGCTCCGGCTGATCGAGCAACACGCGGCGCTGATCGGGGTGAAGCGCGAGCGCCCAGATCGCGCCGGCAAGCGAACTGCGCGTCGTCTCATTGCCGGCCGCGATCAGGTTCGAGAAGAAACTTTTCTGCTCGTCCGGGGTCAGCGATCGACCGGCGACGGTCGCGTGCGCAATACGGGTCAGCAAATCGTCGCGCGGCTCCCGCCGGCGCGCCTCGAACAGATGCCAGGCGTAATCGAATATCTCCAGGTAGCGTTCGTTGGCGAGGTCGGTGTTCGGCGTGAAATCGGGGTCGTCGGCACCAAATACCGCGTTGGTGAACTGGAAGACGCGCCATTCATCCTCCTCCGGCACCCCCATGATCGCACAGATCGTCTTGATCGGGACGAGCGCGGCGACATCGGGGACGACATCGACAAGGTCTTGCCCGCGCAGGCCGCTGATAAGAGCGTCCACCGATGCCTTGATCCGTGGCTCCGCCCGCGCGATCGCCGCCGGCATGAAGGCGGAACTTACGATGGCGCGAAACTCCTGATGCTCGGGGTTGTCCATCGCGAGCATGAACCGAGAGATGATGCGCCCGATTTCAGGGTTCAGCCCGGCGAATATGTCGGTGGGGATGCGGAACCCGCGCGTTGAGGTGAAATTCGCCCCGTCGAGCGAGACCGCGCGAATATCCTCAAAGCGGGTGAGCGCCCAGAACTCGGGCTGACGCGCGGAGCCGGGATGGCGCCAGACCGGCGAATGCTCGCGTAACCAGTCATAGGCCTCATGGGGATGGCCGCGGCTGAATGTAGATGGGTCGATCAGATTGAATCGCGGTTCGATCTGCATGAGCGCTCTCCTGACATACGCCCCCATCCCGCGCCTCGCGCCGTCATGGACGGTGCGATCGCAACAGGCCGGCGCCTTTCGGGTGGCTAGCCTCGCCTCGCCAATTTAGTCAAGTTACTTTACATTAATCGGTGACGGTGGCTAAGTGGGTGGACTTCCTCCGCAGGGAGCCAGGAACGGCAACGCAGCATTGTCGAGGCAAGAATGGACATGCCCTCACCCGATTTCGATAGTCGCCTGATGCGAGAGGATGACCGCGCTTCATGCCAGGAGGCCGATCGACCCATGCGCCTTCGCCGCAAGCGCCCCGCACCGCGATACCGTTCATTCCGAAATCGACAACTTTCCGCCGCACCGTCATTCCGGGCGGCGCATCTGAACTAAGGACATCTGATTATGGCCCGCATCACACGCACGCCCGTACGGATCATCTGGCGGGAAGAAGCGATCTTCAAGGACACGTACGGCGGCGACGTTGGCGTTGTCGCGATCGGCGGTATGCATTTCACCGACGGCAATCCGTCCGACACGGTGCTGCTGACGATGCATCCGATCGGTGGAACGCAGGGCGTTCCGGTCATGCCGCGGCTCGCCGAAGCCGGCCTGCATGTGCTGGCGATGGATAGCCGGTATCGCGGTGTCGATTATGCGCTCATCATGGAAAAGGTCGCGCTCGATCTGGGCGCGGCGGTTCGTTACGCGCGCGAAAAGCTCGGCTACAAAAAGGTCATCATGCTTGGCTGGAGCGGTGGTGGATCGCTCTCGGCCTTCTATCAGGCCCAGGCCGAAAACCCCACGGTTACAGACAGTCCGGGCGGCGGCGGCCCCGATCTGACCAAGGCGGGGCTGATCCCCGGAGACGGCGTGATCGAGATCGCGGCGCACGTTTCGCGGCACGGCACACTTACCGAGTGGATCGACGCGTCGATCCTCGACGAGGCGAACCCGGATATCCGCGATCCCGAACTCGATCTGTACGGCGATCTCGTGAAACCGCCCTACACGCCCGAGTTCATCGAGCGTTACCGCGCGGCGCAACTCGCGCGGAATCACCGGATCACCGCCTGGGTGAAAGAAAAGCTCGCCCATCTGCGGGCGACCGGTCGGGAGAATGAGGAATTCGCCTTCGCCACGCACGGCACGATGGCCGATCCGCGCTGGCTCGATCCCGCCATCGACCCGAACGACCGCAAGGCGAACTGGTGCTACATGGGCGATCCCCGCATCGTGAACATGAGCCCGGTCGGCCTCGCCCGCTTTTCCACCCTGCGTAGCTGGCTGTCGCAATGGAGCCATAGCGACGCCAATGCCGATGGCCTGCGCAGCCTCGCCACGGTTTCGAAGCCCGTCCTCGTCATGAACAACACCGCCGATGACGCCTGCACACCCAGCCATTCTCAGCGTCTGTTCGACGCGGTTGCGCACGATCGAAAGAAGCTCGTCCATATCAAGGGCGCGACCCATTATTATCAGGACCAACCCGAACTGGCGCAGCAGGCTGCCCAGACGATCCGGACCTGGCTGACCGAAAACGACCTGCTCGCGTAACGGCCGAACGGGATGGGTGCGACTATCGGCACCCATCCTGTTCACAAGCGCATTCGAGCGCGCTGAAATCATCGCAAAAGCACGTTGCTTGCAGTAGCGGGATCGCGCCGCCGATTGTAAAGAAACCTACCTTCTCAAGACGGCAAGGCCGTCTGGCTTCTCTTACCCCGTCGAACGGCTAATGGCACCTTACCGCGCCCGTTGCGGCTAAAACAAAATGGCGTGCGGAACCCCCAGGGGCGGCAAATTCCGATCAGCGGAATGCCGGCATCTGGCGGAACAATTTAGGGGAGGGAAGCCTTGAGGAAGCTATTCGCGATTCTGTGCTCGGGTGTTGCGATCAGCGCGACGCCAGCGCTGGCACAAGCCGGCTCGGATACCAAAGATTCCAACGCGCTCGGCGAAATCGTCGTCACCGCCCAGAAGCGCGAAACCAAGCTTGAGAAGACGCCGATGACCATCAACGTGGTCAGCGGCGATCAGATCGCCTCGATGGGCGCGATCGAAATCAAGAATCTCGCCGCTAGCGTGCCAGGGCTCAGCATGGACGAATCCCCCGGCGGCTTCAGCGGCGTCACCGTCCGTGGCATCGGCACCTCGGCAGGCAGCCAGGTGTTCGAGCAGTCGGTCGGCCTGTTCGTCGATGGCGTGTACCATCCCCGCGCGCGCCAGTATCGCGACGCGCTTTTCGATGTCGCGCGCGTCGAGGTTGTCAAGGGTAGCCAGGGCGTGCTGTTCGGCAAGAACACGAGCGTCGGCGCGGTCAGCATTATTTCGCGCGGCCCCGGCGATCGGACCGGCGGCTATGTTCAGGGCCAGGTCGAGGCGAATTACGGCAGTTATGGCCTCGAAGGGGCGCTCGACGTTGTTCCCAGCGACACCTTCAAGGTGCGTATCGCGGGGATGTACGACAATCAGGAAGGCTTCGTCCATAACGTCACCAAGAACCGCGACGAGCCTTCGGGCGATCGCTATGTGATCCGGGGCATCGCGGAATGGAATCCCGTTGCCGGCGTATCTGTGCGGGCCAAGAGCCAGTTCAGCCGGCTCAACATGATCGGCAACAATTTCGAGTTCATCGCCAACCAGAACGTCGCGGCACTTCAGGCGCTTGGCGTGGCCGACGGCGGCCTTCATAATTACATGAAATACGAGAGCGCCGGTGCCGCGGGTGATCCGAACGACTATCAGAAAAGTCAGGATCATTCGCTCGAGGTGAAGCTCGATCTGGGCAACGATTATTCGCTCACCGCGACATCGGGTTATTCCAGATACGATTTCACGAACGGGTTCGATTCGGATTCAACCCCCGCGCCGCTCCTCTTTTCGCGTTTCAACGAGAATTTCCGGCAGGTTACGCAAGAAATCCGCCTGACTTCGCCAACCGGAAAAGCGGTGGAGTTCATCCTGGGCGGATTCTATCTGCATTCAATAACGCACTATAATTATCTGAGCTATTACAATAATTTCCCGGTCCTCGGCGGGCTGTTCGGCACCGTGTCACAGCGTTTCAATCAATATGAGAACACCTTCGCCGGGTTCGGGCAGGCCACATGGCATATGGCCAGCAACCTGCAACTGAACCTTGGCGGTCGTCTGACGAGCGACAAGAAGGATGCCGATTACCAGAAGTTCCTGATCGACGATCTCGGTCACCCGACCGGGCTTGTCGCATTGCTCGGCAACGGGCCTTTCCATCAGGCCAAGGTACGCGACACCACCTTCGATTTCTCCGGCACGCTCAGCTACAATCCCACCGCCGCCTCGACGCTTTATGTATCGGTCGGGCAAGGCAACAAGGGTTCGGGCTTCGTCAATCAGGCGGCACTCGCCGATCGGTGGCCGACGACATTCGTTGTGCCGGTGGAGCGCGTGACGACCTATGAGGCGGGGTTCAAGGGCCGCTTCCTCGATGGGCGCGCCTATCTGTCGATGGCCGTGTACCACATGGACATCAAGGATTTTCAGGACAGCTTCTACAATTCGGCTGCGCGCGCATTCCAGGTCCGCTCGCTTAACGCGAAAAGCACCGGGGTCGAAGCGGAGGGCCAGTTCAAGCTCAGTTCCGCGCTGACCGCTTATGGCAACTTCTCCTGGAACCCGGAGGCCAAGCTGGCAAACGGTGAGCGGATGCAGCGTGCGCCGCGCTTCACCTCCACCCTGGGGACGCGTTTCAGCGTGCCGCTGTCGGACGACTTTACCTTCTCCGGCTTCGGCCAATGGGTGCACTCGGAATCGATGCTGCACCAGCCGGCCTCCGCGCCCGGCGACAACTGGAGCCTTCCTTCCAATCTGATGAGCGCGCGCCTGCAACTCACCTATGAGCCTGCGCGCGTCAGCCTCTTCATAAACGGGGCCAATCTTACCAAGGAGGTCTATCGGACCTTCAGCTTCGGCAGTCCGCTTGGCCTGGGTCAGGTTGGCGGGCTTAACGACCCGCGGACCATCACCTTCGGCCTCCGCAAGGAGTTCTGAAGGCGCAGGGCCGGTTCTGGCCGCCGACGGCGAAACAGCCGCCGGTGGCCGGATCGCGCACCGGCCCTTACTGATCGGCTACTGATCGGCGGGCCGACAAACGCGGTCTCACCTATCGCCGCCTCAGTTGAGCACGGCGATTTCCGAGCGCTTCAGGCAGGGGTCGATCAGCGATTCATCCGGGCGCGTCGCGGGGGCTGAATAAGGCGGGATGTCGGTCGGCGAGCCGACAGTTGCGGGGGCGAACCTGCTCGCATCGCCGCCGGTGCACCGCATCAGCGCGGTGAGCATCGCCGGCGGCGTCTCGCGCGCTTCGTAGCTCAGGCGAAACGTGCCCCAGTGGATCGGAACGGCGTGCGCGGCGCCAAGCCGATCGAACACGCGGATCGCGTTGGCGGGGCCGATATGGCTCCCGGTGTCCATCTGGCCGGGGACGAAGCGAAACGCCCCGATCGGGATCATCGCGAGCCGCACCGGGCCGAGCGCCGCCGCCTCGGCCGGCCATTTGCCGTCCCCCAGCCCGGTATCGCCGGCGAAGAAGATATTCCCCCCCGCCGGAAGCTTGACGACAAAGGCGGACCACAAGGCACGGTTGCGATCGGTGAACCAGCGGCTCCCCCAATGATGGTTTCGCGCGACGATCACCTCGATGCCGGGCCGGATCGCCAGCCGCTGCCCCCAATCGAGTGCGCGGGCCTTTGCCCCTACCGATTCGATCACCTTGTCGTTGCCGAGCGAGGTGACGATCATCGGCCGATCGCGCTCCCACAATTGCCTGAGCGTCGGCTTGTCGAGATGGTCATAGTGATTGTGGCTGACGAGGATCAGGTCGATCTTCGGCAAATCCTCGATCCGCACCCCCGGCGCGGTGACGCGCTTCGGCCCCCTGCCGAACGGCCCGGTCCGTTCGGACCAGATCGGATCGGTCAGGATGTTCAGCCCCTGCGTCTGGATTAGCATCGTCGCATGGCCGATCCATGTCGCCACCATCCGCTCGCCCTCGACTCGCGGCTCGGGCTTTCCATGCGTCACGGGCACGCTGGCCGGCCACGCCGGGCGGCCATCGCTGCCGGTGAAATACCGCCAGAAGAAGCCGGTGCGGCTGCCCTGCGTCGGCATACGGAACGTATCATCGTCGGCGCCGGGATTGAAGAAACGCGCGCCATCGAAATGGTCGCTGCGCGGCCCTTCATAATAAACGCGATCGAGGAAGCGCGGCATGATCGTGATCGCGAGGCAGGCCGTGACGAACAGGAACAGCATCGCCGTGCCGGCAAGCTTAAGGAAAATCGGCAAGCGCCAGCTCCTCGAAAAAGTCGAACGCAGATAGGGCGGCAATCGGCCAGATGCCAGTTATTGCAGCAATTCCTCGCGCACCTCCACCGCGCTCAGCGACATCCGCACCTCGACGAGGAAATAGATCAGCGCCGCGATCAGGAGCAGCATCGACATGACGAAGGCGATCGCGACGAATTGTCCGATATGCAGCGTGGCGAGTTCGGCGATGAACAGCAACGCGACCACCGCACAGGTCATCACCGCGGACGAAACCGCGAGGAACAGCGCCCGGTTGATGATCTGGATGCGCCGGCCGAGCAGCCGCAATTCCCATACGTGGCGATCATGTTCCGGCCCCTGCGAGCGCGGGTGCAGCCCTTCGAGCACGCGCGCGCGATCAATCACCCGCGCGAGCCTGCCGGTCAGCACGTTGAGCAGCGCGCCGATGCCCGCGAGCATGAACACCGGGCTGAGCGAAAGCTGGATCGTCTGCGCGATCGTCGAGACGGCGGGGGAATATTGCAGCACCGCGATCAGGATGCCCGCTGCGACAAATGGAGGCAAGCGGCAACGGGCTGGTAACCCTGGCACCCTAAGCCCATGGATGAGATGACCAAGCCGATGCCGCTCGACCAGTTCGTCCGCCTGCCCCGTATCCTGCGCACCGAGACCGTCGACGGCCTCGCCTCCGCGCTCGATATCGTGGCGGAAGCGGCGCCCGCGACGCACCGTTTCCTGCGCCACCAATGGTATGCCGCCGCGCTGAAGGCTTATGGCGGCGCGGCGCGCACGCTGCTGGTGAGCGCGGAGGAGGTGCCCGCGCTCGCGCTGCCGATGATCGCGACGGGGCCGGCGTGGCTGAGGCTGGCGATGGTGCCCGGAAGCTATTGGCCGTTCAGGAGCTTCCCCATCGCGGAAAATGCCGGCCTGGAGGTGCTGGAAGCGGCGCTCGCGGCATTGGCCCGGCAGGTCAACGCGCTACGGATCGGCCCGGTCTATCAGGGCGATCCCGCCGCCGCGCCGCTGGTGGAGGCGGCGCGCGCGCGCGGCTGGGCGATCGTGGAGCGCACCATCGCGCAAAGCTTCCTGCTGGATATGGCGGCGGCGCGCGCGGAAGGGACATGGCCGCGCAATTCAACGCTGCGCAAGAACCGCTTTCACGAAAAACATCTCGGCGCGCACGGCGAACTGGACTGGCGCTTTCTTTCGGGAGGCGACTGGCCCGAGGCATTCGACGCCCTCGCCAGCATCGAGCGGGCAAGCTGGATCAACGACCGTACCGACGGCAGCGACGCCAAGTTCACCGATATCGGGCACGGCGCATTCTGGCGCTCACTCGCGGAGGACGCGACGCTCGCGGAGATGATGCGCGGTGCGCTGCTGACGGTAGCGGGCAAGCCGGCGGCCTTTTCGTTCGATCTGGATGTCGGCGGGCTGCGCTATGCGATCGCCAACAGTTATGATCCCGCTTATGCCAAGCATTCGCCGGGGAAATTGCTCTACTACCGTAACCTCGTCGATGCGCTGGCTCGCGGCACCACGCACGTGGATTGGGGCGCGGGCGACAGTGGCTACAAGAGCGTGATCGGCGCGACGCCGGGGCCGATGATCCGCGACTGGCTGTTGCTGCGTCCGGGGCTGCCGGCGCGTCTGGCGCCGTTGCTCAGGCTCGCGTGGCGGGGCCGGTGAGGATCGCCTCCACCGCGTCGATCATTCCCTCGATCGCCGGCTGGCCGCTCCAATAGGGATGATATCCACTGTCGCTCGCATCGAGCGCGGCCTCGCGCGCGGTCATCAACGAGCCTAGCGCCAGCCCGGCATAAAGGATGCGCTGTCGCATCAGCGCTTCCGGCACATCGGCGAGCAGGCGCCGGACATGGGCGATATAGCGTGCATATCCTTCCGAATGCTCGGGCATCGTTTCGGTGAAAAGCTGCCGCCGCTCGTTCTGCACGTTAATCATGAAGCGGAAATAGGTTTCGTTCTCGCCCCCCTCGCCCACGATATCGACGTTCGATATCACCATCGCGCGGACGATCGCGCGCAGATCGGGCACGCCATTCGCTTCCGCCTCGTCGATCAGCGCCTGGCGCGCGACATCAATCAGATCCGCCCCGTCGATCAGCAATTCGCGCAGCAGATCGTCCTTGCCGCCGAAATAATAATGAACCGCCGCCGCGTTGCGCTGCCCCGCCGCCTCGACGATCTCGCGCATTCCTGTCGCCGCGATGCCGCGTTCGGCGAACAGACGCCGCGCCGCGCGTTTCAGCTCGTTGCGTGTGGCGCCGCCTCGGCCGGCGGAAAGGGATCGGGTGGCGTTCATCGTGCGGCACCATTGATGATGACACCCGGTTCGGCAAGCGGCACCGCATGATTGACCCGCGCCGGGCCGGCAATTACTAATTCAATCGACTTACAACTGGGAGAGCCGCGTGGCGCTGGCGCATGATCGCGAGGCATGGCGCGAACTGATCGACCTTGATGCGCTGGCCCGCTGGATGGATCGGGCGGGCCTGGGCAACGGCGCGCCGATCGAGCGCGCGGATACGCTTGGCGGCGGCACGCAGAACATCCTGCTGCGCTTCGATCGCGCGGGGCGCGGCTATGTCCTGCGCCGTCCACCGCGGCGCCCGCGCCCCGAAAGTGATGAAGTGATGCGGCGCGAAATGAAGGTGCTCGGCGCGCTCGCCGGTTCCGATGTCCCACATCCCGGCTTTATCGCCGGCGAAGGCGATCCCGCCATTCTCGGCACCGCATTCTACCTCATGGACCCGGTCGAAGGCTTCAACCCGACGGTCGCTCTCCCGGCGCTTCATGCAGGCGATCCCGCGATGCGGCGACGGATGGGCGAGGCGATGGTCGATGCGGCGGTCGCGCTTTCGCGGATTGATCCCGATCGCGTGGGGCTTGGCGGCTTCGGCAAGGCGGACGGCTGGGTCGAGCGACAGGTGCCGCGCTGGCGCGCGCAGCTCGATGGCTATGCGAAATTGGATGGCTGGACGGGCTATGCCGCCCTCCCCGATGTCGATGCGATCTGTGACTGGCTTGCGGCGAACCGGCCGGCGACGATGCGCAACGGGTTGATTCATGGCGACTTTCACCTCGCCAACGTGATGTTTCGTCCCGACGCGCCCGAACTCGCCGCGATCGTCGATTGGGAACTCGCAACGCTCGGCGATCCGCTGCTCGATCTCGGCTGGCTGACCGCTACGTGGCGCGATCCGGCGGAGGGCGATCAGCGCGTCGCGGTGACCCCATGGGACGGCTTTCCATCGCTCGCGGAGATCGTCGAACGCTATCTCTCCGCCACCGGGCGCAGCGCGGCGGATGCGCGCTGGTATGCCGTGCTCGCCTGCTTCAAGCTCGGCGCGATCCTTGAGGGGAGCCATGCGCGCGCCTGCGCCGGCCTGACCCCGAAGCCGATCGGCGACCAGCTCCACACCCATGCGATCGCGCTGTTCCGCCGCGCG
The DNA here is from genome assembly GCF_937871615.1 of uncultured Sphingomonas sp. Lineage (GTDB taxonomy): Bacteria > Pseudomonadota > Alphaproteobacteria > Sphingomonadales > Sphingomonadaceae > Sphingomonas. The sequence continues at coordinate 349,291 of NZ_CALMPA010000046.1, read as the reverse complement.
CTGCGCAGGATAGACACGCCCATCGTGTGATTGCCGCGAAGCTGCGCTATATCCGCGCGATGTTCGATCTCCCCGCCTATCTCGCCCGCCTCGATCTCCCCCAAGCGCCTGCCGCCGATCGCGATGGACTCGCGATGCTCCAACGCGCCCACCGCCTCGCGATCCCGTTCGAAAATCTCGACGTGAAGCTGGGGCGCGGCATCGCGACCGATTCGGCATCGGTGTTCGACAAGCTCGTCACCCGGCGGCGCGGCGGCTATTGTTTCGAGCAGAATCGCCTGCTGCTCGATGCGCTTGAGGCGCTGGGGTTCACCGCGCGTGGGCTGCTCGCGCGGGTGTGGCTGGGCATGGCCGAGCCGCAACCGCTTACCCATACGCTGTCGCTTGTCACGATCGACGGGGAGGACTGGATCGCCGATGCCGGCTTCGGCGGCAGCTTCGCCCCGGTGATGCCGCTTGCCGATGGCGCGGAGACGGAGGCGCCGGACGGCACGCGCCATCGGCTGGAGCGCGACGACGAATTCGGCTGGATGCTGCTGCGCGATGGCGTGCCCGCAACCACGGTCAGCACCGGGGCGGGCGCCGGTTGGCAGCAGCAATATAGTTTCGATCTGCGTTCCGTGTACGAAAACGATATCGTGATCGGCAATCGCTGGACCTCGACCGCGCCGGAAAGCCGCTTCACCCAAATCAATATCGCCTCGATCGTGCTGCCGCGCGGCTTCGCGACGCTGACGGATCGCAATTATCGCCGGCATTCAGGCGATGGCGACACCAGCGGCGAAATCACCGATCCGCGCGTTTATCGAATGCGCCTGAGCCTGATGTTCGGGATTGATCTGACCGTGGAGGAAGTCGCCGCGCTCGGCCTGTTCTGAGCGCGCCGGAGCCGCGACGGACGCTCTTTCGCTACGCCGCGGTCCGGTCCATATAGAGAACATGGCGATCGAGATCCGCACCAGCCTTGCCGAGCCTGAGACAGGCGAAGCCTTCATCCCGCATCGTCCGCAGCGGCCGGAGAAAGCGGAGCCGGGCAAACAGTTCAGGCTGGTGAGCGATTATGCCCCATCGGGCGACCAACCGACCGCGATCGCGGAACTGGTCGCGGCGGCGCGGGCGGGCGAGCGCGATCAGGTGCTGCTCGGCGTCACCGGATCAGGCAAGACCTTCACCATGGCGAAGGTGATCGAGGAATTGCAGCGCCCTGCGCTGATCCTTGCGCCGAACAAGATCCTCGCCGCCCAGCTCTATGGCGAGTTCAAGAATTTCTTCCCGGAAAACGCGGTCGAATATTTCGTCAGTTACTACGATTATTACCAGCCCGAAGCCTATGTCGCGCGTTCCGACACCTATATCGAGAAGGAATCGAGCGTAAACGAAGCGATCGACCGGATGCGCCATTCCGCCACGCGATCGCTGCTGGAGCGCGATGACGTGCTGATCGTCGCGTCGGTTTCCTGCCTATACGGCATCGGCTCGGTCGAAACCTATTCGGCGATGATCTTCGACCTGAAGAAGGGCCAGACGGTCGATCAGCGCGAGATCGTCCGCAAGCTCGTCGCGCTGCAATACAAGCGCAACGACGCCGCCTTCGCGCGCGGCAATTTCCGCGTGAAGGGCGACAATCTGGAGATTTTCCCGTCGCATTATGAGGATAGCGCCTGGCGCGTCTCGTTTTTCGGCAACGAGATCGAGGAGATCGTGGAATTCGATCCGCTGACCGGCAGGAAGGTGGCGAGCCTCGATTACGTCCGCGTTTATGCCAATTCGCACTATGTCACCCCCGGCCCGACGCTCAAACAGGCGACCGAGGCGATCCGGCATGAACTGGCCGAGCGGCTCAAGGAACTGATCGGCGAGGGCAAGTTGCTCGAAGCGCAGCGGCTGGAGCAGCGCACCAATTTCGATCTGGAGATGATCACCGCCACCGGAAGCTGCGCGGGCATCGAGAATTATTCGCGCTTCCTCACCGGGCGCCTACCCGGCGAGCCGCCCCCCACCCTGTTCGAATATCTCCCGGAAAACGCGCTGCTGTTCGTCGATGAAAGCCATCAGACGATCGGGCAGGTCAACGGCATGTCGCGCGGGGACCATCGCCGGAAGATCACGCTCGCCGAATATGGCTTCCGCCTGCCTTCCGCGATCGACAACCGCCCGCTGCGTTTCAACGAATGGAATGCGATGCGCCCGCAAACGGTGTGCGTCTCCGCCACGCCGGGCGCCTGGGAGATGGAACAGACCGGCGGCGTGTTCGCCGAGCAGGTGATCCGCCCGACCGGGCTGATCGACCCGCCGGTGGAAATCCGCCCGGTCGAGGAGCAGGTGCAGGATTGCATCGTCGAATGCCGCAAGGCCGCCGAGCTTGGCTATCGCACGCTCGTCACCACGCTGACCAAGCGGATGGCCGAAGACCTCACCGAATATATGCACGAAGCCGGGGTGAAGGTCCGCTACATGCATTCCGATGTGGAGACGCTGGAGCGGATCGAACTGATCCGTGACCTGCGGCTTGGCGTCTATGACGTGCTCGTCGGCATCAATTTGCTGCGCGAGGGGCTGGATATCCCGGAATGCGGCCTTGTCTGCATCATGGATGCCGACAAGGAGGGGTTCCTGCGCTCCGAAACCTCCCTGATCCAGACGATCGGGCGCGCCGCGCGCAACGTCGACGGGCGGGTGATCCTCTATGCCGATCGCATCACCGGGTCGATGGAACGCGCGATGAACGAAACCGCGCGCCGCCGCGCGAAGCAGGAGGAATATAACGCGGCGCACGGCATCACCCCGGCCACGGTGCGCAAGAGCATCGGCGACATCATCGCGCATGTCGCCTCGAAGGATCAGGTGACGGTCGATATCGACGAGGAGCGACCACACATGGTCGGCCACAATCTGCGCAGCTATATCGAGGAACTCGAAAAGAAGATGCGTAAAGCCGCCGCCGATCTGGAATTCGAGGAAGCCGGGCGGCTGCGCGACGAAATCCGCGCGCTTGAGCAGGAGGAACTCGGCTTGCCGGTGGAGCAGCATCGCGCGCCGCTCATGGGCCGCTCGAACGAGGGCAAGCCGGGCACGCGCAAGACCCGCTTCGGCAAGGTGCAACGCAAGTTCGGCGGGCGCGGACGCTAGAATCGCGCGCGCTCGCGCTCGTCAGCTCTTGTCGTCCTGCGGGCCGCCCTGGATCGTCTGGGGCGGCTTCTTGGATTTGTGGTTGGCGGGCGAATCGGGATCGACGAAAATTTCGTGCAGCGTTTCCTCGACGACATTCTCCTTCTTTTTCTGTTCGGTCATTTCATCACACTCCTTCGCCCAGCGTGAAATCCTCGTGCGCCGCGCCATGATAACCGGCGACCCGATCGGCATAAAGCCGATCGAAGACCGGCGCGTTGTTGGCCCAGCCTGGGCCGCTTTCCAGCATCCGCCGGTCGATGGTGACGATATGGAGATGATGCGCCGGATCGAATTTCGGCAGGCTGAACGACGCGGCGCAAGAGCCTTTTCCCAACCCGTCCGGTGTGCTTGTGGATCATGAACGCCGCCCCCGCCGATAACTGCATCCGCGAAATTCGTTCCATATGCGTTCAACCGATACGCCCCCACGCCGGTTCCGGTTGAGAAGCCCCGCGGGCTTGGTCATATTTCGGGCCATGCGTCTTCAGCCTCATTTCGCCGCCGCCCTTGCCGCCACGCTCGCGCTCGCATCATGCGTCAGCGCGCCACCGCCGACGCGCGCGCCGATCGCTGCGCCCCCTGCGCCACCGCCGGTCGCCGCCCCGCCTCCGCTGGCGAGCGACTGGAATGACTGGCCGCTTACGCCGGGCACCTGGCGCTACGCGGCGGACAACCGGGGCACCCGTGCCATGTTTGGCGATGGCGGGGATGTCAGCGTCGTGCTGCGCTGCGATCGCGGGGAGCGGCGGATGTACCTGTTGCGCGCCGGCGCGGCGACCACGCCGATGGTGGTGCGCACCAGCAGCGCGACCCGCTCGTTACCCACGCAACCGACCGGCGGCGCGCAACCCTATATCGCGGCGGCGCTGGCGGTGAATGATCCGTTGCTCGATGCGATGGCGTTCAGCCGTGGGCGCGTGGCGATCCAGCAGGAAGGCGCGCCCGTGCTGGTCGTCCCCACCTATGCCGAAATCGGGCGCGTTATCGAAGATTGCCGGGGCTGATCGAGTCGTTACGAAGTTCAGGCGACAGCCATCAAAGATCGTCGAAAGATGCCTGAAATACAAGACTTGTTTATCCCAACCAGAGGGCCGACATAACAACCGTGGCCCAAGCCACATACGTCTTCAACCAGCGAAAGGAGGTGATCCGATGTCTCATGGTTCAGCAATGGGGTCGGTTCAGTTCGTTCGGGGGACGCGCTTCTAACGCCATCGGGCCGCGCCGGGGGGTATCCTCCTCCAAACAACGGCAAGGTCCACCGGCATGGAGGCTCGCATGGTCTCCCGGGCTGGAGCTCTCCGGCCGCTGACCATGTTTAGGGGTTGTCGGGCATCTCCCCTCGGGGGTGTCCGGCAACCTCTTCTCATTTTTGACGATTTTAGGAGGCTTACGGCTTCCATCGTTCCCGGTCGCGCGTTAGCCTGCCCGCCAAACCAACATAAAAAGGTGGGGCATGAACAGAATCGGACTCGCGGCAACCCTTTCCCTCCTCCTTTCCGGCGCGGCCCATGCGGCCCCTGCCCCGGCGGGTTCCGCGGCTGAAAACGCGCTGGAAATCACCAAACGCGCGATCGCCTTCCGCAGCGTGCAAGGCCCCGGCAACCAGACCCCGCAACTCGCCGCCTATCTCAAGCAATTGTTTATCGAGGCGGGTTTTCCGGCGACGGACATCACCGTCGAGCCGGTCGACGACACCGCCTATCTGATGCTGCGCTGGCGCGGCACCGATCCGAAAGCGAAGGCGCTGGTCATTTCCGGCCATATGGATGTGGTGGAGGCCAAGCCCGCCGACTGGCAGCGCGATCCATTCAAGCCGGTCGTGGAAAACGGCTATATCTTCGGGCGCGGCGCGAGCGACATGAAGATGGATCTGGCGCTCGTCACCGCGACGGTGATCGACATGAAGCGCGCGGGCTACAAGCCGAAGCGGGATATCGTGCTGGCCTTCTCGGGCGACGAGGAGACGACGATGAAAACCTCCGCGATCCTCGCCGGCAAGATGAAGGGCATCGCGGAAATGGTGCTCAACGTCGATGGCGGCGGCGGCCAGCTCAGCGAAAGCGGCAAGGCCGAATATCTCACGATCAGCGCGGCGGAAAAAACCTATGCCGATTTCAGGCTGGAGGTGACCAATCCGGGCGGCCATTCCTCCGCGCCGCGCAAGGTGAATGCGATCGTGGAGCTGTCTGCCGCGCTGGTGAAGATCGGCGGCTATCGCTTCACCCCGCAACTGTCGCCAATCACCAAGGGCTATTTCGAGGGTGTTGCCCCGCTCCAGACGCCCGAGATCGGCGCCGCGATGAAGGCGTTCGCGGCCAATCCGGCGGACGAGCAGGCGATCGAGACACTTGCGGCGAACCCGGCCTTCGTCGGCCAGATCGGCACGACCTGCGTGCCGACGATGGTGTCGGGCGGACATGCGCTCAACGCGCTGCCGCAGCGCGCCACGGCGAACATCAACTGCCGCATCTTCCCCGGCGTGAAGCCCGCCGCCGTGATGGCTGAGCTTGAAAAGGTCGCCGGCGATCCGGGCGTGAAGTTCAGCGATGTCACCGAAGGGTCCAACCCTACGGACGCGTCGCCGCTGCGCCCCGATCTGGTAAACGCGGTGAAGAAGGCGATCGGCATCGTTCGGCCCGGCGTGCCGGTGTTTCCATCCATGTCGGCGGGCGCGAGCGATTCGATGCACTTTCGCGCGGTCGGCATCCCGAGCTACGGCGTCAGCCCGTTGTTCATCAAGGAATCGGATGAGTTCGCGCATGGCCTTAATGAGCGGACGCCGATCGACAACATCCCGCTCGGGGTCATTTACTATCGCTCGCTGCTGACCGATCTCAGCAAATAGTCGCACGCAACCCATCTGGCCGCTTCCTGCTCGCGCTCTCCCGTGGAGGGCGCTAGGAGGCGGCTGGAAGCAAGAGGTTGCGTAATGGCGGATATCTTGGTGCTCACCACCGGGGGCACGATCGACAAACTCTATTTCGATGCGCTGAGCGAATATCAGATCGGTGACAGCGTGGTGGATCGCCTACTCGCCACCGCGCGGGTCAGAAAGCCGTTTCGTGTCCAGGGCCTGATGCGCAAGGACAGCCTCGATCTCGACGACGCCGACCGCGCCGCCATCGCCGCGGCGGTGGCGGAAGCACCCGAGCGACAGATCGTCATCACCCATGGCACCGATACGATGACCGAGACCGCCAGGGCGCTGGCGCAGATCGCGGGAAAGACGATCGTGCTGGTCGGCGCGCTCGCCCCGGCGCGATTTGCGGACAGCGACGCGAGCTTCAACCTCGGCATGGCCTTTGCCGCCGCGCAGGTGGCGCCACCCGGTGTGTGGATCGCGATGAATGGCACCATCTTTCCGGCAGCACATGTCCGCAAGGATCGGGGCGCCAACGCTTTCGTGCCCGTGTGACCACGCCGCGCGACGGGCGGATGCGCCCGATCAGGATCGTTCTGTTCCTGCTCATCTGGGCCAGTTGCAGTTGGTTCGGATCGTGGGAGATGAACACCAACAATGCTGTGCGCCTCTATGCCACGCTGGCGATCGTCGAACGCGGCGAAGCGACGATAGACCAATATGATTCGGCGACGACCGACAAGGCGCGGTTCGGCCAGCACGTCTATCTCGACAAGGCGCCGGGGATGACGCTGATGGCCGTTCCGGCGGTCGCGGCGCTTCAGGCCCTGTCTTCAAAAAAGAGCAACGAGTTCCAGCTTCTGACGGGAAGCAGCGATTTCGCGCGTTTCATCCGGCTGCGCACGCGGCTTGCGGTGGCGACCGGGCCGGCACTGTTGACGGCGATCGCCGCGCTGCTGCTGTTCGATCTTGCGCTCACTCTCACCGGCAGCGCGTCGGCGGCGCTGGCGACGGCCCTCGCCTACGGGCTCGGCACGCCGGCATGGGCGTGGTCCACCTCGTTGCTCGGCCACGCTCCGCTCGCCGCGCTCTACGTCATCGCCTTATGGGCGGCGATACGGGCAACTACGGGAGAGAAAACCCGTCGATGGCCCGCCTTCCTGCTCGGGATCACGCTCGGCTGGGCGGTGGTGGTGGAATATCCCGCCGCGATCGCGGGCAGCGCGATCGCGCTGTGGACGGCGTGGCGCGCATGGCGCAGGCCGGATCGCGTGACGGTGCTCGGGCTGGCGACCGCGGGGGGATTGATCGGGCTGTTGCCGCTATTCGCCTATAACATGTTCGCGTTCGGCAGCCCCTTCCAGCTCGGCTATGAAGGCGTGATCGGGTTCGACGGGATGAGCCAGGGCCTGTTCGGCATCAGCTTGCCCGATCCGGAGGTGTTGTGGCGGATCACGTTCGGCCATCAGCGCGGCCTATTCTGGTTCGCGCCGGTGCTGCTACTCGCCTTGTGGGGCGTCTGGCTGATGATCCGGGACGGGAACACGCGCGACATCGGCGTGATCGTGCTGGCCATCACCGTGATTACGCTCCTCATCAACGCCGGCTATTTCTACTGGGACGGCGGCTATTCGACCGGGCCGCGTCATTCGATCCCCATCGTCGGGGTTCTCGCGCTGGGCATCGCGCCGGTGTGGATGAAGCGCGGCCACGGCGCGGGGCGGTATCTGCCGGCGGAAGTGATCGTCCTGTCGATCGCGATCAACGCCTGCTTCGCGGCGACCGACATCTATGGCAGCCCCACCGCTTCGTTCCAGTTGCGCGAGGTGGTGATGGTGCCGTTCATCAAAGGCCATCTGCGCACGTTCATGAGCGAGTGGTTCGGCTGGTCCCCCGGCGCCGGCTTCATCCTGTGGCAGGCGATCGCGCTTCCCACCTTGTGCTGGCTCGCGATCGCCGCCGGGCGGATCGGCGCGGTGGAGCGGGAGGTGACAAAAGCGTAATAAGCAAAACACTGCATCTGCAAACGAGCGTGCTATAGGGGCGCGTTGCCGCAGGGGCGCGGCACGGTCCGGGAAAAATACGACGTGAGCACACCGATCTTCTACGATCCGAGCGGCCGGCGGGGAACGCGCGCGCGGCGATCGGTGGCCGTGCTGATCGTGCTGATCGTGCTGATCGCCATCGCATTCGCCTCCACGCTCGTTGCCGTTCCTTCGGGGCCGGATCTGCCCCTGCCATTCGCGCATCGCCAGGCGGAACGGTTCAACCCGCACGCCGCCCCCGCCAAGGCCTCGTCACGCTGGCTGCCGCGCCTTGTCCGCACGGCAAAGACAACGAAGGGGACCGCGGGCAAGCCGGTGACGATCGGCTTCTACGTTTCCGGTAACGACGGGAGCATCGCCTCGCTCCAGCGTCACATCAACGCGCTCGACTGGGTCGTGCCGGCGCTGCTTTCCACCGATGCGGCGGGCAATGTGATCCAGGTCCGCGCGCCGCGCCTGGCGCAGGTGATGGCCGCCGCGCAGCATCCGCCGAAGCTGCTGCCGATGGTGCAGAACATCGTAAATACGCAATGGGACGGCAAGGGCGCGGCAACGATGCTGCGCAGCCCGGCACGGCGCACAGCGGTGATCCAGCGGCTGGTGGCGTTCGTTGCGGAACAACATGCCGCCGGGCTGGTGATGGATTATGAAAACCTGCCGCCCGAGGTGCTTCCGGCGTATATCTCGTTCCTCCGGCAACTGAACGACGCGCTGCCGAAAAGCGCGACGCTGGCGGTCACCGTGCCGGCGGGCGAACCGGAATGGCATCTCGGAAGCTTCGCCCGCGTCGTCGATAACGTCATCCTGATGGCCTATGACGAACATTGGCAGAGCGGCAAGGCCGGCCCGATCGCTTCCCAGCCATGGTTCGTCCAGGTGGTGGAGGATGCGCTGCGCCAGGTGGGGCATGACAAGCTGATCGTCGCGCTCGGCAGCTATGGCTATGACTGGAATAATGGTTCCGCCGACGCCACGTCGGTCGGCGAGGCGTGGCTTGCCGCGCGCAACAGCGGCGCCTCCGTCACCTTCGATCGGGCGAGCGGCAATGCCGGATTCGCCTATAATCAGGATGGCACCCAGCATCAGATCTGGATGCTCGATGCGGCGACGAGCTGGAACCAGTTCGTCGCGCTGCGGCGGCTCGGCATCGCTAATGTCGCGATGTGGCGGATCGGCAGCGAAGACCCCGGCTTCTGGAACGCCCTCGCCGCATTCCGCACCACCCTGCCCAACAAGGTGCCTGTGCTGAACAAGCTCCAGGCCAATCTTGATGTCGATGTCGAAGGCTCAGGCGAAATCCTGCGCATCACCGCCTCGCCGACCGACGGGCAGCGCAAGGTATGGTATGACCAGCACGGGATGATCCGGCGCGAGGATTATCTTTCGCTTCCCACGCCCTATGTCGTCCAGCGCGCCGGCGCCGTGCCCAAAAAGATCGCGCTGACCTTCGACGATGGCCCGGACGCGGACTGGACACCCAAGATCCTCGACATCCTCGAACGCGAACGTGTCCCCGCGACGTTCTTCGTGATCGGCGAGAATGCGTTGCAGCATCCACAGATCCTGCGCCGCATCGTCGCGGGTGGGTCGGAGATCGGCAACCACACCTACACCCACCCCAATCTCGCGCTAAGCGGCGAGCGGACGGTGGATCTGGAGCTGAACACCACGCAGCGGCTGGTGCAGGCATACACCGGTCGCTCGATGACATTGTTCCGCGCGCCCTATTTCGGGGATGCCGAGCCGACCACGGCGGACGAGATCGGGCCTGCGCTCATCGCACAGCAGCATGGCTATACGGTCGTCGGCCTGCACGTCGATCCGAACGATTGGCAACGGCCCGGCACGCAGGAAATCGTCCGGCAGGTGTTGCAACAGGCGGATGATGCCACCCCCGATCGCTCGGCGAACGTCGTGCTGCTGCACGACGGCGGCGGCAATCGGCAGCAGACGGTGGAGGCGTTGCCCTCGATCATCGCCGGGCTGCGCGCGCGCGGCTACAGCTTCGTCACCGCATCCGGGCTGGTCGGCGTCCCGCAATCGGTCGCCATGCCGGAAGTCACGGGACGCGATCTGATCGCGGTGCGAACCGATGTCGGCATCTTCATCGCGCTGGCGCTGTTGTCTGCGGCGCTTTCGTGGCTGTTCTACGTCGCGATCGTGCTGGGCATCGCCCGCGCGGTGCTGATGGCCGGGCTGGCATGGGTTCAGACGCGCCGCCGCCGCGCCGTGCCGCCCGATTTCCATCCCAGCGTATCGGTCATCATCCCCGCCTATAACGAGGAACGGGTGATCGTCGCATCGGTGCGGCGCGTGCTCGCCAGCAATTATCCGGGGATCGAGGTGATCGTCGCCGACGATGGGTCGAAGGATCGCACCAGCGCGCTGGTCGCGGAATCCTTCGCCGATGATCCGCGCGTGACGCTGATGACGCTGGTGAACGGCGGGAAGGCCGCCGCGCTCAACCGCGCGCTGGCGCAGGCGAGCAGTGAGGTGGTGATCGCGCTCGATGCCGATACGCAATTCGAACCGGAGACGATCGGTCGGCTGACGCGCTGGTTCGCCGATCCGGCGATCGGCGCGGTGGCGGGCGACGCGCGCGTCGGCAATCGCGTGAACCTTGTCACGCGCTGGCAGGCGATCGAATATATCACGGCGCAGAATCTCGAACGCCGCGCGCTCGCGGGGTTCGATGCGATGACGGTGGTGCCCGGCGCGGTCGGTGCGTGGCGGCGGGCGGCGCTGGAATCCGTCGGCGGCTATCCGGAAAACACGCTGGCCGAGGATCAGGATCTCACCATCGCGATCCAGCGCGCGGGCTGGCGCGTCTCCTATGATCCGCGCGCTGTGGCGTGGACCGAGGCGCCGGAGACGTTCCGCTCGCTCGCCAAGCAGCGTTATCGCTGGGCGTTCGGCACGCTGCAATGCCTGTGGAAGCATCGCGGCGTGATCGCCAGCGGCAAGCCCAAGGGGCTGGCGCATGTCGGCCTTCCCCAGGCGTGGCTGTTCCAGATCGCTTTCGCCGCGATTTCGCCGTTGATTGATCTGGCGCTGATCGTCTCGATCCTCGGCACGATCATGCGCGTCTCACAACATGGCTGGGCGCAGACCAGCGGCGATGTCGGGAAGATGGGCATTTACTGGCTGTGCTTCACCGCGATCGACGTGCTGTGCGGCTGGATCGCCTATCGCCTGGATGGGCGGAAGGTGCGTTATCCGGCGTTCCTGCTGGTCGCGCAGCGGCTGGTCTATCGCCAGATCATGTATTGGGTGGTGCTGCGCGCGATCAGTTCGGCGATCGGCGGCTGGGTGGTCGGCTGGGGCAAACTGGAGCGTTCGGGGCGGGTGCAGGCGGCTTGAGAGTTTGTCAGGAAATGCGCTGAAGCGCATTTCGCGGCGCCGGCCCGAATCACTCCCGCTTGCCAGCGTAACGTTCGCGCTTTACCCCCTTGGGATGATCGCTTCAGAAATCGTCGCCGAACTGGATCGGCTGTACACCGCCTCCGTCGCCCGGTTGCAACAGGCACTCACCCGTTATCTCACCGATGGCACGCCGCCCGCGCCGGAATCTCGCCGCGACGGCTCATTCGCCTATCCCGAAATCCACCTGCGCTATCGCGGGCAGGATGCCCGCCCGACGCCGCTGCGTTCGTTCGGGCGACTGGTGACACCGGGCGACTATCGCATCAGCGTGACCAAGCCCGCGATCTTCGCCGATTATCTGACCGAACAGATCACGCTGCTGCTCGAAGATTATGACGTTGATGTGCAGGCGGTTGCCGGGCGGACGGAAATCCCCTTCCCCTATGTCCTCGATCCGGGCCACGCGCTCGGGCTCGACGAAGTATCCGCGGCTGAACTGGCGCGCTTCTTCCCGGCGACGGAACTGTCGCACATCGGCGACGAAATCGCCGATGGGCTGTGGTCCGCGCCCGATGACGTTCGCCCGCTCGCGCTGTTCGATGGCCTGCGCACCGATTTCAGCCTTGCGCGGCTGCGGCATTATACGGGGACGCCGCCGGAACATGTGCAGCGTTACGTGCTGTTCACCAACTATCACCGCTATATCGACGAGTTCGTTCGCTGGTCGGCGGCCCAGGTCAACGGCGATTCCCGCTTCACCGCCCTGTCCGGCCCCGGCGGGGTGATGTTCCGCCCCGGCGACGATCCCGCGATGCTGGACGACAGCGCGTGGCGGCGGCTCCAGATGCCGGCCTATCATCTGATCGCGCCGGATCGCAGCGGGATCACGCTGGTGAACATCGGCGTCGGCCCGTCGAACGCCAAGACGATCACCGATCACCTCGCGGTGTTGCGCCCTGACGCATGGCTGATGATCGGCCATTGCGGCGGCCTGCGCCCGTCGCAGCGGATCGGCGATTATGTGCTCGCCCACGCCTATCTGCGCGACGATCATGTGCTGGACGACGTGTTGCCGCCGGAAATCCCGGTGCCGGCGATCGCGGAAGTGCAACTGGCGCTCGCCCGTGCCGCGGCAACGGTATCCGGCCAATCGGGCGAGGATCTCAAGCGCCGGCTGCGCACCGGCACGATCGTCACCACCGACGACCGCAACTGGGAATTGCGTTACAGCCGCTCCGCGCTCCGCTTCTCGCTGAGCCGCGCGGTGGGAATTGATATGGAATCGGCGACCATCGCCGCCCAGGGTTATCGTTTCCGCGTCCCCTATGGCACGCTGCTGTGCGTGTCGGACAAGCCGCTTCATGGCGAATTGAAGCTGCCGGGGCAGGCCAACCGCTTCTATGAGCGCGCGATCAGCGAGCATATGCGGATCGGCATCGAAACGTGCGAGGAGTTGCGGCGCGAGGGCGCGCGGTTGCACAGCCGCAAGCTTCGTGCGTTCAACGAGCCACCTTTCCGCTGACGCAACGACCGGCGGGGATGTGCGTTGATCCGCCGGTATCGAATTCAGGGAGAATATCGCATGGCCGACACGCCCGAGACGCCCAAGCCATCCACCCCGCCGCGCTCCACCACGCGCCGGCACGCGCCACGCAAGACCAGCGCCCCCAAGCCGCAGGCGGCGAAAAGCGCGAAGGCCAAGCGACCGGCAAGCGCGGACACCGCCAAGCCCGCCGCCAAGACGCGCACGCGCGGCACCGCGGCGAAGAAAGAGCGCGATACCAAGGTTGTCCCGGCCACCACGGCCGCCACCTCCGCGCGATCGAGATTATCGGCCGCCGCCGGGAAGATTTCCGGGGCGAGTGAGAAACTCGGCGGCAAATGGGGATCGGCGGCGATTGCCGGGGGGCTGGCGGTGGTCGGTGCCGCCGCGACCGCCGCACTCCTTTCGCTGCGCGGCTCGACACCCAGGGCCGAGCCGAAAAAGAAGGGTGCACACAGCCCGGATGGCCGCGATGCCTCCGCGTCATTCGATGCGGGCATCGCCGATGAAAACTCCGTCCCCGATCAGGGCTGATCGGTCGCTCAGCCGACGAGGAAGTCCGCCATGGCCCTGCCCAGTTCGGGCCTGGTGACCGCGCTCATATGGTTGCCCGGTATTTCGACGTAGCGGGCGTCGGGCAGCGCATCCGCGAGCGCCGCGGCTGATCCGTTATCCGCATCGTCCACCCCGTTCACGCATAGCGCGGGCCACGAAAAGCCCTCGATCGCGGCGATCGGCGTGCTGACGAACGTGTCGATCACGTTGAGCAGCGCGATCGGATCGCCGCCAGTGGTTTTCAGGAACGCCTCCGCCATCCATTCCGCGCTGCCACGCGGATGCTTGCCGAGATTGGTGAGGACGTGCCGGAAATGGCCGGCGCGGCGATCCGCCGAAGTCAGCCCATCCAGCCCCATCCCGGCGAAGATCACGCGGCGCGGCGTTGCGCCGGTCGCGAGCATCCGCGCAGCCGTCCGCGCGCCAAGCGAATAGCCGCCCAGATCATAATCGGTCAGCCCAAGGTGCGCGATCAGCGCATGTCCATCGCTGGTCAGCGCGTCCGGCGGATAGGCGGCGGGATCGTGCGGGCGGGCGCTGTCTCCATGCGCGCGCAGATCGGGCATTATCACGCGAAAGCCTTGTTCGGCGAGCGCGGCGGCATGGCCGTAACGGATCCAGTTGGTCCGCGCGTCAGAAAAATAGCCGTGGATCAGGACGGCGGCGCGCCCCTCACCCATCTCGTGCCACGCCAGCCGCGTGCCATCGAAGCTGTCAAAATAACGCGGTTCATTCGGGGACATCGCTACCTGCTGCTCGCCAACGCTCAATCAGCGCCTGATATTCGTCGCACCGGGTGCCCGGCAAGTCGCGCGTGTCGAGCCACGCGTCATGGCGATGCTCGATCCCGAAATGCGCGGTGGGGCGGAAACGGGAAGGATCGTCGAAGCTCCCCACCGTTAGATCGAGCCTGTCGGACCCTGCGACATATTCAAACGTCAGCGGCGTGCCGCATACCGCGCAAAACCCGCGCCGCGCGATCGGCGAGGAAGCGTAACGATCCGGCTCGCGCTCCCAGCGCACCGCCGCCCGGCGCACGTTCTTGAATGCGATTGAAACCCCGCCGGTCGCGCGCTGGCACATGCGGCAGTGGCAAAGATAGGCGTCGTCGCTGTCGATCTCCGCCACATAACGCACTCGCCCGCATTGGCATCCGCCCGTCATCTCGGTCATCGCGCACCTTTCGGTCATGGAGTTTCGCGAACTGGCGGCATGATTGCAAATTTCGCAAGGAACGGCGCTTCCATTATATAAGCACGCTTATTATATGCGCGGTTATGACCGAAACATTCGGGTTCCTGCTGAGCGATACATCGCGGTTGCTGCGCCGCCGGTTCGACGAGCGCGCCCGCTCGCTCGGTGCCACGCGCGCGCAATGGAAGGCGCTGTTGAGCATCAGCCGGCGCGAGGGGATCAATCAAGGCAGCCTCGCCGATATCCTGGAAGTGGAGCCGATCACGCTCTGCCGCCTGATTGATCGGATCGAGGAGGCCGGGCTGGTCGAGCGTCGGCGCGATCCGAACGATCGGCGGGCGTGGCAATTGTTCCTCACGGACAAAGCCCACCCGATCCTCGCCGAACTTCACGATACCGGCGCTGAGCTTTCCGCTCAGGCATTGCGCGGCATTCCCGAGGATTCGATCATTCAATTGACCGACGTATTAAATCGCATCCGCGAAAATCTCGCGGAACTGCCGCAGCCGGAGAAGGACTCCGCCCATGGCTGACGCCGATCCAAAACGCGCTTTTGCCGCCGACAGCGAAGTTTCGCTGGCGGAGAAAATCACCGCTCCACCCAAACGCCGGCGCGTATCGCGCCTTGTGCTGATGCTTGGCGTGCCGCTGCTGATCGCGGCTATCGGGGGTTATTTCTACATCATCTCCGGTCGCTACATCTCCACCGATAACGCTTATGTCCGGCAGGATATGATCTCGGTCAGCCCGGATGTGTCCGGTCGTATCGTCGCGGTCAACGTGCGCGAGAACCAGCGGGTGAAGGCGGGCGATGTGCTGTTCCGCATTGATCCCGAGCCTTATCGCATCGCATTGGCGCAGACGGAAGCCGATCTGGCGACCGCGCGCGTGCAGGTCTCCACCATGGCTACCGACACCGGTAGCGCCGCCGCCGATATCCAGAACGCCCGCGCCGAACTGACGCTGGCGCAGGCGACCTATGGCCGGCAGACCGCGCTGATGAAGCAGGGTTTCACCACCCGCGCGGCTTTCGATGCCGCAACGCAAAGTGTCGCCGCCGCGAAAGCGAAGCTCGCAACGGCGGAAGCCGCCGCGGCGCGCGCGCGCCAGCAGCTCGGCTCGGGCGGTGGCTCCGGGCAACCGGCGGCGATCCAGGTCGCGCTCGCGAAGCGCGAAAAGGCCGCTTATGACCTCCAGCGTACAGTCGTGCGTGCGCCCAAGGACGGCATCGTCAGCCAGACGGGGCGGCTTCAGGTCGGCAATATCACGCCATCCGGCGTTCCCGCGCTCAGCCTCGTCGTCAGCCAGCAGGCGTGGGTGGAAGCGAATTTCAAGGAAACCGATCTCAATCATATGCGCGTCGGCCAGCCGGCGAAGCTGTCGTTCGATGCCTATCCGGGGCTGAAGGTGAAGGGGCACGTCCAGTCGATCGGCGCCGGCACCGGCAGTGAATTCTCGGTGCTCCCGGCGCAGAATGCCACCGGCAACTGGGTGAAGGTCACCCAGCGCGTGCCGGTGCGCATCGCGATCGACGGCACGCCGCCGCGCGCGATGATCGCGGGCCTTTCCACCGATGTGACGATCGACACGAAGGAACATTGATGGCCGCCGCCGCTGCCGCCCCGGCCGGTGCCGCGCCAGGAAGTGCTGGCGCCGGTCAGCCGCTGTTGCCGGTCCGGCATCGCGGGATCCTCACGCTCGGGGTGATGGGGGCGATGATCATGCAGATCCTCGACACCACCATCGCCAATGTCGCACTGCCGCACATGCAGACAAGCCTCGGCGCGACCGCCGATACCGTGACCTGGGTGTTGACGAGCTATATCGTCGCCACCGCGATCGCGCTTCCAGCCACGGGCTGGCTTTCCGATCATCTCGGCAGCCGTAATCTGTTCCTGATCGCGGTCGGCGGGTTCATCCTGGCGTCGATGGCCTGCGGCACCGCCGTCAGCCTGGAGGAGATGGTGGTCTTCCGCGTCTTCCAGGGCATTTTCGCCGCGTTCATCAACCCGCTGTCGCAAACCTCGATGCTCGATATCAACCCGCCGGGAAACGCGGCGAAGGCGATGAGTATCTGGGGCATGGGCGTGATGGTCGGGCCGATCATGGGGCCGGTGATCGGCGGCTGGCTGACAGAGAATTATAACTGGCGCTGGGTGTTCTACGTCAACCTGCCGGTCGGCGCTCTGACCTTCGGCATCCTGTGGTTCCTGCTCCCCTCCCGTCCGCGCGCGCAGCGGTCATTCGACTGGACGGGCTTCCTGTTCATCGGGATCGCGGTGGCCTCCTTCCAGTTGATGCTTGATCGCGGGCAGGATCAGGATTGGTTCTCCAGTTGGGAAATCGTGGTGGAGGGGATGATCGCCGCCGCCTTCGCGTGGATGGGGATCGTCCATCTCGCAACCGCGAAGAAGCCGTTGTTCGATCGCCATCTGTTCGGCAACCGCAATCTGGTGACCGGCATGTTCTTCATGATCGTCATCGGCATTTCCACGATGGCGCCGATGGCGTTGCTGCCGCCGATGCTCCAGCAATTGTTCGGCTATCCGGTGATCGACACCGGGATGATGATGGCGCCGCGCGGCGTCGGCGTTCTGTTCACCATGTGGCTAGCCGGCCGCCTCATGGGGCGCGTCGATACGCGGTGGGTAATCATGTTCGGCTTCGTCCTGTTCGCGCTTTCGCTTCGCTGGATGGCTGGATTCAACCTTGAAATGGATTTCTGGCCGGTGATTACCTCCGGCTTCCTGCAAGGGCTCGGCATGGGGCTGGTCTTCATGCCGATGAACGCGCTGGCCTTCGCGACACTCGACAATCGTTATCGGACTGATGGGGCCAGTTTGCTTAATTTGATGCGCTCGATCGGGCAATCTGCGGGCATTTCCATGGTTACGGTGCTACTCGCGCGCAATATCCAGACCAGTCACGCCGACCTTGTGCAGCATGTGACGCAGGACAAGCTACCCGCGATCAACCTCAGCCAGGTCGACCAGTTCGGTCGCCTCGGCGACAGCGTTTTCGCGTTCGCAGACGCGATGATTAACAAGCAGGCGGCGATGATCGCCTATATCGACGATTTCTACATGATGAGCTGGATCAGCATCGCCGCCGTGCCGCTGGTGCTCGTGTTGAGAAAGCCCAAGGGCAAGCTGGAGGTCATCCACTCGGAATGACGTGCCGCGCGTCAGCCTGAAAGCGCCGCGACGAATTCCGCCATCGGGGCCATTTCCGGCCATTGCGGCACGCCTTCGGGAATATCCACCCACCGCTGCCGGTAATCGGTGAAGATATGCGCGCGGCACTCAAGCTCCTCGGAGCGATCGAGCGTGCCCGCGCGGATCACCGCGACGCCCGGACGGCGCGTGTTCGTATTGTAAATCCGCGCATGGCATATGCCGCAGAAACGCTGGACCGAGGTGCGATCCGCGGTGGTGATTTCGTGAACGATGACCGGCCCGGTCACCGTGAGCTGTTCCTCGCCGACCAGCGCCTGAACGCTGAACGCGCTGCCCGAAGCGCGCTGGCAGATATGGCAATGGCAGGCATAAACCGGCGGCAGCGCATCAAGTGCCAGCTCGTAACGGCAGGCACCGCAGCGACAGCCGCCGGTGATCGTCATCTCACGCCGCTTTCTTCAGATGTCGGCGGCCAAGCAGTTCGGCGATCTGCACCGCGTTGAGCGCAGCACCCTTGCGCAGATTGTCGCTGACGCACCACAGCGACAGGCCGTTATCGACCGTCGAATCATCGCGCACGCGGCTGATGAAGGTCGCATAATCGCCGACGCATTCGACCGGGGTGACATATCCGCCATCCTCGCGCTTATCGACCAGCATCACGCCGGGCGCCTCGCGCAGAATCTTCTGCGCCTGTTCGGCGGACAATTCGCGCTCGAACTCGATATTGATCGCCTCGGAATGGCCAACGAACACCGGCACGCGCACGCAGGTTGCCGTCACCTTGATCTTCGGATCGAGGATCTTCTTCGTCTCGGCGACCATCTTCCATTCTTCCTTGGTGGAGCCATCCTCCAGGAAGCTGTCGATATGCGGGATCACGTTGAACGCGATCTGCTTGGTGAACTTCTTCGGCTCGGCCTGGTCACCGACGAAGATGTTGCGGCTCTGCTCGAACAGTTCGTCCATGCCCTGCTTGCCCGCGCCGGAAACCGACTGATAGGTGGCGACGACGACACGCTTGATCGTGGCGGCATCATGCAGCGGCTTCAGCGCGACGACCATCTGCGCGGTCGAGCAATTCGGATTCGCGATGATGTTCTTCCGGGTATAGCCGTCCACCGCTTCCGGGTTCACCTCCGGCACGATCAGCGGCACATCGGGATCCATGCGGTAGAGCGACGAATTGTCGATCACCGTGCAGCCGGCGGCGGCGAATTTCGGGGCATAGATTTTGGTCGCCTCGCTGCCGATCGCGAACAGCGCGATATCCCAGCCGGCGGGATCGAAATGCTCGATATTCTTGACGGTGAGCTTCCGGCCCGTCTCGCCATATTCGACCTGATCGCCAGTCGACCGTGCGCTGGCGACGACCGCGATCTCGTCCGCCGGGAATTCGCGCTCGGCGAGAATGTTCAGCATCTCGCGCCCGACATTGCCCGTCGCACCGGCGACCACCACCCGATAACCCATGACTCACTCCTTGCTGCAATGCGGCATTACAGTCATTGCGCGGGCCGCATCAACCTTATTCTAATCGTGCGTCCGCGCCTGCCATGTCGCGTGCGCGATTCCGTGGACGCTCGCGAGGTGATCGACGATATCGTCCAGTTCCTTCGAAGGAACATTGGTGCTGACGAGCGTGGCGACAATATCCACCCTGCCCTCGCCGCGCTGTTCCACATCAAGTTCGGCGACCGGCAGGGATTTGGCCTCCAGATGCTCGACCAGCAGATCGCCGAGCGGGCCGGACTGGCCCGTCGCGGTGGTGATCGTCACCGAATAATGCGCCTCAAGGCTGCGGCCCTCCAGCGGGATGCGGTTGATCGCATCGACCAGCGGGCGCAGCAGCGTGTTGGCGACGATCACCAGCGTGGTGAGCAGGGCCGCCTCCGCCAGCATGTCGCTGCCCGCGATCGCGCCGACTGCGGCGGAGCACCAGAGCGTCGCGGCGGTATTGAGGCCGCGAACGTTCATCCCCTCCTTCATGATGACGCCCGCGCCGAGGAAGCCGATGCCGGATACGACATAGGCGATGACGCGGATCGATTCGACATCGCCGCCCAGGCGCTGCCCCAGATCGGTGAACGCCGCCGCGCCGATCGCCACCAGCGCGTTGGTGCGCAGCCCGGCGGTGCGCTGGCGATATTGCCGCTCCGCCCCGATCAGCGTGCCGAGAACGAACGCGGCGACATAGCTGACCAGCGTGTCGAGGAACGGCCATGGATGAAAGGTCGTCAGAAAGCTCATCGCCGGCCTTTCACTGCGCGGGCTTGTTCTTCACCGTGCGATCCAGAAAGTCGAGTATCGTCGTCCACGGATGTATCTCGCGCACCGCGCCATGCGCCTTGCCGGGATAGAGCATCATCTCGAACTTCATATCCGCCGCCTGAAGCTTCGCGACGAAGGAGGTGGTATTGTCGAGAAACACGTTATCGTCCGCCATGCCGTGCATGATGAGCAGCGGATCGCGGATGCCTGTCGCATCCGGCAACGCGCTGGCGGCGGCATAGCCGGCGGCGTCCTTCGTCGGATCGCCCATGTAACGCTCGGTATAATGCGTATCGTAGAGCGACCAATCCGTAACCGGCGCGCCGGCGACGGCGGCGGCATAAACGCCGGGGTTCTTCTCCAGCATCTTCAGCGACATATAGCCGCCATAGGACCAGCCATAAGTCGCGATCTTCGCGCCATCGACGAACGGCAGCGATTTGAGATAGCGCGCGCCGGCGAGTTGATCCTCAACCTCCACGCTGCCCATCGCGTGCCAGATCGCATCCTCGAACTGCTTGCCGCGCCCCGGCGAGCCGCGATTGTCGAGCTGGAAGACGATCCACCCCTGCTGCGCGAGATATTGCAGCAGCGGCGGATTCCACGCCCGCGATACCGTCTGGCTGCCCGGCCCGCCATAATGCTGGAAGAACACGGGATATTTCCGCCCCGGCTCGATTCGTGGGGCGATCATCTTCCAGTGCAGGATCGTGCCGTCCGCCGCCTTCAGCGTGCCGAACTCGGTCGGGCGCTGCGCCGCCAGATAGGGCGCATAGGGGTGCGCGGATGCAACCGCATTCTCGTTGATCCAGGCCAGCCGCTTGCCGTTCGCATCCGCGAGATAGGTCTGCGGCGGCTGATCGGCATTGGAGCGCGTGATGATGAAACGCGAGCCGCGCGCATCGGCGCTGGCAGAATTCCACCAGCCGGCCTCCGTCAGCCGCGTGATATGATGGGTTTTCGCATCGAGCGCGTAGAGATGCTGCTCAAGCACGCCATCGCGATTGCCGGTGAAGAAAATCCGCCCCG
The DNA here is from genome assembly GCF_937871615.1 of uncultured Sphingomonas sp. Lineage (GTDB taxonomy): Bacteria > Pseudomonadota > Alphaproteobacteria > Sphingomonadales > Sphingomonadaceae > Sphingomonas. The sequence continues at coordinate 328,081 of NZ_CALMPA010000046.1, read as the reverse complement.
CGGCGTCATCCACCCCGACCAGCCCGTTCACCACCCAATCGCCGCTGGTAAGCTGGGTCCATTTCCCCGCCTTCCAGCGATAGAGATGCGCGAACCCGCTGCGTTCGGAACGCCAGATCAGGCTGCCGTCGGGCATCGCGCGATAGGCGTTGGTGAGGTTGATCCAGCTCCTTTCGCCCGCCTTTTCGGTGAATATCACCACGGCCTTGCCGGTGACGGGATCGACGCGGAGCATATCGAGCGTGCGCTGATCCCGGCTTTCGCGCTGGACGAGCAGCGCGGAGCCATCCGGCAACCAATTGACGCGGGCGAGATAAATGTCCGGATTATCGCCCAGATCGACCTTCACTTGCCCCGAGCCATCGGCGCGCATCACCCACAATTCGACCAGCACGTTGGGCGTGCCGGCGGCGGGATAGCGTTGCTGATAGATATTCGTGCCCGCAGCACCGATCGCGGCGCGGGTGAAGACCCTGACCGGCGCCTCGTCGAACCGCTCCACCGCGATCCGGCTGTCATCGGGCGACCACCAATAGCCGGTGCGGCGATCCATCTCCTCCTGCGCGACGAACTCCGCCTCGCCGAAATGAACCGTGCCGCCGCCGCCGTTCGTCACCGCGCGCGCGGCACCGCCGGCAAGCGGCTGCACCCACAGATTCTGATCGCGCACGAAGCTCAGGAACCCGCCACTTGGCGAGATCACCGGATTGAGCGCGCCCTTCGTGCCCTCGATCCGCCGCGCGTTGCCGTCCAGCCCGGCGAGGAACAATTCGCCGTCGATCGGCACCAGCAGCGAGCGGCCGTCGGGCGCCCAGTCATAATCGAGCACGCCGGTCTTGCCGGTCTTGGAACGATCGCGCTCGCGCTGCATCTTCTCGGCTTCGGTCAGCGCCGCGCCGCTGCCGATCTTGCGCGAATCCACCAGCATCCGCTCCGCTCCGGTGCGCGTGTCGATCGCCCACAGGTCGAAACGGGTCCGCTCATCGGCGCGGTTGCGCACCAATGTGAGCAGGCTGCCGTCGGGGGAAAGGCGCAGCGCCTGCGGTTGCGGCCCGGCCAGATCGGGGCTGGCGAAGACGCGATCAAGCGTCAGCGTGGTCGTTTTGGGCGCGCGCTCAGCCACGGCGGGGATCGCGGCCATGGCGGTGGAACAGGCAAGGGCAATCGCTGGCAACCATGCGCGCATTTCTTTCTCCGTCGAGCCACAACGGGAAAGCCGCTCGTGCCGGAAAAGACAAGCCGCGATCGCAAAAAGCACAGGGCGTGGCAAAGGAAAGGGGCGCGGACGGCATCCCGTCCGCGCCCCTGACGCATCAGCGCTGAGCGGCGATCACTCGGCCGCGGCGGCCGGGCGATTGTCGCGACGCTCGGCGATACGCGCCGCCTTGCCGGTACGACCACGCAGGTAATACAGCTTGGCACGACGGACCGCGCCCTTGCGCACCACCTCGATCGAATCGATATTCGGCGAATACAGCGGGAACACGCGCTCCACGCCCTCACCGAACGAAAGCTTGCGGACGGTGAAGCTCGAACCCATGCCCTTGTTCGAACGCGCGATGCACACGCCTTCGTAATTCTGGACGCGGGTGCGCTCGCCTTCGATCACCTTCACGCCGACCTTCAGCGTATCGCCGGGGCGGAATTCGGGGATCGCGCGCTTCGCGGTCAGCTTCTCGATCTGCTCGGCTTCGAGCTGCTGGATCAGGTTCATCTCGTGACTTCCTCAGTCCTCGCCGCGCGCCAGAGGGCGGCTGACCCGAACGCCGGTATGGCGTTCCCAAAGGTCCGGCCGCCTTAGCCGTGTATCATCCTCCGCCCGTTGTTTCCGCCAGGCGGCGATCCTCGCATGATCCCCCGATCGCAGCACTTCGGGGATCGTGCGCCCTTCCCATTCATAAGGTCGGGTATAATGCGGATATTCAAGAAGGCCGCTTTCGAAGCTTTCCTCGTCTCCACTGGAAGCCGCGCCCATTACGCCGGGAAGCAGCCGAACGCAAGCATCGAGCAGGACGAGCGCGCCCATCTCCCCACCCGACAGCACATAATCGCCGATCGAGACTTCCTCGATCGCGCGCGCCTCGAACAATCGCTCGTCGAAGCCCTCGAACCGGCCGCACAGGATGACCACGCCCGGCCTGGCGGCGAGCGAACGCACCCGATCCTGCGTCAACGGCCTGCCGCGCGGCGTCATCGCCAGCAGCGGGCGATCATCCGCGACATGATCCACCGCGCGCGCCACCACATCCGCGCGCAATACCATGCCCGCGCCGCCCCCTGCCGGCGTATCATCGACCGAGCGATGCCTGTCGGTCGCGAAATCGCGGATGTTGCGCGCATCAAGCGACCAGCGCGCCTCCGCCAGCGCGCGCCCGGCGAGCGACAGGCCGAGCGGCCCCGGAAACATTTCCGGATACAGCGTCAGAACGGTGGCGGCGAAGGTCATCGGCGGGCCGCCGTCAGCCTTCGACGAACGCCGGCTCGATCACCAGCCGTTCGGCATCCCAGGAGGACACGGCATCGGGCCGCATCGGCACCATGAAGGTCTTGCCGTTATCGCGCTCGATCTCGATCACGTCGCCCGCGCCGAAATTCTCGACCGTCACGACGCGCCCGAGCGGCTCGCCACCGGCGGAAACCGCAGCCAGCCCGATCAGATCGCAATGATAATATTCGCCCTCACCCAGCGGCGGCAGCGCCGAACGCGGCACGGACAATTCCGTCCCGCGCAGCGCTTCGGCGCGATTGCGATCGGCGATCTCGGCAAAACGCGCGATCGCGCCATTCGACCCGTGGCGCAACGACTTCAACGTCAGCGTGCCGCCGTTGAAGCTGTGGTGCGCGCCAAGTTCCTCGGCGAACACCTTGAGGCGCACTTCTCCCGTCACGCCATGCGCGCCGATGATTACGGCCAGCACGACAGCGGGATCGGCGGTTTTCGGGCGCTCGCTCATCGTCAGCGGTCAAAAAAGGGGAACGCGCGCCGCATGGCCCACGCCCCCTTTTCGATCTTACTGCTCTGCGGTCGCCTCGGCGGCCGGCTCGGCCTCAGCGGCCTCAGCGGCCTCAGCGGCCTCAGCGGCGGGCGCCTCGGCGGCTTCCTGCGCTGCCTTCAGCTTCTCGGCACGCTCCTCGGCGCGCTCCTTGGCCTTCTCGCCCGGCTCAGCCTTCTTCGGGTTGTTGCGCGCCGCGCGCTCACGCACGCCCGCCGCATCGAGGAAGCGAGCGACGCGATCGGTCGGCTGCGCGCCGACGCCCAGCCAATGCTTGGCGCGATCGGCATCGAGCACGACGCGCTTCTCGTCGTCCTTCTTGAGCAGCGGATTGTAGTTGCCGATCTTCTCGATGAACTTGCCGTCACGCGGGCTGCGCGCGTCCGCAACGACGATGCGGTAATAGGGGCGCTTCTTGGAACCGCCGCGCGAAAGGCGAATGCTGAGAGCCATCTTGGTCTTTCCTTCAAACGTCATCCCGGCCTGGCGCCGGGACTTTCTGGTTGTCGTTCAATTCCCCGCCGGGATGGCGAGGGATCACTTCTTTCCGAACTTGCCGAACCCCGGCGGCAACCCGCCAGCGCCACCCGGCAGGCCCGGCAGACTGCCGCCGGCCTTGCCCAGCATGTCGCCGAGATCAGGCCCGCCGAGCGCATTGCCCAGCCCGCCCATGCCGCCCTTGCCGAGCATCGCCATCATCCCCTTGAGGCCGCCCATCTTCTTGATGCGCTTCATCGCGGAGGACATTTCCTGATGCATCTTCAACAGCTTGTTGATGTCCTGCACGGTCGTGCCGCTGCCCTTGGCGATGCGTATCTTGCGCTTGGCGTTAATCAGCTCGGGCTTGGCGCGCTCCTTGGGCGTCATCGAGGTAATCATCGCGTCCATGCGCAGCAGGATTTTCTCGTCGACCGCGCCGGAGGCCATCGCGGCCTGCGCCTTCTTCATGCCGGGGATCATCCCGGCAAGCGCGCCAAGACCACCCATCCGCCGCATCTGCGCAAGCTGGCCGCGCAGATCGTTCATATCGAACTGGCCCTTGGCGAGCCGCGCGGTCATCCGCTCGGCATCTTCCTGCTGGATCGCCTCCGCCGCGCGCTCGACCAGCGACACCACGTCGCCCATGCCGAGGATGCGCCCGGCGACACGCTCCGGATGAAACGGCTCAAGCGCGTCGAGCTTCTCGCCGACGCCAGCGAATTTGATCGGCTTGCCGGTGACGGCGCGCATCGACAGCGCCGCGCCGCCGCGCGCATCGCCGTCCATCCGGGTCAGCACCACGCCGGTCAGCGGCACCTGTTCGGAAAAGCTCTGCGCGACGTTGACCGCGTCCTGCCCGGTCAGCGAATCGACGACGAGCAGGATTTCCTGCGGCCGGGCGATTTCCGCGACGGCCTTCATCTCGTCCATCAGCGCCTGATCGACGTGAAGGCGGCCCGCCGTATCGAGCATCACCACATCGAAGCCCTGGAGCTTCGCCGCCTGAAGCGCGCGCCGCGCGATATCGACCGGCTGCTGGCCGGCGACGATCGGCAGCGTCTGCACCTCGATCTGCGTGCCGAGCGTCGCAAGCTGCTCCTGCGCGGCGGGGCGATTGACGTCGAGCGACGCCATCAGCACCTTCTTGCGCTCCTTGCCCGCAAGCCGCTTGGCGATCTTCGCGGTGGTCGTCGTCTTGCCCGAGCCTTGCAGGCCGACCATCATCACCACGGCGGGCGGCGCGACGTTCAGCTCCAGTTCGGCGGCCTGCGCATTCGCGCCGCCCAGCATCTCGACCAGCGCGTCATTGACGATCTTGACGACCTGCTGCCCCGGCGTGATCGAGCGGAGCACATTCTGCCCGACGGCCTTCTCGGTCACCTCATCGACGAACTGCCGCGCGACGGGCAGCGCCACATCCGCCTCAAGCAGCGCGATACGCACCTCGCGCATCGCCTGGCGCACATCCGCATCGGTCAGCGCGCCACGGCCACGCAACCGATCGAATACGCCACCAAGACGATCACTGAGGCTGTCGAACATCCACTATCCAATTCTTTTTGCCCGCCAACGGCAACAGCCGCAACGGAGCCCCGACCCCAAACGAAAAAGCGCCGGCGGGCGAAAACTCGCCGGCCAGCGTGCGCACTTGAGCGCTTTTCTTCAGCGTTCAACGTCGGAACGTGGCGCGGCTCCTAAAGGAAAGCCCGCCCGGAGGCAAGTCGCCCGCGCTTAACCGCTTCTACACCCTGTCATGCCAGATGCGAGACCCGCGATACGGGAGGGAATGGACGGTTGATGAAAATGCTCGTCGTTACAGCGCTGTCGAGCGTTTTCGTGTTCGCGGGCGTCTTCCTGCTCTGGCGCCGCGCGCGGCACCGCGCCGCTACCCCGGCGGCCCGCATCCACCGCGCGCTGCCGCGCGATGCGGCCACGGGCCTGTCCAATCGGCAGGGCTTTCTTGAGCGCGGGCAGCAATTGCTTGCGCACGCGGGGGAGCGCGCGGTTGCGATCGTCCTTGTCGACATCGGGCCGGAGGCGCCGCTCGGCAGGATGGGCGATATCGCGCCGGCGATCGCGGCGGCGCTGCCGGCTGAAATGCCGACCGGCATGATCCAGCCGACGCAATTCGCCTGCATCGTGATGCTCGATCCCTATTCGCCCGAGGCGGCGGACCGGGTCGCCGGGCGGATCGTATCGCTGCTCGGCCAGCATGACGATAGCGCGGCGCGCGGCGCGACGATCGGGCTGGCACGATCGGATCGCGACGGCGGCTCGCTCGACGGGCTGGTGGAAGCCGCGGCGACCGCCGCCGGGGTCGCGCGATCGGATGGCATCCGCTCGCTGTGGTTCGCGCAGGAAATGGCCGCGCGGCAGCGTGCGCGTGATACGATCGCGCACAGCCTTCCCGACGCGATCGAAAGCGGGGCGATCGCACCCTATTTCGAGCCGGTCATCGACCTTCATAGCGGGGAATTGCTCGGGTTCGAGGTGCTGGCGCGGTGGGAGCATCCGGTCCATGGCCTCATCACCCCCGCGCATTTCCTTGATATCGCCCGCGAAAGCAGCGCGATTTCCGATCTCACCCTGTCGGTCATGCGCCAGGCGCTGCTCGCCGCGCGTGATTGGGACGGGCGGCTGATCCTGGCGGTGAATTTCGCGGTATCGCAATTGCGCGATCCGTGGCTGGCGCAAAAGGTCATCCGCCTGCTGACGGAGCTTGGCTATCCGCCGGCCCGGCTTGAAATCGAGCTGACCGAAGGCGCGCTGATGGACCCGCACGGCATCGCCGGCTCGATCGTCGAAAGCCTGAAGGCGCAGGGCGTGCGCGTCGCGCTCGACGATTTCGGCACCGGCGTATCGAGCCTCACGCATCTGCGCGCGCTGCCGTTCGACCGGATCAAGATCGACCATTCGATCGTCACCAGGGTGATGGAAGACCCGGCCCGCGCCTCGATCGCGGCGGCGATCCTGCGGCTTGGCGAAAGCCTCAACCTGCCGATCATCGCGGAAGGCATCGAAACCGCGCAGAACGCGGATCGGATGCGCGCGATGGGATGTTCGATCGGCCAGGGCTATCTGTTCGGCCAGCCGATGAACCTGATGCAGACCCGCCGGATGCTGGCCGAGCAGCGCCTGATCCCCTCCGCCGTCACCACCCGGCGCCTGGCTGGCTGAGATATTCCTTTTCCTCGGGCGTGGAATCCCGCCCCAAAGCGGCGTTGCGGCTGGGATAGCGACCGAACCGCGCGATCACCGCGGCATGATCGCGGGCGAAGCGCAATTGCGACGCCAGTCCCAATGCGGTGTATTTCTCCACGCTCAGCGCCTGCATCGCCGCGCTTTCAGCGTGCATCAGCGGAATATAGAGGAACGCGCGCTCCTCGCTGGTGTAGCGCGCATCCCATCCGCGCTCGATCGCCGACAAGACCAAAGACAGCGCCAGCGGATCGCCCGCATAGGCCTGCGCCGAGCCGCGATGGATATTGCGCGAGAATTGATCGAGCAGGATGATCGCGGCAAGCAGGCTTTCCGGCGCGCCATCCCATCCGGCGGCGCCTGACGCGAGCACCTGATCGCGCAGCGCACCGAAGCGATCCGCTATCTCCCGATCGAGCGCGGCATCCTTCGCGAAATGCTTTTCCGGGGCCAGCCCGAACCAGAAGCCGAGCACCGCGCCGGCCTTTTCGTGGACTTCGCCTTCACACATCCCTAGATCGCCCCGCATGACCGCCCTGCCCCGACCCGATGTCGTGACCCTGGGGTGTCGCCTGAACCTTGCCGAAAGCGAAACGATCCGCGGCCTGATCGGATCGCGCGACATGGTTGTGGTCAACACCTGCGGCGTAACCAACGAGGCCGTCAAGCAAAGCCGCGCCGCGATCCGCCGCGCGCATCGCGATCGCCCGGCGGCGGAGATCGTCGCGACCGGCTGCGCGGCGCAGATGGATTCCGCCGGTTTCGCCGAACTGCCGGGGGTAACGCGGGTGATCGGCAACGCGGCCAAGCTGCTGCCCGCCACCTGGGGCGCATTTCCCAATCGCCCGCCCGCCCGCCGCCACGCGCGCGCCTTCGTCGGCGTGCAGAACGGCTGCGATCATTCCTGCACCTTCTGCGCGATCCCCGCCGGGCGCGGGCCGAGCCGCAGCGATCCCGTGGGCGCGGTGGTCGCGCGGATCGCCGCGCTGGTGGATGCCGGGACGCAGGAGGTGGTGCTCACCGGGGTCGATCTCACCAGCTATGCCGATGGCGCGGTGACTTTGGGCGGGCTGGTCGAGCATATCCTGCGCGCCGTGCCCGCGCTGCCTCGGCTGCGCCTTTCGTCGCTCGATACGATCGAAATCGACGACAAGCTGTTCGATCTCGTCACCGGCGAGCCGCGTGTCATGCCGCATCTGCACCTGTCGCTTCAGGCTGGCGACGATCTGGTGCTCAAGCGGATGAAGCGGCGCCATCTGCGCGCCGACGCGATCCGGATGATCGAGCGATTGAAGGCGAAGCGCGATATCGCGATCGGCGCCGATCTGATCGCGGGCTTCCCGACCGAGGATGAGGCGATGTTCGCCAATACGCTGGCGCTGATCCATGATTGCGCGATCGTCCATGCGCATGTTTTCCCTTATTCGCCGCGCGCCAACACCCCGGCGGCGCGTATGCCGCAGGTGACGCCAGCACTTGCGCGCGAGCGCGCCGCCCGGTTGCGCGAGGCCGCCCAGCGGCAGAAGCGCGCCTGGCTCGCCGGCATGATCGGTTCGCAACAAGCGATCGTGCTGGAAAAACCCGGCGATCGCGGGCACACGCCCGGCTTCGCCGAGCTTCGCGTGGCGGACCCGCTCGCCTCCCCCGCGATCGGGCAAATCCTGTCCCTGCGCGTCACCGGCGCGACCGACGACCATCTCATCGGAACGACGATATGAACTCCACCCCCTCTTGGCATGAAAAGCTGCTCGGCGGATTCCGCCGCACTTCGGATCGGCTGATCGGCAATCTGACCGGCCTCGGCACGGCGCCGCTCGACAGCGCGACGCTCGATGAGGTGGAGGAGGCGCTGATCGCCTCGGACCTTGGGCCGGAAACGGCGGGCAGGATTCGCGCACGGCTGGCCGCCGGAAGCTTCGAGCGCGATATGGAGGATCTCGGCATCCGCCTCGTCGTTGCCGAGGAGGTGGAAAAGGTGCTGGCCGAGGTCGCCAGGCCGATGGAAGTGGATGCTTTTCCCCGCCCGCAGGTGATCCTCGTCATCGGGGTGAACGGATCGGGCAAGACGACGACCATTGCCAAGCTCGCGCATCTGTTCCTCGAACAGGATTATGGTGTGATGTTGGCCGCCGGCGACACATTTCGCGCCGCGGCGATCGGGCAGCTCGCCACATGGGCGGAGCGGATCGGCGTGCCGATCGTCACCGGGCCGGAGGGCGGCGACGCGGCGGGCGTGGTGTGGGACGCGGTGAAACAGGCGACCGCGACCGGCATCGACGTGCTGATCGTCGATACCGCCGGACGGCTTCAGAACAAGCGCGAGCTGATGGACGAACTGGCGAAGATCCGCCGCGTGCTGGGCCGCCTCAATCCAGCCGCGCCGCACGACGTGGTGCTCGTACTCGATGCCACCACCGGGCAGAACGCGCTGTCTCAGATCGAAGTGTTCAAGGAGGTGGCGGGCGTCACCGGGCTGGTGATGACCAAACTGGACGGCACCGCGCGCGGCGGCGTGCTGGTGGCGGCGGCGGAGCGATACGGGCTGCCGATCCACGCGATCGGCGTGGGCGAAGGCATGACGGACCTGCGCCCGTTCGACGCCAATGAGGTCAGCCGGATCATCGCCGGGGTGGATGACAGGCGAAAATAGCAGCCGCAACGGGCATGTTTCTCGGGCGACCGGAACATATTATGGCGCATCGGCAGGTGCCGCGCGAACGGAGTTGACGTGACGACGAAATCCCCCTCCGCCGGTTTCCGACTGGCGCTCGATTATGGGCCGCTGCTCGTTTTCTTTGCGGTCAATTTCCTGACGCCGGGCGCCGCGATCATGCGGATCATCGCCGCCACCGCCGCCTTCATGGTCGCGATGGTGGTGGCACTCATCCTGTCGTGGATCAAGACACGGCGGCTGTCGCCGATGCTGCTGATCTCGGCCGTGCTGGTGCTCGTGTTCGGCGGGCTGACGATCTATTTCCACGACGAACGCTTCATCAAGATGAAGCCGACCTTCGTTTACGCCATTTTCGCCGCCGTTCTGGGCTTCGGCCTCGCGACTGGCCGGCCCTTGCTCCAGAGCCTGCTCGAAACCGCCTATCCGGGGCTGAGCGAGGATGGCTGGCGCAAGCTGACGCGCAACTGGACGATCTTCTTCGTCTTCATGGCGGTGCTCAACGAAGCGGTGTGGCGCCATAGCTCGACCGACTTCTGGGTCGGCTTCAAGCTGTGGGGCGCGATCCCGCTGACCTTGCTGTTCGCGTTCGCCAACGTGCCGATGCTGCTGAAGCACGGCCTACAGATGGAAAACGCGCCGGACACCATTCCGCCCGAGGGCTGAACCCCAAAAAAAACGGGGCGGCGCATCAGGCACCGCCCCGCGATTTGATCTTGCCGATTCAGCGATCAGGCGACCGCGGCGTCATAGCGGCGACCGGCCTCGTCCCAGTTCACCACATCCCACCACGCCTTCAGATAGCCGGGGCGATCGTTCATGTAGGTGAGGTAATAAGCGTGTTCCCACACGTCGTTGCCGAGGATCGGGGTGCCCGGCTCCTTGGCGTCGTCCATCAGGGGATTGTCCTGATTGGGGGTGGAGGTGACCTTCAGCGCGCCGGACGAATCGGCGATCACCCATGCCCAGCCCGAACCGAACTGGCCCGCGCCCTTGCCGTTGAAATCTTCCTTCAGCTTGTCCAGCCCGCCATAAGCGTCGATCGCCGCCTTGAGCTTGCCCGACGGCTGGGTCGAGCCCTTCGGCGCCATGATCTTCCAGAAGAAATCATGGTTCCAATACCCCCCGCCGTTATTGCGGACGGGCGCGGGAAGCTGGGACATCATGCCGAAAATCTGCTCGATGGTCTTGCCCGCGAGCTTGGCGTCGGCGGCGACGGCCTCGTTCAGCTTCGCGGTATAAGCGGCATGATGCTTGTCGTGGTGGAACGTCATCGTCTCCTTGGAGATGACAGGCTCCAGCGCATCATAGGCATAGGGCAGCGGCGGCAGTTCGAAAGCCATTGAATCCTCCTTGGTCTCGCGTTGGCAAACGCGACGCGGCCCAAATGGCTCCCCCGGCCTCGTTACGCAACCGCTCCGACCATATCGTGACGACGAAGCGCGTGGCGAAGCTGGTCATAGCTCAGCCCCAGCGCATCGGCGGTGGCGCGCTGGTTGAAGCGATTTTCGGCCAGCGCGCGCGTGAGCAATTCCTTTTCGAACCGCGCCACCCGGCTCTTGAAATCGGATGGACCAATCTCGCGGAGCGCGATCTCCTCCTCGTCTCCGGCGGGTAGTGGACGGTCCGCCTGGCGCGGTGCGGCGGGGGGCGGCGGCGCGCTCATGCCGGGCGAGCCGGGGCTGTAGGGCGAAACAAACGGATCGAATTCGATCGCGTCGACCGGATCGGTCAAATCCCAGCGATAAACCGCGCGCTCCACCACGTTGCGCAATTCGCGCACATTTCCCGGCCAGCGATATTCGAGCATCGCATCGAGCGCCGCCGGGCCGAAGCCCGTCCAGGATTCCCACCCCAGTTCCGCCGCCATGCGCCGCCCGAAGAAATCGGCCAGCACCGCGATATCGCCACGCCGCGCGCGGAGCGGCGGGAGGGTCACCACCTCGAACGACAGCCGATCGAGCAAGTCGGCGCGAAACTCGTTCCGCTCCACCTTGCCGGGCAGATGCTCGTTCGTTGCCGCGACGATCCGCACATCCACCTGCATCGGGCGCGACGCGCCGATCCGCGTCACCTCGCCATATTCGACCGCGCGCAAAAGGCGCTCCTGCGCCGCCATCGAAAGCGTGCCCAGTTCATCGAGGAACAAGGTGCCGCCATGCGCCTCCTCGAACCGCCCCGCCCGCGCCTTGGCCGCCCCGGTAAAGGCGCCCGCTTCATGCCCGAACAGTTCCGCCTCGATCAGCGTTTCGGGCAGCGCCGCGCAATTCATCACCACCAGCGGCTGATCCCAGCGCGGGCTCAGGCGATGAAGACGCTCGGCGACGAGTTCCTTGCCGGTCCCGCGTTCGCCGATGACGAGCACCGGGCGATCGAGCGCCGCCGCGCGGCTGGCACGCTCCAGCGCATCGAGGAATGCGCCCGATTGCCCGATAACCTGCGTGGTCCGTTCCATGCCAACATCTGGCGCAATTTCCCAACGCTTGGCAAGCATGACGCCGCGACTTTTTCGCGCGCCTGGCCAAAAGTCCTGGAAATCCGCCAAAAACAGAATTGGCACGCCATATGCTACGTACTGGGCAACCGCCGCATGGCGGAACCGCAGATCGTAATCGTGGAGGAATATATGACCAGCTTCAGCACCCTCGGCCGCACCTTCGCCGCCATCGCCCTCACCGCTCTCGCCAGCGCGTCGATGCTGTTCATGGCGGTCGGCCCGGCAAGCCAGGGAACCGCCGCCGAGGCGAGCGCGATCGCCCGTTCGATCGCGTAAATCGCCACCGCCGGGGCGCGCTCCCCCTCGCCCAGCCCCGGCGGAATGTTTATATCAACGGGGCAATCCTGGAGTTTCGTGAATGGGCATCTTTTCCCGCACCCGCGACATCTTTGCCGCGAACATGGCCGAGCTGCTCGACAAGGCGGAAGACCCGGCGAAGATGATCCGCATGATAATCCTCGAAATGGAGGAAACGCTGGTCGAGGTCCGCGCTTCAGCCGCCCGCACGATCGCCGACAGCAAGGAAATGCGCCGGCACATCGCCAAGCTGGAGTCGCTGGAGGCGAACTGGACGGAGAAGGCCGAACTCGCCCTTTCCAAGGATCGCGAGGATCTCGCCAAGGCCGCGCTGGTCGAGCGCCAGCGCGCCACCGGCATGGCCGATCAGCTTCGCGCCGAAGTGAAGGTGCTCGATGATGCGCTTCGCTCCTCGGAGGAGGATATCGCCAAGCTCCAGAACAAGCTGCGCGAGGCACGCGCCAAGCAGAACAATATCGCCACCCGGCTGGAAAGCGCCAACAACCGCACCCGGCTGCGCGAGATGTGGAACGGCCCGCGGACGCACGAGGCGTTCAGCCGCTTCGACATGCTGGAGCGCCGCGTGGACGAGGCCGAGGGGCGCGCCGACGCGATGGGCCTGGGCGCGCATCCCAAGACGCTCGACGAAGAAATCGCCGAGCTGAAATCCGCCGACAAGATTGATGCCGAGCTGGCCGCGCTGAAAGCCCGGCTGAACGCCCAACAGAATGGGGGGAATTGAGATGGAGGACGTGATCGTCCCGGTGTTCGTCTGCGGCATCCTGTTCATCGGATTGCCCTGGCTCATCATGCATTATGTCACCAAGTGGAAGCAGGCCCCCGGCGCGATGACGACCGAGGACGAGCAATTGCTCGACGAGCTTCACTCGCTCGCCCGCCGGCTTGAGGACCGCGTGAACACCGTCGAGCGGCTGGTCGCCGCCGACAACCCCGATTTCCGCCCTGGACTCACCGATTATGCGCGCGACCGCGACTATCGGCTGGAAGACCAGCATCAGAGGAGGAACTGATGGCCGAGGACAGCCCCACGAGATTCTATCTCGATAAGCAGAACGCGAAATGGAAAGGCGTCTGCGCCGGGATCGCGGACTATACCGGGATCGACCCGCTCTGGGTGCGCCTTGGCACCGCCGCGATGGTCTTCATCGCGCAGCAATGGTGGATCATCATCGCCTATATGGTGGTGGCCTGGGTGACGCCGAGGAAGCCGATCGGCCTCTACAACAACCGCGACGAGGAGAAATTCTGGCAGGGCGTGCGCTCCAATCCGAAGCGCACCACCGCCGAGGTCCGTTCCAAATTCCGCGAACTCGATCGCCGGCTGGCCGACATCGAGCTGCACTATACCAGCCGCAATACGCAACTCGCCAAAGAGATCGACAGCCTGCGCTGAAAAAGCGGGCGCGGCGCACGGAGAGAAACGCCATGCACGAATTCGGTTTTCTGGTGCCGATCGCGATCGTCGGGATCGTCTTCGGCAGCCGCGCCTTCCGCACCTGGGTGCAGGCGAAGCACGGCTATCCGCTGGACGATCATCGCCGGGGTCGCCGCAACCGCGCCGCCGCCTCCCTCGACGATCAGCGGCAGATCATGCTGCTGTCGAACGAGAACGAGAAGCTCACAGGGCAGATCGGACGGCTTGAGGAGCGGCTCGCCGTGCTGGAGCGGATCGCCACCGATCCCGCGACCCGCACCGCCGCCGAGATCGAAGCGCTGCGCGACCACTGAATACGAGGGGAAGAACGAATGAACGGCGCCGACAAGATCGAGCTTATCACCAGCATCGCCCCGATCATCACGATCATCGGCGTGGCGGGCGTGATCGGCTGGGTTCTCAACACATGGCTGCGGGTCCGCAACGGTTATCCGCTCGACGGGCAATGGGGACAGGCGCTCTATCCGAAGCGCGATGACGAGACGGTCGAGCGGGTGAGGCTGCTGACGCAGGAGAACGGCCAGCTTCGCGCGGAACTGGGCGCGATCAAGGACCGGCTGGCGAACGTCGAACGCATCGTGACCGACAGCGGCAACATGCTGAGCCACGAGATCGAGCGGCTGCGCGACGATCGCGAACTGAACTGACGCCGCAAGAACGGCGCGAATAGAAACGATTAGGCAAGGGAGCCTGGACGATGGGTCCGTTTTCGATGGTGGTGGCGATCGTGCTGATCGCGACACTGGGCAAGATTTTTTCGGAACGCTACAAGGCGCTCGGGCGCGAACAGCAGGGACAGATCGTGCCCCCGGCCGATCTGATCGCGGCGCGCGACGAGATCCGCCAGCTCAAGGAGCGCGTCGCCGTTCTTGAGCGTGTCATCACCGACAATCACGGCAGCCACGATCTGAGCCGTCAGATTGATGAACTGCGCGACCGTTGAACGAGGAGTCGAGCAATGACCGACCCGAGCTTCTATCTCACCATGGCATCCGCCGGGCTGGCGGGCCTCGCGATCCTGACCGCCGCGGCGCATTCGGGCTGGCGCGGCTGGCTCCAGCTCAAGCAGCAGCAGATGGTTATTGATAGCGAAATGCGCTCGCCCGGCACGCCCGGCGCCACCGCGCGGATCGAGATCGCCGACCTGAAGGAACGCATCCGCAAACTCGAAGCGATCGCTGCCGGCGTCGATCTGTAAACCGCATCGCGCCGTCGCTTGCCGCCATGCGGTTGCGGCGGCGGGTGCGAAGTTCTAGGCGGGCCGGTGATGGCCGACCGCACCAATCTTGCCGAGCTTTACGCCGAATATGATTTCCTCGACGCCGACGACCGTTATCGCCTGCTGATTGATCTGGGCCGCGCGCTGGAGCCGATGCCGGATGCGCTCAAGACGGATGCGACGCTGGTGCGCGGCTGCTCGGCGGCGGTGTGGGTCTATCCGCAGCAACGCGATGACGGCACGCTCCATTTCCTCGCAGACAGCAACGCGGCGATCACCAAGGGGATCATCGCGCTGGTGCTGGCGACGGTGCAGGATCGCAGCCCGGCTGAGGTAAGATCGACGGATATCGAAGCGGCGCTGGCCCCGTTCGAGCTGAAAGCACAGCTCAGTTCCAACCGGACGCAGGGCATCCCGAACATGATCGCGCTGATCCGCGATACCGCGAACCGGCTCGGCTGACCTCATTTCAGACGCGGAGCAGGAGGCGGGCGGCGAGCGCGCTTACGTCTTCGCCGCGATCCACCACCAGCCATTCGCCAGGGCGGCGCGTATCAATCACCGTCACCGCGTTTTTGGGACAAAGCCCGAGGCATTTCGTCTCGACGACACCGATCGTCGCCTTGCGGCCTTTGCCCAATCCCGGCGCTTTGCGCAGCACTTTCGCCAGCGGGGTGCGGCCCTTGCGGCCAAAGCCGCCGTCCAGCTTGCGCGAGCATTTGCCGCAAACCAGCGCCACGCCATGCCATCCCGCTCGCGCCTGCTTCACGCCGGGCGCCAGCTCTTGGCTTCTTCCGCGACGCGCAACACTTCATAGGCCGCCTGGATCGCCTGGAAACGGGTTGCGGCCTCGGCGTCACCGGGGCGCAGATCGGGATGATAGATTTTGGCAAGCCGCCGCCATGCGCCGCGCACCGCCTCGAAATCCGCATCCGATTCGAGTTCCAGCACCTCAAGCGCGCGCATCTCGTCGCGCGATCGCGTGCCGTCCCCCGGCCCGCCCCAGCTATAATGGCGCGCCTGCTCGAAGCCGGATGAGGTGCGCCGCTCCGCCGCCTCGCGCTCGGCGGCTTCTTCCGCATCCAGCCCCTCGAAATAATTCCATCCGCGATTGTATTCCGCCGCGTGACGCTCGCAGAAATACCAGCGATCGGGGCTGTTCGGGGATTTCGGCGCGGGGCAGTCGCCCGGCTCGTCACAGCCGTGACGATCGCAGATCCGCACCTGCTGCGCCTCACGCCCGGCGCCATAGCCACGCCAGCGGGGAAAGCCCCAATCATTGGTTCTGCTCGATCGCGCCATAGGCAAGCGACATAAGGCGATCGCGACGCGACGCAACCGCAAGACAGCGTGCCGTGTCGCAAGAAATGCCATGGGGCGCCCATCTTCGCCAACACCACCGGCGGTTTTATATAACTATTTTCAATGCATTAAGCGCGCCAGAGGGCCTGTAAGCCGGGTTTTGTCCATCCCGGCGAACCGGGATTGGGCGACCATTCCTCTAGGCCTGCCGTTACCGACAGGCTCAAGCAACCAACCCGGGCGACCGGCGGGAACACGCCGATATGCCGCCCCTATTCGGTCTTGCTCCCGGTGGGGTTTGCCATGCCGCCGCTGTTACCAGCCGCGCGGTGCGCTTTTACCGCACCCTTTCACCCTTGCCGCGCCCATTGCCGGGCGTTTGGCGGTCTGCTCTCTGTGGCACTTTCCCTGGGGTCACCCCCGGCGGGCGTTACCCGCCACCGTCGTTCCATGGAGCCCGGACTTTCCTCGCCCTCCCTTGCGGGAGGCCGCGGCCGCCCGGCCCTCTGGCGCGACGCCCTATTACTCATCTCCCTGCGGCTTGGGAAGAAGCAGCGCGAGCAGGATCATGCGACATTCGGCATCAATCTCCCCGTCGATCAACTCGGGGCGAAAACGGCGCTGGAACGCCACGATCGCCGCCATGGCATCGCTCACATCATAGCCGAAACGCTCCAGCGCGAGCAGGAAGCCGGACTGGCTCCACATCGGGTCCATCAGATTTCTGGTCGGGCGCGGCAGCGCGAGCCGCAAGCGCGCCAGCTTCCCCCAGGGGAACAACTCGCCCGGATCGCGCTTGCGCGCGGGCGCGATATCGGAATGGCCGACGATATTGCCGCGCGTGATCGCGTAACGATCCTTCAGATCATGAACCAGCCGGATCACCGCATCCATCTGTTCATCAGGAAACGGACGATAGCCGAATTCATGGCCGGGATTGACGATCTCGATCCCGAGCGAGGCGGAATTCACGTCATCGATCTCGCGCCAGTGCGAAGCCCCGGCGTGCCAGGCGCGCTTTTCATCCGCCACCAGCCGCAGGACAGTGCCGTCCTCCGCCACGACATAATGCGACGAAACCTTCGCCGCCGGATCGCGCAGCCGGGCGATCGCCGATTCGCCATCCTGCATTCCGGTATAGTGAAGCACGATCATCGTGATCGGCAGCGAGCGTTCGTCGAAATTGGGCGACGGCGCCTCGATGACCTTCATTGCCTTTCCCCGTGCCGGACGGCGCGAACCGCCCCCCGCGACCATGGCTAGCCCGATGCGGCCACGGAACCAAGGGGGGCCGCATGGCGAACGTGCTTATCCGCCGCTTCCGCCACGAGTTCGTAAAAACCGCGGAAGCGCTTGCTCGGCACGAACCGATCCGACAGGCCGATCACCGTCTCCCCCGCGCCCAGCATGAGCAGCCCGCCGGGACGCATCGCATCGGCAAGCCGGCTCAGCACGCGGGCGCGCAATGCCGGCGTCAGATAGAACAGCACATTGCGGCACAGGATCGCGTCGAACCGCCCGGCCGGCGGCGCGTCCGCGACGAGATTGTGGCGGCGATAGGATATCGCCGAACGAAGCGCGGGGATCGCGATCCAGTCGTTCCCCGCCTGCTCGAACCAGCGCAACATCCGGGTGACGGGCAAGCCGCGCTGTATCTCGAACTGGCTGTAGCGCGCGGCGCGGGCGCGGATCAGCGCGCTTTGCGATACGTCGCTCGCCAGCACCTCGGCCGCGATCCCGCGTTCGGCAAAGGCGATGGCGAGCGACAACGGCTCCTGCCCGAACGCGCACCCAGCCGACCACAGGCGCGGGCGATCGGCCCCGCTCTCCCGCACCGCATCGGCGAACGCATCAATGAGGCCGGAATCGCGGAAGAACGATGTCTCCTGATTGAGCAGCGCATCGACGATCCGCTCGCCCATCGCGGCGTCGCCGCCGACGCGCCACTGGCGAACGAGTTGCTCGATCGAGGCAAGGCGATAATCGGCGACCAGCGGCTTCAGCGCGACATCGACCCGCCAGGTGCGCGAGGACGAAAGCGATTGCCCGGTGCGCTGCTCCAGCAATGTGGCGAGCGCCGCGATCGCCTCATCGCTTACCTTCACCGGCTCAGGCAGATTGTTCATCGGCGCTGCACCTGCGCCGCGATCAACTCGCCAATCGCGTCAGGCGCCATCACCGCATCGGCATAGCCCGCCCCGGCGACGGCGCCCGGCATCCCCCAGACGACCGAGGATGCCTCGTCCTGCACCACCACCGTGCCGCCCGCCCGGCGCACCGCGATCGCGCCTTCCAGCCCGTCGCGCCCCATGCCGCTCAATATGATCGCAAGCATCCTCGGCCCGTAAACCTGCGCGAGCGAGGAGAGCATCGGATCAACGGACGGCATGTTGCCATTGGGCACCGGCTCCTCCGACAAGCGCACCGCGCAGCCGCTCTCCCCGATCGAAACCGCGACGATATGCGCATCGCCCGGCGCAACGACGATCCGCCCCGGCATCAGCCGCAGCCGATCAGTCGCCACTTCGCACGGGCGATTGCCGAGCACCGCCATCTGCGCGGCGAAATAGGGCGAGAAGGATGCCGGCAGATGCTGCGTAATCAGGATCGGGCGATCGAACGCCTTCGGCACGGCGCGCAATACGCCGGAAAGTGCATGGATTCCCCCGGTGGAGGCGCCGATCGCCACGACATCGAAGGGAGCGTTCGCGGGATGCGGCGCGAGCGGAAGGCATTCCTGCGGCATCGTGCGTTCGGTGAGCCGCATCATCCGATCGCGCAACACTTCCGCGAACGGCCCGACGAAGCCCGCCCCGCCCGGCTTCACCAGCGTATCCGCCGCACCCAGCGCCAGCGCCTGGACGGTCGCCGCCGCGCCCTGCTCGCAATTCGACGAGACCACGAGAATTCTGGCACCGTCCCCCACCGCAACCAGATCGGGAAGCCCGGTCAACCCATCGACCCCCGGCATTTCGAGATCGAGCAGGATGAGATCGACCCGCTCGCCAGCGAGAAAGGCGAGCGCGGCGGGAATATCCGCCACAGCCCCCGCGAGCACGAATTGCCCCCCTTCACGCGTCATCCGCGCCAACACCGCGCGCGCGACGGCTGAATCGTCGACGATCAATACGCGCGGCACATGTCGCGCGATTTTCCGGGATTGACGGTGCGATCCGTGCATCGGCTGCGCCCGATCAGACGATGCCGACGATCTGAAGCTTGCTTTCGAGCGTTTCCCGATCAAACGGTTTCATGACATATTCGTCGGCCCCCGCCTCGATCGCCGCGCGAATATGCGCGGTGCCGTTCTCGGTGGTGCAGAACACCACCTTCGGCCGCGACGCCAGCGCGGTTTCGTGCAGCGCGCGGAGAAATTCCATGCCGCTCATCACCGGCATGTTCCAATCGAGCAGGATCACATCGGGCGGTGTGGCGACGCAATGCTCCAGCGCCTCGCGCCCGTCGGCGGCTTCCGCCACCGCGAAATCCATCCCCTCCAGAATATGGCGGGCGACCTTGCGGATTACCTTGGAATCATCGACGACGAGGCACGATTTCATGATGCAATCCTGTTGGAGCGCAATATCGCGCACTCATCGCAGAGAGCGGTAACGGCAAGGTTAATCATGCCGCGCAGGAAACCAGCCGGGGAAGATCGAGCACCAGCATCGGCTCTCCATCGCGCAGCGCGGACCCAGCCGCCACGGCGGCCCAGCGATCGCCGATCGCGATGCCCGATGTGAGAGGCATGACCTCCATCGGCGCCACATCCTCCATATTGTCGAGCAAAACCGCGTAAAGCTGGCCATCTACTGCCGTGATAACCGCACGATGGCGCCCGCCCGCCGGCGCGGAGAGGCCGAGTATCCGCCAGCTATCAATCACCGTGACGACCCGGCTGCGCAGCGCGGTCAAGCCGCGCACCGCCGGGGCCGCGCCGGGCGCGGGCACGACATCATCGACATCCACCACCGCCTCCACCTGCGCGGCGTTGAACAGCACCCCCCGCCCGCCGAGATAGCCGATCAGATGCAGTTCACCGTCGCTCATGCCGCATTCCCCAGCGCATCGACCAGCGCGACACGATCATAGCGATACAATGGATCGGCAGGTGTGCGGCCAAGCCGGATCACCCGAGCCTCACCGGCCCCGACCTCATCCTCATCATCCATCGCGAGCATCACATCGGCCACCTCGCCCACGCCCAGGCGCCGGACCACGCGATATCCAGCCGCTTCGATCGAAGGCTTGAGGAATATCTCCATCCATCCCGCTTCCGCGCCGCAAAGCAGGCAGAGCGGAGCGCCGCGAGCACGCGATGCCGCCTCGGTCAACATCAGCGGATCAATCACTTCGACCGGCTCGCCCCCGATCATCGCGATGCCCGCGACCACGCCATGGACGGCGGCAGGCGATATCTCGGGCGGAAGGGAGACGATCTCGATCGCCTCGCGCACCGGATAGGCCAGCGCGCCAAGCTCGTCGTCCAGCCGCAATACCGACCAGCCACGTTCCGGCGCGCGCGGGGCGGCGGCGCAGACCAGCCGGATCGCCTGCTCCCCGCTCGTCATCCACCATTGGCCGGCGCCTTCATGGACAGCTTCAACGGGCAAAGGCTCGATGCGATTGACCGCCGCGAGCGCGAGCGCACGACGGCGACCATCGATATCGTCGAACAGCAGCGCCTTGACGCCCTCCTCCACCGGCGCCTGAACCAGGGCCTCATCCTCGCGCTCGATGGCGGAGAATTGCAGGCCCGCCACACTGGCAAGCCCGGCGACATCGAGAAGCAGCATCGGCCTGCCGCTATCGGGCAGTGTCTGCCCGGCATAGACGCCCGCGCGCATCACCGCCGGGGCGGCTGGCTTGATGACCAGTTCCTCGGTGTCGAGCACCGCATCCACCGCCAGCGCGTAGCTCCCGCCCGGACCATCCAGCACGATCAGCAGCGACGGCAGGTCGCGTGGCAGACCGAGCACCGCGTCAAGCTCGACAACCGGCAACCGGCGATCGCGGATCGTGGCGATCCGGGCATCCCCGATCATATCAATCCGCACGATTTCGGCGCGGGTCGAAACGATCTCATCCACCGCCTGTCGCGGCAGCGCGAACGCCTGGCCGCGCGCCTCGACGATCACTGCCGAGAGGATCGCCAGCGTCAGCGGCACTTCCAGCGTGATGCTGAGGCCGCGCCCTGGCCGGTTGGCGATCGAGATGCGCCCGCCGATCTGCTCGACATTGGTGCGCACCACGTCCATCCCGACACCGCGCCCCGATGTATCGGTGACGATATCGCGGCTTGTCAGCCCCGGCTCGAAGATCAGTTCCAGCCGGGCACGTTCGCTCATCCGGCGAAGTTCCGCGTCGCGCGTCGGGTCCATCGCCAGCGCGCGCGCGACGAGCAGATCGGCGTCGATCCCGCGCCCGTCGTCCGCGATCTCGACAAGGATGCGATTGCCCGATTGGCGCGCCGAAACGGTGAGCCGCCCGGATTCCCGCTTGCCAGCCGAGCGGCGCTGCGCCGGGCTTTCGATCCCGTGATCTATCGCATTGCGCACCATGTGGATCAGCGGATCGCGCAGAAGCTCGATCATCTCGCGATCAAGCTCCACGGCGCCGCCGTCTATCGTGAGGGCAACCTGTTTGCCCAGTGCCGCAGCCGTATCGCGCACAACGCGCGGAAGCGCCGAGAACAGCGCGTCGACCGTCTGCATCCGCGTGCGGGTCACCGTATCGCGCAGTTCGGCCACGGTGTGCGAAAGCCGATCGAGCGTCGCGCCGATCGAAAGCTCCTCATTGTCGCGCAGCCGCCGCGCCAGTTCATTGCGCGCCAGCACCATTTCCGAAACGCCGTTCATCATGCGATCGAGCAGATCGACCGACAGCCGGATGCTGCGCGTCTGCCCGCGCGCGCTGGGCGAGCCGGTCTGCGCGATCAGCGCGATGCCGTCGCCGTCGCCGTCGTCCCCCTCGCCCGGCCCGGCATATTGCGAATCGAGCGCGGCGATCAGCGCATCCTCACCGCTGTCGTCGAGCGACACGCCGGCGTCGATCGCCTCGACGATCTCTCCGATCCGGTCGACGATCGACAGCACCGCGTTGACCAGCGCGCTATCGGGCAGGCGCTCGCCCGAGCGAACCGCCGCCAGAACATCCTCCGCGGCGTGGCTGAGCCGTCCGACGCGCGGCAAATCCAGAAAGCCGCAACTTCCCTTCACCGTATGGACGAAGCGAAAGATCGCATCCAGCCGCGCGCCATCGGCCGGATCGGCTTCCCAGGCGACGATCTCGCCCGCGATCGCTTCTAGCGATTCACGGGTTTCGGCGATGAATTCCGGCAGCAAATCATCCATGGCGCGCCGATCCTGCACCGGCGACGGTTAAGGCAGTGTTTACCGCGCATGGAGCGTCGCGCCGAACAGCAGCACGTTATCGGCGGGCGCGCTTACCTGCACCGAGCCGCCCGTTTCCGCCGCGAGCGAATGGACGAGATAGGCCGCGGCGCTGCGCGGCGTCACTTCGCGTCCATCCGCGCCCGCGATCAGCGCAAGCCGCAGTTCGTCGTCAAGGATGACGCGCGGGCCTTCCGCCTTCAGCACGATCTCGATCACCCCGCCATTATCCTCGCCGCCGATCGCCAGCGTGCCGCCGCGCACCAGCGCGTCGCCCGCGATCATCGCAAGGTTCAGCAGCACCTTGATCGCGGTCTTGGGAAACGCCGGCTCCTCGACCAGCCACTGCAATTCGAGGCGCTTGTTATCGCCAAGCAGCCCTTCGATCGCGACCTGCGCCTCACGGGTGTCCACCTGGTCACCAAAGCCGCCGCCGGCGCCGAAGGCGAGGCGGAAGAATTTCAGCTTGTTGGCGGAGGCGCGCGCGCTGTCGTTCAGCAATTCGAGGCAGCGATCGCGCATCGCCGGATCGGTTTCGTCGGCAAGCAACTCCAGCCCGTTGTTCAGCGCGCCCACGGGGGACAGCAGGTCGTGACACAGCCGCGAACACAGCAGGCTGGCAAAATCGACCGGGCTGATCGTCATATTCGTCCCTTTCCGGCTTCGACGGGCGCCGAAGTGGCCGGCGTTGTGGCGAAGCGCGGAGTCACGCGCAAGCCTCGTCCACCACGATATTCAACGGATCGAAGCGACCGTGCATCGCCCCGTCGCTGACGGCGCGCCACGCCCGAACCTCGCCGTCGCCGCCCACGATCAGCCACAATGCGCCATCGGCGGCGGCCCGCGCCGCATCGGTGACAGACGGCATGGCGTCACCCGACGGATGGGAATGATAGTTGCCGATCACCGCGCCGCCCCCGCCGCGCGCCGCGCGGTGGGCGGCGAGCAGGGCAGCCGGATCAATCTCGAAGCGGATCGCCGGCGTGGGGTGAACATTGCCGCACGCCTGCGCCCGGATGCGGCCATCGCGCGCGCGCAGCAGCAGGCCGCATATCTCGTTCCGGCTCGCCGCCGCGTCTGCGATGAGCCGTTCGAGCAACGATCTTGAAATCGGGGGCGTCCTATCCATCTAAGACACAATGGACCGGGGGATCACTGTCATTCAAGCGACGATCGCCGCGGGCGCCGATGGCTGGCGGCTCGATCGCGCGCTTGCGGATGCCGTCCCCACGCTTTCGCGGGAACGGCTGAAGGTGCTGATCGCGGGCGGCAAGGTCGTGCGCGACGGGCAACTCGTCCGCGAACCGGCGCGAAAGGCAAGCGCCGGCGAGATTTTCGCGGTGTCCGTCCCCGATCCGGTGCCCGCGCATAACGAGGCACAGGATATCCCGCTCGTCATCGCGTTCGAGGATGAGCATCTGATCGTCGTCGACAAGCCCGCCGGGCTGGTCGTCCATCCGGCGGCGGGCAACCTCGACGGCACTTTGGTCAACGCGCTGCTGCATCATTGCCAGGGATCGCTTTCGGGCATCGGCGGGGTCGCGCGGCCCGGCATCGTCCACCGGATCGACAAGGATACTTCCGGGCTGATGGTGGCGGCGAAAACCGATCGCGCGCACGAGGGGCTGGCAAAGCAGTTCGCCGATCATTCGATCGACCGGCGCTATCTGGCGATCGTTTCGGGGCATCCGATGCCGCCGGCGGGCAGCGTCGACGCGCCGCTCGCGCGCAGCCCGCAGAACCGCAAGAAGATCGCGATCGTCCGCACCGGCAAACGCGCGGTGACGCATTATCGCACGGTGGAGCGGCTGCGCGCCGCCGCGCTGGTGGAATGCCGGCTCGAAACCGGGCGGACGCATCAGGTGCGCGTGCATATGGCCTCGATCGGCCATCCGCTGCTCGGCGATCCGGTCTATGGCCGGACGAAGCAGGCGCATCGTCAGATTCTCGAAACGCTCGGTTTCAAGCGACAGGCCTTGCACGCCGCGCGGCTGGGGTTCATTCATCCTATAACAAAAAGTGCTTTATCATTCGAAAGCGCGATGCCTGCTGACATGCAGGAACTGTTCATTCAGCTCAACGTATAGATCAGGGAAGCGACGCGGCGCCCCGTTGGGGCCGCGAACTTTCCGGGAAAGGGAAAGGGTAGGATCATGGCAAACCGCAGCAACGTCCCCGCGACGATCCCTGCGCTCGGCGGAGAGCAGAGTCTCAACCGCTATCTCGCCGAGATCAAGAAGTTCCCCATCCTGGCGCCCGAGCAGGAATATATGCTCGCGAAGCGTTTTCAGGAGCACGGCGATACCGAGGCTGCGGCGCAGCTCGTCACCTCGCACCTCCGGCTCGTCGCCAAGATCGCGATGGGTTATCGCGGCTATGGCCTGCCGGTCAGCGAGCTGATTTCCGAAGGCAATATCGGCCTGATGCAGGGCGTGAAGAAATTCGAGCCCGATCGCGGCTTCCGCCTCGCCACTTATGCGATGTGGTGGATCAGGGCCTCGATCCAGGAGTTCATCCTGCGTTCGTGGAGCCTCGTGAAGATGGGTACCACCGCGGCGCAGAAGAAATTGTTCTTCAATCTGCGCCGCATGAAGGCCCGGCTCGACGCGTTCGAGGACGGCGACCTTCGCCCCGAGGACGTGCAGAAGATCGCGACCGATCTCGGCGTGACCGAGGCGGATGTCGTCAGCATGAATCGCCGCATGGCGATGGGCGGCGACACCAGCCTCAACGTGCCGATGCGCGAGGATGGCGAAGGCCAGTGGCAGGATTGGCTGGCGGATGACGCACCATTGCAGGATGCGGTGGTGGCAGACGCGCAGGAAGCCGATGTGCGCCATGAAAT
Organism: uncultured Sphingomonas sp.; assembly: GCF_937871615.1. GTDB lineage: Bacteria > Pseudomonadota > Alphaproteobacteria > Sphingomonadales > Sphingomonadaceae > Sphingomonas. Next base: position 302,731 of record NZ_CALMPA010000046.1, on the reverse strand, counting down.
GCTCGTCTCCGCGATGGATGATCTGAACGATCGCGAGAAGCACATCCTGACCGAGCGCCGCCTGACCGACGACCCCAAGACGCTGGAGGAGCTTTCGCAGGTCTATGGCGTCAGCCGCGAACGCGTTCGCCAGATCGAGGTGCGCGCGTTCGAGAAGCTGCAAAAGGCGATGATGCGCCTTGCGGGCGAAAAGCGGCTGCTGGCGGCCTGATCTGGCGGCGCACGACGGAGCATTGCTGGCGATCATGTTGCTCGGCTAACGCTGACGAATGATCGCTCGTCTGCTTCGTATCTGCGGCAAGGCCGCCTTGTGGTTCGTCGGGCTGTCGGTGCTGTGGGTCGCGATCCTGCGCTTCGTGCCGACGCCGTTCACCTTCACCATGCTGGGCGATATGCTTTCCGGGCATTCGATCACCAAGCAATGGCGACCGCTGAGCGAGATCGACCCCAATATGGCGCGCGCGGCGATCGCGGGCGAAGATGCGCGCTTCTGCTCGCACCACGGCTTTGATTTCAAGGCGATCGCGGGCGCGGCCTATCGCAACGCGGAGGGGAAACGCATCCGCGGCGGCTCCACCATCAGCCAGCAGACGGCGAAGAATGTCTTCCTGTTTCAGGGCGGCGGCTATGTCCGCAAGGCGTTCGAGGCGTGGTTCACGATGCTTATCGAAGCGATCTGGGGCAAGCGGCGGATCATGGAAATGTATCTGAACGTCGCGGAGACCGGGATCGGCACCTATGGCGCCGAAGCCGGCGCGATGCGCTATTTCAACCATTCGGCAGCGCACCTTACGCCGCTGGAGGCCGCGCGCATCGCGGCGGTGCTGCCGCTACCCAAGAAGCGCGAGGCGGTGGACCCGAACGGCTTCGTGCGGCGCCATGGCAATGCGCTCGCGCGCTATGTCGGCATCGTGAAGCGCGATGGGCTCGACGCCTGCCTGAAATAACCGTTCACCCAGGGCAACACGCCCGCTCCCTTTGAGATCGTCGCGGGATACAACCGCCGTTCGCGGACGTTGCCTCTCGATCCGAACAGGGAGAAGGATGGGATGAAACGGTTTTACGCGGCGGCGCTCGTTCCGCTCGCCCTCGCCGGCTGCGGCAACAAGCCCGAGGTGAAAGCCGAAAACGCCTCCGTCGCGCAGGTGGCCGTCGCCGCCAGCAAGGCGATGCGGATGGAACCGGGCAAATGGCGGACCGAAATATCGGTCGATTCGGTCGATATCGCGAATGTGCCGCCGCCCGCCGCCGATATGATGAAAAGGCACGCCGGCAAACAGACCGTCGAGACATGTGTGACCAGCGCGCAGGCCGAACGACCGCCGGAGGAACTGCTCGGCGGCAATGGCACGAAATCATGTCGTTACGACAGGTTCGAGATCAGGAACGGGAAGCTCGACGCCGCGATGACCTGCCAAGGCGGCGCATCCGGATCCGGCACGATCCACAACACGATATCGGGTGATTTCAGCGGCAGCGGCTATGATCTGGTCGGCATTGCCAAGGTGGATATGAGCGGCCAGGGCATCACCACCAGAACGAAGATCAGGGGCGCCCGGATCGGCGCATGTGACGGGACGGAGGGGTAATCCTCCCTCCCGCCGCGACGCGCCGCTTCAGAACGGCAGCTTGAAGCCCGGCGGCAATTGCAGGCCGCTGGTCATCTTCGCCATTTCGGCGGAGGAGGCCGCATCGGCCTTGGCACGCGCATCGTTGAGCGCGGCGGCAACGAGATCCTCGACCATCTGCTTTTCGGATGGCTGAAGCAGCGATTCGTCGATCGACACCGCGATGATGCGGCCCTTGGCGGATGCCTTCACCTTGACGAGCCCGCCACCGGCAGCCCCTTCCACCTCGATCGTGTCGAGATTGTCCTGCGCCTTGGTCAGTTCGTTCTGCACGTTCTGAGCCATGGCAAGAATATCGTTCAAGTCTTTCACAATACGCTCCGTTTGGGCCAATCAATAAGCTCTGCGTCGGGGAATGCGGCACGCGCCGCCGCCACGATCGGGGAATCGAGGATCGCCTGACGCGCCGCTTCATCGGCCGCGTCATCAGCCTCCTTCATGCTTGGCTCGCCCGGTTCGTCGACCATCGCGATCTTCCACGCGCGCCCGGTTTCTGCCTTCAACACCTGCGCGAATTCAGTCAGCGTATCGGCGGAAACCGGGCGGGAGCCGCTGAATGCGATCTCCCCCGGCGCGATCCTTACCAGCCGGGCGTTGCTGCGCAGGCGATGATAAAGCGCGTGATGGCCGCGCTCCGGGAGCAGCGCCATCAGGCTGGCGAACTCGCTCGCCGGGCGCTCGCTTCTGGCAGGTGCGGCCACCGCCGGGCCGTTCACCGTGATGCCGCCACTGGCGATCTGCCGGGCGAGTTCCCCCGGATCGGGGAGCGTCGAGGCATGAACGACGCGCAGCAGCGCCATCTCCGCCGTTTCGATCGGCATCGCGGCGCGCGCGACCTCGTCATGCCCCTTCAGCAGCAATTGCCACAGCCGATGAAGCATCGCGAAGGAAAGCCGCCCCGCCCATTCGCCATAAGCGCCGCGCTCATCCTCCGGCTGTGCCGGGTCCGCCGCCGTGCCGACCTTGACCAATGTTACGCCATGGACCGCCTCCAGCAGCGCGCGGAACACCGATTGCGGATCGACGCCCAGATCATATTGCCGCCGCAGCGCCACGAGCGCCCCCGGCGCATCCCCGGCAAGCAACAGCCCGAGCAGATCGCGCACCGCGCCACGATCGGAAAGCCCGAGCATATCGCGCACCGCCGCAGCGGATACGCCGCCGCCCTCCAGGTCCGCATGGGCGATCGCCTGATCGAGGATCGACAGCCCGTCACGCGCCGATCCTTCCGCCGCGCGGGCGATCAGCGCCAGTGCTTCCGGCTGGGCCTCGACCGCTTCCTCGGCGCAGACCCAGGCGAAATGATCCGCGAGTTTCTCTGCCGGAATGCGGCGCAGATCGAAACGCTGGCAGCGCGACAGCACGGTGACCGGCACCTTGTTCACCTCTGTCGTGGCGAACAGGAATTTCACATGTGCCGGCGGCTCCTCCAGCGTCTTGAGCAGTCCGTTGAAGGCGGCCTTGGACAACATGTGGACTTCGTCGATGATGTAGATCTTGTATCGCGCGGAGACGGCGGCGTAGCGCGATGCCTCGATGATCTCGCGGATATCGTCGATGCCGGTGTGGCTGGCGGCGTCCATCTCGATCACGTCGATATGGCGCCCCTCCGCGATCGCGCGGCAAGGCTCGCATTTGCCGCACGGATCAATCGTGGGGCCGCCCTGCCCATCCTCGCCGACGCAGTTGAGCGCCTTGGCGATAAGCCGCGCGGTGGAGGTTTTCCCCACCCCGCGCACGCCGGTGAGCAGAAAGGCATGGGCGATGCGATCGCGCCGGATCGCATTTTCCAGCGTGCGCACCATCGCCTCCTGCCCGATCAGCGCGGGGAAGGTCTGCGGCCGATATTTCCGCGCGAGCACGCGATAGGCATCGCCACCGCGCTGCGGCTGGGGCGGTTCGTCGAGGCCGAGTGAATCGCTCATCGGCTGGCGCGGGGGAGATCGAACTGGGTCACCGCGGTTAGATAGACCCTGCGATCACATTCGTCAGCCGCATTCATCGCGCATTGCCGATCTTCGCGATAGTTTCGCCATCGCTTGCGCAACGCGCGGTGGGAGCCGGAACGACCCGCGGCGAAATCGTTGTGGCTGCTTCCGTCAGGATCTGACCAGGTTGGCGACGACCACGTCCGCCCGACTCCCGCGCGCCATATGGCGGAGCCGGGCGGCGGGTTCAAGCCATGTTACCAGCCGCGAACGCGATAACAGACGCGACGAGGGCGATAGTGCCCGCGCCATTCGCAAATGCGGCGCCATTTCGGCCCGCGATTCCAGCCGTGGCCGCGGTCCCATCCACGATCCCATCCGCGATGGCGGCCATTGTCACCGCGCCAGTGGCGATCGTGGTTCTGGTAATAGCCGTCACCACGCCAGTCCTGCGCCTGCGCGGCCGCGGGGAGGAAAGCGCCCGCCGCCATCATACCGGCAAGGCCAAGGATCATCCTGTTCATGTGGCTCACTCCTAACCTTTTCCACATGAGCCGGATTCTGGCTTACCGGCCCTGCATGTTCCGTGAACCTTTTGGTAATCTCACAGTCAGGCCGTCGAGCGCCTCGGAAAGGACGATCTGGCACGACAGGCGGCTGGTGCGGGTCGCGTCATAGGCGAGATCGAGCATGTCCTCCTCATCCTCGGTCGCGGGAGGAAGGCGATCGAAATCGGTCGCGTCGACGATGACGTGGCAGGTGGCGCAGGCCATCTGGCCCTCGCACGTCCCCTCCAGCGGCTGACCATTACGCTGCCCGACTTCGAGGAGACTTTCCCCGGCGGCGGCGGAGACCTCGCTCACCGTGCCGTCAATCGCCACGAATCGCACTTTCATCGTCATGCCGCGATCCTTTGCGCGTCCGCCGCCGCGATGATGCGGGCGAGTGCCGTCTCCAGTTCCTGCTCAGTCGTATAGCGCCCGAAACCAAGCCTGATCGACGTGCGCGCCTCCACATCGCTCAGGCCAATCGCCTTGAGCACATGGCTGGGCCGCCCAGAGCCGCTGGCGCAGGCCGATCCGGCGGAAAAGGCGATATCGCGGCAATCGGACATCAGCCGGTTCACGTCCACGCCCGCCCGGCGCACGTTGAGATTGCCGTGATAGCGCCCGGCCAGCGCGCCATTGATCGTCCACCCGGCGAGCCGATCGGTCGCCAGTGACCATAATCGCTCGACATGCGCGCGATCCCGCTCCGCGCGCGCCGCCATCAGCCGCGCAGCGACCCCGAAGCCGACGCACAGCGCGGGGCTGAGCGTTCCCGAGCGCCCGCCCTCCTGATCGCCGCCATGGAGCAGCGGTGCCAGCGTAACGCCATCGCGAATCCATAGCGCGCCGACGCCTTTCGGCCCGTGGATCTTGTGCGCGGAAAGCGCGATCAGATCACAACCATCGGGAATGGCGACCCGGCCATAGCCCTGCACCGCGTCGCACAGCATCAGCGCGCCGGCGGCATGGGCCTGGGCGGCAACCTCCGCGATCGGCTGGATCACGCCGATCTCGTTGTTGACCAGCATGGTGGCGACCAGCGCTGTCCCCCCGAGCGCCCCGGCCAGCGCGGCGCGATCGACCAGCCCATCGCGGTCGACGGGAACGATCCGCGCTTCGCCAGCCGCCCGCGCGGTATCGAGCACCGCCGCATGTTCGGTCGCGATCGTTGCGATCGGGCCGCCGACGCCCTTGATCGCCCAGTTAAGCGCCTCTGTCGCGCCCGAGGTGAAGACCACGCGACCGCCAGCCGGCAAGAGCGCGGCGATCTGCGCGCGCGCCACTTCTATCGCCGCTTTCGCCTTGCGCCCGGCGGAATGGGCCGAGTGCGGATTGGCGTGATCGTCGCGCAGCCATGGCACCATCGCCTCGAACACCTCGGGCGCGAGCGGCGTGGTCGCCTGATAATCGAGATAGATCATGCCGCGAGCCGCCGCGCGTGCCGCGCCACATCGCGCCATGCGGCGATGAAGCGATCGACATCCTCGCCCGTCGTGCCGCGCCCGAAGCTCACGCGCACCACTTCGCGGGTCTCCTCCTCGCTCCACCCCATCGCGCGGAGCACATGGCTCGGCTTCATGCTGCCGCTGGCGCAGGCGCTGCCCGCGGAAACCGCGATGCCAGCAAGATCGAAGCGGATCAGTTGCGCGGTCGCGGCAAGGCCGGGAAGGCGATAACTGCCGATCGCCGGGTGGCGCGCCGCTTGTTCCCCCACGACTATCCCACCGGAGCGGCGAATCGCATCGTCGAGCCGCGCGCGCAACGCCGAATGATCCGGCTCCGGCTCCGCCAGCGCGGCGGCATAGCCGAGCGCCGCGGGCAGGTTTTCCGTCCCCGGACGATAGCCGCGCTCCTGCCCGCCGGTGGGCCGGAGCGTGGCGAAATCGCGCACCAAGAGCGCGCCGATCCCCGGCGGCCCGCCGCGCTTGTGCGCGGAAAGCGCCACGAAATCCGCGTGCTCCGCAAGCTCGCCGGACGCGGGCATTTGCGCCGCATCGACCAGCAGCAGCCCGCCAGCGGCATGAACGATTCTCCCCGCCGCCGCGATCGGCTGGCGCACCCCGGTTTCGCTGTTGCACCATTGCAGGCAGACGAGTGCAGGCGCGCCCGAAACCGCTGCCGACAGCGCGTCTAGGTCGATCACGCCATCCGCTTTCACCGCCGCCGAGAGCGCCAATCCGCCCGCGCGGATCGCCGCATCATGCTCCACCGCCGACACGATCCGCCGCTCGACCAGGGATCGCCCGAGCGCGATCTCAAGCGATTCGCTCGCGCCGCTCGTCAGCAAGGTCTCGTATCGCCAGCCATAAGCGGCGGCGATCGCGGCGCGCGCCTCCTCCAGCGCGGCGCGCGCGGCGCGCCCCTCCGCATGGGGGGAAGACGGGTTCGCCCACATTCCCTGCCCCCGCGCGACGGCGGCGATCGCCCCCGCCGTCATCGGCGTGGTGGCGGCATGATCGAGATATAGACGCGACTGCACAGCTTGTTCCGGCAAAACTCGTTCCAAATCCGCTGACGTGCCCTATATAGCGCGCATCGCCCGGCGCTACACCCGCGCCCCCAAAGAACGAGAAACAATGCCTGAAGTGATCTTCCCCGGCCCCGAAGGCCGCCTTGAGGGGCGTTTCGTCCCCGCTCCCAAGCCGCGCGCACCCGTTGCGATGATCCTGCATCCGCATCCCAATGCGGGCGGCACGATGAACAATCATATCGTGCAGGCGCTGTACAAGACGTTCCAGCGACGCGGCTTCGCCACGCTGCGTTTCAATTTCCGCGGCGTCGGCAAAAGCCAGGGCACGTTCGACAACGGCATCGGCGAGCTTTCGGATGCCGCGAGCGCGCTCGACTGGGTGCAGAGCTTCCACCCGGAAGCATCCACCACCTGGATCGCCGGCTTCTCGTTCGGCGCGTGGATCGGGATGCAATTGCTGATGCGCCGTCCGGAGATTCGCGGCTTCATCTCGATCGCGCCGCCGGCGAACCTTTATGATTTCACCTTCCTCGCGCCCTGCCCGTCGTCCGGCATCATCATCCAGGGCGAGCAGGACGAGGTGGCGACGCCCGGTGCGACGCAGAAGCTGGTGGATAAGCTCCGCACGCAGCGCCACATCACGATCCACCATGACGTGATCCCGCGCGCCAACCATTTCTTCGAGCATGAGATGGACGACCTGATGAAGTCGGTCGATAATTATCTCGATATGCGGCTCGCGCCGGATTCGCCGATCCGCTGAATGGCAAAAGGGGCGCTCCGAAATGGGCGCCCCTTCTTCTTCAGGCCGAAGGAAGCGTCCAGATCAGGACGTTGGCGATCAGCACCGCCGACATGACGAGCAGCAGCACGCCCTTGCGCCGATCCCGCCCCTTGCTCACCAGATACAGCCCGCCGATCAGACACGCGAAGGCGGCGATCATCCCGATCGACGGCGCGGCCTGAGCGATGCCGAGCAGCGCGTCGTTCATGGCCGGCGGCGGATCAGTTCACCCGCCCCATCGCCAGGAATTTCACGCGGCGATCCTTGCGCAGCGCCTCCGGCGAGAGCGAGGCCAGTTCGTTGAGCGAACGCTCGATCGCGTCGCCGAGCACAGCGATCGCCGCCGCGCGATCACGATGCGCGCCGCCAACCGGCTCGGGCACGATCGCGTCGATCACGCCGAGCGATTTCAGATCCTGCGCCGTCACCTTCATCGCCTCTGCCGCCTCTGCCGCCTTGTCGGCGGTGCGCCACAGGATCGAGGCGCAACCCTCCGGCGAGATCACCGAATAGACGGCGTGCTCGAACATCAGCACCCGATTGCCGCAGGCCAGCGCGACCGCGCCGCCCGAGCCGCCCTCGCCCACCACCGCCGCAACCATCGGCACGCCAAGCGCGAGACTTGTCTCGGTTGAACGCGCGATCGCTTCCGCCTGCCCGCGCTCCTCGGCCTGAAGGCCGGGGAAGGCGCCCGACGTATCGACCAAGGTTACCACCGGCAGCGCGAAGCGATCGGCGAGTTCCATCAGGCGCACCGCCTTGCGATAGCCTTCGGGCTTACCCATCCCGAAATTGTGACGCAGGCGCGACGCGGTATCGTCGCCCTTCTCATGGCCAAGCACGAGCACGCGGCGGCCACGGAAAGTGGCAAAGCCGCCAAGGATAGCCTGATCGTCGGCAAAGCCGCGATCGCCGGCAAGGGGAACGAATTCATCGAACAGCCCGGCGACATAATCCTTGAAATGCGGCCGTTCGGGATGGCGCGCGATCTGCGTCTTCTGCCAGGCGGTCAGCTTCGCGAACGTGTCGCGCAGCAGCTTATCGGATTTCGCCTGCAATTTGGCGACCTCCGCGTCGATGTTGACGCCGCCATCGGCGCCAGTTTCGCGTAGTTCGTCGATTCGCGCTTGCAGTTCGGCGATCGGCTTCTCGAAATCGAGGAAAGTCGGCATGGTATGGGCGCTAGGGCGCGCGCTTCGCCACGTCAACGAGCGGATGGTATTCGTTGACCAGTTCTACCAGCCGCCGACTGTCGACATGGGTGTAAATTTCGGTCGTGGCGATGTCTGCATGGCCCAGCATCGACTGGAGCGCGCGCAAATCCGCGCCGCCTTCCAGCAGGTGCGTGGCAAAGGCGTGGCGCAGCACATGCGGGCTGATGCGATCGGGCGGAATGCCGGCATCCGCGGCCAGCGCGCGAATCAACTGATAGAGGCGAACGCGCGACAAATGCCCCTTGCCCGAAGGAAACAGGAACGGCCGATCCGCAGCGACATGCTCCCGCCACCGCGCGACCGCCGCGCGCGCGCGATCGGAAACCGGCACCAGCCGCTCACGCCCGCCCTTGCCGCGCAGGATCAGGAACGGGCGATCGGGCTGGATCGCGTTGCGCGGCAGCGAAACCAGTTCGGTCGCACGCAGGCCGGAGCCGTAGAGCAGCTCAAGCAGCGCCTCCATCCGGCTGTCGCTGGGATCGGGCGGGTCGCGCGCCAATCGCGCGGCGAGTGCCCGGAACAGCCGCTCGATATCGGCGTGCGACAGCGTCTTCGGCAACGCGCGACGGGCGCCGGGGCGCGGCAGCGCAATGCCGGGATCGTCGCCGCGCATCCCTTCATCGACAAGAAAGGCGTAGAAGCGGCGCAAGGCAGCCGATTTGCGCGCCACGCTCGCCCGCGAAAGCGGCAGCCAGCTTTCCCCCAGGCGCGCGAGCGCAGCTTCGTCGGCGCGCGCCAGTTCGCCACCCAGCACCTCCGAGGCGAGCAGCAGATCGCTGCGATAGGCGGCGATGGTATTGCGCGCGGCCCCCGCCTGCGCGGCCATCATCTCCAGAAATCGGTCGATCAGGGCGCGATCGGATGCCATCGCGGCGCGCGTCAGGCGCGGGTCAACGCTTCAACCGCGATCATCCGTGCCTCGCCGCCCAGCCCGACGACGCGCAGCGCGGTGATGATGCGATAGAGCATGTCCGGCGGCACCCCGCGCCAGTCCCCGGTCTGCATCCCGATCGCGGCGAGCAGCAGCACGGTCGCCGGCTGACGATCGCGGGTGGCGCGATCGAGCGCGCGCGTCCACGGGTTGTCCGCGCCGATCGTGACGTTGAATTCCTGCGCGCCGCGTTCGATATCGCCGGGCGAAAGGCGCCCCAGCCCGGCAAGGCCGGCGAAGAACAATTGCTGCTTGCGCGCGCTGGCATAGCCAGAAACCTGCCCGTAGCCGAGCCGCGTGGCGCCATCGGGATCGGCGAGCATCAGCATCGCCCAGCCATCGCTACCCTGCGCCACGGTGTCGCGCCAGCGCATCGCGGTGCGATCCATGCCCGCCGAAAGCATCGCGGCGACGATGCGATCCGCCTCGCTTTTGCCGTCGCCGGGGCGGACGCGGGCGGCGGCGCGCGCGGTGAGGATCAGCCGGGCATATTCGCCCTGCCTCGTCGTCGCACCTTCCCACAATTGCCGCAGCGCGCCGAGCCGGGTCGGCACGTCCGCGCCGGCATATGCGCTGCGCAGATCGGATGCGGTGGCGGAAAGCGCCGCCGGCATGTCGTCCGCCGCGTCGATCGCTCCGTAAAGATCGACCAGCGCGAGGTTCGACAACACCCCCATCGCCGCCGCGCGTTCGGCGGGTGCGGCGCGATCGGCGAGCGGGATCGCGGGCGTAAGCGCGCGCCAGCCGGTGACTTGCGGCCCGACCGTTTCGTACAGCGAATCGGGCACCGCGATGCCGGTCGCGGTGGCGAGGCCGAAGCGCCATGCGTTGAGCTGGACAACAGGCCCCCATTCGATCGTGATCGCCTCTCGGCTATCCGCGCCAGCGCCGATCACCTTCTGCGCCAGCCGCAGATCAATACCGCTCGCCACGCGGGCGCGGCGTGCCTGTGCGATCAGCGGCTGCGCGGCGCCCGGTTCGCCGACCAGCGCGGCGCACATCGCTTGCGCCAGCATCCATCCCGGCTGATTGTCATTGCGCAGCGCAGCATCCGTCAGCGGGCAAAGCGCGCCTGGATCGGCCGTCGCCAGCGCCGCCTGCATCCACACGTCGCGCAGCTTGGGCGTGGCGTTGCGAATATCGACCGACTGAACCAGCGCGCGCGCGGAAACCGATTCGCCCATGCGCAGCAACAACCATGCGCGCTCCGCCGCGAAATCGGCGCCGTTCAGCCCATATGGCGTATCGACCTGCGAAACCAGCGCACGACGGAGCGCGATCGACAACCAGCGCGACGGGAGCGGCGCGGAAAGCCGCCGCATCAGCACTTCCAGGAAACGACCGTCGGCATTGCCCCACGCGTTCCGCGCGAAACCGCCCTCGGCGGTGCCAGTCGGTCCGACCAGCGCGAGCGAACGGCGCGCGAAGGCGGGCATCTCATATTGCGCCAGTGTCGCCGCGTCGGGCGATGGGATCGCGATCGGGGTTGGCGCTGGCGCGATGCCGTTGTCGGGAAGCCCGATCGGCGTCTGTTGCGCGGCGGACACCGGCGCCCCTGCGGCAGGCGGCGGCGCGCTCGGCGGCGGCGCGGCGGTCGGTTGCGCCACCGGCTCACCGAAGCCCGGCGGCAGCAGCGATTCGGGGGATTTGTTGTTCTGGGCGACCGCAGCGGCGGCGAGCGTGGCGGCCGTCAACGCGGCCGCGGCGGCCTTAACCCGCGAGATTGCCAAGCTCGACCGCCTTTTCGATCCGCGTCATCGGCTTTTCACCCGCTCGACCGGCGAAGAAGTATAGCGCGCCGATCACGATCAGCAGCAGCACCACCAGCGAGACGATCAACCGAGACATCAAACCCATCCTGTCCGACGCGAGAACCCGACCACTCGACTATGGCCTACGCGTCGCTGCGCTGTATAGCCGCGCTGACGATGTTGCAAAGCCCCGCCCCCGCTTCACCGATATGGACCGGCCAGCCGATCGTGCTGGTGGGGCTGATGGGCGCGGGCAAATCCACCGTCGGGCGGCGGCTGGCGATCCGGCTCGGCTTGCCCTTCGTCGATGCGGATAACGAGATCGAACAGGCGGCGGGCATGACCATCGCCGAGATGTTCGCGCGATATGGCGAGCAATATTTCCGCGCCGGGGAGCGCCGCGTGATCGCGCGGCTGATGGACGGTGCGCCAAAGGTGATCGCGACCGGCGGCGGCGCGTTCGTCAACGATGAGACGCGCGCGCTGATCCTGGCGGAGGCGCTTGCGATCTGGCTCGATGCCTCGATCGAGGTGCTGGTGGAGCGGGTGCGCAAGCGCGACCATCGCCCGCTCTTGACCGGGAAAGACCCCGAAAAGGTGCTGCGGGAACTGGCCGCGCTCCGCAACCCGCTCTACGCGCAGGCGCCCGTCCGCGTGCCGAGCAACAATGTGCCGCATGATGTGACCGTGCGGGCGATATTGGAGGCGATCGGCAAGTGAGCGTGGTGAAGGTGGAACTGGGTGCGCGCAGCTATCCCGTGACGATCGAATCCGGGCTGCTGGCCCGCGCGGGCGAGCATCTTTCGCCGATCGCGCGCGGACGCCCGATCGTGATCGTGGCGGACGAGAATGTCGCGCGCCATCTCGCGGTGCTGCGCGGCTCGCTCGATGCCGCGGGGCTGCGCAGCGAAGCGATCGTCCTGCCCGCCGGCGAAGGCTCGAAAAGCTGGGCGACGCTGGAGGCGCTCACCGACCGGCTGCTCGATCTCGGCGTGGAGCGCGGCGATCATGTCATAGCACTTGGCGGCGGGGTGATCGGCGATCTCGTCGGCTTCGCCACCGCGATCCTGAAGCGCGGCTGCGGCTTCGTGCAGGTGCCGACCACCTTGCTCGCGCAGGTCGATTCGTCGGTCGGCGGCAAGACCGGGATCAACACGCGCGCGGGCAAGAATCTGATCGGCGCCTTCCACCAGCCGAAAATGGTGCTGATCGACCCCGACGTGCTCGATACCCTGCCCGCGCGGCAGGTTCGCGCCGGCTATGCCGAAGTGGTGAAATACGGGCTGATCGACGACGCCGGTTTCTTCGCCTGGTGCGAGGCGAATGGCGCGAAGCTGCTCGCCGGGGATGCGGAAGCGCGGACCTATGCGATTTCCCACGCCGTCGCGGCCAAGGCGCGGATCGTGGGCGACGACGAGTTCGAGACATCCGGGCGCCGCGCGCTGCTCAACCTCGGCCATACCTTCGGCCATGCTCTGGAGGCGGAAACCGGCTTTTCGGAGCGGCTGCTGCACGGCGAGGGTGTGGCAGCGGGCTGCGCGCTGGCGTTCGGCTTTTCCGCCGCGCAGGGGCTGTGCACGAGGGAGGACGCCGAACGCGTCGCGGCGCATTGGCGGGCGAGCGGGCTGCCCGATGGCTTGGCCGCCGCTGGAATCAACGCGCCAGCGGCGCGGCTGATCGAGCATATGCGCCATGATAAGAAAGCGAGCGCGGGGCGCATCCCGTTCCTGCTCGCGCGCGGGATCGGCCAGACCTATCTTGATCGCGATGTCGATCTCGGCGCGGTCGAGGCGTTCCTCGCGGCGGGTTGACGGCGGCTCAGCGCGATTTCAACCGCGCAGACCGCTCCACGCGAGCCACAGCCACGCGCCGATCAGCAATGCGCCGCCGATCGGCGTGATCGCGCCGAACCAGCGCGGCGCGCCGATCGCCATCAAATAGAGCGTGGCGGCGAACAATCCGCCGCCCGCGATGAACAGCCATGCCGGCCCGCGCAGATCAAGCCGCAGCGCGACAAGCGCGGCCACCGCGTGGATGAGTTGATAATGCGCGCCCGTCTTGAGCCATTCCGCCGCCGCGCCGCTCGCGCCATGCGCGCCGAACGCACCGGCGGCAACCGCCATCGCGCCGGACAGCGCAGCGAGGATCATCAGCAGATTCATTTATCGTTGCTCCCCCATGGCACCTGCTGCGCGGTAAGCGTGCGCGCCGCGCGAATGTCACCGGCTTCGATCTGGATACGCAGCCGCTCCTTGTCACGCGCGCGATACATCGCCTCGGCGCGGTCGATCTCCTCATTGGCGACGCCCAGCTCGCCCAGCGCGCGCCGGGCCATCGTCACCGCGGATTCGAGCACCTCGCGGACCACCAGTTTGGCCGGCCCGCCTTTGAGCTTCACCAGCGCGCGGCGATCGTAAGCACGAACATAGATGGCGGCATCGGGAAACGCCTTGTGCACGCCCTCCATGATATCGGGCGAAATCTGGTCCCCGTCGATGCAGAACAGGATCAGTTCCGCGTCCGCCGCGCCCGCCTGTCGCAACACGTCCAGCCGGGTGCCGTCGCCGTAATAGACCTTGGCGCCGAATTCCGCGGCAACGTCGATCATCTCGATATCGGTGTCGATCAGCGTCACCGGGATCTCGCTCGCCAACAGAATCTGCCCGACCGTCTGGCCGAACCGGCCATAACCCACCACCAGCGCGTTGGCGCCGTCCGCGCTCGGCCCCTCGCGCTCCTCATCAGCGCGGGCGGGCTGCTCGCGCAGCCGCCGCGTCGCCATCATCAGGAACGGCGTGGTCGCCATCGACAAAGTGATGATCGCGCCGAACAGCGAAGCCGCATCGGGCGCGATGAGATAGGCGTTGGTCGCCTGCGCGAACAGCACGAAGCCGAATTCGCCGCCCTGGCTGAGCAGCACGCCAAGCGCCAGCGCGCCGCGCCAGTTCATGCGGAAGGCGAGCGCGATGAGGAAGATCACCAACGTCTTCGTCGCGATCAGCGCCGCCGCCATCGCCGCCACGAACAGCGGGCGCTCGGCGATCGCGTGCAGGTTGAGCATCATCCCGATCGTGAGGAAGAACAGGCCAAGCAGGATCGAGCGGAACGGCTCGACATCCGCCTCCAGCTCATGGCGATACGGGCTGTCCGCCAGCATCACCCCCGCGACGAACGCGCCCAGCGCGGTGGAAAGGCCCAGCGCCTCCATCAGCGCCGCGCTGGCGATCACGGTGAACAAAGCGGCGAACACGAACATCTCGCGCTCACCCAGATTGCCGATGCCCCGGAACAACGGCCGCAGCACGAAACGCCCCGCCGCGATCAGGCCGACGATCGCCGCGATGGTATAGATCACCAGCACCCAGCCCGGCGGGCCGCCGGTATCCGCCGGATTACGGCTCATCGCGGCGATGATCGTGATGAGCGGGATGATCGACAGATCCTGAAACAACAGGATCGAGAAGGCGCGTTCACCGAACGGCGTGCGCAGCCGCCCGGCCGATTGCAGCATCGGCAGCACCTGCGCGGTCGACGAAAGCGCGAGCGGCAGCCCCAGCGCCAGCGCCGCCGGGATGGAGAAATGCGCGAATATCGCGATGATCGCGCTGATCGCGATCCCGCACACCGCGACCTGGATCAGCCCCAGCCCGAAGATATCCTGCTTCATCCGCCACAGCCGCGCCGGGTTCAACTCCAGCCCGACGATGAACAGCAGCAGCGTGATGCCAAGTTCAGCGATCCCCAGCCGCGATTCGGCATCCCCGACCAGCCCGAGCATCTGCGGCCCGACCACCGCGCCCGCGACGAGAAAGCCCAGCGTCGCGCCCAGCCGCAACCGACGGAAAAGCAGCACGAAGCCAAGCCCGGCACCCAGCAGGATGAAGCCATCGCGCAGCAGCGAGGTGGCCGCGCCGGGATCGCTCATCGCGGCACTTCTCCCGCCCGCTCAGCCGCCTCAGCCGCCGCCTCGAAGGCGAGACGGATCGACGGATGGCGGGCATGATAAGCCAGCGCGGGGAGGAATACCTCAATGCCGGGCCAACCCGGCTGAGCGCCCGCGCCCGCCAGCCATGCGGCCAGTTCATCGCGCGCGGTGCGAAGTTCGTGCGGAGATCGACCGATAATACTGGCGGCGAGCAGCGCCGATGAAGCCTGCCCCAGCGCACAGGCCCGCACCAGCATTCCAATCTCGCTGACCCGACCGTCCGATCCCAGATTGATATCCACCGTCACGCGGCTGCCGCAGATCGGCGAACGCTTTTCGCTCGATGCCATCGGCGCATCGAGCCGGCGATCCGGCACCTGGGTGGTCAGCCGGAGAATAGCGTCATTGTATAGCGGGGCGTTCAAAGGCTCCCGTCCTTGGCCGCGCTTCCATTCCCTGTCGCCGGAAGCAAATCGCCGAACACCGCCTCCCCACGCCTGCGCCGCTCGACGAAATCGGCGATCCCGGCGCTTGTCGCGTTGAGCAACGGATAAGTGCGCGCCTTCGCCAGCCAGGCCGGGCGATGCGCCGGGCCGCCGCTGATCGTATCGAGCACCAGCACGATCAGGAGAAACGCGAGGCTGGACAGGATCAGCCCCTTGAGTGCGCCAAAGCCAAAGCCTAGCGCACGGTCGATCGGGCCGATCGCCGAAGTCCGCACCCGTGCGCCGATCGCATTGGCGACGACGCGGCCAAGAAAATAGGTGAGCCCGGCCAGCACCGCGAACGCCAGCACCGCCGCCCCCGATTCGGTGCCGATCAGCCCGGTCATCGCTTTGGCGAGCGGAAGGTGAAAGAGTTTCAGCGCGAAAACCATCGCCACCCAGGCGAACAGCGCCAGAACCTCCGTCACAAAGCCGCGCTTGATGCCGAGCAGGGCGCTTCCTCCCACCGCGATCAGAACGAGGATATCAACGCCGTTAAGGTTCATCGGGTCCGCTTCGAGAATAAGGTGTGCATCAGCCGCTACCCGCGCCCCAGCATATGGTCAACGAACTGGCCGAGCGTGCGGAAGCCCGCAAGCTGCAACTCGCTTTTCTCCCGCGCGATCGCCACCGGCACGAGCGCGCGTTCGAACCCCAGTTTACCCGCCTCCTTGAGGCGTAGCCCGGCATGAGCGACGGCGCGAACCTCGCCTGACAGCGCGATCTCGCCGAACGCCACCGCCTCCGCCGGCACCGGCCTTTCGCTCAGCGCGGAAACGAGCGCCGCCGCCACCGCCAGATCAGCCGCGGGATCCTGCACGCGATAGCCGCCCGCGATGTTCAGATAGACTTCCGCCGAGGAGAAACTCAGCCCGCATCGTGCCTCCAGCACGGCAAGGATCATCGCGAGGCGCCCCGAATCCCAGCCGACCACGGCGCGGCGCGGTGTCGCCCCGCTCGCCAGCCGCACGACCAGCGCCTGTATCTCGACCAGCACGGGGCGCGTCCCTTCAAGTGCTGGGAAGACGGTGGTGCCGGTCACGCCCTGTTCGCGCTGCGTCAGGAACAGGGCGGACGGGTTCGAAACTTCGGCCAGCCCTTCCGTCTGCATCGCGAACACGCCGATCTCGTCGGTGCCGCCGAAACGGTTCTTGATCGCGCGCAGGATGCGATATTGATGGCTGCGCTCACCCTCGAAGGCGAGCACGGTATCGACCATATGCTCAAGCACGCGCGGGCCGGCGATCGTGCCGTCCTTGGTGACATGGCCGACCAGCACCAACGCGGTGCCGCGTTCCTTTGCGAAACGGATCAGTTCCTGCGCGGAGGCGCGCACCTGGCTGACCGTGCCCGGCGCGCCCTCGATCAGGTCGGAATGCATCGTCTGGATCGAATCGATGATGAGCAGGGCGGGCGGGCGCTCCTGCCCCAGGGTCGTCAGGATATCGCGGACGGAGGTGGCGGCGGCGAGTTGCACCGGCGCATTGCCCAGCCCGAGTCGCCGCGCGCGCAGCCGCACCTGATCCGCCGCCTCCTCCCCGGAAACATAAGCCACGCGTGCGCCGGCAAGCGCCATCTTCGCCGCCGCCTGCAACAGGAGTGTCGACTTGCCGATCCCCGGATCGCCGCCGATCAGCGTGGCGGAGCCCTCGACGAAGCCGCCGCCCAGCGCGCGATCAAGCTCCGCGATTCCGCTCGCCAGCCGGGCGGGCAGCGCAACCTCGGCATCCAGCCCCACCAATGTGATCGCGCGCCCGCCGCCTTGCAGATTATGCTTCGCCTGAAACGGCG
This sequence comes from uncultured Sphingomonas sp., assembly GCF_937871615.1. Lineage (GTDB taxonomy): Bacteria > Pseudomonadota > Alphaproteobacteria > Sphingomonadales > Sphingomonadaceae > Sphingomonas. The sequence goes on along the minus strand of NZ_CALMPA010000046.1, from coordinate 285,276 downwards.
TGACGATCACGGGCGTTTCCTCGACCAGCGTGTTCCATTCCGAACAATCGAGGCACTGCCCCTGCCATCGCGAGGTGACGGAGCCGCAGGACTGGCAGACGAAACGCTTCTGGATCTTGGCCATCGCGCATCGGTAGCATTGCCGGAACGATAGGGGAACAGCGGTGACGAACCGTTAACCTTGCGGGCAATCGCCCCGTGCCGCTCCATCGCCGCGAAGAAACGTCGCGACCAGGCGCGGCTGCCAAGCGTCATTCGCGTGCGGGTATCGTGAGTCCGCGCTGCACCGCCGGGCGCGCCAGTCCGCGCTCCAGCCACGCCGCCACATTGGGGTAATCGTCGAACCCCACCAGTTCGCGCGCCTCATAGAATGTGATGAGATTGCGCACCCAGCCAAGCATCGAAATATCCGCGATCGTATATTCGTCGCCGAGGAACCAGCTTTTGCCGCTCAGCGCGCCGTTCATAACGCCGAGCAGACGCTTCGCCTCGTCCGTGTAGCGCTGGAGCGGGCGCTTGTCCTCCCATTCGCTGCCCGCGAATTTGTTGAAGAAGCCCAATTGCCCGAACATCGGCCCGATGCCTCCCATCTGAAAAATCACCCACTGCACCGCTTGCCAGCGCGCGGCCGGGTCCGCGGGGATGAACCGGCCCGTCTTGTCGGCGAGATAGAGCAGGATCGCGCCGCTCTCGAACAGGCCCAGCGCCTGCCCGCCTGGGCCATCGGGATCGATGATCGCCGGAATTTTTCCGTTCGGATTTAGCGACAGGAATTCAGATGTTTTCTGATCGCTTTTGCCGAAATCTATCAGATGCGGTTCATAAGGCAGGCCGGTTTCTTCCAGCATGATCGAAACTTTCACGCCATTGGGCGTCGGCAGCGAATAGAGCTGGATGCGATCCGGGTGGGTCGCCGGCCAACGCCGGGTGATCGGAAAGGCGGAAAGGTCACGCATCTGGGGTTGCTCCGGCAAATTGGGGACCATTTGCAATTAGGTGCGCGATTGCGCGGTTCAACCGGCTTTTCGTCCCCTCCCCGGCTCGATCCGTCGCCCAAGGCTTGCGGGTCAGGCTTCAGACAGGATCGTTGTCCTAAGACAGAACCGAGGAGTGACCATGTATCGAAAGGCGTTTCTGATCGCGGCGAGCGCGATGCTTGCCAACCCCGCCGTTGCGCAAACCGCCGCACCGGCCCCTGCCGCCAGCGCCGCGCACGGCGTGGCCGCCGGGGCAATTGTATATGACGCGCAGGGCGACGTTGTCGGCACGATCGTATCGACCGACGGCACCAACGCCGTGGTCGACACCGGCACCGTGAAGGCCGCGCTCGCGCTCAGCGCGTTCGGCACGAGCCCGAAAGGCCCGACGCTGGGCATGACCAAGGCGCAACTGGACGCCGCCGCATCGCAGCAGCAACCGAACTCAGCCGAATTCAGGGCCAAGCTGGTGCCGGGCGCGGCGGTTTACGGAAGCGGGGGCACGGAAATCGGCAAGATCAAGGAAGCCGACGCCCAGTTCATCACGCTCACCACGCCGCATGGCGACGCCCGCCTGCCGATCGCCGGTTTCGGCCCCGGAACGAACGGCATCACGATCGGCCTCACCGCCCAGCAACTGGAGGCGGCGATCAAGGGCGCCGCGCCGCAGAAGTAATCGCCACGCAAATCGCCCCGGCAGCGCGCCGGGGCGTCACCCTGGTTCAGGCGTCCGCGCGCGCCGCCTCAAGCGACGCTCGCACCGCGGCGACGGCATCCTGCGCTTTCGCGGCGTCCGGCCCGCCGCCCTGTGCCATATCGGGACGGCCACCACCGCCCTGCCCGCCGAGCGCGGCGACCGCGCTTTTCACCAGTTCCACCGCGCTGAACCGCGCGACCAGATCGTCCGTCACGCCCACCGCGACCGACGCGCGGCCATCGTTGATCGCCACCAGCACCGCCACGCCCGAGCCGAGCCGCTGCTTCGTCTCGTCCACCGCGCCGCGCAGGCCCTTCGCCTCGAAACCGTCGAGCACCTGACCGATGAACGCCACGCCGCCGGCCTGTTCGGCCTGCACCGGCGCGGCGCCGCCACCGCCGCCCATGGCGAGCGCCTTCTTCGCCTCGGCCAGTTCGCGTTCCAGCCGCTTGCGCTCCTCAAGCAGCGCCGCGACGCGCGCCGGCACTTCATCGGGCGTCGTCTTGAGCGCCGATGCCGCCTCGCGCAATTTCTCGTCGCGCTGGACGAACCATGCACGCGCGGCTTCCCCGGTCAGCGCCTCCACGCGGCGCACGCCCGAGGAAACCGCCCCTTCGCTCACCACCTTGAACAGCCCGATATCGCCCAGCGCGTTGACATGGGTGCCGCCGCACAATTCGAGCGAATAGATCTTGTCACCATTTTCGGTGCCCATCGACACGACGCGGACCTCGTCGCCGTATTTCTCGCCGAACAGCGCCATCGCGCCCATTTCGATCGCCTCGTCGGGCGTCATCACGCGCGTGGTGACCGATCCGTTCTGGCGCACCATCGCGTTCACCGCGGCTTCCGTATCGGCGATCTCGGCCGCCGTCATCGCCACCGGGTGCGACACGTCGAAGCGCAGGCGATCGGGCGCGACCAGCGATCCCTTTTGCGCGACATGCGTGCCGAGCCGCTGGCGCAGCGCCTCGTGGAGCAAATGGGTGGCGGAGTGATTGGCGCGAATCGCATCACGCCGCTTCACGTCGATCGCAAGGCGCACCGGATCGCCCACCTTCACGTCACCCGCGCCGACCGTGGCATGGTGGACGAACAATTTGCCGAGTTGCTTCGACGTATCCGAAACGCTCGCCGCGAAGCCATGATCGCCGGTGATGCTGCCGGTATCGCCAACCTGCCCGCCGCTTTCGCCGTAGAAAGGCGTCTGGTTGACGATGATGTCCACCGCATCACCCGCGCCGGCGCGCTCGACCTTGGCGCCATCCTTTACCAGCGCGAGAACAATACCTTCGCCGGTATCGTTCGCATAACCAGTGAACTCGGTCGCGCCCAGTTCCTCGGTGAGATCGAACCACAATTCATCCGACGCCTTCGCCCCCGAACCCTTCCACGCCGCGCGCGCCGCGCGCTTCTGCTCCGCCATCGCGCTGTCGAAACCGGCGCGATCGACCGACAGATCCTGCGCGCGCAGCGCATCTTCGGTGAGGTCGTAGGGAAAGCCATAAGTGTCATAGAGCCGGAACGCGGTTTCGCCCGACAGCACGTCGCCGGCCTTCATCCCCGCGGTCGCCTCGTCGAGCAGCTTCAGTCCCTTGTCGAGCGTCTGGCGGAAACGCGTTTCCTCCTGCTGCAAGGTCGCCTCGATCAGCGGCTGCGCGCGAACCAGTTCGGGATAGGCCGCGCCCATCTCCGCCACCAGCGCCGGCACCAGCCGGTGCATCAGCGGATCTTTCGCGCCGAGCAGATGCGCATGGCGCATCGCGCGCCGCATGATGCGGCGGAGCACATAACCGCGCCCCTCGTTCGCGGGCAACACGCCATCGGCAACGAGGAAGCCCGAACAGCGCAGGTGATCGGCGATCACGCGATGGCTCGCCTTCATCTCGCCATCGGTCGGCGTATGCGTCAGCGCGCCGGAGGCGGCGATCAGCGCCTTGAACGTATCGGTATCGTAATTGTCGTGGACGCCCTGCAACACCGCCGCGATCCGCTCCAGCCCCATGCCGGTGTCGATCGAGGGCTTGGGCAGATCGCCGATGATCTGATCGGCCTCCTGCAGATGCTGCATGAACACGAGGTTCCAGATTTCGACGAAGCGATCGCCATCCTCGTCGGGCGATCCGGGCGGGCCGCCGGGGATATGATCGCCGTGATCGTAGAAAATCTCCGAGCACGGGCCGCACGGGCCATCCGAGCCCATCGCCCAGAAATTATCCTTGGTCGGGATGCGGATGATCTTGTTGTCGGGCAGGCCCGCGATCTTCTTCCACAGATCGAACGCCTGATCGTCGGTGTGATAGACCGTGACCAGCAGCCGATCGGCGGGGATCGCGAAATCCTTCGTCAGCAACGTCCACGCATGGGTGATCGCCTGTTCCTTGAAATAATCGCCGAAGGAAAAATTCCCCAGCATTTCAAAGAACGTATGGTGCCGCGCGGTATAGCCGACATTATCGAGATCATTGTGCTTGCCGCCAGCACGCACGCATTTCTGTGAGGAGGTCGCCGTGGAATAAGGCCGCGTTTCCAGCCCGGTGAACACGTTCTTGAACGGCACCATCCCGGCGTTGACGAACATCAACGTCGGATCATTCTGGGGCACGAGCGGCGCGGATGGCACGATCTGATGACCGTTGCTGCCGAAATAGTCGAGAAACGCGCGGCGGATGTCGTTGGTCGATGTCATGCCCGCGACTTAGGCGAGCACGGCAGAACGCTCAAGTGAGACAAATACGCCGCTGCAAAGGATTCAGGCGGCTGCCTTGCGCGCCTTATCGAGTTTCTTGACCAGCATCTGGCGCTTCAGGCGCGAGATATGGTCGATGAACAGCACGCCGTTCAGATGGTCGATCTCGTGCTGCACGCATGTCGCCATCAGGCCGGAGAATTCGTCCTCATGCGCGGCGCCATTTTCGTCGAGCCATTTCACGCGGCAGCGCGCGGGGCGCTCCACCTCGGCATATTGCTCGGGAATCGAGAGGCATCCCTCGCTGTAGGTCGACATTTCATCGCTGACCGACAGGATTTCCGGGTTGATGAAAACGCGCGGATCGCGCTTCGCCTCGGGTTTGGCGTCTTCTTCCTCGGTCTCGCGTTCCTGAAGATCGACCACCATCACGCGGCGGATCACCCCGACCTGGCTGGCGGCGAGGCCGATGCCATGCGCGGCATACATCGTGTCGAACATATCGGCGACGAGCGCGCGAACGCCATCGTCCACCGCCTCCACTGGCTCGCAAACCAGGCGCAGGCGGGGATCGGGAATCTCTACGATGGGCAATACGGACATAGGTGTGAGCTAGGAGCGCCGGGCGCGATCGTCAAGCAACCGGGCGCCGCGCGCGCAGCGCCTGCGCCAGCGTACCCTCATCGAGATAATCGAGTTCGCCGCCGACCGGCAGGCCATGGGCAAGCTGCGTCACCCGCACCGGGAAACGCTCGATTCGCTCGGCGAGATAATGCGCCGTCGTCTGGCCCTCCAACGTCGCGTTCATCGCCAGCACCACCTCGTCGATTCCCCCGGCCTCGATCCGGCGAATCAGCGAATCGATCGCCAGATCCTCCGGCCGCACCCCTTCCAGCGCGGAGAGCCGGCCGCCGAGCACGTGGAACCGCCCCGGAAACAGCCGCGAGCGATCCAGCGCCCACAGGTCCGCCACTTCCTCCACCACGCACAGCGCGCGCGGATCGCGGCGCGGATCGGCGCAGATCGCGCACGGATCGGTCGTATCAACATTGCCGCAGACCGAGCAGGTCGCCAGCCGCTCCTCCACCCGCGTCAGCGCGGCGAGCAGCGGCACCAGCGCCGTCTCGCGTTTCTTCACCAGATGCAGCACCGCGCGGCGCGCCGATCGCGGCCCCAATCCGGGAAGCCGCGCCAGTGCGCTCGTCAGCGCCTCGATCTCCTGCGATGCCATAAGCGGAACAGATAGGGGGTTGCGCGCCGCGCCGCCAGCGTGTCGAGAGCAAGCCCATGCGGATCATCTTCATGGGAACGCCAGCCTTCGCGGTGCCGACGCTCGATGCGCTGGCCGATGCGGGCCACGAAATCGTCGCCGCCTATAGCCAGCCGCCGCGCCCCGGCGGGCGGCGCGGGCGTGAACTGATCCCCTCGCCTGTCCAGCGGCGGGCGGAGGAGCGGGGGATTCCGGTGCGCACGCCGGTCAGCCTGAAATCGCCGGATGAACAGACTGCATTTGCCGCGCTCGATGCGGATGTGGCGGTGGTCGCGGCCTATGGGCTGATCCTGCCGCGCGCGGTGCTCGATGCGCCGCGGCTCGGCTGCCTCAACGTCCACGGTTCGCTATTGCCGCGCTGGCGCGGCGCGGCGCCGATCCAGCGCGCGATCCTCGCCGGAGACGCGGAAACCGGGGTCGGCATCATGCAGATGGAGGCCGGGCTCGATACCGGCCCGGTGCGGCTGGAGGGGCGCACGCCGATCCATGGCAAGACGACGGGCGAGTTGACCGACGAACTGGCGCTGCTCGGCGCGCGGCTGATGGCGCAGGTTCTTGCCGATCCGGGCGCTTACCCGCCGGTCGCGCAGCCGGAGGACGGTATCACTTATGCCGCGAAAATCGCAAAGGACGAGACGCGACTGGATTTCACGCAAAAGTCTGCGGCGGTGGAGCGGCAGGTGCGCGCGTTCAATCCACCCGGCGCGTGGTTCGAGGTGAACGGCGAACGGGTTCGGTTGCTCGCGGCCACGACGGAAGACGATCGGGCCGGCACGCCCGGCACCGTTCTCGACGAAAACCTCACCATCGCCTGCGCGACCGGCGCGATACGCCCGTTGCTCGTCCAGCGCGCCGGTCGCGGTGTGATGACCGCTGAGGAACTGCTGCGCGGCTTCGCGATACCGGCGGGTACGATATTGTGACGCGATTCGCGCTGACGATCGAATTCGATGGCCGCCCCTTCATGGGCTGGCAGCGACAGGCGCACGGCCCCAGTGTTCAACAGGCGCTGGAGGAAGCGGTGTTCGCGGTCACCGGCGAGCAGGCCGTGGTCCACGCCGCTGGTCGCACCGATGCCGGCGTCCACGCCACGGCGATGCGCGCGCATGTCGATATTGGCAAAGCGATCACCCCGTTCCGGCTGATGGAGGCCCTCAACGCGCGGGTGCGCCCGGCGCCGGTCGCGGTGCTCGCGGTGGAGCAGGTGGCGGACGACTGGCACGCGCGCTTCTCCTGCGTCGCGCGCCACTATCGCTACGCCATTTCGATGCGGCGCGCCCAACTCACGTTCGAGCATGGCCTGGCGTGGCGGGTAGCGCCGCCGCTGGATGTCGCGGCTATGCGCGCCGGGGCGGAGCGGCTGATCGGGCGGCATGACTTCACCACCTTTCGCTCGGCGCATTGCCAGGCGGACAGCCCACTTCGAACGCTCGATCGGCTCGACGTGGTGGCGGACGGCACCCGGATCGACATATTCGCCTCCGCGCGCTCGTTTCTTCATCATCAGGTGCGCTCGATGGTCGGCTGCCTCGCGCTGGTCGGTCAGGGCAAATGGTCCGCCGACGATGTGAGCGCCGCGCTGGAGGCCCGCGACCGCGCGGCGCTTGGCTATAACGCGCCGCCCGACGGGCTTTATTTCATCGGCGCTGATTATCCGCCCGCGTGAAGCAGGCTGCAAGTTCGACATGCGTTGACCAGCGGAACTGGCCGACCGGCTGCACCCATTCGAGCGTGTAGCCGCCCTCGCAAATCATCTTTGCATCACGCGCGAAGCTGCTGGGATTGCATGAAACATAGCCGATCACCGGCACGCTGCACGCCGCCAGAGCCTCGGCCTGTTCGCGCGCACCCGCACGCGGCGGATCGAGCACCACGGCGGTGAAGCGATCCAGTTCGGCGGGTGTCAGCGGTCGACGATAGAGATCGCGGTGCTCGACGAACACCGGGCGTTGCGCCCGCCCGGCGGCGGCCTTCAGCGACAGCACCGCATCCCGCCCCCCTTCCGCCGCATAGACCTTCGCCGGAAATGCCAGCGCGAACGTGCCCAGGCCCGCGAACAGATCCGCGATGGTCGGCGCGGTTCCGATCGTCTCACGCACCGCCGCGACCAGCGCCGCCTCCCCCTCACGCGTCGCCTGAAGGAACCCCGCCGGGGGCAGCGGGACCGCCAGATCGCCCAGCGTGACCGTTACCGCATCCGGCTCCCACCGCACCTCGGGACCGAAGCCGGCATCGAAGGCCAGCCGCGCCAATCCGTGCTGCTCGGCAAAGCCGGTGATCGCCTCCGCCGCCTCCAGCCCCTCGGGCACCACACCCGAAATCAGCACGTCAACGCCCTGATCGGCGAGCGCGAGGTGGATATCGAGCCGCCGCCGCAAGCGCAGCCGCCCGAGCAATCGCTTGAGCGGCGCGACGATCGCGAACAGTTCGGGCGCCAGCACATGGCATTCCGCAAGATCGACGATCGCGTGGCTTTTCTCGCCCGTGAAGCCGAAACGCCCCGCCGGCTCCCAATGCAAGGTGGCACGTCGACGAGTGCGCGGCGGGGAAAGCGCGGGCGGGCGAATCTCTGTCGTCAGCCCCTGTGCCGCGAGCGCGGATGAGACGCGATCGGTGATGAACCCCGCCCAGGCAATATCGTCGAGATGCTGAAGCTGGCACCCGCCGCACGCCGGAAAGTGGCGGCAGGGCGGTGTCGCGCGATGCGGACCGGGAATGATCGCGCCGTCCTCCCGCACCACATCGCCCGGCGCGGTGAACGCGACATGCCTGCCGTCCACCGTGACGCCGTCGCCGCGCGCGCCGATGCGAACGATCTCGCTCACAGGCATGTCGCGATCGCTTCCGGCAAATGCCGCGCGAGATCGTCGGCGATGAACGCGGCGCCCGCGCGGCGCGCGGCCTCGCCATGAAGCCACACACCCTCGCCCGCCGCCATGGCATCGCCACCGACGGCGAGCCGCGCGGCGATCACCCCGGCGAGCACATCGCCGGTGCCGGCGGTGGAAAGCCACGCCGGCGCAGCAGGGGCAACCTGTGCCGCGCCATCGGGTGCTGCAATCACTGTATCGGCCCCTTTGAAAACAATCGCCGCGCCGCTGGCTCTCGCCGCGTCACGCGCACGTTCAATCTTGCTCGCGCCGCTCTTTCCGAACAACGCATCGAATTCGCCCGCATGTGGGGTGAGGATCGTCGGCGCGGTGCGCGCGGCGATCTCCTCCGCCCTTACAAGCCGGAGCGCATCGCCGTCGATAACCAATGGCCGATCCGAGGCAAGGGCATCGCTCAGCCGCTCACGCGCACGATCGTCGCGGCCCAGCCCCGGCCCGATCACCAATGCGCCGATGCGCACATCCGCCAGCGAGGCCGCGTCGTAACGCCGCCGCACCACGGCATGGGGCAAAAGATCGGTCGCGCCGCCGAGCAGCAGCACATATCCCGCCCCGCCGCGCGCCGCCGAAATCGCCGCCAGCGTAGCGGCACCCGGCATCGCTCCAGCGATAATCGCGACCATGCCGCGGCTGTACTTGTGCGCCTGAGGCGTTGGCCCCGCCAGCTTCGGGCGCACAAGCACGGTCGCGGCGCTCGCCACCGAAACACCAATGTCGAGCACCATGAGACTGCCTGATCGGGCCGCCGCCGGAAGCAGCATATGTGATGGCTTGAGCGCCCCCAGCGCGAGCGTGAGATCATAAACCGGCGTAGCGGATAGCAACCGCCCGTCATCGGTCGCAGCCCCGCTCGGCAGATCGACCGCGATCGACAGCGATGCCGCCGCCGCCAGCCGGGCAAGCGCCGCGGCGGTTTCGCACTCCAGCCCGCGCGTCAGGCCGGTGCCGAACAACGCATCGACCAGCACCGGCGCCGGTTCCGCGGAAACGAGCGGCTCGACCGGGCCTTGCCAGCGGCGGCGCGCGGCAATCGCCGCCGGGCTGCGCGGCTCGCCGCTGGCGGCCACCCGAACCGCGTGGCCGCCAGCCGCCAATATCCGCGCCGCGACATAGCCGTCGCCGCCGTTATTGCCGGGGCCGCACAGGATGAGCACGCCCCGATCACCCGCGAGCCGGCGGACTTGCTCCGCCACCGCCGCGCCGGCGCGCTCCATCAATGCCTCGACTATCGTACCCGCCGCGATGGCGCGATCCTCCGCCGCGCGCATCTCCGCAGCGGTCAGGATCGCCTTGCCGTCAAGCGGCGTCATGGTTTGGCGCCGATCGTCGCGGGCAGGCGATAGCGATCCTCGCCAAGCCTTACCTCGATCTGATTCGCGCCGGTGATCGTCACTTCCGCTGGAATCGCCCCGTCCGCCGCGACGACACCACGCCCGTCCTTCGTCACCAGCAGGCGCCGGAAACCGCCATCCGCATGGCGCATGGTGAGGATCAACCCGCGGTCGCCCTGCTCCCGCTCCAGCACGCAGGATCGCGTAAAGGCGTGAGCGTCGGCCGTCGCGCAATCGAGATCGCCCTTGCCGCCGGTCAGGTCGCGATGTTCCCGCTCAATCGCGGCGAAGGCATTGCCATCGCCACCGCGCGCGCCGCACCCCGTCAGGAGCGCAGCGAGAATGATCGCAGCGGCGCGGCGATCAGATATCCGCGTAAACATGGCGCTCCGCTGTCGCGCCGGGATGGGTCAGCGCGCCCTTGCGCGCCGGGCCGACATTCTGCGCGTAGCGCCATAGCGCGCCCGAGCCATAATCGTTCTCGCGTGGCTTCCAGCGCGCGCGGCGTTCCGCGAGCACCGCCTCGTCGACCAGCAGGTCGATCGTGCCCGCCTCGGCGTCGATGCGGATCGTATCGCCATCCTCGACCAGCGCGATCGGGCCGCATTCGGCGGCCTCCGGGCCGACATGGCCGATGCAGAAACCGCGCGTCGCGCCTGAGAAACGGCCATCGGTAATCAGTGCCACCTTTTCACCCATGCCAAGGCCATAGAGCGCAGCCGTGGTGGAAAGCATTTCCCGCATACCGGGGCCGCCCTTTGGCCCTTCGTAGCGGATCACCACCACCTGCCCGTCGACGATCTCCCGCTTCTCGACCGCCTCGAACGCTTCTTCCTCGCAATCGAAGCAGCGCGCCGGCCCCTCGAACTGCAGGCGGTGCATCCCCGCGACCTTCACGATCGCGCCCTCCGGAGCGAGGCTGCCCTTCAGCCCGACGACGCCGCCAGTGGGGGTGATCGGCGCCTTCGCGTCATAGATCACCTTCTGATCGGGGTTCCACGTCACTTCGTCGATATTCTCGCCCAGCGTTCGCCCGGTGACGGTCAGGCAATTGCCGTGCAACAGCCCCTCCGCCAGCAGCGTCTTCATCAGCATGTACACGCCGCCCGCCTCATACATATCCTTGGCGACATATTTCCCGCCGGGCTTTAGATCCGCGCAATATGGCGTGGTCTTGAAAAGTTCGGCCACGTCGAACAGGTCGAAATCAATCCCCGCTTCGTTCGCCATCGCCGGCAAGTGGAGCGCGCCATTAGTGGAGCCGCCAGTCGCGGCCACGATGCGCGCGGCATTCTCGAACGCCTCGCGGGTGCAGATGTCGCGCGGGCGGATGTTTTTCGCCAGAAGCTCCATCACCTGCGCGCCCGCCGCCACCGCAATCTGTTCACGCGACGTATAAGGTGCCGGAACCATGTTGCTGTTCGGTAACGACAATCCGATCGCCTCGCCGACGCATGCCATGGTGTTAGCGGTATATTGGCCGCCGCACGCGCCATGGCCTGGGCAGGCGACCTTTTCCAGCGCGTGGACTTCCTCGATCGGGCAGGCGTGCGCGGCATATTTGCCGACCACCTCGAACACGTCCACCACCGTCACATCGCGGCCCTGATAGCGACCGGGCAGGATCGACCCGCCATAAACGAAGATCGACGGGATATTGAGCCGCAGCATCGACATCATCATGCCCGGCAGAGATTTGTCGCACCCGGCGAAGCCGACCAGCGCGTCATAACAATGGCCGCGCACCGAAAGTTCGACCGAATCGGCGATCACCTCGCGGCTGACGAGGCTGGACTTCATGCCCTGATGGCCCATCGCGATCCCGTCCGTCACGGTGATCGTGTTGAAGCGGCGCGGGGTGCCGCCGCCCTGCTCCACCCCGCGACGCGCGGCATCCGCCTGTGCATCGAGCGTGGTGTTGCACGGCGCGCTGTCGTTACCGGCGGAGGCGAGCGCCACGAACGGGCGGGCGATTTCCTCCTCGGTCAAACCCATCGCATAGTAATAACTGCGATGCGGAGCACGCTCCGGACCCACCGAAACATGCCGACTGGGCAGGCGAGACTTGTCGAATTGATGCGTCATGCCGGCTTCGCTAGGCCGCGTGCCGCACCCGCGCAACCCTTTGCATCAGGCAAGAAGCCGGTTCAGCGCCTGTTCCACGCCCTCCATCGTGAACGGTTTCATCAGGCGCGGGCGTTCGCGATGGCGATTGACGATCGTTTCCTCGCCGCCGCCCGTCGCGAACACGAACGGGATATCGGCGGTGGCCAGCGCGTCCGCGATCGCCCAGCTCTTTTCCCCGCCGCGCAGATTCACATCGAGAATCGCGCAATCGACCGCGCCGGCCTCGATCAGCGGCAGTGCCTCCGCGCTGCAATCCGCGGTGCCCGCGCAGCCTTTTCCCAATGCATCGAGAAAATCCTCCAGCATCATCGCGATGAGCGGTTCATCCTCGACGATCAGGATTTGCTGGGTCATGCGCCGGGCCATAACAAGCACAACCCGCGACGCAAGCTCGTCATGCCTGTGTCAGCGCGTCGCGCGCCGCCTCTGCAAGCTGCTGCACCGAAAAGGGCTTCGGCAGGAAGGATACATTCTCCAGATCGATCGACCGACGAAGCTGCTCTTCGGCATAGCCCGACATGAACAGGATCGGGAGCTGCGGATATCGCTCACGCGCGTGGCGCGCCATCGTCGGCCCGTCCATCGTCGGCATCACAACGTCCGATATCAGCAGATCGGGCGCTTGGCAGGTTTCGAGCAGTTCCAGCGCCACCTCCCCGTTTTCGGCGCTGAGCACCGTATAGCCCTGCCGCGACAGCGCGCGTTCCGCCACCGCGCGCACCATCGCTTCGTCCTCCACCAGCAACACGGTGCCCGTTCCCCACAGATCGGCCTGGCGCGGGCGCGGCGCGGCGCGAACGGGCGCCACCGTCCCGCTGTTGTGCACCGGCAGATAGATCGTGAAAGTGGCGCCCTGCCCCGGCTTCGAATCCGCGAAGATATAGCCACCGGATTGTTTGACGATGCCATAAACGGTGGAAAGCCCAAGCCCGGTTCCCTTGCCGACTTCCTTCGTGGTGAAGAACGGCTCGAAAATCTTGGGCAAAACCTCAGGCGGAATCCCGGTGCCGGTATCGGAGATTTCGAGCGCGGTATAATCGGCCGCCGGCATGATGTCGCTGCCCCGCGCGCGCACCTCCGCGACGCTGACCGCGCGGGTGCGGATCGTCAGCGTGCCGCCGCCGTGCGGATTGCGCGAGAGCATCGCATCGCGCGCATTCACCGCGAGATTGACGACGACCTGTTCGAGCTGCCCCGGATCGGCGCGCACCGGGCCGAGATCGCGACCGTGGCTGACGTTCAGCGTCACCGTTTCGCCCAGCAACCGCTTGAGCAGGTTCGACACTTCCGAAACCACATCGGGCAATTGCAGGATTTGCGGGCGAAGCGTCTGCTGGCGCGAAAAGGCGAGCAGCTGCCGCGTCAACCCCGCGGCCCGATTGGAATTGCTGCGGATTTGCTGAATGTCGTCATAATCGCTGTCGCCCGGCGAATGACGCATCAGCATCAGATCGCAATGTCCGAGGATCGCGGTCAGGATATTGTTGAAATCATGCGCCACGCCCCCGGCGAGCTGGCCCACCGCCTGCATCTTGGTGACCTGCGCCACCTCGCGTTTGAGGCGCGATTCCTCGCTATTGTCCTTCAGGCTCAGCACGACGGCAGCCGCGCCAAGGCCGCGCGCACCGGCGATCGTCAACGCGATCGGCTCGTCCGGGTGATCGCGCAGCCGCACCGCCATGTCGCTGGACTGGGCCGCGCCGTTTGCGAAGCGCCGCACCGCATCGGCCACAGCCGCCTTGTCCTCGCGCACCACGAGATCGCCGGGATAGAGCGGCGGAGCGGCGGGATCGATTCCGGCGGCGCGGGTGAACACGTCATTCATCTGAACGAAGCGCCCCTCGCGATCGACCAGCGCGATCCCCACGGGCATCAGCGAGACGAGCGTGTTGATATGGCTCGTCGCGGTCGCGCCATCGGTGGCCGGTAGATCCTCGTCATCGAGCATCGCGATCAGGATCGGGCCATTGTCGCCGTCAGCGAACGGCACCTGCACCAGGCGCAGCGGGTTTCCGTCCAGCCCTTCGCGCTCGAAACGGACCAGCCCGCGGCTGTCGGTAATCAGGAAGCGCGCGAAATCCATGCCGGCGGCACTTCCCCCGCCGCCGCCGAGCGCACGATGGCGAAACACCGGATTGGCGGAGAGAATGCGCCCGTCCGGGGCGATCATCGCCGCCATGATGCCCGCCGCGCCAAGCCGGTCGCCGAGTTCGCCATCGAGCGCATGGATCAGGCGATCGGCGCGGCTCGCATCCGCCGCACGCTCGAAGCGCCAGATCAACATGTCCTGCCGCTCGCCAGCGCGGACGATAGCGACGTTGACGGCCTGATGCTCCAGCCGGATATGTTCGGCACGCGCCTCCCCGTCGCGCCACGCCGCCCGCCCGGCGACGGCAAGCGATGCGTCATCCTCCTCCCTCAGCGACAGTGCCGGCGGGGTCGGGAAACCGTCGAACAGCGCCTCATACAGATCGTTCGCGCATACCAGCCGCCCGGTGCGATCCGTAACCGCGATCGCCTCGCCAGAGGTTTGCGCGATCGCGCGCGCCAGCCCCCAATCGACTTCGTGCACGATATCGCCGCGTGCGCCGGCAAGCGAGCGCCACGCGACAGCCGCCCCGCCCGCCACGATCGCGGTGGCGAGAAAGGCGCCCGCGAACGCGCGATCCCCGACCAGCCACAGCACGAGAAGCGCAGCGAGCACGCCAGCCGCCACCGCGATCAGCAACGCTGCGCGCGGGGTGAGCAATATCTGCGGGGCGAGCGATCGGGATGCCATGATCGTGGGTGATCCTTCGCCGCCCGCCACACGTCAAGCGCGTGCGGGCGGCGGAGAGGATCACCAGATACGAACGCGGGCCTCAGGCGAGAGGTAAAGCGCGTCACCCGCCTTCACATCATACGCCGAATACCACGGATCGAGATTGCGCACGGTAAGCACCCGCCAATGGCCCGGCGCGTGCGGATCGGACAGCAGCGCCTGGCGCAACGCCGGCTCCCGCTCCTTGATCCGCCATACCTGCGCCCAGCCGAGATAGAAGCGCTGATCGCCGCTCGTGCCATCCAGCACCGGCGCGGGATTGCCGCCGAGCGTCTTGTGATAGGCGTCGATCGCGACGGTCAGCCCGGCGAGATCGGCGATGTTTTCACCCAGCGTCAGGCCGCCCTGGATATGCTGGCCCGGCAGCGGCTCATACGCGTCATATTGCGCCACAAGCTTGTCGGTGAAGCTCTTGAACCGCTCCACATCGCGCGGCGTCCACCAGTCGGTCAGCTTGCCCGTCGCATCGTATTTGCGGCCCTGATCGTCGAAGCCGTGGCTGATCTCATGCCCGATCACCGCGCCGATCGCGCCGTAATTCACCGCCGGATCGGCCTTGGGATCGAAGAACGGCGGCTGGAGGATCGCCGCGGGGAAGACGATCTCGTTCATCGCCGGGTTGTAATATGCGTTGATCTCCATCGGCGTCATGAACCATTCGTCACGGTCCACCGGCTTGCCGAGCTTATCGAGATCGCGCTGAAAATCGAACGCATTAGCGCGCGCGACATTCCCGAACAGATCACCGCGCACCACCTGAAGCTTCGAATAATCACGCCATTTCGCCGGGTAGCCGATCTTGGGGCGGAAGGCGGCGAGCTTGGCGAGCGCCTTCTCCTTCGTCTCCGGCGCCATCCATTCGAGCTTGCTGAGCCGGGCGCCCATCGCCCCGATCAGATTCTTCACCAGTTCGTCAGCCGCCGCCTTCGCCTCGGGCGGGAAATATCTCGCGACATAGGCGCGCCCGATATCCTCGCCGAGTTCATCCTTGATGAGATCGCTGCCGCGTTTCCACCGCGCCGGCTGCTCCGGCGTGCCGGACAGCGTGGTTCCGTAGAATGCGAAGCGCGCCTTGTCGAAATCGGATGAAAGGAACCGCGCATAGCTGCTGATCGTGCGCAGCATCAGATGATCCTTCAGCACCGCGAGCGGCGTCGTCGCCCATAGTTTCGCCTCGCCGGTCAGCGCGCTCGGCTGGGCGACGAGATAATCCCCGGTGGCCGGCATCCCCGCCGCTTTGGCGAAATCGCCCCAGGCGAAGCCCGGCGCGCGCGTTGCGAGATCGGCGAAAGCGAACTTGTTATACGTCTTGTCCGCGTCGCGGCTTTCGATCCGCGTCCAATGCGCGTTCGCGAGCGCCTTCTCGAATGCGAATACCGCCGCTGCGCGTTTTTCCGCGTCGGACTCGCCAGCCAGCGTCAGCATCTTCGCGAGATACACCTGATAGGCGGCGCGCGCTTCGGCGAGCTTTGGATCGTCCTTCAGATAATAATCCCGGTCGGGCAGCCCCAACCCGCCCTGCGCGAGGCTGACGATATAGTTATCCGGGTTCTTGTCGTCCTGCCCGACATAGACCTGAAACAGGCCCGACACGCCATTGCGCTGCATCCGCGCCGCCTCGACGGCGAGGCCGCTTTTGTCCTTCACCGCCCTGATCGCGGCCAGCCACGGCTTGATCGGCGCCGCGCCCTTCGCGTTGACGGTCGCTTCGTCCATGAAGCTCGCGTAGAAATCGCCCGACTTGTTACCCGGCTGCTTCGACACCTCCTCCAGCAACGTGCGCAGGCGCTGTTGCGACAGATCCTGCAGCTTGTGGAACATGCCATAAGCGGCGCGATCAGCCGGAATCTGCGTCACCTTCTGCCAATCGCCGTTCGCGTAATCGTAGAAATCCTTCCCCGGCGGGACGGACGGATCGCGACCGCTCATGTCGAAACCGAAATCGCCGATCTGCGGGCGGGATTGATCGGCGGGCGCTGATTGCGGCGCGGTCTGCGCGACCGCAGCGGCCCCAACCGAGACAAGCATGGAGGCAAGGATGATCGAACGCATCTGGGGAAGCCCTTCAATCTTTCAGAATGCCCCGTGATTTACGCCGATAACACGCCTCGTCAATCTTGGTTACGAATGCGACGATTGCTCCACTTGCGCCCGATCCACAGCCGCCAGCCAAGCGCCGACAGGAAATAGCCGCCGATCGCGAACGTCGCCGTCACGATCAGCAGCCCCGTGGCGGTGGCCGGGGCCGCATCGGACAACAGCCACTGCATCCAGCCCGATTCGACCGCATCGCGCACCGGATCTCCGGGCAACGCGCTGTCGATATGGAGCGCCCATTTCCCGATCCAGTAAGCGGCGACCCACAAGGGCGGCGTGGTGATCGGATTGGTCACGAACGTGGTGAGCGCGGCGGCGGGAATATTGGCGCGCAGCGGCAGCGCGAGCAGCGCGGAAAACGGAATCTGCGCGACGGGAAAAAGGACGCCCGTCACCATCCCGAGCGCCACGCCACGCGGCACCGAGCGGCGGGTGAACCGCCAGAGATGCGGGGCCAGCACGCGGTGCGCCACCGGGCGCAGCAATCGGCTGTTCTCCATCGATTCGCGGGTCGGCAGATTGCGCTGGCACCATGCGGCGAACCGCTGCCACATGCCCGGTGCTCGCGATGCCATCAGCCGCGCTCGCGCAGCACGCGCCCGGCCTCACGCTTCCATTCGCGTTCCTTGATCGCCGCGCGCTTGTCATGATCCTTGCGGCCCTTGGCGAGCGCAAGCTCGACCTTCGCGCGCCCCTGCCCGTTGAAATAAACCGAGAGCGGCACAAGCGTCATGCCCTGACGCGCCACCGCGCCGTGCAGCTTGTTGATCTCGCGCTCGTGCAGCAGCAGTTTGCGCGGGCGGCGCGGCTCGTGATTGAAACGGTTGCCGTGGCTGAATTCGGGCACGTTCGAATTAATCAGCCACACGCCGCCTTCATTCACCTCGGCATAGCTTTCCGCGATCGAGCCTTCGCCGAAACGCAGCGACTTCACCTCCGTGCCCGTCAGCACGATCCCCGCCTCGAACTTGTCCTCGATCGAATATTCGAACCGGGCGCGCCGGTTCTCGGCGACGATCTTCTTCTTGTCGAAGGTGGCGGGCTTGGGACGGGACATAAGACGCGCGATGTAGGGTGGCGAAGCCCCCGGCGGCAAGGGGCGAAGCTTACAGCCCCGCCCGCGCCAGCCCCGCGTCGACCGCTTTTCGCGAAGCCTCGCCCGGCCAGGTCATCGGCAGGCGCAAACCATCGGGGAAGCCGGGGCGTACCCTCGTCATCGCATATTTCACCGGGCCGGGCGAGGCATCGGTGAACAGTGAGACATGGAGCGCGAACAGCCTGTCGTGCAGTTCCAGCGCCTTGGCGGCATTTCCGGCAGCGCAGGCCGCCTGAAAATCGGCGCACAGCCGGGGCACGACATTGGCGGTGACGGAAATGCACCCCACGCCGCCCATCGCATTATAGCCGAGCGCCAGATCATCATTGCCCGAAAGCTGGCAGAATCCCTCACCCAGCGCGGCGCGGTGCTGCGACACCCGCTGGAGCACGCCGGACGCGTCCTTCACCGCGACGAACACCTTCGGGAAATCGGCAACGATACGGATCAGGGTTTCCGGCTGGATATCGGTCACCGTGCGCGCAGGCACGTTGTAGAGCACGATCGGCAAGCCCGCCTGCGGCGCCAGCGCCGCGAAATGCTGATAGATGCCTTCCTGCGACGGGCGGTTGTAATATGGCGGCACCATCAGCGCGGCATCAGCACCGGCTTCTTTCGCGGCGGCGATATTGGCGGCGGCGACGCGCGTGTCGTTCGATCCCGCGCCCGCGATCACCGGCACGCGCCCCTTCGCCTGATCGACACAGATGCGGACAATCGCGAATTGCTCGTCCTTGGTGAGAGTCGCGGCCTCGCCGGTCGTGCCGCACGGCACCAGTGCCGCCGATCCTTCGGCGATCTGCCATTCGACAAGATCACGATAAGCTGATTCGATGAATTCGCCATGCGCGTCGAACGGCGTGACGAGCGCCGGAATTGAGCCGGAAAACATGATTTTGCGTTCCTGAATGCGCGAAGATGGTAGGTTCGTTCAGGACAGATACGGGTTTACCCTTTAGTCTGTCCATAACGGTGACTGGATTGAAGGCAGGTGCTTTGATCGGATTGTTCGCAGCGGCCGGCGCGGCCCTCGTGCTCGCGCAGGATCAGGATGACTCTCACGCCACGCGCATGGCCAATGCGCGCACGGCGCAGGTGGAGACGCGCCCCGTCGTCGTCCCGCCGCCAGTGAGCGTCAACCCCGCCGGGCTGGCGCAGCCGATCGCGCAATGGAAGGCGCTGCAACAGACCGACGCGCTGCCTTTCGATAGTTACGCCTCTTTCCTGCTCGCGCACCCCGGCTGGCCCGGCGAAGCCGCGAACCGACGCGCGGCGGAGCGGCAGGCCGCAGCCGGCACCGGGTCCGCTAGCGCGCTGGTCGCCTATTTCCGCCGCTTCCCGCCGCAATCCGCCGCCGGCGGCCTCGCTTATGCCAAGGCGCTCGCGTCGACCGGCGCGATGGCCCAGGCGAATGAGGCGGCGCGGCTGGCATGGCGGCGCGGCGTGCTGTCGCCGAGCGACGAGAGCGCGCTTGTCCAGCAATTCGGCGGTGCGCTGCGGGCAGAGGATCAGGATGCGCGAATGGATGCGCTGCTGTGGCAAGGCGCCACCAGCGCGGCGGCGCGCCAGATCAATCTCACCTCCTCGTCGCAACGCCCGCTGTTCGAGGCGCGGCTCGCCTTCCGCAGCGGCGCGGCCAGTGCCGCCGACCTCGCCCGGCAATATGATCCGATCGGAGAGCGCGACGCGGGCTATATCGCCGACAAGGCCACCTGGCTCGGGCGCACCTCCCCGATCGACGCGCGCGCATGGCTTGCCCGCACCCGCGCGCCGGGGATGAACCGACCGGGAAACCCCGAGAAATTCTACCTCGTTCTTTACGCGAACGCCCGCGGCGCGGCGAACGACGGCCAATGGCAGACCGCTTATGACATCGCGCGGCAGGTGGATGATGCCTATCCGGCGGGCACCGACGTTTCGACCAAATCCTATGGCGAGCGCGACCAATATACCAATCTGGTGTGGCTCGCCGGCCAGACCGCGCTCAACAAGCTGAACCGCCCGGCGGACGCGATGCCGCTGTTCGAGCGTTACGGTCGTGGCAGCGTGGCGCCGCAAACCCGCGCCAAGGGATTCTACTGGGCCGCCCGCGCGGCGGAAAAGGCCGGTCGCGCGGGCGATGCCGGCGCGCTGTTCAATCATGCCGCGGGTTTTCGCGATCAATATTACGGCCAGCTCGCCAACGAACATCTCGGGCGGGCGCTGGTCGCCCCTCCCGCTTATGATACCACGCCGATCAACCCGACGGCCCGCGCCGCCTTCTACAACAAGGAAGTGGTGCGCGCCGCGCAATTCCTTGGCTCGATCAACGCGTGGCAGGATCAGACCCAGTTTCTGAAGCAGATCGCCCTCGATGCGACGAGCGATTCCGATCACCTGCTGGCGGACGAACTGTCCCGCTCGCTTGGCCGCCCGGATCTTGGCGTGCTGGTCGGGCGCAGCGCGATGCAGAACGGGCTGACCGAATATAGCGCCACCGGCTTCCCGATCGTCGCGGTGCCCGCGGGTTATGAAGACGAATGGACGATGATCCACGCGATCGCGCGGCAGGAGAGCAATTTCGATCGCATGGCGGTGTCGGGCGCGGGCGCGCGCGGGCTGATGCAGTTGATGCCCGGCACCGCGCGCGAACAGGCCGCGAAAATGGGGCTGGCCTATAACGTCGGCGCGCTGACCACCGACACTGGATATAACATCCAGCTCGGATCGAGTTATTTCCAGCGTATTTTCGCCCGGTTCGGCAGCTATCCGCTGGCGATCGCGGCCTATAACGCCGGCCCCGGCAATGTGAACAAATGGCTCGCGGCGAACGGCGATCCGCGCACCGGATCGGTCGATATGGTCGATTGGGTGGAGGCGATCCCGTTCAGCGAGACGCGCAACTATGTCCAGCGTGTGCTGGAAAATGCGGTGGTCTATGATCTGATGAACCCGCCGCGCGCGCGCAGCCGGGGGCCGGCGAATTTGAGCTGGTATCTCGGGCGGTCGCGGCGAGGCTGAACCATGGATCGCCCCAATTACATCACGCCCGCCGGCTATGCCACGCTGCGCGCCGAATATGACGATCTGTTCGGCAAGGAGCGCCTCGCGCTGCTCGATACGATCGCCTGGGCGGCGGGGAACGGCGACCGATCGGAAAATGGCGACTATATCTATGGCCGCAAGCGCCTGCGCGAGATCGACCGCCGGCTGGGCTGGCTGTCCCGCCGGATGAAGGCGGCCAAGGTGGTCGATCCCGCGCGGGCGCCCGATCGCGACCGGGTGTTCTTCGGCGCCACGGTGACGATCGCCGACGAGGACGACAATCACCGCACGCTCACGTTGGTGGGCGATGACGAAGCGGATGCGGGCGCGGGCAGGATCGGCTGGAACGCCCCGCTCTCGCGTGCGCTGCGCGGTGCCGCGATCGGCGATTTGCGCCGCGTGTCGCTGCCCGCCGGCGAGCGCGAATATGAGGTGATGGCGATCGCTTACCCGAACGGTTGACGATCGCCGCCGCGAAGTCGATCAGGCGATATGGCCGATGAGAACCCCAATCATAATGTCGCGCTGCTGATCGACGCCGACAACGCATCGTGGCACGCGATCGACCCGGTGCTCACCGTTCTTGCGGAATTGGGCAGCGTCAACATCCGCCGCGTCTATGGCAACTGGACCAAGCCGGGGCTGAAGGGCTGGCGCGACATGACCGTGAAATACGGCATCGAGCCGCAGCAGCAGTTCGATCTCACCAAAGGCAAGAACGCCACGGACATGAAGATGACGATCGACGCGATGGACCTGCTCTATCGTGGGCGGGTGCAGGCGTTCGGCATCATGTCTTCCGACAGCGATTTCATGCCGCTGGCGATGCGCATCCGGCAGGACGGGCACGACGTGTACGGCTTCGGATCGAGCAAGACGCCGGAGGCATTCCAGAAAGCGTGCACCCGGTTCATCGACGTAGACAAGCTGATGGCGGCCCCTGCCCCCGCCGCGCCCCCCGCCTCGGCCAGCAGCGCGCCGGCAACCGCCGCATCGCCGGCCCAATCCAGCAACGGCGGGCGCAAGGTTGATGTCGATCCCGAACTGGTGAAGCTGCTGATCGACGCATATGACAATGTGAAGCGTGACGAGCGCGGCTTCGTCAGCCTTTCCGCCATGGGCCAGCTCGCCGCCAACCGATCGAGCTTCGACGTGCGCAATTACGGCTTCAAGCGCCTGTCGGACCTGATCCAGTCGGTCCCCAATTTCGCGACGGAGCGTCGGGATGATGGCCGCGTCTTCGTCCGCCGCCTTCGCTAACCATTCTGATCGGGCTTGTGCCCCCTGGGAGTTATCATGCGCGTTCTTCCCCTCCTCGCCCTTTCCACCGCGCTGACGCTGGCTATTCCAGCCGCGGCGCAGACCGATCCGCAACACCTGTCGGACATGGTTCGAACGCTCGCCTCGCCTGAATTCGGCGGTCGCGCGCCCGGCACCCCCGGCGAGAAAACCACGATCGACTGGCTGGTGCAGCAGTTCAAGACGCTCGGCCTCGAACCCGGCGCGAGCGATGGCCGCTGGGTGCAGCAGGTGCCGCTGATCCACACGCGAATCACGGGCGGCACGATCAGCGCGGGCGATATGCCGCTGGTGCAGGGGACGGACGTGGCGATGACCACCGTGCGCGACAATCCCCATATCGCGATCAAGGACGCGCCTATGGTATTCGTCGGTTACGGCGTTTCCGCGCCCGAGGCGAAGTGGGACGATTTCAAGGGCGTCGATGTGCGCGGCAAGGTCGCAGTGTTCCTCGTCAACGACCCCGATTTCGTCGCGAAACCCGGCGAAGACGCGGCGGGGCGCTTCGGCGGCAAGCGGATGACCTATTACGGTCGCTGGACATATAAATATGAGGAAGCGGCGCGGCGCGGCGCGGTGGCGGCGCTGATCGTCCACGATACCGATGCGGCGGGCTATCCCTGGTCTACCGCCAATGCCTCAAACGGCGAGAATTACGATATCGTGCGCGGGGCGGACGATCAGCGCGTGCCGTTGCAGGGCTGGCTCGCGCATGACGCGGCGGATCGGCTGTTCGCGGCCGCCGGGCTCGATCTCGCCAAGCTGCGCGTCGCGGCGCGCTCGGCGTCGTTCCGCCCGGTCGAGATGAAGCCGCGTTTCTCCGCCGACCTCGCCGTAACGGCGGAGCGGATCGAGAGCGCCAACGTGCTGGCGAAAATCCCCGGCACGAAGCGGCCTGACGAAACCGTGATGTTCGGCGCGCACTGGGATGCCTATGGCGAGGGGCCGCCGGATGCCAGCGGCAAAACGCTTCGCCCCGGTGCGAACGATGATGCGCTCGGCACCGCCGGCGTGCTGGAACTGGCGCGCCTGTTCAAGGCCGCGCCGAAGCCGGAGCGCACGCTCGTCTTCGCCTTGTGGACTGGCGAGGAACGCGGGCTGCTCGGCTCCGAATATTATGCCGCGCATCCGATCTATCCGCTGGCAAAAACCGCCGCGAACCTCACTCTCGATATCCTTCAGACCGCGGGGCCGGCGAAGGATGTGACGTTGGTGGGCGCTGGCAATTCGTCGCTCGACACGCTGCTCGCCTCCGCCGCCAGGGCGCAGGGGCGGACGATCACCCCCGAAACCGCGAGCGAGCGCGGGCTGTTCTATCGTGCGGACCATTTCTCCGTCGTGCGGCACGGCGTGCCCTCGATGATCCTGATGGCGTTGGGCGGCGCACCGGACCTGAAGACGGGTGGCCTTTCCGCCGGGCAGAAGTGGCTCGATGCCTATATGGCCTGCTACCACAAGACCTGCGACACCTGGTCTGCCGACTGGAACCTGAGCGGCGCGGCGCAGGACGTCGATCTGTTCTTCACGATGGGCAAGCAATTATCGAAGGCGGGCGTATGGCCGACGTGGAGCGCGGGCAGCGAATTCCTCGCGCTACGCAACCGGAGCGCGGGCGAGCGCCGGTAAACGCGCCCGGACGAAGCGGCACCCGATCGCTTGTCGGGATGCCGCTTCGTCGGCGATCGCTATCCCGCTGCCACGCGGACCGATGCGGTCAGCGCGCGAGCTTTTCGGCGCGACCGTATCCGCCGTGGACATCGCCTTTGATCCAGTCGGCGAGAAGCTTCAGATAACCATCGGTGATCCGGGTATATGTCCGGGTTCCATCGGGGTTGCTGCGGAATTCGACCATGCCGTGATCGGTATCGGGAAAGAGATAGGTGTCAATCGGCTGCCTGGCTGCACGGAGATGCGATAGCACGGCCCGCGTTGCGGCGATCGGCGCCTCACGATCTTCCGCCGCGAGAACCCACAGCAACGGCACCTTGAGCTTCCGCAGCGCCACCTCCGCCGGATAGTCCCAGATCAGTTCGAGATTGTCGAAGCGCGCGCGGCCGATGCGGCGCAAATCGGCATCGCTCATACGGAGCATGTCGCCGCTATATTCGCCCGCGATGGTCTTTGCCCATGGCGCATCGCCGATCTCGCGCCGGACTTGCGCAAGACCATCGAAACCATCCGCGAAATGCGTCCGCATCAAGCGCGCGGTCGCCCGCGAAAGACGCTCCACCTGTGCCGTCGCGCCCGCATCGAGGTGCAGTGCGCGAGCCTCGTCGAGCAATTGCTCGCGATCCTCCTCGATCGGCGAGACGACAAGCCCGAAGCCGACCGCGACGAAATCTGCCTGAGAGCGCGTGGCCGCGAGCGGCGCGACCCAGCCGCCCTGGCTGCCACCAAAAAACCCCGCGCGCCCGAAGCGCCCCGCCGCCATGCGCCGCGCCTGCCCCAGCGCGGCGGCGGCATCGTCGGCAAGCAATTCGAAATTCTGCGTATATTCGCCTTCCGAGGTGCCGGTTCCTCGCTTGTTATAGGCGAAGACCGAAATGCCCTGCGCCGCCAGCATGTGGCCATAGATCGCCGCCACCGCCATCGTCCGCTCCGATCCATGGACCAGCACGACCAGCGGTCGCTTTGGATCGGGCGGCCCCGGCGGCTCGATCAACTGGCCGGTCAACCGCGTTGCCGCGCTGTTGAAGCTCGCATCGGTCTCGCGCGTCGCCATCCGGGGCCATTGCTTCACCTGCCCGTCCGGCGCGGTATAAGCGGCGCTGTCGCCAACGCATTTGACCGGGGACAGCGCATCGCCCGTGGCTCCGCGCCGCCCGTCCCGGAAGATATATCGCTGCCCCGACGCGGGCGCGGACGCCGGCCCGCCAAGCACGACGAAATCGTCAGGCCCGTCGCCGTAAGCGCCCGGAGCACAAGCTGCCGACGCCGTGCCGGAGATCATCGAACCAAGGATCAGCGCCAACGACACACGCCAACCTGCGCCCCTTCGCGCCACCAATTCCTTCATCCCCTCCCGCACCTCGGACAATCACCCCGGCCAAAAACGGATCGGCGTTATTGCGGAGGATCGCATCGCTACGCAACGGTAACGATCGGTCATTCCTCCAAATATCGAATCGGCCCGCCGGGCGCTGAATTCTGCTACGCGATCGGGATTGCCCCGCTCCACCTCAAGGATCGACACGGTGAATCCGGTTTACGCCACGATGGCCACGACGATCTTCGAGGAAATGTCAGCGCTTGCCCGAGAGACCGGGGCGATCAACCTCGGCCAGGGCTTCCCGGACTCGGTCGGGCCGACGGAATTGCTGCAAGCCGCGGCGGAGGCGGTGCTGGCGGGGCCGAACCAATATCCGCCCTCGTCCGGCCTGCCGATACTGCGCGAGGCGGTGGCCGCGCATTACCGCCGCTTTCAATCACTCGATATCGGCGCGCAGAATGTGCTCGTCACCTCAGGCGCGACCGAGGCGATCGCGGCGGCGCTGCTCGCGATCGTCTCGGCGGGGGACGAAGTGATCCTGTTCGAGCCGATGTACGATGCGTACCGGCCACTGATCGAGCGCGCCGGCGGCGTGGCGCGCGCCGTTACACTGCAACCGCCCGACTGGCGTTTGCCGATCGGCGATGTCGCGGCGGCGATCGGGCCACGCACGCGCGCGATCGTCCTGAACAACCCCAACAATCCCGCCGCCCGCGTGTTCACTCGGGAGGAACTGCAAGCGCTCGCCGCCTTATGTGTCGCGCACGATCTCATCGCGATCTGCGACGAGGTTTGGGAACATGTGATATTCGATCAGGCGGCGCATGTGCCGATGATCGGCTTACCCGGCATGGCGGAACGCGCGGTGAAAATCGGATCGGCGGGCAAGATCTTCGGCCTGACCGGCTGGAAGGTGGGTTTCGTCATCGCATCGCCGGGGCTGCTGCAACCGATCGCCCGCGCGCATCAGTTCCTTACCTTCACCACCCCGCCGTGCCTGCAGATCGCGGTGGCGCATGGCCTCGGCCTCGATGATGATTTCTTCATCCACTCCCGCGCCGCGCTCGAACGCTCGCGCGACTATCTCGTCGCCTTGCTGACAAGGGCCGGCTTCACGACCTTGCCGAGCCAGGGCACCTATTTCGTGACGGTCGATCTCAATGCCTCCGGGATATGCGGCGATGGCGATGCGCTTGCCCGCCGCATGGTGCACGAAGCCGGGGTCGCCAGCATCCCGCTCTCGCCATTCTACATAAGCAGCCTTGCGCCACCCGGCCTTGTCCGCCTTTGCTTCGCCAAGCCGGACGACGTTCTGGCCGAAGCCGGGGGCAGGCTCGGGAAATGGCTGGCGGATCAGAGAGCCGCCAGCCACGCCTGACGCGGCATTTACTGCTTGGCCGCTGCCGCCTGCACCCTTTGTGTATACGCGGCTATCGCGGAGGATATCTCCGAGACTGTTGCCGCTCTCGCAACGACTGTATTGCCGCTCGACGTTACGCTCGCTGACAGCAAAAAGCTGCCCGCGTAATTGTTACGCACAATGCCTCCGCCGGCCTTAACCATGATCCAATTGTCGGTCACGCCGTCGCCATTGATGCGGATCAGCAGTTTGTTGCTGTCGATCAGCAGATTCTGGACCGGATCCTGCGCGCTGATGCCGTGCCATCCCGTGCCAATCAGGAGATTGTTGCGAACCGTGATGTTCGAATAGCCGCGCCCGAAGTTGTAGAGTCCCGCCTCGTCGCGCATGAAAACGCCCTGCGTGTGAAAATCGGGGCCTGGATCAATGAAATTGTCCTCGATCAGCACATCGCGCGCGCCGTGATCGTCCGCGAGCGTCAAACCGGCGGTAAATAGCTGCACCGCGTCCGCATGGTCGCCAGGCGCCGGTCGATAGGGGCCGAAGTGATTCCGCGTTATCAGCGCGGTGGTTCCCCCCACGAGTTGAACACCCTCGCGCACGTTCTGGAACACGCTGTCCGATACTTCCACGTTGGTCGTGCGGAGGAACGCCATGAAGTTCGCCATATTGGTGAACGTCGATTTCCGGACAGTAACATTGTTGCCGCCGCGCGCGCTGATCGAGGCATAGGCCAACTGCCCGTCCGGGGTGTTCCGCCCAACCCATGTCGTATTGATGAAGTGCAGGCCGTCGGGCTGATACGTCAGCACCAGCGGGCCGCGAGGATCGTCGGTCGCGCCGGGGGTAAAGCGAGTCCCCGAAAAAGTGACATTCTGCCACTGATCGAGCGTGATCGCGCCGAAAATGCCCCCTTTGATGGTGACATTCGCAAGCCCCCTGTAGCGCTCGAACGTCACGGGCCGGTTGCCAAGATCGATCGTGCTGCCGGGTTTCGCCGCCTTCAGCATCGCGATCCATTCCGCCGCGCTGACCGGCGTGCCGGGCGCAGCGGGCGAAGGGGTGACATCCGCCGGCGGCGTTGTTGTTGTTGTTGTTGTTGGCGGCGTTGTCGGCGCCGGCGTTGTCGGCGCCGGCGTTGAGGGTTGCGTCGTCGTGGGTGTTGTCGGGGGTATCGGTATGGGCGATTTATTCGGCCCGTTCCCCGCGGGGGGCGCCGCGATTGATATAATGGAGCCAGTATCGGTGGCAGCGTTCGTGCCGCCGCAGCCAGCCAGCGGAATCAGCGCCACAAGCGCCGTGTATAGCCTGTGCTTCATGCAGCTCTTTTTAAGGACGAGTCGTTAACTCGCGGTCACCGCCGCGAGGACGATGCGAAAGGCATCGTCGGAGACTACAGGATTGTGTCGTTCCCGCTGATCCTTCGAATCATGGATCAGCGGCGGGTTTCATTGCGCTGTCGCGCCGGGTGTGATTCGAATCTCTCGGATGGTCGCCCTCGCCTAAGCCGGTCCCCCTGCGCCATCCGCAGAATATCAAAGCGACCGCTGCGGCAACATCACAGAGCCGGGGCGAAACGCTTGTGCGCCTAACGGATGGCGGCGATCTCATAGAGGAAATCCGCGAACCTCCGGGCGACGCCGTCGACGCACTGCACCACGGGCTGCTGCTCTGGCTCACATCATATTCGCCCGGCGCGTGCCGAGGCTGAACTACCAACGGGCAAGCAAACTGGCGAGCGGCCCTCAATCAGAACGCATCAAAGCCGCAAAACATAAAAGCCCTGCCAAGCTATTGACTTGGCAGGGCTTTTAATGGCGCCCCGCACCGGATAAACATAACGAATATATCTCGCCGTTTGCCCTACTATAGCGCCGTCACTCCACGTCAGCTGATGCAGCGTGTCGCCGTGCGCCGCCGATAGTAGTGCGAAGAGCGTCAGCCGGGCTACCCGTCGGCGTCACGAGGCCGCGTGCCTGCAACCACCAGATCAGTTCATCGAACCAGTGGTCGCTTGTCGTGCCCTGAGGACGCAGATCGAACCCGTGCCCGCCGCGCTCGTACAGATGCAGCTCTGCGGCTGCTCCGGCTCGTCGCCAAGCCGAATAGAGCAATATGGGATCGTTCGGCTGATACTCATCGTCGGCAGCGCCGGCGATGAACGCCGGGGGCGCATCTGCTGGGACAGGGGTGCGCAAACCGCCATAGATCAGCCCGACGAAGTCAGGGCGCGACGGCTTCGCGCCGATCGCTAGATCGGCCGCGAGATAGGCCCCCGCCGAGAAACCGATCACGCCGACCTTGTGCGGATCGATGCCCCATTCGGCGGCGCGTTGGCGCACGATGGCTACCCCGCGCGCGCCGTCTTCGATCGCATGGGGTTCGCCTGCGAACGCCGGCATCTCGACGGGCTCGCCGCCTTTCGCCCGCGCCATGACCATGTCCATCTCGCGCATATGGGCATCGGGCATCCGCATCGGGCCGTCGCCGCTCCGGATCGTCCGGTATTTGAGAACGAACGCGGTGAAGCCGTGACGGGCCAGCGCTTGCGCTATTTCCGTTCCGCCGCGCGTATAGCCCAGCGCCACGAATCCGCCCCCTGGCGCGACGATGACGGCAGTGCCGTTCGCCTGCCCCGGCGCTGGCCGGAACAGTTCCAATGCTGGTTCGCTGACATCATAGATCAGCGTTTCGCCGTCCGGTTGCGTGTCCCGAGCTTCGGGCACGCCCAGCGCCGGAATGCTACCCTTGGGATAGAGCGGGATCACCGCTCCCCTTGCGCCCACCATCGTCCAGCCCGGCTGATAGTAGTGGTCCGCGCTCGGCTCCACGATGGCAAGGTGGATGCCGCGGCGGCGCTTAAGGATGCGGGGCCAGGACATAGCCCGCCCACGCCCCAGCCCATGCCGAACAGGATCGCTCCAAGCGCAAGCTTTCCGTTCAACTCGCGCGTCTCGGGCAGATTGAAGGCAGCGTCGGCCAAAGGGCGTTCCAGACGTCGCTGGATTATCCATGCGATCGCCATCGGAATGATCGCGCCACCCATGACGAATGCCAGCGTCGGGTCCCAGCGTCCGAACAGGTCTAGGAAGCTATGAACGCGCGCCGGATCGGCCATACCTGAGATGGCAAGCCCGGCACCGAACAGCATGCCCGAGATCAAGGCCAGGATCGCCTTCATGCGACCCAACCGGCCAAACGCATGATGGCGACCGTGGCAAAGCCGCTGGCCATGAAAAGAGCAGTCGCAAGCACAGAGCGCAGCGACAGGCGCGAGACCCCGCAGACGCCGTGACCGCTGGTGCAACCCGAACCGAGACGCGTGCCGAAGCCGACCAGAAGACCAGCGACCACGAGCAGGCTGGGTCCGGGAAAGCTGGCGTCGATAGCCCCCCGCAGCGAAACGATCAGCGCGCCGAGCGGCAGGCCGAGGATGAACGCGGTCGCGATTCCACGCGGCGCGCCGTTGTCGGCTAGTCCGATGGCACGCGCCCCTTAGCGGTCGCCGCGTAGATCGAATAGGAGACGAGGCGGCCTGCGAAAAACGCGGCAGTGAAGTGAAGAAGGCGTACCTTTGCCAGTCCCGCCGCGGCAAACAATTGCGCTGATGGCAAGGGCGACAGAGCAAACAAACCAAGCCCGAGGATCATATTGCGCGGCCGCGCTTCTAGCGCTTCGCGCGCAGCGCCGAGATTGCGCTTCTGTTTTTCCGGTAGGCGGCCGCCGAGAAACCGGAAGCTATGGGCGAGCAACAGCCGCCCCAAGGCGGCGGCAAGCGCGCTAACGATGACGATCGATGCGATCGGCAGATCACTGTTTAGACCATAGAAGACGATGATCGACCAGGTGGGTGGTCCGAAGGCAGGCAGGAGGTTGATGCCCAAAACGATCAGGAACAAGAGGAGGAAGGAAGTCATGATCCGGCTAGAATTGGCAATCCCCGCCAATTCAAGCTCCGATGCTGACCGACAAGAAGTCGGCTTACATCCCGAATGTTGCCCACATGATTGAACGATACGGCTCGTCAGGGTTCCGTCAGGAAAGTTTGGAATCCCCATGCCGCCTTGTGAGGACATGATGAGCAAACTGCGATCCCATCATAGGTCCGTCGAAACCCGCCGATCGCGCGGCGCTGACCGCCTACCTGAAATCCCCGGCCCAATGAACGGTCGCGTCATCCCCTCCCCTAATTCCGATTTTGTATGGCGGCGCCTGCTGTCGTGCGGCACGGGCGGCACGGGCGGCACGGGCGGCACGGGCGGCCCAACCGTCCACGGGACTCCCACTTCTTCAACCACAACAGGAGGACATAATGCGTAGGACAACAATATCTTTATTGGCGATAGCCGTCATGGCGATCTCGCCGGCCGCCTTCGCCCAAAGCGCGGCACCGACGGCCAAGGAATGGTATCCCAAAAGCCTCGATCTGAGGTCGTTGCGTCAGCACGAAGCGCAATCCAATCCCTATGGTGCGGACTATGACTATGCGAAGGAATTCGCCTCGCTTGATCTCGATGCGGTCAAAGCCGACATCCGCAAGGTTTTGACCACTTCGCAGCCGTGGTGGCCTGCGGATTATGGGCATTATGGCCCCTTCTTCATCCGCATGGCCTGGCATGGTGCGGGCACCTATCGCACCGGGGACGGCCGCGGCGGCGCCGGTGGTGGCGAGCAGCGTTTCGAGCCGCTGAATAGCTGGCCCGACAATGTGAGCCTCGACAAGGCGCGCCGGCTAATCTGGCCGATCAAGCAGAAATATGGCCGCAAGCTCTCCTGGGGCGACCTGATGGTTCTGACCGGCAACGTCGCCCTAGAGGATATGGGCTTCAAGACCATCGGCTTCGCGGGCGGCCGCGTCGATGCCTGGCAGCCGGACCTCGTCTTCTGGGGACCGGAAACCAAGATGATGATGGACGAACGGCGGGACGAGAAGGGTAATCTTCGCGGACCGCTGGCAGCGACACAGATGGGTCTTATCTACGTCAATCCCGAAGGTCCGAGCGGTAATCCCGATCCGTTGGCGGCGGCGGCTGATATTCGCCGTGCCTTCGGAGCCATGGCAATGAGCGACGAGGAAACCGCCGCGCTGATCGCTGGTGGCCATACCTTCGGCAAAGCGCATGGCGCGCATAAACCCGATGATTGCGTCGGCGGCGATCCCGGCGTCGCGCCGATCGAACAGCAGGGCCTCGGCTGGGCCAACAAATGCGGTAAGGGCAATGCGGAAGATACGGTCTCCAGCGGCCTGGAAGGCGCATGGTCGGCCAATCCGATCACCTTCACCACGCAGTATCTCGACAACCTCTACGGCTTCACCTGGGTGAAGACCAAGAGCCCCGCCGGCGCGGTGCAGTGGGTGCCCAGCGACCCGGCAGCGACGGCCCTGGTGCCCGACGCCCATGTCGCGGGCAAAACGCACGCGCCGATCATGTTCACCACCGACATCGCGATGCGGGAAGATCCGGGCTTCCGGAAGATCACCTCGCGCTGGCGCGAGCATCCGGAAGAATTCGCCGTCGCCTTCGCTCGCGCCTGGTTCAAGCTGACCCACCGCGACGTCGGGCCGCAGACCCGCTATCTCGGAAAGGACGTCCCGAACCAGACCTTCGTCTGGCAAGACCCGCTGCCCAAGGCTGACTATGCGATGATCGACAACAACGACGTCGCGCAGCTCAAGGCCAAGATCGTCGCTTCCGGCCTCTCCACCGGCGAACTGGTGCGTGCGGCTTGGGCCTCGGCCTCGACCTACCGGGACACAGATGGCCGCGGTGGCGCCAATGGCGCTCGCGTCGGCCTCGACCCGCAACGCAATTGGGTGGTCAACGATCCGGCAGAGCTGAAGAAGGTGCTGGCGGCTTACACGCGCATCCAGGCGGACTTCATCAAGGGCCGCAAGGACGGTAAGCAAGTGTCGCTGGCTGATCTCATCGTGCTGGGCGGGAACACCGCTGTCGAGCAGGCGGCGGATCGGGCAGGACAGCGGGTTTCGGTCCCCTTCACGCCGGGCCGGGTCGATGCATTGCAGACACAGACCGACGTTGCCTCCTTCGCCTTCCTCGAACCGAAGGCCGATGGATTCCGCAACTACTATTCGGCTAGGGCCGATCTCGGCCCGGCTGAATCGCTGGTCGACAAGGCCGATAGCCTTGGCCTGACGGTCGCCGAAATGACGGTGCTCGTCGGTGGTATGCGCTCGCTCGGCGCCAATGCCGGAAACACTCGACATGGTGTCTTCACCGCTCGCCCCGGCAACCTGTCCAACGACTTCTTTGTCAACCTGCTGTCGATGAACACGGTCTGGGTGAAGTCGGTCGGCTCGCCGGGGCTCTACGAAGGCAAGGACCGCGCGTCCGGCGCCGCGAAGTGGACGGCCACCCCGGTCGATCTCGTGTTCGGCTCCAATTCAGAGCTGCGCGCGGTGTCCGAAGTCTATGCCTCGGACGATGCGAAGCAGAAGTTTGTGGACGACTTCGTGCGGGCCTGGACCAAGGTCATGAACGCCGACCGTAGTTAGGCGACCTTCTAGCTATTGGTTGGACGTGGAGCGGCGGCGTTGCCCCCTGGAGCCGCCGCTCCCGATCCTCCCGTGGCCAGCCGCCACCGAGTGGTCCGAGTTGATTGTCAGTGCATCGTGGCGAGGGGTTTTGAAGTGCTTGCCTCTAGCTCGGCGCGTAGGAGCACAGAACCCTGTCCATGGACGACGTCGGCCTCATTCACCACCTCCCGGTTGCGCTGGGCATCGGCCTGTTGATCGGAGCGGAGCGCGAGCGGCGCAAGGTCCACCGTCCGGCCGCAGCGGGGCTGCGCACCTTCACGATCGCTGCCTTACTGGGCTGTGGTGCAGCTCTGATGCCGCAGCAGTGGATGATCGCGATCGTGATGCTGTGCATGACCGCGCTGGCCCTGCTGAGCAGTTGGCGCAGGCGCAATACAACCGACCCCGGCATCACCACGGAAGTTAGCCTCGTCGCCACTACGCTGCTTGGGGCGCTTGCCGTAACTGCGCCGTTGCTGGCGGGGGCTCTTGCGGTGCTGATCGCGATCGTGCTGGCAGCCCGCGATCCGCTCCATCGCTTCGTCGGACAGACGATCAGCGCGGACGAGATTGCGGATATCCTGCTGATCGCCGGCGCCACGCTGATCGTGCTGCCGATGTTGCCGGACCGGCAGATGGGGCCATTCGACGCGCTCAATCCGCATTCGATCTGGATGGTCGTTGTCATGATCCTCGGGATCAACGCGCTGGGCCAGGTGGCGACGCGGCTATTGGGTGCGCGCCTGGGGGTGCCCGCACTAGGCCTCATCTCGGGGCTCGTTTCCAGCTCGGCAACTATCGGGGCCATGGGTGCCTGGGTTCGCGCCAATCCCGCCTCCGCCGCGGCGGGTGCGGCAGCGGCGGTTCTATCGACCGTCGCCAATTATGCGCAGATGGCCGTGGTGATCGAGGCAACGGACCATCGTACCTTTCTTGCTACCATCCTGCCGGTGGGCGCAGCCGGACTGGCCGCACTTTTGTCGGGCGGATGGTTGACCCTCGCGGCCTGGCGCGAGGTTACGGCTGAACCGCCGAGAATGAGCAGGTCCTTCAATCTGCTGATGGCACTGACCTTTGCCGCCACGGTGGCGATCATGCTGATGTCCGCAGCGGCCCTCAGAGCCTGGTTCGGGGATGCTGGGCTTATCGCCGTAGCCGCGATCGGCGGGGTGCTGGACGTTCATGCCGCGGTGATTTCATTAGCGGCACAGGTCGCCGACGGCACGATGGCCGCGCCGCAAGCCATCCTTCCTATCCTGACCGCCTGCACCACCAGTACCCTCGCCAAGATTTTCTTTTCCGCAACGGTGGGAACGCGCGCCTTTGCCGCCCGTGTCATTCCAGCCCAGTTACTGATCATCGGCGCGGCATGGCTGACGGTCTTTGTTGGCTGACACAATGCACCACGTCGGAGGGGTTGGTCCATGCGCGCGCACTTCCCAGCGCCAGTCAAACGAGAGCCGCGGCCCCGGTGAGATGGCGGCCAGGGCTGCCGCGCCGGCGGTCTATATCATCCATGCCAGTGCGCGATGCCGGCCGTCAGGGTTTCGTCAGAAAAGGCTGACAACCACCCTATGCTTTGCGAGGACATTATGAGCAGATTGCGAACCCATCCTGAGCGTCATGCGGTGTCACGCATCGGTTGGTTGCGTGCCGCTGTACTCGGCGCCAACGACGGGATCGTGTCGACGGCCAGCCTGATCGTCGGCGTTGCCGCTTCAGGCGCCGAAAAGTCGGGGATATTGGTGGCTGGCGCAGCAGCGCTGGTCGCAGGCGCGATGTCCATGGCCGCCGGGGAATATGTGTCGGTGAGTTCGCAGGCCGATACGGAGAAAGCCGATCTCGCCCGAGAAGGCGGCGAGTTGGCCGGTCAACCAGACCTTGAGCGCAATGAACTGGCCGAGATTTACGTGGCGCGCGGGCTCGACAAGGACTTGGCGCTTCGCGTCGCTGATCAGCTTATGGCCAGCGACGCGCTGGGCGCCCATGCGCGCGATGAACTTGGCATTTCCGAAGTCGTGACCGCCCGTCCACTCCAGGCGGCGCTCACCTCCGCGGCGACCTTCAGTACAGGCGCGCTCATGCCGCTGGCACTGGTCGCTGTCGCGCCGCGCGCCAGTCTCGTGCCGATCGAGATCGCCGCGACATTGCTGTTCCTCATACTGCTCGGTACGCTCGGCGCATGGGCCGGTGGCGCGCAGCCGGTGCGCTCGGTCTTGCGGGTGACATTCTGGGGGGCGCTCGCCATGGCGGCAACAGCAGGGATCGGGCGGCTGTTCGGGACGGTCGTATAGCCCCTCGTTCTCGTCAGGATTCGGTCAGACAATCTGCCTAGCCCTTCCTTCGGGAAGGAAGAATTGTATGACAAATCTCGCTCAGGCGGACACGTTGAAGGTCTGGGACGCGCCGCTGCGATTGTTCCATTGGCTGCTCGTTCTGGCCATTCTGGTGGCTTTTCTATCGTCCGAAGACGACAGCCCGATCGCCAGTTGGCATATGGTGGCAGGATGGTGCGCCGCTGTGCTGCTGGCGTTTCGCTTGGTCTGGGGCCTGGTCGGCGGCGAACATGCCCGCTTTGCGCGTTTCATCAAACCGACGGCGATCGGCTCGCATGTGCGCGAGCTGTTCGCCGGCCGTCCGGAACGCTCCGTCGGACACAATCCGCTCGGAGCGATCGCCGTCCTCGCCCTGCTTGGCCTGACCGGAATCGTCCTTTGGAGCGGTGTTAGCGTCGCGGCGCACAAGCTCGACAAGGATTTCCACGAAACGCTTGCCTATGGCTTGCTGGCGCTCGTCGCCCTCCATGTCGGCGCCGTTGTCCTGATGTCGTTTCTCACTCGTGAAAATCTGGTTCGCGCGATGGTCACCGGCCGCAAGAGAGCCGGTCTTCATCCTGATACTCGTGACGCGCGGGCGCCCGGAGCACTTGCGCTGCTGGTCGGCAGCGCCACCATCATCCTGGCGGTGATCCTGATCCTTCGGAGCGAGCCGACCGCGTTCACACCGCATATGCGCGATGGCGCCCATGAACATCACGAGGACAAGGATTGAAGACTTCTGACGGCCCCCTGCTAGAACGGATCATGGCCAGCGATCATCATCTCCCTCGAAGGTTCCAGTGATTCATGCGTCTTCTCGTCATCGAAGATAATGCGCGAATGGCAGCGCTGGTCGCAGACGGCCTCCAGCGCCGGAACTTCGTGTGTGATGTCGCCCATAGCCTTGCAGCGGCCGAGGATGCGATGGGCGGCGCAACCTATGACGCGATCGTGCTCGACCTTGGGCTACCCGATGGCGACGGAACCGACTGGCTTACGAGCCGCCGAAAATATCACGAGATGCCGCCCGCGATCATGCTGACCGCGCGCGGGGCATTGGAGGATCGCATCACGGGCCTCGATGCCGGAGCGGATGACTATCTCGTGAAGCCGGTCGAGATCGATGAACTTGCAGCGCGCATCCGCGCGCTGCTACGTCGCCCCGGCGTGCGGATACAGCCGGTGATCGAGGTAGGACGACTATATTTCGACGTCGCCAACCGCACCGCCCGCGCTGGCGATCAGGAGATCGATCTGTCGCGCCGCGAAGCCGATCTGCTGGAATTGTTGATGCGGCACGCGGGAACGGTCGTGCATCGCGCCGTGATTGAGAATGCCCTTTATAGTTTCAGCGATCCTGTGACGCCCAATGCTATCGAGGCCACGATCTCGCGGGTGCGGCGCAAGCTGGAGGATGCCCACGTCACCGGCGCGCTCCATACCGTTCGAGGCGTTGGCTATATGCTGAAGGACAATGGCGCGTGACCGATCGCCGATCCGTATCGCGACGCCTCAAACGCGGCCTGGGCCTGATCGGTCTGGTCGGCACCTTCCTGCTGCTGGCTGCTGTCGTCTTCTTCTACAGTTTCACCTTCGCCCATCTCGATGCGCAAGCGGCGATGGCGCGCGCCAGCCGCGAAATGCTTGAGCATGTTGCGCTGCCGGTGGCGATTCTGATGATCCCCGTTACCGTGCTTGTGCTTCGCGTGATCCGCCAGGCATTCCGACCGCTCGAAGAGGTAGCGGCGGAGATCGAGGCGGTGCAAGGCCATGAGCGCGGCTTCCGTATCGACAATTCGCAGATGCCTACCGAAGCGCTGCCTTTCACTAGCGCCGTCAACGACCTGCTCGCGCGCCTCGACGAAGCGGCGAAGCGCCAGGAAGCCTTCGCCGCCGATGTCGCGCACGAACTGCGCACACCGCTCGCCTTGCTGTCCCTCGAACTCGATCGGTTGGAGCATGACGATGCGGAGCGGCTCAAAAAGGATGTCGCGGCAATGCGTCGGCTGATCGATCAGCTCATGCTGCTGGCGCAGATCGATGCCGATGCAGTCGCCCAGATCCCGCTGGCGCAGAT
This sequence comes from uncultured Sphingomonas sp., assembly GCF_937871615.1. GTDB lineage: Bacteria > Pseudomonadota > Alphaproteobacteria > Sphingomonadales > Sphingomonadaceae > Sphingomonas. The sequence goes on along the minus strand of NZ_CALMPA010000046.1, from coordinate 247,678 downwards.
ATCGCTGAGCGATGTGGCAAGCGATGTCGTCGGGGCGGCCGCGCCGGCCATCATTGCCGGAGGCAAGACCATTGAACTCGTGACTGGCATTCACGCGCCCGTCACGCGGGGTCGGCGCGAGGCGATTTCGGCGGCGCTGCGCAACCTCATCGAGAACGCCGTGCGGGTGACTCCGGCCGGCGGCGCCATCCAGGTGCTTGTTGGTCCGGGTGCAAGCATCAGCGTGCGTGACGAAGGGCCTGGCCTGCCGCCAGACCGGCTACGCAATCTCGTGCAACGCCATCGCCGCGCCGATCATGCCAGCAAGGACGGCGCTGGGCTTGGCCTCGCCATCGTCGAGCGGATCATGGCCGCGCACGAAGGCACGCTCGAGACCGATCCCGATCGCCATGATTTGATACTGCGCTTCCCCGAACCCTGACTGCCGATTGACCTGTCGCCTGTCTCGTCAGGGTTCCGTCAGACTCGCCGCCTAGCCGGATGGCATGTCCAGACGATATTATCCGATTGCAGGCGTGGCCGTTCCGCTCGCTTTGGCGGCCTTTTGGTGGCTTGCGCCGCATTCCGAACCCACCGCCGCGAAAGCGCCTGCCGATAAAGCGCAGACTGCCGCGGGGGTGTTGGTCGTTGATGCAAAGCGCGCGGCGCAAATGGGCATTCGTCTAACCGCCGCGACCGTTGCCGAGGAAGCCCCGCTCGTCACTATTCCAGCGGTGATCCAGCCTCCAGCCAACGCCCGCGTGGCGGTGGCCGCGACCTTCCCCGGTGTCGTCACCCGGACGTATGTGGTGGAAGGCGACAGCGTGCGGCAGGGACAGGCGCTTGCAACCGTCGCCAGTCGCGAAGTGCTGACGCTCGGCTCGGACCTCACCCGCGCCCATGCGCGTGCGGGCGTTGCGCAGTCCAATGCGGCGCGCCTGTCGCAGCTCAGCCGGGAGGGCATCATCGCTCCAGCCCGCGCGGACGAGGCGCGCGCCATCGCCGCCGAGAGCAATGCGGACGTATCGGAAAAGGCGCGTATCCTGCGCATGGTGGGCGGCCATGGCGGCAGCGGCTCCTATACGCTGACCGCGCCGATCGCGGGCCGCGTGACCAGCGCGGCCATCCAGACAGGCAATCCGGTCGACGGCACCACCGCGCCTTATGTGATCGATGCCGCAAACCGCTATGAAGTCATCGGGCAACTGCCCGAACGGCTGGTCGGTCAGGTGCGGCTTGGTATGACCGTGCATCTGCCACCTGACATTTCCGGCCGGATTATCGCCGTCGGTTCGACGATCGATCCCGCAACGCGCTCGGCCAGCCTCAAGGCGGAAATCCCGGCAGGGCCAGGCGTCGTCGCGGGCCGGGCGACCAGCATCGTGATTTCCGGTCCCGCACCGGCGGGCGCGGTCAGCGTGCCGGAGACCGCCGTCACAATGATCGACGGCAGGTCGGCCGTGTTCGTGGCAGCGCAGGGCGGTTACGCGGTTCGCCCCGTGACGAGCGGAACGGCCAGCAACGGCCGGATCGTTCTGCTCTCAGGCGTAAAGCCCGGTGAACAGGTGGTGACCTCCGGCACGAGCGCGCTCAAGGCGCTCGCCGCGGCGCGCTAGGCCCGGCCGATGCTGCGTTCGCTCGTCGCCACAGCGCTCTCCTATCGCCTGCTCGTCCTGCTGCTCGCCGCTGTGACGGCAGGGCTAGGGATATGGGCCTTCGTCAACTTGCCGGTCGACGCCTATCCAAACATCGCCCAGACACAGGTGAAGCTAATCCTGAAAGCCCCCGGCATGACGCCGGAGGAGGTAGAAAGCCGCGTTATCACGCCGATCGAACAGGAGATGCTGGGCATCCCCAATCAGGCGATCCTGCGCTCAGCGGCCAAATACGCCATCGCCGACATCACCATCGATTTCACCGATGGCACCGACATCTATTGGGCGCGCCAACAGGTCGCCGAGCGGTTGTCGGGCGTAATGGGCGATCTACCCGCATCGGTGACGGGCGGTCTGGCGCCGATCTCCACGCCGCTTTCCGACGTTTACATGTTTACGATCGAAGGGCCGCTATCGCTCCAGCAGAAGCGTGAGCTACTCGACTGGACGATCCGCCCGGCGCTGCGCACCGTGCCCGGCGTCGCGGACGTCAACGCGCTCGGCGGCTATGTCCGCACCTTCGAAGTGAGGCCCGATCCGGTGGCGTTGGCCTCCGCGAAGCTTTCGATTGCCGATCTGCGTGCGGCAATCGAAAGCGGCAATCGCAACGATGGCGCGGGACGCCTCGCCAATGGCGAGGAAGCGCTGATCGTCCGCGCGGTTGGCGCGATCCGCAATGCCGAAGACCTGCAATCGCTCGTCATCGCCAGCCGTGATGGGCGCATCGTACGGCTGGGCGATGTCGCCTCGGTCGGCAGCGGCAGCCTCACTCGCTATGGCGCGGTGACGAAGAACGGCAACGCCGAAGCGGTCGAAGGGCTGGTGATCGCGCTGCGCGGGGCGGACGCCCGGCAGGTGGTGGACGGCGTTCGCACGCGCCTCGCCGAGGTCGAGCGCGGCTTGCCCGCTGGCACGCGTATCAATGTGTTCTACGATCGCTCCGACCTGATCGAACGGGCGGTGGGCACGGTCGAAGAAGCGCTGATCGAGGCGACCGTCCTCGTCGTCGTGCTGCTGATCCTGTTCCTGGGCGACTGGCGCGCTGCTGCGATCGTCGCCGCGACCTTGCCGATGGCGGCGCTCATCACCTTCCTCTTCATGCGCGGCATGGGCCTCTCCGCCAATCTGATGAGCCTTGGCGGGCTTGCGATCGCGATCGGGATGCTGGTCGATGGCGCGGTGGTGGTGGTCGAGAATGTGGTCGAACGGCTCGGCCGCGATCACGATGGAGATACGCCCCGGCTCAACCATGTGTTTCGTGCGACCAGCGAAGTGATCGTCCCGGTCTCGGCCGGCATCCTCATCATCGCGCTGGTGTTCCTGCCGTTGCTCTCATTGCAAGGGTTGGAGGGCAAATTGTTCGCCCCTGTCGCGCTCACCATCGTCTTCGCGCTCGCAGGCTCTCTCCTGCTGGCGCTGACGCTGGTGCCGGTACTGTCCTCCTTCGGCCTCAAAAGCGGCCACCATGGCGAGCCGTGGATCATGCGCCAGCTTGGCCCGCGCTACCGCGTGCTGCTGGACGGCGCGTTCGCGCGCAAAAGGCTGGTCTATGGCCTCTCTGCTCTGGGACTGGTGCTGGCTGGCATAGCCTATGGCGCGGTTGGCAAGACCTTCATGCCGACGATGGACGAGGGCTCGGTCATCGTCCAACTCACCAAGCTGCCTTCGATCAACCTCGACCAGTCGGTTGCCGGTGATCTGGCCGTGCAACGCGCGCTCCGGGCCGTGCCCGAGGTCGAGGACGTGATCGCCCGCGTCGGTTCGGACGAAATCGGCCTCGATCCGATGGGCCTCAACGAGACCGACAGCTTCGTCCGATTGAAGCCACGCTCCGAATGGCGCGGCAACAAGGATTTTGTGATCGAGGAAATCCGCAAGGCGCTGGAGGGGCTTCCCGGCATCACTCCCAGCTACACCCAGCCGATCGAGATGCGCGTCTCAGAGATGCTGACCGGTGCGCGCGGCGATCTCGCGGTCAAGATCTTCGGCCCCGACCTCAATACGCTTGCCGATCTCGCCGGCCAGATCCAGCACACGCTGTCGGGCGTTCGCGGTGCCTCGGAAGTGCTGACGGTCGCCGACGACAGCGTGGACTATCTTCAACTCGACATCGACCGCGCAGCGGCCGGGCGGTTCGGAATGCCGGTCGACCAAATGCAGGATGCCTTGCGCGCTCAGGTCGAGGGGATGCGCGCGGGTGTCGTGGCGGAAGGGCAGAAGCGGACGCCGATCGTCATCCGAGGCGATGAGAGCCTTCGGAAAGACGCCGCGCGCTTCGCCGATCTGCAATTGCGCACGCCTGATGGCACGCTCGCGCGCGTCAGCGACATGGCGCGGGTCGCGCGCACGCAGGGGCCGGTCAAGCTCGACCATGAGAATGGTTCACGCTTCGCCTTGGTGCAGGCATTCGTCTCCGGGCGCGATCTGGTCGGCTATGTCGATGAGGCGAAGGCTGCGGTGGCGACGAAGGTACGGCTTCCGGCAGGGTACAGCATCGTCTGGGGCGGCCAGTTCGAAAATCAGCAGCGCGCCTCGGCACGGCTGATGACGGTGATCCCGATCGCGCTGGGACTGATCTTCCTCGTGCTGTTGGCGACACTGCGCTCGCTCCGCGCGTCGCTGCTGATCCTCGCCAATATCCCCTTCGCCATGGTCGGTGGTCTGGTCTCGCTCTGGGTGTCGGGCGAATATCTCTCCGTGCCTGCTTCGGTCGGATTCATCGCCCTACTCGGCATCGCGGTGCTCAACGGGCTGGTGCTCGTCGCCTATTTCCGGCAGCTCCGCACGGAAGGGCTAGGCATGGCCGAGGCGGTACGGCTCGGCGCGCAGCGGCGACTGCGGCCCGTGCTGATGACCGCCAGCATCACCGCCTTCGGCCTGGTGCCGCTCTTGTTCGCCAGCGGGCCTGGATCGGAGATCCAGCGTCCGCTCGCCATCGTCGTCATCGGCGGCCTCATCACTTCCACCCTGCTGACGCTGATCCTGCTGCCGATCCTGTTCGAGCGCTTCGGCGAAAGCGCGGGAGAACCCGAAAATGCCTGATCTCCTGTTCACCCTGCATTGCGCTGTCCCGGACGCCGAAGGGCTAATCGACTCCATCCGCGCGATCTCCCGGGCGCCGATTCATATCCGGGCGGAGAATGTGCGTGGTCGTGACTTCGACGATGCCGGGACAGCAGAGCGGGTCTCCGGCGAACTCAAGCGCACGACTATCGAACTGATCGTCGGTGAGGACATGGTGCCGGATTTGCTTCGCGCAGTGAAAGAAGCACGGCACGATCTGCCAGTGCGTTGGCGAACCGTTCCGCTCGTCGATCAGGGAAGGATCGCCTGATGCGGGTCGTCGCCTTTGCCTGTTGCCTTGCATTTGGCGCAACGCCTGCGCTCGCCCAGCGCGCCGACCTGCCGCCGGCAGAGAAGGTCAACGAGGCGCTGGACAGTCATCCCAGCGTTGCCGCCGCGCTTGCCCGTATCGAGGCTGCGCGAGCGCGCGGCGACATGCTTCGCAAAGGCCCGCATGAAGTGACGGTGAGCGGTAGCTACATCCGCCGCACGGTGGATCGCGAGGGCGGTTTCGACGAGTTCGACACGACGATCAGCCGCCCTTTCCGCCTGCCGGGCAAGGCCGCGCTGGACCGCAAGGCTGGCGCCCTGGGGATCGAGGTGGCCGAGAACCAGATGGAGGATGTCCGTCACCAGACGGCGCTGATCCTGTCGAGCCTCTGGCACGACTGGCTGACTGCCGGGACTCATTATCGAAACGATATGGACACGGTCAGGGGGCTGGAAGAATCGATCGCGGCGGTGAAACGGCGAGTCGCGCTGCGTGACGCCGCCCAGCTCGATCTTGACCAGGCGCAAGCAGCGCTCGCTCAGGCCCGCGCACAGGCGGCATCGTCCCTCTCTATCCGCGAGCAGGCGCGTGTCACCCTCGCCGCGGCCTTCCCCGACATTCCCTTGCCATCCGAGCCCCCGGAACTTGCGTCCCCGACGCTTCCCGATGTGGGGCTGGAGACGATGCGCGATCTCGTGATCGAGCGCAGCCACGAGATTCGTGCAGCGGACAAGGAAGCGCAGCGCCTCGGCGTCACGGCTCAGCGGGTTCGGGCGGATCGTATCGCTGATCCATCGTTCGGAGTCCGTTTGTTCAGCGAGCGCGGCGGAATGGAAAAGGGCGCGGGTATCGTCGCCTCGATCCCCCTCGGCGGTGGCTATCGCCGGGCGGCGGCCGATCAAGCCTCAGCCGAGGCCAACGCCGCGCGCATGGAATTGGCGGCGATACAACGCAATATCCAGGCCATCGCCAATGCGGACCTTTCCAACGCCCGCACCCGCTACGATGCCTGGCGCAACGCCGATCTATCGATGCACAGCGCCGCCGACGCGGCCGCCAAGATGGCGCGAGGATATCAACTCGGCCAGATCGATCTGACCGATCTTCTTTATGTCCGGCGGCAGGCGCAGGAGGCGCACCGCCTGGAAATTGATGCCCGGTCGGAAGCCGACCGGGCGCTCCTGAAGCTTCAGATCGATTCACACAGCATCTGGGCGCCGGACGAGGAGAAAAGATAAGATGCTGTGCTTGCTCCTTGCCTCGGTCGCGAGCGAAGTTTCTTCACCGCCGCCATTTCTCGGACCAGATCAAGTCGCGTCGGTGCCGGCGCAGCCAAATTCGGCCGTAGCGCGCCCCGCATCAGACGCGACACGGCCCGCCATCACGCCACCGGCGTTCGAACTGGCGCCATCGGCCCCACAGTCTCCCGTTGAGCAAGAAGGCCCAGCAAGCCAGGACGCATCAAGCCAGAATGGTACAGCGGACGCAAAAGACACAATTGTCGTCACAGCCTCGTCGCGCTCAGCCCACGTCGACCCGCTGGAACCAGCCAACCTCAAGTCGTTTGAAATCACGCAGTCTGTCGATCATGCCGTGGTGGCGCCAGTGGCCATGGGCTATCGGCATATCGTCCCTGGACCAATACGTGATGGCCTGCACAACGCGTTCGCCAATCTCGACGAACCTGTCGTTTTTTTGAATTTCCTGATCCAGCACAAGGTCGGCAAGGCCGCCGAGACCGTCGGCCGCTTCGCGGTCAACACGACGCTTGGCGCGGCGGGCCTATTCGATATTGCCAAGCGAAAACCGTTCCGCCTCCCGCATCGTCCCAATGGGTTCGCCGATAGCTTCGGATTCTATGGCGTGAAGCCCGGAGCATTTCTGTTTTTGCCAGTGGTTGGGCCGACGACAGTCCGGGACCTGATTGGCGGCCTGATGGATCGCATGGTGCTGCCCACCGCCATCGGCGTTCCGTTTAACCGATTGGCCTACAGCGCAGGGACCGGTGTGCCGCGGGCGCTCGACCGGCGCATCCGGTTTGACGCAGATCTTCGCGAGCAACGAGCACAGGCACAACCCTATGTCACAGCGCGCGAATATTATCTGCGACGCCGGCAGGATGAAATCGATGTGCTGCGCGGGAAACGCAAAATGGCTGCCCCCACGCCGGACACTCATAAAAGCATTGATGAGCTACGAAAGCACTGAAATGCGCGCTGATCGTCTAAACCACATCGAAACATTGACCGACCGCCTATTGCCATCTCCTCGCCCCCAGAGGAAAGCTGGACGGTCAGGGCTCGCTAGCAATAAGAACAAACCGCTGGCGAGCGGGGCGGGGAGATATCTGGAGATATGTCCTCGCCCCAATATTATCGAATCTGGCAGCAAATGAATGCCCTTCGATATCCGCCTGCTCCGCCATGCCATCGCCGCCGCCGATCATGGTAGCTTCTACAAAGCAGCGCGGGCATTGGGCGTGGAACAATCCACGCTGAGTCGAAACGTCGCCAGGTTAGAGCGAGTAATCGGAGTCCAGATTTTTGAGCGGTCTCGCTCGGGAGTTAGCGCAACCATCGCAGGAAAAGACTTTATTCGGGGCGCCAGGCCGATGGTCGCTGGTGCAGATAAACTGATCGCCGTGACGCGCGCCGCTGGTCAGGGTCGCGCTGGCGGGTTGATGATCGGACATTATTGTTCATTGTCGGCCGGTAATCTGCGGGCCACTGTGATTGGCTGGCGCGGTGCTCATCCAGACGTCGACTTGGATGGAGTAGAAGCAGAACGAGCCGTCCTGCTTGCTGGCCTTGATATTGGGGAGATAGATATCGCCATTCTGGCGGGGGAAGCGGACCACGACGGCTATCGACGTGAGCCGTTCTGGAGCGAGCGCGTACTGGTCGCATTACCTGCCAGCCATCCCTTGGCCGAACGCGAGACAGTGCATTGGACCGATCTGCGCGGTGAGCGTTTTCTTCTCCCCGCAACGGACCCCGGCCCGGAAATCCGCCACATGCTACTCGGCCGCTTGTCCGTCTTAGGAATGCAAGCAAACGTCAGAATGCACCAATGCAGCCGCGAGACAATCTTGAACCTGCTAGGCGATGGACTTGGCCTCACCATTGTCTGCGAAGGTAGCACCGGGGCGCGCTATCCCGACGTGGTTTATCGGCCCGTTCATGCCGAGCAAGGGCCGATGCTGATCGGATATTCGGGATACTGGCACGACGACAATAGTAATCCCGCACTTCGGCGCTTCCTCCATTTCATAAAGACCCGCTACGCGCTATCCTTCAACATCTCGGAGAATCCGGCGGAATAATATTCGCTTGGGAGCTAAACATCATGATGCAAGGAAAGATATTCATCGTCGCTCTCGCCATGCTCGCCATCGGATTTGGCGCGGGATTCGTGCTGCGTCCGATCATCATGCCGCCTGCCACGTCGGCGATGGCCGTCAGTCCTGCCCCCGTGATCGCCGAACCAGGGGCGGCGCGTGGGATGCAGTATTTCACCGCCAACCTCGATGAAGCGCGGCGCGTGGTCGCCGGATGCCGAGACGGCTCGGTGCGCGGCGACGAATGCGCCAACGCCCAGCAGGCGGTGACGGAAGCCGAGGGTCGGGATCGCTTCAAGAAATTCATGGGCCACTGAGGCCCGCAAGCTTCAATCGCTTTTTGCGCGCCGCCGCCGAAAACCGCGATCTGTGTCCATGAACCGCGTGACCATCGGCCCGATCAGCTTTTCGGGTGCGGCAGGCGAGCCGCCTGTCTCGGCCGCCAGCGCCGCGGCATAGGCTTGCAAGTCACGATGCACGGCAGCCGGCAACTCTATCGTGAGCTTGATCGGCCTGTCGTCGGCCAGCGGCCCCAGCTTCAACTTGGTCATCGCGTTCCTCCGATGGGTTCGAGGACAAGATCGCGGGTGATGACAATGCGAAGGGGATAGCCCGGCCGGATGGTGAGCGTCGGCGGCACGCCGAGTTGGCGGCGCACGATCTGCTGCCCTGTCTGATTGACGGTATCCTGCGTCCCGTAGCGAAGCGCCTGCACCAGCGAGTTGTTGTTGTTCGTCGTCATCTCGGCCCCGATGCCGAGCAGGGTGGAGATCGCGGCGGCCTTGAGCATGTTGCCCCAATGCTGGTCGACGCGATCCTGCAAGCCTGCATATCCGGCGGCATCAGCGCTTGGCTGGCGTTCGAGAACGATCGAGCGGCCATCCGGCAGGATCAGCCGATCCCAGGCGAGCAGCACGCGGGTCTGCCCGGCGGTGATCTGACTATCATATTCGCCGATCAGCCGTGCGCCTTGCGGGATGAGCAGGATTCGGCCGGTGATGCTGTCATAGACGTTCTGCGTCACCTGAGCGGTGATCTGGCCGGGAAGGTCCGACCGGATGCCGGTGATGAGCGCGGCCGGGATGATACTGCCAGCCTGGACGATGTTGGGTGATGCCGGAGCGGTCAGCCGCTCGACGCTGACCGTGCGCTGGTTGGACGCCTGCGCCATGAAGGCCCGCTTTGCGGCCTGGTCGCCCTGGCTGGCGGCCTGCTGTGCGGGGGCCGGCGCGTCCGATGGCACGGCGGCGATGGGCTGCGCTGCCGCTCCGGCTACGGTGGCCGTGCGGCCGCCCAGGAAGACCGAACTGGTCCGCGCTGCGTCACGCTCTTGGCTGATGCGCTGGCGCGCTGCTTCCTCGGCTCGGGCGGCGGCATCGGGCTGACCGGCTTGCGCGCCGATCGGCGGCACGGGAACAGCCTCCCCGCGCTGCTGCGCGGACACAATCGGACGACCGAGATCACCCGGGAGCGGCGGCCCGAGCTTTGGAGCCTGGCCGTAATCCTTGGGACCGGATGTGATCGCCTCGCCCGCGCGACTGTCGGTGTTGTAGAGTTCCTTCGCTTCGTGCGGACCGACTGACCGCAAGGCATAGATCAGCGAGCCGCCGATGCCGAGACCGGCGGCGATGCCCACCATAGCCAGCGCCTTTCGCGAAAGCCGCATGACGCGCGGCGGATCGCCCCGGAGCTGGAAGGCCTGGCGGTCGGCCGGAGCCGCGACCGCTTCGGCGGCGGGAATGTCGGAAGGATCGCTCATCAGCGCCGCTCCCGGCCATCGTCGCGCACGATCCGCACGCGCTGCTCGCTGCGCTTGTCGCCCAGGCGCAGCTCGGCGGCGGCGAACAGGCGATCGACAACCATGTAACGGCCCTGCACGCGGTAATTGACCAGTTCGGCGTCGCCGGCCGCACCGGTCACGAACAGCGGCGGCATCTCGCCCTGCGAGATCCCCGCCGGAAATTCGATAAACACCTGCCGACCATCATCGAACGCACGGGCCGGCCGCCACGGCGCACGATCGCCATCGATCCGATAGTGGAAATTGAGCGCTGTCAGGTCCACGCCAGCCGCGACCGGCACGGTGGCTGCGGCAGCAGCGTTGCGGCCCTGCAAGGCGATCAGCGCATCTCGCGGATAGGTCCAGCTCACCGACGCCATGTAGGTTGCTGCACCCGCGCGCAGTTCCAAATGATAGGTGCGCCGGTCGGTGTTGATGACGAGGTTGGTCGAAAGGTCGGGCCGGGTTGGTTTAACGAGGATATGCACCCGAGCTGTCGCGCCCGCGCCGCTGGTCGTATCGCCGATGATCCAGCGCACGGTATCGCCCGCCGCAACCGGCCCGGCCCCGACGAGCTGCTCGCCTTCCTGAAGCGCGATGTCCGTCACCTGGCCGGGCGCGGCATAGACCTGATAGAGCGCACCGTCCGTCCACGGATATTGCTGGATCGCATTGAGGAAGCCGTCGCGCACCGGCTGCATGCGGGCAGCCGCGTTAGCCGCGCCGACACGGTTGCGCGGATCGGCGGATTCCGGCGGACGCGGGCTTTCGCCGACTGGCTTCAACTGGCCGGGAAGCGGCAGCGGCTCGGGGATCGCCACCACCTCGACCGGCTTGGGCGGCTCGGGCGCCGGAGTGGCCGCGATCTCGGCCGGCGGCGGATTGTCATAGGCTATGGCCGGCGGCTTGGCTGACGTGGTGGCGCAAGCGGCGAGCACGGAGGTTGTGGCGAGCAGGACCGCCGAGGCGGCGCGACGAAGCATTGGGCGTCTCATTGCGACAGCTCCTTTGACCAGTTGAGGGCGTTGACGAAGACCCCGAGCGGGTTCTTGCGCAGGGCGTCGGGCGTGCGCGGGGCCACGAAAACAACGGTGAGGATGGCCGACCAGCGCTCGGTGGCGGCAAGGCTGCCGTCCTGATAGCGCCGTTCGGTCCAGGCCACCCGGAAGCTGTCGGGCGAAGCACGGATCACGCTCGACACGTCCACCGCGACCTGGACCTTGCCGATCTGAGCGAAGGGGTCGTTCGCCCGTGCATAGTCGTTGAGGAACAGCGCGCCTTTGTCGGTGGTGAAGTCGTAGGCGCGAAGCCAATTCTGGCGGACGATGATCGGATCGGCAGGGATGCTGCGCACCTGCTCGATGAAGCGCGCGAGATGAAACGCGATCTGCGGATCGGTCGGACGATAGTCGGCCTCTGCAGGCGCGACGGCTTGTGCCTCGCCGAGCTTGTCGACCTGCACGACCCACGGCACGATATGGCCTCGCGCGGATTGCCAGACGAGGCCCCCTGCAAGTCCGCCCGAGAGCGCCAACGCGCCGAAGAAGGCGAGCCGCCAGTTCTTCGCCTGCACGCGGGCCGAGCCGATCCTGTCGTCCCAGGCTTGGGCGGCGCGCTGATAGGGTGTGATCGGCTCGGGGGTCTGGCCGTAGCGGATGGTTGGGCGTCGGAACATGGGCGGTTAGTCCTTCTGGCTGAGGTCGACGGACGCACCGCTGCCGCCACCGTCGCCGGAGCGCAGCGTGTGGGCGGCGACGGTGGCGCCGTGGGTCATGGTCTGGCGGCGTTTCATGTTCGCTGCCCAGGTGGGCGGCCCATCAGCCGACGGCGCGGGCGACGACGTGCCCCCCGAGATCGTGCCGCCCGTTGCGGTCACGGCCGCGCGGCCGCCCGAGCGATAGCTATCTTTTAGGGATGCTGCGGCCTTGCGAAGCGGCGACATGGCCGCGCCTGCGGTCGCTCGGCCAACGCCCGCCGCACCGCCCGCAACCGCCGCTCCGCCGGTCTTGCCAGCTGAGCCGAGCGCATAGGCGCTGCTCGCCGCACCCGATGCGAACGCACCACCTCTGGCAGCGCCGCCGATCACGCCGGCAGCCGCCCCGACCCCAAGACGGGCGGCGGCTGCGCCACCGACGAGCGCCCCGCCGGCGGCAAGCGCGGTTCCGGCCGCGGCGCCCGCGCCAAGTGCGGGACCACCCGAGACGATGCCGTTGGCGATACCGGGGCCGAAGATGGCGAGGCCGAACAGCGACAGGGCAGCGAGCGCGATCGCCATGACCTGATTGATGTCGGGCGCCGTGCCGAGGTTTGCGCTAGTGAACTGGCTGAACAGCGTCGTGCCGATGCCGGTGATGACCGCGAGCACCAGCACCTTGATGCCCGTGGAGACGATATGGCCGAGCACACGTTCGGCCATGAAGGCGGTCTTGTTGAAGAAGGCGAAGGGCAGCAGCACGAAGCCGGCCAGCGTCACCAGCTTGAACTCGATCAGCGTGATGAAGACCTGCACCGCGATGATGAAGAAGGCGAGCACCACAATGACCCAGGCGAGCAACAGCACGAGGATCAAAGCGAGGTTCGAGAACACCGCCCACAGGTTCGAGAATTGCCCTGCCGCATCCATCAGCGGCTTGGCGGCTTGCAACCCTGTCGCCGCGATCGTGCCGGGTTTCATGAAATCGCCCAGCGACATCGCCCCGCCGCTCGCCTTGAGGCCGAGGCCGGCGAAGGACTGGAACACGATGTTGGCGAGGTTGGAGAAATTGCCGATGATGAACGCGAAGACGCCGATGTAGAGCGTCTTCTTGACGAGGCGCTGAAGCACGTCCTCGTCGGCGCCCCAGGCCCAGAACAGCCCGGCGAGCGTCACGTCGATGGCGATCAATGTGGTCGAGAGGAAGCTGACCTCGCCGCCGAGCAGGCCGAACCCGCTGTCGATGTAGCGGGTGAAGACATTGAGGAACGTGTCGATGACGCTGGTGTCGTTCATGGCGCGGGGGTCTCGGTTGCGGGAGCTGCGGGTTTGCTGGCATCCACCGCGGGCGTGGGAGCATCTTGACGGAAGAAGCGGCGGCGGTTCTCGGCCCAGGCCGCTTCGCAGCCCGAGTCTGGCATGGTGAGCGTCGCGCAGCGTTCGAGTTCGCGGGCGAGCCGGTCCTGGCGCGCCTCCCCGCGCACGGCGACGGGCGGGGCTTGTGCGGGTTCAGGCTTGTGGACGGCGGCGACGATCGCCACCGCCATCATCAAGCCCGCCAGCGCGGCGACGCCCGCGATCTTGGCCGTGCGCGAGGATGCGTGCAGCATCGGACGCGATCCTCAGTTGCCCATGAAGCGGCGGAACCGTTCGCGGCCCTCCGCCTCCTCGGCCGTATGCCGCGCGGATTCGAGCGCTTGCGCGCGGCCCTGCGCCGCGACGGCGGCGGTCAGGTCGGCGAGCTGCTGCGATTGCAGCGCGAGAAGCTGATTGCCAGCCTGCGCGGCCTGAAGCGCGCCGGTCGCCGACTGACTGGCCGAGACCAGGCCGGTCATCGTCGTGCGCGCGCCGTCGATGTTGCCGACGACACCCGCCTGTACCTTCAGCGAGTCCTCGAACGCGCCGACACTATCCTGCCAACGCGCATTCGCGTTGGCGACCATCTGCGCCTGCGTGCCGGTCAGCGCCGAGCCGGTGTAGCGGCTGGTGAACGCCTGCTGGATGTTCTGCACATCATAGGCGATGCGCTGCGCCTGGCCGAGAAACTGCTGGGTACGCTGAACCTGCTGCTGCAACTGCTGGAGCTGGCTGAACGGCAGCGAGGCAAGGTTCTTCGCCTCGTTGATGAGGCTCGTCGCCTGCTGCTGGATTTGCTGGATCTGGTTGTTGATCTGTTGGAGCGAGCGAGCCGCCGTCAGCACGTTCTGCGCATAATTGGTCGGGTCATAGACGATCCCACCAAAACCGAACTGCGCGTAAGCCGGCATCGGAGCGGCCACCGGCGCGATGGCCGTGGCAGCGAGCACGCCGGCCAGGACGGCGGGGCGAAGATTCATTCTGGTCATAGCGGTAACTCCTGCTGAGGTTGATGCCGAGGATCGGGGGGAAGAAGCTCGACGGCCCAGGCAGAGCCGCGATGGCGCAGCCATTCGGCCGCGAAAGCGGATTGCCCGTGGGTTTCGATCAATTCGGCGATGCGGAGCTGGTCGGTTTTCGAGGACGCGGCGGCGAAGGCCAGCGCGACCTCGCCCAAGCCCAGCTCGAACAGGCGATTTCCCCGCCGTGACTGGCAGTAATAGTCGCGCTTCGGCGTCGCCCGACTGAGGATTTCGATCTGGCGGACATTGAGGCCGAAGCGCTCATAGATGGCCGCGATCTGCGGCTCGGCCGCGCGTTCGTTGGGCAGGAAGATACGCGTCGGGCAGCTTTCGATGATGGCCGGGGCGATGCTCGACGTTTCGATGTCAGCGAGGCTCTGGGTGGCGAAGATGACGCTGGCGTTCTTCTTCCTGAGCGTCTTCAGCCATTCGCGGAGCTGGGCGGCGAAGTCCGGGCTGTCGAGTACCAGCCAGCCTTCGTCGATGATGATGAGCGTTGGCGAGCCGTCGAGCCGGCCTTCGATCCGGTGGAACAGGTAGGACAGGACGGCTGCGGCCGAGCCGGCGCCGACCAGGCCCTCGGTCTCGAACGCCTGCACCGAGGCTTCGCCGAGCCGTTCAGCTTCGGCGTCGAGCAGCCGGCCCCACGGCCCGCCGATGCAGTAGGAGGCGAGCGCTTGCTTGAGCTGCTGCGATTGTAGCAGGACAGCAAGACCCGTGAGCGTGCGTTCGCCGATCGGCGCCGACGCCAGCGAACCAAGCGCCGACCAGATATGCTCCTTGGCCTGCGGATCGACCGCGACGCCCTCGGACGCGAAGATCGCCGCCAGCCATTCGGCCGCCCATGCCCGCTCGGCAGGCGCGTCGATATGGGCGAGCGGCTGGAGCTGCACGCCGTCGCCGGCCTCGTCGGCGAGCGTCCCGCCCAAATCCTGCCAGTCGCCGCCCATGCCGAGCGCGGCGGCGCGGATCGAACCGCCGAAGTCGAAGGCGAAGACCTGCGCACGCCCATAGCGGCGGAACTGCATCGCCATCAGCGCAAGCAGCACGGATTTGCCCGCGCCGGTCGGACCGACGATCAGCATGTGGCCGACGTCGCCGACGTGAAGGGAAAACCGGAACGGGGTCGAGCCTTCGGTCTTGCCATAGAGCAAGGGGGGAGCACCAAAATGCTCGTCCCGTTCCGGCCCCGCCCATACTGCTGACAGGGGGATCAGGTGGGCGAGATTGATAGTGGAGATCGGGGGCTGGCGGACGTTGGCGTAAGTGTGACCGGGGAGGCTTCCCAGCCACGCCTCGATCGCGTTCATGCCCTCGGGGATGACCGTGAAGTCGCGGCCCTGGATGACCTTCTCGGCGAGCCGCAGCTTTTCGGCGGCAATGGCGGGATCGCGGTCCCACACCGTCACCGTCGCGGTGACATAAGCCATGCCGGCATAGTCGGCGCCCAGCTCCTGCAGAGCGATGTCGGCATCGGCCGCCTTGTTAGAGGCGTCGCTGTCGAGCAGCGTCGATGCCTCGTTGGTCATCACCTCTTTCAATATGGCGGCGACCGACTTGCGCTTGGCGAACCATTGCCGCCGGATCTTGGTCAGCAGCCTGGTCGCATCGGTCTTGTCGAGCATGACCGCGCGGGTGGACCAGCGATACTCGAAGGCGAGCCGGTTCAGTTCGTCGAGCAGACCGGGGAATGTGACGCTCGGGAATCCGACGATGGTGAGTGTGCGGAGGTGATGGTCGCCCAGGCGCGGCTCCAGCCCGCCCGTCAGCGGCTCGTCGGCGAGCAGCGCGTCGAGGTGCATGGGCGTTTCGGGAACACGCACACGCTGGCGTCGGGTAGAAATGGTGCTGTGCAGGTAGGTCAGCGTCTCGGCGTCATCGAGCCAGCGGACTTCGGGCACGAAGCCCTCGACCAGATTCAGCACACGGTCGCTGCGATCGGTGAAGCCCTTGAGCAGCTCCCACGGATCGACGCCGTTGGTGGACTTCCCTTCATAGAGCCAGCCTTCGGCGCGTGCCCTTTCCTCGGCCGGCGGCATCCACAGCAACGTCAGGAAATAGAGGCTCTCGAAGTGTGCGCCCTCCTCGCTGAACTGTTCGCGCCGCTCCAGATCGACCAGCGCTGAGACGGGATCGGGAAATTCCGACTCCGGGTAGTCGAGCGCGGGTGTGCGCTGGGCTTCGACGAAGATCGCCCAGCCTGATCCGAGCCGGCGCAGCGCGCTGTTCAGTCGTGCGGTCGTGGCGACCAGCTCGGCCGGCGTGGCGCTGTCGAGATCGGGGCCGCGGAAACGGGCTGTGCGCTGAAAGCTGCC
The DNA here is from genome assembly GCF_937871615.1 of uncultured Sphingomonas sp. Taxonomy (GTDB): domain Bacteria; phylum Pseudomonadota; class Alphaproteobacteria; order Sphingomonadales; family Sphingomonadaceae; genus Sphingomonas. The sequence continues at coordinate 231,207 of NZ_CALMPA010000046.1, read as the reverse complement.
GTCCTTGTTCAGAACAACGCCCGCGCCGACCAGTGCGGCCCAAGGCAGGAAGTCGGCGAGATGGGCCGCATGCCCACGGTATTCGCGAAGGCTCATCATGGCTGCATCCATGTCGGGTAACGGAGGTGGCGGCGGGCGACGTCCACGAACTGCGGGTCGCGGCGCGCAGCCCAGACCGAGAGCGCATGGCCGATCGCCCAGATGACGAGGCCCGCGATCCAGAGACGCAGGCCGAGACCGATCGCGCCCGCCAGCGTCCCGTTGACGATGGCGAGCGCCCGCGGTGCGCCGCCGAGCAATATCGGCTCGGTCAGCGCCCGGTGGACGGGAGCGGAGAAGCCCGCGATCGGCTCGCTCGCTTCCATCAGACGAGCGCCCCGCCGCCGAAGCTGAAGAACGACAGGAAGAAGCTCGACGCGGCGAAGGCGATCGACAGGCCGAACACGATCTGGATCAGCCGCCGGAAGCCGCCCGATGTGTCGCCGAACGCGAGGGTCAGGCCGGTCACGATGATGATGATGACCGCGATAATCTTTGCGACCGGCCCCTCGATCGATTGGAGGATGGATTGAAGGGGCGCTTCCCACGGCATCGATGATCCCGACGCATAAGCGGGAACAGCAGCAGTCAGCGCGATCACGCTGGCGGTGGCGGCGAGCATGGCGCGGTGTGCGCCATGCCGAAGGGCATGGATCATTTGACGTCTCCTGGCTGGGGTTGGGAAAGCGAAGCGATGCGGTAGTCGCCGGTGATGGGGTCCAGCCCCTCGACACGCGCCAGCTCGGCGAGACGGCGGCCATGCCCATCGCGGACCAGGACGGCGATCAGGTCGATGGTCTCGGCGAGCAGCGCGCGGGGGACCGTGACGACGGCTTCCTGAATGAGCTGTTCCATACGGCGCAGCGCGCCGAGCGCGGTTCCAGCGTGGATGGTGCCAATGCCGCCGGGGTGCCCGGTCCCCCAGGCTTTAAGCAGGTCGAGCGCTTCAGCGCCGCGCACCTCGCCGATCGGGATGCGATCGGGCCGCAGGCGGAGCGAGGACCGGACGAGATCGGAAAGCGAAACGACGCCATCCTTGGTCCGCATGGCGACGAGGTTGGGCGCGGCGCATTGCAGCTCGCGCGTATCTTCGATCAAGACGATACGGTCGGCGGTCTTGGCGACCTCGGCCAAGAGCGCGTTGACCAGGGTGGTCTTGCCGCTGCCGGTGCCGCCCGCGACCAGGATGTTGGCGCGGGCCGCAACACCATCGCGCAGCGCCGCCGCCTCGGCCGCCGACATGATCCCGGCCGCCCCATAATCGTCGAGCGTGAACACCGCGACGGCGGGCTTACGGATCGCGAAAGCCGGGGCTGCGACGACAGGCGGAAGCAGTCCCTCGAACCGTTCACCACCTTCGGGCAATTCGGCCGAAACGCGCGGGGACTTGGCGTGAACTTCGACGCCGACATGATGCGCAACTAGGCGGACGATGCGTTCGCCATCGGCGGCGCACAGCAGCTCGCCGGTGTCGCTGATCCCGTCGCCGAGGCGATCGACCCACAGCCGCCCGTCTGGGTTCAACATGACCTCGATCACAGCCGGATCGTCGAGCCAGGCTGCAATCGACGATCCGAGAGCCGTCCGCAGCATTCTCGCGCCGCGTGACTTCGCCTCGGATCGGATCGGGTGAACGGTCAAGGAACTGGCCCCTCATAAGGGCCGGGCGAACCGCCGCCCGGCTGTCGGGGCACATCAAGAGAGGCAGAAACGGGGCCTAAGCAACAGATAGCTGAAGGCGTAGTAGAGGCGGCGGCAGAAACTTACCGATGGCGGATCGGCCCGCTGGCCGTTCCTGCAATCGGCCCGCGTTTACTCCGAATCGGTCGCGGATTTGGGCCGCACATCTTCGGGGATCTCGTCGAGCAGGCTCTTGCCGCTCGCATAGCGCCGGCCGAGCGTTTCGACGAAGCCCTCATAGCGCTTGCGACCCTTCACTTGGGCGGCGGCTTGATCCTCGTCCGGCAGCGGCGGCGTCACCGACAGCCAGAAGCGAACAAACAGTGCCAACGCCTCTGTCGAAAGGCCCGTATTGCGTTCAAGCCGCTGGACCTGGCGCGATAGGCGGTCGAGCCGCCGGGCAAATGCCGCCTCCATCCGATCTGCGCCGTCCGGCGACAGATAGGACGTGACCGCCGCCTCCACGATCGCCGATCGCGAGATGCGTCGCCGGATCGCCAACTCGTCGATCTGCTTGGCGAGCATGGGCGGAAAATAGACGTTGAGCCGAACGCGCATGACCGCTGCCTACAACTCGATGCCGTCGCCGGGGGCGAGCGACGCTTGACGTGCGAGCCCCTGCATCCGGCGACGGACGGCCGCCTGCCGCGCCACATCGTCCTGCTCGTCATCGACGATTGCAAACTCCTGCGCGGGCGGTGGTGATGCCTCCGGCGCGATGGCGACATGCTCGGGCAGCTCGGGTTCACGGCGGAGCCCGCCATTGGCGGCGTCCTCCTGCGCCCGCACGATCCGCGCCACGTCGGCCGGATCGGCGGCGGCGGCACGGCCGGTCCAGTCGTCGGCCCGCGCCGCGCCCGCACTCGGTTTGGGCGCGTCCATGATCCGCTCGGACAGGCGGCGATCCTGAAAGTAGCGCGCCTTCTTCGCGCGGATCGGATGGACACCCGCTACCATCACGATCTCGTCGCCGGGCGGAAGTTGCATCACCTCGCCGGGCGTGAGGAGCTGGCGAGCGGTCTCGGAGCGCGACACCATCAAATGCCCCAGCCACGGCGACAGGCGATGCCCGGCGTAGTTCTTCATCGCCCGCATCTCGGTCGCGGTGCCGAGCGCGTCCGACACGCGCTTGGCGGTGCGCTCGTCGTTGGTGGCGAAGCTCACCCGGACATGACAGTTGTCGAGGATCGCGTTGTTCGGCCCGTATGCCTTCTCGATCTGGTTGAGCGACTGTGCGATCAGGAACGCTTTCAAGCCATAGCCCGCCATGAACGCCAGCGCGGACTCGAAGAAGTCGAGCCGGCCGAGAGCCGGGAACTCGTCAAGCATCAGGAGCACGCGCTGGCGGTTGCCCTTTGGTGTCAGCTCCTCGGTCAGCCGGCGTCCGATCTGGTTGAGGATCAGGCGGATTAGCGGCTTGGTCCGCGAGATGTCGCTGGGCGGCACGACCAGATAGAGCGTCGCCGGCGTCTCGCCTTCGACCAGATCCGATATGCGCCAATGGCACGCCCGCGTGACCTGCGCCACGACAGGATCGCGATAGAGCCCGAGGAACGACATGGCGGTCGAGAGCACGCCTGACCGCTCGTTGTCGGATTTGTTCAGCAGTTCGCGCGCGGCCGAGGCGACGACAGGATGCACGCCCGCTTCACCCAGGTGCGGCGTCGCCATCATCGCGGCTAGCGTCTGCTCGATTGTGCGTGACGGATCGGAGAGAATCGACGCCACGCCGGCCAGCGTCTTGTCGGCTTCGGCATAGAGGACGTGGAGGATCGCGCCGACTAGCAGCGAGTGCGAAGTTTTTTCCCAGTGGTTTCGACGCTCGAGACTGCCTTCTGGATCGACCAGCACGTCGGCGACATTCTGCACGTCGCGCACCTCCCACTGGCCGCGCCGCACTTCGAGCAACGGATTGTAGGCGGCTGATGCAGCGTTGGTCGGATCGAACAGCAGCACGCGCCCATGCCGCGACCGGAAGCCGGCGGTGAGCTGCCAGTTCTCACCCTTGATGTCATGGACGATCGCAGATCCCGGCCAGGTCAGCAGCGACGGCACGACCAGACCGACGCCTTTGCCGCTCCGCGTCGGCGCGAAGCACAGCACATGCTCGGGGCCATCGTGACGCAGATAATCGCGCGCGAGCTTGCCGAGCACGACGCCGTTCGGCCCCAGCAACCCTGCGCCGCGAATTTCCTTCTCGCTGGCCCAGCGCGCCGAGCCGTATGTCTCCGCGTTCTTCAGCTCGCGCGCGCGCCACACGGACATGCCGATTGCGACAGCGATCGACACGAACCCGCCCGACGCGGCGATGAATGCCCCGGTCTGGAATATGGCTGGCGCATAGGCATCGAACGAGAACCACCACCAGAAGAAGGCCGGCGGCGGATAGACCCGCCAGCCGAAAGCCATGAACCAGGGCGGCCCAAGCTCGGGCTGATAGGCGAGCGCGGCCGCAGTCCACTGCGTCGCGCCCCACACACCGGCGAGCACGATCAGGAACACGGTGATGACCTGGCCCCACAATATCTTGGTCGCGGACATGCTTGTCTCCTTGCGCTGGCTAGAGGCCGAGGCCGCGCTTGCGGCCCATCATCAGGTCGAGCCCGCCGCCGTCGCGGATCACGCCGGACACCTGACGGCCGAGCTGCTGTTCGAGGGCGCTTGCCCAGGGTACGAGGCGGAAGCCGAGGCCATCGTCGATCAGGGCGAAGCGGCCGGACGCGAGCGCGAGCCGCTGGCGAACGACGCCGGCGATCTTCTCGCCCGCTTGCGTCGGCCGATAGGCAAGGCCCGTCTCGCCCGCGATCTTCGCGCCAACCGAGTCCAGCTCGTGCCGCCGCAGCGTGTCGATCAGACCGCGCTCGAACACCGTTCGCTCGCCGAACCGGCGCGCCAGCCCTTCCTTGACCAGATGGTCGGTGCGCGCGTCCATCGCGCGGCGCACCTCGGCGCCGAACCCGCCGTCCGCGACGCCCACGCCGCGCTCGATCAGGCGATGGTCCAGCCAGGTCGCACCGGGCGCCTTGACCTGCGCCGACAGGTCGAGGTCCGATCGCGTTGCGAGGATCAGGCTCGGCTTCGGCTCGCCGGGCTTGCCGACCGCGCGCAGCTCGACGATGCCGCCGAGCTTGGGGCTGTGCTCCAGCCCCTCGATGCCGGGCAAGCGGACATGATGCGCGCGGCCGTCCGTGCCGTCGATCACGGCATAGGCGGCGCCGGTCAGTTCATCGTGCAGCCCCTTGCCGATCAACCGACCCACGATCGGCTTCTCGGGCGTGTCGCTCAGAACCGCATAGCTGTCGAGCGATCGGTCTTGTCCGTGATCCTTGAGCGCGTGGCCGATGGTGCGGATGATGTCGCCGCGCGCGGCTAGCTCGCGCAACTTCGCCTGCGCGCCTTCGGCGACCGCCCATTGGCCCGGCTCGCCCTCGGCGGCGAGCCCCATCGTCTCAAGGTGCTGCAAGCGCCCGACCATCAGGCGGCGGAGCCACGGATCGTCCGGGCCTGGTCGCTCCGGGCGCAGGTCGATGACGCCCAGCTCGTCGGCAACGCGGCCGATCTCGGTGTCGAGCCGGGTCCAGCGCTCCGCCGTTACCTCGCGGTCGAGCGCTTGGCTGATTTCATGCTCGGGCTTCGGCCCCAACTCGGCGAAGGCCAGCTCCTCGGCGCGCGAGCGCAGGCCGTGGCTGATATAGTCGCGGGCCATGACGAGATCGGCACCCTGGTCGGTCTGCCCGCGCACCAGCAGATGGACGTGCGGGTTGTCGGTGTTCCAGTGATCGACCGCGACCCAATCGAGCCGCGTTCCCAGGTCCGCCTCCATCTGGCGCACAAGGTCGCGGGTGTATTCGCGAAGGTCGGTCAGCTCGCTCGCATCTTCGGGCGATACGATGATGCGGAAATGATGTCGGTCGTCCCTGCACCGATCCGCAAACGCGCGATCATCGGCGCGGTCGGACTCGGCGTCGAACATGCGCGTCGGCGAGCCATCGCGGGTCACGCCTTCGCGCTTGAGATAGGCGATGTGCGCGGACAGCGGCGCCATGCGCCGGCCGCCGATGCGGTGGCGCACCGGCAGCGCCTTCACCAGCACGCGGCGGCCGGAGCCGAACAGGCGACTGCGCGCAAACGCCGTGCGTCCCTTCCCGAAGCTCGATTGGCCGCGCCGGCTGGGTCCGCCCCAGCCCCCGCGCTGGCTGCCGCCGCTCGTTGCCGCGACGCGCAGCACCTCGGCGACCAGCCCGCGGGCATTGCGGCCCTGCGCCTTGCTGCGCTTGGCCTTGCCCGGCCGAACGCGAAACTCGCGCTCGTCGCTCATGGTCGGGCCGCTTTCCGCCGAAAACCGGCCGTGGTGCCGTTCGGCGCGTTGAAATGCCTAGCTTTTTCCTTCCGAGCGGCACGCTCGCCGACCGACGCCCCCACGTTAGCCACATGAAAAGCCTCGGCTTTTCGGCGAAACGGGGTGCGGCTTGTATCTTGCCCTCGTCCCCTCCGACTTCTTCCTGCCCCTTCGCCCTTCAAACCGAGGGGGGCAAACGATCGAAGGAGGCCGCCGGTCATTGCGGTCGGCCCGCGCGGGCGCGGGGAACGAACAGCGTGTCGGCCGGAGCAGCTTCACGCTGCGGAACGGCCTGCGAGCTGTCGGTCGCGGGGCTGACAGACGGCGGCTCAGGTGCCGATGCGGACGCCGTGAACCCGCCACCGGACTGGACGCCGGACATCGCATCCTGCGCACTCGCCACGCGCACGAACAGCGCGGCGCGACGCCAGGCCAACGGATCGGGAAGCGACGCGGCGGCAAGCCGAGTATCGCCGCCCCCGCCCGTGATCGACGCCAGCCTTCCGAGATAGGCGCGGGTTTCAGCGGGCAGTGGACGGCCGCGCGACAGGTAATCGTCGGTGCGTCCGGTCCCGGCGTTATAGGCTGCGAGCATCGCGGTGGCATCGCCGTAGCGGTCGTGCATCTCGCGCAGATAAGCCGTCCCCGCCATGATGTTGTCGCGCACGTCGAAGGGGTCGGCGCCGAACCCGTAGCGTGCGCGCAGACGGCCCCAAGTCGCGGGCATGATCTGCATCAGCCCCATCGCGCCGGCCGTCGAAACCGCGCGCGCGTCGCCGTTGCTCTCGACGCGCATCACGGCCCAAATCCACGCCTCGGGAATGCCGAACCGCCGCGCGGCGTCGGCGACATATCCGGCATAGGGATGATGGGCCGGCGCGCGATCGGCGGAGACATCCTGCGCCGATGCCGCGACCGGCCCGACGCCGGGCAAAAACAGCAGGATCGTCAGCGCCAGAGCCGATCCGACTCCGCTTCTACGCCAACCTGCCAGCGTGCTCGCTGCGGTAAAGGGTGCGCGCAGAGCGCCGGCCGTTGACCGCCCTTGACCTTCGCTGCGCGCGCCGGCCGACCCGCGACCGAGCGGGACGAAGGGATGAGACGGTTTTCCCGCGAACCAGGGGATGATCGAGACGCGCACCGCTTCAATCCTCCTCGCGGCGCTTTTGCGGCCGGTTCCAGCGCAGCGCCCAGGCGCTATCCTCATCGCCGATGCGAAACAGCGCGGCGCGGATCGGCTGCGAGAAGCCGGGATCGTCGAGGCGCAGCGAGACGTAGTCGCCAGCGCGCTCGCCGGTCTCGTTCCAGCCTGCGCCCACCTCCGGGCCATTGTCGGTCTTGCCAAGATGGACACGCCAGTCGGGCGCGTTCTCGCCGTCCTGCGGCTCTGCCGGAACGATGCGGAGCGCCACGTCGAGCGTCATCGTCTCGATCCGGCCCTGAAAACCTTTGGGGGTGCGGGTGAACATGCCGATTTGCATGGGATGGTCCTTTCAGTTGGCGGCTAGGTGCGGGGTTCACGGCTCCAGCCGCGCCACGTCAGCGGCGCGCCGGGGGCATCGCGGGTGAGGATCGGGATTGCGCGGCCGATCACGGTTGAGGCCGGCAGCGAGCCGAAATTCCGGCCGTCCAGGCTGTCGGGGACGGCAGGATTGAGCAGCAGCAGTTCGCCGGTCGCCAGTGTGCGACAGCCCTGCCAGACGGGCAGTGGACGGCCGAGCCGGTCGCGCTTGCGCGCAACAGCGACGGGCCGCCGATCGACGCTCACGCTGTCGCCCAGCCGGCAGATGCGCTGTCCTGCCTTGCCGGCGACATGCTTCAGCAGCGGCACGCCTTCGCCCAGGTAATGGCGCTCGGCCATCCAGCGCGCGAGACGCTGGGGCGGCGTGACGGCGACCAGCGCGCCGGGCGGCGGGTCGCGCTCGGGCTCGATCCGGTAGAGCCCGAGCGGCGCGCTGGCGCTGGCGTTCCACAGCACGCGCGGCACGGGATGAATGGCGGCGATCGCAGCGAAAGCAGCCGTGAACCCGGTTGCGGCAGCGACAGTGGCGCGGACATAGAAGCGGCGCGTCATCCCTCGATCTCCCGGCGCTTCAGCCAGGCGTGATGGCGCTCAAGCGTGTAGAGACGCGGCGCTTGTCCGGCGGCGATGCGGTTGGCGACGTGCCGCCAATGGTCGGGCGCGGCGTCGCAGGGATCGACGCCCGCGGCCTCGGTCGCGTCGATCGCCGCGAGCACTTGGCTGACCTTCGGCCAACCCTCGATCTTGAGCAGGATGTCGCCGCCCGGCCGCACGAAGGGCAGCGTCGTGAACGCCTCGCCCGCGCCGACCGCGCGCACGATATCGATGCGCGAGCTGACCGTGCCGTAGTCGTTCGCCGCCCAGCGGACGAAAGCGAAGATCGCGCCGGGGCGAAAGCGGACGATGCGGCGTCGGCGGTCGACAATCTCGTCCGCCGCGACGCGGCCGAACCTGATCCAGTGCTCGATCCGCTTTTCGATCCACGTCAGCTCGACGCAGGTCATGTCGTCATCGGACGGCTGGCGGTGGCGCATGGGTGACGGAGGGACGTTCATCGCCGGCTCCGGGCGATGGCGGAGTCCGCGCGCGGCATGAGATCGTCCTGCCCCGGATCGGAGGTCGAATGCTTGATGCCGATGTCGGCCCAGGCGCGCAGGTCATCGACCGAATAGACGACGCGGCCGCCGATCCGGCGGTAGGCCGGGCCGGTGCCGAAATAGCGGTGCTTCTCAAGGGTCCGGCCCGAGAGGCCGAGAAAGCGCGCGGCTTCGGGCGTTCGCAGGAAGCGGGGCGGCAAATTGGTGGGCGTATCGGACAAATGATGGCTCCTGCGGGCGGTGGCGGCAGGAGGCGTAATTGTCAGAAGGGAGGCGGCCAGGTGGGGTATGAAGATGTGCGGCTGCACGGATGCGACCACCCCCGCCAGGGCAGGCCCGCAAAGATCTGTCAGCGGATACGGAGCAGCTTGCGATAGTCGCCGTTCATCATTGCGATGCCGTCGCGGACCAGGCGCACGACGAACGAACGTGAGGCCGACATCTTCCAGTCGCTCGCCGATAGCCGGATCGCATCGTCGCGGCCCAGTTCGGCAGCGATCTCGCGGTAGGTCGCGCCGGAGTCGCGTAGGTCGAGCGCGCAGAGCATCAGGTCGAGCCGGACAAGCCGATAGGCGGTGAGCGGCCAACCGCGCGGCAGTGGCCCTGGCGCTCGCCCGAGCAGCCGGCGGTGGAAACGCAGCAGGCTCGCGATGCGGGTGATGAAATCCTTGTCGAGCGGGATGACGGCGGCGAGCGGCTGACCGGGCGTCGGCGCGCGGAACCAAAGCCGATGCTCGCCCGCAGCGTCGGCGACGATGACATGGCGTCCGTCGATCCCGGCGAGGTCGGCAAGCAGCGCACCCAGCGCGCGCGGATCGACCGGGGCTGCTGCCTCAAATCCCTCCGGTGCGGCGTCCAGAATGACCGTGACGGCGGTCAGTTCGGGGCGCCAGGCGACCGGCTCCGACAGGTCATCCGGCGCCGTCGCGAAAGGACAACCCCCAGCGCCGCGCGAATGCCGCCTCGGCGGTGTTCCTCGCGACGGCGCCGCTCGCGATGCTTTGCTGCATCTGCGCATGTTCGGCGCGGTAGGTGTGGTTCCTTCGCAGGAATTCGGCAGCTAGATCGGCGCGCCCGAGCGCGCCGGATAGACCATCGGCGCGCCGCTGGCGACGCCGTGGCGGCGTCGGCATGGCATCCTCCCATGTGCGTATCGCACATACTTCAGGGGTGTCATGATGGCGTCGTGATCGCCCCCAGATAGCGCAAAGGTTGCGCTCAGCCATGCCTGTCGCGCGGCGGGACTGACGACTTAATCGCACCAAATCGGACGAAATATTAACGATTTAACGGCGGTTCCGCACCTAGCAGATGTGCATATCCGACCTCTGTCATCCACCTTGCGCGCGCGAGGTGGCTCGCGTGCACCGCCTTCGCCCGTTCGGGTTCGATTGCGGCATCGATACCGAAAATCTCGGCAGCGACGGTGCGCCAGTCTGCGCCCCCATCCTCGGCATCGAGCAGGCGCAGATAGTCCTGCGCATGGCTTTCGTCATACGCCGTCACCTTTGCAGCCTCCGGCGCCTGATCCTTGAACTGGCATCTGCTCATGGCGTTGGTCCCGCCCCGTTAGCCAATCTAGCCGAAATACACCGCCGGGCTATGCGCAAGTCCTGCATCGTTGAATGCACTAATGGCAGAGATAGCGCGCACCAATCAGTGAATACACCTTATATGGGATAAACCGAATAAGTTGTATCGTCCAGTTTGCCGCGCATGGACATGCGGCGCCTCGTGGGATTGAACTTTGCCAGATTGAGGAAGGAGAAGGGCTTTACCCAGGAGCGCTTTGCCGAGACGTCCGGCTTTACCCAACAATATGTCAGCGATCTGGAACGCGGTCGACGTAATCCGACGGTCGTTACGTTGTTTCACCTGGCCTCGGCACTCGGCGTAACGCCGGCCGAACTTGTCGCTGCGACCGATCTCTCCGAGACCGACTAACCTTCATCTGAATTTGCGAGCCGGGCGTCTGCCCGGCGAGCGCGATTGCGACCGCGCGGATCTTGGGACGCGCGGTCGCCGCCGGTCCGCCATGGCGGATCGGCGCGAATTGGCGGAACCGCAGGGCCGACATTTCGGCCCTGCGGTAATGGGGGTCAGGCCGCTTTGAGGCGCTGCATTCCCTCGGCCAAGGTCCAGAGAGCGCGATTGAGCGTCACATTCTGGTCGATACCGTTGATCGCACGGGTCTGGGCGCGGCGGATGCGGCCTTCTGCGTTGCGCCTGCGGCCCTGCAACCCGCCCCGAATGACATTCTCCTGTATCACGTTGAACGTGGTCCACAGGCTGCGGTCGGTGTCCTCGCGGCGGCGCGGCTCGATGATCTGCTCAGGCCGCAACGGGCTTTCGTCCTCGCCATAGCGCGCGACAAGGCTAACCTCGCCGAGCAAGCGCCTTTCGTCCTCGGAAAGCTGAATCCCCTTCATGGTTTCGCTGGCGTCGATCAGCCGGGGGAAATCCTCGGCCACGGTATAAACGCCCTCGATAATGTCATGCTCTATATTGCCCTTGTGCGGAACGCGGACCTCCTCAAACCGCTCGCCCGCAATCATGCTGTTCGTGCAGACGAACCGCAGCATCCCGGCAAACATCTGATAGGCGCTGGTCCCGTCATGGCTGTTGACGATGATGACCTCGGCGGCCTCGGGCTTGCCGATGCCGTCAGCACGGCGCAGGCGCAGCATATGTTTGGCGTGGCCGTGGCGGCTGCCGTCGCGGGGAACGGACTGCACGGCGAAGAACGGGAACCATCCTTCCCGGCGCACCCCCTCCACGATGTCGATGGTCGGAACATAGACGTAGCGATCCGACCGGCTGTCGTGTGCCTCGCGGGCGAAGATGGACGGGACGTGCCGATACAGTGCCTCATTGTCGAGCGGCTCCCTGCCGCTGATCTGGTGGGCATTGCGGCCGAACCGGGTGGCAAGCTGATGATACATGGCTGGACTCCTTGGGCTTGGGTTTCCGCGCAGCGGAGCGCCGCGCTGAAACCCTGCCCGTCGGCGAGACCGGGGGTGCAACCGGAGTGGGCTGCTTCGCGGGGAACCGGCTGCACGGAACGCGAAGCGTGGAGGAAGCTGGGCGGAAGCCGCTCCGAAGGGCGCCAGGGGCAGCGCCCCAAGCCCCTTGTTGTTGTCAAAGCAAGCGCTTCCCGGCGCTAGCGCTTCGACATCACATATCCCGAAAATGTCAGTCGGCTCGAACCGCATCCTTCTCTGTTCCCCAACGATCTCGGCCCGATCGCTTAGCCGTGGGGAATCATAGACGCGGTCGGCAGGTCATCTGTCGCGGGCGTGCCCCTCGTAGCGGCCGTCCAGATTCCGCTCGAAGAGTACACCCCTTTGTAGTCGAAGCTCTGCCGCCAGCTCATCATTGAGCGTGATGGAAATGCTGGAAAGTTTGAGGGGCTTCCGTCGCCCGACGACGCGGGCATAGACAGTGATCGCATAATCGCCGGGCTCGAACCGATATTCGTCCTCATGGACGGAAAGAACGAAATGATGATTGGCGGCCAGCCCCGCACGGCTGATATATAGACCGCTGCCGGCGGACAGCTTCTCGGTTTCGCCATAACCCCAGAAGCTGAACGTCCGTTCGGTGCCGTTCCTGAGCGCCTTAACATACATGCCTTCGACAACCTGTCCCTGAGCAGCGGTGCTGTAGAGCAGCGTCCGAAGGAAGATCTTAGGTGTGGGTTTTGGCACGATGTCATGGCCGAAAAACACGATCGTCGGCATCGTCATTGCCAAGCGCCCTCGGCGAAGAAGGACCAACCAGAAGGTACCGACCGAAACGGCGAGCGACGCTATGGAAATCGGGACGCTGATCATCTCCATTGTTACATCATGCTCCTGCGGTCTGAGTGGCTTCCGCAATTGCCTTTTGTAATCCGGCCGCGGCTTCAAGGGTCGTCGCGTCGACTAGAGATGCATCCTTGGTTCCGGCGATGCCGATGAGGATGGAAGCGACGGCAGCCGACAAATCCCGCAGTTGCTGCGACCGAAAATCACTGGGGTCGATTTCGTCAAAGTCTATGTCGTCGATGCTTCTGGAGAGCACCGCGAACCAAGGAGCATCGGTTTCCAGGAGCCGCGTGAATTTCTCATATCCGATGATACGGAACCGCCGGACAGAATCCGGGTCTCGTTCAATCATCGCGTCGCCCAGCGCGTCCTGCCAATCGCGATAGAGCAGCGCTTCACGGTAGGACAATCCGCCGACGGCGCGCTCTACGGTTTCTCTTACAACATCGTCATCCGGCGCCTTGCCCCCCGTTTCCTTGGCGAGATACGCGGCAAGACGTCGGCAAATTTCCAACTTTTTATCGACGGGAAGACTCCGAAGGTGATCGGGGTCTGATTTCAGTTTACCCTCAGTGGCTGTGTGAGCCTCCACTTCGAAGCGCATGGCTAGGGCTGCTTGGCAGGTCTGATCGAGCCTTGTGAGATCGATACCCCAAAGGGCGCTAAGTCGCGTCAGGCGATGGAGTTCAACGTGTGGTCCGTCCGCGAGCGCCTTTTGAAAAGCTGCGATCTGCTTTGAAATCGGCGTGGCGACGTTTGTTTTTCCACGCGGCAGGGCACGCAACTCAAGGTTCATCCCCCGAATCCACCCGATCAGCGTCGCGATCCTGTAGAGTGTGCTGATCCGCTTGTAGGCGTTGAAATCTAACGGAAGCGTGGAAGTCTTCAAAAACGCATGCCGCTTGTCGATAAATATTTCTTTCGATCGCCAGACGATCTTCTCGCAGGACTCGCTTAGCGGCGCCAGATACTGACGATATACAGTAGCCTCCGATTGCTCCCTGACGCGCCGTTCTTTCAAACGCTCGAAGAGATAGTCCTTTAATATCGAGACGAGTAGCGCGCTGGTTGCGCCGATGATCGCCGCCCACACGACCATACTGGAAGCAGGCGGCGCTGCGACAGGTAACGGCGTCGACGATGCCTGGACCGCAGCATGTGTGAGTGCAGCCATCGTCTCGGACGCTAACGCGGTTACTGATAGATGAGCCACGATCCCCCCTCGACCCGCAGTAACAGAAGCTCGGCAGAACGTAATCGTCGATTGGGACGGCTTTGCATTTGTCGTCAAGACGGCGTGCTGTTTCGACGAGAATGACGCCCCGCTCCGAGGAGCGGGGCGTCATTGGCTGGTCAGCGCGACCAGATGAGGACGTATTCGCCGGCGGTGTCGCTCTCGGAGAGCGTGGCGTAGACCGGAGCCGGGAAGCTCGGGTCGTCCAGCTTGGCTGAGATGTAGTCGCGGCCTTCGCGGCTGGTCTTCTTCCAGGCCGCGCCGATGTCCATGTCAGCGGTGCTGATGCGGAAGTCGGGGGATTTCTCGCCGTCCTTGTCGACCGGGCGGAGGGTCGCCTTGGTGTTGAGGGTAAGCGTCTCGATGACGCCGGCGAACTCGCCCTTGCTGTTGGCGGTGAAGGTACCGATCGTAGCCATGTCGTATTCTCCTGCTTGCTCGGACCGCGCCCATCGCGGCCTCGATGGCGTTTCGTCGGCTGGGGACGATCGACCGCGCACCCGAAGGGCCGCAGCGCAGCGGAGGATGGCGGAGCGCCGCTTTTTTGCCTCGCGATGCAAAGCCGCAGGCGGCGGAAAAAAGTGGCGATCCGCCATTGCGGGAAGGCGAACGGCCTCGGGCAGACCAGCCATTGGGGAGGCTGTTTGGGCAGCGCCGGGCTAGGAATAGCAGAGGGACAAAGCGATCGTGGCGCACACGCGCGAAACGAGGAGGTCAGTAGCGCCCATCATTCCCGCGAAGATGCTACGCCGGTGCGATGACGAATCACGACTACCAGCGGGAAGACCAAGACCCTCGCGAGGGACTGGCGGAGGAAGGATTGCTCTCGCCCCTGATCGAGGACTGGCGGGCGATCTACATCGAGAATTATGCGCCATGATTCGACCTGGCGCGCGACGTTAATCGTTACGCCACCTGGCTCTTCCAGGAACATCAGGACGCCGGCAATGGTGGGCCGGCTGATGCGCAAGCCCCGACAGCGGTGCGCATGTATGGGCGCGCGATGAACGCGTTCGCGGCATCTGTCATGCTGGCCGAACGCGCCATGGCCATCGAAGCGGCGGGCGCCGTGCGCGCGATCTACGAAGTGGGATTCTGGCTGAGCCTGCTCGCCACCGATCCACTCAAGGCGCTCGAAGCGCTGGAGATCGACGAGCACGACAATGCGATCCAACGGGAGATATTACTTCGCGAAGAGCATCCCTCGGATGCCGCCGTTGTCGCGGCGTCGCTGAAGCGCGAGGCGCATCACGTTGCGAAGCTAGCCAAACGAAAGAGCCTCAGTGTTAAAAAGATCGCCCAGACCATGCCGAAACGGTCGGGTTATCTCGAATATCGTTTGGTCAGCGCTTTTTACGGCCATCTGTCCAGCAGCAGTCTCGATGGCTTGAAGAAGAGAAATGGCAAAGGCGGCGTGACCAATATTCTGGGTCCGTTCGAAACGGAGATCCCGAAAGCGCTGTCCTTCGCGCTCGACGCGATGCTTCGCTGTACCCGCTATTTCGAAGTCATGATGAAGGAAGGCCGGCAACCCGACCGCCTGGAGAAGGCTCACCGCACCTTGCTGGGCCTTCAGGACGCACCTTGATCGAACAGCGGCGGCGCGCGACAAGCGCGCCGCCGCGATTTTTCCGGTCGAAGGATAAGGCCGGAGCCGCTCGCGCGGCCCCGGCCCAATGCCGCTATTCGGCGGCGACGGCAAAGGACGCTTCGCCGTCCTCCCCGACGGTCCCGGCGTCCTCGGCCTCGACGGTCGCGGGCTGCTCCGCCTCCGGCTCGGGCGTCCGCAGGATCGCGGGCAGCCAGCCGGTCCCGGCCAGAAGCTGCTCGGCGGCTTGCGCCATGTCCAGCTTCTTCATGTCCGCGATACGGCGGGCGGCATCCTCCGACACGCCTTCGGCGACGGCCTCCACGATATGCGCCTTGGTGACACGGCCAAGGTAGCTGTCCACGGTAGGTGTCCAGTCCCTCGCCACGTCCAGTGCCAGCTCGGTCGCCAGCCTGTTCGCCGTTTGCAGCGAGCGGGGTTTGCGGTCCCACGGCAGACGCAGTGCGTTGACGGTGCGCGCCGCGCAATGCGCCAGCAACGCAATGCGCTTTTCGTCCGCCAGTCCGACGATGAAGTCCCACAGGTCAGCCACGTCACGCGGCATGCGCTCGGCCCATGCCTCATGCTGCGCGCTCGCCCGCGCCGCCAAGGGCGTGTCTTCGATCCCGTCCGCATGGCTTCCCAGGGGGGTCACGGTCGGACGAACCTCAAGGCAACCGGCCTCGGCATAGCTGTAGAACAGTTGCGCGGTCAGGGTATGGGTCAGCGCGATCAACGCCGTATCGGGCTGATCGGCCAGCGCCACGCGAAGCGCCAGCGTCCGATGCGCGGACAGGTCGCGGGTGAGGCTGTCGGAAATCGGCTTGCCCGGCTCCTCTTCCTCCTCAACGTCCTGCACGTCCTCATCGCCATCCTCCGGCCGCTCGTCCTTCCCGGTCTCCGGGACGGTCGCATCGCCTTCTTCCGGCTCGGGCTGTGGGTCGGCCAGCGCCTCATCCTCGAGCCGCACGAAACCACGTTCGACTCGAACGCTGCCATCATGGTGCAACACGACGAACGCCCCACCATGCGCGATCACATTGGCGTCGTAGGCCGAACGCTTGGCCGAAATCGTGTCGATCTCGTCGGACACCGCCTCCAGCTTCGCCGCAACGTCCTCGGGCATTTCGTCATAGGACGAATAGCCATCGGCAAGCGTATCATACTCGGCGGACAGCGCGTCCAGCCGCGCCTCGTCCTCGTCGGACAGGGCGATGGGCTGCGGATAGAAACGCCGCATCCCGTGGGCATGAGGATAGTCGATATGCGCCTCGGCCCATTTCCAGCCCTCGGCCTGCACCTCGCTCGCAATGTCGCGCAGCTTTTCGGCGGCGAGCATATCGAGCAAGCCCACATCCTCGAAGAACCCGCCACGGTCCTCGCTGAACAGGTCGCGGATGATATTGCCGCCGGCCTCAACATAGGCGTCGGCCCCGATGAATACCGCACGGCGATCATCGGCGGGCACGTTGGCGGCGGTCATGTCGCGCCGGATGATCCAAGGTTCGCGATTGTGATGCAGGCCCTCAAACACTTGCTCCTGCCGGGCATGGTCCTCGGTGATGGCGAAGGCCATAAGCTGATCCAAGGTCAGCCCATCCTCACGATAGACCTGCAACAGCTTGGGGCTGACAGCGCCAAGGCGAAGCCGCTGCTTCACCACGCCCGCCGACACGCCGAACCGCGCGCCGATCTCCTGCGCGCCCCAGCCTTTATCATTGGAAAGCTCCGCAAACCGCTCGAACTGGTCGGCGGGGTGCATCGGGGTCCGGGTCACGTTCTCGTCCAGACTGATCTCGGACGGATCGTTGGCGGTATCCAGCCAGCAGCGCACCGGCTCGGATTTCCTGATCTGCTTGCGCTTGGCGCGCAGCAGCATCGCCAGCCTGCGGCCCTCGCCAGCGGTAACGAGATAATAGCCGGTCGGCGTCCCGTCCTCCTTGGTTTCCGGCTCCACGACAAGGTTCTGGATCAGCCCCTTATGCTGGATCGACGCGGCCAGCGCCTCGATAGCGGCCTCCCCATGCGGCACCTTACGGGCGTTGCGCGGGGACTTCTTGAGCTTGGCGAGCGGCACGAAAATCTCGACGCCCGATACAGGCTCGGCAGCAACGGTTTCGGTAACAGCGTTCATCACACTTCTCCTAAAAACCGCACTCACCCCGGAATGGGGTGGGCGGCGAAGAAGCGACCGGCAGGCCCGCCGACGGAGCCGGGACGCACCCGAAGGGCTGGAACGAAGAGGAAGTAAGCGCGGCCACGCGCGTTGCGGCCCGGCGCGGCGGGCCTAAAGGGAAGCGACGCCCACCCCATCGCGGGAGTGAAACGACACAGCAGCGCGATCGGGCCGGCGCAGCCCTGGCCCGATCTCCGCAGCATTGAATAGCGACAATCCGCGATGCGGATTGCCAACCAGCGCGTCAGCGCCAACCCGCCATGCTGATCGTCACCCGGCAGGGACGAGACCCGTCAGGGGCTCGGTCGGAGTGCAGCGGAGATAGAGCGGCGGTCCCGCAGGGAGGCGCCCCCCCCGCCCAACTTGCCTTTCTCGTCATTTCGATTATATTTTAATCAGATTGATGGCAGGTGATAAACATGGCGACTGAGACGAAGGTATTGACCGCGCACGTCCCCTTGGGGCTCGCGGAAAAGGTTGAAGCGATGGCCTCGCGGCTCGAACGCTCGCGCGGCTGGGTGATGAAACAAGCGCTCGCCGCATGGGTCGATCAGGAGGAGGAACGTCACCGGATGACGCTCGAAGCCCTTGATGACGTCGATGCCGGACGGGTGATCGACCACCAGGCGATCACGGCATGGGCCGACAGCCTTGGGACGGACAAACCGCTGCCCTCACCGATCAAATGAAGATCCAGTGGACCAGCAAGGCGTCGTCGGACCTTGTGCGTCTGCACGAGCATCTGAGCCCGGTCGCGCCCGAAGCGGCAGCGCGCGTGGTCCAGCAGCTCGCCCACGCACCGGATCGGCTGCTCGATTATCCGAGGATCGGCGAGAAGCTGGAAGCCTATGAGCCGCGCGAGGTCCGCCGGATCATCGTGGGCAATTACGAGATGCGCTACGAGCTCGTAGCGGCGACCATCTTCATTCTGCGCCTCTGGCATTGCCGCGAAAACCGCAGCTTCGAGTCGGAGGAGTAACGGCGATGGCGCTGGCGACCACGGGCCGCGACGCGGCGTTCGGCGGCAAAGCCGCCCTGAACACTTATCTGCGCTACGCCGGGCCGGACCGTTTGCACCCAGCCCAGCCGGGCATCAGCATCGGCGCATGGCCCTGTCTCGCAAACGTCGTCGTCGCGCGCCGCGCGGCTGGTCGGACGGTCTCGACGACCTGCACGACTATATGCAGGCGCCAGCGAAGCGCGCGCCGTCCCGCGCTCGCGCCATCAAAGATTGCGGGCCATTCGCGGTCACGGACGATTGGCCCGAGCGGGTGCCGATCGGCGACGCCGAGTTGCGCGTCATCGAAGGCCATTTGCGCAAGGAGCTGGACGACCTGTTCGGCCCCCTGCCGTGAACTAAGGAGGATAAGGCCATGACCGACGCCGCCCTTCGCGTCGAGGACACCCCGCCGGTCATGGCAATAGCTCGCGCCGCGCTCTATCTGCGCGTTTCCACCGGCCGCCAGGCCGAGAGCGACCTGTCGATCCCCGACCAGCGCCGCCAGATCGAAGGCTATTGCCTGTCGCGCGGCTGGGAGGTCGCGGCCGAGTTCGTCGAACCGGGCAACACCGCGACCGATGATCGTCGGCCGGCATTTCAGGCGATGATCGACGCAGCGATGCAGAAGCCGTCGCCGTTCAACGTGATCCTGGTCCACAGCTTCTCGCGCTTCTTCCGCGACCAGTTTCAGTTCGAGTTCTACGTCCGCAAGCTGGCGAAGAATGGCGTGCGGCTGATCTCGATTACGCAAGATTTGGGCGACGATCCGATGAGCGTGATGATGCGCCAGATCATGACGCTGTTCGACGAATATCAGTCGAAAGAGAACGGCAAGCACACGCTGCGATCGATGAAGGAGAATGCGCGGCAAGGCTTCTGGAACGGCGCGCGGCCACCCATCGGCTATCGGATCGTCGAGGCTGGCCACCGCGGCGCGAAGATCAAGAAGAAGCTGGAGATCGACCCGATCCAGGCCGAGACGGTGCGGCGCATCTACCGGATGGCGCTGAACGGCGTTGATGACAACGGGCCGATGGGCCTCAAGGCAATCGCGACCTGGCTCAACGACAACAATATCCGCACCCGCGACGGCGGGCGCTGGGGGCTTGGAGCCGTGCATCAGGTGCTCACCCGCACGACCTATATCGGCCAGCACAAGTTCAACTATCGGGATTATCGCACCAAAGCCCCCAAGCCCGAGAGCGAGCACGCGATCATGGAAGTGCCCGCCATCGTCTCGGAGGCGGAGTTCGAGGCCGTGCAGCGGTCGCTCAAGGCACGCAGCCCGAAGATGATGCCGCCGATGGCCGTGGGCGGCCCAACGCTGCTCACGGGTATCTGCTTCTGCGCGTGCTGCGGCGGCGCAATGACGCTGCGCACCGGCACCAGCAGCGTCGGCCGCGAGTATCGCTATTACACTTGCTCCACGAAGGCGCGGCAGGGCGCGAAGGGCTGCCCTGGCATCACGGTCCCGATGGATCGGCTGAACGAAGCCGTAGTCGGGCATCTAGAGTGGCGACTGCTCGATCCGAAGCGGCTTGAAGAGATGATGGATCAGATTCTCGAACGCCGCGACGAATGGGTGGATCAGCGGCGGCTCCATGTCGCCGATCTGGAGCGCCGCGCGACCGAGGCCGAAGCGAAGCTCAAGCGACTCTATGACGCGATCGAGAATGGTGTGATCGACGTGAGCGATTCGTCGCTCAAGGATCGGATCGCCGAACTGACGGCAACCCGCGATCAAGCCAGGGGCGATGCCGAGCGGGCGGTGGCGCATATCGAGAAGATCGGTCCTGCGATCACGCCAGAGAGCCTGCGTGCCTTTGCGATGGCGGCGCGCAAGAAGCTGCGTCAGGGCGATGGCTCATTTGCCCGCGATCATATCCGGGCGGTCGCGCAGCGCGTCGAGGTGGTCAGCAAGACGGAGGTTCGGATTCGCGGCCTGCGCAGTGAGTTGCTCCGAACCCTAACCGCCGCCTCTGGCGTAGAGGCGGCGGTGCTAGGCGTTCGCGCCTTTGAACCGAAATGGCGCGCCCGGAACGATTCGAACGTCCGACCCTCAGATTCGTAGTCTGATGCTCTATCCAGCTGAGCTACGGGCGCTTTGGAGGGGCTCCTTTAGAAGGGGGTTTTGAGTTGCGCAAGAGCGTTGCGAACACTTTTCTCGCTCCGTACAGCTTGCGGGCAATGAAGCCCCTTCTCCCCCTTGCCGCGCTCGCGCTTCTGCTCGGTGCATGTGCGGAGCATGAATATCCTTCGCTGCTGCCGCGTGCCGGCGAGCGGCTGGATTTTCGCGAGCCGGCCCCGCCGCCGCCGGCGCCGGTTGTGGTCGATCCAGAGCTTGATTCGCGAATCGCCGCGGCGCGCGATTCGCTGAAGCAGGCGGGCGAAGCGTTCGATAACGCTGTGATTCGAGCGGAACGCCTGACCAGGGCGGCAGGCAATGCTCCGGTCGGAAGCGACGCCTGGCTCGACGCGCAAACCGCGATGGCTGACCTCGACTCGGCTCATGCCCGCCAGGTCGATGTGCTGACTGATCTGGAGCAGTTCGCATCCGATCGCGCCCTTGCGCTCGCGCCAGCTTATCCGGCGCTGGAGCAGGCAATCACGCAGGCCCAGCAGGCGGCGGACGCGTCGATGGCGCGGATCACAATGCTCCAGCGGCGCCTCTCACCGGCAGGTTGAAGCGCTCAGACGATCGGGGTGGGCCGGCTGATCCGATAGGTGAGATGGCGACGCAACGGATCGCCCACGGCAAGCGACGGATGGTCAAAATCGCCCTGCGGATCGCGCACCATGCCGAGGCGGATCATCAGCCCCCAACTGCGTTCGTTGGCCGGCACCGTGATCGCCGCGATCGCCGGCCAGTCCGTCGTCGCCCAGGCGCGGTCCAGCGAAGCCTGTGCCGCCTCGCGCGCATAACCCTGCCCCCAACCCGCACGCGCCAGCCGCCAGCCGATTTCCGGCTGGTCGGCGACAGGCGTACCAGCAGGACCGGGTTTGATCCCACAGAAGCCAAGGAACTCGCCGTCCGAAAGCCGCTCGATCGCCCAGAAACAACTGCCGGTCTCATCCGCCAGCGCGTTTTGCCGCACGACGACCGCCTCGCAATCATCACGCGTCGTCGGCGGCCCGAGATAACGCATCACCTCCGCGTCCTGCCCCATCGCGAAGAAGGGCTCGATATCGTCGGCTCGCCACCGGCGCAGCAAAAGACGCCCGGTTTCGATCACGGTCGCTCGATCCGATAGGTGACGGTATCCGACAACGGGTCATCCGCCGCGAACAACGGGTGCCGGAAATCGAGCGCGGGCACATGCGCCATCCCCAGCCGCTCCATCAGCCCACGGCTTTTGGCGTTGCGGCGCGAGGTGATCGCCACGATCGCCGCGTCATCACGCGCCGACCATCCCCATGCGATGCTCGCCGCCGCCGCCTCGCGCGCATAGCCGCCGCCCCAATAAGGCACCGCGAGCATCCAGCCCACCTCCAGCATATCCGCGATGGGCGTGTCGGGCGCGCCGGGCTTGAGCCCGCAAAAACCGATCGTCGCGCCGTCCGCGCGCCGTTCCACCACGAAGAAACCGAGCGGATCGTAGGAGGCATGTCGCGCCAGCGCCGCGTCGCTATCCTCAGCGGATTTCACCGGCCCGAGATCGACCATCACGCGTGGATCGGCCCACATCGCGTGCAGCGGCGCGCGATCGCGCGGCTCGATGCGGCGCAGGATCAGCCGCTCGGTCTCGATCATGCGGCGAGCAACCGCGCGGCATGGGCCGCATGATAGGTGAGCACACCGGAACAGCCGGCACGACACATCGCGATCAGGGTTTCCAGCACCAGCGCGTCGCGATCCCCCGCCCCGGCGGCAGCGGCAGCCTCGATCATCGCATATTCGCCCGACACCTGATAGGCGAAGACGGGCACGGAAAATGCCTCCTTCACCCGCCACACGATATCGAGATAGGGCAACCCCGGCTTCACCATCACGCTATCCGCCCCCTCGGCCAGATCCAGCGCCACCTCGCGCAGCGCCTCCTCGGCATTGGCGTGGTCCATCTGATAGGTCTTCTTGTCACCCTTCAGCAGCCCACGGCTACCTACCGCGTCGCGGAACGGGCCATAAAAGGCGCTGGCATATTTGGCGGCATAGGCCATGATCTGCACGTTGACATGCCCCGCCCCTTCCAGTGCGGCGCGGATCGTGCCGATACGGCCGTCCATCATGTCCGACGGCGCGATGATATCCGCGCCCGCCGCCGCCTGATTGAGCGACTGGCCGACGAGGATTTCCACGGTGGAATCGTTGAGGACATAGCCGTGATCGTCGACCAGCCCGTCATGGCCATGCGCGGTATAGGGATCGAGCGCGACATCGGTGAGGATGCCCACCTCGGGCACCGCATCCTTGATCGCCCGGATCGCCCGGCACATCAGATTATCGGGGTTCAGCGCCTCCCGCCCGTCGTCGGTGCGCAGGTTCGCCGGGGTATTGGGAAACAGCGCGACGCATGGGATGCCAAGATCGCGCGCCTCTTTCGCCCGCGCGACGATGCGATCGACCGACCAGCGCGATACGCCGGGCAGGCTGGCGACCGGCTCCTCCACGTCCTTCCCGTCCGTGATGAACAATGGCCAGATCAGGTCCGCCGGGGTGAGCACCGTCTCGCGATGCAGACGGCGGCTCCATTCGGCGACACGGGTGCGACGGAGGCGAAGCGCGGGAAAAGATGCGTGCATAACGCCCGGCGACATGCGCCTTCGCGCGGCGCCGGGCAAGCCTTGCCGCGGCACGGTGCAAATCAGGTGTGTGCAGCCAGCCCGAGCTGAATGTCGATCCGTATCAGCTCACCGGCTTCAGATTGGCCGCAGGCTCGATATCCGCGTGGCTGCGCTCGTCGACGAAATTCTCGGGCACGAGCAGCCCGCCGCGCCGCCACGGACCGTACAGATAGTAAAGCACCGCCAGCGCGAGATTGGCGACCGAGCCGAGCGGAAAGCTCCACCACAGCGCATTCGCCCCCCACACGGGATCCAGCCCCAGCGCCAGCCCGAGGCGAACCGGGAACATCGAAACGGCAAGGATGATGAGCGGCCCCCATACCGCGCCGTTCGCGCGGACGGTGCCGAACAGGATCATCGTCGCACCGAACAGGATCAACCCCCAGGTTACGATCAGGTTGATATGTCGCGCGACAGGGACTGCCGGGCTGGCCGCGCCGATAAAGAGGCTGAGCAGCGGGCGATCGAACGCGATCACCAGCAACACCATCGCGCCGGTCATCGCCAGATTGTAGTAAAGCCCGGCCCGCGTGATGCGCGTCACCCGATCCCAGCGCCCGGCGCCGATATTCTGCGCCGCCATCGCGGAAACCGCCGCGCCGATCGCCATCGCCGGCATCTGAACATAGTTCCACAATTGCTGGGTGATGCCATAGGCCGCGATCGTATCAATGCCATGGCGGTTCACCAGCCCGACCATCACCAGCGAGGAGGTGGACATCACCAGCATCTGCGCCCCGATCGGCAGCCCCTTGCCAATGATCGTGCGGACAAGCGCGGGCGACGGCAGCATATAGCGCAACTCCGCGCCCTTCAGCCGCAAGGGAAGGTTGCGATACTGAATGTAGAAGACCAGCAACCCCATCGCCACGACATTGGCGATCAGCGTCGCGAGCGCCGATCCCGCGATTCCCAGGCGCGGCAACGGCCCCACGCCAAGGATGAACAGCGGATTGAGCCCCGCATCGAGCACCACGCACAATCCCATGAACCACAAAGGCGTCACCGAATCGCCCGTGCCGCGCAGCCCCATGAACATCAGCACCAGCAGCATTGATGCCGGCAGCCCGAGGAAGATGACGCGCAGATAATCAAGCGCAGGCTCGAACGCCACCTGCGGCGTGGCGAGCGCATGGAGGATTTCCGGCGCGAATATCCAGCCCAGCGTCGCCACCACGATCGCGGTGCAGAACACCAGCCCGATCGCCGATCCGAATGCGCGGCGCGCGCCCTCCACATCGCGGCGGCCCCAGCTCTGCCCGACCATGATCGTCGCCGCCATGCCGAAGCCGAACACCGCGCCAAACGTCAGGAACATGATGATGTTCGCGTTGGAGGTGGCGGCCAGCGCGCCCTCCCCCAGGAATCGCCCGACCCAGATCGCGTTGATCGAGCCGTTGAGCGATTGCAGGATATTGGACGCCAGCGTCGGCAGCGCGAACATCAACAGCGCCGATCCGATCGGCCCCGAGGTCAGGTTATGCGAATGCCCATGTCGCGGCGCGGAAGCCACGCGTTCCGCCGATGGTTCGTCACGATCCGACACAGGCGACCTTTCTCTCCACGGACGGAAAAAGATGCAGCCGCCCCTCTCATCCATTTTTCGGCAAAGCAAAGCCGGTTTCGCGCATCGGCGCCCCCGGCCCGCCCGCCCTAGCCCAGCCGGGCCAGCGCCGCCGCCAGCCGTTCGGCTTCCGCCGCCTTGTCCGCATGATCGGCGCGCGCCTTTTCCACCGCTTCCGGCTTGGCGCGTTCGACGAAGCTGGCATTGCCGAGCCGGGCCGCGAGCGAATCGCGTTCCTTCTCCGCCCCCGCGATCGCCTTGGCGAGGCGCGCGCGTTCGGCATCGAGGTCGATCACTCCTTCAAGTTGAAGCGCGAAAATCACATCATCGACGACGACTTGAAGCGCATTTGCGCTGCCAAGCTTGTCCTGATCTAGATCGACCTGCTCAACTCGTGCGAGCTTACTGATGGTGGACCAATTACGCTTTATCATCTGCTGCTGTCGGTCGTTTGCTCCGGCAACGTAGCTTTCCATTCGCGTACCGGGCGGAATGTTGAGTTCAGTTCGCGCAGACCGAATCTCACTGATGACCTTGATGACCCAATCGATCTCGTCGCTCGCCATCGGATCTATCGCCCGCGCATCCGCCATCGGCCATTTCGCGACGATCAATTCATGCTCGCGCGGGCTGAGCGCGTGCCACAATTCCTCGGTGATGAACGGCATGAACGGATGAAGCACGACCAGTATCTGATCGAGCACCCAGCCCGCCACGGCGCGCGTCTCATCGTCGATCCGGCCCTTGATAAGCTCCAGATACCAGTCGCAAAACTGGCTCCACACAAACTGGTAGATCGCATTGGCCGCCGCATCGAAGCGCAGTTCCGCCAGCGCGAGATCGACCGACTGGATCGCCTTCACGCATTCGCCGACGATCCATTTGTTGACCGCCGAAGTGGCCGCCGGCGGCTCCAGCGTGGCGGACCCGCCGATGCCGTTCGCCTGGCAGAAGCGGCTGGCATTCCACAGCTTGGTCGCGAAGTTGCGATAACCCTCGACGCGCTTCTCATCCATCTTGATGTCACGGCCCTGGCTTTCCATCGCCGCCATGAAAAAGCGCAGCGCGTCCGCGCCATATTTGTCGATCAGCCCAAGCGGATCGACCGTATTGCCCTTGGATTTCGACATCTTCGCGCCGTCAGCGGCGCGGACGAGGCCGTGCAGGTAGAGCGTGCGGAACGGCACGTCCTTCATGAAATGCAGGCCCTGCATCATCATCCGCGCATCCCAGAAGAACAGGATGTCGAAACCGGAAATCAGCACGTTGTTCGGGTAGCGCCCGGCGAGCGTGGGATCGGCGTTGTCCGGCCAGCCCATCGTCGCGAACGGCCAGAGGGCCGAGGAGAACCAGGTATCGAGGACATCGGGGTCGCGAACGATCGCATAGACGTCTGAGTCGAAGGCGGTCGGGCCATTACCTTCGACTTGAAGCGCCGAACTCCAATCTTCAAAAATGATGATCTTGCGATCACCCGCGTCCTGACGAGCTTGAAGCAACGCCGCTTCTTCCGTCTCCGCAACATAGCATCGTTCCGGCTCTCCAGTTTCCGGGTTGCCGAACGACATCCAGGCCGGAATCCGGTGCCCCCACCAAAGCTGTCGCGAGACGCACCACGGCTGGATATTCTCCATCCAGTTGAAATAGGTCTTTTCCCACGTCTTGGGCACGATGCGCGTCTTGCCCGAGGTCACCGCTTCGATCGCGGGCTTGGCCAGCGTCGCCGCGTCGACATACCATTGATCGGTCAGCCACGGCTCGATCACCTCGCCGGAACGATCGCCATAAGGCGTCTGGATCACGCGATCCTCGACGCGCTCAAGGAAGCCCTCCGCCTCCAGCCGCTCCACCACCAGCTTGCGCGCGTGGAAGCGATCGAGGCCCAGCAGTTCCGCCGGGATCAGGCCATCGGCGGTCTGCGTCACCTGCGCCTTGGCATCGAGCATGTTGAGCATCTCAGCCGCTTTGAACCCGGCGCGCTTGCCGACCTCGAAGTCGTTGAAATCATGCCCCGGCGTGATCTTCACCGCGCCCGATCCCAGTTCCGGATCAGCATGTTCGTCGGCGATGATCGGGATCAGGCGCCCGGTGATCGGCAGCTTCACCTGCTTGCCGATCAGCGCGGTGTAGCGCGCATCCTCCGGGTTCACCGCTACGGCCATATCGGCGAGCATCGTCTCGGGCCGCGTGGTGGCGACCGAGATGAAGCCGCTGCCATCCGCCAGCGGATAGCGCAGGTGCCAGAACTTGCCGTTCACCTCGCGCGTCTCGACCTCAAGGTCGCTGATCGCGGTGCCAAGGCCGGGATCCCAGTTCACCAGCCTTTTGTCGCGATAGATCAGCCCCTGCTTGTGCAAATCGACGAACACCTTCAGCACCGCCTTGCTGAAGCCCTCATCCATTGTGAAGCGTTCGTTCGCCCAGTCCATCGAGCAGCCGAGCCGGCGGAGCTGGCGCGTGATCGCGCCGCCGCTCTCCGCTTTCCACTCCCACACCTTCGCGATGAATTCCTCGCGGGTGAAATCGGTGCGCTTCTGCTGGCGCTCCGCCATCTGGCGCTCGACCACCATCTGCGTCGCGATGCCGGCGTGATCGGTGCCGACCACCCACAAGGCGTCCTTGCCCTTCAGCCGCGCGTGTCGGGCAAGGATATCCTGCAACGTATTGTCGAGCGCGTGCCCGATATGCAACGAGCCGGTGACGTTGGGCGGCGGGTTAACGATCGTCCACGGCTCCGCGCCCGGCCGATCGGGGCGGAACAGTCCGTTATCCTCCCAATGGCTGTACCAGCGGGATTCGATGGCGGCGGGATCGAAAGTCTTGGGCAGTTCGGTCATGGCGCCGGCTTTAGCCACGGAGCGGCAAAAGAAAAGCCGGCGCGAGCGAGCGGGCGCGCGTTATTGCGCGCCCTTGCCCGTCCATTTATCCATCCAGCCGATCACCTCGCGATACCATTGCCGCGAGTTGCGCGGTTTCAGCACCCAATGGTTTTCGTTGGGATTGACCATCAGCCGCGAGGGGATATCGCGCCGCTGGAGCGCGGTGAAGGCGGCGATCCCTTGCGTATAGGGAATGCGGAAATCCTTCTCGCCGGTGATGACGAGCATCGGGGTTTTCCATTTGTCGACGTAATTCACCGGGTTCCATTTCTCGAACGCGGCGGGGTCTTCATAATAGGCCTTGCCGCCGTGCTCCCATTCGTCGAACCACAATTCCTCGGTTTCATAAGCCATGGCGCGGGCGTCGAACACGCCGTCATGCTGGACGATGCACTTGAAGCGATCGGGCCACTGGCCCTCGATCCAGTTCATCATATAGCCGCCATAGGATGCGCCGAGCGCGCAGGCATTGTTCGCGTCGAGCCACTGGAACTTGTCGGTCGCGGCGGCGAGGCCCTTCTTCAGATCCTCCAGCGGCCAGCCGCCCCAATTGTTGCGGATCGCATCCGTGAACGCCTGCCCGTAGCCGGTAGAGCCGTGGAAATCGACCGCGACAAGCCCGAAGCCCGCGCCCGCGAACACCGCGGGGTTCCAGCGATACGACCAGCTATTGTTGGACGATCCCTGCGGCCCGCCATGGACCATGAACGCGATTGGCGCCTTGCCCGCCAGCCCGTTCGGCTTCACGGCATAGCCCCAGACAATATCGTTGTTCGCGCCCTTGAAGTTGAACCGCGTCACCGCCGGCATCTCGACGCCCGCGAGCTTCTCCGCGTTGACCGCGGTGAGCCGTTCGGGCGCGCCCTTGCCGGCGATGCGATAGAAATCATCCGGTGCGGTCAGGCTGTTCATCGTCACGATCACGCCACCGGGCGTTACGCTGACCGACGAGACGCTGCCTTGCTGCGTCAGTCGCGTGACCGATCCATTCTCCGCGCTGACGCGCCACAACGGCACTTCCTGCGTATCCTCGGCGGTGACGTAGAGTGATTTCGAATCCGGCGCCCAGGCGATCGAGCCCACCGAACGATCCCATTTCTGCGTCAGCGCGGTCACTTTACCGCTTGCCAAATCGCGGATGGTCAGCACCTGCCGATCGGCCTCGTAACCGGGGCGCCGCATCGCGAACCACGCAAGCTTGCGCCCGTCGGGGGAGACGACCGGCTGGTTATCGGTCGCCTTGTTGTCGGCGGTGAGGTTCACCGGCGCGCGGCTGCCGTCTGCAGGCACCTCGAAAATGTCGAGATTGGTCGACAATGGCTCGATCCGCCCCGCCTCGCGCATCGCGAAGAAAATCGTCCTGCCGTCGGGTGACCAGGCGATTTCCTCGCCTCCGCCGAAGGGCTTCGATGGCGTGTCGCCAACGAGCGCCCCGACGATCGCCTTTCCGTTGCCGCCCGCGCCGGCGGCCGTCAGCGGCAGAACGAAAAGCTGCGAGCGATTGCCGTCCGCCCATGTATCCCAATGCCGGACGAACAACTGGTCATAGATGCGCGCCTCGCCGCCGTCTGGATCCTTCTTCACCATCGCCGGTTCGAGCGACGGCGCACCAGGCTTGCGATCGGCCCAGACGACCAGCCGATCCCCCGTCGGCGCCACCTTGAAGCCGTTGAAACCGCCCTTGAAATCAGTGATCCGGCGCGGCTCGCCGCCGGTGACGGGCACCGCCCAGATCGCGTCCTCGCCGCCACGGTCCGACGAGAAATACACCGTCTCGCCCACGATCTGCGGATCGTTCTCGTTCACGCCCGGATCCGCGACAAGCTTCTCCGGCTGCGCGCCGCGCTTCGTCAGGTCCAGTTTCCAGAGATCGAACCGCCCCTTGTTCGCGGCGAGATCGGTTTCGCGCTGCGCCCAGACGAGCCATTTGCCGTTCGCCGAAACGGTGGGCGAGCCGACGCGCGACAGCATGGTCACATCGGCGATGGTGAGCGGGCGCGCCACGGCGGGAGCAGCGGCGGCAGCGATGGCGAGCAGACTCGCGACGGAAAGCGCTTTCATGGGCGCACGATAGAGCAGATCGTTACGTCCGCAACAATCTCCCCCGCGCGATTCGCGCCAAGGCGAATTAACGCCCCGTGCTGGTGATCTTCGCGATCTCGCGCGCAACGATCGTTTCGACGATCGCCGGCAGGTTCGCATCGAGCCATTCGCGCAACATCGGGCGCAGCATCTCGCGCACCAGCCCTTCCAGCGTGCCGTCACTATCCGGCTCCGGCTTCACCAGCAGGCGGGACAGAGCATCAAGCGCGCCGCGAGTCGCGTCCGCCGTTTCCGGCGACACGATCGTCTCGGGCGCGGCTTTCACCGGCGCGGGGGCTGGCGATGGCTCGGGCGCGATCGGCATGGGGTGACTCAACTCCAGCACCTCATCCGGCTCGTCCGCCGGCGGATCGGGCACAATCGACGGAACGGGGCGAATCGACGCGCGGCGCGAACGCTGGGCGCTTTCCCCCTCCTCGGCGATGATCCGTTTGATCGAAGACAGGATGTCCTCCATCGACGGCTCGGCGCTAGCGTCCCCCATAAGCGACGTTCCACATTGTTTCGCGAACACGCCGGTTTAGCGGTTCGGTGCGTGCTCACCTGTGGTTAAGGGAGCGCTTCTGTCAACACTCGTATCCAGTTCCGGGTCGAGCGGGCGCGTCACCGTCGCGTTCTGCGCCGGCACTTTCGCGGTGCTCGGCGCGATCGCGGAGGGCGACGGCGCGCTCCCGAAATCGGAGATTCGGTTCTTCACCGCGTTATAATTATCCGCCGAATTATAGAGCGGCCCGCCATCGAGCCCCAGATAGCGGGCCTCGGCGCGCCCCATCGCCGCGAGCAGCGCGAAGCCCGCGACATAAGCGTCGCGCCGCGCGCTAACCAGCGTCACCTGGCTATTGAGCAATTCCTGCTCGGCGTTGAGAATATCGAGGATCGTGCGATTGCCGACGCTGTTCTCGGCGCGAACGCCCTCCAGCGACAGTCGATTCGCGCTCACCGCCGCCTCGGAGGATTGGATCACCTCCAGCGCGGAACGCCAGATCGCATAGGCCGAACGCGTCTGCGCGATCACCTGCCGCTCGGCGGCGGTGGCGTTCTCGATCGCCTGCGAGCGCAACGCCTGCGCCTGCCGGATCTGCGCGGCGGGGCGCCCCCCCTGAAAGAGCGGCAGCGACACGTTCAGCCCGATCGAGGTGGAGGCGCCCGTCTGCCCCACGCCAAGCCCGCTGCCGGTTCCAAGCGAACCAAGATAATTGGTGTAATTCTCCCCCACGCCAACGCCGACAGTGGGAAGGCGCGCAGCCTGCGCGACTTTCACGTCATAGCGGGTCGCATCCCGCTGGCGCCGCGCCGCGATCAGCGTCGGATTGTCCTGAAGCGCTACATCAACCGCGGTATCGGGTGTGTTCGGCAGATTCGGCAGCGGCGGCGGCGGTTCGAGCGCCTGCGGCGCTTCGCCCACCAACTGAACATAAATCTCACGGCTGCCGATCAGATTCGCCTGCACACCCTGCAATTGCGCCCGTGCCACGCTGAGCCGCGCCTCGGACTGGGCGACATCGGTGCGCGTCAGATCCCCCACCTGGAAGCGATCTCGCGCGGCCTGAAGGTTGGTTTCCAGCACTTTCACGTTCTGCGCGTTCAGGCTGACGATCGCCTCGTCACGCAGCACGTTGTTATAGGCGCTGACGACATTGGTGAAGGTCGCGGCTTCCGTCCCGCGAAGCGCCGCCTGCCCGGCATCCACCCGCGTTTCCGCCGCGCGCACCGCGTTGCGCACCGCGCCACCGGAAAACAGCGGCACGTTGAGCGAAACGCCGCCCTGCGCCACGCGCTCGGGCGTGGTGAAGCTATTCCCGGTTCGGACGAAATTCTCGGTTACCGAGCCGGTCGCGGAAACATTCGGGCGACCGGAGGCCTTGGCGATCGGCACATTCTCGTCGGTGGCGCGCTGCTGGGCACGACCGGCGGTGATCGTCGGGTTGTCGCGATAAGCCTTGGCCAGCGCATCGCGCAGCGTTTCCGCCGAAGCAGGCGCCGCGAGCGCTGCCGCGAGCGCGACGAAGGAGATATAGCGACCCAAAGGATACCTCAGAAGCTGAACCCGCGCCGGCGCGCGAAGCCGGGCAACACCACACATTCGATATCGGCGAAATCGGCCAGGCCGAAGCCGCCCTCGGTGCGCTTTCCGGCGGCGAGCCGCGTCACGCCCCGATCGAACAGCCCGGTAACGATCCGGCCATCGGCGCGCACCTGTGCGACGAGCCCTTCCGGCAATTCCTCCACCGCGCCATCAATGACCATCACGTCATAGGGCGCCCCGGCGGCGTATCCCTGCTCCAGCGGCCCTTCGATCAGTTCCACCCCGGCGACGCCGCTCAGCGCGGCGCGCGCGCGGGCGGCGAGATCATGGTCGCTCTCCACCGCGACGACGTGCGCGACGAGCCGCGCCAGCACGGTCGCGGTATACCCTGTCGCCGCGCCGATGAGCAGCACGCGATCGCTTGGCCGCAGTTGCGCCTCGGTCAGCAGCCGTCCGGTGGCGATCGGCAGATTCGCCGCGCGCCCGCCGCCGAGCGGGATCGCCGTATCGCGATAGGCGAGCGACGCGGCTTCCGCCGGCACGAACGTCTCGCGCGCGATACCGGCCATCGCCGTCACGACGCGAACGTCATTCACCGCATTGGGGCGCAACTGGCTTGCCACCATCGCGGTGCGCATCGCGTCGAATTCATTCGCCAAGGAAGTGGTCGCCATCATGAACATGCCCTGTCGCACAACTGTTTTACTGGTGCAATACACTATTGTCTGCCGGCGGCTTGTATCGCGTCCCCGTCGTCACGCCAACCATCGCGCCACGCTTGACAGCGCGCCGCTCCCGACGCATCAGCCCGCTCCCGCATATCGAGGCCCGATGGCGGAGTGGTGACGCAGAGGACTGCAAATCCTTGCACCCGGGTTCGATTCCCGGTCGGGCCTCCATCCTTTCAGAGTTTTCCGGCCTTTCGCGGTTTTCCGGTCGGGTTCGACGCATTTTTTTACGAACCGGCGCCGATGTGGAGCAACCGGAAGCTCACCACCCCCGGCTGATCCGCATCAACCAGCGTGAAACACACCGCAAGCGATCCGCGCGCCACTATTGCCGGCGGGGTCCGTCATCAGGTCGTCAGCACTGGCGTGAATGACCAGCGCAGCGCCATCGGCATCGAGCAGCCCGGCCATGGTTGCGCCAGGAATCGTCAGCGCCACCGTCCCGCGACCGCCGGTGTCGATCACCAGATTGGGCAAATCGCCTTCGTGCGGGCCTTGCGGATTCATCGAGCCGTGCTTCATGCCGGTGGGGTTCCAGTGGCCGCCGGCGCTCGCGAAATCAGGCGGGTCGCAGCGTCCGGTGGTGTGGACGTGCGCGCCATGCGTGCCGGGCGGCAGGCCCCTGGCATCCACGGTCACGCGCAAACCGCCCGCCACCTCCGTGGCCGTCGCGCGGCCCACGTCAGCGCCCGTCGCCGATTTCAGCATCGCCACCGCATGGGCGCCACCGGCGATCGGCGCGCCGGTTTCCATCTTGCCCTCATTGCATCCGGCCAGCGCCAGCGCCCCGGCCATCATCACCATCATGCGCATCGCTTTTCTCCCATGAATCCGTTCCGGCAACGAACCATTCCCGATCCCGCGCGGTTCCGCCAGTCAATCCCTTCCTCGCGCGATCAATTGCACGAGGCGGCTGCAATTGGCTCGCTGCTGCACGATCGCGACGAGCAGCACGGCGTTCAGCACGGCCAATTCGATCAGGAAGAACCACATGGGCGATCCCGCGATCATGCTGAGGCCGAGCAGGATCGTGCGCGGATTGGCGCCCAACAAGGCGGGCAGCAACAGCGTCCGCCGCCCGGTTTCCTTTGCCAGACGGGCGATGCGCTGGCGCTCCGCCGGATCGGCTTCGGCGCTTGTCACCAGCGCGTTGATCCGCTCGGTCGGGCCGGTCAGCGCGTGCGACACCGTGAGGTAGAAACGCGCAAGCGCGCCCCCAACGCCACGCGGCGCGGCGCGATTATGCTGGATCCACGGCACGCCATAGACCCACCATTGATAGGTACGCCTGGAGCTTTCCGCGAACACCGACTGCACGATGCGCGAAGCGCCAGCGCCGACCACGATCACCCACACCCACGGCCCGGCCACCTGTTGCAGCGTATAGCCGAGCAGCAGGTACAGCACGACATGCCCGCCGTAATCGCACAGGCCATCCACCACCTCGCCAAACGGGCTGGCGCGCCCGGTCATCCGCGCGAGATCGCCGTCCGCCCCGTCAACGACATGCCACAACAGGTGCAGCGCGAATCCGACGCCGATCGCTAGCGGCGTGCCGACCCGCGCATAGAGCACCCCCGTGGTGCACACCATCAACGCCCCGAATACCGAAACCATGTTCGGGGTGATGGGGGTCCGGGCGAGAGCCATCGCGAGTCGGCGGGCCGCCGGGTGATAGATTCGGTGGTTCAGGAACCCCTGCAATTCACGCGGCTTTCCCGTCGTGCTCGCGGTCATTTCGTTCGATTCCAATGTGAAGCCCCCTTTCCCGCTCGATAACAGGTGCCGGGATCGCTTGACAGGAGTGTCGCATCTGTCACGACATTGAAGCAATCGGTCATCCGTCGGCCATAGCCGACAAAGCGGGGGTTTAATGTCAACGATCAAGGTCGCCATCATCGGGGTCGGCAATTGCGCGAGCAGCCTGGTGCAGGGCAAATATCATTATAGCGCGGGCAACACCGCGCACGGGCTGATCCATGAAGATGTCGGTGGGTACAAGGTCGGCGACATCGAATTCGTCGCCGCGTTCGATGTCGATTCGCGCAAGGTAGGGCTGGATCTGGGCGAGGCGATTTTCGCCAAGCCGAACTGCACCAAGGTTTTCCACGCCGATGTGCCGAAAACCGGCACGGTCGTTCAGATGGGCGCGAAGCTCGACGGCGTTGCCGGGCATATGCTGACGGCGGCCAACGATCGCGGTTTCGAAGTTGACGACACGCCTGATGCGGACCGCGCCGCGATCATCCGCACGCTCAAGGAAACGGGCGCCGAGGTTCTGGTGAACTTCCTGCCGGTCGGCAGCCAGGCGGCAACCGAATTCTACATGGAATGCGCGCTTGAGGCAGGCATTGCGGTGGTGAACTGTATGCCGGTGTTCATCGCGTCCAACCCGGAATGGGAAGCGCGTTTCGCCAAGGCCGGGCTTCCGATCGTCGGCGACGATGTAAAGGCTCAGGTGGGCGCCACGATCGTCCACCGCGTGCTGTCGAACCTGTTCAAGAGCCGTGGCGTGACGATCGACCACACTTATCAGCTCAACACCGGCGGCAACACCGATTTCATGAACATGCTCGACCGCAATCGCCTGTCGAGCAAGAAGGAATCGAAGACCGAGGCGGTTCAGGCGGTCCTCGCCGAGCGGCTGGCGGATGAAAATATCCACGTCGGCCCGTCGGACTATATTCCCTGGCTGCACGACAACAAGCTGTGTTTCCTGCGGCTTGAAGGCAATCTGTTCGGCGATGTGCCGATGAACCTCGAACTGCGCCTGTCGGTGGAAGACAGCCCGAATTCCGCCGCGGTGGTGGTCGACGCGATCCGCTGCTGCAAGCTGGCGCTCGATCGCGGTGTCGGCGGGGCGCTGACCGGCCCGTCCTCGTTCTTCTGCAAGCATCCGCCGGAGCAATATACCGACGATATCGCGGCGCAGATGACCGACGATTTCATCCACGCCGACGCGCGGCTCGCCGCCGAGTGAGGGCGCTCATCGTCGCAGCCGGCTACGGCAGCCGGCTGCGCGCGGTGTCTCCTTCAAAACCACTGACCGCGGTTGCCGGCGTGCCGCTCATCGCGCGCGTCATTTCGGCGGCGCGGGCCGGTGGCGCAACCGGGTTCACCGTCGTCACCGGGCATGAGGCGGATGCCGTCGAAAGCTATCTCCACGCGCTCGATCCGGCGATCTCCTGCGTGCGCACCGCTGATTGGTCGCTCGCCAATGGCCATTCGGTGCTGAGCGGCGCGGACGCGATCGGGCCGGAGCGCCACCTGTTGATGATGGCGGATCATCTGTTCGATCCAGCGATCGTCCGATGCGCCATCGCCGCGCCCGATGCGCCACTGACGCTGGCGATCGACCGACGGCTCGACAATCCTCTGGTGGATCTGGACGATGTGACGCGCGTGCGCACCGATGGCGACGCGATCGTCGCGATCGGCAAGCATCTTTCCGATTATGACGCGTTCGATTGCGGCGTGTTCGCGGTCGATGGCCGGTTCCACGACGCGCTGCGCGCCAGCATCGCGGCAGGCGGCGGCGGGTCCATTTCCGCGGGAGTACAGGCGCTCGCCACCAACCGCGCCGCCCGGATCACCGACATCGGCGACGCATGGTGGCTCGATGTCGATGATCCAAAGGCGCTGGAGCAGGCGGAAGCGGCACTGGCCGCCTGACACGAGCGCACGTTCGTGAGCAGGGCGCATTTCTGCTCCGGCCAACGCGAAATCTGCCGCTTCCTGCGCGACCGAAACGCGGGAAGCGGCCTTGTTTCAGATAAGGCCCACCGCCCGTTTCGCCACCGTTTCAGCCTCGGCGTGAAGCTTCCAGAAATCCGGCACGCCCCGCCCGGCGACGCGGCGTTCGAACGCGTTGAGATGGGCCGCCCAACCGCCACCGAAGTTCGCGGCGTCTTCCGCGCCACGCAACCCGGTATGGTGCAGCACCAGCCGGGTGCCATCGCCCTCGGGCGCAAGCGTGATCGTCACCTCGCCCGCGTCGCCGTTCGACCAGGTGAAGGCAAGCACGTGCGGCGGCTCGACGCGCAACACGCGCTCGGTCCATGCTTTGCCCATCACGCCGGCGAAACGCTCAGGCGTCGGCACCTGCTCGTCCGACAGCCGCTCATGCGCCATGGTAAGCCCGATCGTGCCGCCGGGGCGGATATCGCCCGGCCCGGCCATGAACCAGCGCGCGCGCAACTCGGGATCGACGAGATACTGCCACACCCTGTCGATCGGCGCGGTGAGCAGGCGTTCGAAACGCAATTCCTGCGTCGTGATAAGATCAGTCATGCCTATCCAAGCTCCTGTTTCAACGTGATTCCAACAGCAACGTCCAACCGTCACGCTTCATGCCCGATCTTCCTGCAACGCAGCTTCCAATGCGTCGAGTTGGCGGGTCCAGAACCGCGACCATTCGCCGAGCCATGCCTCCGCTTCGGCAAAACGATCAGCCTTCAATCGGCACAATTGCTGTCGCCCGGCCTTGCGCCGTTCGATCAGTCCCGCGCGCGCCAGCACGCCGATATGTTTGGCCGCCCCGGCGAACGTCATCGCGTGCGGCGCCGCGAGATCGCCGATCGACCGCTCACCCTTGCGCAGGTCCGCCAGCATCGCCCGCCGGGTAGGATCGGCGAGCGCCGCGAAGGTGAGACCGAGGGAATCTTCAACCATATGGTTTTATTATCATGCCAACTGCAGATTGTAAACCCATTGGTTGAATTTTAAGCCGAGACAAATGTTGCGGATTTGTTGCACTTCTGCGCATCAGCGTTTCCGATGCTCAAGACACTTGCCTGTTGCGTAATCTGCCTGATGACCGCTTTCTGCCCCAACGCGGCGTTCGCCCGCGACGACTCGCAATTGTGGCTGACCGCCGCCGGCACGGTGGAACTGGGCGACGGCTGGCGCCTCTCGCAGGAAGTCATTGCGCGGATCAGCGACACGCGCAGCGGCTTGTACGAGATCGAGAGCAATTCATTGCTTGGCTATCGCATCGCCCCCCGCCTGACGCTGTGGGCCGGCTATACGCACGATCCGAACTACGACGCGGGCCGCTTCGCCGTGATGGAGCATCGCGCGCGCGAACAGGTGAGCTTCGACAATGTCAGAATCGGCAGGCTCCGGGCGAACTTCCGGTTACGCGGCGAGCAACGGTGGCGCGAGGGGATGAACGGCACGGGCTGGCGCCTGCGACCATTCGCCCGCCTGGCGCTCCCCTTCCACGCAGACGGAACAACCGGCGTGGCGATCAGCCACGAGAGCTTCGTCAACCTCAACCGCACCGCCTTTCAGACGATTCACGGCATGGATCGAATGCGCAATACGATCGCGGTTTACACCCCGCTGACAAAGAACGCGAATATCGAGTTGGGCTATCTCAATCAGCATAGCTTCGCTGCCGGCGGCGGAAACGATCACGCGGCCACGGCCAGCTTGAACTTCGCATTTCGCTAAAGCGCACACCCCGCCGAATATTGCCAAGCCGCTGACAAAGATCGTCGCATTCCGGAACGGATTCGATATGATCCACGTTCTTGCCTGGGTTTCCGGCGGAGAAAAGCAATGCTGTGGACGATCGTTATCATCCTCGCGATCCTGTGGCTGCTTGGTTTCAGCCTCCATATCGCCGGCGGCCTGATCCACATCCTGTTGATCGTCGCGCTGGTCGTCGGCCTCGTCCAGCTTTTCACCAACCGTCGAGCATGAAGTGACGCGGCGCAGGGCTGGATATGCCCCGCGCCGCCCTAGCCACGATCAATCGGCGAACAGCAGCACCGGCGTTTCAAGCAGCTTCTTGAGCGCCTGAACATAGCTCGCCGCGTCCCAGCCATCGACCACGCGATGATCGCAACTGATCGAAAGGTTCATCAGCTTCGCACGGACGATATCATCGCCACGGAAAACCGGGCGCTCGACGATCTTGTTCGGCCCGATGATCGCCACTTCCGGCCGGTTGATTACCGGCGTGGTCGCGATGCCGCCTAGCGGGCCGAGGCTGGTGACGGTGATCGTGCCACCACCCAATTCCTCCGGCTTGAGCTTCGCGGCGCGCGCGGCCTCCGCAAGCCGGGCAATCTCGGTGGCGAGTTGCCATACGTTGCGATCCTGCGCATCGCGGATCACGGGGACAGTAAGCCCCGCGTCGGTCTGCGTCGCCATGCCGAGATGCACCCGGCCCGAGCGGGTCACGACGCCCGCCTCATCGTCATAACGCGCGTTGAGCATCGGGAAATCAGGCAGAGTGCGGCAGATCGCGACGATCAGCAACGGCAGCATCGTGAGTTTCGGACGGCTGCCGCGCGTCGCGTTGAGATCCGCACGCACCCGTTCCAGTTCGGTCACGTCGATTTCGTCGACATAGGTGAAATGCGGAATGTGGCGTTTCGATGCGGCCATATTCTCAGCGATGCGGCGACGCATCCCGATCACCTTGATCTGCTCGTCGGCGCGCGCGCGGCTAGCGTAAGGGGCATGATAGCCCTGCCCGGCGGCATAGCGCAGATACGCGTCGAGATCGGCGTGACGGATGCGATCACCCTCCGCGGCCTTCACCTGCGCGAGATCAATCCCGAGATCGCGTGCGCGCGCACGGACCGCGGGGGATGCGAGGACATGGCGCGCCACTTCTTCCGTTCGCCCCGAGCTTGCCGAAGAGCTATCCTTCCTTTCGGAAGAAGGCAGCGATTCGACAGGCTCAGCCCGAACGGGGAGAGGATCGGGCTTCGTCGCAAGCTCAGGATGCGAGAAACTCTCCACCACCGCCGGTTCGATCACTGCGGCGCCCGGCGCTTCCGCCTCGATCTCGGCGGCGGCGTGTTCCTCGCCCTCGATTTCGATCACCACCAGGGTTGCGCCGATCGACACCTGATCGCCGACCTCGCCGGCCAGTTCGACAACCGTTCCCGCGACCGGGCTTTCCATCTCGACCGTCGCCTTGTCGGTCATCATATCCGCGATCTGCTGGTCTTCCTCGACCCGATCGCCGATCTTGACATGCCAGGCGACGATCTCTGCCTCGGAAATGCCTTCGCCAATGTCAGGCAAGCGGAAGTTGAAACGCGCCATCGTCGTCAATCCTTCAGAATTTTCTTGAGCGCCTGCCCGATCCGCACCGGCCCCGGAAAATACGCCCATTCCAGGCTGTGCGGATATGGCGTGTCAAATCCGGTGACGCGCTCGATCGGCGCTTCCAGATGATAAAAGCAGCGTTCCTGCACCAGCGCCGACAGTTCCGAACCGAAGCCGGAGGTGCGCGTCGCCTCATGCACGATCATGCAGCGGCCGGTCTTCTTCACCGATGCCTCGATCGTCTCGATATCGAGCGGCACCAGAGTGCGCAGGTCGATCACCTCGGCATCGACCCCGGCTTCCGCCACGACGCCAAGGCAGACATGGACCATCGTGCCATAGGCAAGGATCGTCACCGCTTCGCCCTCGCGAACCACGTTCGCCTTGCCCAGCGGGATGCGATAATAGCCGCTCGGCACCGCGCTTGCGGGATGTTTCGACCAGTTTTCCGCCGGGCGGTCCCAGTGTCCGTTGAACGGGCCATTATAGATGCGCTTCGGCTCGAAGAAGATCACCGGATCATTATCCTCGATCGCCGCGATCAGCAGGCCCTTGGCATCATATGGCGTCGAGGGGATCACCGTCTTTAGCCCGGCGACGTGCGTGAAAATCCCCTCCGGCGATTGCGAATGGGTCTGCCCGCCGAAGATCCCGCCGCCGAACGGCGACCGCACGGTGAGCGGCGCGATGAACTCGCCGTCGGAGCGATAGCGCAGCCGCGCCGCCTCGCTCACGAGTTGATCGAGCGCGGGATAGATATAATCGGCGAACTGGATTTCCGGCACGGGGCGCAGGCCATAGGCCCCCATCCCCACCGCGACGCCGATGATGCCGCATTCGGTGATCGGCGTATCGAACACGCGGGTCTTGCCGTATTTCTTCTGCAAGCCGGCGGTCGCGCGGAACACGCCGCCGAAATAGCCCACATCCTCACCCATCACGACGATCGCATCGTCGCGCGCCATCATCACATCGAGCGCGGAATTGATCGCCTGGATCATGTTCATCCGCGCGGTTTCCGGCGCATCGGCGGCCGGCTCGGTCTCGATAATCTCAGCCACTGATCGTTACCCTTTCCGTGCCCAGGGGCGCCCGGAAGCCTCTTCCTCATCCAGCATCATCTGGCGCTGTTCGCGCAGATGCCATGGCATTTCCTCGAACACGCCGTCGAACAGGCTGTCGAGCGGCTGGAGCAGGCCATGGCCGAGGACGCCGTTCTTCTCGGCTTCCTTCTGCGCGGCCTTCACTTCCTCGGCGACCTCGCGATCCATCGCGGCCTGCCGTTCCTCATCCCACTCGCCGATCGCGATCAGATGATCCTTCAGGCGCCGGATCGGATCGCCGAGCGGCCATGCGTTCGGCTCCCCGGCGGAGCGATAGGCGCTGGGATCGTCGGAGGTGGAATGACCCTCGGCGCGATAAGTGAAATGCTCGATCAGCGTCGGCCCGACGTTGGTTCGCGCGCGCTCCGCCGCCCACATGGTCGCGGCGTAAACGGCGAGCGCATCATTGCCATCGACCCTGAGCCCCGCGATGCCATAGCCGACCGCGCGCGCCGCGAAGGTGGTCGCCTCCGCCCCGGCGAAGCCCGAGAAGCTGGAGATCGCCCATTGATTGTTGACCACGTTGAAGATCACCGGCGCGCGATAGACCGTGGCGAACGTGAGCGCGGAGTGGAAATCGCCCTCCGCCGTGGAGCCTTCGCCACACCAGGTCGCCGCGATCCGCGTATCGCCCTTCGCGGCGGAGGCCATCGCCCAGCCGACGGCCTGCGGATATTGCGTGGTGAGGTTCCCCGAGATCGAGAAGAAACCGGCTTCGCGCACCGAATACATGATCGGCAATTGCTTGCCCTGCAACCGATCGCCCCGATTGGAATAGATCTGGTTCATCATATCGACCATCGACCAGTCACGCGCGATCAACAGCCCCTGCTGGCGATAGGAGGGGAAGCACATATCGTCATAATGCAGCGCATGGGCCGCCGCGACCGCGATCGCCTCCTCGCCTAGCGACTTCATGTAGAAGCTGGTCTTGCCCTGCCGCTGGGCGCGGAACATGCGCTCGTCGAACGCGCGGACCAGCGCCATGTGGCGCAGCATCCGCCGCACCGTTTCGGGCGACAGGCGCGGATTCCACGGGCCGACGGCATTGCCCTGATCGTCAAGCACGCGGACCATCGTATAGGCGAGATCACGAAAGCTATCGGGCGCCGCATGGGTATCGGGGCGCGGCGCGGCGCCCGCCGCGGGCACCTCCACCGACGAGAAATCCACCGCGTCGCCGGGCCGGAAATGCGGCTCCGGCACATGGAGCGACAAAGGCTTCAGATTGCTGCGAACGGGACCGCCGGCCATGCTCTCTCCAGACTCGCGCCGCATCGTCCGGCGCGCACGGCCATTTCGCGCGCTTGAAATATAATTTCAAGCGGCGAAAATCGGGAGGTTCGGGCAACTTTCCGAAAGCGGAAGGCCGCCCGGCTATCCCTTGCGGCGATCCAGCCTCTGCGGCGGCGCTTTATGAAGTGGAGATGTGGGAGCGATGCGGTTTGTCGAGTTGCCGCGCCCGCCTCGAAACGGCCTTAGCGCGGGCGGGCATCCGGCGTGGCGGCAAGGACGCTGCCAAGCTCCTCCTCGGACAGCGGGGCGAGGAATTCGCAGCCGATCTCTCCATCGTTCGACCAGATGATGCGCGCGTGGCGCTGCACCGCGCCGGGCAGCCCGATCTTGAGCGTCGTCCCCACCGGCAGCGCGATCGAGATGCGCGCGCGGATGCCGTTGGCGGACGCGTCGATCACCTCGACCGAGACCGCGACGCGCGCGGTGGCGCGGCATTCCGCCGGCGAGCGCGGCGCGCGGCGAGCGTCCCTGGTTTTCGCGAGAGCGGTCATCTGTCGTCTTTCCTGTCCGGTCGCGCCATCCTGCCACCATGATGGTTAAGAGATGGTAGCCGCGCCATGCGCCGCCGCCGCCCGGACGAGCATGTCGCGCATGAAAAAGGCCCGGCGGAATTCCCGCCGGGCCTCGAAAATCTCAGCCGTTTGAGCGGCCGATCAATCAGTCACGCTGGCCCATGAAGGACAGCAGGAACTGGAACATGTTGATGAAATCGAGATACAGCGACAGCGCGCCCATGATGACGGCCTTGCCCATCATGTCCGTGCCGGCGACATAAGCATACATGCTCTTGATCCGCTGCGTATCATAGGCCGTGAGGCCCGCGAACAGCAGCACGCCGATCGCGCTGATTACCATCGCCATCGCGGGCGACTTGAACCACAGATTGAGCAGCGAGGCGACGATGATGCCGACCACGCCCATGATGAGGAAGGTCCCCATGCCGGACAGATCGCGCTTCGTCGAATAGCCATAGAGGCTGAGTGACAGGAACGCGACGGCGGTGGCGAAGAAGGTGATCGCGATCGACGTGCCCGTATAGACGAGGAAGATCGTCGACATCGACACGCCCATCACGGCGGCGAATGCGAAGAAGATCGCCTGCGCGGCGCCCGTCGACAGGCGGTTAAGCCCGAAATTCAGCACCAGCACGAAGGCGAGCGGCGAGAACATCACCAGATATTTCAGGATGCCGGGCGCCATGAACACCTGCGCGGCCAGGCTGTCGCGGCCACCGCTGGCGAACAGCAGCGCCACGATCCCGGTCAACAACACGCCGGAGGCCATGTAGTTGTACACCGAGAGCATGTAAGACCGGAGACCCGCGTCATACGCAGCGCTCCGCGTATCGGCGGCGCTCGACCCGAAGGGGGCGGCGGTCGGCCGGGGGTCAGACCAGTTAGCCATTGTCAGTTCGCTCCTTTGTCCGGCAATGAACGAGCCGGTACTGCCGAAATATTGCCCGTGCGGGCGAAATTTTCAAGCGAGCCGCCCGGAAGCAATCTTTCGTTACAAAAAGGTTCGCCCGATGCACCGCCTGTTCGTCGCCCTGTGCCCACCGTCCGCGATCCGCGCCACGCTTGCGCAAACGATGGGTGGCGTGCCCGGCGCGCGATGGCAGGACGACGCCCAACTCCATCTCACCTTGCGCTTCATCGGCGAGGTCGAACGCCCGCTGGCGGAGGAAATCGCGCTCGCGATCGGCGGGATTGCCGCCCCTGCGCCAACCATCGCGCTCGCCGGGGTGGGGCGGTTCGACAAGCGCGGGCGGGCCGACGCCTTATGGGCGGGCGTCACGCCGCATGAGGCGCTCGCCGCGCTGCATCGCAAGGTGGATCATGCGCTGGTGCGGCTCGGGCTGGAGCCGGAACGGCGCGCCTATCTGCCGCACATCACGCTCGCCCGGCTACCGCGCAGCGCAGGGCATGGCGCAGCGCTCGAACGCTGGATCGCGGAGCACGCCGCGCTTTCCAGCGCGCCGTTCACCATGGCTGAGCTGATCCTCTATGAAAGCAGCCTCGGGCATGACGGCGCGCGCTATGCGCCGATCGTTCGTCATCCGCTCGTCGGCTGAGCCTGGACGGGGGCGATGCGCGAGAAGTGCAGCGCGCGGCGCACCGGATCGGCCTCGTCGAGCCGCACCTCGATCGTGTCCCCCGGCTCGCCCGCATCCGTCGTCACCCGCGCCACCACCGGGCGATCGCAAAGCTGAATGCGCGCGCTGCGTTCCTCGCGATCGAGGATCACCGCGTCGAACGCCTGCCCCTCCTGTCCCTGGAGCATCACCGCTTCCGCCATGTCGATCACCGCGCGATCGACCGCGCCCGCGATCGCGCCGGAATGCGCCATCACCGCCGGCAGCCGCGCGAAAGCGGCGGTGACGAAATCGGGCACCGCCTTGCCGTTCGCGATCGCCAGCGCGGCCTGCACGACATAGCGATCCGCCAGCCGGCGCAAGGGGGCGGTGGCATGGGCATAGGTCGCCGCGACCGCCGCGTGCCACGGCACCATGCCGGGCTGGTATGGCGCATAGCTCGCTCCCTCCCCTGCGCGACGGATCGCGATCATCATCGCCGCGTGGCGCGGATCATGCCCGTCGAGGCCGCGCTGAAAGTCTGCGAGCGACATATCCGCCGGCCAGCCGATGGCGAGCGCGGCGGCGGCATTGCGCAGCCGTGCGACCGCGTGCGCGTCCGGCCCCGGCATGACGCGGAACAGCCCGGTGTGGCGCGACAGCATCGCCTGTGCCACCGCCAGATTGGTCGCGAGCGACATCGCGGCATTCTGATCCTCCGATGCCTCGCGCGGGCGGAAGCGCAGTTGCAGCCGGCCATCGCCATTGCGCGCCAGTTCCTGCTC
The DNA here is from genome assembly GCF_937871615.1 of uncultured Sphingomonas sp. Classification (GTDB taxonomy): domain Bacteria; phylum Pseudomonadota; class Alphaproteobacteria; order Sphingomonadales; family Sphingomonadaceae; genus Sphingomonas. Next base: position 186,321 of record NZ_CALMPA010000046.1, on the reverse strand, counting down.
GGGCGGATCGACCCGTGCCGCGCCGCGCCGATCTTCCGCCGCGATGACGCGCGCGGCGAGATCGGCGAACCCGGCGGGCAAATCCCCGGTCTGCACCGTTTCATACGCCAGCTTCGCGCGGCTGCGAATCACCGCGCGCTCCACGCCATCAAGCGCCGCCGTGCCATCGGGCGCGACCCGCACCGCGAAGATCACCGCCGGGCGATCGCCATCGGGCAACAGGCTCGCCGCCCCCTCGCCCAGCGCCGGGGGATAAAGCGCCGCCTTGCCATCGGGCAGATACAGCGATTCCCCGCGCCGCCACGCCTCGGCGTCAAGTGCCCCGCCCTCGTCGACGAACCACGCCACGTCGGCGATCGCATAACGCAGCAGCAGATCGCTCCCCGCTGCCTCGATCGCAAACGCCTGATCGAGATCGGTCGAACTGGCGGGATCGAGCGTCACGAACGGTATCGCCGTGCGGTCGATATGCGCGTCGGGCGCGCGCTTCGCTGCCTCGGCGGCGGCGAACACCTGCGGCGGGAAACCGGCGGGCACGTCATATTGCGCGCGGATCGCCGCCAGGCCCTCGGTCAGTTCGCGATCGGGATCGTGCAAGGTCTTCATCGCGCGCAGGTTATCGGCGGGTCACCGCGCTGTCGATCATCTCGCGGTGGCCCCGGACGGGCGCGCGTGCGATGGATGAGCCATGGCCAGTCCCTCCCTCCTGCCGGTCCCCGAGGCGCAGGCGCGGTTGCTCGCGCTCGCTCCCGCCATCGCGACCGAGCGCCTGCCGCTGATCGCCGCTGCGGGGCGCTATCTGCGCGAACCCGTGACCGCGCGCCGCACCCAGCCGGTGGCGGACCTGTCGGCGATGGATGGCTATGCGATCCGCTTTGCCGATATGCCCGGCCCGTGGCGCGTGATCGGCGAAAGCGCGGCGGGCCATGACTTCGACGGCGCGGTGGCCGCTGGCGAGGCGGTGCGCATCTTCACCGGCGCGCCGCTTCCCCCCGGCACGGATACGATATTAGTGCAGGAGGAAGCCGCGCGCGATGGCGCCACGCTCCGGCTTGCCGGCGATGGCCCCGCCTTTCGCACCAGGAACGTCCGCGCGCGCGGGCTCGATTTCCACGAAGGCGACACGCTCGCCGCCACCGGCGACGCGCTGACCCCCGCGCGGCTCGCGCTCATCGCGACCGGCGGCGTGCGGGAGGTGGTCGTCAGCCGCCCGGTGCGCGTCGCCCTCGCCGCGACCGGGGACGAACTGGTCGAGCCGGGCAGCGACGCGCCGGGCCTGCCCGAATCGAACCGGCTGATGCTGCGCGCAATGCTTGGCGGGCTTCCCGTGGAGGTCGTCGATCTCGGCATCCTGCCCGATCGGCTGGAGCCGATGCGCGACGCCTTCGCCGCCGTCACGGCGGACGTTCTGGTGACGACCGGGGGCGCTTCGGTGGGCGATCACGATCTCGTCCGCCCCGCGCTGGAGGCGGCGGGTGCGACGATCGACTTCTGGCGCATCGCGCTTCGCCCCGGCAAGCCGATGATGGCCGGGCGGCGGGGCGATTGCGTGGTGATCGGGCTGCCGGGCAATCCGGTTTCGGCCTTCGTCACGGGCCTGCTGTTCGTACTCCCGCTCGTCATCGCGATCGCCGGCGCACGCGCGCCGCTGCCCCACACCACCCGCGCGCTGCTGGGCGAGGCGCTGCCGGCGAACGGCGAGCGGACCGATTATATCCGCGCCGAGTTGCGCGACGGCCTGCTCCACGCCGCCGCGATCCAGGACAGTTCGATGCTGGCAACGCTCGCCCGCGCGAACTGCTTGATCGTGCGCGAGCCCCATGCACCGCCAGCGTTGACGGGCGAATCGGCGGAAATCCTCGTCATCGCTTGACCCTCCATTGATTGTTCCGTAAAGGTTCCACGTCTGTTCGCCTGCGGAGGATCGCGATGCTTACGAAGAAACAGCATGAGTTGATCTGTTTCATCCATGATCGCCTCGCCGAAAGCGGCGTTTCCCCCTCGTTCGAGGAAATGAAGGACGCGCTTGAGCTGAAATCCAAATCGGGCGTCCATCGCCTTATCAGCGCGCTGGAGGAACGCGGCTTCCTGCGCCGCCTGCCCAATCGCGCGCGCGCGCTCGAAGTGGTGAAGATGCCCGAGCGCATCGAGCCGCGCCGCGCCACCGCGCAATCGCAGGCGCTGAAACGCGCCATGCCGGAGCCGGCGAACGATGTGGTCGAAATCCCGCTGCACGGGCGGATCGCGGCGGGTATGCCGATCGAGGCGTTCGAGGGATCGACCTCGCTTCCGGTGCCGGCGGCGCTGCTGGGATCGGGCGAGCATTTCGCGCTGGAGGTGGCCGGCGATTCGATGGTCGAGGCAGGCATCCTCGATGGCGATTACGCGCTCATCCGCCGCACCGAAACCGCGCGTGACGGCGAGATCGTCGTGGCGCTGATCGACGATAGCGAGGCGACGCTCAAATATTTCCGCCGCGAAGGCGCGATGGTCCGGCTCGATCCCGCCAACCGCAGCTATGATCCGCAACGCTACTCACCCGCGCAGGTGCGCGTGCAGGGCAAGCTCGCGGGGCTGCTGCGACGCTACGACTGATCCGGACGCCACGATCGTAGGGCGCCCGCGATGAGCGGGTTCGATCGTTTTCCTAAGCCGTTAAGCGCGGAGACGCTCGGCTGGACGTCGCTGAGCACCGCCCCCGCTACAGGCGCGGTGCGGATCGCGTTCGATGCGCATCGGGGTTTCCGCAATCCGGGTGGCAATATCCAGGGCGGCTTTCTCACCGCAGTGCTCGATGACACGCGGGGGCCGACTGTGTTGGTGAAACGGACGGCAACGCCTATTTGCGCGACGATCGAGCTTAGCACACGTTTTCTTGTCCCGGCCCAACCCGGCGGATTGAGCGGTGAGGGCCGGTTGGTACAACTCGGTAAGACGATTGCGCTCCTCGAAAGCGAATTGCGCGATACCGATGACCGGATCGTCGCTACCGCCACCGCATTGCCCGCGTGGTGCCGGCCACCGGGCTTTCGAGGGCATGAACCCGTTAATCGCCGATGCGGACGGATAGCAAGGCGCGCGCGATACTGATAATCGCATCGTCGCTACCGTGATCGCATCGACGCACCTGAAACTGAACGCTGCGCTTGCCGAGACAATGATACGGTCGCCACCCATGGATGGCGGTCCCCCGGCTTGCGCACCGTAACGATCCTGCCGGCGGCCAGACTCAACGCGACGCCGCCGGTCGTTTCCAGCATCGGGCGATCGAGCAGCAGCCAGCGAGGCGCGCAGGCGCGCGGCAGGCGGCGATCGCTGATGACGATATCGGCGGCGCGACAGGCCGCCACCATCTCCTCCCACGGTGGCAGATAGCCGCTGCGCGTCGCGAGGATGCGCCAGTTCCGCCCGCGCGCCTTTCGTATCATCACGCACGCGTCGCGGCTGCACCGTGCGTCGGGCTGCTCCGACAGAAGCTCAGGATCGTCCTCGAACCCGGCATTTTCCGCGAGCATCCCGCGCACATAATCGCCGGTGCGATCGCGCAGCACCGCCAGATCGCCGCGCGGTGCGGATCGCGACATGGCGCCCGTCGCCGGTGACGAGCAGATCCGGCGCGGGAGTCGCCAGCGCCCAACCCGCGCCGATCACCAGCGGCATGAAGCCGAGCCGCCGCCACCGCGTCCGCCACAGCGCGAGCCACAGCCCGCCCGCCGCCATCAGCGCATAGGCGCCGCCCGGCATCGCCGGGAGCGCGGTGACCGATCCCGGCGCGGCGGCGGTGGTGCGCGCGATCCACAGCAAAAGCGCGAGCGCCTTGCCCGCCAGCCACCACAAAGGCCCGCCCAGCCCAGCCACATCGAACAGCAGCGCCAGCGCCTCCAGCGGCATCACGATGAAGGTGGTGAGCGGGATCGCGACGATATTCGCCACCGCGCCATAAATCCCCGCGCGGTGAAAATGATAAACGGCGATCGGCATCAGCGCGAATTCGATCACCAGCCCGGTGAGCAGGAGCGAGCCGCCCTCGCGCAGCACGCGCGCGATCCATCCCTCCTCGCGCTTCATGAACCAGCGCCGCACGACCGGGTGCTCGTGCAGCGCCACGATCGTCGTCACCGCCGCGAAGGAAAGCTGGAAGCTCGGGCCGACGAGCGACTCGGGCCATAACAGCACGACGACGAACGCCCCGGCCGCGACCAGCCGCAAGGTCACCGCTTCCCGCCCCAACGCCATCGCCCCGAGCACCAGCAACGCCGCGACACAACTGCGGATCGTCGGCACTTCGCTGCCCGTCAGCAGGGTATAGCCGATCGCAGCCACAGCCCCCACCGCGCCGGCGAGCAGCGGAACCCGCCCGGTGAGCGCGAGCCGCTGATTGAGCGCGAGCAGCCGCGCCGCAACCAGCATCGCGATCCCGACGGCAGCGGTGATATGAAGCCCGCTGACCGAAAGCAGATGCGCCAGCCCCGATCGCCGCATCGCCTCGGCATCCGAATCGGTGATCGCGCCGACATCGCCGGTCGCCAGCGCCGCGGCGATGCCGCCCGCGCTCCCGGCCAGTTGCGCATGGATATGGCGCGAAAGCCGCACGCGCAGTCCGTCTCCCGCGCCGCCGCCGGAGAGGATCGTGAGCGGCGGCAGCGCGCGCCCGGTCGCGCCCAGCCCGTCGAACCACGCGACCCGCGCGAAATCATAAGCCCCCGGCACCGCCGGCGGCGCGGGCGGCATGAGCCGCGCGCGGATCGCGACGATCGCGCCGGGCGCGATGCCGGGGGGCGCATCCGCCTCGGCGAGATTGACGCGGATCCGGGCCGGCGCGGCCTTCGGAGCGCGGTCGATCCAGCGCGTCGGCGCTAGCGTCAGCCGAACCAGCGCGCGTGCCGGCAGCGGCTGCGCACGCTCCACCCGCGCCTCGAACCGCACCACCATCGCGCGCGGCAATACCGGCGCCGCCGCCCGCTCCGCGCGCCACCAGATCAGCGCAACCCCGATCGCCAGCGCGAACCCGGCGACCGCGACGCACCGCCCCAGCCGCCCGCCGCCCTGAAGCGCGATCGCGAATGAACCAATGCCCGCCGCGAGCAGGATCGCGATCGTCCAACCACGCGGGTCGGGCAGCGCGAACCACAGGATGACCCCTGCGCCGAGAAACACCGGCAGCCACAATGCAAGCTGATCGCGCTCCGCCTCCAGCCATCGTTCGATGGCGAAGGTTTGAAGCCGCATCAGGCGCGTGCTAGGGGCGCCCCCGGCTAATGTGGCCATGTCATAATTCAGTCTGGGAGCAAGCGCGCTTGAGCGCAACCACCGATCCCGCCGCAGGGAGCGCGCGTGACACCACGGTCGTCACTCGTTTCGCCCCCTCCCCCACCGGCTTCCTTCATCTGGGCGGCGCGCGCACCGCGCTGTTCAACCTGCTTTACGCGCGCCATCACGGCGGCAAGTTCCTGCTGCGCATCGAGGATACCGACCGCGCCCGCTCGACCCAACCGGCGATTGACGCGATCCTCACCGGGCTGCGCTGGCTCGGGCTGGACTGGGATGGTGACGCCGTGTTCCAGTTCGAACGCGCCGGGCGGCACGTCGAGGTGGCGGAAGCGATGGTGGCGAACGGCCACGCCTATCGCTGCTATCTGACGCCCGACGAGCTGACGCGAATGCGCGCCGAGGCGGAAGCCGCGAAGAAGCCGCTGCGCATCCGTTCGCCGTGGCGCGATAAAACGCCGAACGACCCCACCGCGCCGCACGTCATCCGCCTGAAGGCGCCGCTTGAAGGCGCCACGACGATCCACGATCGCGTGCAGGGCGATGTGACGGTGCAGAACGCCGAGCTGGACGATCTGGTGCTCGTCCGCTCCGACGGCACGCCGACCTATATGCTCGCGGTGGTGGTCGACGATCACGATATGGGCGTGACGCATGTGATCCGCGGCGACGATCATCTCAACAATGCCTTCCGCCAGTTGCCGATCTATCGCGCGATGGGCTGGCCCGAGCCGGCCTATGCCCATATCCCGCTGATCCACGGCGCGGACGGCGCGAAGCTTTCCAAGCGCCACGGCGCGGTGGGGATCGAGGCCTATCGCGACGAACTGGGCATCCTGCCCGAGGCGCTCGACAATTATCTGATGCGGCTCGGCTGGGGGCACGGCGATGCGGAGATCATCAGCCGCGAACAGGCGATCGAATGGTTCGATCTGGCCAATGTCGGCAAATCGCCCTCGCGCTTCGACCTGAAGAAGCTGGAGCATCTGAACGGCCTGTATATCCGCGAAGCGGATGATGCGCGGCTGGCCGGGCTTGTCGCGGTGCGGCTTGGGCTGGCGGAGGGCGATCCGCATCGCGATCTGCTGCTGCGCGCGATGCCCGCGCTGAAGCCGCGCGCGGCGAATCTCAACGAACTGACCGACGGCACCGCCTTTCTGTTCGCCACGCGCCCACTCTTCATCGAGGACAATGCGCAGCCGCTGCTGGAGGGCGACGCGCCCGCTTTGCTCTCGCAGGTGCACGCCGCTCTTGACGCGCTGCACAACTGGGATACGGAGGCGCTCGAAGATGCGGTACGGCAAGTGGCCGAGGCGGCGGGCGTAAAGCTCGGCCAGGTCGCGCAGCCGCTCCGCGTGGCTCTTACCGGTCGCAAGACCTCGCCGGGAATCTTCGACGTGCTGGCCCTGTTGGGCCGGGAAGAAAGCCTGGCGCGGATCGCGGACCGCATGCGTTGACGCCGGGGAAGGAGAACATATGACCGAGAATGCCCAGCTTTCCCTTGCTGGAAAGACTTCCGAATATCCCGTTCTGTCCGGCTCGGTCGGCCCGGACGTGATGGACATCCGCAAGCTGTATGGCGCGACGGGTGCGTTCACCTATGATCCCGGCTTCACCTCGACCGCGTCGTGCCGCTCGGCGCTGACCTATATCGACGGTGACGAGGGCGTGCTCCTTCACCGCGGCTATGCGATCGGCGATCTGGCCGAAAATTCGAGCTTCATGGAGGTCGCCTATCTCCTGCTCAATGGCGAACTGCCCAAGGCCGCGGAACTGACCAAGTTTGAGAACACCATCACCCGCCACACGATGGTGCATGAACAGCTTGCGACCTTCTATCGCGGTTTCCGCCGCGACGCACACCCGATGGCGGTGATGTGCGGCGTGGTCGGCGCACTTTCGGCATTCTATCACGACTCGACCGACATCCACGATCCGCAGCAGCGCATGATCGCGTCGCACCGGCTGATCGCGAAGATGCCGACGATCGCGGCGATGGCGTATAAGTACACGATCGGCCAGCCGTTCCTCTATCCGGACAATTCGCTGAGCTACACCGGCAATTTCCTGCGCATGACGTTCGGCGTGCCGGCGGAGCAGTATGAAATCCACCCGGCGGTGGAAAAGGCGATGGACCGGATTTTCATCCTCCACGCCGATCACGAGCAGAACGCCTCCACCTCCACCGTGCGTCTTGCCGGCTCGTCGGGCGCCAATCCGTTCGCGTGCATCGCGGCGGGCATCGCCTGCCTGTGGGGCCCGGCGCATGGCGGCGCGAACGAAGCCGCGCTCAACATGCTGCACGAGATCGGCACGCCGGATCGCATCCCGGAATTTATCGCACGCGCGAAGGACAAGAACGATCCGTTCCGCCTGATGGGCTTCGGCCACCGCGTCTACAAAAACTATGATCCGCGTGCGACCGTGATGCAGAAGACGGTGCGTGAGGTGTTCGAGGCGCTCAACGTCAGCGATCCCGTGTTTGAAACCGCGATGCGGCTTGAGGAAATCGCGTTGAGCGACGATTATTTCGTCGAGAAGAAGCTGTTCCCGAACGTCGATTTCTATTCCGGCGTCATTCTGTCGGCGATCGGCTTCCCGACCTCGATGTTCACCGCGCTGTTCGCGCTCGCCCGCACGGTCGGCTGGGTCGCGCAGTGGAACGAGATGATTACCGATCCCGATCAGAAGATCGGTCGTCCGCGCCAGCTCTACACCGGCCCGACGCAGCGGCCCTACGTGCCGGCGGCGAAGCGCTGATGCATATCGCACGCCCGGCGCTGATCGCGCTGGGCGTGCTCCTGTTTCTGATCGGTGCCTTGTGGATCGGTCAGGGGCTTGGCTACATCCACTGGCCGCAATCGAGCTTCATGCTCGATCAGCGCCCCTGGGCCGATCGCGGCGCGATCGTTGCCATCGTCGGGCTGTGCCTTGTGCTCTTGGCGCGGCGATCAGGCCGCCGGTAGCCTCAGCACGAAGCGCGCGCCCTCGCCCGCCGCGCTATCAACGGTGATATCCCCGCCCATCGCGCGTGCGAGCCGGCGCGAGATATAGAGGCCGAGGCCGCTGCCGCCAGGCTCACGCGGATCGACGCGGGCGAATTTCGCGAAGATGCGCGCCTGATCCTCGGGTGCGATCCCCTTGCCCTGATCGGCGACGATCGCCACCACCTGCGCGCCATCGCGCTGGACGCGCAGCCACACGTTCCCGCCGCGCGGCGAATAGCGCAGCGCATTGCCGATCAGATTGACTAGAATCTGCAGGATTCGGCGGAACTCGCCGATCGCCGGCAGCGGCGCATCCGCACCGCCCACGTCGATCGACACCCCGGCATCGGTCGCCCGCACCGCGAACAACCCCGCCGCGCGACGCAGCACATCGGCGAGATCGACCGTCTCGAATTCGATGCGGAAATCGTCGCGCTCGATCGCTTCGAGATCGGCGAGATCGTCCACCAGCCCCATCAGGTGCCGGCCCGCACTGGCGATATCGGCGGCATAATCGACGTAATGCGGGTCGATCGGGCCATCGCTCGCGGCATTGATGCTGTCGGCATTGGCGATGATCCGGCCAAGCGGCCCGCGCAGGATGCCGTCGAGCCGGGTGTTGAACGCCTGCGCCGGTGTCAGCCCGGTGTCCTCCGTCTTTCGCACCGGCAAGAACGCGCCGCCGACGAAGCCGGCGAATACGCCCATCGCGTTGCGCCGCGCGCTGCCCGCAAGCGTCACGCTTTCGCCGGAGCCGCGAATCGTCGCCGGCTGGCCATCGAAATCGCGCTGTGCCGCCACCGCCTCCAGCAGCGCCATCCCTCCGGCGGCATCGGGCAAGAGCGTGAACAATTCGGTCAGCGGCTTGCCGAGCAACGCGGAAGGATCGAGGCCATGCGCCGCGCCCGCGGCTGTCGGCAGATGGGTGATGCGCAGCGCCGCGTCGATTTCCCACACCCAATCCGCCCCGGCGGGCGGCGCGACGACGTGCGCCACGGCCACCGCGCTGCGCCACGCCGGGCGCTCGCGCATCGGCGCCACCGTCAGCGTGACGCCATCGGCGCCCGGCACCGCGCGCACCCAGCATTCCAGATCGACATCCGCATCGGCGATCACCACCGATCGCTGGACGAGAATGCGCAACCGCCGCGCGAGTCGTACCACCGTCGCGAGTTGCGGCACCGCGAGCAACTCACCCGGCGCGCCGCCCGCGCGATCGTTGAGCATCGTGAAATCGGCATCGGCGGAGATCAGCCGATCCGCATGATCGAGCCGCGCGGTCAGCGCCATGCTTTCGCTCATGCCCGGCGCGATCGTTCGAGCGCGCGGATCGCGCGGCGGAAATCGGCGTGGAGCGAAAGCGGCGCGAGCGCCTCACGCGCGGCGGAGACCGGGATCGCGGCGATCGTATCGAGCAGATCGGCGAACGCCTCGATATCGCGGCGCGGATCGGCATCCGCCAGCAGCAGCGCCACCCGCGCGAGCGCATCGCGCGCGAAACCATGCGCGCGCAGCACCAGCCACAGCCGGTCCCCATCGGGATCGAGCAGCAGCGCGCGCGCCTCCCGCAGGTCGATGCGCTGGATATAGGCGATCAGCGCGGCGGCAAGCTCCGCACGGCCATCGCCGAGCGCCTCGATCAGCAATTCGGGAAGTTCGTCCGCGCGCGCGTCTATCGCGGCAGCGAGGCGTAGCGCGACCGGATCGAGCCGCGCGCCCTCGTCATGCGCGTCGATGCTGCGCACGGCGGCGTCGACCAGCGCCTGATCGGCCATGCCGCGCCGCCCCTCGCGCAGCGCGGCGGCGATCCACCATACCACACGGCGATGGAGATCGGGCGGCAACCCGATGCTCGCGTCGCGGCGGCCATCGGCCAGAATATAATCGCGCGCCGCCGCCGCGGTGACGGCATCGTCGCCCTGCGCGAGCCGTGGCAACAGCATCGCGGGCGTGCCCGGCTCGCGATTGGCGACAAGCGATCGCCCCAGCAGCGCCAACCGAATCTGCCCGATCAGTTCGGCCATCAGATCGGAATCGCGGAGCAAGCCCGCATCGACCAGCCGCCGCAGCGTTTCCGCCGGATCGGCGGTCACGATCCCGCCGGCCCCGCGCGACAACAGGCGGGTGGCGTGGGCGGCAAGTTCGCGCTCCATGCGCTCAAGCAACGCGCCGATCGCGGCGTGAAGCGCGGCGCGGGTGCGGTCGTCCAGCCGCTCATGCGCCGCCAGAAAGAAATCGTCGATCGCCGCGTTCAGCCGCCGCTCGGCCCGCGCGTCCGCCCGCGCCGCGCGCGCGAAAATCGGCGCGGCGTCGGGGGCGATCGCGTGCAAGGGGTCGTCCTGATCGACCGGCATGAGAATCGGATTAGGGCAATGTCGTTAAGAGCATACTAAGCCTGACGGCGAAGTAACTCTATCGCGGCGCCCAAAGTGGCGAAGGCATAGATCGCCGCCAGCACCAGCCCAGCCATCGGCACGCGCACCAGTGTCAGCACCGCGAGCACCAGCAGATAGGCCGGCGGCGTCGCCCACCATATCGCGCGGGGCGCGGCGCTCGCCGCGCGCTCACCCAATGCGCCCGCCGCGATCAGCACAAGCGCCACGATCAGCGCGGAATCGCTCGCGGCGAAGGAATCTATCGAATAGCCGAGCAAAATCGCCGCCAGCGCCGGCACCGCGAGGACCGCCCAGTTCAGCCCCCGCGCCAGCCGCGCCTCATCGCGCAGCCACGCCACGCGCTCCCCCATCATCGCCGCGATCATCCCGGCGAGCGCGATCAGCAGGCCAATCGCGTGATAGCCACCCGCGACCATCCCCAGCCCCGCGAGCACCGTCACGCCCGCGCCCGCCGCGACCGCGACGGTCGACGCCGCGCGCCGCACCAGCGGCGGCAGGACGATCCCGGCGATCGGGCGGACGATCCAGCGATCGAACCATGATGGCCGCGTGGCAAGCGTGGCCATCACCACCGCGCGGCTGCGCTCCTCCAGCGATGCACCGCGCCGCTCGACGCCATGCCCCGCGCCCGCTTCTCCCGGCGGCAGCAGGATATGCCGCGCGCCGGCCTGCGCGGTGACGTGGAGCAGCGCCGATTGCACATCATAATCGCTCGGCAGCGCGGCGACCTCCCCCAGCCGGCGCGGATCGAACCGAGCGATACCGGCCCAGGCAAGACCACCGCCAAGCCGTTCATAATCCGCCGGCGCGTTTGCGGCGTCCGCCACGAGCAGCGCATCGCCATCTTGATTCGCGAACATCGCGATCGCGGCGTCTGAGGTGATGAGGCCATCCGCGAGCATCACGATCCGCGCCAGCGGATGCAGCCGCGCGCCCGCCTCACCCGCGCTGCGCACCGTGTCCACGCTCATCCCGTGCCGACCGATCCGCGCGATCGCGCCAAGCAGTTCGGGCGTCAGCCGCGAGACGACGATCACCAGTTGCGATGCGCCCGCCGCCGCGAGCAGCCGTGCCTGATATTCGATCAGGGTGACGCCGGCGAACGGCAGGGTCGCCGCCAGAATCCCCGGACGGTCTTCGGCATCCTGAACGGCGAACAATAATCCCGCGAGCATCGCCACGCTGTTAGCGACCAGCACGGCGATGGCAAGGCGATGACAAAGCCGGCCTGACGCAACCACGCAAATGATCGCGACGACGCAAGCCGACGGCGCCATGCGGCGAAACGAGCAGGCCGGGCCTCGCTAATCGCTTTGTTGGCGGGCGATTCGTGGTAAACCCGCCCGATGAGTGGGGGAAATACGATGATGGGGCTGCGCGAGGCCGTCAACACGCCAGCCGACCCGGCGGCGGCGAACGGGGAACAACCCCTGTTCCTCGACGAATTCGAGGTCAGGGAACTGGCGCCCATCCCCGGCGCTGGTCTGGTGGAGGACGAGCCTGCGCCATCACCGTGGCGCACGATCGGGCCGGTGCTGCTCGGTGTGCTTTCGCTCGCCTGGATCGGCGCACTGACCGCGCTCGCGTGGAACAGCCTGCCGGACATGACGCCCGTGGCGATCGCGCAATTCGCCGCCGCGCTGATGACGGTGCCGCTCCTGGCGGGAATCGTGTGGCTGATCGCGTTGCGGACCAGCACGGCGGAGGCCCGGCGCTTCGGCGCGACGGCACGGGCAATGCGCGCCGAAGCCGCGATGCTGGAACAAACCGTCGCCGCGCTGACGGCGGCGATCGAGGCGAATCGCGCGCAGCTCAACGAACAGGCGCAGACGCTCTCCGCGCTCGGCGACACCGCCACCGCGCGTCTCGCCGCGATCGGCAACGGGCTGTCCGCAGAGGTCGCGGCGGCGAACGGCCATGCCCGCGCGCTCGCCGATACGGCGAAGGCCGCGCAGGACAATCTCGATATCTTGATGGCCGGCCTGCCGCGCGCGCAGGAGGAAATCGCCGGCCTGGTCGTCCATATCGACCGCGCCGGGCTGGCGGCGGGCGAACAGGCCGCAGCACTCGACGTGCAGGTGAGCGCGCTCGCCGATCGCGGGCGCGATGCCGAAACGGTGGCCGGTGGCGCCGCGCAGAAACTCGCCGCGCATATCGCACGGATGGAATCGACCAGCGAAAGTGCTGGCTCGCGGCTCGAATCGGTCACGGCGGAAATGTCCGCGGCGATCGACACGATGCTCGACCGCACCGCGACCGCGATCGACGAATCGCGCAAGAGCATCGCCGCGCAGGGCGACGCGATGCTGGCGATGGTCAGCGCCAATCAGGCGACGCTCGACACCGCCGCGCGCGAAAGCGCGGAATCGCTCGCCGATCGGATCAGCCTGATCGAGGTGGTGATTGATCGTGTCGCCGCCCGGCTCGACGCCCAGCGCAACGCGGGCGACACATTGCTTACGTCACTCGACGGCGGCATCGCCGAAATCGAACGCAAGCTGGATGCGCTGCACCAGCAGGGGGTGGAGCGATCGCATCTGCTCGCCGCCTCGATCAGCGCGCTCGGCGGATCGGCGGACGCGATGACCGAGGCGTTGCGCGCCGGCGAGGAAATGGCGACGCGCGCGATTCGCACGACCGAAACGCTGCTCACCGCGCTCGACGCCGCATCGCGCGAGATGGACGAGACGATGCCGGCCGCCGTCGAACGGCTCGACACCCGATTCGCCGCATCGAGGGCGGCGGTGAGCGCGACCAAGCCCGAACTGCTCGCGCTCGTCACGGCGGCGGAAAGCACGCATGACGCGATCGAGGCGATCGCGCAGGTCATCGCCGACCAGCGCCGCAACGTCGATGCGCTGACCAGCACGCTGCTCGAATCGCTCACCACCGGGCGCTCCAAGGCGGATGCAATCGGACAGATGGTGGACGAAGCAGCAGATCGCGCCAACCGGCTGGCCGAGGAGGCCGCGCCCCGCCTGCTGGAGGCGCTGCTCCGCGTCCGCGATACCGCGACACAAGCGGCGGAACATGCGCGCGACACGCTCGCCAAGGTCATTCCCGAGGCCGCCGAGGCGCTGGAGAAATCGGGTGTCATCGCGCTGCGCCAGGCGGTCGATCAAGGCTTCGACAAGACGATCGCCGAACTGGCGAGCGTCGCCGAAAACGCCATCGCCGCCACGTCGCGCGCCGCTGGCGAACTGGATCTGCAAATCCGCAAGATCGACGAGCAGGCGGCGCTGGTCGAAACAAAGATTGAACTCGCCCATAGCGAACGCGAGGAGCATGAGCGCGAAAGCTTCGCCAAGCGCGCGTCGCTGCTGATCGAGGCGCTCAATTCCGCGTCGATCGACATCACCCGCACCTTCGCGCCGGATATCGCCGACAGCGCATGGTCAGCCTATCTGAAGGGTGACCGCGGTGTATTCACCCGGCGCGCGGTGCGGCTGCTCGATTCGAACGAGCAGCGCGATATCGCCCGGCTGTATGACGATGATCTCGCCTTTCGCGATCAGGTCAATCGCTACATCCATGATTTCGAGGCGATGCTGCGCACCATCCTTGCGCAGCGCGATGGATCGCCGCTCGGCGTCACGCTGCTTTCGTCCGACATGGGCAAGCTCTATGTCGCGCTGGCGCAGGCGATCGAACGGCTGCGCTGACGGGCCGGAGCGTGCTTACAGCCCGTTGGCGATATCGAGCACGTCGAGCATGTCGGTGGTGAGCCAGCCGAACTCGTAATTGGCGAGAAACAGCAGGAACAGCGCGCTCGCCACGATGGTGACGCGCAGCGCGGTGCGCCCGACGCGGAAATCGTGCGGCGCGCTATCGGCCTGCCCCGGCACGCGCTCCACCCCTGCCTCGTCGGCGGTGCGGACGCCGAACGGCAACACCAGAAACACCGAAAATGCCCAGAACAGGACATAGATCGCCAGCATCGACGTCCAGCGCATCGCCTCACACCTCCACGATCAACACATCGACGATCGGCTTCTTGCCCGTCCAGCGCGTCGCGACCCGGCGCACCGCGAGCCGCACATCCTCACGCAGCCGGGCGGCATTGCCGGTTGAATCGCGCACCGCCTCGGCGGCGGCCTCCTCCGCCTCGGCGACGAAGGGATCGCGTTCCTCCTCCACCGGCACGCCCTGCAGCCGCACCTGTGGCCTACCTGCCAGGCGCCCTTCGCGCGTAACCGCCACCGCGACCGACATCTGGCCGTTGATGCCAAGCTTGCGCCGCTCGTTGATCGTCACGCCATCGGCGGGCAGGATCACGTCCCCGTCGAGCACCAGCCGCCCGACCGGCGCGTGGCCGATCTTCTCCGGCGCGCCGGGCGCCAGCCGCACCAGTTCGCCATCGGTCTGCACCAGCGCGCGCGGCACGCCCTGCGCCAGCCCGAAGCGCGCATGTTCCATCAGGTGCCGCATCTCGCCATGCACCGGAACGAGCAGCGCGGGGCGTATCCACTCATACATCGCTGCAAGCTCGGGACGACCCGGATGGCCCGATACATGGACGTGCGCCTGCTTCTCGGTCACCATCTCCACCCCGCGCCCGGCGAGGATATTCTGGATACGACCGATCGCCACCTCGTTGCCGGGGATCTGTTTCGACGAGAAGATCACCGTGTCGCCGGCGTCGAGCGAGATCGGATGCGAGCCCTCCGCCACGCGTGAAAGCGCGGCGCGCGCCTCGCCCTGCCCGCCCGTCGCGACGATCAGCACGCCGTCTCGCGGCAGGCGCATCGCCGTATCGGGATCAATCGTCTCGGGAAAATCGCGCAGATAGCCGCATGATTTGGCGACGCGGATGATCCGATCGAGCGAGCGCCCGGTAACGCACAGCTTGCGCCCGGTTTCCTTCGCCACCCGGCCCAGCGTCGCCAGCCGCGCGGCGTTCGAGGCGAAGCTCGTCACCAGCACGCGCCCGCGCGCCTTCGCCACCGCCTCGGCCAGCCCTCGCTGCACCGAGCTTTCGGAGCCGGACGCCTCGGCATTGAACACATTGGTCGAATCGCACACCAGCACGTCGATCCCGGCATCGCCGATCTCGCGCAGCTCCTGCTCGGTCGCGGGTTTGCCGATCACCGGCGCCCGATCGAGCTTCCAGTCCCCGGTATGGAAAACGCGGCCATAGGGCGTGCCGATCTCCAGCGCGCTCGCTTCGGGGATGGAGTGCGCCAGCGGCACGAAACGGATGTCGAACGGCCCCACCGCGAACCGCTCACGCGGCTGGATCACGCGCAGATCGACGCGATCGGCGATCCCCTCCTCCTCCAGCTTGCCGTGGATCAGCCCGGCGGTGAACGGCGTCGCATAAAGCGGCACGCCCAGATCCTGCGCCAGATAGGGAAGCGCGCCGATATGATCCTCATGCCCGTGGGTAAGGACGATCCCGGCCAGTTCCTCGCTGCGCTCCTCGATGAAGGACAGATCCGGCAGCACGAGATCAATGCCGGGGTAGCTATGATCGGCGAACGTGACGCCCATATCCACCATCAGCCATTTGCCCTGGGTGCCATACAGGTTGACGTTCATGCCGATTTCGCCCGATCCGCCGAGCGCGCAAAAAAGAAGTTCGTTACGGGGGGTCATTGCAATCCTAACTGGGCGCCCCGGTGGCATTGCGCCTCACCGGGGCGGACGCCCGGCACAGCCGGGGCGAGTTTCTAATTGGTATGGGCGCGTTCCCACATGATCGCCAGCCCCTGAATGGTCAGATCGGGCTCGATCACGTCGAACACATCGGTGTGCTGCTCGAACAAAGTGGCAAGCCCGCCGGTCGCCACCACTTTCACCGGTCGGCCGACTTCCGCCTTCATCCGCGCGACAAGGCCCTCGATCATCGAGATATAGCCCCAGTAAATGCCGATGTTCATCTGATCGACCGTGTTGCGACCGATCACGCCAAGATCAGCGCGCGGCGCCTCGATCGCGATGCGCGGCAGCTTGGCGGCGGCGTTGAACAGCGCATCGAGCGACAGGTTGATCCCAGGCGCGATGATCCCGCCCTTGTATGCGCCGGTATAATCCGAATGATCGAAGGTGGTGGCGGTGCCGAAATCTATCACGATCAGATCGCCATCGTGCAATTCGTGCGCCGCGATCGTGTTCACCGCGCGATCCGCGCCCAGAGATTGCGGCTCGTCCACGTCGATCGGGATGCACCAGTCCGTTGGCGGGCGGCCCGCGATCAACGCGTCCTGCCCGAAATATTTGCTCGCCAGCACCTGAAGATTGTGGAGCGCGCGCGGCACGACCGTGGAGATTATCACCGCGTCGATCATCGCGCGATCATAGCCCTCCAGGATCAGCAACTGATTGAGCCACACCGCATATTCGTCAGCCGTGCGGCGCGGATCGGTGGCGATGCGCCAGCGCGCCTTGATCGCCCGGTCTTCGACCAGCGCGAAAACGACGTTGGTGTTTCCGGCATCGACCGCCAACAGCATCCTCTTTCCCCTTTCAGACCAGAAACACGTCGCCCGCGTGGATGACACGACGCGAACCGTCCGCCAAGCGCAACACCAGCGCGCCATCGGGCGCCATGGTGTCAAAGCTGCCGTCGAGCGTGGTGCCGTCCGCCAGCCGCGCGGTGAGCGCCGTGCCGACGGGATGCGCGCGCTCGATCCAGCGCGCGACGATCGGCGCCAGCCCCTGCCCCCGCCAGATGCCAAGCCAGGCCGCGAGCATCTCCGCCAGCCGATCGAGAAAGGCGGCGGGCGTGATCGCCACGCCATGCGCGGCGAGGCTCGTGGTCGGTCGGTCGGCGAGATCGGGATGGCAGGCGATGTTCACGCCGATCCCGATCACCACATTGTCGCCCGCCCGCTCCAGCAATATGCCGGAGAGCTTCGCGCCCGAAACGAGCAAATCGTTCGGCCATTTGAGCATCGCCCCACGCGGAACGAGCCGCGCGACGACCTCCTCCAGCGCGACCGCCGTGACGAGCGCCAGCGACGCGGCGGGCGGATCGCCGGAACGCAGGTGAACCAGCGTGCTCGCGTAAAGATTGCCTTCCGGCGAAGCCCAGGGCCGCCCTTGCCGCCCGCGCCCGGCAAGCTGCCGTTCGGCGCGAAGCCACAACCCCTCCTCCACGCCGCCACCGGCGAGCTGGAGGAGATCGGCGTTGGTCGACCCCGTCTCCGCGACGGTGATGATATGCGTCAGAACAACGCCTTCGCCGCCGCCATCGTCCAGCCGCCGAGCAGCGGGATGGCGAGATAGCCGAGCGGCGAAACCATCGCGGCGGTGATCGCGATCAGGCCGCCTTCCAGCTTGTCGCCCGGCCCATATTCACCCGCCGGCTCGTCGAAGTACATCGTCTTGACAATGCGGATATAATAATAGGCGCTTGGCACGCTCAGCACGATGCCGATCACCGCCAGCGGGAACAACCCGGCCTGCACCGCGGCATAGAATACCGCGAACTTGGCGTAGAAGCCGAACAGCGGCGGGATGCCCGCTAGGCTGAACATGAAGATCGCCATGCCCAGCGCAAGCCCAGGCCGCGTCTTCGACAGGCCGGCAAGCGACGCGATCGTCTCGATCGGCTCGCCATCCGGCCCGCGCATTTGCAGGGCGACGATGAACGCGCCGAGCGTCATGGTGATATAGATCGCCATATAGGTCATCACCGAGGCGGCGCCCTCCGGCGTGCCCGCGGCAAGGCCGATCAGCGCGAATCCCATGTTGTTGATCGACGAATAGGCCAGCAGGCGCTTGATGTTCGGCTGCGCGATCGCGCCGACCGCGCCGACCAGGATCGACGCCAGCGCCGCGAAAATCACGATCTGCTGCCATTGTCCACTCGCCGGCCCCATCGCCTCGATCGCCACACGCAGCGCAAGCCCGATCGTCGCCACCTTGGGCGCGGCGGAGAAGAACGCCGACACCGGGGTCGGCGCGCCTTCGTACACGTCCGGCGTCCACATGTGGAACGGGACGGCGGCGATCTTGAAGGCGATCCCGGCGAACACGAACACCAGCCCGAACATCAACCCGAGCGACTTGCCGCTGCCCGAAAGCGGCGCCATCGCATAGGCATCGTGGATCTGGGTGAACAGCGTCGATCCGGTGAAGCCGTACACCAGGCTGATGCCGTAGAGCAGAATCCCGCTCGCCAGCGCCCCGAGCACGAAATATTTGAGGCCAGCTTCCGCCGATCGTGCATCGCGCCGCATGAAGCTCGCCAGCACGTATGAGGCGAGGCTCAGCAGTTCCAGCCCGATGTAGAGCGTCAGCATGTCGCCCGCCGACACGATGATCCCCATGCCGACGGTCGCCAGCAGGATGAGCACCGGATATTCCGGCTTCAGATCGTCTCCCGCGGTATGGCGGAAGAAATTCGGCGCGAGCAGGATCGACATCGCGGCGGAGATATAAATCAGCGCCTTGGAGAAAGCGGCGAAGGCGTCCGCGCGATACATGCCATCGAACGCGCTGCCCCCCGACGAGGCAGGCCCCGCAAGCGCGATGCACGCGCCCGCCAGCACCGCCACGGCGGCCCATGAAACGGCGCGGGTCGATTGCGGCCCCGTCCAGGCGGCGACCATCATCAGCGCGAGCGCGCCCAGCGACAGCACCACCTCCGGCAGCGTCATCGCAAGTTGAGCGGCGTAATCCATCAGTGCGCCTCCCCATGCGCGGCAGTTTCGGCATGGGCAGCCGGGATCACCCCGGTCCCCTTGGTCGGCAGCGAATCACCGGCGGGCCTGGCGCGCTCGATCCGCGCGAGCAGCGCCTGCGTATCCTTGCGCATCGGCGCGAGGAAACTTTCCGGATAGACACCCATCCACAGCACGACGGCGGCGATCGGCACCAGCAGCCACATCTCGCGCTTCGACAGATCGGGCATCGCGCGAACGTCGTCCGACTTGATCTCGCCGAACACGACGCGGCGATAGAGATACAGCATATAAGCCGCGCCCAGAATGATGCCGGTGGTGCAAAGCAGGGTGATCGTGGTCGACACCTGATATGCGCCCATCAGGCTCAGCAGTTCGCCGACGAAGTTGCTCGTCCCCGGCAGCCCGATCGACGCCATGGTGAACAGCAGGAACAGCACGGCATAGCGCGGCATGTTCTGTGCAAGCCCGCCGTAACGCGCGATCTCGCGGGTGTGCAGCCGATCGTAAATCACGCCGACGCACAGGAACAGCGCGCCCGATACCAGGCCGTGGCCCAGCATCACCATCATCGCGCCCTCGATGCCCGGCGCGTTGAAGGCGAACAGGCCGACGGTGACGATCGCCATATGCGCGACCGACGAATAAGCGATCAGCTTCTTCATGTCGGACTGAACCAGCGCGACAAGGCTGGTGTAGATCACCGCCACCGCGGACAGCGCGAAGATCAGCCAGGTGAGTTGCGCCGACGCTTCCGGGAACATCGGCAGCGAGAAACGCAGGAAGCCATATCCGCCGAGCTTCAGCAACACGCCGGCCAGGATGACCGACCCCGCCGTCGGCGCCTGAACGTGCGCGTCGGGAAGCCAGGTGTGGACCGGCCACATCGGCATCTTCACCGCGAACGAGGCGAAGAACGCCAGCCACAGCCATGTCTGCACATGGGCCGGGAAATCATAGGCCATCAGCACCGGGATCGAGGTCGTGTCAGCCGTGATGCTCATGTAGAGCATCGCGATGAACATCACGACCGAGCCAAGCAGCGTGTACAGGAAGAACTTGTACGACGCGTAGATGCGGTTCGCCCCGCCCCAGATGCCGATAATCAGATACATCGGGATAAGGCCGGCTTCGAAGAAGATGTAGAACAGGAACAGATCCTGCGCCGCGAAGGTGCCGATCATCAGCACTTCGGTGAACAGGAACAGGCTCATATATTCCGGCACGCGCTTTTCGATCGCGTTCCACGATGCGCCGACGCAGATCGGCATCAGGAATACCGACAGCTCGATCAGCAGCAGCGCGAAGCCGTCAATGCCGAGCGACCAGCCGAAGCGCCCGAAGATCGGGGCATGTTCGACGAACTGCCACTGCGCGCCGCCAATGTCGAAGCTGAGCCACAACACCACGCCGAGCGCGAGGTTGGCCAGCGTCGCCGCCAGCGCGAGCCAGCGCGCCTGCGAAGCCGAAAGAAAGAGGCAGGCGGCCGCGGCGAGCGCGGGCACCAGCAACATGACGGAGAGGATTGGAAAGCCGTTCATCTGCCCCACCTCAACCCGCGATGACCCAGGTGACCGCGGCGGTGAGCCCGATCAGCATGACGAACGCATAAGTGTAAACATACCCTGTCTGAAGGCGTGACGCGACGCGGCTGCCCACCTGGACCACCCACGCCGAACCATTCGGCCCGAAGCGGTCGATCGTCCCCTCATCGCCCTTGTGCCACAGCAAGCGGCCGATCGCGAAGGCGGGGCGGACGAACAGCAGGTCGTACAATTCGTCGAAATACCATTTGTTGTACACAAAATCGTACAGAACCTCGAACGTCGCGGTGAAGCGCGCCGGAATATCGGTGCGCACGATATAGGCCAGCCACGCCCCCGCGAAGCCGAGTAGCATCACCACCGTCGCGGCGAGCTTCACCCAGACCGGCACCTCGTGCATCGCGTGCATCAGATGCTCGTTGAACGCGATCGACCCGCGCCAGAACGTCTCGCCGGCGGTCGGCTCGATGAACCAGCCGTGGAACACGAAGCCGGCGGCCACCGCGCCGATCGACAGCGCGATCAGCGGGATCAGCATGTTGAGCGGGCTTTCATGCGGGTGATAGCCCGCCGTGCCGGTCGCCATCTCATGCACGCCCACGTCATGCGCGTGAGTCGCGGGCGCGGCATGTTCGTCCGCCGGATTCTCGTGATGGCCATGCCCATCGTGGACGGCGTGCTGGATATGCTCCGACGCGGCCCAGCGCGGCTTGCCCCAGAAGGTGAGGAACATCAGGCGCCACGAATAGAAGCTGGTGAGCAGCGCGGCGATGACGCCGGCCCAGAACGCCCCCGGTTGCCCGGCCGCCCATGCCGCTTCGATGATACCGTCCTTCGAGTGATAGCCGGCAAAGCCGCCGACCCCGTAGATGCCCACGCCGGTGATCGCCAGCGTACCGAACATCATCGCCCAGAAGGTGACCGGGATATGCTTCCTGAGGCCACCGTAATAGCGCATGTCCTGCTCGTGGTGCATCGCATGGATCACCGAGCCGGCGCCGAGGAACAGCAGCGCCTTGAAGAACGCGTGCGTGAACAGGTGGAACATCGCCGCGCCATAGGCGCCGACGCCGGCGGCGAAGAACATATAGCCGAGCTGCGAACAGGTCGAATAAGCGATCACGCGCTTGATGTCGGTCTGTGTCGTGCCGATCGTGGCCGCGAAGAAGCAGGTCGCGGCGCCCACGACGGTGACGACATTGAGCGCGGTCTGCGATGTTTCGAACATCGGCGACAGGCGGCACACCATGAACACGCCCGCCGTCACCATCGTCGCGGCGTGGATCAGCGCCGACACCGGCGTCGGGCCTTCCATCGCATCCGGCAGCCAGGTGTGCAGGCCAAGCTGCGCCGATTTGCCCATCGCGCCGACGAATAGCAGCAGGCACAGCACCGTCATCGTATCGAAGCGATAACCGAGGAAGCCGATCGTCGATCCGGCCATGCCGGGCGCCGCGTGCAGGATTTCCGGGATCGAGAGGGTGTTGAACACCAGATAGGTGCCGAAGATGCCGAGCATGAAGCCCAGATCGCCAACGCGGTTGACGACGAACGCCTTGATCGCGGCGGCATTGGCGCTCGGCTTCTTGAACCAGAAACCGATCAGCAGATAGCTTGCGAGGCCAACGCCTTCCCAGCCGAAGAACATCTGGATCAGATTGTCCGCCGTCACCAGCATCAGCATCGCAAAGGTGAACAGCGAGAGATAGGCGAAGAAGCGCGGCTGATCCGGATCCTCCGCCATATAGCCCCAGCTATACAGGTGGACGAGCGCCGAGACGCTGGTGACCACCACGAGCATCACCGCCGTCAGCGCGTCAACGCGAAGCGCCCAACTCACATCCATCGAACCGGAAGTGATGAAATGCAGCACCGGCGTGACGCTCTCGCTCAGGCTCCCGGTCATGAAGCCGATGAAAATCGGCCACGACAGGGCGCATGAAACGAACAGCGCAGCCGTCGTCAGCGACTTGGCGATCGTATTGCCGAGGGCGCGATTGCCCAGCCCGGCAACCGCCGCCGCGAGCAGCGGCAGGAAAACGATGAAAAGGATCGAGGTCACGCTTTATCCCTTCATCCGGCTGGGATCATCGACCGAGATGGACCCGCGGCCACGGAAGAAGATGACGAGGATGGCAAGGCCGATCGCGGCCTCGCCAGCGGCGACGGTCAGCACGAACATGGCGAACACCTGCCCGACCAGATCGTTGAGCGCCGCCGAAAACGCCACAAGGTTGATGTTCACCGCAAGCAGGATCAGTTCGATCGCCATCAGGATGACGATGATGTTCTTGCGGTTGAGGAATATCCCCAGCACGCCCATCGTGAACAGGATCGCCGCCACGACAAGATAGTGGATCAGGCCGATTGAGCCGCTCACAGCTGCACCCCCTGGCCCACTTCGGGCCGCATGTTACGTGTCGCCTCGTCGGGCCGCCGCGCGATCTGCCGCGCGATATTCTGCATCCGGACGCCCTTGCGCTCGCGATGGGTCAGCACGATCGCGCCGATCATCGCCACCAGCAGCACCAGCCCGGCGCCCTCGAACACGAACAGATAGCGCGTGTACAGCAGGTTGCCGATCGCCTGGATGTTCGGGATCGCTTCGTTCACCGGCGCGGCGCGGCGCGCGAGATCAATCCCGCCCGCGCTCCACGCGCCCACGCCGATCAGCATCTCGCACACCAGCGCGACCGCCAGCACCAGGCCGATCGCGGCATAGCGCACGAAGCCCGCCCGCAGCGCCGCGAAGTCGATGTCGAGCATCATCACGACGAACAGGAACAGCACGGCGACCGCCCCCACATAGACGATGACGAGCAGCATCGCGATGAACTCGGCGCCGACCAGCACCATCAGCCCCGCGGCGTTGAAGAACGCGAGGATCAGCCACAGCACCGAATGCACCGGGTTGCGCGACGAGATCGTCATCGCGCCCGAAAGCAGCACGACGATCGCGAAAAGATAAAAGGCGAACGCCTGTATCACCGGCCGTTCTCCGCCAGAATCATGATAACCCCTGAAATCACTGCGCGCCTACCTGTACGCCGCGTCGGCGGCAAGGTTGGCTGCGATCGCGCGCTCCCACCTGTCACCGTTATCGAGCAGCTTGGCCTTGTCGTAGATCAACTCCTCGCGCGTTTCGGTCGCGAATTCATAGTTCGGCCCCTCGACGATCGCGTCGACCGGGCACGCTTCCTGACACAGGCCGCAATAGATGCACTTGGTCATGTCGATGTCGTAACGCGTGGTGCGGCGGCTGCCGTCGTCACGCGGCTCGGCCTCGATCGTGATCGCCTGCGCCGGGCAGATCGCCTCGCACAATTTGCACGCGATGCAGCGCTCCTCGCCATTGGGATAGCGGCGCAGCGCGTGTTCACCACGGAAGCGCGGGGAGACCGGATTGCGCTCGAACGGATAGTTGATCGTCGCCTTTGGCTTGAAGAAATACTTCAGGGTCAAAGCGTGCGCCTGCACGAACTCCCACAGCGTGAAGGCCTTGATCGTCGATGCGATACCCATCGTCAGAATCCTACCCGCATCCACATCAGGACGCCGGAAACGAGGAACACCCAGAACAGCGAGACCGGCAGAAACACCTTCCAGCCCAGCCGCATCAACTGGTCATAGCGATAGCGCGGGACCGTCGCCTTCACCCAGCTGAACACGAAGAAGAAGAACAGGATCTTGGCGAACAGCCAGATGATCCCCGGCACGGCATAAAGCGGCGCCCAGTCCAGCGGCGGCAGATACCCGCCCCAGAATAACGTGGCGTTGAGCGTGCACATCAGCAGCACGTTGGCATATTCGCCGAGCCAGTAGAGCGCGAAGCTCATCGACGAATATTCGGTCTGATAGCCCGCAACCAGTTCGCTCTCCGCCTCGGTCAGGTCGAACGGTGTACGCTGCGTCTCGGCCAGCGACGAGATGAAGAACATCACCGCCATCGGGAACAGCAACGGATTGAGGAAGAAGCCGTTGACCGGCGTATTCAGCACCCCGCGCTGCGCCTCGACGATCCCGGTCAGGTTGAACGTCCCCGCCCACAGCACGATCGAGATCAGGATGAAGCCGATCGCGACCTCATAGCTCACCATCTGCGCCGCCGAGCGGATCGCCGAGAAGAACGGATATTTGGAGTTCGACGACCAGCCTGCAAGGATGATGCCGTACACGCCGAGCGACGATGCCGCGAGCACATAGAGTAGCCCGACGTTGATGTCTGACAGCACCACGCCGAGTTGGAACGGCACCACCGCCCAGACGATCAGCGCCACGGTGAAGGTGATGATCGGGGCGAGGATGAACAGGCCGCGATTGGCCGCCGCCGGGATAATGGTTTCCTGAAGGAAGACCTTCAGGCCATCGGCGAACGATTGGAGCAGGCCGAACGGCCCGACGACGTTCGGCCCGCGCCTGAGCGCCATTGCCGCCCAGATCTTGCGATCGGCGTAAATAATCATCGCCACCGCCAGCATCAGCGGCAGCGCGATGACCAGGATGCCGACCAGCGTGGCGACGAACCATGCCCACTCATGGGACAGGCCGATGGTGTTCTCGAAAAAGGCGGTCACTTCAACTTCCCCCCCGCCGTCATCCCCACGCAGGCGGGGAACCACTCACGCTGAATCCCGATCGAACCACAACCATTGCCGCAATGGATTCCCGCCTGCGCGGGAATGACGGAGCCGCGCGCCATCACTCAGCCGCCTCCGCGAAGGTCTCACCATGGATCAGTTCCGCCGAGCAGCGCTGCATCGTCGGCGATGCGCGGCAGATCACGTTGGTGAGGTAGAAATCCTTGATCGGATAGCCCGCGATCACGCCTTCAGCCTTCGCATCGAGCGCCGGCGGGTTCCACGCGAAGCTGACCAGGCCGACGTTCGCAAGGTCTGGGCAATCCACGGCCATCGCGGCGCGCAATTCCTCCAGCGTATCGAACGGCAGCGTCTTGCCGAGCTTTTCGGACAGCGCGCGCAGGATCGTCCAGTCATCACGCGCATCGCCCGGCGCGAACACCGCGCGCTCGCCACGCTGGACGCGCCCTTCGAGATTGACCCAGGTGCCCGATTTCTCGGCATAGCTCGCCCCCGGCAGGACGACATCGGCATGATGCGCGCCCTGATCGCCATGGTGGCCGATATAGACCTTGAACCCGACGAACTTGCCGAAATCGCACTCATCCGCGCCAAGAAAGAACGCGAGCTTCGCGCCATAAAGCGCGGAAATGCCTTCCTTCTGCGCATAGCCGAGCATCAGCCCGCCCATCCGGCTGGCCGAGAAATGGAGGACGTTATAACCGTTCCACCCATCCTTGATGAGGCCGAGCTTGTCGACCAGCGCCAGCGTAGCGCCCTGCGCGCCCTTCATCGCCGCGCCGCCGACGATCATCATCGGTCGCTCGGCCTTCGCGAAGGCATCAGTCACCGCCGCCGGCAGATTGCCGAGCACCGCGAGATCGTCGCCCAGCCACTCAATTTTATAGGTGAGATCGACCTCCGGCCCGACCGCGAACACCTTCGCACCCTTCTTGATCGCCTTGCGGATGCGGGTGTTCACCAGGCTCGCTTCCCAGCGCACGTTGGTGCCGACCAGCAGGATCACGTCCGCCGTCTCCGCGCCCGCGATCGTGGTGTTGAAATTCACCGCCGCGAGGCTGGACGTATCGTAATCCATCCCCGTCTGCCGCCCTTCGAGCAGCGACGAGCCGAACGACTTCGCCAGCGCCTTGGCCGCGAACAGCGTTTCGCAATCGGCCTGATCGCCGGAGACGACCCCAACGCTGTCGCCAACGCCCTTCGCCACGTCGGCGATCGCCGCAAAGGCTTCGTCCCACGTCGCTTCGATCAGCTTGCCGTCACGCCGCACGAACGGGCGATCGAGCCGGCGACGCACCAGGCCGTCAACCGCGTGGCGCGTCTTGTCGGTCGCCCACTCCTCGTTCACGTCATCGTTGATGCGCGGCACGCAGCGCAGCACCTGCCGGCCACGGCTGTCGAGGCGGATATTGGTGCCCACCGCGTCCATCACGTCGATGGTCAGCGTCTTCTGCAACTCCCACGGGCGCGCCTCGAACGCATAAGGCTTGGAGGTCAGCGCGCCGACGGGGCAGAGATCGACCACATTGCCCGAAAGCTCGCTGGTGACCGCGCCTTCCAGATAGGAGGTGATCTGCATATTCTCGCCGCGATAAAGCGCGCCGATTTCCTCAACCCCCGCCACTTCCTCGGCGAAACGGATGCAGCGCGTGCACTGGATGCAGCGCGTCATCACCGTCTTGACGATCGGCCCCATATATTTCTCGGTCACCGCGCGCTTGTTTTCCTCGAAGCGCGAGGTGCCGCGACCGTAAGCGATCGACTGATCCTGCAAATCACACTCGCCGCCCTGATCGCAGATCGGGCAATCGAGCGGGTGATTGATGAGCAGGAATTCCATCACGCCTTCGCGGGCGTTCTTCACCATCGGCGTGTTGGTGAAAATCTCCTGATTGTCCGCCGCGGGCAGCGCGCAGCTTGCCTGCGGCTTGGGCGGCCCCGGCTTCACCTCGACGAGGCACATGCGACAATTGCCGGCGATCGAGAGCCGCTCGTGATAGCAGAAGCGCGGGATTTCCTTGCCCGCAAGCTCACACGCCTGCAGCACGGTGGCGCCCTGCGGCACCTCAATCTCTACGCCGTCGACTTTTACTTTAGGCATTGGTCAGCGTCCCGTCGCTGGAGATCGGCGCGCATGTCTTTTCGACTGACTGCTCAGGCTTCGGAACAATCCGCAAACTCTGCGGCAATCGCACCGGCTTTCCCTCGATCTCATCGTAATATTGAATGTAGGTCGTCGTCCGAACCGCAGCGTCGATCCGCACCACGTCATAGCGATAGGTAAAAACCTTGCCATCGCTGTTCAGACGGTAGCGACATAGTTCGACGACGACGTCAGCTTGGTCGCTGCCGGCGGAGGTTTTCGGCCTAACCCCTTTCAATGTCGAAGCGAAGCGCTTGAAATCGTAGAAGCTCTCGCCTTTGCGTTCATTCGCGGCGACCGTGCCGCATAACGCCGAAAGACGCAGCCCTAACAACGACTCTGCGCTTTCGAAGGAGACATGATAGTCTGGCGGAGTCATCGCGATCCACTTCGCGGCGGATGCCGGCGCGGTTTGCCAAACACAGGCCGCCCAAGCATTATCGCCCGGCTTCGCGATCGCCGGTGACGTGCAAAGCATCGCAGCCGCAAATACGCCGGTAATGAACCGGACAAGAGCAACGGTACCGATCACTCCGCCGCCTCCTGCAACGGAGCCGCATCCCCGCCCTTGCGCTCGTTGATGCGGCGTTCCAGTTCGGGGCGGAAGTGGCGGATGAGGCCCTGGATCGGCCATGCGGCGGCGTCGCCGAGGGCGCAGATCGTATGGCCTTCCACCTGCTTCGTCACTTGCTGAAGCATGTCGATTTCGCCGATGTCGGCATCGCCGGTGCGCAGCCGCTCCATCACGCGCCACATCCAGCCGGTGCCTTCGCGGCACGGCGTGCACTGGCCGCAGCTCTCGTGCTTGTAGAAATAGGAGATGCGGCTGATCGCGCGGACGATATCGGTGGATTTGTCCATGACGATGATCGCCGCGGTGCCAAGGCCCGAGCCGACCGCCTTCAGCCCATCGAAATCCATCGGACAATCAATGATGTCCTTCGCCGGCACCAGCGGCACCGAGGAGCCGCCGGGGATCACCGCGAGCAGATTGTCCCACCCGCCGCGAATGCCGCCGCAATGCTTTTCGATCAGTTCGCGGAACGAGATGCTCATCGCTTCCTCGACCACGCACGGGCGCTCGACATGGCCGGAGATCTGAAAGAGCTTGGTGCCCCGGTTGTTCTCGTTGCCGAAACTCGCAAACCATGCAGCGCCGCGCCGCAGGATCGTCGGCGCGACCGCGATGCTCTCGACATTGTTCACCGTCGTCGGGCAGCCATAGAGACCGGCACCTGCCGGGAACGGCGGCTTGAGGCGTGGCTGGCCCTTCTTGCCCTCCAGGCTTTCCAGCATCGCGGTTTCTTCGCCGCAGATATAGGCGCCCGCGCCGCGATGGACGAACACGTCGAAATCATAGCCCGAGCCGCAGGCGTTCTTGCCGATCAGCCCGGCATCATAAGCCTCGGCCACGGCGGCGAACAACGTCTCCGCCTCGCGGATATATTCGCCGCGAATGTAGATATAGGCGGCGCGCGCGCGCATCGCGAAGCCGGCGACCAGCGCGCCCTCGATCAGCTTGTGCGGATCGTGGCGGATGATCTCGCGATCCTTGCAACTGCCCGGCTCGGATTCGTCGGCGTTGATGACGAGGAAGCTCGGGCGATCCGCGCGCGGCTCCTTGGGCATGAACGACCATTTCATGCCGGTCGGGAAACCCGCCCCGCCGCGCCCGCGCAGGCCGGACGCCTTCATCTCGTCGATGATCTTGTCCTGCCCCAGATCGAGCAGCGCCTTGGTATTGTCCCAATCGCCACGCGCCCGCGCGGCATCGAGCCGCCACGATTGATAGCCGTAGAGGTTGGTGAAAATGCGGTCCTTGTCGGCCAGCGGAGCGATCGCGCTCATGCCACATTCCCCCATTCGGGCCGGTAATCATGGTTTTCGGCGACCATCGCGGCAAGCGAGGTCGGCTCGCCAAGCGGCTCTACGGTGTGGCGCCCCGGCTCCTGCGTGCCGGCCTTGGGGCTTTCGCCGCGCTCAAGCGCCTCAAGGATCGCGATCGTGCGATCGTAATCAAGGTCTTCGTAATTATCGTCGTTGATCTGCACCATCGGGGCGGACGAGCAATTGCCCATACATTCCACCTCGGTCAGCGTGAACAGACCGTCGGGCGTGGTCTTGCCCTTGATGAGGCCCTTGTTGCGGCACGCCGCCATCACATCGTCGGAGCCGCGCAACATGCACGGCGTCGTGCCGCACACCTGCACGTGATAGCGACCGACCGGCGCCATGTTGAACATCGTGTAGAAGGTCGCGACCTCCAGCACGCGCATATAGGGCACGCCGATCTCGCGCGCGACGAACTCGATCACCGGGATCGGCAGCCAGCCTTGCGTCTGCGTCTCCGCGCCGACCTGCCGCTGGGCGAGATCGAGCAGCGGGATCGAGCCGGATTGCTCGCGCCCCTTGGGGTAGCGCGCGAGAATCTCGTCGCGCTTCTTCTGGTTTTCCGCGGTCCATGCAAACGCGCCCCAGCGCGCGCGAACCTCTGCCTCATTGGGGATTTCCGGTGCGTCGGCCATCAGCGCACGAACTCCACACGCGACACCTTGTCGCCTTCAAACGTATAGATCGTCATCACCTCGAACGGCTCCGCCTCTGCCGAGCGGCGGACACTTTCGTGCAGCACGGCATATTCGCCCAGCGCATAAGCGGAGAGGATTTCAGCGCGGTTCAGCGGAAATTCGGCGAACATCGCCTTCAGCCCGGAACGCACGCCCTCGCGGCCATCGCGCACGACAGCGCCGCGATAGCCCGCCTCGCACGCGTCTTCGGTCATCAGCGCGACATAACCGTCCGCATCCTGCGCATTATAGCGCGCGATCAGTTCGCGCGCGATCGCCACCCGATCAACGCTCACCGATCACACTCCCCGAACACGATATCCATCGCGCCAAGGATCGCGGTGGTGTCCGCGAGCATATGCCCCTTGCTCATCATGTCCATCGCCTGAAGGTGGCTGAACGCGGTCGGCCGAATCTTGCAGCGATAGGGTTTGTTCGAGCCGTCGGCGACGAGATACACGCCGAACTCGCCCTTCGGGCTTTCGGTCGCGACATATACTTCGCCGGCGGGGACGTGATACCCTTCCGAATAAAGCTTGAAGTGGTGGATGAGCGCTTCCATCGAGCTTTTCATCTCGCCGCGCTTCGGCGGCACCACCTTGCGATCGAGCGAGGCGGTCGGCCCGCCGGGCATCTCGTTCAGGCACTGGCGCATGATACGGGCAGACTGGCGCACTTCCTCGACGCGGACCATGAAGCGATCATAACAATCGCCGCGCGTGCCCACCGGCACCTCGAAATC
This sequence comes from uncultured Sphingomonas sp., assembly GCF_937871615.1. Lineage (GTDB taxonomy): Bacteria > Pseudomonadota > Alphaproteobacteria > Sphingomonadales > Sphingomonadaceae > Sphingomonas. The sequence continues at coordinate 155,449 of NZ_CALMPA010000046.1, read as the reverse complement.
CATTTTCGCGTAAGCGTCATAGGGCTGCGACTTGCGCAAATCCCACGGAATGCCCGAGCCGCGGATCATCGGGCCGGAGAAGCCCCATTTGATCGCATCCTCGCGGCTCACCGTCGCGATATCGACGTTGCGCTGCTTGAAGATGCGGTTGTCCGCAACCAGGCTGATCGCATCCTCGAACAGCACGGGCAGGCGCGTGTCGAGCCAGTCGCCAATATCGGTCAGCAGCTTCAGCGGCACATCCTGATGCACGCCGCCGGGGCGGAAATAATTGGAGTGCATCCGCGCGCCGGAAGCACGCTCGAAGAAGTTGAGGCAATCCTCGCGGATTTCGAACAGCCACAGGTTCGGCGTCATCGCGCCAACGTCCATGACGTGGCTGCCGAGGTTGAGCATGTGGTTCGAGATACGGGTCAGCTCGGCGAAGAACGTGCGCAGATATTGCGCGCGGATCGGCACCTCCAGATCGAGCAGCTTCTCCACCGCGAGCACGAAGCTGTGCTCCATGCCGAGCGGCGAGCAATAATCGAGCCGGTCGAAATACGGCAGCGCCTGCGCGTAAGTCTTGTATTCGATCAGCTTTTCGGTGCCGCGATGCAGCAGCCCAACGTGCGGATCGACCCGCTCGATGATCTCGCCGTCCAGTTCCATGACGAGGCGCAACACGCCGTGCGCCGCCGGATGCTGCGGGCCGAAGTTGATCGTATAGTTCTGGATCGCGACATCGCCCTCGGACGGATGCGCGACATCCGTTTCGTGAAGCATCTTCTCGATCGCGGGATCGGTCAGGGTATCGGTCACTTGCCCTCTCCCTTCGCCTTCTCGTCTCCGGGCAGCACATATTGCGCGCCTTCCCACGGGCTCATGAAGTCGAAGCTGCGGAAATCCTGCGCGAGTTGCACCGGCTCATAGACGACGCGCTTCGCTTCTTCCGAATAACGCAGCTCGACGAAGCCCGAGAGCGGGAAATCCTTGCGCTGCGGATGGCCGCGAAAGCCGTAATCGGTGAGGATGCGGCGCAGATCGCGGTTGCCCGCGAACAGCACGCCGTACATGTCGTAAACCTCGCGCTCCAGCCAGCCGGCGACCGGCCAGATATCGGTGACGGTGGGGACCGGGGTTTCCTCGGTCGCCGACACATGCACATGGATGCGATGGTTGCGGGTCAGCGAAAGCAGGCAATAGACCACCTCGAACCGCTCCGCGCGGTCCGGGAAGTCCACCCCGGCGATCTCCATAAGCTGCTGATATTCGAGGCCGGGCGTATCGCGCAGCGCGATCATCGTGTCGATCAGGCCGTCACGCTTCACGAACAGCGCGACCTCGCCCACCGCGTCGCGCGTGTCGATCAGCGCAGGCCCCAGCGCGGCGCGCGCCGCCTCGATCGTGGCGGCGTTCAGATCGGCGGCGAATGCCGGTGCCGGCGCCTTCATCGCTCGATGCTCCCGCTGCGGCGGATCTTACGCTGCAACTGCATGATGCCGTAAAGCAACGCCTCGGCGGTCGGCGGGCAGCCGGGGACATAGATATCCACCGGCACGATCCGATCGCAGCCGCGCACCACGCTGTAGCTATAGTGATAATAGCCGCCGCCATTGGCGCACGACCCCATCGAGATGACGTATTTCGGCTCCGACATCTGGTCATAGACCTTGCGGAGCGCGGGCGCCATCTTGTTGCAGAGCGTGCCCGCGACGATCATCACGTCGGACTGGCGCGGGCTGGCGCGCGGCGCGGCACCGAAACGCTCCAGATCATAACGCGGCATGTTGACGTGGATCATCTCCACCGCGCAGCACGCGAGGCCGAAGGTCATCCACCACAAGGAGCCGGTGCGCGCCCATTGGAACAGCTCCTCCGTCGAGGTGACGAGAAAGCCCTTGTCGGTGAGTTCGCCGTTGAGACTATCGAAAAAGCCCTGATCGGGCGGCACGACGGCCTGCCCGCTGGGATCATGCCGCAGCTCGACAGGGCCGCCAAGAGAGCTGGTGGACATATTCATTCCCAATCCAACGCCCCTTTCTTCCAGGCATAGGCAAGGCCGAGCGCAAGCTCGCCAATGAAGATCATCATGCTGATCCACGCCGTCCAGCCGAGCGTGAACACGCTGACCGCCCACGGAAACAGGAACGCGGCTTCGAGATCGAAGATGATGAACAGAATCGCGACGAGATAGAAACGCACGTCGAACTGGCTGCGCGAATCCTCGAACGCGGGGAAGCCGCACTCATATTCCGCCAGCTTTTCCGGCGTGGGATTATGCGTGCCCGTGAAGCGTTGGGCGATCATCGGCAGGAACACGAACGCGCTGGAAAGCACGATCGCGATGCCGAGGAACATCAGGATTGGCAGATATTGCGACAGGTCGACCACGGGTATCTCGCAGATGCGAAAATGGATGGGGGCGCTTTAGGCGGATGGGTCCGGACGGGCAAGCGCCGGAGGCGTGAGAATGATTCGCAATTGAACGGTTTTGCGGCGAATTTCGTTGGCTGAGGCACGGAGGAGGCGAGAATCCGCCCTTCATTTTGTCTGTCATTCCCGCGCAGGCGGGAATCCATAAGTACATAGGCTTGCGATGGAACGCGACGTCAGCCAGAATGGATTCCCGCCTGCGCGGGGAATGACGGGGAGCGGCTTAGCGCAGCGCGTTCGCCACCAGCTTGTGCAGCTTCGAATGAAGCGCATCATTGGCGGCGAGATATTCGTTCCGCTCGATCGCGCGATCGCCACCACGGAAATCGGTGACGAAACCGCCAGCCTCCTTCACCAGCAACATGCCAGCGGCGACATCCCAGATATTGAGATTGCTTTCCCAATAAGCATCGAACCGCCCCGCGGCGACCCATGCGAGATCGAGCGCGGCGGAGCCGAGCCGGCGAATCCCCGCCACCTGCGGCGCCACCGCGCCGAAGATGCGCGTCCATTGCACGAAATCGCCATGCCCCATGAACGGGATGCCGGTGGCGATCAGCGCCTCCGACGGATCGCGCCGCGCCGAAACGCGCAGCCGTTCGGACTGCACCCATGCGCCCCGGCCCTTTTCGGCCCAGAAACTTTCGTCGGTCAGCGGCTGATAGACGAGCGCCGTCGTCACCTCGCGCTTGCCGTTGGGCAGTGGCTCATCGACCGCGATCGACATCGCGAAATGCGGGATGCCGTGGAGGAAGTTCGACGTGCCGTCGAGCGGATCAATGATGAAGCGCGGCTTGTTCGGATCGCCCTCGATCGTGCCGCGCTCCTCCATCACGAAGCCCCAGTCGGGCCGCGCCTTGGACAATTCCTCGTACAGCGTCTGCTCGGCGCGCTTGTCGGCCATCGAGACGAAATCGGCTGGCCCCTTGCGGCTCACCTGAAGCTGCTGGACCTCGTTGAAATCGCGACGCAGCCGCGGCGCGGCCTTGCGCGCCGCGCGCTCGATGATGGTGAACAGGCCCGAATGGGATGGCATTTCAATAACTCCCCCCTCCCTTCAGAGAGGGAGGGGTTTCAAATCGGGTTAGTCGGCGCGGCGGACGTAAGCTTGCTCATACACATCGACCACGATGCGCGTGCCGCTCGCAATATGCGGCGGCACCATGATGCGCACGCCGTTATCGAGCACCGCCGGCTTGTAGCTGGACGAAGCCGTCTGCCCCTTCACCACGGCATCGGCCTCCACGATCGTCGCCTCGATCGTGTCGGGCAACTGCACGCTGATCGCTTCCTCGTCGTACAGTTCCATCACCACGTCCATCCCGTCCTGCAGGAAGGCGGCGGCATCGCCGAGCAGATCGCGCGGCAGCGTCACCTGATCGTAGGTGTCCTTGTCCATGAAGACGAGCCCGTCGCCCTCGGCGAACAGGAACTGAAAGTCCTTGGTATCAAGCCGCACGCGCTCCACCGTTTCGGCGGAACGGAAGCGGACGTTGTTCTTGCGGCCATCGCGCAGGTTCTTCAGCTCGACCTGCATATAGGCGCCGCCCTTGCCGGGCTGGGTATGCTGGATCTTCACGGCACGCCAGATGCCGCCTTCGTATTCGATGATATTGCCGGGGCGAATGTCCACGCCGCTGATCTTCATGGGTCTTGACCTACTGGAAAGAGCGTTGGGGCCATCCGAGGCCCCGTTGGCCCGCGATCTAGCGGCGCGCGCGCGATCCGGCAAGCTGGGGCAGGATCACTGCCCGCCCAGCACTTCGGCAAAGGCGCGCACCGCCGCCGCCTCGTCCCCGCCCCACACGGCGTTGCTCACCGCGAGGAAATCCGCGCCCGCCGCAACAAGCGGGGCGGCATTCGCCGGCGTGATGCCGCCGATCGCGACACAGGGCAGCTCGAACAGCGCGGACCACCATGACAGGATCACCGGCTCGGGATGATGCCCCACCTCCTTGGTGGAGGTGGGATAGAAAGCGCCGAACGCGACATAATCCGCCCCCGCTTCCCCCGCCTCCATCGCGAGATGGCGGCTGTCATGACAGGTGACGCCGATCTGCACATTGGGGCCGAGCACGTTGCGCGCCTCGCGCGGATCACCGTCCTCCTGCCCGAGATGCACGCCATCCGCGCCGAGCCGCTTTGCAAGGCTGACCGAATCATTGACGATGAAGGCGCATTCGCGATCGGCACAGATGCGCTGAAGCGGCTCGGCGAGGCGTGCCGCTTCATGCTGGTCCACGCCCTTCACGCGATACTGGAAGGCCGCCACCGGCCCGGCATCGAGCGCGCGGGCAAGGCGATCGCCGAACCCGCCCGACACGTCTAGCGGGGAGATCAGGTAAAGCTGGCAGGGCGGTCGCCGAAGATCGCGCACGAATGCGGCGGCGAAATCGGGGTCGAGCGGGCCAAGCGGATCATCTTCGTCCATACCGCCGCCCTACGGGCAGCGCCGCGCGCCCGCAATGGGCCGCGTATCAGGCCGCTCCCCGCGCCCAGGCGCGCGCCGCGTCCATCTCGCCCATTCCGAAGGTCTTGAGTTCGATCGGCAGCATCGCCGCCATCACCCGTGCGACCGGGCCGATCCAGCCCGAATCCGTCACCATCGCGCACCGCCCGAAACGATCGAGATGGCCAAAGCTCCATTTCACATCCTGCCACCACAGATGCGGGGTGATCCCGCCGAATTTGCGGACCACCTCCACGACGTTCACCTTGCCGTGCCTGGCGAACGCGCCTTCCAGCACTGTCACCACATTATCGAAATCGGCGCGGGTGATGGCGCCGTCCACCACCAGCTCTACCAGCCCGTCATCCGCGACCTCGATCGCCAGCATCGTGCCTCTCCTCAATTCTCCGCCGCGATGCGCCGGATCGCCCGTTCATAGGCGGCGGGTTCCTGCGCGCCCTGAACGATGTAACGCTCGTCGATGATGATGGTTGGCACGGAGGTGACGCCATTCTCCCGCCATTCCCGCTCGATGGCGCGCACGTCGGCGGCAAAGGCACCGCTCTCGATCACCGCGCGGGCGCCCGCTTCATCCAGCCCCGCCGTGCGCGCGGCCTCGGCCAGCACCACCGGATCGCCCGGATCGCGCCCATCGGTGAAATAAAGCCGGAACAGGGCGTGGGCGAGCGACAGACCCCGCCCCTCGCGCTGCGCATGGTCGATCAGGCGATGCGCGTCGAACGTATTATAGATGCGCCCGCCCGGCCGCTGCGCCATCTCAAACCCCAAAGCCGCCGCCATCGTGCGAATCCGTTCGCGCACTTCGCCCCCGCCGCCGGCCTGCGCGCCATATTTCTCGCGCAGATGCTCGGCGATATCCTGCCCGCCGGGCGGCATATGCGGATTAAGCTCGAACGGCTGGAGCCGGATCACCGGCGTCACCACGTCGCCCGTCGCATCGAGCGCCTGCTCCAGCCCGAGCAGCCCGATCACGCACCATGGGCACACCACGTCCGAAATCACGTCGAAGGTCATCGTGCGGGTCACGCCGTTACTCCCGGAATGAGATGGATCACATCGCCCCCCGGCGCGTCGCCCGCGCGCAGCCATATGCGGTGGCAATCCGCCATCGCCCTGGCTTCATAGCCGATGGTGCAAGCGATCATCATATGCTTTCGCGCCCAACTTCGTGACCACGCCCCAGGCGATCAACGCCTGACCGCCGAAATAGGTCGGCCAGATCAGCAGATGCGGCAAAACGCCACTTACCAGCCCTCCCGCCCGCGCGAAGATCAGCAGATCGGAGAGGACGAACAGCCACGCGCCGAGCGCCACGAAGGGGCGCGCAAAACGCGATCCGCTCGCCCCGCCCGCCATCGCGCCCAGCCCGATCGCATAAACGGCGACGCCGGCGCCCGGCAGGATCAGCCACGCCGCCCCCGCCACCGCGGCGGCACCGATGACGATGCCTGCCCAGGAGGCGCCATTGCGTCGATAGAGCGCCACCGCGACGACATGCCCGGCAAGAAACGCGACCGCGCCCACCTCCAGCCCCGCGATCTCCAGCAACACATCGCCCGCCGCGCCAAGCGCCAGCACGATGGCGATCAGCCAGCCATCGGCGCTCCTTGCCCGCCGCGCCGCCCAGAGCGCGAGCAATGCGACACCCGCCCCCTTCCACACCACGATCGCCGGGCCGCTCCACACGGCAAGCACGGCGATCATAAAGCTGGCTCCAGCGATCAGCGCCGCGACGAATCCTATCCCCATGCGCATGTTGTAACGCAGGATCGCGCGCGCGCCAGCCGCTGGCGATCCGCGCCAGGCGGCGCTAACGCCGCGCATCATGACCCACGACATTCATATCATCGGCGGCGGCCTCGCCGGATCGGAAGCCGCCTGGCAACTCGCCGAGGCGGGCGCGCGCATTTCAGGTCTTCCTGGATAGCAGTCTCTTCACTTTTCCGGCGATGCGCCGAACGATCTTCGCGCGCGCCACCATTTTTCGTCGGGCGATTAGCGTCCTGCCGCGCCAGTTCAGCGCAACCACGTAGGAGACACGCTCCTCCGTCCGATCCGCCCATCGCATCTTGTATTCGTCCTGGGTGATCCGAAGATCTATATCGGAACAGCGGTCGGCGGCGAAATCAACTAACCCGTCGAGTAGCAGATGACCCGGCGAGAATGCCGAATATGCCGCATCGTTGGCGACGACGAAAAACTCGATATCCCTGGCAAGCAGCAAGAACGCGCCCGCGATATATTTTCCATCGAGCGTGACGGCGAATCCGATCACATTGCTGCCGGACTGCCCCAGTAGGTCGGCAAAGAAGGCCTCGCTGGCTGATGACCGAATCCAGTTCTTGCCGATTCCTTTGGAATCCAGCCACTCGCGCTTTGTGGCAAACATCCAGCGCGAGAAAGCGTCGGCCTTTTCGACCGGCACGGGCGCAACGTCGATTTCGCCCAAACGAGATAACCGGCTTCGATTGTTTCGTATCGACTGTCGGAAGCTCTTGGATTTCGCCTTCCGCCATGCGTCAGGGTCATCGCCGACGGTGATGATGGGAGAGTAAACCGAGGTCTTGAGAAAGGGGCCATTGCTCTCGATCGCCGCGCATAGGGGCGTGCCTGGACGCAGGTTATAGACCTCGATCGCGTCCCCCTCGCCGCGAAGCCTGTTCAGCGCCTCTCCGCAAGTCTCGGTGTCCATAATGCCTAGCGCGCCGGCATATTCCTCTCTGCTGCCACAGCCGAGATGGCGGATAATCCCGGAGCGTTGATCGAGATAGAGCGGCCAAATCGCGACTGGAGTATCGTTTCGCTCAATGACAACAACGCGGAGCCGAGCGTCCGAAGCCATCGCCGCTACACGCCAGCCAGCCGCGAAATATGGAAGATCTAGGGCAACTGGCCGATCGGCGCTTCCTTCTCTCAGCGCGCGGCATTCGGGCCGCAGTGACACCACGGCCTCTATGTCATCAACGACGGTAACGCGCAGAGGCGCATCTTTCTTCCCGTGCTTCCATTCGTAGGGTTCTGGACCTGTTTCAACATCAAGGGTTAACTTGCCGTCCGTCATGTTTCGAACCTATCCTGCGGCCATGGCCAGCGAGCAATCTTTTCGAACGCGACTGCTTAATAGGGCCGGCTGGGAAATATCCAAAATCAACGATCGCTTCCAGGATTGGCGGCTTGGCATCGACACCATTGATCGGCTCCGCAGCACTCATGAAGCCGATTTGCGTTCAAAGTTCCGTCCAAACGAGGGGACGAGCTACCGTGCCCTCAACCTAATTGCTCGATCTTTCGTAGTCAGGGATGATGACGCCCTCGTTGATATCGGATGCGGATTTGGGCGGGCAATCTGCTATTTCGCGTATCGTGGCGCAGGTCGAAAGTTCGTAGGTATCGAACTGCGTCCGGACGACGCCGAGCAGGCGCGCAGAAATGCCTCAAAGATCGACGGAGTGCCGATATCCATCATCACCGGGGATGCGACCGAACAACAATATTCGGATGCTTCCGCGTTTTACATTTACAACCCTTTTGATGGCGAAGTGATGCGCCGAACGCTGGCGCGGATTCACGCCCAGCAAACTCGCGACATTCGCATCTGCTACGTCAATCCGGTTGAACGTTCGATATTCGAAGCCGCTGGCTGGCTTGAACAGGTGCATAGTTCGTTCGTGCCTTACAGGTCTGGAAAGACCGAAGTAACGATCTGGCACTCGCGCTAAGGAAAAGCGTGCCGGGCGGGGCTGTGTGTGATTGGCAATCTGATCTCTCGGGGCACATGGAAGCGCATGTGTGGTGACATTCCTGCTGCCCGGCCCAGGGATCAGATAGTCGTGGCCCCGCCACGCTGCATTTTCTACCGTGGGGAAAACGTGGGGGAACGTGGGGATTTTCCAGTCCCCCGCAACCCCTGACGTCCCACTCAAAAGGACCGGAAATGAAGCATCAGGTGCATGTGATTGGTGGTGGCCTGGCGGGGTGCGAGGCCGCATTTCAGCTCGCAAATTCAGGTATTTCCGTAAAATTGTCCGAGATGCGGGGGGAGCATATGACCCCGGCCCATCACACTGACAAGCTAGCAGAACTCGTCTGCTCGAACAGCTTTCGCTCGGACGATGCGGAAAGCAACGCGGTCGGCCTCTTGCATCAGGAGATGCGCGCGCTCGGCTCGCTTGTCATGCGCGAGGGCGATGCGCATCGCGTACCCGCCGGATCGGCGCTGGCGGTGGATCGCGATGGCTTTGCCGCCGGTGTCACGGCGGCGCTCATCGCGCATCCGAACATCACGATCGTCCGTGAACGTGTCGACGCTTTGCCCGACGGCCCCGCGATCATCGCCACCGGGCCGCTGACCGCGCCATCGCTCGCCGAGGCGATCGGCGCGGAGACGGGCAAGGACTCGCTCGCCTTCTTCGATGCGATCGCCCCGATCGTCCACCGTGATTCGATCGACATGGACGTGGCATGGTTCCAGAGCCGCTGGGACAAGGGCGACGGCAAGGATTACATCAATTGCCCGCTCGACAGGGAGCAATATGAAACCTTCGTCGCCGCGCTGATCGCCGGCGAGAAGACCGAATATCGCGGCTGGGAAAACGTCCCCTATTTCGAGGGCTGTATGCCGATCGAGGTGATGGCGGAACGCGGGCCGGAGACATTGCGCTTCGGCCCGATGAAGCCGGTCGGGCTGGATGACCCGCGCACCGGGCGCTGGCCATATGCGGTGGTGCAACTGCGGCAAGACAATGCCAGCGGCACCTTGTGGAACATCGTCGGCTTCCAAACCAAGCTGAAACACGCCGAACAGGTGCGCCTGTTCCGCACCATTCCGGGGCTGGAGAAGGCGGAGTTCGCGCGGCTCGGCGGCCTGCATCGCAACACTTTCCTGCGCTCACCCGAGTTGCTCGACAGCGAATTGCGGCTGAAGACGCGCCCCAACATCCGCTTCGCCGGGCAGGTGACCGGATGCGAAGGCTATATCGAGAGCGCGAGCATCGGGCTGCTCGCGGGCCGCTTCGCCGCCGCCGAACTGGCCGGGCGCCCGCTCGCCCCGCCGCCGGTGGAAACCGCGCTCGGCGCGTTGCTTCACCATATCACCGGCGCGGCGGTGGCGGAAACCTATCAGCCGATGAACGTCAATTTCGGGCTGTTTCCCCCGATCGCTGGCCGCACCAAAAAGGCCGATCGCAAACGGCTCTACACCGATCGCGCCCGCGCCGCGCTGGCGGGCTGGCTCGGCTAGACGCCTAATCCTCAGCCGCCGCCGGCGCCGGGGCGCAGACGCATTTCGGCTTCGGGCGGCGCTTCGGTGCGGTGGTAGCGAATTCGCCGCGATCGAGCGTGCCGGAACGATCACGATCGGCATCGGCGAATTTCGTTATCGGCTTCACCGCCCATTCCTCGAACGAAAGCCTGCCGTCGCCATTGGTATCGAGCTTCGCGAATGCCTTGCGCCGGGACGCGAGATATTCCTCCCGCGTGATGCGTCCGTCACGATCCTTGTCATAACGGTCGAAACGCTTCTGTTCGCGGGTGCGATCGCTCGCTTCGGGAACGCCGGGCGCCGCTTCGTCGTCCACCTGTACTCGCGATGCGAGTGGCGGCGGAGGCAGCGCCGGCTCGCGTGCCGCATTGCCGTGGAACAGCATCCATCCCGCCGCGACCATCAACAGCGCGGCAACGCCGCCCACCGCATAACGCCACATCCGCGCCCCTCCCCTTGCCCGATATGACCAGATTATCGCCCGCCGAGCCAGTGGCGAAATAGCCGCGCGGCGCGGCGGATACTGCCGGGAGGCGCCCCGCCGCGCAGATCGGCCCGCGCCAGCAGCGCCATCCCGGACAACGGGCGAAGCGCGCGCGGCCAGCGATCCCCGCGCGTCAGCCCGTCAAGCCGCTCAGCCGCGATCCGCCGCGCACCCGGATCGCCTAAGCCCGCCAGCGCCCATCCCGCGCCCGCATCGCGCAATCCGCGATGCTCCCCGCCCAGCAATCGCGCCGCGATCGCGAACACCGCTTCGCCACGATCGGCGGCGTGACCGGCAAAGGCAGCCGCCGGATCGCTGTCGATCGCGAGCAGCGCCTCCCACCCGTCAACGATCCGCGCGAGTTCGGCGCCGGTGACGCCGCGCGGCAGAAGATGCGCCGATACCGCGCGGAGGATCGGTTCAGCCGGTGGCGGCGCGCCATCCAGCGCGGCCAGCGCCTCATGCCACCAGGTCAGCCGCATCTGGCCGATCAGCGGATCGCGCGCCGCCGCGACGATTTCGCCCAGCCGATCGTCAAGCGCCAGCAACGCCGCCAGCCCCGCGCGGGACGCAACCGGCGCATAGGAAAGGATGATGCGCCGCTCGATCAGATGCCCCTGATCGGGGATCGGCGGCGGGGCTGGCTCACTGGAGATCATCAACAAGTGACTGCTCGGCGACGGCTGGCGCGTCAACCGCGCCGCACAATTTGAGGTTTTCTTAAGGCTGCCGGATTTAAGATCGAATCGGGACTATTTTTCGGGACGGGAATTCAGGCGGAATGGCGTCCGAGGCGCATCAGGCAAAGCGAGTCGCGCGTGGTCGGCGCGCGTTGCGGTCGCTCATTCGCGATCGGCGTGGCGCGACGATCCTCGAATTCGCCGCGGTGGCCGCGCCGTTCATCGCGCTGGTCCTCGCGATCCTGCAAACCGCTTTGGTGTTCTTTTCGCAACAGGCGCTGGAAACCAGCGCGGAGCGGACCGCGCGCCAACTGATTACCGGCGCCGCGCAAAGCGGCGGGATGACGCCGACAGCATTCAAGGCGGCGGCCTGCGCCAACCTGCCGGCGTTCATGAAATGCGCCAATCTGATGATCGACGTGCAGAACGCCTCCAGCTTCGCCGCCGTCAACGTATCCGCCCCCGCGCTCACATACGACAGCAACGGCAACGTCACCAACACCTGGGGCTTCTCGCCGGGCGGGGCGGGCAGCATCGTCGTCATGCGCACGATGTACCGACTACCCGTGGTCGGCGCGCCATTGGGCTTCAACCTGTCGAACATGGCCGGCAGCCAGCGGCTGCTGATCGCGACATCGGTGTTCAAAACCGAACCTTATGGAAGCGGCTCATGAACAGCCTGATCCGCACGATGACACGCCGGCTGCGCGACGATCGACGCGGCCTTGGCGCCGTGGAATTCGCGATGGTCGCGCCGTTCCTGATCCTGCTTTATCTCGGCGGCTATCAGTTGATGGATGCGACTTCCGCCTATCGCAAGGTGACCACCACCACGCGCACGCTGGCGGACGTGACCTCGCAGTTCACCTCCGTGCAGTCGAGCGATCTGGATAATATCATGGGCGCTGCGGCGTCGGTGATGACGCCCTATTCGGCCAGCAACGCCACAACGCGCGTCTCCGAAATCGCGATCAGCGCGGCGGGTATGCCAAGCGTCGTTTGGAGCCGGGCGAGCGACGGCGTGCTGCTCAAAACCAGCGATCTCTATGCAACGCCGGGGGTGCCGAGCGGCGCGGTGCCCGTCCAGCTTCGGGTGCCGGGCACGAACCTGATATATGCCGAGGTAAGTTACGCTTACACGCCCGTTGCCGGGGCGCAATTGATCGGGCCGATGAATTTCCGGGACAGGATTTTCATGAATCCACGTCGTTCAACCGATATTCCTTGCACGGGCTGCTGATTATGTCGCTGCTTTCATCATTGCGCATCGGATCGGTCTCCGTCCGGCATTTCCTTTCGCGCCTGCGCCGCGACATTTCCGGAAACGTGCTGATCCTGTTCGGCTTCGCGATTGTTCCAATGGCCTTCGCCACGGGAATGGGCATCGACTATGCGCGCGCGGCAAAGCTCAGGACCAAGATGAACGCGCTGGCCGACGCCGCCGCGCTGGCCGGCGTCACGCAGACGATGATGAGCCAAGACGACGCGACCGCCACCCTTACCGCGCGTAACATGTTCAACACGCAGGCATCCTCGCTCACGGGCGTAACCTATGATCCGTCAACGCTGGTCGTCACGATCACGCATCCGACCGGCCCAGGCTCCCGCACCATGACGGTGAGCTATTCGGCGCTATCGCAGAATTCGTTCGGCGGCATTCTCGGCTCCCCGACGATCGCGATCGGCGGAACCTCGACATCGAACAACGTCGTGGCGCCGAACATAGATTTCTACATGCTGCTCGACACCTCGCCGTCGATGTTGCTGCCCGCAACCAGCGCGGGCCTGTCGGCGATGATAAGCGCAACCAGCGGGGCCGTAAGCGGCGGCTGCGCCTTTGCATGTCATCAGACCAATCTCACGTACAGCAAAGGCGTAAAGGGCGTCACCGACAACACCGAACTGGTGTGCGATTCAAAGAACAAGAACTGCAAGGATTTCTATACCGTCGCGGTGAACAACGGAATCGTTCTTCGCACCGATCTGCTCCACAATGCCGTATCCGATCTCACCGATCTCGCCACCAGCATGTCATCGAGCAACAAGGCGAAATATCGGATGGGCCTGTTTTCATTCGACAAGACATTCAAGCAGTTGTGGCCCTCCGTTGTCGCGGCGCCGAATGTCGATGCCAGCCTTTCGACCGTGAAGCTGCACGTCACGGACGCGCAGGTGCTCGTCTATTGCCAGAACAATTATTACAAATGCGGGACGAACGACAACGACACCGCCACCAGTTTCACCAAGGCTTTCAGCGGCATCCTGGGCGCGATGCCGACGACGCCGGGAAATGGCACGAACTATAACGGCGACACGCCGCAGGCGGTGATGTTTCTCATCACCGACGGGATGTGGGACGAAACCCGTCCCGGCGGCAGACCCGAAGGCCCGATCTCGACCACCCAGTGCGACACGATCAAGGCGCGCGGGATCCGCATCGCCGTGTTATACACCGAATATCTGCCGGATTCGGCCAGCGATGGCTGGTCGCAAACCAATGTAAAGGCGCCGTATCTGTCACCCACCGACAAGATCAGCCCGCCGCTCCAGCAATGCGCGTCGCCGGGCCTTTACACCAAGGTGACAACCGACAGCGATATCTCGACCGCGCTGGCACAATTGTTTCAGGCCGCCGTGGCAACCGCCCGCCTCACCAATTGAACAACAAAAAGGCCGGCGGCGCCCTTTGACGCCGCCGGCCTGAATTTTAAGGATCGTCAGTGCGTTACTGGCGATACGTAACCTTCTTCACCCCCGCGACGATTTTGTCGGTGGAGATCAGCGCCAGCTTCTCCAGGTTCGCGGCATAGGGAAGCGGCACGTCCTCGTTGCAGACGCGGACCACCGGGGCGTCGAGATCGTCGAACCCCTCCTCCATGCAGATCGTGACGATCTCGCTCGCGATCGAGCAGGTCGGCCAGCCTTCTTCGGCCACGACCAGCCGGTTGGTCTTGGCGAGTGACTTCAGCACCGTCTGCTTGTCGAGCGGGCGCAGCGTGCGCAGGTCGATCACCTCGGCGTCGATCCCTTCCGCAGCCAGCTTGTCGGCGGCTTCGAGCGCGAGGCCCACGCCGATCGAATAGCTCACGATCGTCACGTCCTTGCCTTCGCGCATGATGCGTGCCTTGCCGATCGGCAGCACCCAGTCATCGAGCTTGGGCACCTCGAACGTGCGACCATAGAGCAGCTCGTTTTCGAGGAACACCACCGGATCCTGCGAGCGGATCGCCGCCTTCAGCAGGCCCTTCGCATCGGCCGCGTCATATGGCGCGATAACGATCAGGCCGGGAACGCTGGCATACCATGGCCCGTAATTCTGGCTGTGCTGCGCGCCCACGCGACTCGCCGCGCCGTTCGGCCCGCGGAACACGATCGGGCAGCGCATCTGGCCGCCGGACATGTAATTGGTCTTGGCGGCCGAGTTCACGATATGGTCGATCGCCTGCATCGCGAAGTTGAACGTCATGAACTCGACGATCGGGCGCAGGCCGCCCATCGCCGCACCCGTGCCGACGCCGGCAAAGCCATATTCGGTGATCGGCGTGTCGATCACGCGGCGGTCGCCGAACTCGTCGAGCAGCCCCTGCGTCACCTTGTACGCGCCCTGATATTGCGCGACTTCCTCGCCCATCACGAACACGCGATCGTCGGCGCGCATTTCCTCGGCCATCGCGTCGCGCAGCGCCTCGCGCAGCGTGAGCTTCACCATCTCGGTGCCAGCCGGAACCGCGGGATCGCTCACCTCCGCATCGTGCTTCGCCGCGTCGAACATCTGGCGCGCGCCGGTTTCCACCTTGTGTGGCTCGGGCGCGGGGCTTTCCGCGCTGGCGGCGGCGGGCGCCGGCTTCGGGCTGGCCGCCACATCCTCGCCCTCACCGGCGATCCGCATGATGACGGTGCCGACCTTCACGCCATCCGTCCCCTCGCCGACGAGAATCTGCGCGACGGTGCCTTCATCGACCGCCTCGAATTCCATCGTCGCCTTGTCGGTTTCGATCTCGGCGAGAATGTCGCCGGACTTTACGGTGTCGCCTTCCTTGACGAGCCACTTGGCGAGCGTGCCTTCTTCCATCGTGGGCGACAGCGCCGGCATCTTGATGTCGATCGCCATCTCAATATTTCTCCACCAGCACGTCGGTATAAAGTTCTTCGGGTTCGGGTTCGGGGGTATTCTCCGCGAAATCGGCGGATTCGTTCACCTGCCGGCGAATTTCCGCCTCGACCGCCTTCAGATCGTCTTCCTTCACGCCTTCGGCTTCGAGCAGCTTCTTGACGTGTTCGATCGGATCGGACTTGTCGCGCACCGCCTGCACTTCCTCGCGGCTGCGATATTTCGCCGGATCGGACATGGAATGGCCGCGATAGCGATAGGTCTTCATCTCAAGGATGATCGGCCCCTTGCCCGCGCGCACCCACACCAGCGCTTCTTCAGCAGCGCCGCGCGAGGCGAGCACATCCATCCCGTCGACCTGGATGCCGGGGATGCGGAAGCTCTCGCCGCGGCGATAGAGCTGGTCTTCCGACGACGCGCGGTTGACCGACGTGCCCATCGCATATTGATTGTTCTCGATCACGAAGATCACCGGCAGCTTCCACAGTTCCGCCATGTTGAACGCTTCGTAAACCTGGCCCTGATTGGCCGCGCCATCACCGAAATAGGCGAGGCACACGCCGCCATCACCGGAATATTTGTGCGCAAAGCCAAGGCCCGCGCCAAGCGACACCTGCGCGCCGACGATGCCGTGCCCGCCGTAGAACTTATGCTCCACGCTGAACATGTGCATCGAGCCGCCCTTGCCCCTGGAGATGCCCGCGGCGCGCCCGGTAAGCTCGGCCATCACATCCTTGGGCGGAATGCCGCACAGCAGCATATGGCCGTGATCGCGATAGCCGGTGATGACCGAATCCTTCTCGGTCAGCGCGGATTGCAGGCCGACGGCGACCGCCTCCTGACCGATATACAGATGGCAGAAGCCGCCGATCAGGCCGAGGCCGTAAAGCTGGCCCGCCTTCTCCTCGAAGCGGCGGATCAACAGCATGTCGTGATAGAATTTGAGCAGCTCGTCCTTCGAAGCCTTGTAAGGCTGCGGCTCGGCGGGACGCTCCCGATTGGGCGTCGCTGGCGGCGCGCTGCTGGTTCGTGTGCTCCGTGCGGGGGCTTTTGCCACGTCTAAAAAGACCTCGTTTCCTAGGGGAAGTTCGGTGCCTATAGTCTCCGAGCGGGCGAAGGCGCAATCCGCGCCGTGCCACAAGATCGCCTATCGCCCACCCAGCAAGAAGCCACGTTGCGAACCGGGGTGACGCCCCGTAATCGGCAATGGATGGAGCAACCGACCCACCCGTTACGCATCGCCAATTTCCGCGCTTATTGGTGCTCGCGGCTGGCGGGCACGATCGGCACCAGCGCGCAGGCGATCATCATCGGCTGGCAGGCCTATGGCTTGGCGCGGGAAACCATGGATATCCGGCAGGCCGCATTCATGCTGGGGATGATCGGGCTGGCGCAATTCGTGCCGCTGTTCCTGCTCACCCCGGTGGTGGGGCTGGTGGCGGACAGCATCGACCGGCGCTGGATCGTGCGGCTTACGACGCTGCTGCTGATCTTCATCTCGGCAATGCTGGGCGTGCTCACATGGCTCGGCATATTGGCGCTGCCGGCATTGTTCGGCGCGGCGGTGTTGCTTGGCGTCGCGCGGGCTTTTTCCGGCCCGGCCTATTCCGCGCTCGCCCCCAATCTCGTCCCGCGCGAAAGCCTGCCGACCGCGATCGCCATCTCCTCGATCGCGTGGCAGGTCGGCACGATCGCGGGGCCGAGCCTTGGCGGCCTGCTCTACGCCATCCACCCCGACGTGGCCTATGCCTGCATATCCGGCCTGTATTTCATCGCGTTGATCGGCATTTTCATGATCCGCCGTGTGCCGCAGCCGCCCGCAGAGACCGACCGTCACCCGATCGCGCGCATCCTTGACGGGTTCACCTATGTAAGGCGCAACCGGCTGGTGCAGGCGACGATCACGCTCGATCTGTTCGTCGTGCTGCTGGCGGGCGCGACCGCGTTGTTGCCGATCTACGCGCGCGATATCCTGATGGTCGGGGCGACCGGGCTGGGCATCCTCGCCGCCGGCATGGGGATCGGTGCGGCGGGCACCGCCTTGTGGTTCTCGTTCCGCCCGATGCGGGAGGATGTCGGGCGCAAGATGCTGGCGGCGGTATTCATCTTCGCCGTCGCGATCCTGACGTTCGGCCTTTCGACCAACTTTTTCCTGAGCCTGATCGCGCTGATCGTCGCGGGCGGGGCGGATATGGTTTCCGTCTATGTCCGCTCCTCGCTCATCCAGCTTCATACCCCCGATGAGATGCGCGGGCGGGTGAGCGCGGTGAGCCAGCTCACCATTTCCGCCTCGAACGAACTGGGCGAGGCGGAGAGCGGGCTGATGGCCTCGCTGCTTGGCCCGGTCGGCGCGGTCGTGGCCGGCGGGCTCGCCGCGATCGGGGTTACGCTGTTATGGTCCCGGCTCTATCCGGAACTGAAGCTCGCCAAGACGTTTGATCCACCTGAAGCACCGGGGCACGACAAACCCCGGCAACACGGAGTAGCGCAGCCATGAAGGCCAATACGATCCTGGAGACGATCGGCAACACCCCGCATGTCCGCGTGCAGCGGCTGTTCCCGGATGGCGAGGTGTGGATCAAATCCGAACGATCGAACCCCGGCGGCTCGATCAAGGACCGCATCGCGCTCAGCATGGTCGAGGCGGCGGAGCGGGATGGCCTGTTGAAACCCGGCGGCACGATCATCGAGCCGACCAGCGGCAACACCGGCATCGGCCTTGCGATGGTCGCGGCGGTGAAGGGCTATAAGCTCATCCTCGTCATGCCCGACAGCATGAGCATCGAGCGCCGCCGGCTGATGCTGGCTTATGGCGCGCGCTTCGACCTGACCCCGCGCGAAAAGGGCATGAAAGGTTCGATCGAACGCGCGCTGGAACTGGTGAAGGAAACCCCCGGCGCATGGATGCCGCAGCAATTCGACAATCCGGCGAATATCGACGTTCATGCGCGCACCACCGCGCAGGAAATCCTGAGGGATTTCGCGGACGCGCCGATCGACGTGATCGTCACCGGCGTCGGCACCGGGGGGCATATCACCGGTGTCGCTGAAACGCTGAAGAAAAGCTGGCCGAAGCTGAAAGTCTTCGCGGTCGAGCCGACCGCCTCTCCGGTGATCGGCGGCGGCCAGCCCGGCCCACACCCGATTCAGGGCATCGGCGCGGGCTTCATTCCCACCAATCTGCACACCCTGGTGCTTGACGGCGTGATCGAAGTGGAGGCGGAGGCTGCGAAGGACATGGCGCGCCGTTCCGCGCGGGAGGAAGGAATGCTGGTCGGCATCTCATCCGGCGCCACGCTCGCCGCGATCGCCCAGAAACTGACCGAATTGCCCAGCGGAAGCCGCGTGCTCGGCTTCAACTACGACACGGGCGAGCGCTATCTCTCGGTAACGGATTTCCTCCCGGAAGCCTGACGCTTCAGCCCGCATGACCCGCCCCGCGCCGCTGCTTCACGCGATCCTTGTGCTGATCGCGGCGGCGGCGCTCGCGCTGCCGCTGGTGGTGGTGCGCATGACGCCCGCCGCGCATCACACGAGGGTGCAGGCATCGCCCCGCATCGCCGTCCCGACCGAGCCGCCCCCGGTCGAGCCGGTCGAGTTGCAGGATTTATCGCCCGACGAGGCGCGCGCGTGGAACGATTCGATCCCGTTCGCGAAGGGACCGAAGCCGGTCGCACGCCCCTTCGATTTCGTTGGGAGCGCGGTCGATCTCGCACGCGCGACCGATTGTCTCGCGGCGGCTGGCTATTACGAGGCCGGCGACGACAGCGCGGGCGAACGCGCGGTGGTGCAGGTGGTGCTCAACCGGCTTCGCCACCCCGCCTTTCCCAAGACGATCTGCGGCGTCGTCTTTCAGGGCGCGGAACGCGCCACCGGCTGCCAGTTCACATTCACCTGCGATGGCGCGATGACCCGCCGCCCCTCTGAAGGGGCATGGCGCCGCGCCCGGCAGGTGGCGACCGCGGCGCTGCACGGCGCGGTCTATCGCCCGGTCGGCTATGCCACGCATTATCACACCGATTGGGTAGTGCCTTACTGGAGCGCCAGCCTCGACAAGATCGCTGAGGTGCACACCCATCTGTTCTTCCGCTGGGCCGGCTGGTGGGGAACGCCGCCCGCGTTCAATCGCGGCTGGGCGGGCGGCGAACCGATGATCGCCGTTCTTGCGGCCCTGTCGGACGCGCATCGCGCCGCGCCGGTCGATGATGCCAAGGCGGCGCTGGATGCGGAACATTATGCCGGGCGTATCCCCCCGTCGCTGGCCGACGATCCCGATACTTTCCTCGCCCGGTTCGATCCGGCACAGGCGGCGCAATTCCCTGTCATCGCGCGCGCCACCTGCGGCCAGCGGACGAAGTGCAAGGTGATATTCTGGACCGACGCCGCGAAGATGGGCTACGTCCTGCCGCTGGCGCCTGATGAGATGGCCGCGATGTCGTTCAGCTATATCCGCGACAAGGCCGCCGGGCTCGATCGCACCTTATGGAATTGCAACGAATTCAAGGCGCGCGCGCCGTGCATGAAACGTCAGGTGATGCGTCTTCCGGTGGTGGGCGCCGCGGCATCGGTGAAGATCACCGGCGCCGCGACCCCGCCCAACGAACCGGCGGAACTGCGCGGCGTGAGGCGCAAGCCGTCGCTCCCCGATCCGCCGCCGCTTGCAAATCAGAATTGAGGCCGCTTCCGGGATCGGTTCACCGCGAGGCGCGCGCTTGCCGTCACGCATAAGCGTATGGCCCGCCTGCCGCCAGCGCGCGACGATAAGCGGGGCGGGCGTGAATCCGGTCAAGCCATGTGATCGTGTGCGGGCGGCTCACGTCGAGGCCGGCGCGACCGCGCGCAGCCTCCAGCGGAAAGCTCATCATAATGTCCGCCGCGGTGATCGCGCCGCCCGCGAACCATTGACGCGTGGTAAGCGCAGCCTCGACGAAATCGAGATGCACGTCGATCATCGGCTGGAGCCGCTTCGCCACGCGATTGCCGATGAGCGGGATGCGGGTGAGGACAAGTTTCACCAGCAGCGGCGGCATCATCGAGCCTTCCGCGTAATGCAGCCAGAAACGATAGGCGAGCGCGCCGTCGCGGTTCGCCGGCGCGCCGAGGCGGCCATCAGCCTTGTCGACAAGATATTCGACGATAGCGCCGGTTTCCGCGATGACGCGACCGGGATCGTCGCTATCCTCGATAACCGGTGATTTGCCGAGCGGATGAACGGCGCGCAATTCGCGCGGCGCCAGCATCGTGCGGCGATCGCGCTCATAACGCCGGATTTCATAAGGCAGCCCGATCTCCTCGAGCATCCACAAGATCCGCTGCGAGCGCGAGTTTTCCAGATGGTGAACGATGATCGTCATTGCACTTGCGCCTTCGTCCGCGCGGTCCAGATCCAGGCCGATGCGGAAAACGCCACCACGCCGTCACGAACCTGCCCGGCGAGGAACGCGGCGAGCTGCTCCTTCTTTTCGGCGCGCTCCGCCGGCTCCATCGTCGCCAGTATCCGGGCAGCCGGCCCGATGCGCTGAAAGAAGTGCAACGCCTGTGCCGCCGCGTCATCCCCTTCGCCGGCGCGATAGTCGAAATCGACCCGTTGCGGCTCGCCCGGAACGAAACCGGCCTGCTCAAGGATGGCGCGCACCAGCGCCTGATCGGCGAAAGCGAATGGGCCGGGCTGATAGGCGGCCATACGGATTTCGCCCGCACTCGCCGCGTCAGGGCGCAAGGAGGGCGAGGGAGCGCCCGAACCGATGACCTTTGCAATCTCGGTCACCCATGAGTTGCGGCCAAGTTCGGCAAAGCAGGAAAAGACGAGCGCAGCGCCGGGGTGCAACACCTCGCCGATGCGACGAAACGCGGTGGCCGGATCGGCGAAGAACATCACGCCGTGACGCGAGAACGCCAGATCGAAACGATCGCCCGCGTCGGGCTCGCTGTGCAGCCTGGAGGCGTCGGCCACACGGAACGTGACATTCGCACGCTCCGCCCCGCGTGAGCGCGCGACCGCGACCAGTCGTTCCGACAGATCGACGCCAAGGATATTCAGGCCCGGTCGTGCCGCCGCCAGTGCCAGCGTGGTCGCCCCTGCACCGCAGCCGATATCCAGCGCCCGGCCCTGCACCGGCGCGCCAGCCGCGATCGCCGCATCGAGCACGCGTGCCAAACCGGCGAAGCCCATGTCGGTGAACCGCCATTCGTCCGCCCAGACATCGCCGACGCGACCCCGCCATTCGAGCGCATCCGTCATCAGCGTCTCCCATCAGCAGGGCAGATCACAGCCCGCCGCATCCGTTATGATATACGCTCGGTGGAAAACGGGAATAGCCTGTGGGCGCGATGAAATGGAGTCCTGACGCCGCGTCGCAGCGAATGTGCGCGACGGTCTCGCGCTCTTGCGAATCCAAGGTCGATTGTTGCCCGCCGATGCACGATGCGACGGAACGAAGATACGCCCTACCCTGCCGGTCGCCGGCAAGGCTGCGGCGTTCATCGCGCGGCCCACCTTGAAATTTGGCTGACGCGATGCCGCAAACCGGCAATTCGCCACGGCGGTGGTTCAAAGCGGAGATACCGACCGGGCGCCGACAACAGAGCCCCAGTCGGGATATTTTCAGCGATGCCGCGCATGTCACATTGTCCACCGTCTATCGCACATCGGTCGTTGCGGAAAAACGAAAGGCCCGCTCCCTGACGGAACGGGCCTCCCCGATTGTTGCGACGGTGACCCCCGCCGCCTGGAAAACAGATGCTTCGCCAAAGGCGATCAGACGTTATCCTCGTCGGACTGGCCGACCAGCAATTCCTCGCCCAGCCCCTCGGTGCGCGCGCGGATCGCGCGCTCCAGCCGCTCGGCCATCTCGGGATTGTCGCGCAGGAACTGCTTGGAATTCTCACGCCCCTGCCCGATGCGGACGCTGTCATAGCTGAACCACGATCCGGATTTTTCGACCAGCCCGGCCTTGACGCCAAGGTCGATGATCTCGCCCATCTTCGACACGCCCTCGCCGAACATGATATCGAATTCGACCTGCTTGAACGGCGGCGCGACCTTGTTCTTGACGACCTTGACGCGCACCTGATTGCCGGTCGCCTCGTCGCGATCCTTGACCGAACCGATACGGCGGATATCGAGCCGGACCGAGGCATAGAATTTCAGCGCATTGCCGCCGGTGGTGGTTTCCGGCGAGCCATACATCACGCCGATCTTCATGCGGATCTGGTTGATGAAGATGACGAGACAGCGCGAACGGCTGATCGTGCCGGTGAGCTTGCGCAGCGCCTGGCTCATCAACCGCGCCTGAAGGCCGACGTGGCTATCGCCCATCTCGCCCTCGATTTCAGCGCGCGGGACGAGAGCCGCCACCGAATCGACGACCAGCACGTCGATCGCATTCGAACGAACCAGCGTATCGACGATCTCCAGCGCCTGCTCGCCCGTATCGGGCTGCGAGACGATCAGTTCGTCGATATTGACGCCCAGCTTCCGGGCATAGACCGGATCGAGCGCGTGTTCCGCATCAACGAACGCCGCCGTGCCGCCCATCTTCTGCGCCTCAGCGATGGCGTGGAGCGCGAGCGTCGTCTTGCCCGAACTTTCCGGCCCGAAAATCTCCACCACGCGCCCGCGCGGCAGCCCGCCGACGCCAAGCGCGATATCCAGCCCGAGACTGCCGGTGGAAATCGTTTCCACCTTCATCGTCTCGCGCTGCCCGAGTTTCATCGCCGAGCCTTTGCCGAAAGCCCGGTCGATCTGCGCCAATGCGGCGTCCAGCGCCTTCTGACGGTCTGCATTCGCGATTGCCATGCCGTTATCAATCACCTTGAGGTTGGCGGCCATTGTGGAACCCCCGTCGCTAGACCAAGCGCGTGAACCATTCAACGCGTTGCGACACAAGTATCCCATTTGTTCTCATCGAACAAGAGAGGAACATAATTTCCCGCAACAGCCGCTGTCAGGCCAGCGAAGTTTCCAAAATCCACCAATCGGGCTGACGGGCGGCGATCGCTCCAGTCGCGGCGTGCGCGGCACTGGCGGTGTCGAACAAGGCGAAGCATGTAGCGCCCGAACCAGACATGCGCGCCAGTTCCACACCAGGCTGACGCTCCAGCACGCCGAGCACCGATGCGATCACCGGGGCGATCGCGATTGCCGCGGCGGTCAGGTCGTTGCGATCACCCGCCGGATCCCCGCCGCTGATCGGGCCGCGATCCTCGCCGTCCCAGCCCGCGAAAACCCGCGCGGTCGAAACCGCCGCGCCGGGATTGACCAGCAATGCCGCCTTGCCGCCCAATCCCGCGATCGGGCGCAGATCATCGCCCCGGCCATATCCGATCGCGCTTTGCCCCATCAGACAGGCGGGAACGTCGGCGCCGAGCCTGGCGGCGATCTCGAACAGCCGTGCGTCGTCGAGCGCGACCCCATGGCGCCGCGCCAACGCGCGCAAAGTCGCCGCGGCATCCGCCGAGCCGCCGCCGATGCCGGAGGCGACGGGCAGATTCTTTTCCAGCACGATCGCGCAACAGGCGGAATCCCCGAAGGCGGCGCGAAAAGCGTCGCGCGCGCGCGTCACGAGATTATCCCCTTCTCGCGCCAGCGCCGCGCCAAACGGCCCGTTGATCGCGAAACTGTCGCTGCGCGCCGGAGCAAGCGAGATCGCATCGCCATCGCGGCAAAAGGCGAACAGGGTTTCTATATCGTGATAGCCATCCGACCGGCGACGGCGGACGTGCAGCGCGAGATTGAGCTTTGCCGGCGCGCGTTCGATTATCGCGTCGCGCGTTCCTTCGATCGTCACAGGCCGTCGGCGATCTTCGTCGCGAGCCGATCGCGGTTCGCGCCTTCCGCCACCACCTGCGCCGCGCGCCACGCGTAGCGCGCCTCATATCGCCGGCCAGCGCGCCAATAAGCGTCGCCAAGATGCTCGCCGATCTCCGCATTTTCGGGTGATGCCTGCGCCGCCTGTTCAAGCAGCGGGAGCGCGCGCTTCAGATCGCCACTGCGATAATAGGCCCAGCCGAGCGAATCGACGATCGCCGAATCATCCGGGCGCAGCGCCACTGCACGCTGCAACATCGCCAATGCCTTCGGCACGTCGCCATTATGGGTGATATCGCCATAGCCCAGATAGTTGAGCACCGATGGCTCATCCGGCGCGATCGCCTCCGCGCGCAACAGCGCCTCGCGCGCGGCGGGCCAGTCCCCCGCCTGATCGAGCGCAGCGGCATAATGCAGCCACGGCTCCCACCTGGCCGCGCCGCTCGGGCGCTCGATCAGCCGGCGATAGACCGGCAGCGCTTCCTTCGGGTGGTTCGCGGTGAGCAACAGGTCGCCCAGCGTCGCCAGCGCGAGATCGGACGCGTCCGCAGGCTGGGCGAGCGGCGCGGCGATCCTGATCGCATCCTCATATCGCTCGGCACCGGCGAGGATGCTGATCCACGCCGTATCAACGGTCGAGCCATAGAGGCCCGTCTTGTCGACACCGTTCAGCACGGCCAATGCGCGATCGGTTCGGTTGAGCCGCGCAAGCGTCCCCGCAAGCAGCAGCCGCGCGCGATCGTTGCCGGGTTCTGCGCGCAGCGCGGCACGGGTGAGCGTGATCGACAGCGGCCCCGGATCGCCCGTCACGAGATCGTCCGCCAGCCGCACGAACAGGCGCGCCGCGCCGAACGCGAGGGTCGGCTTTGCGCCCTGAGGGTGATCGCGCAGCGCGGCGATCGGCCCGCTATCGCCCGTCAGCAGCGTCCGGGCGCGCGCATCCTGACCCTTCCCGATCAGCAACTGAGCCGCCGCGATGCGCAGGTCCTGGGCGGCCTGATCGTTGCCCGATATCGCGCGAAGGCTGGTCAACCCCTCATCATATTGCCCGCGCGCGATCAGGATCAGCGCACGGGTTTCGTCGTTCAGCCGCCGTGACACGGCATCGCGCGGGCGCTGCGCCAATATCGCCAGCGGATCGCCGCCCCGCTCCTGCGCGGCCCAGGCACGCAGCGGCGTGACCAGCACCGCAAGCTGCCCGCCGGAAAGCCGCGCGATCGCCGCATCCTCGGCCTTGAGATCATGGCCGCGCGCCGCGCCGGCCAGCATGATCAGCGCGCTATCCGCAGGCGCCTGACCTGCCGCCAGAAGCGTCGCGATGGAACGATCGACCAGCGCATCGTCCCCAACAGACAGCGCCTCGCGATAAGCCCGCAGCGCGACATCCGCGTTGCCCGGCGCATCGGCGAGCGCGGCGGTATAACGGCGCACCGCCTCCGCCCCGTCGCTATTGCCGTCATCGGCGCGCGCGGCGAGATAGGCGAGCAGCCCGTTTTTCGCGGGCTGGTTCGCGGCGACCGCCGGGGTGGCGACCGCCATGCTCGCACAACATGCGAGCAACGCCGCCTTACATATTGGGATAATTCGGGCCACCGCCACCTTCCGGCACGACCCAGGTGATGTTCTGGGTCGGATCCTTGATGTCGCAGGTCTTGCAGTGCACGCAATTCTGCGCGTTGATGACGAAGCGCGGATTGCCTTCCTCCTCGCCGACAATTTCATAAACGCCCGCCGGGCAATAACGCTGCGCCGGCTCGTCGAACATCGGCAGATCGTAATCCACCGGGATCGACGGGTCTTTCAGCGTCAGATGGACGGGCTGATCCTCCTCATGGTTGGTGTTCGACAGGAACACCGAGGAAAGCCGATCGAAGGTCAGCACGCCATCGGGCTTCGGATAGTCGATCTTCGGGACAAGATCCTTACGCCACAGCGTTTCATTGTCCGGATGATGATGCAGCGTGAAGGGCACCTTGATGCCCAGATGCTCCAGCCACATCGTGATTCCGGCGAGGCCCGAACCCATGAAATCGCCGAATTTCTTCACCAGCGGCACGACATTGCGGACGACCGAAAGCTCTTTCTTCACCCAGCTTTCGTCAAACGCCGCCGGATAGGCGGCAAGCTCGTCGCCCTCCCGCTGCGACAGGATCGCGTCGACCGCGGCCTCAGCCGCCATCATGCCGGATTTCATCGCGGTATGCGTGCCCTTGATGCGCGGCACGTTGAGGAAACCGGCACTGTCGCCGATCAACGCGCCGCCGGGGAACACCAGCTTCGGGATCGACTGCAACCCGCCATCGCTGATCGCGCGCGCGCCATAACTGACACGCTTGCCGCCCTTCAGCAGCTTCGCGATCTCCGGATGGGTTTTCCACCGCTGCATCTCCTGGAACGGCGAGAGATGCGGATTGGTGTAGTTGAGCCAGGTGACGAAGCCGATGCTGACCTGCCCATTCGCCTGGTGATAGATCCAGCCGCCGCCGTTCGAGCCATCGGTTTCGCTCAGCGGCCACCCTTGCGTGTGGATCACACGGCCGGGCTCGTGCAATGCGGGATCAATGTCCCACAATTCCTTGATGCCGATGCCATAGACCTGCGGATCGCTATCCGCATCCAGCGCGAACTGGCGGATGAGCTGCTTGGTCAAATGCCCACGGCAACCTTCGGAAAAGAAGGTGTATTTCGCGTGAAGCTCCAGCCCCGGCTGATAATCCGGCTTGTGCGTGCCATCGCGCGCAACGCCCATGTCGCCGGTCGCGACGCCCTTCACCCGGCCCTGATCGTCGTAGAGAATCTCCGCCGCGGCGAAACCGGGGAAGATCTCCACGCCGAGTTCGCCCGCCTTCTCCGCCAGCCAGCGGCACAGATTGCCGAGCGAGCCGGTATAGGTGCCCTTATTGTGCATGAACGAAGGGGTTACGAAATGCGGCATGTTGAACTTGCCGCCGCGCGTCAGCACCCAGTGCAGATTCTCGCTCACCGGAACTTCGGCCAGCGGGCAACCCGCGTCGCGCCAGTCCGGCAGCAGTTCATCCAGACTGCGCGGATCAATCACCGCGCCGGAAAGAATATGCGCGCCGACCTCTGAGCCCTTTTCGAGCACGCACACCGAAATCTCCGCCTCTTTCTCGGCGGCAAGCTGCTTCAGGCGTATCGCCGCGCTGAGGCCCGCAGGCCCCGCGCCGACGATCACCACGTCATAGGGCATCGATTCGCGTTCGCTCATTCTTCTCTCCCGTGCCATTCGCATTCGGGCGCGATCCGGCAACGTCCTGTCCGTCACTGGCTCTCAAGGGAATTGACCGGCGCGTCAACGCCAATCCTTATACGCGCGATGGGGGCAGATCAGATTTTCGATTGGGCAAAGGCCAGCGCGAGCACGCTGGAATGGTGGGAAGCCGCCGGTGTGGACGTGCTCGTCAGTGACGATCCGTTCGACTGGCTCGCCGCGCCGGAGGCGGAAACGCCCGCGCGTGCGGCGGATTCGCGTGCGCCCGATCGCGCGGATCAGGCCGCGCCGCCTGCTGCCCCCGCGCGCCGCGCACTCGCGCTCCCGCCGACGCTGGAGGGGTTTCTGGCGTGGCGCATCGGCGCCGACGCGCCCGAAGCCGGATGGGGCGGCGCGCTGATCGGCGCATCGGGCGCGGCGAGCGCCGATCTGATGATCCTGGCCGATTGCCCCGATCGCGATGATCGCGACGAGCTGTTTTCCGGCGAGACCGCGCGGCTGTTCGATCGGATGCTTGCCGCGATCGGCCGCACCCGCGCCGACGTGCACCTCGCCGCGGTTGCCGCCGCGCGCCCGATCGCCGGGCGGCTGCCGCGCGAGCAGCAGGACGCCTTGTTCGAAATCGCCCGCCACCATGTTGCGCTCGTCGCGCCAAAACGACTGCTAACTCTAGGAAATGCGGCGAGTCGTGCGTTGCTTTCGATGGATGTCGCCGAAGCCCGTGGGCGTTTGCACCCTGTTGACCATAAGGGTGGCAGGAAGACCGAGGTTGTGGCGAGCTATCACCCGCGTCTGTTGCGCGAGCGTCCCGCCGCCAAGGCCGAGGCCTGGAGGGATCTACAATTGCTGATCGGGGGAATTGAGGCGTGATTGCGAAATTCGTGGCGGCGGCCGGTCTTGCCGCCCTGTCCGCGGGGATTGCTTATGCCGATCCGCTACCGGCGGGAACGACGATCGCCACCACGGGCGCGACCGCGACCAGCGCGCTCAGCGCCAGGCCCGGTATCCCGACGCAACTCTCGCCCGAGCAGCGCACCGCCTATCGCGCCGTGTTCGCCGCGATCCGTGAGCAACGCTGGCAGGATGCGCAGATCGGCCTCACCGCGATGGCGCCCGGCCCGCTCCATTCCTACGCGCTCGCCGAACTTTATACCGCCAAAGGCTCACCGCGCGTCGAGCTTGATCCGCTCGTGAAGCTGGTGACCGAGGCCCCCGAACTCCCGCAGGCCGAGGCGGTGGCAAGGCTGGCGCGCGCGCGCGGCGCGGTCGATCTGCCGCCGCTGCCTGAGGCGCAGCGGCTCATCTGGCAGGATGGCGCGCCCAACCGCGTCCGCGTCAAGGCCACCCGCAGCGATCAGGTCGCCGCCGATCTCGCGCAGAAGATGCAGCCCTATATCAAGGGTGACATGGGGCGCGACGCGGAGGCATTGCTCGATTCCACCAACGGCCTATCCCCCGAAGCGCAGACGGAATGGACCGCGCGCGTGGCATGGATCTATTTCCTTCAAGGGCTGGATAGCGATGCCCGCCGGCTGGGCGACATTGGCGCGAACGGCGTGGGTGACTGGGCAATACAGGCCCGCTGGACCTCCGCGCTCGCCGCGTGGCGCGCCGATGATTGCGCCGCCGCCGGTCGCGGCTTCGAGGGCGTCTCGACCCGCGCGAACGATACCGATCTGCGTGCCGCCGGGCTTTATTGGGCCGCGCGGGCGGACATGCGCTGCGGCCGCCCCGATCGGGTCGAAGGCCGGCTAAAGAACGCCGCGCAATATGGCGAGGCCTTTTACGGCCAGCTTGCGCGGCAAGCGCTGAACATCTCGTCGCCGGTGATCCGGCCCCAGCGCGTCACCGCCGACTGGGCCTTGCTCGAACGGCGCCCGAACGTGCGCGTCGCCGCGGCGCTGGTCGAAATCGGAGAGACGGACGCCGCCGATCAGGTGATCCGCCAGCAGGCGCGGATCGGCGCGCCAAACGAATTCGCGGCGCTGATCCGGCTCACCGAGCAGATGGACCTGCCGGCGAGCGTCGTGTGGCTGGCGCACAATTGCCCGCCCGGCGTCGTCACCACCGCCGATGCGCGCTATCCCACGCCGAACTGGACGCCGGATACCGGCTGGCGCGTCGACAAGGCGCTGGTGTGGGCGCACACCCTTCAGGAATCGGGTTTCCGCAACAAGGTGGTCAGCCCGGCGGGCGCCTATGGCCTGATGCAAATCATGCCGGCGGCGGCAACCGATTACATGCGCGAACGCGGGATGGCCGTCGATCGCGCGGCGTTGACCCGGCCTTCCACGAACATGGATATCGGCCAGCGCCACCTCGAAAAGCTGCGCGACATGGGCATCACACAGGGGCTGCTGCCCAAGGTCATCGCCGCCTATAACGCCGGGCCGAAGCCCGTGCAGGACTGGAACGCGATCGTTCAGGACGGCGGCGATCCCCTGCTCTACATCGAAAGCATCCCCTATTGGGAAACGCGCGGCTATGTGACGACGGTGCTGCGCAATTACTGGATGTATGAGGCGCAGGCCGGTCGCGCGACCTCCACCAGCCGCGCCGCGCTGGCGCAGGGCATGTGGCCGCGCTTCCCCGGCCTTCCGGGGCCGAGCGCGGTGCGCATCGCGGCACGCCCGCAGCAGACCGCGATCGCGGTGGACGGGCGCGTCGGCCCCACCTCGACCACGATCAGCGGCGGCGGCCACTGATGGCGAGCGACGGTGCCGAAACACCGTCCGACCTGATCGACGCGCGCATCCGCGCACTCGGGGACTGGCGCGGCGACACGCTTTCCCGCATCCGCGCGCTTATCATCGAGGCTGTTCCCGACGTGATCGAGGAATGGAAATGGCGCGGCGTTCCCGTCTGGTATCGCAACGGGATGATCTGCACCGGCGAGAGCTACAAGAACGCCGTGAAGATGACCTTTGCCAAGGGCGCCGCGCTTGACGATCCCGCGCGGCTGTTCAACGCCAGCCTCGACGGCAATGTACGGCGCGCGATCGACTTTCACGAAGGCGATGCCATCAACCCCGAGGCGTTGAAAGCCCTGATCCGCGCGGCCGTGGCGGCGAACGGGAAACACTGAACCCCGCCTATTTGGGGTCGCCAGACCCCGCCTCTCCAATTAGCGTCAGCGCCTTATGCCGATCGACACGAGCCTCCCTTTCCTGCCGGTGCGCATCGCCGTGCTCACCGTATCCGACACGCGCTCACTGGCGGAGGATCGTTCGGGCGATACGCTGGTGGAGCGGCTGACCGGCGCAGGGCACGTGCTGGCCGATCGCGCCATCCTGCGCGACGACGCCGACGATCTCGTCGCGCAACTTCATCGCTGGATCGGCGATGAACGGGTCGATTGCGTCATCACCACAGGCGGCACCGGCGTCACCGGGCGTGACGTGACCCCGGAGGCGATCGAGCGGGTCGCGGACAAGATGATTCCCGGTTTCGGCGAACTGTTCCGCTGGCTCAGCTATCAGACGATCGGCACATCCACCGTGCAATCGCGCGCCTGCGCCTGCGTCGCGCGCGGCACCTATATCTTCGCGCTGCCCGGATCGACCAGCGCGGTGAAGGACGGGTGGGACGGCATCCTGCGTGAGCAGCTCGACAGCCGCCACCGGCCCTGCAATTTCGTCGAGCTGATGCCGCGGCTCAACGAGCGATAAAAACAACGGGCGCGACAGATAACCCTTTGTCGCGCCCGCCTGGCTTGCCCGTCACGTCAGGCGGCGAGCGCCTTTTTGAGCAATTCGTTCACCACTTGCGGATTGGCCTTGCCCGCCATCGCCTTCATCGTCTGGCCGACGAAGAAGCCGAACAGGGCCTCCTTGCCGCCGCGATATTGTTCGAGCTGGCTCGGGTTCTTCGCCAGCACTTCCGCGATGATCGCCTCGATCGCGCCAGTGTCCGAAGTCTGCTTCAGACCGCGCTCCTCGACAATCTTGCCCGGCGCGTCGCCCGTCTCAAGCATCACCTCGAACACCTGCTTGGCGAGGCTGCCGGAAAGCGTGCCGTTCGCGACCAGCGCGAGCAGTTCAGCCGCCTGACCGGGCGTGACCGGCGATTCCCCGATCCCCCTCCCGATCCGGTTCAGCGCGCCGAACAACTCCCCCGTCACCCAGTTGGACGCGGCGGCGGGCGCAGCGCCGGCTTCCAGCAGCGCATCGAACCAGCGCGCGGTCTCCACCTCCGCCGTCAGCACATCGGCGTTATAGGTGGTGATCCCCAGCGCCTCGTACCGCTTGCGCTTCGCATCGGGCAGTTCGGGCAGCGAGGCGCGGCATTCGTCCAGGAACGCATCGTCCAGTTCGAGCGGCAACAGATCGGGATCGGGGAAGTAACGGTAATCGTGCGCGTCTTCCTTGGAGCGCATCGAGCGCGTCGTGCCCGTATCCGGATTGAACAGGCGGGTTTCCTGCACGATCTTGCCACCGGATTCGAGCACATCGACCTGCCGGTTCGCTTCGTGCTCGATCGCGGCCATCACGAAGCGCACGGAATTGACGTTCTTCGTCTCGGTGCGGGTGCCGAATTCGTCGCCCGGCTTGCGCACGCTGACGTTGACGTCGGCGCGCATCGAGCCTTCCTCCATATTGCCGTCGCACGAGCCGACGTAGCGGAGGATCGCGCGCAGCTTTCGCAGATAAGCCCCTGCCTCTGCTGGCGAACGCATATCCGGGCGGCTGACGATCTCCATCAGCGCCACCCCGGAACGGTTGAGATCGACATAAGAGCGCGTCGGATGCTGATCGTGCATCAGCTTGCCAGCGTCCTGCTCGACGTGAATGCGCTCCACGCCGATCACCTTGATCGCGTCGCCATCCTCGATCTCGACCGAGCCTTCTCCGACAAGCGGGTGATAAAGCTGCGAAATCTGATAGCCCTGCGGTAGATCGGCGTAGAAATAATTCTTCCGGTCGAACCGCGACCATTTGTTGATCCGCGCGTCGATCGCCATGCCGGTGCGCACCGCCTGCCGGATGCACTCGCGGTTCGGCACCGGCAGCATTCCCGGCATCGCGGCATCGACAAGGCTCACCTGCGTATTCGGCTCCGCACCGAACGCGGTGGCGGCGCCGGAAAAGAGCTTCGCGTTCGACGTGACCTGCGCGTGAACCTCGAGGCCGATCACGACCTCCCAATCCCCGGTGGCGCCCTTGATGCGATAGGTGGATTCAGTCATCGCTTTCGTTCCTTACCACCACGCCTGCGGGCGCGCCGCGAAGCCCGCGCGTTCCTCGATCGCCAGCGCGGCATTGAACACGCCCTGCTCGTCGAGCGGCCTGCCGATGATCTGGAGGCCCAGCGGCAGCCCCTCGGCGGAAAGCCCGCCCGGCACGCTCATCGCCGGCAACCCGGCGAGGCTGGCGGGCACGGTGAACACGTCGTTCAGATACATCGCCAGCGGATCGGCCTGCTTCTCGCCCAGCCCGAAGGCGGCCGACGGCGCCGTCGGCGTCAGCAGCACGTCGCACTTCTCCCACGCCGCCTCGAAATCGCGCGCGATCAGCGCACGGACCTTCTGCGCCTGCGTGTAATAAGCGTCGTAGAAGCCGGCGGAGAGCACATAAGTGCCGATCAGGATACGGCGCTTCACCTCATCGCCGAAGCCCGCCGCGCGGGTGGCCGCATACATCTGCTGAAGATTCGCGCCGTCGGGCAGATCGCGCTCGCCGTAGCGCACGCCATCGTAACGCGCGAGGTTCGACGAAGCCTCGGCCGGTGCGATAATGTAATAAGCCGGCAGCGCATATTTGGTGTGCGGCAGCGATACCTCGACCACCTCGGCGCCGGCATCCTTCAGCCACTGAATGCCCTGCTGCCACAGGGTTTCGATCTCGGCGGGCATTCCGTCGACACGATATTCTTTCGGCACGCCAACGCGCTTGCCCGCGAGGCTGGCGTCGAGCATCGCTTCCCAATTCGGCACCGGCAGATCGAGCGAGGTGGCGTCCTTCGCATCGAAGCCGGCCATCGCGCCCAGCATGATCGCGCAATCGCGCACGTCACGCGCCATCGGCCCGGCCTGATCGAGCGACGAGGCGAACGCGATCGTCCCCCAGCGCGAGCAGCGGCCATAGGTTGGCTTGATGCCCGAAATGCCGGTGAAGGCCGCGGGCTGACGGATCGAGCCGCCGGTATCCGTGCCCGTGGCGCCCGGCGCGATCCGCGCGGCGACCGCGGCGGACGAGCCGCCCGACGAACCACCCGGCGCGAGCGCGGCATTGCCGCCGTCGTTGCGCCGCCACGGCGAGATCACATTGCCGAACGCGCTCGTCTCGTTGGACGAGCCCATCGCGAACTGATCCATGTTGAGCTTGCCGAGCATCCCGGCGCCCGCATCCCACAGGTTCTGCGAGACGGTGGACTCGTAGGGCGGGGTGAAACCTTCGAGGATATGGCTCGCCGCGGTGCTCGCCACGCCTTTGGTGCAGAACAGATCCTTCATGCCGATCGGCACGCCCGCGAGCGGCTTCAGCGTCTCGCCCGCCGCGCGCGCGGCATCGGCGGCATCGGCGGCGGCAAGCGCGTGATCGGGGGTCTCGACGAGGAAAGCGTTGAGCGCCTTCGCGTTGCTGACGGCAGCGTTGAAGGCTTCGGCCACTTCGCGCGCGGAGAAGGTGCCCGCGCGCACGCCGTCGCGAATCTCGCGGATGCCGAGGTCGGTAAGGTCGGACACTATTCGATCACCTTCGGAACCGTGAAGAAACCATGCTCGGCTGCCGGCGCGTTCGCCAGCACCGCGTCGCGGATGCCGCCGTCGGTAACGACATCGTCGCGCAGGCGCAGATGATTGGGGATCACCGCCGTCATCGGCTCGACGCCCTTGGTATCGACCTCCCCGAGTTGCTCGATCCAGCCGAGGATGTTGTTGAGTTCGGGCACGAGCCGCTCGGCGGCGGCATCGTCGATCGCGATGCGCGCAAGGCTCGCGACCTTCTTAACTGTGGCAGTGTCGATTGACATGAGTGCGCCGCTACCATTGTGCATCGCGGGAAAGCAATGCCCGGCATTGCGCGCGCTGCGCCGCTGGGGCAGTCACACGCGCGATGGCCCGCAAATTTCTCTATATCGTCGCCTTCCTTACCGCGCTGGTGATCGTCGCCGCGATCGTCTTTCGTATCTGGGGCAACGATCTGATCCGCTGGCGCTTCGTCCCCGGCACCACGTTCGAGGCGCGCGCTTCGCTGCCCGCCGACGCCTATGACGTTCCGCAAATGTGGTATGCGCGGCCGGGCCTGGAAAAGAGCCCCGCATCCTGGACGCCGGCGGGCTATCACCCGAAGCCGGGCGGCGCGGCGATCTTCTTCATCCACCCCACCTCGTATCTGGAGCGCGACCACTGGAACGCTTCGCTCGACGATAAAGAGGCCAATGAGCGCGCCGAATTGTTCCTGCGCGGGCAGGCGAGCGCGTTCAACGGCGCGGGCGATATCTGGGCACCGCGTTATCGGCAGGCGGCGTTCGGCGCGTTCCTGACCACCGCGCCCGATGCCGGCCGGGCGCTCGATGTCGCCTATCGCGACGTGGCTCAGGCGTTCGACGAGTTCCTGCGCGGGATCGGGCCTGAGCGCCCGATCGTTCTCGCCGGGCACAGTCAGGGCGCGCTGCATTTGATGCGGCTGCTCAAGGATCGGGTCGCGGGCAAGCCGCTCGCGAAACGGATCGCCGCCGCTTATGTCGTCGGCTGGCCGATCAGCCGCACCGCCGATCTGCCCGCGCTTGGCCTGCCGGAATGCACCGCCCGCGATCAGCGCGGCTGCGTCCTTTCCTGGGGGAGCTTCGCCGAGCCGGCGGACCCGACGCTGATTCTAGACACGTTCGACGCCACCATCGGGCTGACCGGGCAAGCGCGGCGGGGCACCCGGATCGTCTGCACCAACCCGCTGACCGGCACCGCCGATGCGGACGCCCCGGCGAGCGCGAACCTCGGCACCTTGTTCCCCGCCGGCGACATGTCCGGCGCGACGATCGAACGCGGCAAGGTGCCCGCGCGCTGCGCCGGGCGCGGCTTCCTGCTGATCGGCGAGGCGCCGCAACTTGGCCCCTATGTGCTGCCGGGCAATAATTTCCACGTTTATGATTATGCCCTGTTCTGGGCGAATGTCCGCGCGGATGTCGCACGGCGGCTGGCCGCGCGATGATCTCCACCATCGCCGCAGAATTCCGCGATGCGCTGCCAGGCGGCGGGCGGCTGATCGGGCTGGACCTGGGCACCAAGACGATCGGCACCGCGTTGTGCGACGCGGGGTGGACCTTCGCCAGCCCTGCCCTTCTCATCCGCCG
The DNA here is from genome assembly GCF_937871615.1 of uncultured Sphingomonas sp. Classification (GTDB taxonomy): domain Bacteria; phylum Pseudomonadota; class Alphaproteobacteria; order Sphingomonadales; family Sphingomonadaceae; genus Sphingomonas. The sequence continues at coordinate 119,699 of NZ_CALMPA010000046.1, read as the reverse complement.
CGCCAAATTCACGAAGGACAAGGAGGCGCTCGCCGCGCTGATCGCCGAGCAGGCGGTGACCGGCATCGTCATCGGCCTGCCGCTCAACCTTGACGGCAGCGAAAGCCCGCGCAGCCAATCCACCCGCGCCTTCGCGCGAAACATCGCCGATCTCGGCCCGATCCTGCTGTGGGACGAACGCTGGTCGACGCAGGCGGTGACGCGCACCCTGATCGAGCAGGATGCGAGCCGGGCGAAACGCGCCGAACTCGTCGACAAGATGGCCGCTGCCTATATCCTGCAGGGAGCGATCGACGCGCTCGTCCGCGTATAGCCTCGCGATCCGCATTCGTTGCCGGCATGAACCAACCCGCCCGATCGCGCGTTCTCCCGGCGCGATTATGCGATCCTGTCGTCGGCGTTTCATTCGGAGATCGCGGATGGTTCTGCGTTGCCTGACCATCGGGCTGGCGAGCGCGGCGCTTGCGGGATGCGGCGCGCAGCATAGCGCCATGCGGCCAAGCCCCATGCGGCCTCATGCAACGGTGGACACCAGCACCCCGCAACCCGAATGGATGCGGATCGCCACCCCGGCGGGGCTGCGCTCGCTCGATACGCTCGACGCGCGTTTCGCCCGCGCGATCAATTCGCTTCCGCGCGGCGCCGCCGTCATCGCCCGGTCAGAAGGCGTGCTGCTCGATCCGGGGGCCGCGCAACTGGCGCCGCAATTGTCGCCCGGCCCCTATCATTGCCGGCTGATCCGGCTTGGCGGCAGGCGGGGCGTGCAATCCTTTGCGCCCGATGTCTGCTACATTCTCGCGGACAAGGACGGACCCGCCTTTGCCAAAACCACCGGCGAGAATCGACCGGAAGGCTATCTCTATCCCGATGGTGACAAGCGCATGGTGCTGCTCGGCACCTATCGCCGCCAAGGCGAGACGAAACAATATCGCTATGGCGAGGATGCCTCTCGCGATCTGGTCGGGCTGGTCGAGCGGGTTTCCGCCTTCCGCTGGCGGCTGATCCTCGATCGCGCGACGGGCGGTGGCGCATCGCTCGATATCTATGAAATGGTGCCCATTCCGCCGGAGGTGAAGGGCGCGAAGCCGATGGTGCCGAACAACTGACGATAAACACCGTTGCGCCCGCGCGCGCCGGTCACTATCCGCTCCTCTTCGATGCCTGAACCGTCGGACCACCGCCCCGCCACCCTGATACCGGGTGGCGCCGTTTTCCCTCACCGCCACCTGACCGGGATCGAGGGCCTCCAGCCGCATGAGATCATGTTTCTGCTCGATGAGGCGGAACGCTGGGTCGCGCCGAACGCGGCCCATGCCCCGCCCGATCGCCGGCTGGCGGGGCTGACCCAGATCAACGCCTTTTTCGAGAATTCGACGCGCACTTTGCTGTCGTTCGAGATCGCCGGAAAGCGGCTCGGCGCCGATGTGGTCAACATGCACGCGGCGCAATCCAGCGTGAAGAAGGGCGAAACGCTGATCGACACGGCGATGACGCTGAACGCGATGCGCGCCGACGTGATCGTCATCCGCCATATGTCGTCGGGCGCGGTGCGGCTGATCGCGGACAAGGTGGATTGCCCCGTGCTCAACGCGGGCGACGGACGGCATGAGCATCCCACCCAGGCATTGCTCGACGCGCTGACGATCCGGCGGCGGCGGGGGAGCATCGCGCATCAGCGCGTGGTGATCTGCGGCGATCTGCTGCACAGCCGGGTCGCGCGCTCGAACATCCTCGCGCTGACCGCGCTCGCCGCCGAAGTGCGGGTATGCGCGCCGACGACGCTGATGCCCCCCGCGATCGAGCGGATGGGCGTCACCGCATTCACTGATTTCGACGCGGCGCTGGAAGGAGCGGACGTAGTGATGATGCTCCGCCTCCAGACCGAGCGCATGTCGGGCGGCTATGTCCCCTCCCCGCGCGAATATCACCTGCGCTACGGGCTCACCCCGGAACGGCTCGCGCGCGCGAAGCCGGATGCGCTGGTGATGCACCCCGGCCCGATGAACCGCGGGGTGGAAATCGATTCGAGCGTCGCCGACCATGCCGAGCGTTCCGCGATCACCGAACAGGTGGCGATGGGGGTTGCTGTGCGCATGGCGTGTCTGGACGTGCTCACCCGGCGCGCGCGCGGTGTGGAGGGCTGGGCATGAACGCCGCGCTCCATTTCCGCAACGCGCGCATCGTCTGCCCCGAGGGCGGCGAGCGGACCGGCGATCTGTTCATTACCGACGGGCTGATCGCGGACACCCCGGCGACCGGCGCGATGGTGATCGAATGCAAGGGCCTGATCCTGGCGCCCGGCATCGTCGATCTCGGCGTGGCGACGATCGACCGCGCCGCATTCCGCGCCGGCGGGATCACCCGTGTCGGCTTGATGCCCGATCAATCGCCGGTGCTCGACGAGCCGGGCATCGTCCAGCGCTCCGCATTGATCGGCAAGCCGGATCTGTGGATCCATCCGATCGCGGCGGCGACGCGCGGGCTGGCGGGCACGGAATTGGCGGAAATGGCGATCTGCCAATCCGCTGGCGCGCGCGCGATCGGCACCGGGCGGCGCTGGATCGCGGATTCGGGCGTGATGCGGCGCGTGCTCGATTATGCGTGCGATCTCGGGCTGACGCTCATCACTCATGCCGAAGACAGCGCGCTGACCGGCGATGCGGTGGCGACCACCGGCGAAACGGCGACTCGGCTCGGGCTTCCTTCTGCGTCTTCGGTGGCCGAGGCACTGGCGATCGCGCGCGATGTGATGCTCGCCGAGGACACTGGAGCCACGATTCATATCCGGCAGGTGACCACGGCGGCAGGCTTCGATCTGGTGCGCGCGGCGAAACGTCGCGGGGTGAAGGTGACGTGTGGCATCACGCCGGCGCATCTGATGCTGTCCGACAATGCGATGAGTGACTTCCGCACCTTCGCCCATCTCTCTCCCCCGCTGCGCGCGGAGGACGATCGGCGCGCGGCACTGCGCGCGCTGGCGGACGGCACGATCGACGTGTTGTGTTCAGGCCATGATCCGCGCGGACCGGAAGAAAAACGTTTGCCCTATGCGGATGCCAGCCCCGGCGCCTCGGGCGCGGAGACCTTGCTCGCGCTTGCGCTCGGCATTGCGCGGGACGAGAAAATCGCGCTGGATCGGCTGTTCGCGTTGCTCGCGCGCAATCCGGCGCGGGTGCTTGGCATCGACGCGGGCACGTTCAGGATCGGGGCGCCGGGCGATGTCATCCTGATCGACGAGCAGGCGCCGTGGCTGATAGATGCGGAGCGGATGGCGGGCAAGGCGGGCAACACGCCGTTCGACGGGCTGCCCGCGCAAGGCCGGGTCCGCCGCCTGTTCAAAGGCGGGCACGAGATCGGCTGATTATCCTGCCCGCCAGCAGGCCGAACACTGGCTCAGCGCGACGCCACCTGCACGCCGCCCTTCGCCCATTGCGCGATCTGATCGCCGGCGCGCGCGCGGACGAAACACGTCCCGCCGTCCGCACGATAAGCGCGGCAGGTGGCATCAGCATCCGCGCGGCTGAACCCGCCGATCGACAGCCGATAATATTCGCGGTCGGCAACCTTGAAGATCATCCCCGCCGGCGCCTTGCCGGAGAAGCCGACGAAACGACGCTGCGCCCGCGCCCAGGCATCCTTGGCAACCCCGGATGAGGAGAAGGCGCCGATCTGGACGTACCAATCGCCCTTTTCCTGCACGCGCGCGCTACGGATCGGTGCCTGACGGCGAAGCGAAACCTCGTGCTGCGCCATCACCAGCTTCGCCGCCGCGAAATCGCGCGCCGGGATCGCCTGGACGAATTCCCGGCGCGGCGCGAAAACCACTTTGGCCGGGGTTGCGGAGGGCATCTGCGCCAGCACCGGCGCGGGCGCAGGCTCGATGACCGGCCTGGCCTGCTCCACCGCCACGGCTTGCGGCATGGGAGCGACCACAGCGGCGATCGCGACTTTCTTTGGTTCGGGCGCAGACATTACCGCGGTTCCGGCATCATTATCCGCGTTCGCGACAGCGACCGGCACCGAAGCGTTGAGCGCCAGCGCGACCGGCTGGCCGGGATCCTGCGCCGGCGTCACGCCGAGCAGCGCCGCGACCTGATCGGCGACATGATTCGGCTTGGCGAAAGCAGCCCATTGCATGATCCGCTGATCGGCCTCCGCTGGTGACAGATCGACGGCGGCCATATTGTGCGCCTCCTGCCAGCGCCCGGCCAATGCCATCGCAAGCGCGAGATTCTGCCGGGTCTTGACCGTCGCGCCCGGTGCGCGCGTCGCGGCGATCAGCACCTCCACGCCCTCGGTCGGGCTGCCCGCCAGAGCCAGTGCAAGGCCGAGATCGGTCGGATCGAGTTGCGCCGTATGAGCCGCCAGCGTCTTGCGCGCGCTCTCCCAATCCCCGCCCGCGGTCTGAGCGAGCGCGAGGTTGAGCGCGGCGCGCCCGTCGGTGGGCGTCAGCGCCAGCACGTCGCCATACGCCGTTTCGGCCGAGGCGAAGCGACCCGCCTTGAGATACGCCCCGGCGAGCAACGCGCGGTAACCCGCATCGCGCGGCTGCATCGCCACCGCCGCCTCGGCAAAAACGGCAGCCTGCGCCGCCTGCCCTTTGGTCAGCGCCTTACGCGCCTTTTCGGCGTTGGCGGCGGCCTGCTTCGCCACGCCCGCATCACTGCGGCTGCTGGCGGAAGCGACGCCCGCGCCGCCCTGCGTGCAGCCCACCATGGCGCCACCGAATACCAGCGCCGTAAGGCTCAGGCTGGCGACCGCGCGAATCCTCATGACCATATTCCTGTATCCCGATCAGCGCTTCTTGCGCGGCGGCAGTTGGGCAACAAGCGTCTCCACCTCCGGCAGTGTGGCGATGAAGGCGTCCAGCGCCTCGGTGACGAGTTGCTGCGCCGAACGATTGCGCGTGGCGGAGGCGAGGCGCAGCCGCAGATGGCGTTCCTCATCCAGCCGCAACGTGAAGGCGCTTTTGCGACGATGCGCGGTTTCGCGCCGGATGCGTGCCGCTGTCGCCACCGACACGTCCACTGCCGGCGGCAGCGGGGTGAGTGCGACGTGGGCCTTCGACGCGGGCATTTCCTCGCCGATTTCGGCTTCCGCCGGGAATGCGGAGGTCAGTTCCTCCTGCAAGGCTTCGCGCGCCGCCAGGACCGGCGGCACGATCGGCGGCTCTCCCATGTCGTTCCAGCCGAGCGCGTCGCCCGCGGTGGAAAGACCGGCGAGGCTGCCGAATCCTTGTGGACGCATCGCGGGGCGAGCCTGCCCCTTGCGCGCGAGCAACCCCGACGAGAGCGAGGCGAGCGGCTTCGGTGCGCCGAACATCAGCCGACCACCCGCCGGCCAAAGCCGGCTGCCGCGGTGCGAGAGGCGACGAACCCGTTGACCGTGCTTGGCGTCGTGAAAACCGTGCGGCGGAAGTTCTTTTCCAGGCGATCCGAAATATAGCTCCACAGCGCGACGACCTCGCTGGCGGAGCGCCCCTTCGGATCGGTCTCCATCACGGTGCGACCGTCGATCATCGAGGCGGCGAAATCGGTGCGCTGGTGAATCGTGACCGGCGCAACGGTGCCATGCTGCGACAGCGCAACCGCCGCCTCGCTGGTGATCCGCGCCTTGGGCGTGGCGCCGTTGACGACAAAGATCAGCGGCTTGCTCGCGCGCTCGCACAGATCGACCGTCGCGCCCACGGCACGCAGATCATGCGGGCTGGGGCGCGTGGGAATAACGATCAGTTCGGCGACCTGTATCACGCTCTGAATGGCCATGGTGATCGCGGGCGGCGTATCAATCACCGCGAGTTTGAAACCCTGCTGGCGCAACACCTCCAGATCGGCGGCGAGACGCGCCACGGTGGTCTGCGCGAAGGCGGGATATTCCGCCGTCCGCTCATTCCACCAATCAGCGAGCGAACCCTGCGGGTCGATGTCGATCAGCACGACCGGGCCGGCACCGGCAAGCTGCGCCTGCACCGCGAGGTGGCCGGACAAGGTGGTCTTTCCAGACCCTCCCTTTTGCGATGCCATTGCGAGAACGCGCATGAGTCCCTCAAATCCACCTGTTCAGAGGGCCGAAATGCCATGAGGGAGGATAAGGAAAGGTAAATGGCGCGGAAGGGCCTCGCGTTATGGTTTGGCGCCGAATGCTGCGGCGAGCGGACGCTCCGTCGCGGGCTTTGCCGGAACGAATGGTTAATTGCCTGGTGATAGGGCTTCAGGCATGTTTCGGGAACATCAACGGGATGGGGGCTGGGCGATGAGAATGGCGTATCTCGGCGCATGGGCGCTGATGGCGGTGGCGGGGCCAGCGATCGCGGATGTGAAAGCCGGGGTCGATGCGTGGAGTCGCGGCGATTACGACAAGGCGGTCGCCGAATGGCGCAAGCCGGCGATCGCCGGGGACGCGGATGCGCAGTTCAACATGGGGCAGGCCTTCAAGCTCGGGCGCGGCGTGCCCACCGATCAGAAACAGGCGATCGACTGGTTCCATAAGGCCGCGGTGCAAGGCCATGCGCAGGCGCAGGACAATTACGCGCTCAGCCTGTTTCAGGAAGGCCGCAAGGCGGACGCCCTGCCCTGGCTGGAAAAATCGGTGGCGCGCGATGAGAAGCGCACGGAACTGGTGCTCGGCACGATGCTGTTCAACGGCGATGCGGTGAGGAAGGACTGGGCGCGCGCCTTCGCGCTGGTCTCGCGCTCGTCGCAGCAAGGCTTGTCGCAGGCTTCGCAGACGCTGGCGCAGATGGATCAATATATCACCCCGGAGCAGCGCCAGCAGGGGCTAGCCATGGCGAAGCGGATCGAGGTGGACGGCCGCTATGCCCGCCTCGCCGCCGCGACCTCTCCCGCGCCGACAGCGGAACGGGCGCAACACACCGCCGCGCCGCGCCCGCCTGTGTCATCGCCCGCGAAAACACCGGGTGCCAGCTATCCGGTGCTGGGCCGCGAGAAGGCCGCGCCTGCGCCGAAACCGGCGAGGGTCGCCAGTGCCGCACCCCTGCCAGCCAAACCGAAAGAGGCAAAGCCTGCTCCCGCCCCCGCCGCAGCGGCGAACGGAAGCTGGCGCATCCAGCTCGGCGCCTTCCGCGACGCGGGCAATGCCCACGCCCTATGGGGCAAGATCGGAGCGAAGACCGGCGGTCGGGTGAATTACGTCAAGACCGGGAATATCACGAAGGTGCAGGCGAGCGGCTTCGCCAGCCGCGCTTCTGCCCAAGCCGCGTGCGGCAAGGCGGGCGTGCCGTGCGTGGTGTTGGCACCGTAACGGTCTGCTCCGGCAGCGCGAATAGGCGGGACGCGGAACGGTCGTCTTAGGATCGGAACGGCAGCTATCCGAAATCAACCGTCGCCGTTCAGGGGCACCACCCAGTCCTTCCGTGCGATCCCCTGCGCCCAGAGCAATGCCGTGAGATCGCCGTGATCGATCCGGGCGGCGGCGGCGGCGGCCACGATCGGCTTGGCGTGATAGGCGACGCCCAACCCGGCGATGCCGATCATCGCCAGATCGTTCGCGCCATCGCCCACCGCCAGCGTCTCTACGTCGGCAAGGCCCAGTTCCGCGCGCGTCTCGCGCAGCGTGCGCTCCTTGGTGGATGAATCGACGATCGGCTTGGCAACCGTGCCGGCCAGCCGATCCCCCGCGACGTGAAGCCGGTTGGCGATCACGCGATGGAAGCCGATCGTCTCCCCCACCGGATCAGCGAAAGCGGTGAAGCCGCCCGAAACGAGCACCGCGGTCGCGCCGCGCGCGCGCATCGTGCCGACCAGCGCCGCCGCGCCGGGCATGATCCGCACCCGCTCCGCACGGCAGCGTTCGATCGCATCCGCGCCCAACCCCTTGAGCAGCGCCACGCGCGCATCCAGCGCGGCGGCGAAATCGAGTTCGCCACGCATCGCCGCCTCGGTAATCCCGGCGATCTGCGGCTTGATCCCGGCATAATCGGCGAGTTCGTCGATGCATTCGATGGTTATCATGGTCGAATCCATGTCCGCCACCAGCAGCTTCTTTTCGCGGTCGACGCTCGCCTGCACGACGATATCGACGCGATCGAACGCGCCCTCCAGACTGGCTCGCGCGGCCTCCGGCTCCCGCGCGAACGAGATATCCGCCGCATCGCCCTCGTCGAGCCACGCCGGTTCATCCGGCGCACAGCCTTTCGCGGCGAGCCGCGCCTTCGCGTCAGAGAGGATTTGGGCGGTGAGCCGTCCCGTTGCTATCAACGTCGCCGTGAACATCGAACTCCCTCACTCCCGCCCAGCGGTGGCGCTCATCGCAGGGCCGACGGCAAGCGGCAAGTCCGCGTTGGCGATGGCACTGGCGGAACGCGCGAACGGCGTGGTCATCAATGCCGACGCGAGCCAGGTCTATCGCGACCTCAGCATCCTGAGCGCCCGGCCCGACGCGGCGGACGAAGCGCGCGTGCCACATCGCCTGTTCGGCTATATTGACGGGGCGACCGCCTGTTCGGCGGCGCAATGGGCGGCGGACGCGCGCGCCGCGATCGCCGAAGCGCATGACGAGGCGCGGCTGCCGATCCTCGTTGGCGGCACCGGGCTTTATCTGCGCACGCTGATTGCCGGTATCGCCCCGGTGCCCGACATCGACCCCGCGATCCGCGCCGAGGTGCGCGCGCTGCCCGTCGCGGAAGCGCATATCGCGCTGTCCCGTGAAGACCCCGCCGCCGCCGCACGGCTCGCCCCCGCCGACACGGCACGGGTGGCGCGTGCGCTTGAGGTAATACGCGCGACGGGGAGAACGCTTGCCGACTGGCAGACGCAACCGAGCGGCGGAATCGGCGCGTCGATTGATCTGCGATCGCTGATCCTGCTGCCGGATCGAGACGAACTGGTCGCGCGGTGTGACGCGCGACTCATCGCGATGTTCGACGGCGGCGCGGTGAATGAGGTCGCGCGGCTGGTGGCGCGCGCGGACGTGCCCCTCGATGCCCCGGTACGCCGCGCGATCGGCGTGCCGGAGATCGCCGCGATGCTCGCGGGCGCCATTGATCGCGAACAGGCGCTCCGTGAGGCGCAAATCGCGACGCGGCGTTATGCCAAGCGACAATATACCTGGTTCCGCAACCAGCCGCCGCCGGACTGGCGGCGCGTTGCGGAGGTGTCGAGAGACGATTTGAAAGAATATTTCAATATTATTATTTGACGCGTAATATTTGATGCACTAGCGAGCTTCAACCGCGCACGCTATTCGCTTGTGCAGCATGAATGAAGGAGTGATCGACGTGACCGAGAAAAGCGGAGCAGACATCCTGGTCGAGGCGCTGTGCGATCTCGGCGTGGAAGTCATCTTCGGCTATCCGGGGGGCGCGGTCCTTCCGATTTACGACGCGATCTTCCGTTCGGGGCGGATTCGCCACATCCTCGTCCGCCACGAACAGGCCGCGACCCATGCGGCGGAGGGCTATGCCCGCTCCACCGGCAAGCCCGGCGTGGTGCTCGTCACCTCCGGCCCCGGCGCGACCAACGCGGTTACCGGCATCACCGACGCGCTGCTCGATTCGATCCCGATGGTGGTCATCACCGGGCAGGTCGCGACGCACCTCATTGGCTCCGATGCGTTTCAAGAGGCCGATACCGTCGGCATTACGCGGCACTGCACCAAACACAATTATCTGGTGAAGGATCCCGCACGGCTCGGCCCGGTGGTGCATGAGGCGTTCCATATCGCCACCTCCGGTCGCCCCGGCCCGGTGGTGATCGACATTCCCAAGGACGTGCAGGTCGCCACCGCGAGCTACGCGAAGCCCGGCCCGATCCAGCACAAGACCTATCGCCCGCCGGTGAAAGCCGATCGCAGGGAAATCGAGCAGGTCGTCGATATGCTGGCGGCGGCGGAACGCCCGATCCTCTATACCGGCGGCGGCATCATCAATTCCGGCCCGGCGGCAAGCCAGATGCTGCGCGAACTCGCCAAGATCACCGGCGCGCCGGTGACCTCCACGCTGATGGGCCTTGGCGCCTATCCCGCCTCCAGCCCGCAATGGTTGGGGATGCTGGGGATGCACGGCACCTATGAAGCCAATATGGCGATGAATCAGGCCGACCTGATCGTCGCGATCGGCGCGCGCTTCGACGATCGCGTGACGGGCCGGCTCGACGCGTTCAGCCCGAACAGCCGCAAGGTGCATATCGACGTGGATCGCTCGTCGATGAACAAGACGGTGCGGATCGACCTCCCCATTCTGGCGGACGCCGGCCACGCGATGGAGGACATGATCCACATCTGGAAATCGCGCCGCCACCCAAAGCCCGACATCGCCGAATGGTGGCGCCGGATCGACGGCTGGCGCGCGGTGAACAGCCTCGATTTCCCGGAAGGCGGCGAGGAGATCATGCCGCAGCGCGCGATCAAGGCGCTGTGGGATGCGACCCACGCCAAGGCGCCGATCATCACCACCGAGGTGGGCCAGCACCAGATGTGGGCGGCGCAGCATTTCGGATTCGACAGCCCGAACAAATGGCTCACGTCGGGCGGGCTCGGCACGATGGGCTATGGCCTGCCCGCCGCGATCGGCGCGCAGCTCGGCCATCCGAACGCGCTGGTGATTGATATCGCGGGCGAAGCCTCGATCCAGATGAACATTCAGGAACTGGGCACCGCTACGCAATATCGCCTGCCGGTGAAGATCTTCATCCTCAACAACGAATATATGGGCATGGTCCGCCAGTGGCAGGAACTGACGTATGAGAGCCGCTATTCCGAAAGCTATTCGGATGCGCTCCCGGATTTCGTGAAGCTCGCCGAGGCTTATGGCTGGAAGGGCATCCGTATCGAGCGGCCCGACCAGCTCGAAGGCGGCATCGCGGAAATGCTCGCTTACGACGGGCCGGTAATGGTCGATTGCCGGGTGGCGAAGCTCGCCAATTGCTTCCCGATGATCCCGAGCGGCGCGGCGCATACCGACATGATCCTGCAGGCGAACGAGGTTTCGGGCACGATGAACGACGAGGCGAAGGCGCTGGTTTGAACCAACTACCTCCCCTCCCTTTCAAGGGTGGGGCCGGGGGTGGGTGGAGTGCTCGGATACGGCACCCCGCAAAGCCTGCCGCCCCGTACCACCTGGACGCTACCCACCCCCAGCCCCACCCTTGAAAGGGAGGGGAGCGAGAAGAAGATGCACATCAGGGAAGAAACAACCGAGCGCCATACGCTGGCGGTGATCGTCGATAACGAACCGGGCATCCTTGCCCGGATCGCGGGGCTGTTCACCGCGCGCGGCTATAATATCGAAAGCCTGACGGTGAGCGAGATCACGGCGGACAAGCAGGTCAGCCGGATCACGATCGTCACCTCCGCCAGCCCGGCGACGCTGGAGCAGATCGTGGCGCAGCTCGATCGGCTCGTCCCGGTCCACCGGGTCCACGATCTCACCGCCGAGGGCGATCACGTCGAGCGTGAACTGGCGCTGGTGAAGGTGCGGGGCACCGGCGATCATCGGATCGAGGCGCTGCGGCTGGCCGATGTCTATCGCGCCCGCGTGGTCGACGCGACCACCTCCAGCTTTGTGTTCGAGGTGACCGGCAGCATCGAGAAGATCAACAAGTTCGTCGAGCTGATGGGCGAAGTCGGCCTGATCGAGGTCGCCCGCACCGGCATCGTCGCCATATCGCGGGGCAGCGAACCCGCCTGAACCTTCATTTCCAATGCCCGCGTGCGGGCCACATTTACCGAGCATTCACGAAAGGATTATCACATGCGCGTCTATTACGATCGCGACGCCGATCTGAACCTCATCACGGCCAAGAAGATCGCCATCCTCGGCTATGGCTCGCAGGGCCATGCCCATGCGCAGAACCTGCGCGATTCGGGCGTGAAGGAAATCGCGATCGCGCTGCGCGAAGGCTCGGCCACCGCGAAAAAGGCTGAAGGCGCCGGCTTCAAGGTCATGTCGAACAAGGAAGCGGCGAAGTGGGCCGATATCCTGATGATCCTCGCGCCCGACGAGCATCAGGCGGCGATCTGGGAGAATGATCTGAAGGGCAATTTGCGCCCCGGCAGCGCGCTCGCCTTCGCGCACGGGCTCAACGTCCATTTCGGGTTGATCGAGCCGCCGGCGGATATCGACGTGATTATGATCGCGCCAAAGGGGCCGGGCCACACGGTGCGTTCCGAATATGCGCGCGGCGGCGGCGTCCCCTGCCTGATCGCGATCCATCAGGATGCGAGCGGCAACGCGCATGATGTGGCGCTGGCCTATGCCTCGGGCGTCGGCGGTGGTCGCTCGGGCATCATCGAGACGAACTTCCGCGAGGAATGCGAAACCGATCTGTTCGGCGAACAGGCGGTGCTGTGCGGCGGCGCCACCGCGCTCGTCCAGGCCGGTTTCGAAACGCTGGTCGAGGCGGGTTATGCCCCTGAAATGGCCTATTTCGAATGCCTTCACGAACTGAAGCTGATCGTCGATCTGATGTATGAAGGCGGCATCGCCAACATGCGCTATTCGATCAGCAACACCGCCGAATATGGCGACATCACCACCGGCCCGCGCATCATCACCGACGAGACGAAGAAGGAAATGAAGCGCGTGCTGGCGGACATCCAGTCCGGTCGCTTCGTCAAGAACTTCGTGCTCGACAACCGCGCCGGCCAGCCCGAGTTGAAGGCGGCGCGTAAGGCCGCCAGCGCGCACCAGATCGAGCAGGTCGGCAGCAAGCTGCGCGCGATGATGCCATGGATCGGCGCGAACAAGCTGGTGGACAAGGAGCGCAACTGATCCGGCCTGTAACCGGCCTGTAATCCGAAAACCGCGACGAACCGTGTTTGATCGCTGGTGCATTCCCGCCCTCGCCTCTCTAGAGGCGGGGGCGTGATTCGTGCGGCGTCCTACCGTTCCTCGTCGTACCAGTCGCAAGTCGGCGTGCGCGGGCGCGCCGGTGCGCTGCTGCTTTCGATCGCGGTGGGCGTCCTTGTCGTCCTCGCGCTCATCACGGTCGGCGCGATCACCGGAACGCCGCTGATCGTCGATATGCGCCCGCTCTCCACCTTCAACGTGTCCGAGGCGAAGGGCGAGCAACGCAACAAGACCAAAACCGTGGTCGAGCGCCCGAAGGCCGAAAAGCAGGAAAGGCACCAGGCCGCTCCGCCGCCGCGCGCCACCTCCGCGCCCACCCCGCCGATCACGCTGCCGGGCGTCATCATGCTGTCGCGCGCCGATTACGCCGCATCCGATATCGGGCGGATCAGGTCACAGCGTGACCAGAGCGCATCGGCCAATGGCGACACGGGCAATCATGCCGCGCCCAACGGATCGCAGGTCGCCGCCGCCGGGGGGGCGCCGGGTGGCGAGGATCTGTATTACGCCGAATGGTATCGCGAGCCGACCCATGCCGAAATGGCGACCTATCTCCCGGCGCGGCAAGCAGCCGGCTGGGGCATGGTGATCTGCCGCATCGCGGAACGCTATCATGTCGAGGATTGCCGCGAGATCGGGGAGACGCCGGGATCGGGCATATCGCGCGCGCTACGCCAGGCATCATGGCAATTCCTCGTCCGCCCGCCACGCCGGGGGGACAAGCCGCTGATCGGCGCATGGGTGAGGATCAAGTTCGATCTGATCGAAGGCGCGGTCAAATAGCGGCATCGGATGCGGAAACGCCGCGTTTCGATTTTCTGCGCTTCCCCCTGTCCGCCGCTTGTGGTTCAATCCACGGAAAGAAAAGGGAACTCCAATGCGCTTCACCGCCATCGCCGTCATCGCCCTCGCCTCCACCGCGCTCATCGCGCAGCAAGCGCCCAAGGCGCCGCCGGGATCGCATGATCCCGCCGCCGTGGTGGCGGGCACCTATACGGTCGACCCACGACACACGCTGATCGAATGGACCGTCGATCACCTTGGCTTCACGCCCTATTTCGGGCTGTTCGGCGATACGACCGGCACGCTGACGCTCGATCCGGCAAAACCGAACGCGGCGAAGGTCGAGGTCTCCATCCCCGTAAGCAAGGTGCTTACGGCCAACCCCGATCTCACCGCGCACCTGCTCCGCGCGCCCAAGGAAGGCGCCAAGGCCGATTTCTTCGGCCCCAGCCCGGCTGATGCGCACTTTGTCTCCACCAAAGTGACGGCGAGCGGCGAAAACGCGAAGATCGACGGCAACCTCACGCTGAACGGCGTGACGAAGCCCGTCACGCTCGACGTCAAATTCCATGGCGCGGGCAAGATGATGGGCAAGGACAATGTCGGCTTCACCGCGATGACCACGATCCGCCGCAGCGATTTCGGCGTCGGATACGGCGTCCCGATGGTGTCGGACGCGGTGACGCTGAAGATCAGCGCCGCCTTCGTGAAATAAGCGATGGCGCAGGACGAGGCCGGCGAAGGCCAAGGCGTCGGCCGGGTGGAGGCGTTCTCCGACGGCGTGATCGCGATCATCATCACGATCATGGTGCTGGAACTGAAGGTGCCGGCGGCGGACGGCATCCGCAACATCCTGGCGATGTGGCACCTGTTTCTCGCTTACGCGCTGAGCTATATCTACGTCGGTCTCTATTGGGGCAATCATCACCGGCTGCTGGGCCATGCGCGCACCGTCGGCAACGCGCTGATCTGGTCGAACCTCGCATTGCTGTTCGGCCTCAGCCTCGTGCCGTTCGGCACCGCCTATCTCGGCGAGCATGAGTTCAGCCGGACGGCCACGCAGGTCTATCTCGTCACGCTGATCCTCCCGGCTGTCGGCTATGCCTGGCTGCAACGCGTGATCGCCAAGACCGGCGCGCGGCACGAGGCGGCGCGCGATTATCACCTGCGCACCACGCGAAAGGGCTATTTCGCGGTGGTGGTCTATACGCTCGGCTTCGCGCTCACCTTCGTCTCGCCGTGGCTGGGGATCGCCTGCGCCGCGCTGGTCGCCCTGTTCTGGATCGTGCCGCATACGCCGTTCGACAGGCTTTTCGCGCGCCGGGGCTAGACAGCGCCACCCTTCCGGGGTTACCGCGTGCCGTAATGACGCAGGTGTTCGGCCTTCTCCTTCGACTTACGCGCCCTTAGGCGCGAACTCTGCCGCGTGGGCTTCCCACGCCGACGCGCCTAAGGGCCAAGCCGAACGACCCAATAGCCTCCCTGCAACAGAGAGCCGTCATGCTGCGCGATCCATCCACGAAATATCGTCCGTTCCCGACCATCGACATCGCCGACCGTACCTGGCCGTCGAAAACCATCACCCGTGCCCCGCGCTGGCTTTCCACCGATCTGCGCGACGGCAATCAGGCGCTGATCGACCCGATGGACGCGGAGAAGAAGACGCGTTTCTTCGATCTGCTGGTGAAGGTGGGGATCAAGGAGATCGAGGTCGGCTTCCCGAGCGCGGGCGCGACCGAGTTTGATTTCATCTCCGGGCTGGTCACGTCGGGCCGCATCCCCGACGACGTGACGATCCAGGTGCTGACGCAATCGCGCCGCGACCTGATCGAAACGAGCTTCCAGAGCCTGAAGGGGGCGAAGCAGGCGATCGTCCACCTCTACAACGCCGTCTCCCCGGCATGGCGCAAGATCGTGTTCGGCATGTCGCGCGACGAAGTGCGCCAGATCGCGATCGAGGGCGCCAAGGTGCTGCGGGACGAAGCCGCCAAGCAGCCGGACACCAAGTGGATATTCGAATACAGCCCCGAAACCTTCTCCACCGCGGAACTGGATTTCTCGGTCGAGGTGTGCGCCGCGGTGATGGATATCCTGCGCCCGACGCCGGAAAACCCGATCATCTTCAATCTGCCCGCGACGGTCGAATGCGCGACGCCCAACGTCTATGCCGACCAGATCGAATGGTTCGGGCGCAACATCCCCAATCGCGACAGCGTGGTGATCTCGCTCCACACGCATAACGATCGCGGCACCGGCGTCGCGGCGGCGGAACTGGGGCTGATGGCGGGCGCCGATCGCGTCGAGGGCTGCCTGCTGGGCAATGGCGAGCGCACCGGCAATTGCGATCTCGTGACCGTCGCGCTCAACATGTACACGCAGGGCGTCGATCCAAAGCTCGATCTGTCGGATATCGACGCGATCGTGAAGACGGTGGAATATGCCACCAACATTCCGGTCCACCCGCGCACGCCCTATGCCGGCGATCTGGTGTTCACCGCCTTTTCCGGCAGCCATCAGGATGCGATCAAGAAGGGCTTCGCCGCACAGGCCGCGCGCAACGACGATCTGTGGGAAGTCCCCTATCTGCCGATCGACCCGGCGGATCTCGGGCGCAGCTATGAAGCGGTGATCCGTGTCAACTCGCAATCGGGCAAGGGCGGCGTCGCCTGGGTGATCGAGCAGGACAAGGGGCTGAAACTGCCCAAGCGGATGCAGGCCGATTTCAGCCGTGTCGTGCAGGCGCTGGCCGACGAATCGAGCCGCGAACTGAACGCCGTGGATATCTGGGGCGCGTTCGAGCGCACCTATCTGCCCAGCGTGAAAGACCGCTTCATGCTGCGCGATTACGAGGAAACCGGCCCGGCAGGGGACCGCCGCTTCGTTGGCCGCGTCGCGATCGACGGCGAGGAACGATCGCTCTCCGGGCGCGGCAACGGGCTGATTTCAAGCGTGATCGCGGCCCTTGCCGAAACGACCGGCCCCGATCTGGAGGTGGTGGATTACAGTGAGCACGCCATCGGCAACGGCGCCCATGCCCAGGCGGCAACCTATCTCGAATGCCGCACCGCCGACGGGCGCACCGTCTGGGGGGTGGGAATCGATTCGGATATCGCGACCGCCAGCGTCCGCGCGGTGCTGAGCGCCGCGAACCGGGCCTGAAGCGGGCGGTTCCCGCCGGCGCGTCCCGCTTTGTCGTGACGCGCCGGTGCGGCGAGGATGGTTGCAATCGTCACCGCTTGCCGGAGGCGATTTCACCCCTTACGCGGGCGGAATGACCAAGCGATTTCTCGCCGCCGCGCTGGCGCTCACCCTGCCCTTCCCCGCGATCGCCCAGCGCGCGGTGCCCCCCATGCCGGCGCCGGTCGATCCGGCTGTCGCCAAGCTGCGCGATGCCGCGCTCAAGGACGATATCGCTTATGATATCGTCGAGGGGCTGACGACCGAGGTTGGCGCGCGCCTCGCCGGCACCGATGGCGAGGCCCGCGCGCGGAGTTGGGCGGTGGCAAAGCTCAAATCGCTTGGTTTCCAGAATGTTCGGATCGAAACCTATCGTATGCCCGTATGGGTGCGCGGCGAGGAACACGCCGAAATCACCGCCCCCTTCCCGCAGAAACTGGTGCTGACCGCGCTCGGCAATTCGGGCGCGACGCCCGCCGCCGGGCTGACCGCCGAAGTCGCCATATTCAAGACCTTCGCCGAATTCATGAACGCGCCCGACAGCGCCATGAAGGGCAAGATCGTATATATCGGCAACGCCATGGCCCCCACGCAGGACGGCTCCAGCTACGGTCAGGCCGGCATCGCGCGTTTCGTCGGGCCGGGGATCGCGGCGCGCAAGGGCGCGGCGGCGATCGTGATTCGCTCGATCGGCACCGATACGCATCGCACGCCGCACACCGGCAACACCAATTTCCCCGATGGCGTGAAGCCTATTCCGGCCGCGGCGCTTTCCGTGCCCGATGCGAAGCTGATCGAGGCGATGGCCGCTCGCGGCAAGCCGCTGACGATGAAGCTCGTGCTCACCCCGCGCCAGATCGGGGAGCAGGAATCGGGCAACGTCATCGCCGAGGTGCCGGGGAGCGACCCGAGCGCCGGCATCGTGCTGATCGGCGGGCATCTCGATAGCTGGGATCTCGCGACCGGCGCGATCGACGACGCCTCCGGCGTGGCGATCACCGCCGCGGCGGCGAAGCGCATCATGGATAGCGGGCGCCAGCCGCGCCGCACGATCCGGGTCGTCTGGTTCGGATCGGAGGAGGTCGGCGGCTTCGGCGCGCGCGATTACGCCCGTCGCCATGGCGCCGAACAACATGCGGTTGCCGCCGAAAGCGATCTCGGCGCGGATCGCATCTGGCGTTTCCAGGCGTCGCTGCCCGACAGCGCGCGCGCCGTGGCCGGGCGGATCGCCAGCGCGATCGCCCCGCTCGGCATCGTCCACGGCCCCGGCGAAGGCGGCGACGGTGCGGATATCGCCCCCATCGTTGCCAAAGGCGTAGCGGGAATCGACTTCAACCAGTCCGCCATGCACTATTTCGACACCCATCATACCGCCGACGACACGCTCGATCGCGTCGATCCCGAAACCCTGCGGCAGAATGTCGCGGCATGGACGACGATGCTCGCGATCGTCGCCGATGCGCCTGAGGAAATCGGCCCGGCGCCCCGCAAATCCCGCTGAAGAATGGCGTTTCAACCCGTCGCATCATGGCTGTTTCATGATTTTCGTCATTGACCCATCGAAACGGTTCGGTATTTCGGGGGTTCGCGACGGCGAGGGTCGGCCGCGATGATTGCTATGCTTGGGAGCATCCGAATGAAGAAGTTTGCCTTTGTTCTTGCTGCCGCCGGCCTGATGTCCGTTGCGGCCTGCTCGAAGCCGGAAACGCCTGCTGAGAACAACGCCGATATGCTGGCGGACAATCTGCAGAGCGCTGCGGACAACATGGACGCGCTTGCGGACAACACCTCGAACGCCGTCGCTGCGGACGCGATGTCGAACGCCGCGGACAATCTGAACGCGGCCGCCGGCAACGTGCGCGACGCAGCTTCGAACGCACATTGATCGCCTGATGGGCCTTCTGGCCCACAGCGTTTGATGCACGTAAAAGGGGTGCTCCTTCGGGAACGCCCCTTTTTCTTTGCCCTTTCCACGTCGTCTTGGTCTTGCGTCGGCAAACCGCGCTGCTAGTCACAAGTGCAACGTGGGCCTGTAGCTCAATGGTTAGAGCTGGCCGCTCATAACGGCTAGGTTGCGGGTTCGAGTCCTGCCGGGCCCACCACCCCCTCCCCATCCACCGATGGGGCATCGAATGCGCCGGATGTCCCTCCAGACGCGGCTTCCCGCTACCTGCCCTTCCCCGGATCGCCCGTGGGATTGGCGCGCGCCAGTGCGACGACCTTCTTGAACGTCGCCAGATCGAGCGCGCCGGGAACGAGATACGGGCCGATCAGGAACCCCGGCGTGCCGCGCAGGTTCATCGCCGCCGCCTGCCGCCGCGTGCGATCGAGCAGCGCGTCGATCTCCGCGCCATACGTTTTCAAATCCTGTTGCAGGCGCTGCCAATCGACCCGCGCCCTGGCCGCCGCCGCGCGAATGGCCTGATCGTCGAGCCTGCCCGATGTCTGCAACAACGCGTCGTGGAACGCGATATATCTGCCCTGATATTTGGCAGCCATGGCGAGCCGGGCCGCAAGCGTCGAGGCTTCGCCAAGGACCGGCCAGTCGCGGTAAACCACCCGAATCTTGCCATCGCTCGCCAAGAGCGCGGCAAGCACCGACTGCGACCGGCGGCAAAACGGGCATTGATAATCGGAATATTCGACGATCGTGACATCATAGCCCTTCGGCGCGAAGCTGGGCACAGCGGGATCGTCGGTGATCGTCCGCCGCGCCGCCGCCACCTGCTCCGCCGTGGGCGCCTGCGTCGCGTTCGCGGCGCCGACTGACAATCCGATCGAGCCGCATAGTAACGCGAACAGCCGCGCTGTCTTCAAGATGAAATCCTTTCAGGGTCGGTGGTCGCCGGCAAAGCGCCACGCGCGAAATCTCGCCGATATCGCGGATCGGAACGGACGACCGCGACGAACCGCTCGAATACACGAGGTTTCTCAATTGGGCGGATCGCGCGGCGGGTCGCCTGGCTTCTCCACCCCGGCGGGCGGTTCAGGCGCGCGCTCCTTCACCGTCACCGGCGCGGTCGGCGCCTCGGACATCGGGCTGGAATTCTTCGGCGCCCTGCCCTTCAATTCGTCGATCTCGTTCTGACGGCGTTGCAGATAGAAATCGCGCGACCGGGCATATGGATCGGCCTGCCCATCGTGAAGCTGATGCAGCGTCTCGTCGAATTCGGCGCGGTGATCGAGCGTGCCCAGCACCGCGAACGGCACCGAAAATTCGGGTTTGGTGATGCGCTTGCCGTAAACGAACGGGAACAGCAGCCGATCGAGCGCGCCGCCGATCAGGTCGCGCGGCGTGGTCGGGCCGACGATCGGCAGGAACAGGAACGGGCCGGATTTGATGCCATAGAAGCCAAAGGTATTGGCAAAGCCGTTGCTGCGCCGGCGCCATTTGAACGGCTTTCGCTTCGCCATGTCGAAGACGCCCGCGACGCCGACCGTGCTGTTGACCGTGAAACGACCGACCGTTTCCAGCGCGCGCCCGATCTTGAGCTGGAGCACGAAGTTCAGAAAAACGACCGGCTCGCGCAGGTTGTAGAGAAAGTTGTGCACTCCGTCGCGGACCGGCTTCGGCACCGCATCCTTATAGGCCAGGGCGATCGGCCCGACCAGCGCCTTGTCCACCGCCTGCGTCGCCTCGAACGCCTTCAGATTGACGCCGACCAGCGGATCGGGCGCCTCCCATTCCCCGCGCCCGGTAACGACGATATCGCGCGGGTGCGTTTCATCGGCCTGCGCGGATGCCTGAACCGGCTCGGCGGCGGCGCTTCCAGCCGATACCGCCGCCGGCGTGTCGATTGCCGGAACGAGCGGTTGTGCCTCAGGCAATGCGGGAAGATCGACCCACGCGACCTCCTTCGCAACGTCCGGCTGCTGCGGATCGACCGGGCAATTCACATCGCTCGCGGGCAGTTCAGCGCAGCGCGCCTGCGCGAATGCGGGGCTATGCGCGCACGCCAGAATGCCGACCACCGCCAGAATCACAGGCCGGCGATTTCGGTATTTACGCATACGATTCCCCTGCCGCCCCGTTTTCGCCCGGCGGCGTGCCCCGTAGCATAAGCATTGGCGATGGTGCAGAAACTAAATTCCACCAGCGGTTCGGGGCGCTGCCCGATATGCCGCCCGCCTGTGCGGCAGTTGGTCGGGGAGACAGGATTCGAACCTGCGACATCCTGCTCCCAAAGCAGGCGCGCTACCGGGCTGCGCCACTCCCCGACGCGAGCGGTGGCGTTAGGCGTGCCGCGCGGAATGTGCAAGCGCGTGTTGCGTCTGCGCGCAAACAGTCGTGACTCCCCGCCGTCAGCGCAGGTGCAACAACGTCACCAGCGTGAAGCTCAGCGCGCCCAGCCCGGCGAGCGACAACATCACCGCTGCCGTGACGCGCCCGCCCGCCCGCGCGACCGAGCGGATATCAACGCCAAGGCCTAGCGCCGCCATCGACACCACGGTGAGTATCGTCGCGATGCGGCCAAGCGGCGCCACCGCCGCCTGTGGCACCAGGCCGAACGAACGACAGGCCGCCAGCGCGAGGAAACCGATGATGAACCACGGCACCAGCTTTCCAAACGACAGCCCCGGCGCGGCGGCGGCCTCGCGCGTCGTCTCGTCCCTCTCCGGGCGCACGACGAGCGCGAGCACGAGGCACACCGGCCCGAGCATCAGCACGCGCACCAGCTTCACCAGCGTGCCCATCTGGACGGCAGTGGCCCCGAGCGGCGCGGTCGCGGCGATCACCTGCGGCACGGCATAGACGGTGAGCCCGGCGAACGCGCCATAAGCGACCGCATTCATGCCCAGTGCGATGCCGAGCAGCGGCAGCCCGAGCACCACCCCAACCCCCAGCACGGCGGTGAAGGCGATCGCGGCGGCGACATCATCGGAATCCGCGTCGATCACCGGCGCGACGGCGGCGATCGCCGAATTGCCGCAGATCGAATTGCCGCAAGCGATCAGCAGCGCCATCCGCATCGGCAGCCCGAGCAACCGCCCGACCGCGAACCCGAACAGGATCGTCAGCGCGACGATCGCCGCGATCCCGCCGAGCAGCACCGGCCCGGCATGAAGGATGGTCGCGGCGCTCACCGACGCGCCGAGCAGCACCACCGCGATCTCCAGCAGATATTTGGCGCTGAAGTTGATCCCCGCCTGCCAGCGCGCCGCCGGAACCCAGAAACTGCGGATCACCGTGCCGCCGACGATCGCCAGCACGAGCGCCTCCAGCCACGCCCTGCCGAACAGCGCCGCCTCCGCGCCTTCGAGCAGATAGGCGCCGGCGGTAACGATCAGGCACAGGGCAACGCCGGGCGCGATCCGCGAAACGAAATCCTGGGCGTTGCGCGGCGAGCGAATGGCGGCGATGGCCGTGGCCATGAGATGATCCTTTCGCCTCCCCGTCTAGGTCAGCTCATTCAATCCATCTAACGCGATGTTTTTGTCTTTCCAATCGCAATTCACGATGATTTGGGGCAGATTGCCCGCATGACACTGGAGCAGCTCCGCATCTTCGTCGGCGTCGCCGAGCGCGAACATGTGACGGCGGCGGCGCGCGCGTTGAACGTCACCCAATCGGCCGCCTCGGCCGCGATCGCCGCACTGGAGGAGCGCCACGCGATCAAGCTGTTCGATCGCGTCGGGCGCGGCATCCGGCTTACCGAGGCCGGGCGCGCCTTTCTGGAGGAAGCGCGCGGCGTGCTGGCGCGCGCGGCGGCGGCGGAACTGCTGCTGGAGGAATTCGGCGGGCTGCGGCGTGGCTCGCTGCGCGTGATGGCGAGCCAGACGATCGCGGCTTACTGGCTGCCCGCGATCCTCGCGCTCTTTCGCGAGCGCTATCCCGGAATCGCGGTGAACCTTTCGATCGGCAATACCGAACAGACCGCCCATCTGATCCATGAAGGCGAGGCGGATATCGGCATTGTCGAAGGCCGGGTGGACGATCCGATGCTGGCGCACTGGCCGCTGGGGGAAGATCGCCTGATGCTGGTCGCGGCGCCGCACGTCGCGCCGCAACCGATCGACGCGGCATGGCTGCAACGCGCGCGCTGGGTGATGCGCGAGCCGGGATCGGGCACCCGCTCGACGCTCAACGAAAACCTGCGCCTGCTCGGCGTCGATCCCGCCACGCTCGATGTCGCGCTTGTCCTCCCGTCGAACGAGAGCGCGCGCACCGCGGTGGAGGTCGGCGCGGGGATCGCCGCGCTGTCATCGCTGGTCGTCGTCCCCGCGATCAACGCCGGCCGGCTTCAGGCGCTGCCGATCGACTTCGGGCCGCGATCCTTCTTCGGGCTGCGCCACAAGGAACGCTATCGCACCCGCGCGGCGGATGCGCTGCTGGAACTTATCGCGGAAGTGCGCCCTTCCCTCGCGCCCCTGTCATAGGTGTCAGGGGTCGGCGGCGGCCGGGCCTGCTACCCCCTTGCTCCACAATCGGCTCGCAGAAGCCGTTCATTACTGGAGGGGATCCATGAGCATGACGATCCGGCACATTTGCAATGCGCTTTACGGCGGCACGGCGGCCATCGCGCTGATCGGCGCGGGCGCGGCGCACGCGCAACGCGCCGAACCGGAAACGGCCACCGACGGTCAACAGACCGCTGGCGCCCAGCAGATACCCGGCGACATCATCGTCACCGCGCAGCGCCGCGCGGAATCGATCAACCGCGTCGGCATCTCGGTTCAGGCGCTTACCGCCGAGACCTTGCAGGAACTGCGCGTCAACAACGTGCGCGATCTCGCCGCCGTCGTGCCGAGCTTCACGGTGGCGCAAAGCTATCAGGGCGTGCCGACCTATACGCTGCGCGGGATCGGCTTCAACACGATCAACCTGTCGTCCACCTCGACCGTCGGCACCTATACCGACGAGGTCGCCTACGCCTATCCGATCATGAACACCGGCCCGATGATTGATATCGAGCGCGTCGAGGTTCTGAAAGGGCCGCAGGGCACGCTTTACGGGCGCAACACCACCGCCGGCCTCATCAATTTCGTCACCGGCAAGCCGAGCGAAACCGCATCGGGCGCGATGAGCGTGGATGTCGGCAATTATCGCACGCTCAATGTCGGCGGCTATGTCACCGGCCCGATCGCCGAGGGTATCCAGGCGCGCCTCGGCTATCGCGCCGACATTAGCGACGAGGGCTGGCAGGTGAGCAACAGCCGTGGCGAGCGGCTCGGCAAAGTCAGGCGCTACGGCCTGCGCGGCTCGCTCGCGCTCCAGCCGGGGCGCTTCAAAATTGATCTGTCGGCGACCTATTGGGCCAACAAATCCGATACCGTGGCGGGGCAAGGCATCGGCTTCACCCCGGCGACCACGCCGGGCAGCGGATCGACCGCCAGCCTGTTCAACGCGCCCGGCGTCGCAAGCTATATCGCCAGCCATATGCCCACCAGCGGCAGCCAGGCGGATTGGGATCCCAGGGCGGCGCGCGGCGCCGATATCGGGCGCGGCGCGGGCCTGTCCGGGCCACTCGCGGAGGATAACTGGTTCCTCGGGCTGAAGGGCCGCATCCAGCTCGATCTTGGCGAGCATGTGCGGATCGTCTCGCTCACCGGCTATAACGAGTTCGATCGGCAAGCGACGTTCGACTGGTCCGGCGTGCCCTATGAAATCCTGATCCAGCAGGCGAACGGCCATATCAAGAGCTTCGCGCAGGAGATGCGCGTAGAGGGCGACGGGCCGGGCTATAACTGGCTGATTGGCGGCTATTACGCCAAGGATACGATCCTCGACAGCAACCGCACGCTGCTGGGGCAGAACGCCAATGTCGGGCTGGTGCGCGCGGGCACGCTGCAATTGCTCGCCTCCCCGCTCAACACCTTCGGTTATACGGTGGCGGATGCGTCCACCGCATTCCGCACCTATCGCGACGTGGGCAATATCGACACGCGGACGTGGAGCATCTTCGGCAACGCCGATTATGCCTTCAACGATCTGCTGAAGCTGACGCTCGGCGGCCGATACACGCGCGACAAGCAGAATTACGCCGGCTGCTCGCGCGATTTCAACGGCAGTATGCTGCCCAACATCAACCTCGCCAATCGCGCGCTGTTCCTGCAACTCTATGGTACGCTGGCCGCGCCTATCAGCGCCAATCAGTGCAACACCTATAACCCCGCGACGAACAGCTTCGGCCTCGTCACCTCGCTGATCGACGAGGATAATTTCGCATGGCGCGCCGCGCTGGATCTGACGCCGAGCGCGACGACGCTTTTCTATGCGTCGATCTCGCGCGGCTATAAATCCGGCACCACGCCGATCAACGCCGCCAATATCGCGCGACAGAACGGGCCGGTGAAGCAGGAGCAGCTCACCGCATACGAAATCGGCGCGAAGCTCGGGATGCTCGATCGCAAGGTCCAGCTCAATCTCGCGGCATTCTATTACGATTACAAAGACAAGCAGATCAGCACCTATTTCGCCGATCCGATCTACACCGCGCTTTCGCGGCTGGATAACGTGCCGAAATCGAAAGCCTATGGCGTCGAAGGCGAACTGACGATCCGCCCGACCAGCGCCTTCACGCTGATCGGCAACGCCTTGTGGCTGAAAACGCGGATCGACCAGTATATCGGCACCAACGCCGCCGGAAAGACGCAGGATTTCGCGGGCGCGCGCTTCATCTACAGCCCGGAGCTGACGCTTTCCGGCACCGCGCTGGTCGATCAGCCGATCACCGACCGGCTCAATCTCACCGCCAATGCCAATCTGCGGTATCAATCGCGGCAGACGACGACATTCGAGATCAATCCGCTCTACGACATCAAGCCCTATACCACCGTCAACGCCGGGCTTGGCGTGAAGGCGAATGACGATAGCTGGTCGTTCAGCATCTGGGGCCGCAACCTGTTCGATCAATATTACTGGACCGCCGTTGCCAGCAACGCCAACGTGGTGGTCCGCTTCCCCGGACAGGTGCGGACCTGGGGCGCGACCGCTGGCTTCAAGTTCTGACAGGATGGATGGGAGAGGAAAACTGATGCGATCGGCGATACGGGCATGACCAACGCCCCCCTCCCCCGGACATTCGGCGACGCTCTGCGCCATCATGCCGCCACCCGGCCCGATGGGGTGGCGCTGCGCCACAATGGCCGGGTGACGAGCTATGCCGCGTTCGACGCTCATGCCGATCAGGTGGCGAATGCGATGATCGCGATGGGGCTGAAGAAGGGCGATCGCATCGCCTATCTCGGCAAGAACAGCGATCATGCGATCGAACTGGCGCTGGGCGCGGCGCGCGCCGGCGTCGTCTTCGTGCCGATCATCTGGCGCCTCGCCCCGCCCGAGATCGCCTATATCCTTGAAGACAGTGGCGCGGCGGCGCTGTTCGTCGAACCGGCCTTCGCCGCGATCGGGGAAGCGGCGGCACAGCACGGCCTTGCCGTAATCGCGATGGACGATGCCGGCTATGTCGCATTGCGCGATGGCGCCCCCGCGACGCCGCCGCCGGTATCAGTAAGCGAGGAGGATATCGTCCTCCAGCTCTACACCTCCGGCACGACGGGCAAGCCGAAGGGCGTGATGCTGAGCCACGCCAACGGCATCCGCCAGCGCGCCAACCAGATCGCGGCGGGGATCGACTGGCTGCTGTCGGAGCCGGGCGACACGACGATCATCGCCATGCCTTATGGCCATATCGGCGGGGTCGGCGTGGTGCTGGGCGCGATCAACAACGGGCAGGAACTGATCGTCCATGCCGAATATGATCCCGGCGCGGTGATCGACGCGATCGCGGCGCATCGCGTGAAACGGCTGTTCCTCGTTCCCGCCGCGATCGGGATCATGCTTCAGCATCCGAAGGCCGCGGATGCCGATTTCTCCTCGATCGAAACGCTCTCTTATGGCGCCAGCCCGATCCCGCTGCCGTTGCTCAAACAGGCGGTGGAGCGGATCGGCTGCGGCTTCGTGCAGGTTTACGGCATGACCGAGACCTGGGGCGGCGTGGTCGCCCTGCCGCCCGAGGATCACCGGCCCGATCGCGAACACAAGATGACGGCGGCGGGCAAGGCGCTGGCGGGCGTGGAGCTGAAGATCATCGACGCGGACGGCAACGCGCTGCCGCCCGGCGCGATCGGCGAAGTCGCGATCCGCAGCCCCAACAACACCACGGGCTATTGGGGCAAGCCGGAGGAAACCGCGCGCGCGCTGATCGGCGATGGCTGGCTGCGCACGGGCGATGCCGGCCTGCTCGATGAAGAAGGCTATCTGTTCATCCAGGACCGCATCAAGGACATGATTATCACCGGCGCGGAGAATGTTTATCCAGCGGAGGTGGAAAGCGCGATCTACGGCCATCCCGCGGTGGCCGACGTGGCGGTGATCGGCATCCCCGATGCGCGCTGGGGCGAGGCGGTGAAGGCGATCGTGGTGCTGAAGCCCGGCGAACCCGCCGACGCTGATGCGATCATCGCCCATGCACGCGCGCGCATCGCTGGGTTCAAATGCCCGAAATCGGTCGATTTCATCGCGGCGTTGCCGCGCAATCCATCCGGCAAGATTCTGCGTCGCGAACTGCGCGAGCCGTTCTGGGCCGGGCATGACAGACGGGTGAACTGACATGACTTTCGCGCGCACGGACGAACAGCGGATGCTCGCCGAAACGCTCGACGCCACGTTCGCGCGCGGCGCGGCGGACTGGGCCACGGCGATCGAAGGAAACGGCCTCGATGCGCTCGGCATCGCGGAGGAAGCCGGCGGCCTCGGCACCAGCCTGCGCGATGCGGCGGTGGTCGCCGCCGCGCTGGGCCGGACGAATGCGGCGCTCCCATGGGCCGAACATTGGGTGGCGAAGCGTTATGGCGCGCGACCCGCTGGCGATGACGCGTCAGCCGATGCGCTGGCCGTGCTGCATTGCGCGGAGATCGTCGGCCTGTGCCGCACGATGCTGCGCGACACCGCGTTATTCTCGCACGAGCGCCGGCAATTCGGCGTCGCGATCGGCAGCTTTCAGGCGCTCCGGCATCGCATGGCGGATATGGCGATGATGATCGAGCAGGCAGAGGCGATCACCGGCGCGGCGATCGACGCGCTGGAAAGTCTCGCCACCGACGCGCCACGCGCCGTGAGCGCCGCGCGCGTGACATGCGATGATGCCGCGCGGATCGTGGGCGAAGGCGCCGTGCAGATTCACGGCGCGATGGGGCTTACCGCCGAACTGCGCCTCGCGGGCTATTTCCGCCGCGCCTGCGCCTTGCGGCAGGGCGACGGCGGCGCCCGCGCGCACCTTGCCCGCTACGCCGCCTGATCGACCACGGCGCGCGCGATCAGATCGCGCTGAATCTCGTTGGAACCCGCATAGATGCTGCCCGCGCGATTGTTGAGATAGCGTGGGCTGGCGATCGCGATCGCATCGGGCGCGTCGTCGAGCGCGCCCTGCCATGTCGCCGCCATTTCGAGCGCCAGATGATCGAGCCGTTGTGACGCCTCCGTCCCCAGCACCTTGAGCATCGACGGGCGCACCGCATCCGCCGGGCCGCCGCCCTCCAGCGCGGCGACCTCGATCGCGCGCAACGCGTCGATCGCGATCGCCTCCCGCCCCAGCCGCTCGCGATTGCCCGCCTGCTCCAGCCACCCGGTCCGCGCCGCCGCCTCGCGCAGCAGCGCAAGATGCGCGGCGAGATACGGCGCATAACGCCCGCCGCGCTCGAAGGTCAGCAGATGCTTGGCGACCGTCCAGCCGTCATTCTCCGCGCCGAGCCGCCCGGCGACAGGCACGCGCACATCATCGAAGAACACCTGATTGAACTCATGCTCGCCCGCGAGCGTCAGAATCGGCGCGACGGTGATGCCCGGCGTCGCCATCTCCAGTAGCAGGAAGGTGATCCCCGATTGCGGGCGCCCCTCCGCGCTGGTGCGGACGAGGCAGAACATGCGGTTCGCGAATTGCGCGTGCGTCGTCCAGATCTTCGATCCGTTGAGCACATATTCGTCGCCGTCACGCACCGCGCGCATCCGGAGCGCGGCCAGATCGGAGCCGGCGCCGGGCTCCGAATAGCCCTGGCACCAATAATCCTCGCCTGAAAGGATGCGCGGCAGCAGCGCGGCCTTCTGCGCATCGCTGCCGTAATGCATGATGACGGGCGCGACCATCTTCAGCCCCTGCGGCGCGAGCGACGGCGCGTGCGCGCGCGCGCATTCTTCCGCGAAGATATAGCGCCGGATGCCATCCCATCCCGGCCCGCCATGCTCGATCGGCCAATCCGGCGCGACCCAGCCCTGCGCGTGGAGGATGCGCTGCCACGCCAGCGTAACGTCCGGATGGAGGAACACGCTGGTCGCGCGCCGCGCCGCGCGGGCGAGATCGGCGGGCAGCCGTTCACTGAGGAAGGTACGCACCTCGTCGCGGAACGCGCGCGTCTCTGGGGTCAGCAGGTGATCCATCCGCTTATCATGCGCCGAACACGCGCGCTGTCCACCTGACACAGGCGTCAGGGGTCAGACGTGGCGACCGAGGAACCCCATGCCGGTGGCGATCTGGACCATCCGCGCGCGCGTCGTCGCCCCCAGTTTCTCCCCGGCGTTGCGCAGGTGGAACCGCACCGTCGAAACCGAGAGCGACAGGATCGTCGCGATCTCCGTATTGGTCTTGCCTGCCGCCGCCCAGCGCACGCACTGCGCCTCGCGCGGGGAGAGCATCGCGGGCGTGACGCGCTGACGGTTGGTCGCCAGTTCGCTATGCGCCGCGAGGAATTGCAGCGCGATCGTAAACATGCCCGCGGCGTGCGCGGCGAAGGTGGCGGCCATGTCGATCGGCTCGGTCGTCACCCACACCACCGCCCCCACCTGCCCGCCGCTGAGGTGCGCGGGCGCGATAATCGCGCCGGTGAAGCCGAACTCATCGGTCACGCGGCTGCAATCAATCGCCGCCAAGCCCCGCGTCGGGCGCCACGAGCCGAGCTTTCCATCGGCGAACCAGATCGGCTCCGCGAAAACCCGCGCGGCGAGCAGGAAGCTGGAGCGCAGCGCAAGCGCGCGATTGCGCCAGTAATAGGGATCGGAATCCACCCACGGCAGCGATTCGGCATAGGCGCGCCCCTCGCCGTCCTTCATCGGCATCGGATCGCCAAGATCGCTCTGCGCGGCGACGTAAGGAAAGCCCGCGTCCCGCCCCGCAGCGACGACCGACAGCGCGAGGTGATCCACCACCTCCCACGACAATTCCGGCATCGACCCCAGGTTCATGCGATCAGGCAATCCCCGTGCCGCCCGCTCGACGGGATCGCATCAGAGGAAACCGCCGCCCAGCGCAAGCCGCACGATCGCGATCAGCAGCACCAGCAGGTTGAAGTTGCGCCCGGAATCGCTGGACGAGATCATGCCGAACAACGCGCCCACCACCGCGATCGGCAGCGCGGCCCAGTTGAGCCAGCCGAGCAACGGCAGCACGCCGGGTATCGCGAACAGCAACGCGACCAGGCCGATCAGGATCGAGATGATGTTGAACATGGCCGACAACATGGCGCGGCCCTTGGTGTATTGCAACGATAAGACGGGAGGCGACGCGTCAACGCTTCGGCAACCATGATCGGGCATGGCATAACCGAATTGTCCAAGGGGTTTGCCATGTTCCTCCCGCGTCGCCTTGCGCCGCTGCTGGCGCCGATGCTGGCGATCACGCTCGGCGCCTGTGGTGCCGCGCCGGGAAATGACAGCGCGGCGAGCGACGAACTCGACAACATGCTCGCCGCGACGAACCAGTCCGCCCCGGCCAGTGATCCGGCGCTGATAAGCGCGCTGCGCGATCAGATCATGGTCGATCCCGCGCTGGTGCAGCAGGCCAATGCCGATGTCGTCCGCCCCCCCAGGCAGCCGGCGAGCGGCATGTTGCCGCCCGACGATATCGCCGCGCGCAAGGGGCCGGCGGAGCGGGATGATCTGCGCGCCGCGCCCGCCCCCGGCCCCTGCCCGCAATGCGCCGCCGCGCGCCGCACCCTGACGCTCGGCGCGCTCGCCGAGAGCCAGCATTTCGCCGTGACCTGCTCGCGCAATGTTTCTTATTCCGCCGTCTGGGCCAATCGCCTGCCCGCCGCCGCGCCGCTCTATCCGGATGCGCGCGTGATCGAGGCGGCGGGGGCGGATGGCAAGGGCTGTGCGCTGCGCATCGTCAACTTCGCCAGCGCCGCCCCGCTCCAGCGCCTGCTCGACTGGTATTTCACCAAGGCGGGAGACGCGGGCATCGCCGCGCAGCACGGGCTGGACGGCACCGATCATGTGCTGGCGGGCACGGCGCCCGGAAAGGGCGCGCTGTTCGTCATGCTCCGCCCGCGCAAGGGCGGGGGCACCGAGGTCGATCTGATGGCGGACGGCGCGAACTGACCGGCCTGACCGGCGCTTCCCTTCCACCCGCGCGCCATTCGCGTTAGGGCGGCGGAATGCAGAACCTTCTGATCGTCATGCTCGGCGGGGCCTTCGGGTCCGGCGCGCGGCATCTTACCGGGCGGATGATGCTCGGGTTGCTCGGGCCGAACTGGCCGTGGGGCACGCTGACCGTGAATATCGTC
This sequence comes from uncultured Sphingomonas sp., assembly GCF_937871615.1. Lineage (GTDB taxonomy): Bacteria > Pseudomonadota > Alphaproteobacteria > Sphingomonadales > Sphingomonadaceae > Sphingomonas. Next base: position 88,438 of record NZ_CALMPA010000046.1, on the reverse strand, counting down.
GGCGGATTGCTGATGGGGCTGCTCGTCGGCATCCTCGCGCGCTTTTCCACCTTCGGCGGCGAAGGCTGGCGGCTGTTGCTGGGCGTCGGCGTGCTGGGCGGCTTCACGACCTTTTCGTCCTTCTCGCTCGAAGTGGTGACGATGATCGAGCGCGGCGCATGGGCCGGTGCGATCGCTTATGTCTCGCTCTCGCTCGCCGGCGCGATCCTCGCGCTGTTCGCCGGGTTGTTCGTCGTGCGGGTGGCGGCATGAGCGACACCGTCCGCCAGTTCACCGTCGCCCCGGATGACGACGGCATCCGCGTCGATCGCTGGTTCAAGCGCCACCTGCCCGACACCAGCTTCACCATCGTCGCGAAATGGGCGCGGACCGGGCAGCTTCGGCTCGATGGCGCGCGCGTCGGGCCGGGGGATCGCCTCGTCGCCGGTCAGGTGCTGCGCGTCCCCCCCGCCGAGCCGGTGCGCGCCACCGCCAGGCCGGTGCGTGTGCGCCCGACACTATCCGAGGACGAAGCCGCCTTCGCGCGCGAGATGGTGATCCATCAGGATGCCGCCGCGCTGGTGCTCAACAAGCCGCCCGGCCTCGCGACGCAGGGCGGCACGAAGACGACCGAGCATGTCGATGGCCTGCTCGATGCGCTACAATTCGATCTGGAGGGGCGGCCCAAGCTGGTTCACCGGCTGGACAAGGACACCTCCGGCGCGTTGCTCGTCGCGCGCTCGGCGCGCGCGGCGGCGTTCTTCGCCAAGGCGTTTTCCAGCCGCACGGCGAAGAAGGTCTATTGGGCGCTGGTGGTCGGCGTGCCCTCGATCGAGGACGGCACGATTGATCTGCCGATCGCCAAGCAACCCGGCACCGGCGGCGAGAAGATGCACGTCGATGAAAGCGGCGAGGGTCAGGCGGCGCGCAGCCGCTATCGCGTGATCGAGCGCGCCGGCAACCATGCCGCATGGGTGGAGTTGCAGCCTTTCACCGGGCGCACCCATCAGTTGCGCGTCCATATGGCGGCGATCGGCCATCCGATCGTGGGCGACGGCAAATATGGCGGAAAGGCCGCGTTCCTCACCGGCGGGATCAGCCGCAAGATGCACCTCCACGCGCGGCGCATCCGGGTCGATCATCCCGATGGCGGCAAGATCGACGTTACCGCACAACTCCCGACGCATTTCGCGGAGAGCCTGAAAAGCCTCGGCTTCGATGCGGCGCTCGGCGACAACATGCCGCCGGATACTCCACCCCCGCCAACCCGCGAGGACATCAAGGCCAAGGCCCGCGCCCATGCCAAGACGGTGCGCAAGGCGCGGCGCGGCGAGCGGCGCGGGCGCGGCGCCGCGCGCGACTGATGCACCCGGACGCCGCCTTCGCCATGACCGCGGAGGCGGCGCGCGCTTTCGCCGCCGACACGGCCTTCGCGCACGTCTTCCTTGCGATGGCGGAACGACCGATGGTGGTGCACGTGCCGGTCTCGGTGGATGCGGCTGGCAACCTGTTGTTCCACCTCGCGCGCCGCAACCGCGCGATGCCGATCGCGGGCGGCACGCGTGCGATCGCCAGCTTCGGCGGCCCCGGCGCCTATATCAGCCCGGATTGGTATGACAGCGCGGATCAGGTGCCGACATGGAATTATGTCGTCGCGGAGGCTGAAGGCGTGGTCACGCCGCTGGACGACGCGCAACTGATCGCGCACCTTGATGCCGCCTTCCACGCGCAGGAACACCGGCTCGCGCCTAAGCCCGAATGGACGCGCGACAAGATGGATCCACGCCGCTTCGATGCGATGCGCGCCGCGATCCAGGGTTTCGTGCTCACGACAAGCGAATGGCGTGGCACGGCGAAGCTCAGCCAGAACAAATCCATTGCCGATCTTCGCGGCGCGATCGCCGGGCTGCGCGGCGCGGGCAAGGAGCATCCCGCCGATCAGACCGAGCGCGCCAACCACGCCCGGCTGTAACGCGTCAGATCAGCGGCTTGCCGAAAAAGCCAAACGTCGCGACCGCGAACAGCATCACGGAAAGCGCGCCCGTCAGCCCGCACATGATATAGCCGGTATATTGGATCATCGGCGGATTGGGCCGCCGCAGCTTCGCATTGCGCGATGCCCCGGCAAAGATGAAGCTCATCAACAAGCCATAAGTGAACACTGCTGGGCCAACCATGCGCCCTCGTCTCCAAAAACCGATCGTGAAGAAGCTGGCGTGCCCCCGGCTCCGCTCGCTTCGCGTCCTTAACCATAAGGCGCCGGTGTTACCAAGCGGTTCATGCGGCATCCGGCGCTTGCACCGCCCGGTTCATCGCGGGTGGCGCGCGGGGCGCGGATCGGCCATAGCACGCGCATGGCCGCTCCTGATCGCGATCCCGCGAAGATCCGCTGGTTCTACATCACCCTCTCCCGCCTTGCCGCGTCGGGTGGCGCGGTGCTCGGCGTGCTGCTGCTGGCGGAGGGCGATACGACCTGGCGCAAGCTGCTGGGCGGCGCGATCGTGCTTGCCGCGCTGGCGATGATGGCGATCGTGCCGCGCAGCCTCGCGCGGCGCTGGCGGAGCCCGTCCGAATGAAGCGATTCTGGAAGGAAGTGGCGCTGGATGCCGACCGGGTGGTGACGCTCGACGGTCGCCCGGTCCGCACGCCGGGCCGCGCGCCGCTCGCCTTGCCAAGCGCTGCGCTGGCGGAAGCCGTGGCGCACGAATGGCGCGCGGTGGGCGAGACGGTCGATCCGCGCGCGATGCCGCTCACCGGCCTCGCCAATGCCGCGATCGACCGGATCGCGCCCGAGCCTTCGCCGTTCATCACCGATATCGCGCGCTATGCCGAAACCGATCTGCTCTGCTACCGCGCGGATTCGCCCGCCGAACTCGTCGCACGGCAGGAGGCGGCGTGGGAGCCGCTGCTCGACTGGGCCAGGCGGCGCTACGATATCCACTTCGCGACCACCGCGGGCGTGATGCACATCGCCCAGCCCGAGGCGACGCTCACCCGGCTCGCCGAGGCGGTTGCGGCGTGTGATCCGTTCACGCTCGCCGCATTGCAGGCGATCGTTTCCGCGACAGGCTCACTCATCGGCTCGCTCGCGCTGGCGGACGGCGCGATCGAGGCCGAGGCGCTGTGGCGCGCCGCGCAGATCGACGAGGATTGGCAGGCCGAGCAATGGGGCGAGGACGAACTCGCCACCCGCGCCCGCGATGCAAAGCGCGCGAGCTATGATGCCGCCGTGCGCTTCCTCGCTGCAATCAGCGAGAATTAGGGTATAGTCCCGAAGGCCGAGCCGGGCCGACCGGCGGACAATTCCGAAAGGAATCGGCTGATGATCCGGCTTCCGCCAGGGCTTCTCATCGCGGCGATGGTGATCGTCATCATCGCGGTGGATTATGCGTTCTTCCGCCACCGTTTCTGGGAACGGCTGATGGCGAATATCGCCATCGTCATCATATTCGGCGCCATCTATATGATTTTTCTGCGACGCTCCTGACCAGAGCAATCGCCAGCGCGGATTACGGCGCGGTTCCCTCTCCCGCGCGGCGCAGCTTTCGGATGAAGCCGATCAGCCCGGTTTGCCGCGAACGCTTCAGCCGCTCCGCCGCGAGGATCGTGCGCACCGACTGGAAGCATTCCTCGATATCGTCATTGACGAGCACGTAATCATAGCCGTCCCAATGGCTCACTTCATTGGCAGCGCGCGCCATGCGGCGATCAATGATCTCGATCGGATCGGTCGCGCGTTTCAGCAGCCGCTGGTGCAGTTCCTCCATCGACGGGGGAAGGATGAAGACGCGCACCACGTCTCCACCGGCGATCTGGTAAAGCTGCTGCGCGCCCTGCCAGTCGATATCGAACAGCACGTCCTTGCCGGAAGCCAGCATCTCGTCCACCGGCGCCTTGGGCGTGCCATAGCGTTCATCGAACACATGCGCCCATTCTAGAAACTCATGCCCGGTCGCCATTTCGCGGAAGCGATCGAGCGAGACGAAATGATAATCCTTCCCGTCCACCTCGCCGGGGCGGATCGGGCGCGTCGTGGCGGATACCGACATCGAGAGATCGGGTTCGGCGGCAAGCAATTTGCGCGCAATGGTGGATTTGCCCGCGCCCGATGGCGAGGACAGCACGAAAAGTACGCCACGGCGCTTGAAGCCGTGCGGATCGGGCTGGGAGGGAGCGGCCATGCGCGCTAGTGCCGCGCGCATGGGGCGGGCGTCAAGCCGGCAAGCGTCTGGCGCGGGCGATTACGTTCCCGTCCCTCGCCTGCGCCCCGTGGTCAGACGCTGGCGGGCGGGTGCGCGTTCACCACGGAATCGCGCCGACGCGCCTTGTGCCGGTCATAAGCCTTTTTCGCGACATAGGCGCCGCCAAGCGCCAGCCCGAACGGCCCCATCCGGGTTACCGCACGCGTCATCACCGCCCCCACCACCGCGCCCTTCAGGCCGCCGCCGCCCTCGCGGCGATCGAGTTCGCTGCCGACAAGCGCGCCGATGATGGTACGAAGCATCTGAAACCTCTTGGATGGTACGGAACGATCAAGCGCGCGACGCTGGCTCAGGTTCCCAGCATCGCCTCCGGGCGCACCACGCGATCGAACGTCGCGGCATCGACCAGCCCCAGCGCGATCCCCGCCTCGCGCAGCGTAAGCCCCTCGACATGCGCGTGTTTGGCGATTTTCGCCGCATTGTCATAGCCGATCTCGGGCGCGAGTGCTGTGACGAGCATCAGCGAGCGATCGAGCAGATCGGCGATGCGGCGCTCATTCGCCTCCAGCCCGTCGACACAGCGTTCGGCGAAGGATTGCATCCCCACCGCCAGAAGGTCGATGGAGCGCAACACCGCCGCGCCGATCATCGGCTTGAACACGTTGAGTTCCAGATGCCCCTGCGCGCCGCCGATCGTGATCGCCACGTGATTGCCCATCACCTGCGCGGCCACCATCGTCAGCATCTCGCATTGCGTGGGGTTCACCTTGCCCGGCATGATCGAACTGCCCGGCTCGTTCGCCGGCAGTTCCAGTTCGCCGAGGCCGCAGCGCGGGCCGGAGCCGAGCAGCCGGATATCGTTGGCGATCTTGGTCAATGCCACCGCGAGCGTGTTGAGCGTGCCAGACAGATTGACCAGCGGATCGTTCGATCCCAGCGCCTCGAAGAAATTCTCCGCCGGGATGAATGGCTCCCCGGTGATCTCGCGCAGCGCGGCGCAGAAATCGTCCGCGAACCCCGCCGGGGCGTTCAGGCCAGTGCCCACCGCCGTGCCGCCCTGTGCCAGCCGCCGCGTGCCATGTTCCACCGCCGGTTCGATCCGGCGCCGGCAGCGGTAAAGCTGGTTGGCATAGCCGGAGAATTCCTGCCCCAGCGTCAGCGGCGTGGCATCCTGCAAATGCGTGCGCCCGATCTTGACGATGGCGGCCCATTGTTCGGATTTCAGCGCCAGCGCGCCGTGCAGCCGATCGAGCGCAGGGAGCAGGCGATCGCGCACGCCAAGCGTCGCGGCGATGTGCAAGGCGGTCGGGAAGCTGTCGTTCGAGGATTGCCCCCGGTTCACATCGTCATTGGGATGGACGGGGGATTTTCCGCCGCGCCTGCCCGATAGAATCTCGTTCGCCCGGCCAGCGATCACCTCATTGGCGTTCATGTTCGATTGCGTGCCGCTGCCGGTCTGCCAGATGACCAGCGGGAATTGATCGTCATGCTCGCCCGCCACGACCTCCGCCGCCGCGCGCTCGATCGCGTCGGCCTTGTCGGCGGGAAGGCCGTGGCGCCGGTTCACCCGCGCCGCCGCCTGCTTCACCAATGCCAGCGCATGGGAAATCGCGATCGGCATCCGCTCGCGCTCGCCGAACGGGAAGTTCTCGATCGAACGCTGGGTCTGCGCCCCCCAATAAGCGTCGGCGGGAACGTCGATCGCGCCGATCGAATCGGCTTCGGTGCGGGTGTCGATCAATGCGTCCTCCGTCAGCTACGTCGAACGCGGCAATGCCGCGTCCGCCTGCCGCCGGGCGCGTCGCTTCACGAGCGCCGTGCAACAGGGTTGCACGGCTCGCTTCCGGCTCATTTCTTCCGTTTGAAATCCACGGCGACGACGTTCGATCCATCTTCGATCGGCGCGGCGCCCGGCCCGTCGTTTTCGGCCGGATCATGCCCGCCGGGGCCATCCTCCGGGCCTTCCTGCGCCTGGAAGCGCAGCTCGAAATTGACCGCGGGATCGTGGAATCCAGTGATCGCCGAATAGGGAATCACCAGCTTCGACGGCACCTGATTGAAGCTCAGGCCAATCGAGAATCGGCGATCGTCCACCGTCAGATCCCAGAAGCGATTCTGCATCACGATCGTCATCTCGTCCGGGAAACGCTCGACGAGGCGCTTGGGGATATCGACCTCGGGCGCCTGGGTCTTGAACGTGATGTAAAAATGGTGCTCGCCGGGCAGATTGCCGCCGTTCTCCGCGACCGAGCGGAGCACGCGGCCCACCACGGCGCGCAGGGCTTCCTGCACGATTTCGTCATAAGGTATCAGGCTGTCAGGCGCATTGTCGTCCATAGAAGGCTATGGGTAGCGCGGTCGCGGGCGTGGTCAAGCAAAGCTTTCCTTCCCAAATGCGGCGCGCGCGTTATGGAGCGCATCATGCGCACCGCGACGATCACACGCGCCACCAGCGAAACGGATATCGCCGTCACCGTCAATCTCGACGGGACCGGGCTTTATGACGTGGAAACCGGGATCGGCTTCTTCGATCACATGCTTGAGCAGCTTGCCCGGCATTCGCTGATCGACCTCAACGTCCGCACCAAAGGCGATCTGCATATAGATCAGCACCATACGGTGGAGGATACCGCGATCGCGATCGGCCAGGCGGTGGCGCAGGCGCTTGGCGACAAGCGCGGCATCCGCCGCTACGGCGACGCGCTATCCCCGATGGACGAGACGCTGACGCGCGTGGCGCTCGATATCTCGGGCCGGCCGTGGCTCGTCTGGAACACCGAATTCACCCAGAAGCGACTCGGCGAGATGGATACCGAGCTATTCAAGCACTGGTTCCACTCCTTCGCCCAAGCCGCTGGAATCACGCTGCATATCGAAACCCTGCACGGCGAGAACAACCATCATATCGCCGAAAGCGCCTTCAAGGGCCTGGCCCGCGCGCTGCGGCTGGCGCTGGAGATCGACCCGCGCAAGGCCGATGCGATTCCATCGACCAAAGGCACGTTGTGACCGCGCTGAGCGAGTTCCACGTCGACGGGCACCTTTGCGTCGTCCTGCTCGATTATGTCGGCTCGCTGGACAAGGTGGACGCGCATGTCGAGGCGCATCGCGCGTTCCTTGAGCGCGGCCTTAAGGAGGGCGTGTTCCTCGTCGCCGGGCGGCGCGAGCCGCGCACCGGCAGCGTGATCCTGTGCCGGGGCATCGCCGAGGATATCGAGGCGCTGGCACAGACCGATCCGCTGGTGACCGCGGGGCTCGCCACCGCCGAGGTGGTGGAGTTCAAGGCGGCGCTGGCGGTGTCCGCGATCGCAAGGCTCGCGCAATGACGCTCGCGCTGGTCGATATCCAATCGGGCAATCTGCGCTCGGTGGAGAACGCACTTCGCGCAGCGGGCGCGGGCAATGTCACCATCACCGCCGATCCCGATGTGATCGCGCGCGCCGATCGCATCGTGCTGCCCGGCGTCGGCGCGTTCGGCGCGTGCGCGGCGAACCTGCGCGCGGTGGACGGGCTGGAACAGGCGCTCGCCGCGCGCGTGCTTGCGCAGGGCGCACCGTTCCTCGGCATCTGCGTGGGGATGCAATTGATGGCGGATAGCGGCGAGGAAATGGGCAGCCACGCCGGGCTCGGCTGGATCGCCGGGCGCGTCCGCCTGCTGAGGCCAGCCGATCCGGCGGCGAAGGTGCCGCATATGGGGTGGAACGACGTGGTTCCCCTCGTCCCGCATCCGCTGCTGGCGGCGGGCGAGGCCTATTTCCTGCACAGCTATGCGTTCGAGGGCGAGCATGTTCTCGCCCGCACCGATCATGCCGGCCCCGTCACCGCCGCGATCGGGCGGGACAATCTGCTCGGCGTGCAATTCCATCCCGAAAAGAGCCAGCGTTACGGCCTTGCGCTGCTCGAACATTTCCTTGCGTGGCGCCCATGACCCTTATCGTTTTCCCCGCGATCGACCTCAAACAGGGGCAGGTCGTGCGCCTCGCCGAGGGCGATATGGATCGCGCCACCATCTATGGCGACGATCCCGCCGCGCAGGCGATGCTGTTCGCGCAAGCGGGCGCCGGGCATCTCCATGTCGTCGATCTCGACGGCGCCTTCGCGGGCCAGTCGGTCAACGGCGAGGCGGTGCGCGCGATCGTTGAGCGTTTCCCCGGCCACGTCCAGCTCGGCGGCGGCATCCGCACGCCAGCGGCAGTGGAGGGCTGGTTCGATCTCGGCGTTTCGCGCGTGGTGATCGGCACCGCGGCGCTCGAAAACCCGCAATTCGTGCGCGACATGGCCGCCGCCTTCCCCGGCGGGATCGTCGTGGCGGTCGATGCGCGCGACGGCATGGTCGCGACCAAGGGCTGGGCCGAGGTCTCCACCGTCAGCGTCACCGATATGGCGCGCCGTTTCGAGGATGCGGGCGTCGCCGCGCTGCTGTTCACCGATGTCGGGCGCGACGGGCTGCTCAAGGGCTGCAACGTCGAGGCGACGGTTGACCTTGCCCGCGCGGTGGCGATCCCCGTGATCGCCAGCGGCGGGGTGAAGGGCATCGGCGATATCCATATCCTCGCGCTCCACACGCGTGACGGGGTGGAAGGCGTCATCACGGGCCGCGCGCTCTATGACGGCAGGCTCGATCTCGCCGCCGCGCTGGCGGTGGCGAAGGCCGCCTGATGACGGTTCGCGCGCGCGTCATCCCCTGCCTCGATGTCGCCAACGGGCGCGTGGTGAAGGGTGTCAATTTCGTCGATCTGAAGGATGCTGGCGATCCGGTGGAGCAGGCGCGCGCCTATGACGCAGCCGGCGCGGACGAATTGTGCTTCCTCGATATCACCGCCAGCCACGAGGGCCGCGACACCATTCTCGACGTGGTGCGGCGGACGGCGGCGGAATGCTTCATGCCGCTCACCGTCGGCGGTGGCGTGCGGACGGCGGACGATGCGCGCGCATTGCTGCTCGCCGGCGCGGACAAGGTGGCGGTGAACTCCGCCGCCGTCGCGCGGCCGGAGGTGGTGTCAGACATCGCCGGGCGTTTCGGGAGCCAGTGCTGCGTGGCGAGCGTCGATGCGCGGCGCAGCGGCGATCGCTGGGAAGTATTCACCCACGGCGGGCGCCGCGCGACCGGGATCGACGCGGTGGAGCACGCGCTGCACCTCGCCGAACTGGGCGCGGGCGAATTGCTCATCACCTCGATGGACCGCGATGGCACCCGCGACGGCTATGATCTCGCGCTGATCCGCACGATCGCGGATGCTACCAGCGTGCCGATTGTGGCATCGGGCGGCGTCGGCAGCCTCGCCGATCTCGTCGCGGGAGTGACGCAAGGCCATGCCTCCGCCGTGCTCGCCGCGTCGATCTTCCACTTCGGGGAGGCTACGATCGCGGAGGCCCACGCCGCGCTGGCCGCAGCCGGCGTGCCGGTGCGGGGCCGTGCGGGGTAGCCCCGCGACGCCATAGTCCGAGCGTCATGTGAACGGCGGGGATTGGGTGGAGTGCGGTCACGCTGCATCTGGAGCGCCACCGCAGGAAGTAGACTTCAGGTGCGACCTTTTCCATCGGCCAAGTCGTTGGTTTTGCGACGGGTCAGCCAGCGCCGCGCATAGGAACCCTTTTGCAATGCCTCCCGCTAGACGCAGTCACCCCATGCAGGTGTCCCGGGACGCGCTACCGCCTTACGAACCGCTTCTCGTATTGCGTCAGCGCCTTGCGAATGGAGATGATCGTAAATTTGCGTTTTGTCCGGCGTGCAAAGCTCTGCGGCGCTTTGCCCCACCCCGCCCTGTTGGGCTTTGAACTTCGCAATGCCGGTGGCGTCGATACGACCGTTTACCAAAACATACTGGTCCATGACCGCTACGCTCTGATCTAACGCGGTCTGAAAGGCGGGGTCATTTTTGCCGGGACAATGCTTACCGACCTCCGACGCCACGGACGTTAGTGCCCAAAGGCATAGAACACCATCGCCCGGCTTAGGCTCTGGTTGTTCTGAACGCGCGGAACCGCTGAACGCGACACCGGCGGTCGTCACGAAGGTCAAAGCGATGGCAGCGATGGCAGCGACTGAGTATCCGGTCATCTTCATTGGCTGATGATCGCAGAGCAACGATTGTCGTGCAATGATCCGCGAGGAGTGAAGCCTACAGTGATCCTTACCAAGTTTCTGACTGACGTTGCGAAAGGGCCGACTTTCGCGAAACCGGGAATGCCCGTTATCCGGACTAATTAAGGACGCTCCTAAACGACCGTGATTGCGGCGAAACCCGGCCTCACTTCCGCCCGAACAGCTTTTCGATATCGCCATGCGCGAGCTTCACCCATGTCGGGCGCCCATGATTGCACTGGCCGGAATGCGGCGTGACCTCCATTTCGCGGAGCAGCGCGTTCATCTCTGCCACCGAGAGCACGCGCCCGGCGCGGACCGAGCCATGGCACGCCATCGTCCCCGCCACCGCGTCTAATCGCTCGCGCAAGGATAAAGCCTCATCGAACGCCGCCAGTTCATCGGCGAGATCGGTGACCAGCCCCGCCGGATCGCCGCTGCCCAACAGCGCCGGGGTCGCGCGTACCAGGATCGCGCGCGGGCCGAAGCGTTCGAGATCGAGCCCGAGTTCGGACAGTTCCGCCGCGCGCACCTCCAGCCGGTCGCACGCGGATTCGTCCAGCTCGACCACTTCGGGGATCAGCAGCGCCTGCGACGCTACCCGCCCATCGGCGAGCGCGCGGCGCATCCGTTCGAGCACCAGCCGTTCGTGCGCGGCGTGCTGATCTACGATGACCAGCCCGTCTTCGGCTTCCGCGACGATATAGGTCTTGGCGACCTGCCCGCGCGCCACGCCAAGCGGGTGATCGGCGCGCTCCGGCGGCGGCGCCCATGCCGCTTCCGCGCGCGCTTGCGGCGGGGGCGCGAAGAAGCTCGGGCGGCGATCGGCGACCACCCCGCCCGATGCTTGCGGCGCGGCTTGCCAGATCGTCTGCTGCTGCTCGGGCGGCGGCGCGGCGATCGGCTCGCTGCGCCACATCGCCAGCGCGTCATCCGCCGGGCGATGCGCCACGCGGTGCCCCGCCCCGTCCAGCGCGCGGCGGATGCCGCTCACGATCATTCCCCGGATCATCGCCGGATCGCGGAACCGCACCTCCGTTTTCGCGGGATGGACGTTCACATCGACCTGATCGGGCGGCACCTCCAGGAACAGCGCGACCACCGCGTGCCGGTCTCGCGGCATCATCTCGGCATAGGCGCCGCGAATCGCGCCGATCAGCAGGCGATCCTTCACGGGCCGTCCATTGACGAACAGATATTGATGATCGGCGATGCCGCGATGAAAGGTCGGCAGCCCCGCGACACCGCCCAGCACCACGCCTTCGCGCTCCAGATCGACCGCGACCGAATTCTCGGCGAGCGCGCGATCGGTGAGCAGCGCGACACGCGCGGGCCGGTCCTCCGCCTGCAACGCGGCGAGCGCGCGCCGCCCGTCATGCTCCACGGTGAAGGCGATATCGGGCCGCGCCATCGCCAGCCGGCGCATCACATCGAGGCAGGCGGCATATTCGCCGCGGGTCGCGCGCAGGAACTTGCGCCGTGCCGGCACGCGCGCGAACAATCCGTCGACCACGATCCGCGTGCCGGGCGGCAGCGCCGCCGGGCCTTCGCGCACCAGCACGCCATTGTCGATCGTCCGCGCCCAGCCGTCAGCCCCGCGCGGTCGGCTCTCCAGCGTCACCCGCGCGACGCTGGCGATGGAAGGGAGCGCCTCGCCACGAAAGCCGAGCGTGGATACCGCGTCGATATCGTCGTCGGGCAGCTTGGAGGTCGCGTGGCGCTCGCACGCCAGCGCCATTTCCTCAGGCGACATACCGCAGCCGTCATCGGAAACCTCGATCCGCTCGACCCCGCCGGCGGCGAGCAGCACCGCGATGCGCGTCGCGCCCGCGTCGATCGCGTTCTCGACCAGTTCCTTCAACGCGCTGGCTGGTCTTTCCACCACTTCACCGGCGGCGATGCGGTTCACGAGGTGCTCGGGCAAACGTCTTATTGACACGTCCCCTCCCCTAGCCCAAGCGGCGCCATCCCGCGACCGTCAAGACGCTGATAAATTCGTGCAGAATGCGCCTTGCGGCAGCAAGCGCGGGATGGTTGGCGTATTGTACTGCGCATCTGGCGTGGCGACTCGGGGACGGAAACTAGCGCATCATGGCATTTTCGCGATTTTTCAAGTTCATGTCGCACGACATGGCGATCGACCTGGGCACGGCGAACACGGTTGTCTATCTGCGCGGTCGCGGCATCGTGCTCAACGAGCCGTCGGTCGTCGCGGTCGAAACCATCAACGGCATCAAGAAGGTGAAGGCGGTCGGCAACGACGCCAAGCTGATGATGGGCAAGACGCCGGGCAATATCGAAGCGATCCGCCCGTTGCGGGACGGCGTGATCGCCGACATTGATGTCGCCGAGCAGATGATAAAGAGCTTCATCTACAAGGTGCATGGGCAACGCCGTTTCATGCGCTGGCCGGAAATCGTGATCTGCGTCCCCTCGGGTTCGACCAAGGTGGAGCGCCGCGCGATCCGGGATGCCGCGTCGAACGCGGGCGCGAGCCAGGTGTGGCTGATCGAGGAGCCGATGGCCGCCGCGATCGGCGCCGACATGCCGGTGACCGAGCCGATCGGCAGCATGATCGTCGATATCGGCGGCGGTACGACCGAAGTGGCGGTGCTGTCGCTGCGCGGCCTTGCCTATACCACCAGCGTCCGCGTCGGCGGGGACAAGATGGACGAGGCGATCGTCAGCTACGTCCGCCGCAACCACAATCTGCTGATCGGCGAAGCCACGGCGGAGCGGATCAAGCAGGAAGTGGGCATCGCCAAGCCGCCGGCTGACGGCATCGGGGCGACGATCCACATCAAGGGCCGCGATCTCGTCAACGGCGTGCCGAAGGAAATCCAGATCAACCAGGGCCAGATCGCCGAGGCGTTGAGCGAGCCGGTCGCCACGATCGTCGAGGGCGTGCGCGTCGCGCTCGAAAATACCGCGCCGGAACTGGCCGCCGATATCGTCGATCAGGGCATCGTGCTGACCGGCGGCGGCGCGCTGCTTCAGGGGCTGGACGAGGTGCTGCGCGACGAAACCGGGCTGCCCGTTACGGTGGCGGAAGATCCGCTGACCTGCGTGGCGCTGGGCACCGGCCGCGCGCTGGAAGACACGATGTACCGTGGCGTATTGACAAGCGGTTGAGCGGGGAAATCATTCTCGAAAAGGCATAGGCGATGGCGCCGTCACGGGATCGGCGCCCGGGTTTCTCGAGGCGGGCGCAATATTCGCTATTCCTGACCTATATCCTTGCCATCGCGGGCGCGGTGGTGGGCGCGGTGTTGCTCGCCTTGTCATCATTCAATCCCACCGCCTTCGCCGCATTGCGCGCGGCGGTGCGCGAGGTGACCATGCCGGTATCCTCGGGGCTGTCGGCGGCGTTCGGCACGGTCGCCGGGGCGCCCGATGCGATCGCCAGCTATTTCCGCGTGCACGGCGAGAATGAGGAATTGCGCGCCGAGTTGAAGCGCCGCCAGGCCGCGATCCTCCAGGCGCAGATCGTGGTGCAGGACAACCGCCGCCTGCGCGGGCTGCTGAAGCTGCGCGACGGCACGCCCGGCACGGTCGTCACCGCGCGTATCGTCAGTTCGAGCGCATCGAGCACGCGGCGCTTCGGCATCCTCAACGCCGGAAGCTGGCAGGGCGTGCGCGAGGGGCAGCCGGTGCGCGGGCCGGACGGGCTGCTGGGCCGCATCGTCGAAACCGGGCCGAACACCGCGCGCGTGCTGCTGCTCACCGATCCCACCAGCATCGTGCCGGTGCGCCGCATCGGTGACGGGATGCCCGCGCTCGCCGCCGGGCGCGGCGACGGCATGATAGATATCCGCTCGGTCGACACCGCCGACGCCAGATTGCGGCCCGGCGACCGCTTCGTCACCTCTGGCACCGGCGGCATCTATATGCCGGGCGTCCTCGTCGCGCGCGTCGTCCGCGCGGGGAGCGACACCGCGCCCGCGCAGCCCTATGCCCGGCCAGACACATTCGATTTCGCGCTGGTGAGCGAGGCGTTCGTTCCCCCGCCTCCGCCGCCGCGCCCGATCCCCGCCAAGGGCAAGAAATGAGCATCGCGCCCCGCAAACCGTTCGAGCCGGTGCTGCCCGCCGGTCGCGCGCGCGCGATTCCGTGGATCACGGTGATGGCGGGTTCGCTCGTCACCGTCGCCCCGTTCGGCGCGACGCTGGGGTTGCTGCCCCCGTGCGGGCTGCTGATGTTGCTCGCATGGCGGCTGCTCGCGCCGCTTTCGCTCAGGCGCTGGGCGGTGCCGTTGCTCGGATCGTTCGACGATCTGCTGAGCGGCCAGCCGCTGGGCAGCGCCATCGTGCTGTGGACGCTCGCTTTCTTTCTGATAGATTTGTTCGATCAGCGCACGATGTTTCGCGATTTCTGGCATGACTGGATGATCGCCGCCGCCGCGATCATTTTGTGTCTGATCGGGGGCCGGCTCGTCGCATCCCCGCTTACCGCGCACGTCGATGCCGTGCTATTGCTCCAGATCATCGTGTCGATCCTCGCCTTCCCCCTCGCCGCGCGAATCGTCGCCTGGATTGATCGCAAGCGGGCGAGCGAATGAGCCGCCCGCCCCGGATCGCAACCGAGGCGCAGCAAGGCTACACCTTCTCGCGCCGCGCCTGGCTGCTTGGCTCCGCTCAGATCGGGGTCGGCGCGCTGCTCGTCGGCCGGATGGGCTGGCTCGCGATCGCGGAGAACGAACGCTACAGCACGCTTTCCGAAAGCAATCGCGTCAACAACACGATGATCCCGCCGCGCCGTGGCTGGATCGTCGATCGCGGCGGCCATCCGATCGCCGACAACCGCACCGATTTCCGCGTCGATATCATCCCCGATCGCGTCGAGGATCTCGAACACACGCTGGCGCTGCTGCAAAAGCTGCTCGATCTCACGCCGGCTGATCTGCTGCGCGTGCGCGCGGACATCAAGAAGGCCGCCGGTTTCCAGCCGGTGCAGGTGATCGACGGCATTTCGTGGGAGCGGTTCGCCGCGGTGCAGGTGCGCCAGCCGGAATTGCCGGGCGTGGCGCCGACACGCGGCTTCGCGCGCAATTATCCGGCGGGCGCGGCGGTCGCGCATCTCACCGGCTATGTCGGCACCGCCACCGCCGAACAGTTCAAGAAAACGCGTGAGCAATTGCTCGTCACGCCCGGCTTCAAGCTGGGCAAGGACGGGCTGGAAAAGACGCTGGAAAAGGAATTGCGCGGCTCCCCCGGCGCGAAGCGCGTGGAGGTCACGGCGCGCGGCAAGCTGGTCGCCGAGCTTGCCACCCGGCCCGATATCCCCGGCAAGACGCAGAAGCTGACGATCGACGCCGGATTGCAGGAATATGCCGCGCGGCGGCTGGGCACCAATTCCGGCTCCGCGGTGGTGTTCGATTGCCACACCGGTGAAATGCTGGCGATGGCATCCATGCCGGCATATGATCCCAACAGCTTTTCCGCCGGGATCAGCCATCTCGAATGGGAGATGCTGAGCGCCAACGATCACGTGCCGCTGATGAACAAGGCCACGCAGGGGCTCTATCCGCCGGGATCGACCGTCAAGCCGATGAACGGCCTCGCGCTGCTCGAAGCCGGCGTCAGCCCGCACGAACGCGTGGTATGCACCGGGGCGCTCAGGGTCGGCAGCGGCGTGTTTCACTGCCACAAGCGCGGCGGCCACGGCGCGCTCGATCTCGGCGGCGCGATCGCGGCGAGTTGCGACATCTATTTCTACGAAATGGTCCGGCGGCTTGGTTATGATAATGTCGCCCCGATCGCGCGGATGCTCGGGATGGGCGAGAAATTCGATCTGCCGCTCACCACCCAGCGTTACGGCACCGTGCCGGATAGCGCGTGGAAGCTCCGGAAATACAAGAGCCGCTGGACGGTGGCGGATTCGCTCAACGCCTCGATCGGGCAAGGCTATGTGCTGGTGAATCCGCTGCAACTCGCGGTGATGTCCGCGCGGATCGCTTCCGGGCGGATGCTGCAACCAAGCCTGCTGGCGGATCATGTGTCGCGCAATCCCGCCGCCTTGCCGGTGAAGCCGGAAAATCTCCAGATCGTGCGCGAGGGGATGTGGCGCGTGGTGAACGGCGGGGGCACCGGCGGCGCGGCGCGGATGCTGGTGCCCGGCATCCAACTCGCCGCCAAGACGGGCACCGCGCAAGTGCGCCGCATCACCATGGCCGAACGGCGAAGCGGGGTGCTGAAGAACGCGCAGCTCCCGTTCAAGCTCAGGGATCACGCGCTGTTCGTGTGCTTCGCGCCGATCGAAAACCCGCGCTATGCCGCCGCGATCGTGCTGGAACACAACGGCCATACGGTGCGCAATCTCGATACGCCGATGATCGGGCGCGATATCATGACCTATCTGTTCGATCGCGATCGCGCGATGAAATCGCTGGCGGAGGTCGAGCCGACATGGGGCGGTGATATCCGCACCCGGATGGCCGCGGAATCCGCCGCCTATCGCGCTGCCGCCAACGCGCACCCGAGCGAGGAGGGGATGGCCACCGAAACGGACGCCCCCGCCCCCACCGATGCCCCCGCCGTCGAAGCGGTCACCAGCGCCAGCAACGCCAGCGCCGATGCCACGCCCGGCGATATCGCCAATACCGGCGGCGTGGCGGGCACCACCGGCTCGCCCGAGCCTGGCCCGCAAGAGCGATGATGCTCGATTCGATCATTCCCGCGCCGCTCGCGCGGCTGCCGTGGCGCATCCTGCTGCTGGTGGCCGCGATCGGCTCTTTCGGGCTGGTCGTGCTGTTTTCCGCCGCCGGGGGCAGCCTGCGCCCCTGGGCGCTGCCGCAGGGCATACGATTCTTCGTCTTCCTTGCCGCCGCCGTTGGTGTCAGCGCGGTGCGCGAGAATATCTGGCGCCGCGCCGCCTTCCCTGCCTATCTCGGGCTGGTCGTGCTGCTGTTCGCGGTGGAATTGCTCGGCGCGGTGCGCGGGGGCAGCCAGCGCTGGCTCGATCTCGGCTTCATCCGCCTGCAACCGTCGGAGCTGATGAAGCCCGCGATCGTCCTTGCCTGCGCCCGCTTCTACGAAATGCTTCCCCCCTCGGAAACGCGGCGCTTCGGCGCGATCTGGCCGCCGTGCGTGCTGATCGGGATTCCGGGCGCGCTGGTGATGCTGCAACCTGATCTGGGCACCGCGCTGATGATCTGCGCGGGCGGCGTAACCGTGATGTTCCTCGCGGGCATTCCGCTGCGCCTGTTCGTCGGCGGCGCGCTGGCGCTGGCGATCGCGGCTCCCCTCGCCTTCAACTTCGCGCTCCATGATTATCAGCGCAATCGCGTGCTGATCTTCCTCGATCCCGAAAGCGATCCGCTGCGCACCGGCTATCACATCACCCAGTCGAAGATCGCGATCGGCTCGGGCGGGATGTTCGGCAAGGGCTTCCTCAACGGCACACAAAGCCACCTGGATTATCTCCCCGAGGGGCAGACGGACTTCGTCTTCGCCACGATGGCGGAGGAATGGGGCCTCGCCGGCGGGATCTTCATTATCGCAGCTTATCTGTTCGTTATCCGCTGGGGCGTGAATGTCGGTGTGCGCGCCAAATCGCGCTTCGCGAAGCTCACCGCCGCCGGGCTGTCGACAACGATCTTCTTCTACGTCGCGATCAATCTGATGATGGTGATGGGCCTGGCCCCGGTCGTCGGAATCCCGCTGCCGCTGGTCAGTTTCGGCGGCTCCGCGCAGATGACGGTGCTGCTGTGTCTCGGGATCCTGATGTCGATTGATCGCGAAAGTCGGAGAAAAACCGGCTGGTGAGCAAAAAAAGGTTTGCACATTCCGCCACGCCTGCTAACCGCGCGCTTCCCGATCGGAACGCGGCTCCTGAGCCGCTCCGCCGCCGGAATGGACGCATAGCTCAGTTGGTAGAGCAGCTGACTCTTAATCAGCGGGTCCTTGGTTCGAGCCCAAGTGCGTCCACCAAAATCTTCAATAAAATCAATGACTTAGTGCGCACGGCCCTTGGTGGCGAACGCCGTATTTGGCGTTGCATGCAACAAAACGTGCAACAAATTCGAGGTGATGCGGGGCTCCGCCAAGTTTCCAATTTTTCATCGGTGCTTTCTCCCATTGCATCCCCAAAGCGCCGAATCGGCGAGTCCGATAAGTGGGTTTTCGAAGAATTACGCTTTTAGGCTCAGCCTATCCTTGCGCTGAGTTGCCAAGGAAGCTGCCCAATCAGGATAACGATGCGGCCGTAGCCGCTCGCGATCCGCTCTCGGGCGGTCTGCTGCCTAGCGCCTCCCAATACTGGCCGATCGAGCGCGGCGTCACAGCCCTGCTTCTCTCTCCAGCAATAAGATTCGGGAACGCAGCCTGCCCGGAGGCATTGAGGAGCCCGATCCTGGCCGCGTTTCGCATTTGTCCGGGCGAAGTTTCCCGCTAGCAGCAAGGCATGGGGCCACTCGACATCGCCATTGCTGGTTGCGGACCCGGAGGGTTGGCCGCCGCTCTGCTATTGAAGCGTGACGGGCATCGTGTGACGGTGTTCGAACGGTTCGAGACGCCGCGCCCGATCGGATCTGGCCTCATGCTTCAGCCGACCGGCCTTGCCGTGCTCGATCGGTTGGGGTTGGCCGACCTCGCATTGCAAAAGGGTGCCCGGATCGATCGCCTGGTCGGCCAGGCTGGGATGGCCGGCCCGGTCGTGCTGGATGTGCGCTATGCCGCCCTGGGGCGCCCGGCTGCCTTCGGCATCGGCATCCATCGGGCGAGTCTGTTCGCGCTGCTCCATGATGCGGTGACGGCGGCCGGCGTGCCGATCGCTACGGGCAGGACGGTGGCGAGCAGCGTCCTTGACGGGGTGAAGCGCCACCTGCATTTCGCCGATGGCGGCGTTGCGGGGCCTTTCGATCTGGTTGTGGACGCGCTGGGAACGCGCACGCCGCTCGCGCCACCCACCGGCCGTTCGCTGGCCTATGGCGCGATATGGGCCAGCCTCGATTGGCCCGATGGGGCGAGCTTCGACGGTGCCGCGCTCGAGCAGCGTTATCGACGGGCGAGCACGATGGTCGGCGTTCTTCCGATCGGCACGCCTTCGAACGCGAGTCGCCCGCAAGTCGCGTTCTTTTGGTCGCTGCGCGCCGATCGCCTGGCTGCATGGCGCACCGCCGGACTGGATGCCTGGAAGGGCGAGGTTCTCTTGCTTTGGCCCGCCTGCGCGCCGCTGCTCGATCAGATCGTCGATCCCGATCAGCTCACCTTTGCCCATTACGCCCATCGGACGCTGTGCAATCCGGCCGAACCCGCGCTCATCCACATCGGCGACGCCTGGCATTCGGCAAGCCCGCAATTGGGGCAAGGCGCCAATATGGCGCTGCTCGACGCCTGGTCGCTGACCAAGGGGCTGCGCGAAGGTGCGAGCGTCGGGGCGGGATTGGAACGCGCGGTCGCCGGGCGGCGGCGGCACGTGCATCTCTATCAGCGGCTCACCGCGTTGTTCACGCCGGTCTATCAGTCCGACAGCCGCCTGTTGCCCTTTGTCCGCGACCGGCTGGTGGGGCCGATGTCGAAGCTGTGGCCGGCGACCTGGATACAGGCGGCGATGGTCAGCGGGCTGATCGGCAATCCCTTGCATCCGCTCGGTCTCGACGCGCCAGATCTGACGCTGTTGCCGTAGCTACGTTAGACTTCCCGCAGGCGCTATCTGCCCGGACGTCCGCCATTTTCGGATACTTATAGGTCGTGGGATGGCCGCGTCCCTGCCTTGTCGGCCAGGTGACTCGCCGGCCTAACAATTCTCTGGTTCGGATTTTGGTCAGTAACGAGAATCTTGGGCGTTGCGAATTGGGCCGCGAAAAGGGGTAGGAGTATGAGGCTCGCATATTCGGGCGGTGCCGGCCCCTAAGACAAGCCCGATTTCAACCGCCTGCATATATATGTCAGCTATGGCTGGACTACCTCCGGGCGACATCCGAGAACGAGAAATGTGGCCTGCTTTACGAGGCTGGTACGCACCTATAGTATTATCTGCCCTCCGGAGCAGAGGGCGAGGAGGTGATCCAGCAATTGTGGAAACGCCTATCGTTCACCTCTCCTTCTCGCGAGATCGGCTTCTCGATCGGCAATCCGTTGCGAAAACCACGCGTCCACCTCGGATGCGATCCACCGGTTTGTTCCGGCGCCAAGTTTGATCGGCGCAGGGAAGCGTCCCTGTTTTATCAACCTCGATATGTGCTGCCGAGTGAACGGTATCCCGCGCGCCGCCAGGTCAGTATACGCCAGAAAGCGCTCATCCGTTGACCCGCGTTCCCGAGAGCCGGCGCGTCCGCCAAGATCGTCAGGCATTGCTCTCTGCCCACCAATGCGGGGTCAATTCGCTCGTAAGCGACTTGATCGACCCGGATGCGATCAGGTCCACACATTCGCGTTCAAGATGTCCGGTGTCCGCATGCAATATATGTCGCGGCACCGGCATCCCTGACGCCACGAACAGGATCGCCAGCGAGATGTGCGCTGTCGGAAGCCGGAGGAGCATTGCAGCGTGCAAATGGTCGTCGAGTCTGGAAGCGGGGTTGCCGGCTTCGATCTCACGCATCCAGCGCCCGCTAATATTCAGCGCGCGGGCGAACTCATCCTGGGTGATATGCCTGCGGCGGCGCTCATCCCGGATCATTTCACCCGACACCTTTTTGATGAAGCGTAATCCTGAAAGGTCGGCAGGAGCTAGGCGGTCAAGGCGTGACATACGGTTGTCCCCCTGGAGAACAGTTTCGCCACTATCGCCCGGCTGATTATAGTGATGCCAAGTACTGGATCACAAGTCGAGACGCCGCCAAATTAGTCAGTAAATACCAAATAGATATGACACCCTTATATTTATCATATTCGCACGGAATCGGCAGCAGATCTATCTAAACGTCGCGTTGCTCGCGACAGACGTGCATGGATGTCATTTTACTGCGAAAGACGCCGCAAATAGCGGCACTCCAACAAAATTGACCACTTTCTGACGTTATTGCGCGATACCGGAAGTTAACTTCCTACTCGCGTTGCGCACTGACTCTTTTGCTTTCATGCAGAGGGGGTATCCGGCGCGGCGGTTCGAATCGTACCGTCCGCTCCTGACACCACCATCATGAAGTCCGGCGTCTCGGCGTCGGAACAGGGAGCTTTGCATGAACAAGCTGATTCCCGACGCGATCGCGCTCGCCCTGGCGACAGGGGCCATCGCGGCTCCCTCCCAGGCCCGTGTCCAGCCCGTCGCGCCGGCGCAACCCGATCCGCGTCACGTCATAGAAACTCCAGACGGCTTCGTCATCATGAACCGGCGCATCGAGGAGATGATGAACCGGCCGGCGCCGGACCTGATCCGCCTTGGCGCAAACCTCCATCTCGATGCGGCGCTCATCGGCGACTGCTGCGACAAGGGGCACGTCGATGCGCGCCGGTAAGCACGTTCTTGCCGCCGCGGCGCTTGCGATGGTCACCGGTTCCGCCTCGGCGCAGAACACCACCGACCCGGTCCTGGATCAGGCGGTGCAGGATGCGCAGCAGCAGCTCCTCCAGACCTTCACCAACCTCCATTTCGAGGACTTCGGGCCATCGCCCGTCAAGGGACCTGTCTATCAGGCGACCGCGGGCGGCCGGATCATATACTATGCGCCGGAAAGCGAGCACCTCCTGTTCGCGGCCGTCTATGATCGCAATGGCCTGAACCTCACCGCTCTCGCGCAGGATGCCGCAGCGCGCCGGAAAGTGGACGGGCTCGACACGAGCAAGGCGCTGATTATTGGCCCCGCCAACGCGCCCAGCGTGATCGAGTTCACGGATCCAGACTGCCCATTCTGCCGCGCGCTCGACCGGTTCTGGGCCGCGAAAGCTGCCGAAGGAAAGCAGGTCCGGCGCCTGATCTTTTTCGTCAGCGGCATCCACCCCGAAGCTGCCGCCAAGGCGGAGCACATCCTCTGCTCGCCGGATAAAGCCGCGGCCTTCAAGGCGATCTACGCCGGGGCCGCGCCGCAACACCTGCTGACCTGTCCCGAAGGCGCCGCCAGGGTTCACAGCAACGCCGAGGCTGTCGCTCGCATGGGTGTCTCGGGCACACCGACGATCATCGCGGACGGAAAGCTGATCTCCGGATTTCAGCAAGCGGAGCTCGAAGCCTTCCTCTCAAGCAGCAAGGCGAAGGCCGATGGCCCGCGCTGAGCATCCCATCCCCCCATTCATGGCGGCCGCTGGCGCGCGCTCGAGCCTGCGAGAAGCGGGTCATGGCGCGCCGCGGACCGGAATGCCGGCGGCCATGGCCCCCACGGGCCGTCCAGCCATGCCGTCGGCCGACAGCGATCACGGTCGATGCCGGCAGGCAAGTTCGCGGACGGCCCAATATGCATGGAGCAAGACTATGTTGAAGAAGCTCGGCAGCCGGATCGTCCCGGTCGCCAGTGTCGGCCTCCCTTTGGCCGTTCTCGCGCTCGCCAGTGGGAGCGCGCACGCCTTCACCGCCCCTGCGACCGGCGATCTTGGCTACGATATCTACGACATCGTGGTGAACAAGGGCGTCAAGGGGCCGCTCGGGTTCGTCGGTGGTGTCGCCGCGTTCCTGTTCGGCGTGTCGCGGCTGTTCTCGAACGTGATGGTCGGCATCCCCACGATCGTGGCGGCGGTCTGCCTGATCAAGTCGGATACCATCCTCCAGACCTTCGGCATGGTGATCTGAAGCCATCGCTCCGGCGAGGCCGACGACGAGGCACCGCCGGAACGCACCCAGGTCCGGGCGCACAGGTGCCCGGCACCCCCGTCCCGTTCAAGTCAACCAGCTTCGCGGGACGGTCTTGAAGCAAGAGGAGAAGGCTCGTGGACGAGCGATTGCCCCAATATTTGCATAAGCCCGTGCAGATCCTGTGGTTTGCATCGGACGAGTTCGTGCTGGTGGTCACGACGATCTTCGTCGCCATCATTCTCGGCGGGATGCTCGGTTGGGCGCTGGTCGCGGGCCTTCTCCTTTTCGTGCCCTGGCTGCGTACAAAGCCACGCGGCTTCATTCCGCACCTGGCCTGGCGCTGGGGTCTCGTCTCATTCCGCCATTATCCGGGTCCGACGCAGACCCGGTTCTACGAATGATACCGGTCATGTTCCGCCGCCGGTCCCGCCCGCCCGCCGATCCGCTGCTGGGAAAACCCGCCAGCTTCGGGATTCATCGATACCTCCAGGGATCGAGCAATCTCTTCGAGGAAAATCGCCTTCTGAAGATCGCGATCGTCGGCCTGTTCGGCGTGACGACGGTGCTCGGCACGGTGATGTATACCTCGAACCAGAACCAGCGCACGGTTGTTGTGCCGTTCGGCGCGAGCGGTGACCTCTATGTCACCGGCAACAAGCCGTCCGAAGTCTATCTCCGCGCGATCACCTTCAACATCGTGTCGCTGGCCGGGACCTATTCCGCCTATTCCGCCGATCGTCAGTTCGAGGAATTGCTGCGGATCGCGCATCCCAGCGCCTATAATGCGATGCGGGACGGCCTGAACAAGCTGCTCGACGAGCTGGCCGGCAATCCGACCCTGTCCATCGCGAGCTATATCCGCCCCGACCAGCCCGTCACCTGGACCGACCGCGAGATCGTCGCCCCGATCGAGAAGATCCGCGTGATCGGCGGCGTGGTCCGCAAGTTCCGCGGCAACCTGCACATTCGCTACGCGATCGAGCACGGCCGCTTCTGGCTCACCGCCCTCACCGAGGAGAATTTCGATGCAGACCCCCGCTAGGCGGCTGCTGGTGACGCTGGCGCTCACCGCGACGCCATTGCCGGCGATGGCGCAGAGCATCACCGCCCTTCCCGACCAGACCAGCACTATCCGGCTCTCGAACCGCGACATCAACCATGTCGTGTGCGTCGGCGGCGAGATCGACGACGTGAAATTCTCGACCGAGAAGGGCATCGCCGTCGAGCGCGCCGGGTCAGATGCCTGGATCAAGTTCCTGGTGAAGGAGACCGACGACGCGGGCGCCGTCACCCGCTCGTTCGTCACGGTCCCCTCGGAGTTCTTCGTCTCGTGCAACGGCGCGGTCTATTCGCTTTACGCCGAGCCGTCGGACATTCCCGCGCAAACGGTCACGCTCCAGCCGGGCGGCGCGCAGCGCGCCCGCGCGAACGAAGACCTGCTCGGACCGCTGGTGGAGGAGGAGCGCGCGGTCTCCGTCACGCTCTCGATGCTCCAGGACCGGATTCCCGCGAGCTTCACGCCGGTAGCACCGGCGGCCGGCAAGCTCGCCCTCCCCGCCTTGCCGGGCGCCAGCATCGAGGAACGTCGCCGCGTTGAAATCGAGGGCGCGGGCCTGTCGGCCTCCGAATATCTGGTGACGGTCGGCGCCGACGCGACGCTCGACGAGCGAACCTTCCTCGTCGCGAGCCTCGGCGCGAACATCTTCGCGGTCACGCTCGACCGGAGCGTGCTCAAAGCCGGCGAGACCGCACGCCTTGTCGTCGTTCGCAGGGGGGCGGTCCAATGAACGACGCCGACGAACCCATCCGGACGAATAGCGATGCGAAGCCGGGCAGCTATCGCGCCCATCTCGCGGCGCAGGCCAAGGCAGACGCCGAAGACACACTCAATGGCCGTGGTCCGGCGCTGCTCGACTGGCGCGCCCGTTGGGCCATGCTCACGGCGCGGCAGCAACTGCGGCTGAAACAAGCGGGTGTCGTGAGCGTCGTCGGGCTCCTTGGTGCCGGCCTGTATGTTGCCAGCGGCGACAAGGCCGAGAAACCGGCAGCCACCCCGGCCTCGAAACTGGAAATGGGTGCAGGCCTGCGCGGCGACAGCCTGGAGGTGAAGCTGCGCGGCGACCTCAAGAAGATCCTCGACGGCCAGACATTGCTCGGCGACCGGGTGACGGCGATCGAGGAGGGCAAGATCGTTCCCGGCGGGGCGAAGGCCGACGGCACCGACCTGCCGCCCGCGCTTCCCGGCAGCGTCCCCACCTTCCCGGACCCACCCGCCACAGGCGACGCCGCCGCCAAGGTGCCCGAGCCGCCCGCCATCCCCTCCGCGCCGCCCGCGCCCCCTGCACCCCCGGTCGAAAAGACGGTGGGCGCTATCGGTGCGGCAACCGGCGCGACGGCGACCGGCGACAAGCCGGGCAGCACCAAAAAAAAGAATCGCACGATTTATTTGCCGCCTGGTTTCATGAAGGCCCGGCTGCTGACGGGGATCGACGCGCTCGCGAGCCGCGACGCGACCTCGAACCCGGAGCCGTTGATCGCCCGCGTACAGGCCCCGGCCTTGCTCCCCAATGACGTGAAGGCGAACCTCGCCGGCTGCTTCGTCATCGGCAACGCCACCGGGAGCCTGGCGAAAGAGCGGGTCGAGGTCCAGCTCGTGTCGCTGTCGTGCGTGGATTTCGACGAGCGCTCGGTGGTCGACCAGCCGATCAAGGGCTTCTTCGTTGACGTCGACGGGAAGAAGGGTCTGAGCGGCAAGGTGGTCACGCGCGCGGGCGCGGCCCTCGCCCGCTCCTTCATCGCCGGCACGATCAGCGGCATCGCGCAGACGGTCGAGACGACCACAGGTGAGGTGTCGACCTCGGCGCTGGGATCGGTCCGAACGCTCGACGCGGGCGACGCCGCCAAGGCCGGCATCGCCGGCGGCCTCTCGCGCTCGTCGGAGAAGCTCACCGATTTCTATTTGGATCTTGCCCGTCAAGCGGGGCCGATCGTCGAGGTCGGCGCCGCGAAGGATGTCGTCGTGGTGATCCAGGAGGGCGTGACCCTCGAAATCAAGCCGACCGCCGGAGTGAAATTCTGATGCGCCCGCTCGACTTTTTCAGGGGAAATCCGTCCATGACCATGAATGCCTGCCGGCGCATGCCACGCGCCGTCATTCTGGGGCTCGCGCTGCCGACCGTCGCGGCGCTGGGTGGCTGCGCCACCATCGGCTCGATCATGTCACCGTATAGCGAGAAGTTCTCGTGCAAGAACAGCGACCATGGTCAGTGCATCCACCCGGAGAAGGCCTATAGCGACGCCGTCGCCGGCGCGGCATCGCGATCCGACCCCGGCGTCACGCGCGACAAGGCGCTGTTGCGCAATGCGCCGAACCCTGCCGCCGGGGGCAATCGATCGGGACGCCAAACCTCTGGGTCAGCCTATGCCGGGTATCGGGAGAGCGTCTATCGCGAGCTCCAGGGGCTGATCGAGCAGCCGGCGACGCCGATGCTGAAACCGCCCCGGACGGTCCGCACGCTGATCCTGCCCTATGCGGACCAGCATCGCCCCGACCGGCTCTACATGCAGCGCTATGTCTTCTCGATCCTTGAACGGCCGCAATGGGTGGTCGGTGACTATCTCGTCGCGCCGCAAGCCTCCTCGGCCAATGTGCCGATCCTCGACCAGACGCGGGAACGCCCGGCCGACCGGGACGATCGCCCGTGAGCGCGCTCGTCGACCAGCGCGATGGAATGACGCTGGCGCGGCTGCGCCAGAGCGTCTCGCGCGACAGCTATTCGGATTTCCTCCCGCTCGTCGCATGGGTCGAGGAGGAGCAGGCGTTCCTGACGATCGACGATGGCTGGGGCTATGCCTGGGAGCTGGTGCCGTCCGCGTATATGTTCGCGCACGTCCATGAAGCACTGCTCGGACTGCTCAACATCCATTTCCCCGAAGGCACGGTTCTCCAGCTTCATAGCTTCGCGGACCCGGTGATCGATGATGCGCTTGACGCCTTCCTCGACCTGAAGACTCGTCCCGACCCGCTGATCCAGGCTTCGGCGAGGCGCACCGCCGACTATATGCGCGCCGGAACGGCGGGCCTGAAGGCGCTGCACGGCATTCCGGTTCGCGATTTCCGAACCTTCCTGTCGGTGAAGACCCGGCAGCCGATGGACAATGACCTCAAGCGCCAGATCGAGGAGCAGCTCGCGAAGCTCGGCATCCGCCGCCTCGAACCGGGCGAGGTCGTCTCCTTCTATCGCCGGATCTTCAATGGCGTCTTCGCACACGCGCCCGGCGTCTTCTCGCAGGGCCAGCACGATCGCGCGGTCCCGGTGCGCAAGCAGATCATCGACGCGGGGCCGGCGTTCGAATTTGCGGGGCCGGAGGTTTTTCTGGGCGAGCAGGTCGCCCGGTGCCTGACGCCGAAGTCGCCGCCGCGCCGGATCACCGCCGAGCGCGGCAATCGCCTGACCGGCGGGATACGCGGCAGCTCGGAGGACAGCGACCAGATCGGCGGGCCGTTCCTGTTCACGCTGAACGTTCTGTTCGACCATAGCGCGTTCGAAATCCACAAGCGGGCGCAGATCCTCTCGGCGCAAAAGGCGGCGGGCAGCTTTGCCGTCGAGGTCGGCAAGCAGATCGAGGAGATCGGGTGGGTTCTGGATGAGATCGGCAACAGCCGGTTCCTCTCCGTGACGCCGACCTTGTGGGTGTTCGGGGAGACCCGCGCCCAGGCCCGCGAGATGGCGGCGCGCGCGAAGCGGCTCTGGGAGAGCGAGCCCCTGCCATGGATGGTGCAGGAGGAAAGCTACCTCAATCCGATCCTTCTCGCCGCGAGCCTGCCGTTCGGCCTCTATCCCGATCGCCGCACGCTACGGATGCTCCAGCGCGACTTTCGGGTTCCCGCGCGCGCCGGCGTCCTGATGGCTCCGATCCAGACCGACTTCCGCGGTGGTGGCCGCCCTGCCCTGCTCTACACCGGCCGCAAGGGCCAGCTCATCACGCTCGACCTCTTCGACCCGCGCATCAACAACTACAATTTCATCGTCTCGGCCGAGAGCGGCGCGGGCAAGAGCTTCCTGCTCAACAACCTGTGCCAGCAATATTTCGCGCAGAACGCGCTCATCCGGATCATCGATATCGGCGGCTCCTACCGCAAGCTCTGCACGCTTTGCTCCGGGCGCTATATCGATCTCGGCGAAGAGCATCTCGTGCTCAATCCGTTCGACCTCGGGTTCGCGCTCGATGGCGACGATCGCGAATCCGCCATCTCGATGGCCGTCGCGATCGTGGCCGAGATGGCGAATGCCGCGAACCGCAAGGCCGTCACCACCTCGGAATGGAACCTGCTCAAATCGGCCGTGCAATGGGCGATCGAGAGCGGGCGCGGGGAAATGGGGATCGACGCCGTGCGCGAATGGCTCGGCGTCTATCCGGCGCACACGCGCTCCGACCTCGATCGGGTGGAGCATCTGATCCCGACCGCGCGCGAACTGGCCTTCAACCTGCGCGATTTCGGCTCGGCCGGCGCCTACGGCCATTATTTCAACGGCCCTTCCACCTTCGACATCTCGAGCGACGAATTCGTCGTGCTGGAACTCGAGCGCCTCAAGTCCATGCCCGACCTGTTCAATGTCGTCGTGATGGTCGTGGTCAACGCGGTGACGCAGGAGCTTTACCTCTCGGCCCGCGACCGCCCGCGCTTCGTGCTGTGCGACGAATCAGCGCAGTTCATGACCCGGAACGAAGGGCAGGACCTGTCCCGCCTCGCCGAAGCAATCAGTCAGGGCTATCGCCGCGCCCGCAAGTATCGCGGCAGCTTCGGCATCATTCTCCAGAGCATGAACGATCTGCTGCTGTTCGGCGGCACTGGTCAGGTCATTCTTGAAAATGCCGCGACGCGTTTCCTGTTACAGGGCTCGACCTACGACAAAGCGGTCGAGAACAAGATCCTCGATTATTCCGGGTTCGTCCTCGACCTGCTGAAATCGGTCCGCAACAACAAGCCGAACTATAGCGAGGTCTTCATCGACAGCCCGCTCGGGCTCGGCATCGCCCGGCTTGTCGTCGATCCGTTCAGCTACTGGATCAACACCTCCGCGCCCGAGGACGTCGCCGCATTCGACGCGCTGGTGCGCGCCGGACGATCGCCGCTCGAAGCAATCTGCGAGCTGGCCGGCGTCGATCCCGCCGAAATTCTCGGAGGCTCGGCCGCGGCCGATCCGGGACCCGCTCGCCAATGGAGTGCACAGTCATGATGCGCCGTCACTCATCCCCTCGCCAGTTGCCGCTACAGCTTTCGAACGACACGAACCTCGATCTTGCGCGGGCCTTCGAAGCGCGCGTGGCCCAACGCGCCGAAGCCGAAGCGATGCGCTGGCGCTTCCGGCTCGTTCTGATCGAGACCGCGATGATCTCCCTGCTCGTGCTCGCCTCCGGGTTCGCGCTCGGACAGCCCGCCGGGCTGGTGCTCCGCGGGGCGGCGATGGTCGGCGCCGGCTGCTTCCTGACCGGGCTGATGCTGATCGGCCTGACCTGGGCCACGAGCCGTCTCCTCGTAAAATTCGGGAGGAAGGGATGATCCACGACCTGCTGCATGCGGGCAACCACGACCGCCTCACCCATGTCGAGCGCAAGCCCGACGAAACACTTCACGACTATCTGGTCCGGTGCCAGTCGGAACTGACCGATCGGGTCATCCTGCTCGCGTCGGTTCGCGACGGCTACCTTGCGACGCTAGGACGCGAGCGCGGACGCTGGCGGCGCAGCGTCGCGGCGATCGCGCTCGCCGAAGCGGCAAGCTCCACGATGACCTGCATCGTGGTCGAACTTTGCGGCGCTCGCAGCGTCGTTCCCGCTCCTGTCATTGCCGGCGTGATCGGTATCGCCGCGCTGGCGGGTGGCGCGATCGCCTTCAGCATTGCGCCGGCCGCGGAGCGGCTGGTTCAGCGTATCCGGTTCCGGAGGCGCCAATGAACGGCATCTTCTCGCGCCAACCCTGCCAGTCGTCGATCCGCCTGCTGGTGGGCACGCATCTCCTCCTTCTCGTTCAGTCCACGCTCGTTCTTCGGGGGGCGCCAGATCTCGGGGCGAGCCAGATGGTCATCTGGCTGACGCTCGTTCCCGGCGTCTCGGCCTTCATCTGCGCCGTGCTGGGCGAGACTTCGCAGCCTGGATCCGATTACCACTGGAGACGCCGCAATGGCCGCTGATCGCGTATCTCCCGGTGCCATGCGGGGCTTTCTCGCCGCTACCGCTCTTGTCGCCGCATTTCCGGCGCACGCCGACACTTCGACGATCGGGCGGACCTGGCCGATCGCCGAGCCCGACGCGATGGCCGAGATCGAGGCGCGCGCCGCGCGTCAACCAGCGAACATCGCATCGCGGTTCGGTCCCCGGTCGAAATGGAGCGCGCTACGCGGCGCGACGCTCGGCGTCACGCAGCAGCAGCGCGTCCGCTCGGTCGTGCCATTCTACACGCTGGAGCAGGAAATCCGGCTGCCTGACGGGAAGATCCTCTATCCCAAGGGCTTCGCGTTCAATCCGCTCACCTATGTCTCGCTGCCGCAGCGGCTGTTCATCGTCCATCCCCGCGATCTGGGCTGGGCGACCCGGGCCGCCTCCGCGTCCGACTGGATCATCCTGACCGGCGGCGGCGATCCGGCCGACGACGCGCTGTCGCTGAGCGAGAAGTCCGGGCGTGCGCTGTTCATCCTCGAAGAGCGGATGAAGGAGCGCCTCGGCTTGACCGTTGCCCCGGTGATCGTCCGGCAGGTCGGGCAGCGTCTCGAACTGACGGAAATTCCTCCCGAGCCCGCCACGCCGCGAAAGACCAGGCCATGAAACGCGTTGCCTCATCCCTGCGCGCGGGCGCGGCGGCGCTTGCGCTCGCGGTCCTGTTGCCGGCCGCACCGGCCCATGCATCGAAATGCGAGGCCGGCACGATCTTCAACCCGATCACCAAGGTCCGCTGGAACTGCATCTTCCCGATCACGATCGGCGGCGTGCGGATCGGCAGCTTCGACAAGCTCGACAAGGAGCTGGACGCGCAATCCGCATCGAAGCCGCTGTGCGCCTGCCGCAAAGGCGCCACCTTCTGGTTCGGGGTCAAGGTCAGCTTCTGGTCGCCCAACCGCATGGTCGATGTCGTCACCGAACCGGGGTGCATGATGGCGCTCGGCGTCGACCTTCTTCCGACCGGCGGCAAGCTGCAGGGCAGTCAATCGTCTATTTCGGACGGCACCAACACGCGCAAGATGTTCGCGCAGGCGCACTATTATATCAGCCCGGTCTGGAAGATGCTGGACATGTTCACGGACCTGCCCTGCATCGAGGATGACGGGTTCGACGTCGCCATGATCACCGAGGTGCTGCCGACCTGGCAGTCGGGGACGCTGGGCGCGATCATCCAGCCCGAAGGAATCCTGTTCGGCAATCCCGCCGCTGGTCTCGCCTGCATGGCGGACAGTGCGGCGGCAGCGGCGGGCAAGGTCATCGATCCGCTGTTCTGGTGCATGGGCTCCTGGGGCGCGACCTATCCGGTCGCCGGCGACATCCATTTCGACGACAGCGTCGAAGCCTGGGCAGGGCTCGCCGCCCGTTCGACCTTCATGATGGGGCGATTGGGGGCTCTCACCATCAGCTCGTCCGACGGCTGTTCGTTCAAGCCCCAACCGATCTGGACCAAGAGCCGCTACAAGCTTCAGATCATGGAGCCCGTGAAGGGCGGCAAGTGCGTCAACATCGGCCGTCCCGGTGCGCTCTGGTCATCGGCCAAGCATGCACCGGGCCGAGACAATGCCCAGTTCATGTTGTTTGAAAAGGTGATCTGCTGCGCCGGGGTCTCGACGCCATGAGCAGGTCCCTCACCCCAAACCGCGCGCAAAGCCCTCAACCCTGCCGGTCCGTTCGCCATGCGGCCGAAGGGCGGTCGGTCGTGCGCGCGGCCGGGGCAGCGGCGGAGCCTCCCGCCGCCGCTGCCCTTCCCCCGGTCAGCGCGGTCGCGGTCCCCCTTCCGGGGCCTGCATCCGTCCCTATCGCCAGGCCTCCGGTCGTGGCCGCGCTGACCACCTTCGAACGACAGGCCGTCTTCTCGATACTGTCGCCCGGTTCCACCGCGTTCCGGGCGGGAGACGTATTCCGGTTCCGTTGCGGATCGCGCGGCGCGCGGGCGAGGCAGGCATGAAAGGCTTCCGCGTCTCCTTGATGGTCGTGTCCGCGCTCGTTCCCGCTTTGGCGACGGCGCAGACCGTTGAGGATCGCGCCCGCGCGGCCGCCGCCGCGTCGCGCGCGAAGACCTCGGACAGCGAAGCGCTCCAGCGAAACTATGTGACGCCGGGACTCGCGAGCGAGCCGATCGCGACGATCGACAGCAGCAAGAGCTTCAATCCCAACATCGCCTGCCAGAAGACTTCGACCTTGCTCGAACTGATCGCGCAGCCGGCGGCGAGCGGCGACATCGGCACGCTGCGGATCAGCCGCGACAAGGATCTGGATGGGACGGTCGACCAGACCCTCACGCTCCCCGCCCCGGTCTCCGGCATCTGCGTGAACGGCGTCATCGCCTGTCAGCCCGGAACGTGGAACCAGTGCCATCCCTATAAATGGGACGTTTCAGGCACCGGCGATCTCAAGCTCACGGAGGTCGGGCTCACCGACCTGGCCGGCTGCTATTGCATCAATAATAGCTGCGGCTCGAACCTCGTCTGGGGCAACATGGCCTCAGTCCTCAAGGATCTGGGCGGCGGCGTGATCGGCGCGCTCACCACCGCCGATCCTCGCATTGGCGTCGCGCAAGCGGTGATCGATGGACCGGTCATCCGCTATACCGGCGCGCAGAGCACTGCCTGTTCCAGCAACCCGACCCTTCCCCAATCCGCCTATCGCGCCAACCCGACCGCGATCCAGGGCGATGCGACGATCGCGGCTGCATCGAACAGCATCTTCCAGGCCCTCAAGGCCTCCCCCGCCGGTATAGGGAAAGCCGAACAGATCCGGTCGTGCGCGGTCACCCGCGACCTGTCGCTCAATGCGGTGAAGCCGGAGGATGTGATTGCTCGCGCGGCCGGCGGTTACGCGACCTATGTCTATGGTCCCGGCAGCATCGGCTTTGCGATGGGCTCGCCGACGGACAACAGCCTCAGCGGCGGCTCATGCAGCATCTTCGACTTCCGGATGACGTTGCATGTCAGCGATCCCGATCGCTTGCTGGACGTCCGCCTCGCAAGCTGGTTCGCCGACGATTGGGCCCAGGTTCGGATTGATGGCGAGCTAGTGGCGTCCGGCCCGCAACCATGGGCCGGCATGGCGCTCCCGCCAGGGAAATGCGAGCAGAAGGCGACCTTCCGCGCCAATCCGAACCTCGATCTCAAACCCTGGCTGACCAGGGGCGACCACGAAATCTGGATGCGTGTCGCCGTGGCAACCGGCGGCGAAGCCTATGCGCTGGTTCAGGCGAGCGTCGACACGAGCTGCAATCCGACCGAGACGATCGCCGATCTCTGCGCCGGCTATGCCGCCGATGCGAACTGTCGCCTCCAGGATGAGACCGTCGATGGCGTAGTGACCTTCCGCAGCGGCGTTGCCACGGGGCTGTCGCCGCTACCGCAGACGCGGCTGTTCGAGAACGGCGGCTGCTCGCTCAACCTCACCCGGCCGTGGTTCGAGAGGAAACGGCAATATCGCTGCGCGATCGACACGGGCGCTTTGCCCGAGCCGGACCTCAGCCGCGGGGCGTGGATCATCGATCACTCGACCGAGACCTTGCTGTCCGATCGCATCCGGACACCCGATGGCGGCGTTTCAACACCGAGCCGCCCCTTCAGCCTGCCCGATCGTGGTTCGGTCCCCGCCTGCGAGGCGATCTGCAAGACCCGCGCGCCCGCGGCAAACAGCGCGGTCGCGGTCAATGGGGTCGTCGGCGCGAAGCAGAATGTGCCGGTCGGCTATGACACCTTCTATCACGCCTGCACGGCCGACAACCATTGCCCATTGGGCGATGGCGAGGAACTGGTCTCGGCCTGCGGTTGCCTGGATGATTTCCCCGAAGCGGTCGTGATGATGCAGACCGTCCGGCTCGGCGGTGCGGATATGGTCTGCACCTCGGAGGCCCGCTGATGGTCCGCTCCCTCACCCATTCTCCGCGCCTGCGGAATCTCGCCTGGAGCGCGGCAACTGCGCTCGCGATCACCGCTGCGCCCGTCCACGCGCAGTCGCTCTGCGCGGCCGATCTCAACGGCAATGGTGACGCGAGCGACCCGGGCGAGACCGCCAGTTGCATGCTCGCCGCCGACGCGAGCTGGCTGTGCCCGATCCAGGCGGTCCCCTGCACGGGCGATGCGGTGGCGGGCTATGCCTGTCCGCTCGGCGCTAGCTACGCGTGCAAGACCCCCGCGACAGGCGGCGCGCCGACCTGTTCGCCGAACGCCTGCACCGACCCCGCCGTCGCGCCGATCGAGGATGAGCCCGTCGTCGACGATCCGGGCGTTCCCGCCGATGGCGCGGTTGACGAAACCGGCGCGTGCATCGGCAATGTCGAGATTTTCTCGGGCCGGGCGATGCGCTGCCGCCCGGCGGGCCTGCTCACCACCTTCTCCAATTGCTGCAAGGACAAGGGGAAGATCGTGAAGGATGGGATGGGCTCGTCGATCTCGTCGGTCGGCACCAAGATCGCCGTGGCGAAGGGCGTGCTCACCGGGATGAAGACGGCCTATACCGCGTTCAAGGCGGGAGCCACGGCAGGCCAGGCGGCGAATGCCGGCGCCGGCGCCTTCATCGCCGGCATCGATCCGACCTCGCTCGCGATCAGTCTCGCCATCAACTTCATGGTGGATTTCCTCCTGTCCGGTTGTGAACAGCAGGACATGGAAGTCGGCATGCTCAAGGGGTCGGGCATGTGCCACGAGGTTGGCAGCTACTGTTCGTCGAAGATCCTCGGCATCTGCGTGCAAAAGTCGAAAGGACAATGCTGCTTCAATACCAAACTCGGGAGGATCATCCAGGAGCAAGGCCGCCCGCAGCTCAAGTCATTCAATGGCGTCGGCTGGGGCACGCCAAAGAAGCCCTTTTGCCGGGGGTTCACCCCGGAAGAGTTCCAGGCGCTCGATTTCTCGAAAATGGACCTCTCCGAATATTATTCGGACATCGAGGTCCGCGCCCAATCCGACATCCAAATCGATATGAAGGACAAGGTCGATGCCTATATGCGGGTCATCAAACCATAAGCTGCGCGGCGCCATCGCGTTCGCTCTGCTCGCCGCCTCCGCTCCTGGCCTCCGCGCACAGGAGACGGGCGGCCAGCCCTCGAATGCGCGCGATCGCATCGAACGCGAAGGCGGCGCGGCGCTCGATCGGCTGAAGGCGGCAACGGCCGCGCGAAAGAGCGAAGCCGGCGCCTCTCGCCCCTCGCCCCTGCCCGAGCCGTCCCCGGAGATGCACCGGCGCGCATTTGATGGCTTACGCCGGCACGCGGCGGCGCCGGCGATGGACGCGCGCGCACGGCAGGCTGTCGAGAAGGGCCAGGAGGCTATAGCCGCCGAGCGCGAAGCGATGGCGCACCGGCTTGGGCAGGCGTTCGGACTGGAAGCGCCCGACATGCGAGCGGTCGCCGGCATCGCCGCGGCCCCTGCCGCGAAGGGATGGGTGCCGGTCCTGTTCGTATCTTCCTCCATGCCGGTGTCGACACTGCGGACCTATGCGGGGCAACTCGAACGGGTGAACGGGGTGCTCGCCTTCCGCGGCGTTCCGGGCGGCCTCACACGGATCGGACCGATGGCGAAGCTGTCGGCCGAAATGCTCCGCCTCGATCCCGGATGCGAGGGTCCTGCATGCGCGATGCGCAACGTGCACGTGATCGTCGATCCGCTGATCTTCCGCCAGCATGCTGTCACCCGCGTTCCCGCGTTGGCGATGGTGCCCGGCGATCCGACCCAGCCCTATTGCGAGCGCGAGGATGAGAGTCCGCGCGCTGCCCATGTCGTTTACGGCGACGCGGCGCTTTCCGGCCTGCTCGAAGAATATGCCCGCATCGGCGGGGGCAAGGAGGTGCGTGATGCTGAAGCTCGCCTTCAACGCCGCTAGGAACGGCTGGACCGGATTGAAGGACCTGCCGCTCAGGGCTGCGGTCGCGCTTGGCAGTTCCGGGCTCGGCCAGCCGCCACGACCGGATCAGCTTTGGAAAGCCTATGGCATCGTGTTGCCGATCGGCGTGCTGACGCTCTGGGCGATCCCGCAAGTGACCATCGTCATGAGCCCGTCGATCGATGCCCATCTGGTACGTCACGCGTCCGGCCCGATCCTGCGCGGCGATCTTGTCTCGTTCACCCTCTCGCACCCGCTCGCCGGCCCAAAGCCCGTCGACGTCACCAAATATGCGCTGTGCTTCCCCGGCGAGCGCATTTCGATGATCGAGAAGCCCTCGATGTCGCCCGGTAAATGGGACGGCTGGTATTTCTGCGAGGGTCGACTCCTGGGCGTCAGCAAGCCGTTCGGTCATAACGGCCAGCCGCTGGAGCATTGGCACCCGGCCAACGGCCGTATCCTCCCCGGTACGATCTATGTCGGGTCATCCCATGCGAGCGGGTTCGACAGCCGCTATTACGGCCCGGTCCCGATCGATCGCCTTTCGCGTATGGAGAAGGTGCTGTGAGCCGGCCGTGGGGCATCGCCTGCGTCGCCATTCTCATGATGGCGGCACCAGCCCATGCGCAAACCCCGGACGGCACGCGCACCGGCTATTGGTGGTATCAGGCGCCGCCACCGCCGGTGGAACAGGCGGATGCCGAGGACCGTCTGGAAAAACCGGTCATCCCGCCGATGAAGGAACTGGCGACGTGGACGCCGCCGAAGATCCGCAAGCTGATCGAGGCGCAACGCGATTATGCCGCGACCATGCTGACGGTGGATGCGGTCGCCGACTTCTGGCGCTTGCAGGACTTCGCGCGGCGAAAGGCGCGCGCCTTTGCCGGCGTCACGCAGATCGCCATGCTTCAGCATCCCGAGCTCAATTCGAAATCCGCCAACCCGATGGTCGGCGACGCGCGCGACCAGCTTGTTGCCTATAAGGACGATGTGCGGCGCCAATATTTGCGCACCCACGCGAACGAATTCGCGCTCGTCATGTTCTCGCGCTCGACCTGTGGGTATTGCCGCGTCCAATGGCCGATCGTCCAGCGTTTCCAGGACGAGATGGGCTGGCAGGTCACGATGATCGACCTCGATCGGAAACCCGAAATCGGCCAGCGCTTCGGCGTCGAGGTCACGCCGACCACGATGGTGATCCGCCGCAACAGCCAGCAGCGCATGGTCATCGCATCCGGGGTCGAAGCTTACCCCAATCTCGCGCAGTTGGCGTATCAGGCCGTGCGTCTCCTCGCGGGCGATATCAGGCCCGAGCAGTTCCTGACCGGCGCAGGCGAGGAGGACGGTTTCTTCGACGCGCTCGCCAACGGCCCGGTATCGGCCACCGACCCGCGGGTGATCGGCGGCGATATGGTCGATGTGCGCGTGGAACCAACGCCATGACGCGCCCGGCGATCTTCCTCCTGCTCCTTTCGGCTTCGGCCATTGCGTCTCCCCTCCGCGCCCAGACCGTGACGCGCGAACAGGCGATGCGCGCGGCAATCCATCCGGTCACGAGCGAAGCGGCGATGCGCGACTGGCTGGCACGCGTTCCCGTGACCAGGGACTGGCCGCCTGATTTCGGCCCAACGCTGACGGGATCGGCACCGGCATTGCTGGTCGAGATGAGCACTGCGTCAGGATGCCTTCCCTGTGCCGACCTTTGGTCGAAGCTCAATGCGCTTGGACGACGTTATGGGTGGCAGGTTCGGGTCATCTCATCGCAGGATGCGATGATTCGATCCGGCAGGCTGGGGCTGCCTTGGGTCGGCCATCCGGTAGC
Source organism: uncultured Sphingomonas sp. (assembly GCF_937871615.1). Lineage (GTDB taxonomy): Bacteria > Pseudomonadota > Alphaproteobacteria > Sphingomonadales > Sphingomonadaceae > Sphingomonas. The sequence continues at coordinate 50,622 of NZ_CALMPA010000046.1, read as the reverse complement.
CTGGGTCCGCCCGAAATCGGACTCCAACAGGACCATTCCCGTCGCGATCGGCACGGACCACGCGCCCAATCTTGCCCGCAATCTCTATCTCGCCGCGAAGATGCTGGGAGGCGTCCGCGTCGATGTCGGGGTGCGGGGGCTATCGAAATTCACCGGGATCGTCGGGTTGACGGCGAGCCCAGCCACCAAGCCGAAGGGGCGCTGAGCATGGCGGTCGGTCCCCTTTCCCACTCGCACGAAGGAAATCCGCCATGCCGAACGTTCGCGCACGCCTGACGCTGTTCGCCGGAGCCGCCGCGCTCACCGCCTCCGCCTCGCCCGCGTCGGCGCAAAGCTGGGCGGAGACGTGGTTCGACAATGTGACCTACACCAACCCCGGCAGCTTCAACGACCAGACGCGGGGCTATTTGACGGCCGGCGGCATGACCGGCCGCGTCGACGTCCACAATGACTATCTGATGAGCGTCACGCTGCCCAAGGTTAAAGCGGGCTGCGGCGGGATCGACATGTTCCTCGGCGGCATGTCGTTCCTCGATCCGGACTATCTCGTCCAGAAGCTCGAAAGCATCCTTCAGGCAGCGCCAGCCGTCGCGTTTCAATACTTGTTGGAAACTTTAGACGAAAAAATGGGAAATATTATCAGCAAGATGGAGGCCGCGACCAATTTCCTGAACTCGATCCAGGTCAACGACTGCCGGCTCGCCAACCGCATGGTGCAGATCGCGAAGGGCGACGACAACATGTCTGGGATCATCGAGGAAATGACCGGCTACAAGTCGGTGAAGGAAGGCTTCGCCAAGAGCTATCAGCAGAGCCGGGAAAAGATTCAGGCGAACGCCAACAGCCCGACCGAGGATCTCAAGGACGCACTGGACAATTGCCCGCCCGAGGTGACGGAGATCTTCAAATCCGGATCCCTTCTTGCGCACGCGGCGGCGCGGGTCGGCGCGTCGGACTGGGCGGGCGTCATGCGTGCCCGTGTCGGCGACGTCTATATGCGCTGGGATCCGGCGGACAAGGTGCCGATCTTCTCTGCTATTCCCGCCTGCCCCCATCAGGATAGCGAGGGTATCGACGACTTCCTGACCGGGAGAGTGCAGACACGCGCGCTCAGCGTTCCTCCGACCTCGGCGGACTGCTCGGTGAACGGCTCCGGCAAGGGCGCGCTGGTGCTCGCAAGGTCGCGCATGGAAAGCATTGCCCTCAAGATCAGGACGCGCGCCGCGCTGACCCCCGAGGAACAGCAGTTCGTCGCCAACGTCAGGACGCTCCCGATCTACCGTCTGCTCGAATGGGGCATACGACAAGGCGTCGTCGACAGCGTGATCGCCGACACCGATGAACTCGTCGCGCTGACGCTCGCCTATCAGATGCTGAACGATCTCACGCGCAGCATCGATTTCACGCTGACCAATGCCGAGCGCGGGGTGACCGCCGCGGGCGCCGGCGATGCCGCCAACGCCAAGGTCTGTCAGACCCGGATCCTGACCAAGGGCATCGATCAGCTTCGCGATCTGCGGGACGAGGTGCTGCGCCAGCGTGCGCAGATGCGCCAGTCGTATATGGCCGCGCTCAACCAGGCCAATCTCTCCGCGACCTATGCCGGGGTCGTGCGCCAGCGCGATCGCGACGCGCGCGACGCCGCCGGCGCCGCCGCCAACAGCAACCGCTGATCGGGATCGACGCCCATGCCCCGGATTGTCCGCATCGCGCTCGCCGCGGTCGCCCTCGTCTTCGCCACGCCCGCGCTCGCCGTCGATGCGAGTTTCCACACCTATGACGGATTCGCTGAAACCGTCGATGCCTTTCGTCTGGTGGCGATGATCTTCCACGATCCGCGCTATGAGACGCTGGTGCTGATCGTCGCGGTGGCCGGAATCTCGCTCGGCGCGCTACTGGCGAGCGTCCGGGGATCGGGCATGGGCATCCTCGCGTTCGGGTTCCAGATGCTGGTGGGCATCGGCCTCTATGTCGGCCTCGTCGCCACGACGGGCACAGTCCACGTCTATGACCGGGTCCGCAATTCCTACCAAGCGGTCGGCAGCGTCCCCAACCTGATCGTGATCGTCGCGGGCATGACCAACATGATGGAGCGCGCGCTGGCCGAGGTGATCGACGACAATACCACCGATCCCAACGCCAAGCTGGAATTCGGGGCCGGCGGCCATAGTTTCGACCTGTTCCTCAACGCCGCCAGCCCGCACGGGCCGATGACCGACACCTTCCTCGATGCGACGATCAAGGATTACGTCCGCCAATGCTATCCCGTCGCGCGCGTGTCGCCGGCCTACGGCGTCGATGACGATCAGCTCTATCGTACGACGACCGATCTTCCCGACGCGTTCGCGGCCATGGCTGGCCCGGCTACCTTCAGCACCGTCTATACGCCGACCGACAAGGGCGGAACGACGATGACGTGCGCGCAGGCGTGGGAGCATATCTCGACAAGGCTTTCGGAGCCCGCGCTGTTCGACCATTATGTCTCGCAGGTCTGCACCCGCACCGGCTACGACGTCACCAACGCGGCCCAGCTTCAGCGTTGCCGCTCGAACCTCGGCGAAATGGGCCAGATGATGATGGGCACACCGCTGTCGCTCCAGCAGTTCATGACCAACGTGATGCTCGGCAACAGCGTCGGGGATGTGCTCTTCGAGGATAGCCCGGCGACCGCGGCGCGCGTCATGGCGAACCGCGCGGTGGTGTCCGGAGGCCTCGCCACCATGTCCACCGCCAATGAATGGATGCCGACGATACGCGCCACTGTGTTCGGCATCATGCTGTTCATGATGCCCATCGCGCTCATGTTCATACTGACGCCCATCAACCTGCGCGTCGCCAGCTTCGCGCTGGGTCTGTTCGTTTTCGTGGCTCTCTGGGGCGTGATCGACGCCGGAATCTATCAGCTCACCCTCGGCCGCGCGACCGATGTGCTCGCGGAGATGCGATCCAATAATCTCGGTGTGAACGCCTGGATGCTCGCGCCCTCGGCAGCGATGAAGGCGCTCGCGATCTTCGGTAGCTTCCGCACCGCCGCCGCCGGACTCGCCGGGGCGTTTGTGTTCACCGTATTCCGCTTCTCCGGCAACGTGTTCACCGCCTTCACCAGCGGCGCGCTGGGCGTTCAGGGACAGGGAACCGCCGCCGCCGCGCCGCTTGGGACACGCGAAGGCTATGCCGGCGCGCTGGAGGCGCAGGCCTCCGCCTCGGGCACGATGGCGCGTGCGCAGTCGTCCTCCACCTTCGGGGATTTTGGCGAGCGTTCGACCTTTAGCGCGGATCGGGCATTTGGCGCGGCAAGCCGCTATATCGGGGAGCACGGCGGCGGAGCAGCCGGAACGGCGGCATTCGGCCTTGGCGGGCTAGACGCGGCACGCGAACTCGGCGGACTTTCTCCCGCGCTGTCCGGCAGGAGCCTTTCCGATCCCGCCACGATCCGCGCCGTGAGGGACAATGCCGCGACCACCGCGATCCACAGTTTCGCCGAGAAGGATGCGCTCCGCGCGCTCGGCCATGACTATTTTGGTGAGGGTCAAACGGGCGAGAGGGCTTTTGCGGCGTTCGCGCAGCGCATGGTCCAGTGGCGGGCGTTCGGCGACCAGCGGGCCTATGACATGATGATGCAGGGTGCGAAGCGCCACTTCGAGCGCGCCGGCTACGACGGCTCCGACGCGGCGTTGAAGGCGTCGACGGTCATTGCGCAGGCGTCCGCTGATCCGACATTCGCCAAGCTCACCGCGAATGCCTTCGACCAGGAGCAGATGCTGCGGAACGACCTTACCGGCGCCCAGGTGCAGGTCGGTGCGATGGAAGGTCGGCGCGACTTCGCCGGTGATAACGTCGCGCGGATCGAGCGCGGCAACGTCGCCACCGAGCAAGCCCACCGTACCGGCAACAACGCCGGCGAGCGACAGGCCGCGGCCATGCTCGGCCTGCCGGTGCAGGAAACCGCCAAGCGGATCGGGTTCATCAACAACCTGTCCGGCGAGGCGCGATCGACGGCGATCTCCCAGCTCTCCCGTGCAATGGGACGAAACGAAGCACAGGTCCTGCGCGCGCTCGAAACCTACAACGCCGCGACGCAGGTCGGCACGGCGGATGGGGCCACGGCCGAGGCCGCCCGCGAAGGCACCAGCGTTTACGGCCGGACGCGCGAGGCGGCCGGGTACGATTTCGCCGAACGCTCCGGCAAACTCGGTGCGCAGCGCGAGGTCGGCCCCGATGGGACGCGCTCGTCGGCGCGGACCGGCGAACAACGTCGGCAGGCCGACAATGCGGGCTTTGCGGAAGGTGCGGCCGCGGCTGGTATGTCGGTGCGACAGGCAGCGCGCCTCGACAGCTTTATCCGGACGCTCTCGCAAGGAGCGGGGAACCAGACCGACATGGCCGAAGGCGGCGCTGCCGGCATTGCCGATCGCGCGCGCAACGATCGGCTGTCCAGGATCGTCGACAGCGAACGCCTCACGCGCATGCAGAAGCTCCTTCGCGACCATGGGGTGGATCTGTCGAAGCGAGACATCGCGACGGCGCAGAATGGCGATCTCAGCCTAAACCTCACGCCTGCGACGGCTGCACAGATGTGGAAAGGCGGACTGATCAACGAGAGCCAGCTAGGCGCGATCGCCAACGGCGGCCGCGCGCGATTCAGTTTCGCCAGCAACGATGTGCTGGTGTCCAGTTCCGTCGGCTATCAGCAATCCGCGCGGAACGACACGTCGACGCGGTTTGAGGCTGGGAAGCAGGCCGGCCCCGATACGGTCGAGCATTTCCTTGGTGGCGGTGCGGAGGGCCAGGCGATGATGCAGAACTGGCTGCGGGGCGGGTTCGAGATGGACAGGCACGGCAACTGGCGGCTGAAGCCTCAGGTCGCCGACACCCTTACGCGTGATGTCCAGGCGATTATCGCCCAGACTGGATGGCAACGAGGGATATCGCGTTCAGCGCAGGATCAAATTGCGATGGGAACCAAGGTTGGCGCCGATGTGGGCGGCGGGATTGGTACTTCCGAATCCGAGGTTTCCGGCGGCCGAGGACAAGGGGCCGGAAAGGGCAAAGACGCGAAGGCAACACTGACTCCCCAAAAAGTTCAGTCTACTTCATCCCGTCTTGGAGCGCACCTTGGCATCTCCAGCTCCGATATGGGTATTTCCAATGAGACGGCCCAGGCCAACCTCGATATCGTCAATTACAACGTGAGGGAAGCAATCGCGGCGGCCGAGCGCTCCGCTGCGCGCTCGGGGCGTCCCGAAGCGGCATTCACCCGCGAGTTGTCCAATCGTGTTCTCGGAACCGACGGCCTGAGAAATCAATATCTTGGTGATGCCGATACTGCTCGGGCAACCTCCGATATAACCGGCCCCCTAACCTCGATTGAGCAGCGATCAATCCTTGGAAGAGGCCGCTTCTCGACTGATTTGCCGAACAGCCCTGAGGACGGCGATAGCAGTTTCAAGAAGCGCTAGCGCTGCCCTACATGTTGGTGGCTCAGCGGATTGCCGACGTAGAGCGCGCCGGATTCGGGATCATATATGTCGGTTGCAGCGTCCAGAGATCGCGCGGCGACAATGTGCGATTCCTCAAGGTTCCGAACCTGATCGTCCGCCACCGCTCGGTTGCTTCGACTGATTGGCGTCGCCGGGAAAGACTTCAGCATCTCACGCGCCCAGCCAACCCCCAAAACCATAAGAGCGGTCACTGGGAAAAAGAGGACGTTGAGATATCCGCCGAAAGCGCTGCCATATAGATTACCGAGTAGATCAACGCGGGACGCGATCATCATCCCAAGCCACCAGATCGGAATAGCGGACCACCAGAGCTTCGCGTACCACGGCCGCCACAACCAGAAGGACGCCGCCCGGCGCACGGGCGCGGCGGGTGCGCTCATCGCAATGCTACTGTTGCTAATGCCCGACATTCCGAGATTTCCTTCGGAAGAAGGATAGCACGGATCAAGCTAAGAGAATAGCAAATTGGCGCGATATTTAGTCAAAATCAATCGATATCGACTTAATTACATCACCCTTGCCGGTCGCGACTGCCCGCCACTTCAGTAACACCAAGCAGGGATAGTTTCCTAAAAGCGGTCCATTGTTCGTTCTGCTGTTAGCGACCATCAATCGCTCTCGGTCCATGTCGCCTCACGGATAACCGTGCCCCAATATCCCAGGATTCCGCTATTCAGACGGCGTAGTTGGTTCTGCGCCGGCCCGACGCGCGAAGACATTGGGGCCAAAGGCGCGGCGCATATGTCCAGCGACTTTGGCCGCGTAGGCGCGCTGTCTCCAGCCGGTCGGGCTATGATAGATGCCGACGGCCTTCCAATAATCTCCGCTCGCCCGCAGCGCCGACAGGAATATCCAGCGCGCGGCGTCCGCATTGAAGCAGGCATCGTAGCGAAGCCAATAGCGGACCTGCTTTTCCGGGCGCCCCACCAATCTGGCGATGCGCGGCACCCATGAGCTGTTGATCTGAAGCGGCCCAAGATCATGAGTACCGTTCGTATTCGCTACCTCGGCCCCCAGCCAGCCAGCCTCCTGATAGCGCAAGCCCCATAGCGTCTTTTCCAGCCAATCGTGGCCTCGTGCAGCTTGCCGCACGCACGCGACGACCCTTGGATCTTCCGAATGGGCCTGGGTCATGGCGACCGCTGGTTGGACGGACGCCGCGATAGCGCCGATGGTTGCACTGGCGAGATACTGCCAATTCGTCATAGCGCCCGCCCCCTCGCCGCAGGCTGCTCGCCGCGCCGAGCCGGATACGGCGATGGGAGCGGACAATCCGTACCCGTCAACAACGCGAGAAGCGTGCGCCCTGAGATGATGGTGACGTACGGGGTGGCACCGATCGCCTCCCTGCTTAAATTCCCGGTCCGCCCAGTATGGATGAACAGGCCGGGACGCCGTTGCCGCGCGCACAATTCGCCGAATGCGCGGACGTGTTCAGGGCGAATGCTGTCCCTATAACGCTTGGCCTGGATCAGGAACCTGATGCCCTCGATCACAACTTCGCCGTCGACACCGCCATCGCCGGTATACCGGTGGTTACGCACGACGCGATGACCGCGCTGCTCGAACGCTTCCAGCAGAAGCTCCTCAAAGGCGAGCGGGTCCATGGCTCGAAGCCGGGCGTAGAGCAGGGTCGCCGGCTGATGGCGATCGCGGCCGCGCATCTGCGTGCACATCACCCGTGCCTGCCGCCGTCGCCAGCGGTGCTTTATCGGAACCCTGTAATGGCGCAGCAACCAGGCGAGCGTCGCGAGCCCGGCAAGGACAAGTATCACGATCGTCATTTCAGTCTCCTATCGATCGCGCCCGCCACGGTCGGCATGGCCATGGTCGGGCTGGGGTTGATGAGTGGGGGTCGGCGCCGATGGCTCACGCTCACCCTGGCGGTCGTCGAAGCGGTTGGACTGGCGTGCGAGCGTCCCGCGAAGGAACCGTTCGATCGCCAGCGCGCCCTCCTGGGCGCGGTTGGCGAGCAGCTCGCCGAGTGTCCTGGGTTCGCGCGGCGGTTGCGGTTGGATCTTCTCCTGCACCCGCCTTTCGCGTTCGACACTGCGGAGTTCCCGCTCGCGAACCTGGGCCGCGCGCGCTTTGTCGAGCCGGTCCCTGTGACGCTCGCCGCGGACGGTGTGGCTGTCCTTGCGGAGCCGGCCCAATCCCTCGATCGACGAGGTCTTCTCGCCGCTATTGGATTTCAGCTTCTCCGCGAGGCGTGAGGGATTTTCGGTCCAGAGCTTCGCGCTGTATCGGGCGCGCGTGATGGCGGTGTAGAAGTTCTGGCCGTTGACCAGGCCGGACCCGACGGGCGCGAGCACATAGACCCGCGAATAGGTCTTTGACTGCGCGGAATAGACGGTCTCGGAATAGCCGTGGTCCCATGTCTTGTGCTTGCCGAGGTCGACATCCTGCGTCGGGTCGCCGCGGTCCCATCGGATCGTGGCGACGCTGCCATCGAGCTTCTCGACCGTACCCCGCTCGGCATTCTTGATACCGAGGTCCTTGTTCACGAGGCGCCACTGGATCCGGTCCCCTTGCGAGAGGTCCCTATCCTCGGCCCGGAAGACGTTGACCCGCCCAGCCTTTCCAAGGCGAGGATTCCAGTCGATCACGCGACCGTTCTGGTCGACCAGTTGGACGATCTGCCGGCCGTCGTTGTCGCGTCCGATCCCGACCACGCGATATTCGGTATCGCGAGCGATCCCCAACCCGACATTGTCGCGCGCGAACAAAATGACCTGGCCGCCCGAATAGAAGCGGGCGAAATGCTTTTCCTGTTCGGTCATACCCGCCGGGGTGAGAACCTGAAGGCGCGCTTCTTCAGCCGCGAGCGCGCCCTCCGTCTTCAGCACCTGACGGATCTGGGTGTTCACGATCAGCCGGGTGGCGTTGTCGAGCACCAGGATATTTGTCGTGGCGCGCGCGGCGGGTTTGAGTTCGGTCCAGTCCTTGACGAGGCTCTTCGCCAGCGCTTCCGCCGTATCACCGGCCGTGACCCGTTCGAGCGACGCGATCGATCCGGCATATTCGCCCTGTCGCGCGAGCATCACCGCCTGCTTGAGCTTGATCGCCCTTGCATCCTGCCGGATCGATTCCGTGAGCAGACTGGTCGGCATGCCGAGCCGCTGCAAAAGCCAGAAGGGTTTTCCCTGCTCGATCGCGCCAGTCTGCTTGGTGTCACCGAGCAGGATCAGTCGCGCGCCGGTGTCGCGGCTGATTTCCAGCAATCGCATAGCCTGACGGTTGCCGAGCTGTCCGGCCTCGTCGAGAACAAGGATGTGCCGATCGGTCAGGTTGCGACCGCCGGTCTCAAGGATCGCGGCCACCGTCTGCGACGGGATTCCCGCGTCGACGCCCAGCCCGGATGCGGCGGACGAAGTTGGCGCGAGCGCGAGCGCCATCACCTCATGATCGGATCGGACGGCCAGCACCATCGCTTTCACCAGCGTGGATTTGCCCGCGCCGGCGACGCCCTGGATGCCGACAACGCGGTCCGTCCCCGCCGCGATCGCGTGCAGCGCCCTGGTCTGATCGCGCGTGAGGCCGACCGCTTTCGCGGCCTCGTCGAGCTTTTCCGGCGTCGCCGCGGGCCGGACGTCGCCCATCGCGAGGGAGAGGTGTTCGGAAAGCGCGAGTTCGCGGCGTACCGACCGAAGGCTCGTTCTTCCCCGGATAAGCAGTTCGTCGCCCGTTTGCCGATGCGTCCGAAGGAGCTTGAAGGCCGCCTCCTGGGCCGCGATCAATGGACGCACATCGTCGAAGCGAACCTCCCCGACGTGCGACGCAAGCGCGGTCCGATAAATCCGGCCGACATTGTTCACCGCTTCGCGCGTCTCGACCTGGCGGATTCCGAACGCCGCCGCGCGCGCGGGCGCACGAGGATCGACCTCACGCGGCGCTCCTTCGGCCCGCTCCGCCTCGCGCGCCACGGACTTCAGGGTTTCGATATGGGAGCCGGCGCGGGTTGCCCACTGCTGATGGAGGTCTTCCAGCCCCACCTTCGCCTTTGCCCTGCGGGTGGCATAGAAGGACCTGACCCGCTGGGCCTGTCCCTCGTTGCCATGCTCACGGGCATGCGCGTTGATCTGCTCGGCACGCTGGGAATAGTCGCGGATAAGGTCCCCGGGAACGCCGCGTATCTCGAAGAGTCCCTTGCGCGGATCGAACTCTATCTCCCAGCCTATCTGCCGCAGGTCGTGGGCGAGCTCATTGCGATAGACCTGCCCTGCGGCCATCTGCTCCGCGTACATCGCGCGGGTTTCCAGACTAACCACGGGCCTGCCGGTGCCGTGATTGGTCATGTTCATCATCACGACATGGGTATGGAGATGCGGGTCGAGCTCGCGGCTCGAATGCTCGGTAAAGCGGGCAAACAGCAGCCGACCGGTTGTTTCGTGGACAACCTCGCCATTCACGCGGCGACGTAGTTCCGCGTGTTCCTCAAGATAGCGGATGGCGACGCCGACCGCCCTCTCGTGAGCGGCGATAATCCGCTCATCACCGAGAACGAGCGCCATGATCGAAACCGATTTCGGGGCGCTGATCGCGAAATCCCAACCGGGATGATGCTGGATTTGACCATCCTTGCGATGGCGCCCTAGCTGTTGGTCGCCAATTTTTCCGGCAAGCAGAAGCTGGAACTGCGCAGGGTCGACCTTGCCCTCAAGGCCCAGGTCAGCAGCAAGCTTGCCGCCCCATTCGCTGTGCTCCTCGTTGCCCTTCGTATAATAGTCGCCGATCGTGTAATATCGGGCGATGTTCGCGGGCGTGCCCTTCATGCGATGAGGGTGGATCATGCCGGCCTCGCCGGATCACGCGGACCGCTCGCCCGGGCATGGGCCTCAAGCGGCACGTTCATCCGCCCGCGCGCCGCCCCCAGAAACGCGACGGGGCCAGATGACACGGCGGACGCCAGTGGCGCCTGATCCGGCGAAGCGACGTCGCGATCTTCTTCACCGGGGAAAGGCTCGCGAGCATCTGGATCGGGATCGACTACCGGCGGCGGCGAAGCCTGGTCGAAGAGATCAGGCTGTTGCGTCGATTGAGGCGGCGCCGAGTTGGGCAGCTCGGCCTGCTCCTTCTCGGCAACCGCGCGTTTCTGGGCAGCGGCCCGGACGTGCGCGATAATGGTCTTGCCCGCTGGGAGCCGTTTCGGGGGTGTGGCTCGTTCCTCGAACGCCGGGCAGACGGTTGGAATTGGGTTGACGCGATCGCGGAACCGGACGACCGGCAGGTTGCGGCCGAACCGGAGAAATCCGGTGAGGTTCGGGAGATTGTTGATCTCCGTGTCCATCACCAGCGGACGCGTGACCTGCATGCGCGACAGGTTCACCCCGTCACGCATGTCGTTGACGCCGTAGCTCATCCCCTCGTTGGCTTCGACCTGTTCGACGCGGCCCAGATTCTTCGAGACCAGTTCCGCTGTATCGGTGTCGTTGGCCCGCATCGCCACCCAGGTCGAGCAATAGCCCGTGATGGCGGCGGCATCCTCCTTTCCATAGGTGGCGTTGAGCTGGGGATAGGACTGGAACCCGAGAATGCCGCATCCGCCATATTTCCGGGCGCGGGCGAGGAAATCGCCGAGGGAAGGCAGTCGTTGGAGCGTCGGCAACTCGTCGATCACGCAATAGAGGCGACGTTCGCGGTCGGGCTTCAAGCTCATGATCGCGCTGATGGCGATGTCGAGCCAGACGGTGATCAGGGGGCGGAGCGATGGAAGCTGGTCGGCCTTGACCGTGATGAACAGCCAGGAGTCATCCTCCTCATTCTCCACCCAGTTCCGGATCGAGAAGGCGTCGGTGGTGTCGTCGAGATACGAGAAGCTGCGCATCACGGAGGCGAGCTCGGCCTGGATACCAGCCGACGTCCGCTCACCCTCCGACGAAATGAAAGCGGCCGCGTCGGTGCCCTTTACGAAAGCGGCGAGATCCGCGACCGGGGAGCGCAAGACACGCTCGAGCAGGATCGAGATAAGGGTATGCTTTTGCCGGGCGAGCTTGCGCAAGACCGCCACCAATGTCCCTCGCGCGGCCTTCGACCAGAAGGGATCGCCGTGCTTGTCGGGAATGGTGGATTCCGCGATCTGGTCATATTGATATTCGTGCGGGACGTCGACCCAGGGGCTCCAGATGTCCGTCCGCTCATCGAGCGGGTTGAGCAGCACGTCGTGCCCGTGCCGGTAGAATTTCTCGACGAACGATCCCGCGGTATCATAGACGATCGCCCGCTTCCCCTGCTTGCGGATGCCTTCGAGCATCGCCGTGATGAGGTTGGTTTTCCCGGTTCCGGGAGCGCCGCAGATCAGGAAGTGTTCGGGTTCGAACGCCTCGGGCACCGGAACGCCGCCGATGCTGAAGCTGCCCTTCTTCTGTTTCCAGAGGGCGCGACGCAGTTGCCAGGCAGTGCCGAAGCGGGCGCCGCGTATATACTCGTTGGACCCCAACCCCTTCCCGGTCCGGGTGAAATAGAACCACGCCCAGAAGAGCGCGGCGAGTGCGCCGGCCCCGGCGATCGCGGCGCCGTGGATGAGGTCCTGCTCAAGCTTGTGGAGGGATTTCTTCCCGATCTCGGATTCGAAAAGAGCGTCGGCCGAGGTCCAGTATTGCCGTCCGTCCGGGGTGCGGAACGAAACAGGGTCGTTGGTCCCCGGCGCGGCATCAACCTTGAACGCGGCCTCCACCAATTTGACCAGGACGAACCGCTGATAGTCGTTGGATTTTTCGAGGGCATACCAGCAGGTGCCCATGACCCAGAGCGCGAGCCCGGCGATCATCGTCTGCATGAAGACCTGGGTGGTCATGCGGACGTTGTGGACGATCGCCTGACCCCCGCGCGTCCACGACCCCAAGGTGTCGTTGCGGAATATGCTCATGACCGCTGCTCCGGAGGGAGCAGGCCCCGGTCGAGGAGCATCTGCCGGGCATCAGCCATCCCCTCTTCGAGCGCCTCCGGCGACCGCCGGCGGATCGATGCGGCGACTATGGCGAGGGTCTGGAGGACCCCGGACAGTATCTCGTCCTGCGTCGTATAGACATAACCGCTGCGCGGGTCCGCGGCCTGATCGATGGCGGGCCGAAGAAGCTCGGCGACTGTAAGGTGGAGACTACGCGCCCGGCGTTGAAGACGGTCGTGGAGCGCATCATCGATGCGGATGGTAACACGGGCCAAGGCGAGGCTCCTGATGGAGCTTCGCCAGGACGGTCCTGAAGCAGATGTAATCTAGCGCAGACCCGCCAAAATCACAAGAAAATCAGGGGTGGCAGACGTGTCTGCCGGCCAGAAACGGCAGAAATCCAAGGATTCTCGGGGACGAATAATGCCATTGGCAGACACGTCTGCCAGCATCGCGAAAAGTCGGCAGACGTGTCAGCCAGAACAATGCATTGGAATACCGTGATTTTCCTTCGCAGCACCCGTGCGTAGGGTGCATTACACCCGCCCTTGGGCGTGCGTCCCCTCCCCGCTGCGACTCTGGCGCTGCGCCATATCCTCAACGCTGCGGGCGGCCATCGCTGCCGGGTCGGAAATGTGGGAGATTGCCGCGCGGGCGCGCTCATGCGACAAGGGCGACGGCGAACGGATCGGCGACCATGAAGGAACGCTGATTATGCCCAAGATGTCGGAACGCGAGAAGCTCGCCGATCTGGTCGCCAAGCGCGACAAGATCGCCGATGAAATCGAGACGGCGCAAAAACGCGTCCGGGAACGCTATGCCGCGATTGTGGTCGCGATGCCGGTCGAGGAGATCGGCGAGCGGGAATTTCGTGAGGCGCTGGGGCTGGTGCTGAAGCTGGGCGGAGCCGCCGCCGTGGGGGCGCTGAAAGCCGCGCCTCCCAAATCCTGACTGGGGCGCTTCCCCTCCCGCGCTCCCCCGGATGTGATGCCCCGCCGCGCCGCGAGGCGCGGCGGTGGCGAGCACAAAAAAAGGCCGATACGGCTCCCGCCGCATCGGCCTAATCGTTGCCGCGCTGGGCGGCGTCATTAGGGGGTTAGATTAAATCTCGACCAGTTGGTCGCGCGGGATCATGTGAAGCCCCCGCTTCGGTTGCGGCGGACACCAGACGAACCGGCCAGTCGGACGCTTGGGCTGATCGGGTGCCTGATCGGCTCGCATGATGACGTGGGTTGGAACGCGCCGCCCGCTTTGTGGATTGAGCAGGTCATAGAGGTGCGACTGGATTCCCGAGCCTTCGCAAAGCAGCGCCTCAACCGGGAGAAACTTGGCGACGATTTCACGGTTGCGCTTGAACGCGCGCCCCCGGCCGGTTCCATATAGGCCGAACACGACGCACGGCACTCCTTCCCTTGCCGCCCACGACGCGGCGATTGCGGGGACACCCGTGCGCCCGCCGGTGGACAGGAGAACCATGTGGGGGATGCGTCGCTTGATCTCGTCCAGCCGGGCATAAATGATTTTCCAGTCGTGCCAGTCGCCGGGGCCGGAAACGACGACGCAAGGGCCTTGCGGCTCGTAACGCTCCCGCCGCTTCTCGGCGCGGGCGCGCAGGAAGTCGAGCGCGTTGATCTGGCTGGCGGTTGTGACCTCGCTTGCCTTCGATCCCTTCGAGGGCGACCACGCGCGGCCGGAACATGCCAGATACGTCGCCGCCGCGTAATCGCGCATCGCTTCAACGGCGGCACGCTGCTCGGCCAGCGACTGGCATTCAAGCTGCTTGTCCTCAAGCTCCTTGGTGAATACCTCGCCCGGCTCCAATCGCCGCGCCATCTCGCGGATTTGGTCGGCAAGCCGATCTTCCTCGCGCTCCAGTTTCGTCGCGACGAAATGGAAGCTGTTGACCATTCCCCACGCAATTTCCGGGGCAAGCGGTTCGAGGCGCGTGTCGGTCAACAGGTCGAACATCGACGCGATGATTCCGCCGCATTCCGTCTGCGCGGCCAGCGGATCGGGCATGTAGTGTTCACCGGGTTCGTCGCCAAATTCGACAATCGAAAGGGGCATCGGGTCGCCGAATGACGCCTCGAAAGCATCGGTCGCCGTAAGTTCGGCATAGAGTTCCGGCAGGTCGGAAAAGCTGCTAACGCTGCGGGCAGCCGTGTTCTTGCTCATGGTCCAACGTCCTTTGATCTGGGATGCGGTGAGGGTCCGGGAAAGCGTTCCAGCGCTTCCCCGGCCCGCCTTGGTCGAGGCTTAGAAGGGCACCTCCTCATCAACGCTGCGACCAGCGCCGACATATTCGCCATTCGTGCCCGCCGTGCTGCCACCCGCGAAGCCGCTCCCGCCGGATCGCTGCCCGCCGCTGCGGCGTTGCTGGCCGTAGCCGCCAGCCATCGCGCCGTTGCCGTAGGTCTGCGGCTCACGCTCACGTCGCCATTGCACGTCGAAACCGTTGAACTCGTCGCCGAATAGCGCGATCGGGAGAGGTTCCGGGAAGCTTGGATCGTCGATCATGCCGGACAGGAAAACCTCGTCGGTCGCCTTCATCCGGCGTTCCCAGACAGCGCCGATGCCGACTTCCTCGCCCATGCTGTTCGGCTCGAAAATCTCGAAGATCGGAGCCGCGTCGCTGCGGCGATCTTCGACCCTCCGCAAGATCAGAATGGGAAAGCGAAGGGTTCTCGTCACCACCTTTCCGATGGTTTCATTCACTTTCTCATCCAGTTTGAAGTAACCGATTTTCATTTTATCTATCTCCTTCATCTTTTGCGTTTGGGCGTTACGTCCCCTAACGCGCATTTCTTTTACTACACCCCTCAATATTGACATAGATCACTGTTTTCTTGACACAATTTCATCGCATCTGGTGAGCCTGAGCCAACAAAAACGGACGCGGTAGCGTCCCCTCAAAAGACGCATGCCGAAGGCATTCCTTCTTGATCGCCTTCGGACGGGGCGGAGGCTGTCGTTCATCGCATCCGGAGCCGCCTTCGCCGGGGCTCAAGGGCCGGGGCTGGTTCGGGAAAGCAAGGGACGTCGCGCTGCGGCCTTTAGAAAATCTTGGAGAAAATGGGCCTGCCGACACTCTGACCTAAAGAACAACGTCGGCAGGCCCATTTTCTCCTAGATTTTCTTGGCCGGAGGCAGCCCTTGCTTTCCCGAACCAGCCCCGGCACGCCGAGACCCTGCGAGGGCGGTGTAGGATGCGATGAACGACTTGGTCCGGGAGGCGATCGCGGGGTGCGGCGTCCCCGACGCACCCCGCCAGCGACGCGGCGGCAGAAGCGCCTCACCGATTGCCGCACGGGCCCTTCCGGTTTGCGATTAAGCGTCGGGGTCGGAGGCGCGGGATCGCACTTGTCAGCGTCGGGGGTTGATGGGAGCCGGGCGGGGACTCGCGGAAGGATGGTTCGGGCTGGATATGGTTGTGTCGCGCCCGGGCGGTCGGCGGACCGCCGTCATTCCCCCGGCGGCGCAAAACCCAGCCGTCGGCGGCCCTTGCGGCGGGTAACTGGAACGGGCCGTCACTCCCGAGAAACTGATCTCGCGTTCAGCGAGCAGCAGGATTTTACTTGCCCTGTCGTTCGTATTATGTTCCGATCCCGCCCAATAGCAGGAGGCGCAACTATGATCGAGAAATATCTCGCGGAATACGATTTCGACCTGCCGCTCGATGACGCAGCGGTGGACCCCGATATCGTCTTCGTCCGCCGGAAGCTGGCGACCATAGCGCGATCGGAAGGTCTTGATGGCGGCTATTACGAAGCGCAGGAATTGGCGGAGGCCTTCCTGGAGGCGGCTTTCGAAGCCAATGCGGAGATCACCGATCCGGACAGCCCCGGCCGTGTCAAGATGAGCGATATCCTCGACCGTGGCGTGCCCTATCAGCGGGCGATGTTCGATGCGGTAGCGCACCTTCCCCTCGCCGACGCCGCCTCGCATCTCGTTTGGCTGGCGGATCTCATGAAGGCGCGCGCCGACATGTATCGGCCCGTGATCGCCGCGCGCAATCAGGGTCGTTGATCGCGCTCGATGGAATATCCGGCGAGTGCGATCACCCGCCCCGGCGGGAATTTCCGCCAGTCTCGCCGGAATGTTCGCCGCAAATCGCAACGCATCACGCGTTTCCGGTGTCCGACATTTCCGAATAGCTGCAGATCACGCTCGCCCCGCCCAATAGTCCGGCGAGAGCGGAGGCTGCCGCAATCAGTTCGTCGCGGCTCGCGAACGTCTCGAACGTATATGCGTTTCGAGCGAGCATGTCCGGTCCAAGTGACGCGCTGATCGCCGCCAGATCTTCCGGCCAATGAGCAACGAGGAACCACGGCCAGCCAACGGCAGGGGGCGCAAACTCGAAGAAGGTGATCGCGCTTGCGATAAGCCTGCTCGGGCGCGTGGCGAGCAGGTCCGGCACGATGGGCGTGGTCCGTGGCGCGGCGAGATAGGCTTCGAGCTCGGAAAGCTCCTCATCGCTCTCAATGATGATTGGATAAAAGCGACCGAGCGGCAGGTTTGCCCCGGCCCATTTCTTCGGAACGTCGATCACCATGAGCGCCGGCGCGGTGGGAAGCGGCCGAGGATAAAGACACCGGCGCGCGGCCAGTTCGTCCATGAGTCGCATAGCGAATCTCCTGATGACATGATCGAAAGAGGGGAACGACGCAAATCGCCGCCAATCTGCTCGGCGGATTGCACGCAATTCCCGGCCAAATGGCCACCTCCCCGCCGCCCCCTTCCCTCCAACAAGAGAAGGCAGCGCTAGGAACGGGTGGGCCTGATCCAGTCAGTCACGGGGTCCAGCCGAGAATTTCGCACCCGCTCTCGCTCACCGCGTCGTTCGAAATATCCCGCCATGGCGAGCGCGGCCGATAGCTCGGCATATAGCGCGCGGTGATGAGTTCGAAGGTCGCGCATAGGTAGCTGCTCGCCCGGATCGCCAGCACGGGAACGTTCTCGTTCGGCAGCATCCCGAACACCGAGATGAAGCCGGCGGGTATCGGGAACAGTGTCGATTCCACCATCGTCCGGGCAAGCCGCGCATCGAGTTCCCCCGCGTCGGCGCCCCACGGATGCGCGGCTATGTCGAAGCGTTCTGGGTCGACTGCAGACCGGACCAGCGAGAAATCGCCGCACCAACATTCGTAACCAGGATAGACGGTCGCGATTTCATTACCGAGCGCCGGATCCGCTCTCCGCCGACGCAGGGAGTCTCGCAACGCGTCGGAGATCCCGCCGGTGAGCGGGAGCACGCGGATCGGGGTCAGATCGTAACCAGGAAATTCGACGAACCACCACTCTGCGCGATGGTGAAGAATGACGCCGAAGCAATGATGGATATTCGAGATAGGGGGAGCGACGTGAACCACGGGAGCCTCCATGCTTGGAAAGGATCGGACGCACCCGCCGGCCAAACTACCCGCGTATTGCATCCCATCCGCCCCAATCCCCCTCCCCTCCGCGCCGACGTGCAGATCGTCAGGCCCTGCGCCAAACGTCCCGCTCGCTATCCGCGTGAACGGAAAGCAGTTCATCGGAATGAGTTCAGCGTGCGCGCGGCACATCAGGTCACCCGGACATACGGCCACCCGCGCATCCTGATCAGCCCGGCCGATGCGATGCAAGGAACACCTCCCGTACAGCATCGCATTCGAGCGAGACGAAGCGTTGTTCCCGGTCGAGGTAGATGAGGACATAGCATCCGCGCCGACAGAGTCGCTCGATATTGGCGAAGCTGCCGCGGCTCGATCCGTCCCAGATCACGAATCCGGTATCAGCGAGGCGGGCCATTTCGCGGTCCTTCGCCATATGCCACGCGCGCGTCCTGGCCGGAGCATCGGCGCGGACCGTACGGACCGGCCATCCACCGATATTGTGCCGGGGCAGTCCACCGCCGCAGAAGATCGTGACGTGGTTATAGCGCTGCCGGGCGAGATAAGACTGAACGGCAGCATCGACCCCTGGGGCGTCGCCGATCAGGATGGGCATGGAGCGCTCGACGATCCCGGCGAGGCGATCCATGACCAGCGTGGAAAGCGGCTGCCTGATGGAGATCGACCCCGAAATGAAGACCGAAAGTGGAGGGTTATCGGGCTGCGCAAGTTGGGCGGTGTGCATATTGAATCCCCACGGACGGAATTATCCCCCGCTCGCCTCCCCCTCCCCTCCTGCAAGCGGGGTCAGGAATCGCGGAGCCGCAGACCGCTATCAATCGCCGAGATTCGTCAGCCGGACCATATAGTGCGTCCACTGATCAGTCCCGATGCCGAGATGCTCCTGGCAGGCGTCGACGAT
Source organism: uncultured Sphingomonas sp. (assembly GCF_937871615.1). Taxonomy (GTDB): domain Bacteria; phylum Pseudomonadota; class Alphaproteobacteria; order Sphingomonadales; family Sphingomonadaceae; genus Sphingomonas. The sequence goes on along the minus strand of NZ_CALMPA010000046.1, from coordinate 31,941 downwards.
CCGGGTCCAGAACGCCTTCGGCATATCGGAGTCGCTACCCTCGCCAGTCAGGCTCGGGTCGACCAGCACGACCACGTCCGGCCATTCGTCGATCGCTCCATCGCGACACCGGGTGAACTTGGGATTGTCGTTTTGGAGCCAGCGCCGGAACGCCGGGTCGGCGAAGAATTCGGGCACGTTCATCACGAGTCCGAGGCAAGGGTGCGCGTCCATCTCGCATTCCTTTCAGCAATGGGTCAGACGCCAGGCTGCAGAGTTCGTCATGCCAGGCAGCGGGTTTCGTTTTCGAGCGTCCGCGCTTCCGTCCGGGCGGAATCCTCGAAGGGGGGTCTTTGGGGGATCGGGTTGGCGAGCGTGGCGCGCTTGCACGATGCGATATGGGACATATGCATCTACAGCTTCGCCAAACGGCCGCCAGCTTCGGTAAACCGGAAGCCGTTGGCAGCGATCGCTTCGTCGACCACCGGGTCGGACGTCAGATAGTCATATTCTTTTTCGAGTGCTCGATAGAGCCAGCGCGCGAGGTCCCGCAGAATCTCGGCTATCGCGTTTTCGGCGTGTTCGCTGGCGTCACCGTAATGCGTATCCCCTCGCTCGACAGCGACCGACATGGAATATTCGTGATAATACCGACCCTGGTGCGTCGCGTCGGCCGTAAGTTGATAGAAACTCCGGCGCTGGACATCGCGGAAGGCATCCGCGATGCGATGCAGTTCCTCGTCCTGCGGCGCATACGCCCGGATTTCGCGATGTGCACCGCGCGCATATCGGTATCTTGCCTCGAAACAGGCACCGTCACCTTGCGAAGAGAATCCGGAGAAGTAGATTCTGGGCTTATCGCGCGTGCCGCCGCCATAGAGTCGAACGGGCGTGGTCTTGAGCGAGACGCCAAGAATCTCGCAGATTCGTGCGAAATCCTCGAACGTGTCGTCATGCCAGTCATAGTCGAGGCACGATTCCCGATACCATTGGCGGGCGGTCTCCTTGGCCCTCTCCGGGAGCTCCTCGAACCTGAAAACGGTGACTTCCATGACGTCTGGCATGGCATTGTCCTCGCTGGAGCCGGCGTTCCCGCGCGCGGATGCAGCCGACCGTCAGAACGGGCGACCGGCGCCGGAACATCGGCAGTGGAAAGGAAGTGGGAGCCGTCACGCCGCGAGCGACCAAGGGCGAACCGGAAACCGCCGGTCATCGGCGTTGCCTGCGGTCCGCAATTCGGCGGCCCGAATCTCGAAACGGGCGCGATCCGCCGCGTCGCGCCGAACGCGATAGCTTTCGTCGACGACATCGTTGACCCGTGCCCATTGGTTCCAGGCGAAACTGCGTCCGAGGCCGACGGTGGTGCTCGTGCTCGGAAAGCGATCGGCATTGCCGACCATTTCTTCCCAGGTCGCCCCGAACTCGACCTCGTCGAACCGGCTATGGCGGCCGGTCAGGGCATTGCGTTCGAGCAGAAGCGCACGATCGAGCAGATCGGGATGGTGTGCCGCTAGCCAGAACAGTTCCCAGATCTTGGAAGCGGGACAGAAAAAGCAGGCCGATTTGATCGGCACATAATCGGCGCCGAGCACGTCCGTGATGATCTCGATGCAGTCCTCGCGCCTCCAGCCGAGCATCTGGAGCGGATAGGCATAGTCGAAATCGGCATCGGCCATGGCCAGGTTGCGCGATCGGCGCAGGTCCGCGCGCCCGCAATCATAGCCGATCAGTTTGAGAATGCGCTGACCGGTCCGCTGCGCCTCGACCCAGACCGGATGAGGCCGCGCGGCATTCGGACCGGACCGTGCGCCCTTGATGAATTGGTCCTGCGGAATCTGTTTCCATTTACGGGAACAGCTTTTCATCCCGAACGCCAGCGACGGCAGCGTCTCGTTGGCGAGGCAATTGCCGTAGAGGCTGTCATAGCCGGTCGAAGCGAGCGGAATCTTCCGGCAGGTCGAGATCTGCGGCCAGCCCCAGGAGATCAGGACGGCGTTCATCCGATCGAGATGAACCATGGTCTCCGGTTTCTCGCCCTCGCCGACATCGGCGAAGGTGATGACGTGCGGACGGATGCCCGCGAGACGGAGCGCCACCAGCATCGCGGTGGAATCCACGCCAGCGCCGAAACAGACAGCCAGCAAGCGCCCCCGCAGCAATCGCAGGCACTGGAATGCGATAGACGGGCGGGCGGCCATCATGTCACGCCCCGGACGTCACCGTGAGCGATGTCGAACCCGGCGGCGGCGAGTTCGTCGCAGAGCGCGCGCTTCCGGCTCGGGCCATCGCCTTTCGTGGCGATATAGGCGGCGCGCCCGTGGTGGATTTCAAAGCCGGCGCGCCTGAGACAGCCCCGGAAGCGCTGGAACGTCCGTTCGCTCCAGTCGCTGGTATCGGCGTAGTTCCGAAACGCGGCGACCGCATAGACTGAACCGTAATTCTCGTCTCGCCAGCGCAAGTCCACCTGGGGTGATGGCCGCCGGGCGGGCGGTGACGGGCAAGCCGCCTCGTCCGATCTGGTCGCAACGGTCCGGGGTCCGGTGTCCCGCAAACGCCTCTGCTTGCTGAGATGGGCCATCATCCGTCTCCGAGCCGGGCGGAGAGGCGTTGGAAGTACGCCTCAACCGTCTGCTGCGCTGCCTCTACAAGTCCGCGATTGATCACGGTGTCGACTTCGGGAAGCCGCTCCCTGACCCGTTGCACCTCGGCCTCGAGCGCGCAGAGCGCCTTGAAGAGCGCGATGACGTGATCGGCGTCGGTGTCGGGCTCATCCTCAAGGGATGTGGCCGATTCCGGCGCATCGGTCGACGACCAGCGGACCAGCAAATCGCCCTCCTCTTCGCACGCCTCGCAGAACGCGCAGTCATCAAGGTCGACCAACACCCATTGCCCTGATCGCGCGTCCCAGCGCACACCGGCGTCGCGCACGATCCGATCGCTTCCGCAACGGCGGCAAACGGGAATGGGCGATGGCGGGGTAGGCACGCATGCGACCCAGGCGCAAAGGTCGTCACTCTCGGCCGAGCAGGTCTGGCAGGTCGTGGAATCATACACCCCGGCGAGCTCCCATTGCTGCGTTGCCTCATCCCATTGGGCGCAGGCATCGCGCACCACGTCGGCGCTCCCACAGCGGTTGCACACCAGCGTGACAGGCGGCTTCGATGGCGCGGTCGGACGGCCCGCGATTCGGGCATAGGCCGTGCTATAAGCGTCAGGATCGGCGGCCATGCCGACCGCCCGGACGGCAATGGCGCAGCGGCGGCGCGCGTCTTCGCTTTCGAAGTCGCCAAGGCGCTGGACCGTAATCTCATGGTAGGCGCGCGCGAGGGCTTCTGCGTCGCCGAGCACGATGTCGGCGAGCGCAGCCATATTGCTGATGGGCATGTCGGTTCTCCGGTCAGGTGAGGGAATGAGGCGTCCGGTCAAGCGACCTGGACAAGCACATCTTCGTCGTTCGCCGGCAGCGCGGTCGTGACGCGGAACGGCTGGAACGCATTGCCGGTCCGCACGACGTACTGGTTCCGTCCGGTCGTCTCGCGCAACCGGACCGCGACGCTATAGGCGTTTCCGAACGTGGCCAGCGTGGCGCGGGCCGTGGATAGACCGTTCATGGCGATCTCCTGCCGCCTTTTCGGCGCGTTCCGGGTGATGGGGATAGCGCAGCGGGGCTTCCGCTGACGGGATTGGCGCGGCCTTGGGAACCACCGGGCACATCGGGCGGCAGATAGTGCTCATAGGGATTGCCGTCAGCGAGATGGCCGAAGGGCGTCACGACGTAGTTGCCCTGGTCGCGTCCGACCGCGCAGAGGACGTAGCGCGGCTCGCCGGTGGCTGCGTCGTTGCATTCCATGAGCGCGAGCGCTTTGTCTGCAGCGGCTCGCAGCAGCGTTTGGAAATTGGTGCGGAAATGCTCGGGGATCGCCATCACACACGCTCCACGCATTCGATGGTGAACCGAAACGCGGTGCCATCGTCGAGCACGAGGAGGATCGCTGCGGCGATCTCGTTGCCGGCGGTCGAGATGCTTTCGACATTGGCGTGGGTGCCGAACGCCTCGGAGATGATATGCGGTGGCCGGTCGTCCGGATGTTCTCCGGCGCATTCGCACTTTGCCATATGGGTTTCGATCAACTCGGTGACGAACGCCGACATCGTGCGGGGGCGGGTTTGCGGGCGCTCCTCGCCGGGCTCATCGGTGGGCTCCATCAAATCCCGGAGGGTCGGGGTCAGGGCATCGTTGACCTGGACCAACAGGTCCGACCTCTGGCCTGCGGTCATTCCATCGAGCAGGTGGGCGGGGATCAGGTTATTGACCGCGTGGGTCGCGTCGTCGACCAGCTTGTCGAAATCATCTTCGGTCATGGCGGCGGTTCCTTGTCGGCACGCGAAGCAACCGGGCGATCCTGAGACCGCCCGGTTGATCGCATCGGTGGGAAGGAGGTCAGGCGGCGGCGGGAAGCGGCCCCGGATCGTTGTCGGCGAAGGCCACCTCGACGGTCCAGTCGTTTGCGGCCACGCTGACCGAACGCCCCGTCGGCACCAGCCAGGTCACATGTTCGATCATCGCGTCGCGCACGCGGGCAAGCAACGCGGCATCCTCGCCGAGCAGGAGATTGTTCGCGATGAAGCGCGCCTCGATCTCGAATCTGCACTGCTGGGTCTCGTAGCTGTCGTCATTGCTGTCGTCGCCGGGACAGAAACACGCCGCTTCGATGAGCCAGGCGAGATCGGCGGGAGCGATCGCGCAGTCGGGGCCGAGCAAGATCGACGTCTCGCCCAGACCGGCCCAGATGTCACCGGGCGCAATAACCACATCGACGGGCAGTTCGATCACCTCGATGGTGGCCAGCGGATCGCCGGAATCTTGCACGGCCAGTTCAAGAGTCAGCCCGTCGACGTGTCCGGACTCCAATTCGTGAGGGCGTTCCCGCTTCCCATCGTAATCGATCCGCTCCTCGCCGCGCGCGATCCGGAAGTTGGGGGCAAAGACACGTGGGAGGGCATCATACCAGGCATAGCCCTTGAAGGCGTCGACCGGTCGGACGGGCTTTGCCCCGCACAAGCCTCCGGTCCCGATCGCCCGGCCCATACATTGCTCGATATGGGCATCTTCATAGGGCAGAATGATCATCGGCTCGCCAGCGATCCGGTCGCCTCGCATGACGGCGTCGTCATCTGCGGCGCGGGGGCACCATTCGTCGAGCCAGGGGGAAGCCTCGGGAAGAAGAATGCCGAGATCACGAGCACGCTGCCAGCTCTTAAATGGCAGGCGGTGATGGCCCTTGCGAGCAATAGTCCGGTAGATTGCCGCCTCGCAGGCTACGCGCAGCGCATCGAGAGCCGCGCCTTCGACCATCTCTTTGCGAGCAGGCAACACGAGTTGGAGATCCGGCGCATCCACGATCTCCACGCGGACGTCCCAGCCATCACCGCCTTCAGCATCATGCGCGTATGGCAGTTTGCACGGCACGGTCAGCCCGTGAAAGTTCATGCGGACCCTGTCGCCACGGATCGCATTCTTGAACACACCGATGCGGCACCCGCCCCAGTCTTCGACACGCTCAGCACCCTGAAGGAAGTCGGATCGGGCCTGCATTACCCCGTCGAAGACTACAGGAAGCGGGAAATAGGTCGCGGCGGATTTCACCGCGCTGTCCAGGTGCGGAACCCAGCCATCGGGAAGATCGATATCGATTTCGGTGCCCTGCACGATCTCAGCGGGGACAACATCGAGCGGCAGGCTGCTCTCCCAGGCTTCGGGAGGGATTGTCACCTGCCAGCCCTCGGTGCTGTCGACCGGGCGGGATCGCACCGTGACATGGCGACCAGCGAGGCTGAACACCCCCATCCCAGCCGGATCTTCGGACCTGGCGATGGAAGCGTCCCAGCCGGAATCGCCCAACGTCAGGAACTTCGCCGGATCGGCGATGCCGCGCCCATCATCGCGCACCGTGAGGATTGGCCCGCGTTCGGTGGCGAGTTTCTCAATCTCGATCCGGGATGCTCCGGCACGTCGAGCGTTCTGGAGCAATTCGCTATGTTATTTGGAATTCGTGGCTGGGCGTGAGAAGCTAAGACCTACGAGTCACGCGTTTTCTTGAGGATTTCTGGACCTTTTGCCGCAGCTCGGCCGGGGTCGGACCGGACGGGGTGCTCACATGACTGCCGTGAATATCCGATGGCAACTTTTCCCCCTCACCTCTCGCCACGTGAATGGGAAAGAGTGGCTCGATATTCAGCACATGCTTGGTTTGGCCTCCAATACCGTGGAGGCCTACGGTCGCGGCCTCGAGCAGTTTCTACGATGGTGCGAGGCGAACGATGTCGCAGCAAGCGCTGCAACCCGGCCCAACATTGCCAGTTATGTAGCTCACCTGCGGACGCTTCCAGGCGCCAGGAAGTCAGTACGGGACGCAGCGCAATCTACATCCGGCCTTTCCAGCGCCACGTTGCATCAGCGGCTTACGGCCATTCGGCTATTCTTCGATTACCTGGTTGAAGAAGGGGTTCGAACCAATAATCCCGTGGGACGTGGTCGGTTTGTCCCAAACAGGCCCTTTAGTCCGAAGCGGGACCGCGGTCTGATCCGCCGGCATAAGAGCTTGCCCTGGATTCCTTCGGATGAAGAATGGCATCGGTTTCTCCTGTGCGCAAAGGATGAGCCCATCCGTAATAGATGCATGCTGGCGATTGCATATGATGCCGCTCTGCGGCGCGAGGAACTTTGCGCCATTGAGACGCGCGACATCGATCCGGCACATCGTCTGATCCTGATCCGGGGCGAAACCAGCAAGAGCAACAGAGACCGTATCGTTCCCTACTCGGAGACCGCCGGTGTTTTGTTTGCCGCCTATCTTGAGCATCGACGTCGGGTGGCCCGTGATCGCGGCAGGCTCTTCCTTTCTGAATCACGTCGAAATTACGGAGAGCCCATCACGCTGTGGACCTGGTCAAAGGTGATCAGGCGCATCGCGATCGCGGCCGACCTCGACAAGTTTTCGACCCACACACTGCGTCATCTTTGCCTGACGGATCTGGCTCGCGCAGGTTGGGACATACATGAGATCGCGCAGCTCGCCGGACACCGGAACCTCGCATCCACACAGCAGTATATCCACCTCTCTGGCAGGGATCTCTCCAGAAAACTGGCCGGCTCCATGGAGCAGATCCACGCATGGCGAACCCGCATGTTGGTCGAAAGCAGCCCGGAGCGCGACCAATGAACCCGCAGACAGTGAACGATCCTCAGCTCGCTACGAGACATTGGCAGAATCCACTCGCAACGGCCGAATATGATCGATCGCCGAAGCTCTCCGCGGGAGAGCGTTCAGCCATTCAAGCGTGGCTCAAAAAGCGCGTGCCGGGCCAATGGAGCCGCTTTGAACATCGCGCGCAAGAGCGTGAGCGGCTTCTACGCCTGATAAAGCCGATCGAAGACGCACTTGGCATCATCGGATCGGAGGCTGCGAACCCAAACGACGCAATGATGGTGTTTCTGAGAGAATGCCTGCTGTTGAACCGCACATATTGGGCTTGGCAAGAGCAGCATTGGGCAACGGTGTTAGGCCGCACAACCCACGATTTCTTCGACCGGAATAAAAGGAGAGTATCTACTGGTGTCCGTGTGGACATCGCCGCGGTCGCCTATCTGCACAACTGGTTCACCGGCTATTCGACGTTGGCGTCAACACACAGGAAATCATTGGCAAACCGAGTTTTTGGTAGCGCGTCGGTAGCATCCGCGATTGAGCGGCTTACGACACCTCTCATCCGGTGGGGCTATCGAATAGATCCAAAATACATGAAGTTGTTCGTATCATCGGTTCTGCTCGTGAATCGAAGCCCGCGCCTCGAAGATCTGAATGCGGAGATTCTGGAATCTTATCGAGCCGAAGGATCAAACGTCGAAAGGCGTTACTATTACGCCATCTCCAAAGTCTTGGCCAATCAGGGCATCCTTGAACAGCCGCTCGATCGCGCTCCGCCGAGAACGAAACAGATAGAAAGCATGCACATCGGCGTGGCAGACGAATGGTGCCGCTGGATCGAGCGCTGGACGCAAACGACAACTATCGAAACCCGTAGAGGCCATCGGACCACACTCTACAAGGTTGGGCGGTGGCTGGCTGCCCATCATCCGGAAATCGTATCGCCAGCACAGTGGACACGCAGCATTGCGGCGGAATTCATCTCGGCGATGGCCAAATTGCGCGTCGGTCAATATGTGGCGCCCGCAGCGCCGCATCCACGGGCAGGCGAAGCGGTGAAAGCGACGACGATCGCAGGCTTGATTTGCCAGGTCCGTGGCTTTTTCTACGATTGTCAGGAATGGGGTTGGATCGAGCGGTCCTTTGATCCGGGCCGCAGTTTTGCGATACCGCAAAGTATCCGCGCCAAACTTGGTCCCAAGCCCCGAGTGATTGCCGATGACCTGTGGGCGCGTCTGCTGTGGGCCGGCCTGAACCTCGAGAAGTCAGATGTCCCTCGCGCCAACAGCAGCGGCCTTCTTTTCGACGTGGAGTATATACGTGCCATAGCTGTCGTGTGGCTGTTCGCCGCGCTGAGAAACAACGAGATCCGTCGACTGCGACTTGGTTGTATCCGCTGGCAGTCCGTGGATGCCGACGCGCGCGCGCCGATCTGTTTGCTCGACGTCCCCGACCACAAAACCGGAGCCTGCTACACCAAGCCTGTTGACCCTGCAGTTGGTGAAGCGGTTGAAGCCTGGCAGGCCATACGCCCCGTCCAACCGGCATACCCTGATCCCAAGACTGGAGACCTTGTCCAATTTCTGTTTCAGTTTCGAGCCATTCCGATGGCCGACAGCTTCATAAATGTCCGATTGATACCAATTCTGTGTGGCAAGGCCGGCATTCCCGATCATGATGTTCGGGGGAAACTCACCAGTCATCGCGCACGCGCCACCATTGCCAGCCAACTGTTCAACAGCGAAGAACCGATGACGCTCTCGGAACTTCAGGAGTGGCTTGGCCATAGATCGCCGCATTCGACACAGCATTATGTAAAGATCACGCCGACAAGGCTGGCAAAGGCATACACCGATGCGGGGTATTTTGAACGCAACTCTCGGGTCGTCAAGGTCTTGATAGATCGCGATCAAATGAAAAATCCGCAGGAGGGTGTCCCCTGGCTTCACTATGATCTCGGGCATGGTTGGTGCAGCTTCGAGTTCTTCGACAGATGCCCGCATCGGATGGCATGCGCACGGTGCGACTTCTACATTCCGAAGGCATCGTCGCGCGGGCAGCTTCTGGAAGCAAAGGACAACGTCGATCACTTCCTGAAGACCATCCCTGTCACTGCAGAAGAGCAGCGAGCCGCCGATGGAGATCAAGCTGCTATTGATCGCCTGCTGGCGCGTCTCGATGGCGAACCGACCCCGTCCGGTCCGACCCCGGCCGAGCTGCGGCAAAAGGTCCAGAAATCCTCAAGAAAACGCGTGACTCGTAATTCCACATAAGTTGAGCACGTCGGTGGCGGTGCCGTTGAACAGGCGGCCGACCTTGCCGATGATCGACTGACCCACACTGGTCTGGATAGTGGCAGGGTATTTCATGGGATCCTCCGGAAACGACGCGGTCTCAACACCGCCCCCATCTCCCCCTTCCTCCCCTCCGGTATCCGGCGGCCTGATCGTCGGTCGACCGGGGTCCGACCAGTCGATGTTGGCGACGATCCATTCGGGTACGAAGTCCCAGTCGAAGCATCGATCATAGTTGTCCCGAACGGCCGTCCAGGCGGCATCGACCGCACCGGTCCAGCCGATGACGGTCAGCCGCATCTCCGCAGCCCCGACGGCCTTGAAGGCGGCGTCGATCGCCGTCGCCAGCGCAAGAGCGTCTGGATCGGTTACGGGGCGATCGCGAAGGTCGAGAACCACTTCCCAGAGACAGGCGGCGGTCTCGAGCGCAAAGCTATGGGTGGAGTCATCCATGGGATGTCCTTTCGTGATATCCGGTGCGGGGATCAGGCTGCTCGGCATTCGAAATCCTGTCGCAGGCCGAAGTCGAAAGCCATGAGCAGGTCGCACTCAGGCGCGAACCGATCGTAGGAACCGGCGAGGTCGTCGATATCGGTCCAGACGCACGCGTCTCCGGGGTCGTGCTCGACCGGGATCACCGGCCGCAAGGTATCGGCGGTCATTTCCGGGAATACGTTCCGCACGATCAGCGTCTCGATCCGTTTGGCAACCGTGCCGATATGAGCGGCCAGCCGACAGCGGCCAGCATCGTTCGGCGAGAAGAAGCGGTCGGGCGCTATGACGGCGGCTATCCGAAGGCACGGAACCGAACCGGCGACCTTGGGCGCCCGGACGACGCAGGTTCTTGCCCGACGCTCGATCGCCACGTCTTCGACGGGAACAAGCGCGCGATATTCATAGAAAGGCAACGTCCCCGCGATGCGGGAACGGGTCACGACGATTTCCATGATGGTTCTCCTCAGGCGACCAGCCGGGCCGGCACGGTGTCGGGTTGGGGAAGATGAAGTTCGCGACGGAGCTGGGCGGCGAACCGATCGGGTTTCAGCAGGTCCTCGACCCCCGTGAAGTGATTGCGGTCCCCGCAATAATCGCGGCGTCCCTGCACGCGGCGATACAGAACTTCGCGGCCCCGGCCGAAACAGCCGAGGCTCAGTTCGACATAGATGTCCTCGCCGTGCAGCGTGATTTCGCCGCTGACGGCGATGCCGCCGCGATTGACGCGGATGTCGTAGCTCTCATCGGCCAGGCCGAGCGCGTCGGCGAGACGGCGCAGCGCCTTGCGGCCCTCGCTCAGGAAGACCTTCTTGGCATGGGCATCATAAGCGACGCCCTTGTGCGCGAGCGGGATCAGCGCGGGCTTGCTGCGAAGATCGGCGACGGCGTCCATGCACTGGCGACGGAGCAACACGTCCGGGCCGCCGATCGTCGCGGCAAAGGCGCCGAGATGGCGCGCCAGCAGGATCACGGCGGGATCGCTGTCATGGGGTTTGCCGGCGTTGCGGCAATCCTCGATGGCGGTGGTGAGGCCATGGAGGCAGTTGGCAAGGGTGGTCAGCGCGGACGGGTCGAGCGCCTGTTGGAACCGGAAGACGACATCATAGGACATGGGCGATGCTCCTGAGATCTGGGCGCAATCCAACGCCCGCCCCACTCCCCACTCCCTCCCCTCCCTGCAGCGATCACCATTCGCTTTCGGGGAGATGGCCGGTGGTGCCCGCATCCCGGTCGAGCAGCAGATAGGTGCAGCCCTGATCGCGGGCGAAGGTCAGCGCGGCGGCGAGATCGGCGGGAAGCTTGTCCTGGTCGGCGGGGGCCACCGGATTGGCCGATACGAACCAGCCATAATGGTTGTCGGCGACGCTGAGCGGACGCTGCATCGGATCGGTCTGCGCCCATTCGTCGAGCAGGCATGCGGTTGCCTCGGTGATGTGGCTGTTCGACAGCACCACATAGACGCCATATTCCAGTTCCTCGCGATCGATGCCGGTGACGGGATCGACGCGCAGCTTGCGCGATTGGAGGCGGACTTCGGGATGGCGATTGAAATAGTCCCGCGTCGCCGTTGCATCATCGAGCGTGGCCGGATCGCGCGGGTCGTTGATCTCGCCCCACTGGCCCCGGCAGAAGTCCGCGACCTGTGCGAGCAGGCTGCGATGGTCGATCGCCGCGAGCATCAGGATACCGCCGCCATGCGTGATCTGCGCCATATGGAGGAAGATGGGCCACGGCACGGCGGTCTTGCCGATCGCGGCGATACCGGCGCCGAACTCTGCCAGCAGCGCGTGCATTTCGTCGTTGTTCGGCATGTAGGTTTCGAGCGCGGCGCGTACCCGCTCGAGGAGCGCCAGATGATCCGATCTGGTGGTGTTCGTCATCGGGATGATCCTTCGCGGCTGGAGGAGGAAAGCGAGGGCTCGCGCCCGTCAGGCGCGGCGCGCCCGCTTGAGCGCGACCAACTCGGCGAAGCGGTCGCGGACGGCGGCGGCGTTGGGGTAGAGGGCGCGAAGTCCATGGCGCGCGAGGATCGGCGCGCGCGCATCTGCGATCACGGCCGCTTCCGCCAAGGTAGGGATGCGCGGCGGCCATCCCTTCACAAACCGCAGGTCCGGCGGCATCGATGCTTCCAACGCGCGACGCTCGCTTGCATCGCGTTTTGCCAGGTCGATGGCGGCGCCAAGTTCGGACGGTAGCGCGTCGGGCGCAACATCGGCGAGCCAACGGGCCGGTTGGAAGGAGAAGGTCGAAACCGCTTCCATGCCGACCAGATGAAGATAGTGATCGAGATTGGCTGGCGCACGCACGGACGCGGTGAGGTCGTGTAGCGAGGCCAGCACGCAGAACCGGCAACTCAGCCGTGTCGCGCCATGGACATGATAGGCCTCGTGCAGCGGAACCCCGCCCCGCGCGTGGCAGGCGAACACGCTGTCGGCCGCCCAATCGACCAGTGGATGCCAGAGCATCATGCGCGTGCCGTGGCGGTTGCCGGGTTTGGCGAACCGGGAATCGACCTTCGAGACCGGGGTGTTGCGCCGCCGTCGGCTCTCGTCGCGACGGATGCCGATCACCGAGATGATCGTCTGCCCGCGCAGACGCCGCGCGAGCTCAGGACCGATGACCTGCGCCTTCAATTCCGAGGTGCAGAAGCGGAGCGACGAGGACGACCAGGGACCGATCAGATTATAGGTTTCGAGCGCTTCGTAGCGCGTCTTGCCGTTTGCGAACCTTTGCTCCCAGCGCGCCACCATGTCGCCCGCGCCGCGGCGCACTACGATTAGCGGCACGCCGATATGGGCGGCGATGGCTTCCACGGTCGCGGGTGTCGTCTCCCATTCGGCGCGGCCAAGATCGGCATGGACGGCGATGCGGCGGTCGCGGGGGTGGCCCATGCGGTCGAGCAGGCCGCTCACCGCATGGGCGGACGCGCCGCTGTCCTTGCCGCCGGAGAGATTGAAGGCGACCCACGCGCCATGGGCGAGCGCATCGCGGACGCGGGCGTCGATCGCCAGCGCCGGAAGAGCGCGATTGAACGCGCCCGGCATCAGGGTGGACATGATGATTTCCCGTTCAGGGGCGAGAAGCGTTTAGGGCTGCCTCGTGTCCGGCGATTGCAACGCCTCGCTCATCAGCCAGCCGGTCGAACCGCCGATGATGTCGGTGCCGGTGACGACGAAATAGCCACCGCCATGCTCTCCGGGCCGCAGGCGGTCGCAATAGCACGCCCATTCGAAGCCGAACGGCAGGGCCGATGGGCAAGTCTTCTGGATCAGGTTCGCTACCGCGCGCACGTCGACCTGGTGGCCGCTGATCAACGCGACAGCGCCCGGACCGTCATCGGCAGTCCGGATCGACAGGTCCGCGTCGAACTGGGGGAATTCGGGATCGTCCCAAAGATCGAGGAAGGCGGCGAAAGGATCGTTCTCGTCGGTGCGGATCGGGAAGGCCGCGCGAAAAGCCGCGCTTCGTTCGTCATAATAGGCTCTCGCCGCGTCCAACTCCTCGCCAGGGATGCCGCAATCGATCTCGTCCGCGACCTCGAAACATTCCGCGAGAAGCGCGGCTTCATCGGGAGTGATGTGAATGTCGAACGCAGTTTGCAGGTATGTGTTGGCCATGGGATGGATCTCCACGCGGGGCAGCGAACCGTTCGCTTCCGCACCCATCCCCACTCCCTCCCCTCCGGGCTGACAGCTTCCATATCGCGGCCGTGGCCTCAGGGCGTTCCGCGCCGCCGGAGCCTATTGCGAGGCGGCCTTTCCGGGAATGCAAGGTTGAAATTCCACATCATAAGCGGTGGAACGGAGGAACTCGGGATCGTCTACCTCATCGACCAGATAGCCGATCACTTCGTCAGCCGGTTCGGCATCGAGGATATGCTCACCGACGGGAACGAGGCGGACGGGAAAGCCTTGCGCGCTGAACACCTGATCGGCTCTCTTCAGGGCGTCGTGCTGATCGCCAGCTTCCACGGCGACTTTCACCCGGATGACCGTGTAGATATGGACATGGTGGGTGGCGTTCATTGTCCCGCCTCCTCCACGACGCTTTCGCCGTCGACCGCGAACGCACCGTTATCGGTGTCGATCGCATCATGGTCGCTGCAATAATCGTCGATCTGCTCGATGGTGGGAGAGAGCCATTCGACGAACCGATCGGCCTGCTCGAACATCGGCAGATCATGCGATTCAACTACCTGTACATTCTTCGCCGCAAGTTCCGAGTTGATTTCCGCCAGTATCTGGGCGTCGGCGTCATCTTTCTCCTCGAAGTGAGTGTCCCACTCCTCGCGGGTGAACTCCTCGCCTTTCGCTGCCAGTAACTCCGCTCGTGTTCTTGCTTGCTCAATCACAACGGCGGTCAGCTTGTCCCTCAAGGTGATCAACGTCGATGTTGGTATCGTCGCTACACCCATGGCACGCGCATATTTGGCCGGGTCGAAACTCATTGGATGTCCTCCTTGGCCTGATGATCTGATTTGCAATCAAGTGTTTGCGTGGCCCCACTTGGCGGGAACGTGCCAGGCGACCTAGACCAGCTCCGTGTGGAGGTGGCTGGATCGGCGGACGCGGGTATGGGTCAGCCGGCGAGGCGGCGTTCGAGATTCTCGATGACCGCGCCGATAGCCGGTGACGGAACGGCACCCTGATATTCAGCCCACAAGGCGTCGGGGTCCGCGAACTCATGGGTGAAGACCGGGCGGCCGAGCAGCGCGTTCATGCCCTCGACGAAATGGCCGAACGGCATGCAGAGGCAGTCCTGGCGAAGCTGGAAGAGGCCGCGATCCTCGATCGAGAGCGCCCGCCAGCGTTCGTCGGTCGCAAAGCGCACCGCTTCGTCACGGGTCAATTGCCGCACCGCAAGGCGCGGTATGGATGCAATGCTGGACATGGAATGTTCCTCGCTGGGTGATGACGAGAGGACCGAAAAATGGATCGCCGGACAGGCGGCGGCGCGGTGGACAGGAACGATCGCCCTTCCCGCGCCATCTTTGGGCGGGCGCAACGCGATTGGCCCGCAAGCACCGGCCGCCAGGTGACCGATGCTATTGGGACCGGCGGTTGCTCCGGCGCCTATCGCGCGCGATGCCGGGGGAGTTCGGCGGCGATTTCGTTGTCGGTCAGATCGGCGAGCCGTTTCAGGACGGTCCCGAATCCCGGTTCGTAGATCAGGATCGTCCGGGACCCCCGCAGGTCGCCCGCGTTCGCAGCCCCGTCGCCATTGCGAAGGTGCCCGCGAAAGCCTCGGTGCGTGAACGACCAGATCGCATCGAGCTTCTGATCGCGGGTGAGCCCGGTCGCGTCACCCGTCTCCCAGAGAATGATGGCCGTCCGCATTTTGGTGGGCGCGTCTCGGTCGGAAAGGCAACAGAAGCCGTGGAACCACCGCTTCTTGCCGGCGATGACGATCTCGAAGAAGACCGAACCTACCGCGCCGGCTTTCAACTCGGACAGGGCGAACATGTCCGGCGCCATGAGGCGCGGCGGCATCATCTCGAACATCTCGTTGTAGGATTGCTGCGTGATTTCGAACCAGCGGCCTGCCCATGCCTGCCCGGAGATACGCTCCCCCAGCGGCGCGTCGGGCTCCTCGTTCATCAGTTCTAGCATGATGCCATGTGGGACAACTAGGGCATGGATTTTGTGGAAGATGGGATCGATGGACATGGTGATCACCTCGGATAGAGGGCAGCCCGGCCGCATGGCGTGACCGGGCGCCGTGGAGCGCCGTGTCCCGACACCGGAGCGCAATCGCCGATGCCGGGACTCTCGGATTACGCGGCCTGTTTCAGCGCATCCGGGCCGAGAACCGGATCGGGATCGGGCACGGTCTCGGCGCGCATGTCCGAATAATGGTTGTCCTCCATCCAGCGTTCAGCATGTGCCATATCGCGGGCGAGGAAGCGCAGTTGCTCCCGCGCCCCATGGCCGGTGAGCACGCGGACCATCCCCGGCTTCGGCGTCTCGACGATGTCGAACGGATTGGGGCTTTCGGCGCTGAAGAGACGCCGGACCACCATGACGATGACGCCCTCGCTCTCGAAATCCCCGAGGCGGAGCGTGAAATATGCGGGCGACGTGCCCTTGGCCGGCTGCCGCTCGACCAGGCGGCCGGTCCCGTTCTCATTCTCCCAGGCGCGCAGCTTGCGCTTGAAACGTTCGGGCGGCCGGGGTTGGCCGTTGCCGTAGCGAATGAGGCTTCCCAGGGGAGCGGTCGCATAAATATTCTGGGCAGTGTGCATTTTGGATGCCTTCCGGAAATGCGCGGCGCGGCGGCGTGCCGGTCGCGAGGTTGAATCGAGGCGACGACGATCCGACAGACCGTCGGCTATCCTCACCACCCCCTTCCCCCTTCCCTCCGAGCCTGAACGTCAGGCGGCGAGAGCGACCAGTGGCAATGCCGTGACATCGCCGCACGTCGTTCCTCGATTGAGCACCGGATAGGGCAGGCTCGGAACGTTGCGCGCCGCGAGCCGGGCCGCCTTCGTCAGTGGGAAGAGATAGGCGTGGCAGCCAGGATGGCGCTGGCGGCGCAGAAAGCCGTCGCGCTCAAGGTCCGCGAGCCATCCGGCACGGGATTCGCGTGGGCCGGGCGGACGTGCCCCCGCCCGGAGCAGCGTCTCCATCGCATAGCGCTGGCCGCACTCGGCGTTACGGATCTTCGATATGGCGCGTGACGAAATCGGGCGGCCGTCCGGCATGATGAGATCGGTGCGCGGGCTGGAGCGCCCGGTATAGCGGGCCGCCATCACGGCATAGATCCCGCCGACATGGCCGGGCAGGATGACATTGCCGAGGGCATCGACGCGACAAACCGGATCGGCGTAGGAGATGACCGAGAGGATTTCGGGTTTCTCGCGCCTGAGCAGCCGGAAGGCGCGTGACACCAGGAAGGTTTCGGCATTGCCACCCTGCGATTGATCGATCACGAGCCGGCCGAGATCGCAAGCCGACCGCGGATTGGACAGGCCCGCCGTCTTGGGGACGCTGGCGTCGTTGACGGGATGCGAGAAGACGCAGACGCCGACCAGCTCGGAGCGGCGGCCGCGTCCGTTTGCGAACAGACCGATGGAAAGCCGGGCGACCGGCATCGATCCGCTATAGTGATGGGCGAGCACGAAGGGCGCGGCCTGCTCGGTCGTGCTGATGACGTCGACGGCAAGGCGCTTCGGGTCGATCTCCGTTGCCTGAGGAATCCAGCGGCAGCGCCGATCGCGCCACCGCTGGGTGCGGGACGTGAACATGGTCATAGTCCTTGATGACCGTCGCGCCCGCCCGAACAATCACGCATATGGGCGCAATTCGGGCGGGCGAGGCCGGCGCGAGGTCAGTTGATCCGTTCGAGCAGGGCGCGCGCCTTGGCTTCGAGGTCGAGCCGGCTGTCCTGCTGGGTCTTCGAGCGGGCGAGCGCGGTGATGCCGTTCACGAAGTCGAACACGCTCTCGGGCGGCCGCCCCTCCTCGGCCAGGACCGTCTCGATCACTTTCGTGGTCTCGGACTTGGAGAAGCCGCGCTTGCGCAGGAAATCCTCACGATCCTGGTCCTTGCGGGCGACGATGCGTTCGCGCGCGGTGCGGATTCCGTCCACGAAGCTGCGGGGCGAGGCGTCGGCGAAATGTTCCAGCGCCGGTTCGGCCTGCTGGGCGAAGCGTCCGGCGGCAAACTTGCTGTGCCGGATCTTGATCTCCTCGAAACTCTCGACGCCCCAGAGAATGCGGTTGGCGCACACCGCGCGCAGATAGAAGGTCGCGATGCCGAGCGTTTTCGCGCCGACCTCGCTGTTCCAGCAATAAAAGCCTCGGAAGAAGAGATCGGGATCGCCGTTGGGCAGGCGCCCGGCCTCGATCGGATGGGTGTCGTCGACAAGGAAAAGGAAGATGTCGCGATCCGAGGCGTAGAGCGTCGTCGTCTCCTTCGAGACATCGACATATGGGTTATATTGCATCGTCCGCCAATCGAGCACGCCAGGGACCTTCCAGCGCGTGTCGCCGGTGCCGTTGCCCGCGAATCGCATCACCGCCTCGACAAGCTGGTGGTCCCAGATCCGGCCATAATCGGGGCCGGTGACGGCACGCAGCTCGGTGCGGCCATTGTCGGTCTGGAGCAGCTTCACGTGCTCGGCGCGGTGGTTGAGCAGGCCGTGCTGCAGGTTGATCCCGGCGAGCGCGGCGGGAAGATCGCGCAGATAGGAGGCGGGCGCACCGACCATGCTGCACATCTGGCCGAACGACCAGTTGGTAGGTGCGATCGGCATGTCGCTTTCCGGGAGGAGCAGCGCGAGCCGTTCGGGGGCGTCGCGGCGCGCCTCGACACGGATTTCCCGGCTTTCGACGATCTGGGTATGGGCGCGCTGCGCGCGGGCGTGAACGCTGGCATGAAGGTCGCCGAGCGACAGGAAGCGCTCGTCGTCGGGTCGCGAGAACCATTCGGAGGAGACGCGGTCATTGGATGAGCCGCGCGAGAGATCGACGTGATAGGTACCGGGCGCCGGGCGCGCGGCGGAAAGGGCAAGGCTTGCCATGGGAATGTCTCCGAGAATGTGGATTGACGTGCGCCGGTCGCGATGCTCACCGCGCCACCCGGCCCCTATTCCCTTCCCCCTCCCCTCCATTCCGGTGATCAGCCGCCGATCCGAGATGCGACTGACGTGTGCGACGGCGCCAAGCCCGGTTGCGCTTCTGATTGGTTGCTATTGCTTGCACCTCCTTTCGCCAATCAACGACGCGACCAACTTAAGTATCGTGGCACACACGTGGCACAATAGGCGGTCAAAACATGTAAATTTACGTCAGTAATTACAAAAGAAATACAATGCTTTCAAGAGCTTCTGCGGATAACGTTATTTTAGAAAGATTTATCGACCACCTCGCGCATCATCCGGCTAAGCAGCTGCGTAGCGGACAAATCCTCTCAGCAGCCATCTCGGCGAACGCCTCCTTCAAGACGCGCTCGACGCGAAAGGTAAAGGTCACATCGGTCATTACCGCTCCTGATTGCGCCAGGCAAAATAGTCCACCCGCCATGTTTTCATTTGTAACACGTCACGCGATACGCTGCGATATTGAAGGGAGTTCACGCCCTTAATCTGCTTCCTCGCTACGGCTGAGTTTGCGAGAGTTTCGATGCGCCGGCAAAGATCGACCCGCTATCGTGCGCTCGTGGCGTCGAAGGCGGTAATCCGGCTTCCGGGCCGCTCACCCTTCTTTCCGATTTCAGCGCGAAACGCCACCACGAGATCAGCGCGCCCGCGTCCAGACCTTCGTTCGGCAGAAAATGGCTGCCTTGCATCCTTTCACCTCAAGCTTGCCGTCGTCCCGAAGCGTCAGAAACCCCCTGACCGCACCTTCGCCCGTCTCGGGGTCATAGACCGGGCCGCCTTTCCATTCGCGCGGACCACCTTCGAAGCCTTGCAGCACGACCAGTCCCTTCAGGCGCCGGTCGCGCAGACTGGCCTCGGGATTGTTCACGTCGCGCCGGTCGGGGTTGGCCCGCAGGGATGCGGCATCGATCACCTTGCCGCACAGCGACGAACCGCAGCGGTAAACCTCGACGCGGCCGCGCTGGCTTCCGGTCGCCCAGACGCCGTTGATGACGTCGTTCCCCCGCGAAGCCTCGGCCAGCCCTCCGCCGGTGGCCACAACGACGGCGAAAGCCAGAATCATTCTCGGTGCGACGGTCGATTTCATGGTCGGCTATGCCTCCGGTGTAGAAGAGATCAGGATAACGGGAGAAGGACCGGGTCATCGTCGTCTAGAAACGCTTGCGAACTTGCAGGCGCACGGTGCGCCCCAGCGGGTCGACCTCGTCGTGCGCATAATCCGCCGGCACGCTGCCGTCGGCGAGCGTCACATGGCGGTATCCGTTAAGCAGGTTCTGGATATCGAGTGAGATTTTCACGCCCTTCACCGCAGCCTTGTCTTTCCAGCGTTCGAGCAGCCGGTCCAGGGCGACGAAGGCGGAGAGATTGAACATCACCGGCGAGCTGAGCCGGAACGTGCTGTCGGGACCGGCGCCGGTGACATGCGCCGTGCTGTTCCAGCTCGCGCCGAGATTGGCGCCGAACGCCCGCTTGCCGAACCCGAGCTGCATCCCGACCATGTGCCGGGACGCCCCGCCGCCGCCCAGTCGCTCGATCACCGGAAGTCCTTCGCGGATCAGCATATCGCTGCGCAGTCGCCAGTTGTGCGTGATCGACAGAGTGAACTGGATAGGGTCGCCTGCTGCCGCGCCCTGCCCGGCGCGGCGCAAGCGCAACGCCATGTTCGAATTGAGCCCGTTTTCGGTATCGCGCGCGATATTGATCGGGCGCGCATCGACAGAGACCAGATGGCCCTCGCCGTCTCGGGTGACACGCTCGGGGAACGCCGCCTCGATCGCGGGCGTCAATTCCGGAAAGCCCGAGGGGATTCCTGTACCGACCGCGCGGCGATAACCGACATTGACCGTGAGCTTCTCATTCCCCAAGGGCCGGATCATAGTGGTCAGCATGAACGTCTGCCGGGTCCCGCGTCGGAGAGCGGGATTGCCGCCGGTGATCCATGCCGGCGCGGCCATCTCCTGCCCGACATAATCATACATCCGCCTGATGGTGGTGATGGTCGGGCCATCAAGCTCGTAGAAGGATGGAGCGGCGTCCGCCCGGTCGATGCTCGCGCGAAGCTGGATCGGCGGGATCGGGGTCCAGGTGATCGCGCCGCTTCGACGACCCTGCACGCCGCTGCCGGTCATGGCCAGCTCGGCGGCGGTGAGATCGATCGAGAGATCGCCCAACGCGGCGAATCCGGAACCACGCGCGGATACCGGTAGCGAAAGCGCGACCTGGCCGTTGAGTTGCGAGAGTGTCGAACGGTCCGAAGTCGTGGAACCGTCCAGGCCACCGCTCTGCGTCGTCACCGAATGGATCCGGCTGGCGTCGGCGGAGACGCTGAGCGCAATGCTGCCGGCCGGCAGCCTGACGATGCCCTTCTGGAGGCCGATGCGCGCGCCAAGGGTGTCGGAGCGATACCGATTGCGGGTGGCGAGCAGGTAGCGTTGGTCGAGCGGCCCATAGGGATCGAGCACCGTATCGCCCGCGTCGATCATGTCCTGAAGCCGGGCCGTGTCGATCCCGGTTTCGAACACGCTCCTCGACTCATTATGCGCAACATTGACCGCGAAGCTGGTCTGCCAGCCGTCGACGATGCCGTTCACGGTCAGCGATCCGCCAAGCATCTGTGTGCTACTGTCCTGACGCAGCGCGCGCGTGCCGGCGAACGGGCGGTAGAGCATGACATCCTGGCCGAATGGCGACCACGGGCTTCCCGCCGGAAGCAGCAAGGAGGCCATCGGCAATCCGTTCAGGCCGTGGCTGTCATTGCGGTTGACGTTGAGGCTGAGCGACACCGAGAACGCGCCGAGCGGCCGCGTCACGCCGATCGCGAACGACATGGCGCGCCGCGACGGCAGCAGCGTCTCGAAGCGATTAGGGACGAGCGGATGGCGCCGGTTCGCCGTCGCCGCAAAATCGGCGATCGAAGGGGGTTCATCGCCAGTCGGGGGGATCGCCGCGACCGTGACGGTCGAGCCCGCCGCCCGACTGAGCGCGGGGTCGATCTCGCCGCCGCCGAGCCCGGTGACGAAGCCAGCGCCATCGAACACTCCGGCGGGCGGCGGAACTTGCCGCGCGCTCATCAGCAAGCTGCTGTCACGGGAGACTTGCGCCTGCGCGTTCCAGCGCGTGTCGCCGCTGATCGCCATGCGCGAGATCGAGACGCTGCCGCCATATTGACCCCCGGCGGTCGCGGCGGATGCACCTGCATCGAGGTCCAGGCTGGCGAATTTCTGCTTGAGCACGAGGTTGACGACGTGCTTGCCCGACGGCGCGCCATATTGCGCCGCCGCCTCGGGCTTCAACACCGCGAGCCGGGTCAACGCCTCGGGCGGGTAAGCCAGGATCGAGCGGTCGAACCCTACCGGCTTGCCGTTGACCAGGATTACCGGCTCATCGCCATTGGGGTCGATCATCGGCTGAAGCTGAATCAGCAGCTCCTGGATGCTGTCGGCGCCGTGGCTGGCGATCTCGTTTTCGTCGAATTCCGATTCCGCCGGAACGCTCGCCTCGCCCCGCCGCGTCGCGGTGACGACGATATCTCTGGTGTCGGCGGGGGAAGCTGCCTGTCGCGCAGTCGTTCCTGCCGCGACGTTCCCCTTGTCCGTATCGGCAAGCGCGGGAACCGCCTGGACAGCCAGGCCCAGCAACAGCGGGGTGGAAACTCGTCTCAGCGCAATCACATTGCGACGCCCACCTGAGCCTCTTATCGAAAGCGCGCCAGCAGCGGCTTGCCGCCGCTGGTCCGGAAAGGGCCGCACCGTGGTAGCGGTGCGGCCAGTAGTATCCGGTGGAGAGCGAATGTTCCGATCGGTTGACGCCGATCGGGACATTCGCGAAGCCGCCAGACGGCGGCTGAATGGCCGTCAGGGAACCGCGACGATCGTCGGGCTGGTGACGAGCGTCGTGGTCACGCTGCAATTCGGCGCGAGCGGGCCGTTGAACACGATATTGCCGCTGGTATCGACCGTGAAAGCAGCATTGGTCTGGTCGCACATCGTAACGGGAACGCCAGCCACGGTGAGAATGACCTTCAGATCAGCGACCTCACCCTTCACATGGGTCGCATCGACCGTTCCGGTAATCTTGAAAGTGGATGGCGCGACGCTAATCGACGTGCACAGGCCGCTGCCGGTATTGCTGCCACCCCCGAGGGTGCCGTTGACGCCGTCGCCGGTGTTGCCAGTAATCGTGAGTGTGCAAAATTGCGTCGGATAACCGGTTTTCATGAGCGTGGCAGATCCCGTCGCGGAAAACGCGGTGCCCGTTGGCGAGACGGACGAGGCATATGCCGGCGCCGCGATAGTGGCGGCGACCAGAGCCAGCCCCGAGATCATCGAATATAGTTTCATATCACTCTCCTGCATATAGCGACACAGTTGCCGCTTCTTCAAGACGATCATGCACAATCACAAGCATGATCCACATCATCCACAATATTATGGACGATTACTTGTTGAGAATAAAATTCTCTTCTCAAGATTATTATACACAAATATTAAGAGTCAACTTTTTAATGTAAATTAAATCTCATTTCTTCTATTTTTACTATCAAAATTTCTTAGACATGCTGAAAGCAAAGATTCGCGGATCGAGCGTAAAGACGTTGGCGGTGAGGCCGCTGTCGTCACTGTTGAGAAACGCGTCGGTGATCGGCGTCTTGTTGAACACGTTCTTGACATAGAACTGGAACGCCAACCCATCCGCAGGCCGCTCCAGCGTGAGCGACAAATTGGCGTTGTCCCACGCTTTCAGCCGGTCGATCGGATCGTTATAAACGCGGGCCCAACTCGCCCCCTGGCGATAGTAATCTCCGCGCAGCGTCATACCCCAATCGCCGATCGGAAGCGTATATTGCGCGCCGAGATTCATCGTCCAATGCGGCGAATTGGGAAGCTCCTTGCCGCCAAGATCCGCGTAGAAGCCTCGCCCCTGATTGGGAGCGTCGGTCGCCGGGTCATAGGTGAAACCATAGAAGAGGGAGTTTAGCGAGCCGGTCCTGAAGTCCGAAGCATAGGACGCACCGCACAAGCCGCTAAGAGCCGACAAGGCACTTTCATTTGAAAAGAATGGGCTGTTCAGAATTGTTGCCACGTCCGCTTTCGGGGCAATGCAATTGGACGCGAGTTGCAGCCATGGCTTCACCACCATCCAGTCCGGATTGCCCTGGGTGCGGTTCATGACATCGATCGACTTCATGCCGTTGGCGATGCGCGTGCCGAGATAACCGACATTGCCGTTGAAGCTTAGGCGGGGCGTTGCCCGCCATACCATCTCCAGCTCGGCACCCCAGATGTCAGCGTCGTAATTCTCGTTGAGCGCAATGCGGTCGATGATCTGCGATACCTGATAGTCCTTGTACTTATAGAAGAAGGCGTCAGCGTTGAGCGTCAGCCTGCCGCCCGCGAAGGTATTCTTCATACCGACCTCGAACGCATCGACGCTTTCGGGCTTGAAGGTCGCCGGTTCCGGAAAGAACTGGAGCCATTGGGGATTCGCATCGATACCGGGAGGGTTCACACCGCCGCCCTTGTAGCCGCGCGAATAGGAAGCGTAGAATAACGTCGCGTCCGTGAAACTGAGGCGCGGTGTCCAGTCGACCACGAACCGCCCCGTGACCCGGCCCCAATGCTGCACGACGTCGGGCGACGCCGGATAGCCCATGTTGACATAGCCGCCGCCGATCATGCCGGTGGTGAGCAGCAGTTGCGACTTGTACGGCGTCGCCGTCTTCCTATCGTCGGTGTAGCGCAGGCCAGCCGTTATCTTCAGCGTGTCGGTCGCTTTCCAGTAAAGCTCGCCGAACGCGGCCAGTGATCGCGTGCTGGCGACGTTGCGGCTGCGGAAATAGTTATGCCCCTGCCCGTTGATCGAGCCGAGCGGATTGGGATCGACATAGGCACAGAGATCGTCCCCCGTATAAGTACCGCAATCGCGAACCGGGAATCCAAAATTACCACCGCCGAATACCTCGCGAGCAATGGCGGTAAAGACGTTGTTGAAGACATAATAGTCCTCATCGATCTTGAATTTCAGGTAATTGGCGCCGAAGCTGAAATTGACCGGACCGTCGAACGAGGATTGCAGCCGTATCTCCTGATACCATTGCTCACTGCGCGACTTCACCATGTCGACGCCAACGATCGCATTTGACGACCCCAACTGCGGATCGTTCAAGATTCCATTGGGCGATATGCCGACAATCGGATCGGTCGGATAGAACGGGTTAATCAGCCCTGCTGAATTATTGAACACAGGCCCGCTATTGAACCTGTTATAATCCTGGGTAGAGTAATAATAATCCTTGGTGTATAGGGTCTGGGAATAAAGCTTGATCGACGGCGTCACTGCAAGCTCGGCATTTAACTGGAAGACATCATTCCTGGCCCTGAAGGTCGGGTCATATGTGGTCGCAATCTGGCGTAGGTCGTGCGATTGCGTCACGCCGCTATAGGGGTCTTTATTGGGATTCAGCAGATTCAATACAGTTTGGTTAGCCCCGCCGCCGGGAAGAAAACCCATCTGGACGATTTGGGCCGCCGTCAGCAGATAAGGCAGCGAGTAGCCGTTCGGAACGCCATAGGCGCCGCTATCGTAGAGCGATCCGTCGGAGCATCCCTGGCTCAATTGCCCGCGCGTCATCAGCAAGTTGCTTATATCCATCCCGCCGACCGAGGACGGACCGGGATCGGTATGGCAAAGCTGCTTACCAGTGCGCGATCGATCGTCCTTCTCGTTGAAATGCTCCCACGCTGCCGTCACCTTGAACCGGCTCGACGGCTCCCAGGTCGCGGTCAGGCGCGTGCCCCACAAATCGCGGCCGTTGACGCTGCGATTGGTGACCGTGTTGTAGTCATAGCCATCCCGGCTCGTCCACGCGCCCGCGCCACGGATCGCCAGCGTATCGGTCAGCGGGATGTTGAGCATCCCGCTCGCGCGCATCGACCCGTAGTTGCCACCTTCTAGCTTGAGGTCGCCAGCGAACTTGTCCAGCCTGGCGAAGTTGGGGATCATGTTGACCACGCCGGCGGTGGCATTGCGGCCATAGAGTGTGCCCTGCGGCCCGCGCAGCACCTCGACTCGCTCAACGTCGAAATATTCCTGTTCGAACAGGCGGTTCCTGAGCATCGGAGAATTGTTGAAACTGATCGCCACCGCGGGATCGGAGGTCACCGACAGCGCCTTGGTGCCGATGCCGCGGATCGAGAAATTGTAGCTGGCGAAATTGGTCTTCGAGAACGTGACATTGGGTATCGCGCGCAGTAATTCGGAGCCGCCCTCGATCTTCTGGTCAGCGAGCGATTTGGCGGAAAAGGCCGACACCGCAATCGGCACCTTCTGGATCGATTCCGCGCGCTTCTGCGCGGTCACGATGATGTCGCCTGACTGAGGAGTTTGCGGATCAGTGGCGGCGCTTGCCGTGCTGGCAGCTTGTGCGTTTCCCGCGTTCCTCACCACGAAGACATTGCCATTGCGCCGATAGGTCAGGCCCGTGTCTTTCAGCAGCGTCCGCAAGGCGGTCTCAGGGTCGGACTGCCCCTTGGTGCCCTGTGTCATCTTGCCGCGCACGATCTCGGCATCGGCCATGATCGTCATGCCGTTCTGCAGGCCGAAATCCTTGAGCGCGGGGGCCAGCGGCTGCGGCGGAATATTGTAATTGACGACGGCATCGCTTGCGTAGGCAGGCACCGCTGTCGCGGCCAACCCGACCACCGCGACGCTACCCAGAAGAACGTGCTGCAACGCAGCTATACGAAAACTCATAAACCTCTCCCCTCTGGAGCATTCAACATCGGGGGCTTTGCCCTCTGGATGTCACAAGAAAATTCTCCACCGTCGCTCCATAAGACACGCGAAACTGCCCTTCGGGGGGATCGCCTGAATGGATTTTTTTCGGAACTGGCTTTGCCGTAACGGCAAGGCCCAGAGATTTTTTTTGGGCGGGCTCGAATTTTATCCCCCCGAAGGGCAGTCTCGCGTGTCTTAAGCCATAGAACATCGGAAAAATGGCCGTGGAGGGGGCGCGAGACGAAGGGATGATGAATGGGTGTTACGCGCAGGGTCGATACCAGCCCGGTAGGAGCCGAAGCTGACAATGGTGTCGAGGCCTGCGGCACCGGATTTCGGCGCATGGATGAAAATCTACGGCCCGATCCTCCGCCGGTATTTTCTGCGCCGCGTTCCCGAGAATGACGTCGATGATCTTGTGCAGGATGTTTTCCTGCGGATTCAAAGCGCGCAAGCGGACGAGCCGGTCAAGAATATAGAAAGCTATCTGTTTACGACGGCGCATAACGTTTTGGCCAACCGATACCGCGACCAGGCGACGCGAAGTGCGCTGATGCGCCGCGAACTGACCGAAAGCGCCGAGGTGATTGACCTGCTCACACCCGAGCGCATCGTCATCGGACTTGAGGAATACGAACGCGTGATCACAGCCATATGTGACCTTCCGCCCCGGGTCCGCCAGGCCTTCGAGCTCAACCGATTCGAGGGATTGACCTATCAAGCGATCGCTAACCGCATGGGCATCAGGATGAACTCCGTCAAGGAGCTTATCCATCGCGCGCTGGGTCGGATCGCCAAGGAACTGGAGACGGGCCGATGAACCCCGAAAGCCTTGCAGATCGGGACCGGCTTCGATCCGAGGCCGTGCGCTGGTACGTCGAGCGATTGTCAGGTGATATGACGCTGGAGGACGAACATCGCTTTCTTGACTGGCTCGATCGGTCGCCCGCGCATCGCAAGGCCTATCGAACCGTCGATCGCGCGTGGCTCATCACGGGGATGGCAAAGGACGACCCCGCCCTGTCGGACAGCCGAGCGCAATTGGCGAGCGCCGCACCGATGCGCGTGGCCCCGAACCGCCTAAGGCTGTTCGCGACTGCCGCGTCGATCCTGCTTGCTGTCGGCATTGGATCGTCTGCGATCGCGCCTTACCTGGTCGGCGATCACGATGGCCAGGTGCAGGCGTTCCAGACCGCGACGGGCCAGCGCACCACGATCACGCTTCCCGACGGCTCGATCGTCACGCTCGACTCCCAAACCGCTATGCGCTTCACCGACCTGGCCGAGGAGCGGCGCGTCGAACTGTTTCGCGGTCGCGCCTTTTTCAAGGTTGCGCACAATCCCTCTCGTCCCTTCACCGTTACGGCCGCGGGCAAGCGCGTGCGCGCGATAGGCACCGCGTTCGAGGTCAGCGTGGATCGCGGCGAAATGGCGGTCGTCCTCGCCGAAGGCAAGGTGCGCGTCGAAGAGGTGCAAAAGACCGCCAACGGAACCGATATGACGGCCGGACGCCAACTGGTCGTCTCCCCCAACCGGCAATGGACGGTGAGCACCGTCGACGTGAAAAAGGAGATAGGCTGGACCGAGGGCCGCCTGATCTTCATGCGCGATCCCTTGGCAAAGGCCATCGAGGAAGTGAACCGCTACTCGACCCGCAAGTTGACGTTCAAGGACGGCCAGATCCCGGACAAGGAGATTGTCGGCGTGTTTTCCGCTGGCGACGTGGAGAGCTTCATCACCGCGCTGGAACTGAACGGGATCGCGAAGCGCGTTTCCACGACCCCCGACGAAATCATTATGGAGAAGGACGGGCGATGAAAGAAAGCGCTGCTCGCAATGGCCGACACCAACGTCTTCACGCTCAATCCACGCACCTTCGCTTTCAGCGTGAGCAAAAGGTTCTGAGCTTAGGCCGTGTTGACGTAGTGGATTCCGAAGCGGCGTGATCTGTGATTCAAGACTGCCTTTTGTTCTGCCATTCCTATGAAAGTGAGCGCATGACTGACGCGATCGGCCCGTCCATCACGCTGACAGTCGACATTGTTTCAGCTTATTTATCCAACAACGAAGTGGCGGTGTCTGAGGTCGAAACCGTGATCGGGGTAGTTCATCGGGCGTTGAAGCGGCTTGCGCAGCGAGCTGTGACGATCGAGACGAAGCAAAAACCCGCCGTATCCATCAAAGCTTCGGTCAAACCAGACTATCTTGTCTGCCTTGAGGATGGGAAGAAGTTGACCATGCTTCGTCGCTACCTGAGAACGCATTTCGGAATGACGCCGGCGCAATACCGATCGAAATGGAACCTGCCCTTGGACTATCCGATGGTGGCGCCGAGTTATGCGCGCAAGCGGAGCGAACTTGCCAAGGCGCGCGGTCTCGGTCGCAAGCCGAAGGCTGTTGCGGCCGAGACCGTGCAAACCGTCGAGTCCAAGCCCGCGAAGGCCGTCACCAAGGCGCCTGCCAAGGCCATCAAGCCGGTCGCGGCGGGTCGTCTCCGCAAGAAGGCCGCGTCCGCGCAACCGGTATGACCGCCCACCGATCGCGTTCGAAGGCGCTTATCCTCATCGGCGCGGGCTCGTTCCTTGCCCCGACTGCCGTATTCGCCGATCCCTGCACCGCGCCGCTGCCCTCGCCGGGCGCACAATTCAGCGGTGTGGTGCGCTATATTGGGGATGGCGATGGCCTATGCGTCGGCCCGATGGGAAGGCCGGATCGTTGGATCGAAGTCCGCCTCGCCGATTTCTACGCTCCCGAACTCCACGAGCGGGGCGGCGAGCAGGCCAGGCAGCGCCTGCGGTCTTTGGTGTTCGGCCGCACGGTCGCCTGCGTGGCCGACCATCGAAGCTATGACCGTATCGTGGCCGCCTGCATGGTCAACGGCAAACCGCCGGGTGATGAACTGCGACGCCTGGGCGGTATCGAGGGCGGTCGAGGCATACCGAGAAGATGACGCGTCGGCACCGCGCCTCACGCCCATTAATCGTCCGGCAAGGTGACGATATCGGTGTCGCGCAGCAGCCTGTCGAGGGCGATAAGCGGCGTTCCGGCGACCTTGGCGTGAGCATAATGGAAGCAATCGAAATTGCTGAGCTTGCGCTTGCCAATGCCATGTTCCTGCGCGACCTCCACGGCATAGAGAAGCGCGTCCGCCGGCAATGGACACTCACGCAACTCGATGTTGCGCAGCGCCAGCCATTCGGTGACTAACGCATGGGCCTCGATATAGGGACAATCCAGTTGATCGGGCCGCGATAGGACAATGATAGCCTCCCACGCGGCCAGAGCCGAAGTATAAGGCGCCTCCGCCGCCATGATGGCGCGATCGTAGGCGGGAGCGGTTTCCTCATTCGCGAAGATCGAAATGATCGCGCACGCATCGATGAACATCAATCGTCGTCGATCAGATCGTGATCAAGCTGATGCCAAACGTCCGCGCTGACGGGTTTGCGGCCAGGCACGAAGGAAAGCCTCTTGCCAGCAAGAAGGCGCTGGGCGGTATCGGAAGGCGTTTCCTTCCGGACCCGCTTCTGGATCGCCTCTTTGAGGGCGATCACCACCGCATCGGTGATGGACGTCTCGTCTAGCTGCGCCAATCGTCGTGCGAGACTGTCCGCTTCGGGGTTTCTGATGCTCAATGTCATTGTATAGCTCCGCTTGTATGGCAATATATACCTTCATCAGCCATACGGCAATCCGATATGCGATTTCTCGCAAGGGGCGAGTCCGGACCGGCTTGGTGTAGCCGGCCCGGCCAGCATCATGCCGGCACCCGGTCCATCGTGGCGAGGACGGTTTCGGCCTGGTCAGGTGGGACGAACAATCTCGTCCGATAGGAGATAATTTCGGTGAAGCAGCCCAGCGACTTCAGCCAATCGAGCTGGTCGAACGGATAGCCGCGAATTTCCAGACGCGGCTGATCATTGACGCGGACCCGGATCAGTCGCGCGCCCGGCAAGGCGTCGATCCGCCCGCCCTCGGTTGAAACAGCAGCGGCGACTATGTCGGCCGGTGTAAGCCGAACAGCTTCGGCAACGTTGAAACTAGCCGCCGTCGCCGAGAGCATTTCGGCCGAGATGATGCGGCCAAGCCGGGATTCGCCGGTCGCCTCGTCGACGATCCGCCAGACGCGCACGTCGTCCTCGGGGAGCCTGTCCCACACCGGCAGCAGCAGGCCGGTTGCGATGTGGACCGTCTCGATATCGACCTGCTCGCGCGCCTGATCGACCTCGGCGTCCCACAGCGCACGAAATGTCGGCTCGTCGATCCGGTGCCAGAAGCTGCGCGCGAGATTTTCGAGAGTTGCGCGATCCTGGCCGGTCGGTCGAATGAGCTGGCACATCGGGACAGGCCGCCCTTCCTCGTCGATCGTGGACCAGGACGGTACGCGCAACGCGACCCGACCCGAGCGGGTGTTGCGAACGAAGGCGATATCGTCGGTCCCACCCCAGACATTCATCAGGCGCTCGAAGGTGGTGACCGATCGCTTGAGGTGGAGGCTCAGCTTCTGAAGCCGGGTCTCGGCTCCGGAAATCGGCTCGCGATGAATAACGATGTCGGAGAGCAGGTCGATCCGGCTTGCCTTGATCGTCTCGACGCCCAGATCGAGCGTGCCGGCTTCGCGCGCGGCGTCGATGCGCGCCTGGATCAGCCCGAAGAACTCCTCGAAAATCGCGTCCTGCGTGGCGATGCGAAGGGCGAGCAGACGATTGAGCCAGCGCTGGATCGGCGGCAGGCGCTCCAGCAGTTCGCCGCCCTCGCTGACGGTGAGCTTCAAGCCGGTCATCTTCTCGAACGCATCCAGCGTCGTGCTGGTGAGCTTGCCCGCGTGGAGCAGATGATACCATTGATGGAGCGCATCCCTGGCATAGTCGCTTTCGAGGTTGTCGGCAGGATCGAACAGGTTCTGGCTTCCGGCTTGCCGCTGGCCGCGTGTGAGCGCCCCGAGTGCATCCAGGCGACGGGCGATGGTGGAGATGAAGCGGCGTTCGCCTTTGCAGTTCGTGGTGACCGGGCGGAAGATCGGCGGTGAGACCTGATTGGTGCGGTGCGTCCTGCCCAGTCCCTGGATCGCGGCTGGCGCGCGCCAGCCCGGTTCGAGCAGGAAGTGGACGCGCCGGCCATGGGCGCTCTTGCAGTTCCGGTCGGAATGATAGGATCGCCCGGTTCCGCCGGCGCCTGAGAACACCAGGATATCCTTGTCGCCGTTCTGGAAGGCGTCGGTCTCGGCGATGCGGGCGAGCGGGCTGAGGCGCTCGATCTTCTGTCGCCCGTTCGCGTCCGTGATGATCCGGCGGGTGCGTCCGGTGACTTCGGCGACGCGGTCCGCGCCGAAATGCCGGATGAGTTCGTCGAGCGCGGTCGCAACCGGCGGCATCGCGCAGAGCCGCTCGACCAGCCCGTCCCGGATCCGCAGCGCTTCCTGCGAGAGCAGTGGATTGCCGTCCTCGCCGATTGCAGGACGCGAACGAAGCTCCCCGCTGTTGTCCCGAAAGACAGCCATCTGGCGGGTCGGGAAAGCGTTGTTGAGATAGTCGATCAGTTGTTCTTTGCAGTCGCAGTTTATGTCGAGCGTGGCAGCGGGAGGCGCAGAT